>NZ_OZ034694.1:0-1244533 GCF_964026745.1 Wolbachia endosymbiont (group A) of Cydia strobilella
AGGGTTCAGTAAAAGGAAAAAAACTATTACGAAAACGTATCTTCAGCCCTTTATCTCCAAAAAACTTATTAAGGAAGTGATGAATAGTAAATTTTAACTGGCCCATATTGACGTTTTCATCGACATATAACCCTTCTATCTGGTGAAACATAGGAGTATGAGTTGCATCAAAGTCATTTCTGTATACCCTACCAGGGGCTACTATTTTAATTGGGAATTTTTTTGTTTTTTCCATGGTTCTAATCTGTACAGATGAGGTGTGAGTGCGCAGTACCATTCTTTTATCATCTATTTTATTCTTTAAGTAGAAGGTATCTTGCTCCTCTCGTGCAGGATGATGACTTGGAGTATTCAGTGCATCAAATACATGAAATTCATCTTCAATGTCAGGGCCATCAACTGCCTTAAAACCCATATGTGCAAAAATAAGCTTTACTTCATTTAGAACCTTACTGAGTGGATGGACCTTGCCAATTTTTTCTGGCCTCGCAGGCAACGTGATATCAACTGCCTCGTTCTGCAATTTAAAGTTAACTTCTTCGGCTTTTAGTATATTCTCCTTATTCATTATAAGCTGATCTAGCTTATTACGTAAAACGTTGATAACTTCGCCTAAATTGCGCTTTTTTCCTGCGTCTTCTATCTCTTTTAAGTTGTCAAAATAAGCTTTAATTACACCCTTTTTTCCCAAATATGATAGCCTAACTTTTTCTAAATCTTGTAAAGAAGAAGCATTCTCAATTTCGGAAACTGCTTTATCTTCAAGTGAAAGTATGTCATCTAATAACTCTTTATTCATCTTAAAAACGCTGGCTTAAACTTTCATTATAGTGAAATTTTAAATATCATCAACAATCCGAAAAATTGCCCTATTCTGATTATTAATTTATTGACTGATTAATCTTTTTTATTTACCTTTGCGTTGATGAATTTGCTGTATCAACTATGCACAACAGTAATACTGAAACTAAGAATAAGTATAAAATAGAGGATTTACCTAAGCTCTTTAAGGAAAAATCCAGAAACATAAGTAAAGCATTTTCTAGCGAAACAATTAAGATCAGTACTATTCGCTCGAGAAGTATTGAAAGTAATATACAAGAATTTTCATTTGAGCTAACAGCAACAGATAAAGACACCTTTAATATAAGATTATTTCGAATAAACTCTTTAATTAATTTTTTCAAAATCTGCCTTTCCCGGGAAAAAAATTTTACAGCCAACATAAAAGTGCCCAAAGAAAGCAGTGAACTATATAATAACTACTGTAAAACTAACAGTTATAAAACTGTAGAAGAATTCGTAAATAGTGCTCCGCCTCAAATCCTTCTGCAGGGCACAACGATAACGCTACAAACAGACGTTGAAAACATTAACCTGGACAACTTGTACCAAATCGAGTTATTTCTAAATGAAAAGCTACAACATGCAGAAAAAACTGAAAATGAAGACAAAAAAGAACAGAGTGAAACTAACCAAAAAAATGCACAAAATAAACAAATCGTACCAGTTACAGGCTCATTTGGCTTCGATGTAACAAATAATGGAAAACAAGTTACACGTGTTTCGATAGTAGTTGCTGCAATGCATGAAAACGTTTTCTGGTTTAGATCTTTTTTCTGTCTACCCAATTTTTTTAATACGTCACAATTCTTTTCCCAACAATTGCCAAAATTTTCTATACAGAGCAACAATATACCATTTGGTGTTATTCCAGCGTTTGACCAGGAAAAAAGAAACATGGATCCAAGTAGTCAAGCTACTCGGATGACAGGGGGTAGTATAGAAAATCCAATACCTCAAGAAGCAGAACAGAATGTAGGTCAAACTACTTCGCACACAGAGTATTTTAAGGCTAACAGAAAAAAGAAGTCAAAAAAGCAGACCAAAGAACTATCAGAGAAAGAAAAACCATTAGCCATAAAACAAGCACAAAATGATGCTAGAGTAGCTATGATAGATAACCAAATTGAGCACAGGGGGAAAAAACTCGATAAAATATTTATTGAAGTGATGAGTGGATACAAAAATCAAGATCCAGAAACATTTTGCAATATTTTCAGCTCAGTATTCAATATTGTTTACTTTCAAGATAAACAATTACATGCAATATTAGAGCCAGGCGAGATATCAGAAGTATTACAGATACTCGAAAGGCCACAACCTCTTAGTAACTCACTTTTAGGTAAAGAATATTTACAAAAACAAGTATATAGAAAAAAAGAGCAATTGCTTAAATTAGTTTCAGGTGTTTATATACAACAACCTTCTCCACAACATGAAAATACTCCTCATAAATCTACAAACCCTTTACCAATTAAAGATCTTTCACCAGCAACAAATGAAGCTAAAACTCTACCACCTACTAACATTACACTCAAATCATCATTAAAAACTGTATTTTCCTCAAAAAAGGCTTATTTTTGTCTATTTATAATAGTAGCATCTGCATCAACACTTTGCTTATGGCATTTTCCGTTAGGAAAAGTGTCAATGTTAAAAGGATTAGTGCCACCAGAAAAAAGAGAAAGTATTGGGCTAGCATTGAACATAGGGTTACCAATATTAACTGCATTATGTGTTCTGAGTTTGGCTTATTTCATATATTCTGAATATTCTATAGAATCTATTGAACAAGTAAGTGAAAACGATCCCCTTTCTCGCGCCTATAGCTAGTGCAGGCTCAGTTTTCCTACGTCATACCGTCACGGTATCTCTAGATCCCGCTAACACGTAGCGGGATGACGAATTTGTCGTTTTTTAAATTGTCGGTAAACCAGAATTACTTTAACTATAACAAAATAGAAATAAGTTGTTGTAAAAAATTTTTCATGGTAAAATTATTTATTTTCACCATATGTTTAAAGGAATTATCACGGATATCGGGACTATAACTGATACTACCACTCACTCCAACTCTGATCAAATTTTCCATATCAAGACACAAAATTTATCCTCTATAAATAAAGGAGATTCAATAGCTTGCTCTGGTGTGTGTTTAACTGTTGTTGATATAATGAGCGATACATTTACAGTCCAAGCATCTCAAGAAACTATGAAGGTTGCTAACTTAAATACGTGGAGAATAGGAAAAAAAATAAATCTCGAACAAGCAATGAGATTAAGCGATAAGATCGATGGCCACCTGGTTCAGGGTCATGTTGATGGGATAGTAAAATTTTTAACAATTAATCAAAATTTAGATTCTCATGAAATCAAACTATCGTGCCCACAAGAATTAATTAAATTTGTTGCAAAAAAAAGCTCCGTTACACTAGATGGGGTTTCCCTCACAGTGAATTCAGTTATTAATCAGGAATTTACAGTAAATATCACTCCCTATACATGGGAAAATACAACTTTTCAGTACAACAAAGTAAATGATTATTTGAATTTAGAAATTGACATGATCGCTAGGTATTTAGATCAATTGATGCAGCATAAATACAATTAATTTTACAACCTTGTTATTTACAACTATTATATCTTGAAAACCATATAGATATAAAACATGCTTTTCGATAGCCTAATTATCTTCATTGTTGTTCTATGCGTAATAATCTCGGTAACTAGAGGCTTTATAAAAGAGCTATGCGCACTAATGTTTCTATTTTTATCGGTCTTTCTGACAGCTAATCACTATGATTTTTTCGCTCCAAATTATAGTAAATATTTTGATTCTAAAGTTACACTAAACATACTTTCTACAATCTCTGTATTTATTATACTTAATCTTATATTCATGATAATAAATAACTGGCTAATGTACATATTATCACCCATAAGGTTGGGGTTTATCGATAGAGTTACTGGAATCTTTCTCGGAGTGCTTAAAGGAATATTGCTCTCTTATGTATTATTTTTTGCTGTGCACTTATATTGCTACACAGTATATGACAAAAAAGAGGGAGAGTATAAAATAGAAGCAGAAGACATATTGCCTAATTGGATAATAAATTCACACTCTTATCAGGCTTTATTTGTGACAGCAGAAGAAGTAATTGACATGTATGTACCAGAGTCGTTGATACTAAAAATAAAAGAGATCGGTGGAGAAATGGTTGATCAAGAAAAACCTAAAAACAATAAAAAAGAAGAGTAAATATTTATTTATAAATATTTTCATTGGGAGTATTCAAAAAGCCATATGTGTCAGGTTAAGAGCACAGAATTTTTTACTGGAAATATTAATTTTGTTTTAGCAATAAATCAACTTAAGGTCATAATATCTTGACATTTATTTAATGTTGCTATATAATAGCTATGTACATTTTGTATACTATAGCAATAAAATTACCTTGTAATAGGTGTATTGGACCCGAGGGCAGTACTCGGCGCCTCCACCATGTTTTTTAATTATACGGGGGCGATTAAGGATCGACATGCATAGTAAAGATGGTAGCTTTGCTCGGTTAGACACCACCGCTAAGAGTTCATAATTTAAATGCAAACGATAATTTTGCTGCTGAAGACAATGTCGACGCAATAGCTGCTTAATTTAAGCACTATAACTTCATTGCTATAAGCACGGTTCAGGGAACGCCGGGTAACAGAAGTTCCCCAAAATTTACGTATGTGAAAGTTATATGGAGCAAACAGATTACAAAAAACTGCTTAATTCTGCTAAGTTTCAAGTTATCAAAAAGACTTTAGATGTTATATCAGGTAATGGTTTTATCCCTCACTTAGAAATATTATTTTTCACATATTTTAATGGTGTGACCATGCCAGATCGTTTGAAAAAGTCATACCCTACTCAAATGCTTATTATATTACAGCATCAATTCTATGATTTAAAAGTTTCTGAGGATAAATTTAGCGTCAGTTTGAGTTTTCAAGGAAAACAAGAGCGAATTACTATACCGTTTTTTGCTATTAGTGAGTTTCGTGATAAAATTTCAGGAGATGTTTTAATATTTGACAAAATCAGTATCGACTCTGATAAAGAATACAAAAGTGAAAAATGTACTGAAAAACTATCAAACGGTAGTATTATATCCATAGATCAACTGCGTGATGAGTAACTGCTCATCTTTATAAACAAAAAATATTAATAGAAAAAAGTGGTCTAACTTAAGTAATAGAATAGAGGGTAGATAAATATGCTAAATTTTTAATTATTTATTAACGCAGGTGGCAAAATTTTTCTTACGTATCATCAACTTTCTTTATTGAAAAATTAAAAAAAATGTTGTATACTTGTTACAGTAGTAGAGTTCGGTAAAACATATGGCAAATTCAGGCATTAACATAGCTCTTAGCGAAGAAACTTTAAAGCATCTTGCTGAATTATCTGAATTTACTAAACAGCCCGTTCAAGAATTAGCAGGAAAACTATTTAGAGAAGCAGTTGAGCTTGAAATGGAGGATTTTTTAGTATCTAAAATTTCTGATGAGCGTGATGTTGAAGGTGCAGAAACAGTTGATTTTGAAGATATTAAGTGGGATTAGAGCGTTACAAGGTTAAGTCTCTAAAGAGTGTTGTTGAAAAAGATTTACCAAACCTTCCAAAGATAATAAGGCTAAGAGTTCAAAAGGCTATAAAAGAACGTCTTACAGTTGACCCAATAAATTTTGGTGAACCACTACATCATAACTTAAAAGGATGTAGAAGGCTAAGAGTTAGTGACTATCGTGTAATTTACAGAGTAAATCAATTAGATCATATAGTAACTATCACAGAGATAGGACATAGAGATGATATTTATAAGAAATAAATATCAACATTAATATATATTATACACCCCTCCTTCCTTGTCCATTCTCTACTTTAGGTGGCTTTGCGCAGCTCAAAAAATGAAGTTTTTTTTGGTTCAGCAAAAACAACATTTTGAGTTTGAAAAGGCTAAATACTTGTCTTTTATATAACTTTCGTGTAATAGATATGTATGCATCCAATCATATATCTACTCAATACGTTACTTGATCTTTATAGCTTCATTCTAATATGTTGGGTTGTCCTAAACTGGCTGGTTAAACTTAATATGGTGAACATATATAATGAAACTGTCAGTAGCATAATGCACATCTTGAACCAATTGACATATCCACCACTAAAGATTATTAGAAGATATATACCACCGTTCAACGGATTAGATTTATCTATAATGATATTGCTAATAACAATTCACTTTGTAAAATATACAGTAGCTTACTACTTTAGGTAGATGTTAAAAAAATATCTAAAATCAGCAATATATCTATCCCTTTTAATATATATATATATATCAGTTTTTAGCTATAACTATAAAGATCCTTCCTTAAACACGGCTACAAATGAGGAAGTGACAAATTTAGGTGGAATAGTAGGTTCATATTTAGCTGATATATTGGTTCAATTTCTTGGATTAACTAGTGTTACAATAGCTACAACCATAGTTTACTTGTTGATCTTCAGGTCAGCAAAAATACTGCTGAAAATTCTCTATTTAATATTAATCAATTTAGGGGTATGTGCTATATTACCACAACTTTCGCTAGGCATCACAGCAAGGTACAGACACAGTGGAATGATAGGGAATGCACTCGTTAATAACTGCCCGTTTTATGTATTTGTGATAGTAACATTAATAGGTCTTGTAGGATCTGTTGGTTGGAAGAGAGCAATTTACTCTCTATTCTTCTTATGTAAAAAAATAGCTTGCTTATTTGTAAATGTTCCATTCTTCAGATCACATAAAACTACTGAGTATTCAATTGCACCATTAGTAGTAGAAGAAAAACATAAAACTAAAATCACTACTAAACAACAACCAAAAGAAAGACAGAAAAAAGCCACCAAAGAAATTTTCAGTGAGTTCGAATTTCCAAGCATTCATTTACTTTCCAAAGCAGAGGAGTCTTTGCAGAGAAAACAGCTGAATGAAATGGAGAGCAATAAAAATTTATCTCTGCTGGAACAAGTCCTGAGTGATTTTGGCGTGCAAGGAAAAATTATCAGTGTATGCTATGGGCCGGTTGTGACTTTATACAAACTTGAACCACAAGCTGGTACGAAATCTGCAAGAGTAATTGGCCTTGCAGATGACATTGCACGTTCGATGAGTGCACTCTCTGCACGTATTTCAATAATTCGTGGGCAAAATGCTATGGGAATAGAGTTGCCGAACAAGGAACGGGAAATTGTAATGCTGCGTGATTTGCTTGAATCACCAGAATACCAAAATGCAAACTTAAATCTTCCAATTGCGCTTGGCAAAGAAATAAGTGGAAAACCAGTTATTGCAGATCTAACTAAAATGCCTCACTTGCTCGTTGCTGGAACCACAGGGTCTGGTAAATCAGTTGCGATTAACACTATGATTCTTTCACTCGTTTATCGATTAAGTCCTGACGAATGCAAGATGATAATGATCGACCCCAAAATGCTTGAGCTTTCAATATATGATGCAATACCACATCTAATAACGCCAGTAGTAACAGAGCCAAAAAAGGCTGTAGTCGCTCTTAAGTGGATCGTGAAAGAAATGGAAAACCGCTATCGCATGATGTCGTATTTGAATGTACGCAATGTTATAAACTATAATCAAAAAATCACAGAAGCGATGAATAGTGGAATAGAATTGGAGCGCGTTGTGCAGATTGGCTTTAACTCAACAACAGGCAAACCTCTGTTTGAAAAAATACCAATCAAGATGGAAACATTTCCATATATTGTAGTGATCGTGGATGAAATGGCAGATTTGATGCTTGTTGCCGGCAAAGAAATAGAGTGCTCTATTCAACGCTTAGCTCAGATGGCTCGTGCTGCAGGAATACACATCATAATGGCAACACAACGCCCATCTGTGGATGTGATCACAGGTGTGATAAAGGCGAACTTTCCAACGAGAATCAGTTTTGCTGTTACTTCTAAGATAGATAGCCGTACAATACTTGGCGAACAAGGGGCTGAACAATTGCTCGGCATGGGTGACATGCTCTATATGGCCTCTGGTGGTAAGATCATTCGAGTTCACGGCCCATTTGTAAGTGATAATGAGGTGCAAGATATAGTTGATCATCTGAAAATGCAAGGTGAGCCAAACTACATGGAGGAAATCACTAAAGAAGATGAAAATTCTTCTACAGAGTCACACGATGAAACGGAGGATGAAGAAAATGACCTCTATAACCAAGCAGTGGCCATCATTCAAAGAGATCAAAAAGTTTCAACCAGTTACATTCAAAGGCAGCTTAGAATAGGCTATAACAGAGCAGCAAACATCGTTGAAAGAATGGAAAAGGAAGGTATTGTCAGCGCTCCAAATTACTCAGGGAAAAGAGAGATATTGGTTGAATAACAATCTTGTAATACCTTAATTTAAGTTTCCGCACTTTCAAAAAGCAAGTCAAACAAAATTATTAAAAGGTCAATACATAATGACAGTTAATTTAATAATAATTTAAACATTTGGAATGTAAAATTATAATATATTAATTAGCTAGGAGGTTAAAAATGTCTTTGTGGGAACGTATTATGTATAATTTTAAGGGTCTTGATAAGTTAGCAATAGAAGAATTGCAAAAAAGAGTGGGAGAACTAGAGAAGGTATCAGGGAACTTCGCAGGTTTGGAACAAGAAGTAATCAAACTGTCGGGTGAATTCACGGGAAATTTTAAAGAGCTATTAGGTAAATTCGACGGTTTGAACGATAAATTCGATGGTTTGCAAGAAAAGCTTACAGGCTTGCAAGAAAACTTCACAGGTTTAGAAGAAAAAGTGAAAACACTTACAGAAGCAGTAGCAGATCAAGAAAAAATAATGGCAACTTGTATCATAGTCAGTGCTGTTGCCGCAATAGCGGTCGCTTCTTTTGTTGCATTCTGTATCTATCAGGGAGTTAAGCTTGATAAAGAGAAGAAAAACGACTTATCTAAAGATACGCCAGACGCAAAACTTAGTAATGTAGATACTACCGATGGTACTGAAAAACTACAGAATAACTTAAAAGTTGCAAACATATAGCTGCATAACACTTTTCTTGAAAAGGTGTTACGCAACTTGTAACACCTTACTCTTCTCTTAGTCTGCGTAGGTTTTTTTGATAGCAAACATATCACTTTTTAGAAAAATATTTGTATTGTAAAGTTAGTAAAGATTCTGGTTTACTTAAAGTTTGTTAATTGCTATCTTTTAAAACACGATATTTACTATAGCACCATATGCTTAGGGTTTTTTCTAAAATTTTATTTATATTAATGTTTTTGGTTTCTAGCTTTTTTACTGTGCATAGTGCTGAAGCTAAATCTAAGCTCAGTAAGAGATACATACCTCCTGGTAACCCTGGTGGTGCAAACTTTCATACAGATGAGGATTTTGCTGAGTCATATAAACTGTATGAGAAGCGTAGGGAATTGCTCAAGAAAAAAAAATTACAAGATCGAGCTATAAATAAAGAAGATCTAATCAAAAAATTAAAAGAGAAAAAAATTGCTAGTCTTGATAATGAGCCAAATGACATGGAAGCTTGCATAGTCGACGATGAAGAGAGCACTATGATAAATCAGCATGGTATTAATATCGCACGTTTAAGGGGTGCTGTATTTATAGATCAAGAGTCAGTTTTCCAGTATGAAAATAAGCAGCATGAAAGTGAACAACAAGAAGAGAAGAAAGTTACTTCAACACGAGAAAAGAAAGTTTCTCCTATAAATGTCACTATAAAAGAAACTCCATCAAGAAGAACGTGCTCACATGATTCTATTGCTAATTTGGATAACGTAGATGCTTATAGTTTGAATGGTTCAAGTTCATTTGGCAGTGTAGCTGACACAGTAAAATAGTATCACAATATTGGCCATTAATAATATGCTAGATAAAGACCTGATATTGAATGATAATACATATGAATTATCGCAGATTTCCAGGCACAAAACTCATGTTGTAGAAGTTGGAAAAGTAAAGATAGGCGGAAATAATCCTGTAGTTGTACAATCTATGGCGCTTGGCGTGCATATAGATGCTGATAATATAAAAAGTAGCGCAAAACATTATGCAAAAGAGATAACAGAACTAGCGCGTACAGGTTCAGAATTGGTGCGAATTGCCTTGAACTCAGAGGAGGTAGCAAGAGCAATACCTTATATAGTAGAAGAGATAAATAAAGAAGGTTTTGACGGTAAAATATTGGTAGGCTGCGGTCAATATGAGCTAGATAAATTAGTTCAAGATTATCCAGACAACATCAAAATGCTGGGTAAAATTAGAATCAATCCAGGCAATATAGGCTTTGGCGACAAACGTGATGAGAAGTTTGAAAGGGTGATAGAGTATGCAATAATGCACGATCTTCCGGTTAGAATTGGGGTAAATTGGGGTAGTCTTGATAAATACCTTTTGCAAAAATTGATGGATGAAAACTCTTCGCTTAGTAATTCAAGGCCTTCTGATGTTATACTGCGCAAAGCACTTGTAATGTCTGCTCTTGATAGTGCAAAAAAAGCTGAAGAAATTGGTCTAAATTCAAACAAAATAATCATTTCATGTAAAGTTAGCAAAGTACAAGATTTAATTTTAGTTTATATGGCACTTGCAAAATCTTCCAATTATGCGCTGCATTTGGGTTTAACTGAGGCTGGTATGGGCAATAAAGGTGTGGTAAATACCGCAGCAGGGCTTACTTATTTATTGCAAAATGGCATTGGAGATACAATACGGGCTTCTTTGACTCAACGTCCTGGTGAATCGCGTACTAATGAAGTGGTGGTGTGTCAGGAAATATTGCAGTCTATAGGCTTGCGACACTTTAACCCTCAGGTTAATTCATGTCCTGGTTGTGGGCGCACGAGTAGCGATCGTTTTCGTATATTAACTGAAGAGGTGAATGGCTATATAAAAACTCATATGCCGATGTGGAAGAAAAAAAATCCAGGTGTAGAGCATATGAACATTGCTGTTATGGGATGCATAGTAAATGGTCCTGGAGAAAGCAAACACGCAAATTTGGGAATCAGCTTACCTGGATATGGAGAAAAACCTGTTTCAGCAGTCTACAAAAACGGCAAATATTTCAAAACTTTACAAGGTGATAATGTCTCTGAAGAATTTAAGGCAATTATTGATAATTATGTGAAGAAGCATTACACGTAACCTTTCACGGTTAATTAATAGATAAATCGCAAATAAAAAAGAAAATTAAACCTTGTTTTTCTTTTTTCGTTGGGAATGTTCAAAAAAGTGTGTCAAACCGAAAAAAAAGTAATAAATTGATATAAAAAAAATGGAGGTTTGACTGACCTTACCCAGAAAAAGTGGAGAGAAAGTTTGGAATGTTTTTCACAAAGAGAATGATGAATCAAAATGCTCAGGAATGCAATAGTTAATAGTGACGTTGTTTGTTATAAAAAATTTCTATATATTCAAATATAGCAGTTTTGATATGCTGTTTAGAGTGCCGAGAGGTGTCTATTGGTAACTCCCTTTTTAGAGAACTGAAGAAGCTTTCCACAACAGAATTGTCGTAACAACAACCTTTATAACTCATCTATGTTTTTTATGGATAAGAGATATTGATAACCTTGCGAAGTATATTGTGAACCTTGATCACTATGTAATAGTAGATTTTTGGCAGGTTTACGCTTGTTAACGGCCATTAATAAAGAGTCCATAACCAATTGTTTATTTATTGAACTGCTCATTAACTACCATGCGTGAATATAGATCGATTATTGTTGCCAAATATAGCCATCCTTCTTTGGTTTTTATATAAGTAATCCCATACTTTATTTGGTTGATCGACAATAAAGTTTTGGTCTAATATATTGGGAGCTACTGTCCGTTTGTTGTTTCTTAATTTTAAATTTTCTTCTCAATATAGCCTGAATACCATTTTTCTGCATAATACTTTGCACTGTTTTTAAGTTGCAACTTTTACCCAAAGCCTTCAATTCAGCATGAATTTTAGGAGCTCCATATCTACATTTAGAAACTTGATATATTTTTTGAATAGCTGCGAGTAGCTCTTTATTTGCTGATTCTCTACTGCTTATTTTTCTTGTGGTCCACTTATAGTAGCCACTAGCAGAAAATCCTACATAATTCCTGTACTTTATAGCAGTTACTATATAAAAAAATATTTTACTCTTTTTGACTGGCCAGGGCTTTTTTTTAAATGTCTCTTTCCCTTGTTACTCTTGCTAACTCTCTTTGTAAATCAAACCTCTCTTTGTCGTAAGGAGCCATGTTACCTCTACCTGGAAATGCATCTGCTGCCGACTTTTTTTCGTTGTGTTTCTTTATCCATTTTCCTAATAAACCACCCTTTATTCCTAAATCCTTTGCTATTTTTGTAATTGTTTGACCTGTCTTTCTTTGTTCATTTGCCAGTTTAACAGCTTCCAATTTGAATTCTGCCGTATATTCTCTTGCCATTTCTAATCCTCCAAAATTTTATTTTACCCGAAAAAACTCCTTTCTTTCTCTCCACTTTTTCTGGGTAAGGTCACTTGGCAACAGTTGCTCTACTTTCTCCTTCATCCAATGCTTCCATTGCTTTTTTCCTTAAGTCGTAACTATACGCTGCTGGCATACAAACCCCTCTACCATAAATCCATTCTTACCTTATTGGGATTATTATGAGAAGAGCTATAACTCTATGGGAGGGAAGCAAAATCTGGGATTCGGCCTTAATGGCATTAGCGTTGCATCAGCTTCACCCTCCCTGTGAGGTATTTTAGCTCTAATGCCTCACATCATAAAGATACAAGTGTCAAGCTACTTGGATGACAGGGGAGGGAGGCACTGGGATGACAGGAGAAGGTAGTGGGATGACACCCTGACAACCGTCATCCCGCTGCTTGTTAGCGGGATCTAGAGATACCGCGAATGAATCGCGGCATGACGTAGGACTGCTTTCATTCCAGTGCTTGACACTGGAATCCAGCCTTTCTGCAATCTCATCGAAAACGTTGTAACCACTTTCTATGCTAGTTTGCTTGTGAGCAACCTGGATTCCAGTGTCAAGCACTGGAATGACACCGTTATAAAGGAACCAGTGTCAGCTACTTGAATGACACAGTCTTTGCTTAAACCCGTAACGTTCGTACATTTTGCTAAAAGTTCAAATATCAACATCATGCACATTAAGTGCATTGCTATTAATAAAATCACGGCGTGGTTCAACTATATCACCCATTAATATTGAAAATATGGAATCAGCTTCTTCACAATCTTTTATTTCAACCTTTAATAAAGTTCTAGCCTCAGGATTTAACGTAGTATCCCATAGCTGATCAGCATTCATTTCACCAAGACCTTTAAATCTCTGCAGAGTTAAACCTTTTTTACCATAGTCCATTATTATTTTTGCAAGCGTACTTGGAGAAGTGATTCTTATTTCAGTTTCTTGTGACTTTAAAAATGAATCACCATTAAATAAATTACTTATACCATCAAGCAAACTTAATATGTTTTGCATATCTTTGCCTTCAAGCATACTAAGTGCAAATATATATTTGTCTGCCAATCCTTGAAACAATTTAGAGATATGAATTTCTTTTTCTTCATCTTTTATTTCCACTTCCCAAGTGTATTCGCTGTACATTAACTTCAAATACTTTAATATCTCATCAGCCGATGATAGAGCATTCTTTTTACTTAAAATTAGCAATGACTCTAAGAGATTTTGTGGTATTTCTCTATCATAATTTTTGCTAATATTAGAAGTGCTAACGCATTTATTCAAAATAAGGCGCAAGTTGTTAAATTCTGTAGCTGTACCACTTAGTGTTAATCTTTTAACTGCTGAGTTTATTATATACTCTTCAAAAGTTTCGTCATCTTTAATATAAGTGTCTTTGGCATTCTTTGTAACTTTATAGAGGGGTGGCTGTGCTATGTATAAGTAACCTTTTTCAATAACTTCACGCATATGTCTAAAAAAGAAAGTTAGAATCAAAGTTCTTATATGTGAACCATCAACATCTGCATCTGTCATGATGATAATTTTATGATATCTAGCTTTTTCAATATCGAAGTGTTCACTCCCTATTCCAGCACCAATTGCAGTAATTAAAGAGCCTATTTCTGCAGATGAAAAAATACGATCTAAACTTACACGTTCTACGTTTAGAATTTTTCCTCTTAAGGCAAGCACTGCTTGTGTTTTACGATTACGCCCCTGCTTTGCAGTACCACCTGCTGAATTACCCTCTACTATAAATAATTCCGATAACTCAGGAGCTTTTTCCTGACAATCAGCAAGCTTTCCTGGCAGAGTTGCAATATCAATATTGTTTTTGCTTTTAACTAGCTCGCGCGCTTTTCTTGCAGCTTCTCTTCCTTTTGCTGACCTGATTGCTCTTTCTACTATGCTTGCTGCCAATTTGGGATCAGTTTCAAGGATTGTGCTCAATTTATCAGAAACTATACTTTCTACAACTGCACGTGCTTCAGAACTAACTAGTTTATCTTTTGTTTGTGAAGAAAACTTAGGATCAGGCATCTTAAGAGATAAAACACAAGTTAAACCTTCTCTAACGTCCTCTCCAGTTAAATTTACTTTTGCTTTCTTTAAAAACCCTTCATTAGTTGCATAGGTATTGATACATCTAGTTAGTGCAGATCTAAATCCTGCCAAATGCGTACCACCATCTCGTTGCCGTATATTATTAGTGAAACACAACATATTCTCATAGTAGGAATCATTCCATTCCATCGATATTTCCAAGCTGATGCCAAGATCTTCTGCATCTCCTTTCATACTGGCAATTTTAGTTACATGTGTCTTATTCTTATCTAAATACTGCACAAAATTTGCTGTACCAAAATTGTCTTTAGATTGATTGCTCTGATTGAAATGAGATTCTGTATATGGTTCATTGCGCAGATCACGTAAAGTAATGTCGATATTTGAATTTAAAAATGCTAATTCTCTTATACGACTTTCAAGCGTTGAGTAACTGAAATTAATGCCATTAAAAGTCTCTGTTGATGGCATGAACGTGACTTTAGTTCCTCTTTTGTTTGTATTTTCGTTGACTACCTTTAAAGGTTCAATAGACTCACCATCTTCAAAACGCATAAAGTGTTCTTTCTTATTGCGCCAAATAATTAATTCCAACCAGCTTGATAATGCATTCACAACTGAGATTCCAACACCATGTAATCCCCCAGAAACTTTATAGGTATTGCTGTCAAATTTACCACCAGCATGGAGTTGAGTCATTATTACCTCTGCTGCTGATATTCCTTCTTCTTCATGAATGTCAGTTGGAATGCCACGACCATTATCAGTTACAGATACTGAACCATCTTTATTTATGCTAACTTCAATTTGATCACAATATCCAGCTAAAGATTCATCTATTGCGTTATCAACAACCTCATATACCATGTGGTGCAAGCCAGATCCATCGTCAGTGTCACCAATGTACATACCTGGACGTTTCCTTACAGCATCAAGACCCCTTAAGATTTTTATTGCATCGGCATTATAACTATTTTCCATGGTATTGCTTCGTTTATGAATGTTAATTAATATTACATTCATATATGCTGATTAGCAACATTTTTAAACTGATAACCCATATTAAAAGTACAACTTTACGAATGTTTATTTTTGAAGACAGCAAATAGTGTCATTCCAATGTGTCTTCCATAACTGTACGAACATTCATTTTTGAAGGTAAATTGCACAACAGATGATGTCATTCCAGTGCTTGACACTGGAATGGCTTTGTTGCATCGCTAGCTATGATGGATTAAAGATAAAAAAGATGGAGAATATCAGTAGCTTATTATTCTGGTATTTATAACAAGAACGGTCAGTGAATACCTAAATTTGAGTAAAAGAAATTTCACTACCACTCACTAATCCGGCTAAAATTCAAGAATTTCAATGCTTTAGCTATTTTCAATAGAATTAAATTTATTAATGTAAATAATAAATTACTATTCTTAAATTTGATCAGATTGATTGCAAAAAAACAAGATTTTCAATAGGTTACTTATAATCCTAACTATAGTTAGCCTTTCATAAGTAGCGATGCAACAAAGCCCACTGGAATCCAGAAATTTTGCTTATAACTGAGCTGATGAGCTAAAGGTAGTTGTCTTACGCTAAAACAAACGTTTTTAATTAAGTTGCATAGAAGCTGGATCCCAGTGTCTGGGCACTGGGATGACACCCCACTGGTGGGAATTGCTCCCAAACTACAACGTTCGTACAGTTGTGTGTGTCTTCCCATGGAGATTGCTCTCAAATCATAATGCTCATGCAGTTGCATGCTCGACTAATTAACAGAAAAATCTATAATTCAGTTTACGTATTTTCTTATCTCAGCCAAAATCTTATCAGATTGACTTTCGTCTGAATTTAAATCAGCTGCAAAGTGTGTAACATATTTTCCTCCAGGGCCAATAAGGTACATTATTGAAGAATGGTTGATTTCTTCTTCTCCACCAACTTTGCTAGCATATACTTTATACTTTGCAATTACTTCGTCTATTTTTTCTCTTTCACCAGTTAACATTTGTATTCTGTGGTCAAATTGCTGCTGAAATTCTTTAAGTCTTTCCGTGCTATCGCGCTCAGGATCGACTGTGATGAAGAATGTTTGTAGCTTGTTGTTAGTTTTCTCATCTAACTTTGCAAGTGTTTCTGAAATTATTCCAAGGTTCATAGGGCAAATTCTTTTGCATGAGGAAAACCCAAAGAAAATCATCATGTATTTATCTTTAAAATCACTACTGCGCAAGATCTGTCCGTCCTGATTAATTAAAGAAAAATCTCCGCCTATCTTAACTTCTGCGTTGTGAATCGCTGCTGGGGCAAATATGCCTTTTTTAGTGAAATAACAATAACCTAAAAAAACAACTGCTAATGCTGCTAGCACATTAGATAATAATCTTATAAACCTTACCATTAGAATGCTCTCAGTAAAATTGAATTGTATCTTTATTGGTTAACCTATTCAATATATTTATTCCAAAGTGTATTGTTAATTTTGTCTAACAGTTTCTTATGTTCATCAATTTCTTTACTATTTGGTAAATGTTCTCTGGGAGTTAGATTACGTACTTTATGCTGAACGAATGTGGAGTTACTGTCCTGATTGTATTCATTATCAAACAGAAAGGTTTGTAACCCTCCTGTAAGTTCAACATATACCTTTGCAAGCAATTGAGCATCAACTAGTGCTCCGTGCAATTCTCTATTCTCTAGCGATATATCAAAACGCTTACATAATGCATTCAAAGAAGCAGGTGATCCTGCGAATTTTTTCCTCGCAAGAGGTAATGTATCTAGCACTCTGTCTGAGGAAATTAACCTAGCATTCAGCTTGCTTAACTCCATGTTAAGGAACTTAACATCGAATTCAGCGTTGTGAATTACCAAAATATCATTAGATATAAAGTCAAGAAATTCAAGTGCAACATCTGAAAATAATGGTTTATCTTCTGAAAATTCTTCACTAATACCGTGAATCTTAAACGAGTGATAAGGTATATCTCTTTCTGGGTTAAGGTACCGATGGAATACTTTACCTGTTGGAATGCGGTTAATTAATTCCACACACCCTATTTCAATAATTCGATGACCAGATTCAGTGTCAAGACCTGTCGTTTCAGTGTCAAGTACTATTTCGCGTAGCTTGCTTTCCATTTCAAATAAAACTCATCTTACTTATCATTTGTCTTATCGTTACTTGTCTTTTTATAGTGAATAGAAACAAGCAACCAGCTTGGGTCTGATGAATTAACATTTTTTTTGAATTGCCATACATCCTCAACTTTATTAATAGTGGATGTACTACCTGATATTATATCTCCTTCATTGTTCTTAACGAAGTTAATTTGCTCTGAAAGGAAATATACTGCAATAAACACTGCGTTTTTTACTAGCTTTATTTCTAAAATCTTTTGTGAAACGATAGAAACAATTATAGACTCGTGCACCTCTTTACGATGTTTAATCTTCCCTGCAAAATTATCATATAAGTCTTTATCGAGAAGTGGTTTTAACTGAGACAAATTTCCTTGATTGAAACATTTTATTATTAATTCAAAAGCTATGCTTGAACCTTCTATAAAGTGGGAAATAGAAAAATCTTTGTTTTTTTTTAATATTTGTTTATAAGTAACTTTTATTGAATTTTCATCATTGCTATCAATGTAACCCTCAATGTTTTCTACTACATCTTCTCTACTTCGGCTTACATCCAATACATTAGTTAGCTTTTTTAGGTTGAGGTTGGCTGACCTTCCTAAAGAATTATACAAACGTGAAAAAATGAACGCCGCTAATAAAGCATATATTACAAGCTCTATCATAGTAACTCAACTCCTTGGCATATAAAGTATCCGAACATTATTAATTATTAATGAAAATATGTTTTTCATATCAACTTATAATCAGGTTTGCTATTCGTTTGTAAATGAATATATTATATAAGAAAGTATTAAATATCTCAACTTAATTAAAGGAGACGTAAGAAATGCCACAACAAAAAATGAGAATTCACGGTCAATATGTTAAAGATCTATCATTTGAGAATCCGAATTCGCCATTCCTTTCTTCTAGTAAAGCTCCAGATATTAATGTAATGGTTAATATCAATTCAGCAAAATTAGAAGGGACGAAAAACAAAGAAGAAGTGAATGAAGAAAAATCTTTTCATGAAATTACTTTGCATATAGAAGTCAAAGCAACGGTAAAAGATGAAGGCATAAAAGATGGTGTAGCTTTCATTTGTGAGACGAAATATTGTGGCATTTTTTCAATAGAAAATTTAAAAGAGTTGAGTGAGGAAGAGGTAAGACAAGCTTTGTTTATTGGCGGACCTACTTTTCTTTTCCCTTTTGCAAGAGAAATAATTGCAAGAGTTACAAGTAGTGGTGGATTTCCCCCACTGATGCTAGATCCTATAGATTTTGAAACTATGTATGAGCAGCAAGGTCAACAACAAAAAAGTAACGGTAGTAATTCCAATTTTAACTAATATAGTGTGATAGGATGAACAATTCTTTAAATGCAAAAACGACTTTAAACATTGACGGGAAGTCATACAACTATTTTAGCCTAAGTAGTGCTAGTGAATTTTTAGGAATAGATGTGACTAAATTGCCTTGCTCACTTAAGGTTCTGCTTGAAAGTTTATTGCGCAATGAAGATGGAGTAAACGTAAAGCTAGATGACATAAGAGTACTAGCAGACTGCGTTAATAAACACACTAATCACGAAATTAGCTATAAACCAGCAAGGGTGTTGATGCAAGATTTTACAGGGGTTCCTGCTGTTGTTGATCTAGCTTCAATGCGGGACTATGTTAAGAAAAATGGAGGAAACCCAAGCAATATAAATCCGTCTGTACCGGTTGATCTTGTGATTGACCATTCTGTTCAAGTAGATAGTTATGGAAGTGTTTCCGCATTCAGTAAGAATGTTGAGTTAGAAGTAAAAAGAAATTTGGAGAGATATCAATTTTTAAAGTGGGGAGAATCGTCCTTCACAAATTTTAGAGTAGTGCCGCCTGGCACAGGGATTTGCCACCAAGTGAATCTTGAATATTTAGCGCAAGTTGTGTGTAATAATGATGGAGTCATATATCCTGATACTTTAGTTGGTACTGACAGCCATACTACAATGGTTAACGGATTATCAGTTCTTGGTTGGGGTGTTGGAGGCATAGAAGCTGAGTCTGTGATGCTTGGTCAACCAATTAGTATGGTGATTCCAGAAGTAGTTGGATTTAAATTAATTGGCAGATTGTCGGAAGGAGTAACTGCGACCGATTTAGTGCTGATGGTTACCAATATCCTAAGAACAAAAGGCGTTGTTGGTAAGTTTGTAGAATTTTATGGTGATGGTTTAGATTATTTATCTTTGGCAGATAGAGCCACTATAGCAAACATGGCCCCGGAGTATGGCGCAACTTGTGGATTTTTTCCAATTGATCAAAAAACGCTAGATTATTTAAGCTTAACCGGAAGGCCAGAAAAGCTGATTAAGCTAGTTGAGGCTTATGCGAAAGAGCAAGGACTGTGGCGTAGTAGTGACGAGTTAGCATTTTTTGACACACTAGAGCTTAATTTATCAAGCGTGGAGCCAGTAATGGCTGGTCCCAAAAGACCACAAGATAAGGTTTTTCTTTCACAAGTGGCAGAGTCTTTTTCTAAATCATTTTTAGTTAATGAGTCAAAGGAAAGCGATAAACTCCAAGATGGAAGTGTAGTTATTGCAGCAATAACAAGCTGCACTAATACTTCTAATCCAAGTGTGATGATTGCTGCAGGTCTTGTAGCTCGTAATGCAATTAAACTTGGATTAAAATCAAAGCCTTGGGTTAAAACTTCTCTTGCTCCAGGGTCACAAGTTGTAACAGAATATTTAGAAAAGTCTGGATTGCAGGTAGATCTAAATGCTTTGGGTTTTAATCTAGTTGGATATGGTTGCACAACTTGCATTGGGAATTCTGGTCCACTTAATAAAGATATAGAAGATGGCATTAAAAACAAAAACTTAACCGTTGCTGCAGTTTTATCTGGCAATCGTAACTTTGAAGGAAGAATTCATCCGTTAGTCAAAGCTAATTACTTGGCATCTCCGCCACTTGTTGTTGCATATGCACTTGCTGGTACTGTGCAAATTGATCTGACAAAAGATTCAATATGCAAAGATAAGAATGGAAATGACGTCCATCTCAAGGATATATGGCCAACAAACAATGAAATCGAAGATTGTGTTAAAAATGTGGTAACACGTGAGATGTTTATACAAAAGTATAAGGATGTTTTTTCTGGTGATGAACATTGGCGAAAGATAAAGTGTGAAAAAAGTGAAATCTATAATTGGGATGCAAATAGCACTTACATACAAAATCCGCCCTATTTTGATAATTTATCACCTAAAAATAATAAAATCGATATAAAAGGTGCACAAATATTGGCAATGTTTGGCGATAGCGTAACCACTGACCACATTTCCCCTGCTGGAAATATTGCCTCAAGTAGTCCTGCAGGTATATATTTAAAAAATCTTGGAATTGAGCCACAGGACTTTAATTCGTATGGGTCTCGTCGTGGTAACCACAATGTAATGATGCGTGGGACTTTTGCTAACATTAGAATAAAAAATGAAATGGTAAGCATCGAAGGCGGCTATACAAAATATATTCCTTCTCAAGAAACTATGTCGATTTTTGATGCAGCAATGCGCTACAAGGAAGCTCTCATCATTGTGGCAGGAAAGGAGTATGGCACAGGTTCAAGTAGGGATTGGGCAGCAAAGGGTACTTTATTGTTGGGGGTTAAAGTTGTCATTGCAGAAAGCTTTGAGCGTATACATAGGTCCAACTTGGTCGGCATGGGTGTTCTTCCACTTATATTCCAAAATGGAATAACCAGAAAGATATTTGATGGTAGCGAGGTAATAAGCATAAAAGGTGAAATAGTGCCAGGTGGAAATCTAGAATGCATCATCAAAAGAAAGGATAATTCAAAGCAATCAATTCAACTCAAATGCTGTGTACAAACCGCAACTGAGACTAAATACTTGATGTGTGGTGGAGTGTTGAGCTACATACTTGCACAATCTTTTTGATTTAGTGAAGTTATTGCATGGACTTCTTTTAGCCAGCCCTGATCCCTTTGTAAATAGCAATTTGCTCTGCGCAAAGTTATGATATAATTTCACCATACATATGGTGTCGGAGTATTTTTTGGAGATAATTATATATGATAAGCTCTATACAAGAACCTAATGAACTCAGAAAACGTTTACAAGGATTTTATCGTACTGATGAAAAGAGTTATATACGTTATCTTGTAGAAAAAGCAGAGCTTTCGGCTGATTCAAAAAATAGAATTTATAATATTGCAAAACAAGTTATTGAAAAAATCAAACACAATAAATTAAGTATTGTAGATTCCTTTATGCAGCAATACTCGCTTTCCAATGATGAAGGAATAGCATTGATGTGCCTTGCTGAATCGCTACTTAGAATACCAGATGATTATACAATAGACGAGCTAATCAAAGATAAAATTGCCAATCAAGAATGGAGTAAATATTTAGGATATTCTTCTTCATTGTTCGTCAATGCTTCCACGTGGAGTTTAATGATAGGTAGCAGTATATTGAGAGATAATGAAGGCGATTCGAAGTTCTATTACGCAATTTCTAAGTTACTTAAGAATTTAGGAGAACCGATCATTCGCAAAGCAGTAAAACAAGCAATGTCTATGCTTGGTAATCATTTTGTTGTTGGAGAAACCATAGAAGAAGCTTTAAGGTACGCAAAACTAGATGACAATAGTAAGTTTTTATACTCTTTTGATATGCTTGGCGAAGCTGCTCACACAACTGAGGATGCAGAAGAGTATTTTAATTCATACATGCACTCAATAAAAGCTATAGGTGAATCCACTGAAATAAATGATTGTTTTAAATCCCATGGAATTTCAATCAAACTTTCTGCTTTACACCCACGTTATGAATTTAGTCAATTTGGCCGAATTGCTGGTGAGATATTCACTAAGGTTTTAGAGCTCTGCCGCGAGGCAAAAAAATACAACATTTCACTATGCATAGACGCAGAAGAAACAGAAAGGCTTGAAATTTCCTTAATCTTGTTTGAACAATTACGGCTTGATGAATCACTTTCTGAGTGGGAAGGGCTCGGCTTGGCTGTACAAGCATATCAAAAACGTGCTTTATCTGTTCTTGACTTTGTTGAAGATGTTGCTATCCGATCAAAGCACAAAATTATGGTGAGGCTTGTAAAAGGTGCATATTGGGATTCAGAAATCAAGCGTACGCAAGAATTGGGATTAAATGATTACTCAGTATTTACAAGAAAAAGCTATACTGACGTATCTTACCTCATGTGCGCACAGAAACTTTTGAGTAAACCAAACAGCTTTTACCCATGCTTTGGAACTCATAACGTCTATACTTTTGCTTCTATCATGGAACTTGCTGATAAAAACCACCCTGGATTTGAATTTCAACGCTTACATGGAATGGCAAAAGACTTATATGATTATGCAATGTCAGAGCTTGCAACAAATGTTAGCTGTCGTGTCTACGCACCCGTTGGGGAACATAGTGACTTGTTGCCTTATCTTATAAGACGCCTTCTTGAAAATGGAGCTAATAGTTCGTTTGTTAATCAAATAAGTGATCCTAACGTTAAAATCGATGAGTTAATTTCATATCCACTGGAAAAAGCTATAAATTTTAATTATGAACCTCATCCAGGCATTCCATTACCACAAGATATTTTGGGACCAGAAAGAAAAAATTCTTTGGGAATGGATATTAGTGATTCTGTGATAGTCTCACAATTTGCAGATGATATAAAGGGTTTTAGTGAAAAAAAGTGGCAAGTTGGACCAATAATTGATGGAAAGGCACTATTTGATAGTGCTGAATTTATCGAAGTAGTGAATCCTGCACATTTGGAAAATGTAATTGGAGAAGTGTCAAATACAACAAGTGTTCAAGCTTTAAACGCTCTTGAAATAGCACATAATGCTTTTACTGAATGGCAGAATGTTTCAGCAGTAGAGCGCGCTAAATGCCTTGAAAAAGCTGCAGATTTGCTTGAAGAAAGGATGAAAGAGTTGATTTATATTCTGATCGTAGAAGCAGGAAAAATTTTATCTGATGCAATAGCGGAAGTAAGAGAGGCAGTGGATTTCTTACGTTACTACGCAACGATAGCAAAAAATGAACTGAGCGACTGGAAAAAATTGCCAGGGCCAACAGGTGAAGATAACTTCATCTTTTTTGAAGGTAGGGGAGTTTTCCTGTGTATATCACCGTGGAATTTTCCACTTGCTATCTTCATTGGGCAGGTTTCAGCTGCACTTGCAGCAGGTAATGCAGTGCTGGCAAAACCGGCAGAGCAAACGCCGATTATTGCCTATGAAGCTGTTAAGATACTACATGAAGCTGGGATATCAAAAAATGTGTTGCACCTCATTCCTGGGGATGGTGGATATTTAGGCAAAATATTAGTTCCAGACAATAGAATTTCCGGTGTAGCTTTTACTGGTTCAACACAAACCGCTCAAATAATTAATAGAATGCTTGCAAATAGGGATGGTCCTATTGTGCCATTTATTGCTGAAACTGGCGGATTAAATGCTATGATTGTTGATAGCTCTGCTCTCTTAGAGCAAGTGACTACGGATGTTTTGCTTTCTGCGTTTCGCAGCGCTGGCCAACGCTGTTCTGCGCTTAGAGTGCTGTTTATTCAAGAGGACATAGCAGAGAAGCAGATAAAAATGATATGCGGTGCAGCGCAAGAACTCAAGATTGGTGACCCAATACAACTTAGTACTGATATTGGTCCAATAATTGATAAAGCATCTATCGATATGCTCACTCAACATACGCAAAAAATGTCAGAGGATAAAGATTCAAATCTGTTATTTAAAGTACCCATGGATACAAATTCTCATAATGGTTATTTCTTTCCTCCATATATTTATGAGATACAAAAAATTTCGCAATTAAAGCAAGAAGTATTTGGTCCTATTTTACATATCATACGTTTTAACAAGTCACAATTAAATGAAGTTATAAGTGATATAAATAGTACTGGATATGGGCTTACGTTTTCTTTGCAGAGTCGTATACAAAGTCAAATTGACACTATAAGTAAAAAAATATCAGTTGGAAATGTCTACATCAACCGTAACCAGATAGGTGCAGCAGTTGGGATACAACCATTTGGTGGTAGAGGACTATCTGGCACTGGGCCAAAAGCTGGTGGTCCTCATTATTTACAGCGTTTTTCTACAGAAAAAGTTGTAAGTGTTAACACTACAGCATTTGGTGGTAACACTACACTTATGTGTTTGGATTAATTTGCGGGCCCTAATTTTTCTTACCCCTAAACTAGACGTTCGTGCAGTTATGTACACAGCGCTAAAATCCGAAAAGGACCAGCTCATGCACTGAAATAAATCGTATCCGTTCAGCCAATGGCGTCAACTTAAGAACTTTCATTAGCAAACTCTCCTAAAGACATGATGGCGTTTAGGCTTATCTACTTTATTGCGGCTGTCCCGGTCGGATTTTAACTTTAGCGCGTATACTTAAAAAGGGCTTGAAAGTTTTTTGGCGCAATAAGTACCTGATAGAGTTTCTGTCTCATTACACTAAATAAAACTGAAAAATTTAAACGATACTCAGTAATTTGATCTGGGTTCCAAGGCCCTTGTGCATCACATATATGAAGCGATAATATATTGCACATGACCAAGTTTGCCCAAAATTCTTGTAATACAGCCTCTCCAGAAAAATTCTCTAACTCTGCTCCTACTTTGAGTCGTTTATAGCACTTCTCTATGTGCCACCTTAACACATAAGCTTTGCTCCAAAGTCTCGGTCAAAAACTCTGTTTCTCAGTTGGCTAATGTCAGCACTATAACTCTTACTTTCTGTCCTTTCATTTTATTTTTTAGCTTTTCATTTTCTAATATAAAATCAAAATCTAATTCGCCAGCGTTCCCATAGCTTACTATAATTTCTTTTTTGCAAGCGAAAAATAAAATCTACTTCCAAATTATAATGCTGCTGAATGAATTTTACTGAAGACGATCATAGATAAATAATAATTTCTCTTGATTTAATAAACGCATTTGAGTGATAACTTCGGGTAATTGCTCTGCCGCCAACGTTTGTTCACCTATATTCCAAGCTGCAAGACGAGCACTGCAAATCAATGAAGTACACAAATCAACAAACAAATTGCCAATGGTGCCTGTTGTTCCATTTGGTTCAAACTCGGATACAATTTCCCCAGAGCTGGGTAATCTCATACCAGAACCATCTGCTGCAATAAGTCTATAGCCTCTCCAACTCAGGTTCATCCTGATAGGCTGTTTGGATGCTTAGATTCTTGAAAGCCTGTATGGCAAATCTTATATCTTGCTTTAGAAAAAGCTTGCTTTGAGGGTACATGTCAATGGCTCCATAAGTTCACATTCTATTCCCAAACTTTTTTTAACTAACTTTAAAATCATAGAAAATACTGTCGAAAAAGGAAGTTTTCTTGTTCGTGTAAAACTCAACACAATGGATTTTCTGAAAAGTTTTCGAGTATATTATATTTTTAATTTGTAGAATAAGGTTTTTTCCTTTTTGCATATTTCACCTAAAAAGGACACATTTTAGACTTCTTTGTTGAAATAAAACAGAAACAAAAGTGCTGTCCCTTGCACTCTTTGGATAATTTAATGATAAAAAATTTGGAGAGAAATTTTATACACAATCTCTGACATTTTTCCTTAAGTTGACGCCATTGTGTGAACGGTTACGGTTTCCCGTCTTCACCATGCTATATAGAAAAAAGTCTGGATTCCAATTTGCATGACAATATGGAGTATCTGCTTCTTTCATCCCAGTGGGATCTTTTATTCCATTTTATCAACAGTTTGTTTTGCAGTATCAAACAATTTTAATCCTATAATCCCGAATGTAACTAAAATCAAGCATATTACTTCGAATAAATTAACTGGTTCATCAAATAGGTAAACTCCAAGTATCGAAGCTCCTATAGCGCCCACTCCAGTCCAAATTGCATAGCATACTCCGATAGGTATAGAACGTGTAGCGAGCGAAAGTAAATATGTACTAAGAGCCATGGAGAGTATGCTCATTATTGATGGTACGAGATGAGTAAATCCATAACTATGCTTAAGTGTTATGACCCAGAACACTTCAATTAGTGACGATAAGAGTAAATATATCCAATTCATGCATAAATTTTTAGGTTTAAATAGAGAGCTTTAGCCCTATGCTTCCTATTACAATTAAAACGATACATAAAACTTGAGATAAATTAATATTCTCTGTGAAAGTGGTTGCACCAATTATAGTTATTCCAATTGTGCATATTCCAGAGGAAACTGCATAGCATACCCTAATAGGTAGAAAGCATGCTGCAAGAGATAAAAAGTAAATGCTAATGATCATAATTACCAATGTTGCAATCGAAGGCACAACTTTAGTAAAACTGTTACTAAACTTTAGCGTTACAGCCCACAGTATCTCTAGGATACTAGACAGCAACAAATACAACCAGCACATTTTCGTAACATTTCAATCTTGTATTGTAACAGAAATTGTTAGTTAAAACTACACTAAAGTGCAATAGATCTCTCTTTCGGAATTGCTTTAATATCAAACTTAAAACAACATCCTAAAAAACTTTTCTACGAAATTCAATTCCTGCACGTCATTTGCTGCATAAAGTGGTGTAGTTTGTTGCTCAATACCTGGTATTTCTACAAAAACTTTGCCCACTTCTTGACCTTTTTTAATGGGTGCAGGTATCATATCTTTATATTCAATACGCACCTTAATTTGGTCATGCAATTTGCGGTTGTAAGTTATGGTAACATCGTTTGCAACTGTAATAGGCACTTTTCTATCTTTTCCATAGAGAACATTTACTTCCTCAACTACGCTGTCTTTAACGAATATTTTCTTAGTGTTAAAATGATTTAAGGAGTATTGTATCAATCTTTTTGCTTCTTCTATTCGCTCTTTCTCAGTGTTTAAACCATTTACGACAGCAAAAATTCTCCTATCATTTCGTTTTGCAGATGCTACAATGCCGTAACCACCAGCATTTGTATAACCGGTTTTTAAGCCATCAACCCCAATATCGTGAAAAAGTAGAAGATTTTTATTCTTTTGTACAATTTCATTATATGTCAAATATTGTTCGGAAAATAAATCATAATATTCAGGAAAATCGGTGAAAATCCTTTTTGCCAGCATTACCAAGTCTTTTGCGTTCATAAAATGATCTTCATCTGGCCACCCGCTTGAGTTGACAAAATGACTGTCATTCAGATTCAAATTTTGTGCAACTTCATTCATTTCAGCCACAAAATTCTCTTCTGATCCTGCAATGCCCTCGGCTAGTGTTATGCAGGCATCATTGCCTGAGACTATTGTAATTCCTTCAAGTAATTCCCTCACCGTAACGGATTGACCTTCTTTCAAAAACATAGAAGAGCCTCTCCTTTCCCACGCTTTTCTACTTACTCGAAATTTATCCTCCATGTGTATTATTCCAGCTTTTAGATAATCGAAGGCTATATATAAAGTCATTAGCTTGCTCATTGAAGATGGGGCCATTTTTTCATCAGAATTATGGTCAAAAATGAATGAGTCTGAAGCTAAATCTAAGACTACTGCTTGCTTTGCTTTGGTTCTAAACTGGTATGAGTATGAAGAAAAAGGAAGTATAAAAACTAATAGCAAAATTACCAATCTGCTTAACATATCTATAATTTTAAATTTATAGTGTACTAATTAATAGTATAATTTTACAGGGGCATTTCAATAGATCTCTTGCATAAAAATTCCTTGACAAACCTCACCAGCCCCCTTATCATGAAACTGAAGCTATTTATTTATCTTCTCTGTACAGATTAAATGACAAAAAAACTCACGTATCTGGCGTCTCATGTTTAATTTTTTGCACTATGTGCACCTTATGTCTTTATAAAATTTCTAGGTTTTTACCTAATATAAGCTAAAATGCGCTTATAAAGCATTTAAAACATAAAAAAACGCCAACTTAAAAAATGGATAGTGAATAACTAGCTACCCTAGGGTTTCTTTTGCCTTTTTTTCTGTTTAGTAAATTTCTTAAACATTTATGACTAAAGGTTAGTTGCATTAAAAAGCAGCTAAATCGCGGTTATTAAGCGTTTAGAATAAAAAAACGCCATACTTGAAAGTATAATGTAAGTAATTAGCCAACCACGGGGCTTCTTTTGCCTTTTTTTTCGTTTGGTAAATTTCTTAAATATTTATAGCTAAACGACAACCGTCATCCCGCTACGTGTTAGCGGGATCTATGTTAAGGTATGGCGGTTAAATAAGGGATCTATGTTAAGAGATACCGCGAATGAATCGCGGTATGACGGTTCGCGGCGGGATTCCAGTGTCTGGGCACTGGGATGACAGGAAAAGGGGCTACTTGGATTACAGCAGATCACCTCTTCACAAAGATTTTATCAGTAATACGCATATCAATTATACTCCAATTGCTGAAAGTAAAATCAGTTGTATTTTGCAAGTGGTTTAAATAGTCCCATGCACTATAAGGGTTATCTTCAGGCAGTTTTACTGTGGAATCGTTATCAAGTATGATATTCCATCTTCTATTCCCTATATAAGCAAAAGAAGAAATGTGGTCACTTAATTGAGTTTTACTCTCTAACACATCTTTAACAAATTCTAGGTTTGATAATGAGTTTTGTCCTGTAATTACAACAAGATCATCTACTAGATAGTCATCTACGATCACTTTACCTTCAAAATCAATTACCGAGGTTTTGTTATTATCTTTCCAGAGAGCAAACGGTTTATGCTCATCTATATTAATGTGTAGAGTATTGGGCAAAATTCTGTGAACTCTTACGTGTTTTATCCATCTGCTTACGGATTGTATGTTACCGGCAAGTTTTGAAAGTGATATATACAGGATAGGTTGCGTTCTATCTGTCAAACTTAGAATATCCTTTTTGTTTGTAAATTTATTGCCGCTCACGACTACTTCGTCGATTGAAAATCCACTACTGAGTAATAAACTAGATAGGCAGTCATTATACCAAGTAAAGTAGTAATTAAATCGATTTATTATTTTATCAAGTGAGCTGTAGAGTATTAGCGTAAGAAAAAGTGCTGTGATAATAA
Source organism: Wolbachia endosymbiont (group A) of Cydia strobilella (assembly GCF_964026745.1). Taxonomy (NCBI): domain Bacteria; kingdom Pseudomonadati; phylum Pseudomonadota; class Alphaproteobacteria; order Rickettsiales; family Anaplasmataceae; genus Wolbachia; species Wolbachia endosymbiont (group A) of Cydia strobilella. The sequence goes on from NZ_OZ034694.1 coordinate 29,652, forward strand.
CCAAGGCACACTTGCGCAAAAAACTCCTTTGGCTTCTAGTAATACTGCTCAACATGACTTAAATCCCTAATATTTTTGTGCTGCAAACTATCTTCAATAATAATTTTAACTAATTCATTAAAATTGATTCCTTTTGCCAATTTTGCAATTTCTGGCACTAACGATAACTCAGTAAAGCCAGGATGTGTATTAATCTCAAGCATTTTTAAAGTGTTATTTTTGGGATTATAACGGAAATCTGAGCGGGAAATAGTTTTGCATCCTAAAAATTGATGTATTTTCAGTGCGTGTTCCAAGGTCATTTTATATATATTGTCAGGAATTTTAGCAGGAAATATATGTTCTGCAAATCCATCTGTATACTTTGCTTCATAATCATAGAATTTATTTTTTGGTCGTACTTCTATAGTGCCAATTGCTTCATCCAGCAATACAGCAGTATGTAACTCTATGCCCGGTATGTATTCTTCTACGATCATCTTTTCCATTATAGTAGAACTATTATCTTTCAGTTCTAAGTAATCCTCGTGCGAGAAAATTATGTACACTCCAATACTTGAACCTTCATTAATTGGTTTTAAGACGTACGGATAATCGATTTTAATATTATTTTTTAGTACATCTTCTCGGCTAATTACATAACCTTTTGGAGTGTCGATATTAAGGGATCGAAATATATGCTTTGACATCACTTTATTTATAGCAACGGCAGAAGCCATAACTCCTGAGTGTGTATATTTTATACCTAAGATTTCCAATAAACCTTGAATGCAGCCATCTTCACCATAAGGTCCATGCAGAGCGATAAAAGCAAGGCCCGGATTAATTTTTTTAAGCTTTTCAGCAATATTGCTGTCAACATCTATTTCTATTGCATTATATGAAAGGCTATCGAGCGCCTTCTTTACTGCTTTTCCGCTCATAAGCGATATTTCTCTCTCACAAGAAAACCCACCACTTAAAATTGCTATAGTTGGAACCATAAGCATTCTATGTTTTACTATATAGCATATATAATGGTTACATTAAGCTTATTAAATACCTACTTTGGCTAACTATAAGACCTTCTTACTTTCTTCAAGCACTTTTTTTATCCACTTCAAATAGCGTGCTCGGCAACGGTAGTGGCGTGTTTGCTGCACCTTTATACTGTTCACAGATAAGCTTTTCTAAATCCTCAGCAGATTGTTCTTTTGCTTCTTCTTTTTTCACTACTCCACTAGTTACTAAATCAATTAAGGCTGTAGTGTGTATTATCATTCGATTATTTAGCTCAAATATCTTTTTTGTATCAAGTGAGGGGTTTCTAATTAAGGCAGATAGTGCATGCATATATTTGTCTATATCAGAAAGACTTTTGTTTGTATCATAGTTGCTAGCTAATATATATTCCTTCAAACGCTCAATTTCTTCTGGAGTAAACTTGTAAACTTCATCAAGTTTCCTTATTAAAGATATAGTAAGTATTCTACTTAAAACTCTCAATTCTCTAATAAATTGTATTCCTTCTCCTTCAGGATAAGACATTTCTTCTTTTTTATATTTCTTAAATAATTCTTGATCATAAGACTTTCTGAAATCTGACATCATTGCTAATGCTAACTCTTGTGAACCTAGCTTAAAAACTTCGTTGAAGCTGTTTGCGTTGGCATCTTGTGCACCGCCTGCAGTAATTCCACAACTATAAGAAATCTTTTCAGATAAGCTATGATACTCTTTTATCATCTCTTTCAGCAATATTTTAATATCATCTTCGGTTAACTCTACTGTTGATAATAGATCACATGTTTTTTCAAGATCACCATTCACTTGAAAAAGTAACCCTTCAATCTTTTTAATGGTTTCTCTTTTATTTATACTCACAACTTACCCCCAAGATTTGATGCTAATAGCTAATTTTATAATCAAATATTTCAAAAGTCAATAAGCCTTTTTCCTTAATCCTTAAGTTAATCGATACTAATTTATCAGCATAACAACTTAGATAACGCAACTATTTTCAGCAACCAAAAACAACAACCCTGAAATACAAAAAGTTTCTTTTCCTTCAGTAGCATTATTCTAAATTTTCATCAAAATAAGTTGTTTTATCCTTTTTTTCCTTATACTCTTCTGCAGTATAGAGAGGTTGTTTTTTAGCTGTGATATTTGGCCATTTTTGTGAGTATTCTACGTTTATGTTGTAAAATGACTTGAAAGTTTTTTGTTCGCTGCTCAGCAACTCTTCATCTAGTTCTAAAATATCTTTTATGGAATCATCAGTTACAATTGCATCCACCGGACACTCAGGTATGCACACTCCGCAATCAATACATTCATCTGGGTTAATCACGAGCATGTTTTTACCTTCATAGAAGCAGTCAACGGGACATACTTCCACACAGTCCGTATATTTACATTTTATGCATTTATCTGTAACAAAATGCGTCATAAAACACTGTATATTTGTATTATCTTGGGTACACTAAATTGATAAGAAATTCAAGTCTTTTATGAAGATAAATAAATTGAACAACAAAGAATTAGAAGTATGGTTAAGCTTGGCTAGAACTATAGGACCAATAAAGTTTTTTAGTATACTAAGAACACATGGATCGCTAGATGAGGTGTTGAAATATCTCAATAGGGTGGCTAATAATAAGGTGTATGGCATTCAAGATGCACGAGAAGAAATCAATAATGCAGAAAGAATTGGAGCTAAAATTATACCCGCATGTGACCCAGATTACCCTGATCTTTTAAGAAATATCCCTAGTTGTCCTCCTGTAATAACTGCGCTTGGTGATATATCATTATTAAGCCGTGAGATAATTGCAATAATCGGTGGGCGTAACTCTTCAATGAATGGAAGAAATTTTGCCAATAAGTTGGCACTTGATTTAAGTGAAGCTGGTTTTGTTATCATTTCTGGACTTGCAAGAGGAATTGATACTGCAGCAAACAGTGTAATATACAAAAATCACCCCACTATTGCTGTTACAGCAAGCGGAATTGATGTGGTGTATCCAAAAGAGAATTTTGATCTATACAAAAAAATCACTGGGAATGGTGGGTTGGTAATTACTGAGCTTCCATTTGCTACTAAACCAAAGCCTCAGTATTTTCCTCAAAGGAATCGAATTATATCTGGCCTATCGCTAGGTGTTGCAGTGATTGAAGCATCGAAACGTTCTGGCTCTCTAATAACAGCAGATTTTGCTTTAAATCAAGGGAGAGAGGTGTTTGCAGTTTCTGGTTTCCCTTTAGATTCACGCTGTAGTGGTAGTAATTATTTAATTAAAAACGGTGCTAAGCTTATCGAATCCGCTGATGACATAATAGAGAGTATTAGGTTTAGTTTACCTCCGCAGCAAAAAAACCTATTTGATGTTGAGCACCATTTTGTTAACCAAAAACAAGAAAAATTACAACAGGCAAAATCTGTTATAGTTGATCATATTAACTCTGTACCTGTTGATATAGATGAACTTATATTAGCAAGCGGACTTTCTACCAACATAGCTCTAATGGCTCTTTTGGAACTAGAGTTGGAAAACAAAATAGAGCGTTCACCGGGGAATAAAATATCGTTAATTTTCTAGATTACTTTAGCTATACTAGATGTTCGTACAGATATATGCTTGACACTGGAATGATGACATTTATCATAGGATTCTTAGTTGCTGATTTTAGAATTGATAAGAGAAAACTTTTTTTCAACTTGTTGTATAATTTTATAAAAGTGATCGAAATCTAAGCTTGCACTGCCAATTAAAACTCCTGATAAATTTGAAATATTTAACAAATTTTCTATATTTTCTGAACTAACTGAACCACCATATATAATGTGTTTTTTACCAGTACACAATTTTATTACCTCTATCACCTCAGTAATTGCATCATTATTTGGCATATGACCTGTACCTATTGCCCATATTGGCTCATATACTACGGTATATTTACCATGTGTTGGCAAACGGTTTTTACATTGATATTCTATTACTTCTTTTGTTTTTTCATTCTTATAATCTTCTGAATTTTCACCTACACAGATAATTGGGTGTAAGCCTGATTCTATTGCTATTTCCGACTTAAGTTTTATTTCACTATCTTTTTCATTAGCCCTTTCAGAATGCCCAAGTATTACGTAAGTACACCCTAGTTCTTTTAACATTTCTGCGCTAATTTCACCTGTGTAAGAACCGGACTTTTTCTGATGGCAATTCTGTGCTCCTATACTAATATTATTGCTTAGCTCTATACTATCTGGCAATGATGTAAAAGGAGGGCAAATCACTAGCTTAGAGGTAATTTCGTTGCTCTTGTTGTTAAGTTTGCCTATAAAGTCAACAAATGAAGAACGCATTCCATTCATTTTCCAATTTGCTACTATTAAAAAGGACATCAACTTTACTTATATGGGCGAGAGTGCCGGCTGTCGGACTTGAACTGACAACCTACTGATTACAAGTCAGTTGCTCTACCAATTGAGCTAAGCCGGCGTTAAACACATTAATAATATACAATTATCAATGAATTTTAGTCAACTAATTTTTAAAATACTGTATAATGAAAATAATATGAAAAAATTTTTACTGAAGCCAAAAAAGAGTCTAGGGCAAAATTTTATTTTATCGAGTGAGATAACAAAAAAAATCGTCGCTTTAGCTGGTAGTCTGGAAAATTTTAATGTCATTGAAATTGGTCCTGGATATGGTGCATTAACAAGAGAAATATTGGTGCATAATCCAAAGTCTCTACTTTCTATAGAAAAAGATAGAGATTTAGTAAAACACCATGACCAACTGCTAAATGAGCATCAAGGAAAGTATAGAATTATAGAAGCGGATGCACTGCATGTTACAGAAGAAGAGCTGATAGAGCGCCCAGTTAAAGTTATTGCTAACTTGCCTTACAATATCTCGGTAGTGTTATTTTTAAAGTGGTTAAATAATATAAAATTTTTTACGAACTTGACATTAATGTTTCAAAAAGAGGTAGCAGATCGCATTACGGCAAGACCCAATTCTAAAGATTATGGTTCCTTATCAGTGCTAAGCCAGTTGCTATGTGATATAAAAAAGGAATTTGATATTGAACCTAAAGAGTTTTTTCCAAGACCAAAAATACATTCTTCAGTAATTACAGTAAATCCTTTGCCTACCCCAAAGTTTGCAGTAAATTTGGAAACCTTAACAAGATTAACACGTGTCGTTTTTTCTCAAAGAAGAAAGATGCTGAGAAATAGCTTGCAAAATATAACGAACCACGCTGAAACTGTCCTTGAAAACGCTAAATTGAGCGGAAACCAGCGTCCAGAAAACTTAACTATTGAGCAGTTTTGTTTGCTGGCAAATAATGTAGAATGCTTATTTTGCAATAAAATGTATTAGCAACCATATAGCTCTTCTATCTCCTAAAAACAGTTAGAGCTATACAATTAAAGGCTCCTAGCTAATTTTGCCTATTGCAATTTAATTAATTGGCGTATAAGCTTTAAATAAAGCCTATGAAAAAAATGGAAGCTTGTTATTCGTTTGACGATATACTTCTTTTGCCAGCCTATTCTAATATATTGCCTTGCGATGCAGATACAAAAACTTATTTAACAAATAGTATAGAACTAAATATCCCTCTCATATCCTCTGCAATGGATACTGTTACTGAATCGGGCTTTGCAATAGCTATTGCCCAACATGGAGGGATAGGTTGCATACATAAGAATTTATCAATAGATGAACAAGTTTTAGAAGTGAGAAGGGTGAAAAAATATGAAAGTTGGATCGTGTATAACCCAATTACGATTTCACCGGATAAAACAGTTGCGGAAGCAATTTCATTAATGAGAGAGCACAATTATTCTGGCATTCCTGTAGTCGATCAACGCAAGTTAGTTGGAATTTTAACTAACCGAGATGTGAGATTTATTGAAGACCAGAACATGAATGTAAAAGTTTCCGAAGTGATGACAAAAGATAAGTTAGTGACAGTGCGGGAGCAGGGAGTGAATAGTGCCTCAGCAATGAAATTGTTGCATGAAAATAGAATAGAAAAGCTTTTGGTCGTAGATGAAAATTCTTGTTGTATAGGTTTAATTACGGTTAAAGACATTGAAAAATACAATAGATACCCAAATTCATGTAAAGACAGTAAAGGGCGTCTCAGAGTTGCCGCTGCAATTGGCACTGGTAAAAAAGATGGTATAGACAGATGTGAAGCTTTGATCGGAGAAGAAGTTGATGTAGTTGTTGTGGATACTGCTCACGGTCATTCCGAAAACGTTATCAATACCATTAGGGAAATAAAAAAGATGTATCCTAATACGCAATTAATTGGCGGAAACATTGCAACAAAGGAGGCTGCTGAAGCGTTGATTGATGCGGGTGTTGATGCAGTGAAGGTTGGAATAGGACCAGGATCAATCTGTACAACCAGAATAGTTACAGGTGTTGGTGTGCCACAATTCTCTGCAATCAAGAATGTTGCAGAGGCGTGTAGAGCAAGAAACGTCAGACTAATTGCTGATGGTGGGGTAAAATACTCAGGAGATGTTGCAAAAGCTATTGCAGCTGGTGCTGACTCTGTGATGATTGGTTCGATTTTTGCTGGCACTGACGAAAGCCCAGGTGAGATTATTATGTATAAGGGCAGAGCATATAAAGGCTATCGAGGAATGGGATCTATTAGTGCAATGAAACGAGGTTCAGCTAGCCGTTATTTTCAAGATAAAGATTCAAAACTCAAATTAGTTCCACAAGGAGTGGAAGGAAGAGTTCCATTCAAAGGTCCAGCTTCAGGAGTAATCCATCAATTGATTGGCGGATTGCAAGCTGCAATGGGGTATACTGGTAATAGGAATATAGAAGAGATGAAAAAAAATTGTAAATTTGTTACTATTACTGCATCAGGATTAAGAGAGAGTCACGCTCATGATATAGTCATTACACAAGAAGCTCCAAATTATGCTTATCAAACGTCCAATTTGTCAACCGATTCGGAGTAGTCCAGAAAAAGTAGAGAGAAAGTTAAAACGTTTTTGGAGTAAAATAAAACGTTTTTTCAAAATATGACAAATAGAAGAGAATATACAGCAGAATTCAAATTAGAAGCTGTTAAGCTGGTTAAAGAAACAGGTCAAGCAAGTACAAAAATAGCAAAAGATCTAGGTATAGATGGCAGTATGTTAAGTAAGAAAATATGATGGAAAAATGTCTGGAGCATACGCATTTCCAGGCAAAGGCTCCTTATGACAAAGAAAGATTTGATCTAAAAAAAGAGCTAATAAGAGAAAGAGACATCTTAAAAAAAGCCCTGGGCAAAGAAAAAGAGTAAAGTATTCTTTTATATAGAAATTGCTATAAAACACAGGAACTATGTAGGGTTTTGTACTGGTGGTATTGGTTGCTAAGGAAAAAAGCAGTAAAGAATTAGCAAAAGAAGGGCTTCTAGCAGATATTCAAAAAATAATCAAGCTTCTAAATGCAGATATGGAGCCCCTAAAATTCACGCTGAATTAAAAGCTTTAGGCAAAAATTAAAACAGTACAAAGTGTTATGCAAGAAAATGGCATTAAAGCCAAGTTTAGACGAAGGTTCAAAAATAAAAAACAGCAAATAAGCAACCGAGTTGTGGCTCCGAACACATTGGATCAAAATTTTACTACTGATCAGCCAAATAAAGTTTGGGATTACCTACATAAAAACTAAAGAAGGTTGTTGGCGGCAATAATTGACCTATATTCACGCATGGTGGTTAATGAGTAACATGATAATTAGTTATAGATTCTTTATTGATGGCCGTTGATAAACGCAAACCCGATAAAAATCTGCTGTTACATAGCGATCAAGGGTCACAGTATACCTCTCAAAATTACCAATTTCTATTGAATACAAAAAACATCATTTCCAGCATGAGCCATAAGGGCTGTTGTTACGATAACTCTGTTGCAGAAAAGTTCACTTAAAAGGGAGCTGCTTATTGATACTTCTCGCTCAACAAACCAGAACTACCATATTTGAATACATAGAAATCTTTTATAACAAATAACGTAGACATTCTACTATTAACTATTGCATTCCTGCACAATTTGTTCTCATGATAAAAACGTCTTAACTTTCTCTCTACTTTTTCTGGGTAAGGTCAAATAGAGAATTTTACAAAAATCTATTTTTAACTTACAATCAATTATTACAATTTTAAACCTACAACTTATGTATAACAGACTTATAGTCAAATCTTTTTCAGTATTATGCATCTGTTTATTTGCTTTATACATAACACTGCCAAATTTCTTTGATAATAAGCTTTTTATTTCGAAAAAAAGAATAAACTTAGGCCTTGACCTGAAAGGAGGGGCATCTTTGCTTTTAAACATAGACTTAGACTTCTATTTTAAGGAAAAGCTAAGCATGCTAGCTAACGAAATAAAAGAGACATTGCTAACAAAAAATATTGAATCTAACGTACAAAATAGCGTTATAACTTTAAATAATATTGATGATTATAAAAAAGCATCTGTGTTGATTAATGCGATAAATCCAAATTTAGAGCTAAATAGAAAAGATTCTTCAATTCTCATTTCGTATAAACCCCATTATAAAAATTCTTTGATCAGTGAAGTAGCTGCAGAATCAATAAACAATGTCCAGCGCCGTTTGGACAAACTTGGCACAAAGGAAGTCAGCGTTCAAAAACAAGGGCAGAATAAAATATTAGTGCAGGTGCCTGGAGTAGAAGATACCAAGCAGATAAAATCTCTGCTTGGCAAAACTGCTAAGCTAGCTTTTCATTTGGCAAACACTAACATAGCCAAGGTGCAGGATATAGACCATGAAACCACTGTCATGCTCAAGGATTCTTTAGGTAATTCTTATCCAATATTCCGCAAAACTGAAATAGGTGGTGATTCGCTGGTTAACGCATCAGTTAGATTTGGTCACTTAGGTAAACCAACAGTGCATTTTAAATTTGACAGCATAGCGAGTAAAAGATTCGCAAAAATCACTAAAGAAAATGTGGGAAAACCTTTTGCAATTGTTCTGGATAACACAGTCTTAACAGTACCTACAATACGTGAGCCAATTTTAAATGGAGAGGGAGAAATTAGCGGTAATTTCACTGAAAAACAAGCAAGCGAACTTGCAATACTTTTAAAATCTGGAGCACTGCCAGCACCACTTAAAATAATTGAAGAAAAAAACATTGGCCCAAGTCTTGGAGAAGAATCAATAAAGGCAGGGGAAATGGCAGCAACAATCTCTATTATAGCCGTGGCTTTATTTATAATCATCACTTACGGCAAATTAGGTGTATTGGCCTCTGTTGCACTTTTTTCTAATGTAGTTCTTATATTATCAATTCTCACTCTGCTTGAAGCAACTCTAACTTTACCTGGAATTGCCGGTATTGCACTCACTGTCGGTATGGCGGTGGATGCAAATGTTTTAATATTTGAGCGAATTCGTGAGGAAATCAAATCTGGCAAGAGAGTGGAACGTGCTATTGAAGAAGGGTTTAAAAACGCTATAAAGACAATACAGGATTCAAATATCACTACATTAATTGCTGCAGGAATAATGTTCATTATTGGCAGTGGAGCAATAAGAGGCTTTTCTGTCACTCTATCAATAGGAATTTTATGTTCGATGTTTTCTGCAATCACAGTCACAAAACTCCTGATAGAGTTGTGTATGAACCCGAAGGAACTAGTGCTTTGTTAGTCAACTACCTTCATTCCCACAACGTTATATCCTGAATCAACGTGCAAAATTTCTCCAGTAGTGCCACTACTTAAGTCGCTTAATAAGTATAACGCTGCCTTGCCAACATCCTCTATTGTAACATTGCGTCTGAGCGGAGAATTATTTCTATTCCATTCTGATATGGAGTGAAAATCGCTTATTCCAGAAGATGCTAAAGTTCTGATTGGACCAGCGGAAATGGCATTTACTCTGATATTTTGTGGTCCAAGATCACATGCTATATATTTTACACTTGCTTCAAGTGCTGCTTTACATAAACCCATAACGTTATAATTTGGCATAACTTTTTCAGCGCCATAATAAGATAAAGTAAGTAAACTACCACCATTTGACATCATTTTTTCAGCCCTTTGCGCTAAAGCAGTAAAAGAATAGCACGATATATGCATTGCATTGAGGAAGTTATCCAGTGAAGTATTGACATATTTGCCATTTAACTCATTTTTATCGGAAAACGCTATTGCATGCACCAAAAGGTCAAGGGTACCCCATTTTTTCTCTATTATTTTAAAAGCGTTATCTATAATTTTTTCATTTGAAACATCACAGTGTAATATTAGCTCCACATTTAATTCATCTGCTATTGGTGATAGTTTTTCTTTTATTATTTCATTCTGGTAGGTGATTGCAAGTTCTGCTCCGTGCTCTGAGAGAGTTTTTGCTATACCGTATGCTATTGATCTCTTATTTATTATTCCGGTTATTAATCCCTTTTTGCCTTGTAATAGACTTGTCGTCATAGAACTATCTGTTTTTTTATAATTTGGAATATTAACTAGGTAAAGTCAAGATATCACTATGTTTTAAAATATTTTTTGCAGTAACTTGAAGTCTATAAACAGTAATCTTGATTCTTCTACAACAAAGCCATCCCGTATGACATTTTGTCTATACCTAATTAAGCATATCAATAAGTAAGTAAATCTTAATATAATCTTATTATACTTATAAATACGCTGTATAGAATGAAAGTATGGATGATTTCATAACTGCAAGAAGAAAAGATGATGCTGTGGTATCTGTTTGTCAGGATAATAAGAAAAAAAACGTGTTAATTTTAGGGCTCAATCAAGCCGCAAGGAATTTGTTAAAATACGAGGAAGGGAATTTACTTAATAAGCCGTTAATCAATATTTTAAGTGCAAGAGCAGCTGACGACATGAAGAATTATTTAGAGTATACCGAAAATGGGCACGATTTACTTGATATATTACCTAAAGTGATAGATTTTTCCTTAACTGATGCTAAAGGAGAAGATATCAGGACAAAAGTAAAAGTTTTCCGCACTGCACAATTTGCCAGTAATAAAATAAATTATGAGCTATTAATACGTGATATCAGTTTGTCCCATAAACTAGGAATCTTTAGAGATAAATATCTAATGGGTAAAAAATATAAAAACCATGACTTATTCGATATACCGGGCAATGAGTCCACTATTCTAGAGTTATACGTTATATTAAATTTTGCCTTTCAACATCAAATTAATGCAGCTATAGGAGTGATTGGCTTAAATAGTAGCTGTAGTGAGACAAATAATGCACTGAAAGTTATCATAGAACATTTTTATAAAAATTGCCGTAGTGATGATTTTCTAGGGTATATTGATGAGAATAAAGTGCTTTTTGTTTTGATTAACTGCGATGTAAAAAGTACATCTAAAATAATTAATCGTATACATTCTGCCATTAATAAGCAGTTATTAAAGCGAAAATTACCAAGTGTATCAATAATTTATGGGAATATAGCTCAAAAACAGGCAGCAAAATCTACCAGCGGTGCCTTCTGAAAAGTTGTTTTTTATTTATATTGAGTTTAAACTTAAATTTTTATAAAGATTTAAGTTTATTTATGAAGTTAAAGTACTACCTGGTAGCACTGCTTTCATCATTGTTTTTGCAGAATAGTGCTAGCTCTAAAACAATTTTGGATAAGGAAATATTTTATGCAGAACTAGACGGAAAAATAGATTTGAGATTCGGCTACGCCTTCAACAGAGATTCTTTCAATGCTAAGCCTAAGGATAAAACTTCAAGTTATTCATACTTGCGCTTTCTTTATTTACAGCAAGTTTATCCAAATACTCAAATGGGGGTTAATGTTAAGGCAGGGGTTTCTGGTATTGCAAACCTAAAAGCGTTAGACATAGAAAAGTTAGACATGGAGGAATGGTATTTTATCATAAAAAACCAGGAACTTGGATCAATTGAATATGGTAAAAGAAGTTTAGTTGGTCAGAGCATGTTAATTAACACTTCAAAAATTTATGCAGCTGCTGGAGGAGTAAATGGTCATTGGACAAACTATGCAAATTTGCGCGGTGATCATAAAAAAGATGGTGACCCTGGATATGATCAAGACAAGGTGTTCTGGGTCAAGCCCAATATTTATAGCGATTATAATGAACTCGAACTAGGGTTAAAACAATCATCAATTAACTACATCTCCCCTGAAATCTATAACTTTCAACTCGGATTCAGTTATGTTCCAGGAAAAAATAACTTACAGTACAGCAATTTAATTGCTGCTGGCCTTTCCTATAAAAACAGCTTATCAGATGATATAGGTTTTACTACTGCCTTAACTGGTGAATTTGCAAGAGAAAATTTAACTGATTGCTCAGATGGGACTTCTAAAAATTATGAATGCCGCAATCAATTACTACACTGGAATTTTGGTTTGAAGCTAAAATTGTTCGATCTTGATTGCATTTTTTCGTATGGTAATGGTGGTAAATCTGGTGAGAAGCGTAATCCTGAAATAAATAATACGTATTATATGAATGCAGGTATCGCTTACCATTCTGATTCTTACAAATCAAGCTTAACATATTTTAGTAGTGGTAGGGATATTGCAGGCGAAGGTACAAACGAGTTAACATCATATGCTTTAAGCCTTGAAAATTCTCTTTTTTTAGGTACTTCATACTATTTCGATATTGTAAAGTTTAGTACAAAAGAGTCTAAAATAGAAAATAACAACTCTGGTTATGTGTTCTTGGCTGGACTGAAATTAAGTTTTTAATATTGCCTCCTTCCAACACTCTTTTCTGTCATCCAAGGTAACCGTTCACAGATTTCCACTTAATTTTTCAATCTCACTCATGGAGAGGCCAGTAAACTGACCTTACCCAGAAAAAGTGGAGAGAAAGAAAGGAGTTTTTTCGGGTAAAATAAAATTTTGGAGGATTAGAAATGGCAAGAGAATATACGGCAGAATTCAAATTGGAAGCTGTTAAGCTGGCAAATGAACAAAGAAAGGCAGGTCAAACAATTACAAAAATAGCAAAGGATTTAGGAATAAAGGGTGGTTTATTAGGAAAATGGATAAAGAAACACAACGAAAAAAAGTCGGCAGCAGATGCATTTCCAGGTAGAGGTAACATGGCTCCTTACGACAAAGAGAGGTTTGATTTACAAAGAGAGTTAGCAAGAGTAACAAGGGAAAGAGACATTTAAAAAAAAGCCCTGGCCAGTCAAAAAGAGTAAAATATTTTTTTATATAGTAACTGCTATAAAGTACAGGGATTATGTAGGATTTTCTGCTAGTGGCTACTATAAGTGGACCACAAGAAAAATAAGCAGTAGAGAATCAGCAAATAAAGAGCTACTCGCAGCTATTCAAAAAATATATCAAGTTTCTAAATGTAGATATGGAGCTCCTAAAATTCATGCTGAATTGAAGGCTTTGGGTAAAAGTTGCAACTTAAAAACAGTGCAAAGTATTATGCAGAAAAATGGTATTCAGGCTATATTGAGAAGAAAATTTAAAATTAAGAAACAACAAACGGACAGTAGCTCCCAATATATTAGACCAAAACTTTATTGTCGATCAACCAAATAAAGTATGGGATTACTTATATAAAAACCAAAGAAGGATGGCTATATTTGGCAACAATAATCGATCTATATTCACGCATGGTAGTTAATGAGCAGTTCAATAAATAAACAATTGGTTATGGACTCTTTATTAATGGCCGTTAACAAGCGTAAACCTGCCAAAAATCTACTATTACATAGTGATCAAGGTTCACAATATACTTCGCAAGGTTATCAATATCTCTTATCCATAAAAAACATAGATGAGTTATAAAGGCTGTTGTTACGACAATTCTGTTGCAGAAAGCTTCTTTAGCTCATTGAAAAGAGAAATACTTATTGATACTTCACAACACCCTGCTCAACAAACTAGAACTGCAATATTTGAATACATAGAAATTTTTTATAACAAACAACGTCACTATTAACTATTGCATTCCAGAACAATTTGATGCATCATTCTTTTTGTAAAAAACATTCCAAACTTTCTCTCCACTTTTTCTGGGTAAGGTCACTGACTCAATACCCAGTCAATATCCTTTCCACCAGTTCTTTTACTGCCGGTACGTAGCCATTCTCATAAAATGGATCTTGCTTAAATTTGTACACATTGTGCCCGGAAAACATGAGTTCGTTCTCAATATCACCATCGTGTATAACGTTTTGCAGTGTTTTTTGTATGCAAAAACTACGCGGATCTGGCTTTCGTCCTGTTGAATGGTCACCATGATCTTTCCAATTGCTAAACAAACAATGACTTAAGCATCCCATACAATTGATTTGATCTTGTCTTATCTCTGCAAACCTGCCTGGCGTCACAAAAATAACAGTTGTATCTGGAGTTTTCATTGCTTCTGTATACCCTGCTTTAGTCCATGTATTTGCCAGTTCTTTGTCTTTTGCAGTAAGGTAGATCTTTCTACCTCTGCTACCCATTGCAAATTCATTATTAAATTCTTCGCTAGCATTTTCTGAAAACTTTATTTGACGTGAATTCCGTTCCTGCAACTCACGTATGAAGTTATTTTTTACTGCAGATGAGTAAAACCCTGTTGGACTGAATTTATTTAAAAATACATCACCTTCTTCTAAAGTGAGTAGCTTCTTTTTCCACTCTGCAGAAATTGGGCTTTCTTTCGTCAAAAGTGGACGAGTGCCAAACTGAAAAGCTATTGGTCCAATTTGCAGATTGTCAAACCAATGTTCCCAATCTTTCAAATGCCACACTCCTCCTGCCATAACAATTGGTGTTTCTGAAAGACCGATCTCGTTCATGAAAGATCTAAACTCTGCAACTCTTTCAAATGGAGCCTGTGGTAGCTCTGGGTCTTCACTGTTACTCAGTCCATTGTGTCCTCCAGCAAGCCATGGATCTTCATACACTACTCCACCAAGCAAATAGGAAGATATTCTTTGGTAAGCACGCTTCCATAATGCTTTAAAAGCACGCACCGATGAGATAATAGGGTAATAATAAACCTGATATTTAGCTGCAATTTCTCCAAGCCTATAAGGCATACCAGCACCGCAGGTAATACCATGAATCAAACCTTTCGCTCCTTCTAATATGCCATGAAGCACGCGTTCTGCTGCTCCCATCTCCCAAAGTACATTCATGTGTATTCTTCCATGACCTTTTGATATTTCATTTGCTATTCTTGCCTGACTAATTCCAGCTTCAATACTATACTCAATCAATTCACTATGCTTTTCATTTCTTGTTTTGCCTTTATAAATTAGTGGCACTAACTCGCCATTATCATCAATAAGCTTAGCATTTGCACCAGAAAATGTACCCACAGCATCTGCTGCAGCAAATGCTCCGCTTGATCTTCCATCACTAACTGCAATGCCTTTGCCGCCCTCGATGATTGGCCACACTTCCTTTCCTGAAATTACTATCTTTTTTATCTTATTTTTCAAAACTTCCTCGCAATCTTTCACTCTATTTTACTTAATTACTAAAAAAATGATAGCTGTTTATTTTTTCTTGTATCATTAAAGCTTCTGTAGCTACTCATGCTGTTGTAGTTTGAGAGCAGTTCCCATCGGAAGGGTGTCATTCCAGTGCTTGACACTGGAATCCAGTTTTTGATCAAAAATGTTGCTATAGTGCACAATCAATTTTCCTGGATCCCAGTGTCTGGGCACTGGGATGACACCATAGGGGGCTACTTGGATGACAGGGGAGGGAGGCTGCTGGGATCCTGACAACCGTCATCCCGCTGCTTGTTAGCGGGATCTAGAGATACCGCGGCGGTATGACGTAGAGCTACGTGTTTAGGTTTAATGAATCCACTATATCTTTTACTTGAGAAAAAACATACTCTTTGCTTACACTGGTATCGATAATAAAGTCACTCATCTTCCTTTTCTCCTCAATAGATAACTGAACATCGGAGATTAGATTAAGCTTTTCTTTATCTATGTTGCGTTCGTTAAGTCTTTGAGCTTGCACAACGCTATCTGCATGAACAAAAACAATAAGGTCGCAATATAAATAAAATTTTGTTTCTAATAGAAGTGGCACATCTAAAACTAAAAGTTTTCTATCGATCTTTTTTTCCTTGGCAATAAAAAATTCTAATTCACGCAGCACAGCAGAGTGAACCAAAGATTGAAATTGTTTCCAATTTTCATCGTAGGCTAAGAAATATTTAGACAGTACTGTTCTATCTATTTCACCATTTACTACCACTCCAGGAAAATTTTTCTCTGCATAACTTATTATGCTTTTATCCACTTTATAAAGTTGGTGTACAACAGAATCAGCATCAAATACAACAGCACCAAACTCTTGAAAGCAATTAGCTACAAAGCTCTTTCCTACCCCAATTCCGCCTGTTAGACTTATAATCATATAACAAAATACATTCGACTTCTTTTGAAACTATAGCTAAGGTTTCTCTATATATATTAACTAGATTTTCTAGATCCCAGTGTCAAGCACATAACTATACGAACATTGCAATTTGTAGGTGGTGTTATTCCAGTCTGGAATCTAGCTTTTATGTTGTATAGTGCACAATCAATTTTCCTGGATCCAAGTAGTCAGGGCTACTTGGATAACACCCTACTTAACCGTCATACCGCCGCGGTATCTCTTAGCCACTAACACGTAGCGGGATGACGATTGTCGATAAATCTAAGTTACTTTAGCAACAGTTATTCTCCACTAAATTACTCTGAATTTTGGTTATATTATTTGCGGATTTCACTGCTGAAATCTCAAATTTTGAGCTTGTGTTCAAAAATGATTCAACTGACCTGCCAAAAAAATCATATCTCCATCCCTTGAATAATTTATCTGTCTGTCCAGATATTGACCCGGTTAACTCATCTTTTGAAGAAACTAATTTCCTTGATATGTTACTTTCTTTACATTTACTATCTAAAATAATTGAGAGTATATCAAGTACAGATTTGTCATAATTACTCGATAAGGTGTTGTTTTGCTGCATCCAATTTCTCTCATTTTCATTAAAAATATTCACAAACTCTAGTAAATCCGCATCTTTTATATTTTTTGTATTCCTCTTGAGATCATCTAAAATCTCATCAACATGCTCTACATTTTTTTCAATAAAATCAGCTATTACAGCATTATTGATTATTTTATTACGGTTCATATTATAGCGCTGTGCTAAGGTTTCTTGCCACTCACTAACTGCTTTAACAGTTAGTATCAATCTTGGATTTACTTCATAATTAAATTTAATCCTCTTCCATGCATCTTTTGGGCTATGTAAATACTTATTTATATCAACTATTGATTCCATCTCTTCTTGAAACCAACCCATCCTATTATTTTCTTCAAGTTTATTGCACAATATTTGGTATAGGTCATATAGGTGTACCACGTCGTTTACTGCATAATCTAACTGATCTTCGGACAACGGACGCCTTAACCAATCTGAATTTTTAGCTTTAATTTTATCCAGTGCTATTCCTTGATATTGCTCCACTACTTTTGAGTAACCAATAAAGTCATGATAATAATGACAAAACATAGCAGCAACTTGGGTATCAAAAATGGGAGTGGGAATACATTTAAACACAGTGAGTAAGGATTCTATATCCTGCCGGCAGCTATGAAACACTTTGGTTATCCCCTGATTTAGCATTATTTTCTTAATGAATGATAAATCAATTTCTGGCACTAATGCGTCTACAATAAAACTCTTCTCTCCGTAAGAAATTTGAATTAACGATAATTTTGGGTAGTAGATTAAATTATTTCTAATGAACTCCGTGTCAACTGCTATAAATTTCGGCTTTTTTGCTATTAACTTTTCACATGTATTCTCCAGTTCTGATGTTGTACTAATTAGCATATATTTTTTATTCAGTGGATTTATTTTATAATTTATATTAAATTTTTGCAATTAATGACTTCTTGCAGAACTTTCTATCACTCATTGGCATCACACAAATAGCCTTTTCCATCCCAATCCCAGTGCTTCCTTCTCCTGTCATCCCAGTGCCCTGACTACTTGGATCTAGCAAGCTTTGCTTGCAAATAAGTCTAATACGCGTCGCGTTTTATGCCAAAACACAATTGGAGTTACATGCAAAATAGATCCCAGACTGGGATGACAAAAAAAGGAGCACTGGGATGACAGCAGTCCTACGTCATACCGCCGCGGTATCTCTAGATCCCGCTAACAAGTAGCGGGATGACGATTGTCGTTTAGCTATAAATATTAAGAAATTTACCAAATAAAAAAAAAGGCAAAAGAAGCCCTGGGGTTATTATCCGCTTTAAAATATTGGCGTTTTTTATGTTTTAAACGCTTGACAAGCAAGATTAAGCTGCTTTTAATTGCAACTAACTTACGCTGCAAATGTTTAAGAAATTTACTAAGCAGAAAAAAAGACAAAGAATCCCCGAGTTAGCTAGTCTTTTACTATCTCTGTCGAGTATTGGCATTTTTTGATGTCTTGTAACGCTTTATAAGCGCGTTCAGCTTATTTAGATAAAAATCTAGATGTAGATGAAGTTTTGTAAAGACATACAGTATCTATATACTGCAAAAAATTGAACATAAGACGCCGATACATTAAGTAATCCTTACCTTTTAATCTGCAGATTGGCGAAAGCAAATACAATAGCTTCACTATCATGATAAGGGAGCTGGCGAAGGGTGTCAAGTAAGTTTTTCGTTTCTATAGCTACTACCACGATTGTATAGGTAATTCTTCACTTATAATAATGATTCAAGCCTTCAGCTCCTCAAACACTTCACTTGCTCTATTTAAAACAGAATCAGGAAAACCAGCAAGTTTTGCCACATGTATTCCATATGACTCATCTGCAATGCCTTCAATTACTTCATGTAAAAAGATAACCTCTCCGTTCCACTCCCTTATTTTTACACAAAAACATTTCACGTTCTTCAAGTATTTGCTTACTTTAGTTAATTCATGATAATGAGTTGCAAAAATGGCGCGGCACTTATTTACATTGTGAATATGTTCAATCACCGCCTGTGCAATAGATAATCCATCATATACCCCTGTGCCCCTACCAATTTCATCAAGTATCACCAAGGAACGGTCCGTTGCCTGATTTACTATCGTTGCTGTTTCGATCATCTCTACCATGAAGGTAGAATAACCAGCTGTTATATTATCCGTTGCGCCAACCCTGCTGAATATCTTGTCAATCACTCCAATATGTGCACTCTCTGCTGGCACAAATGACCCCATGTGAGCTAAAATTGCAATGAGAGCGTTTTGCCTCAAGAAAGTGCTTTTTCCAGCCATATTAGGACCAGTAATTAGATGTATACCAGCTAAATTGATGCTATTTGCAATGAATTTATCGTTAACTTCAACCACTGGATGTCTTCCGCTACAGATATTGAACTCTTTGCTGTCATCAATAATGGGTTTTACGTAATTATTTTGCACTGCAAGCTCTGCAAATGCGGTTCTAATATCAAGTTTTGCCAAAGCATTTGCAGCAAGAGCAATTTTTTCAGATTCTTTAGCGACTTCACTACACAGTTCACTAAAAATTTTCATTTCTAAGCCGATTGCAGCATCACGTGCCGTAAGAATTTTATTTTCTAGTTCTTTCAATTCATTAGTAGTGTAGCGCATGCTATTTGCTAAGCTTTGCCTATGAATAAATATATCCGAAGTTATTTTGTGATTTGCCGACACTTCAACGTAATAACCAAGTATGTTGTTGTGTAATATTTTGAGTGCGGCAATGTCAGTTAGGTCGCGATAAGATTCACGGAGTTTGGTTATTAGTTTATTACTATTATTTAATATGTAGGATAACTCAGATAATTCTGAGTTGTATTTTGAGTGAATAAATCCTCCTTCTTTCACGGAACTGAGGTTATTATCGAGTATAGCACTATTTAACAGTTCAAATAGGTCTTTATGATTGCCAAGGCTTTTATGTATTGTGCTTAGTTCACTCTCGTCACTACTTATCACCTGAGTGGTAGACACTGACTCCTTTTCTCTAGATTCCAGTGCCAAGCACTGGAATGACATCTGAGAGTTAGCTACTGGTTCTTCACTTAAACAATAATTATGCAAGGTAGACAGAAACTCAGACAACTCTAAAGTTTTTCCTAGGCCTATTTTCAATAGGTTCATATCCTTTGGTGAACCACGCCCTAGTATTAAGCGCGATAAAGACCTCTCAATATCCGGAATGTTAGATAATATCTCTCGTATTTTTCTGCGTGGCTCATGATTATTTACAAAAAATTGAGCGGTGCTGAGCCTCAAATTGATTGCCTTGGAGCAAGCAAGGGGTGAAGCGAGCATTTGTTTGAGCAGGCGTCCACCAGAAGCTGTAACTGTATGATCAATAACTGAAATTAGTGAACCTTTCTTTTCACCAAATTGAGTTGAAAACAACTCAAGATTTCTCCTTGCTGAAGCATCAATAAGCATGAAATTTTGTTGCTTATAGGTTTTTGGGAATTCAAGCCTTGGAATGGAGCCCCTTTGTGTTACTCTGAGATATTCAAGCAGTGCACCACACGCCATGATTTCTACTTTGCTGAAATTTCCTATACTCCCAAGTTCCCTGATTTTATAAAACTCGCATAATGTTCTGTGAGATTTACTATACTCAAAAAAGCTCTGTGCGTGTTGCGTAATTGATATTTTATAATTTTTTAAAATCGATCTAATTTTTTCATCCTCAGTGAATTTTTCAGAAATTAATAATTCTCTTGGTGATATACGCAATAAATCACTATCTAGAGCTTTCAAACTCGTTAAAGTGTGAAAAAATTTTCCCGTCGATAATTCAAGCCAACTAATAGCATATTCGTCATTTTGTTCAACTATGGATGCGAGATAATTATTGCTTTTATCCTCCAGTAGTGAATCTTCTATAATTGTACCTGGAGTTACAACTCGCACTACATCACGTTTTACTATGGATTTATAGCCCCTCTTTTTTGCTTCATCAGCAGTTTCTAATTGATCACAGATTGCTACTTTGAATCCTAAATCTATTAGCTTGTGCAGGTAAGATTCACTACTGTGTGCTGGCACTCCACACATTGGTATTTCTTGCCCACACGAATTACCTCTCTTAGTGAGCACTATATTCAGCAATTTCGCAGCTTTAATAGCATCATCGAAAAACAATTCATAAAAATCTCCTAGCCTATAAAATAGCAGATGATCTTTGTATTGAGCTTTCAGGTTCAAATACTGCTCCATCACAGGGGTGTTTTTTTCTTTTACGAAGCTCATAATATTTTTTAATATATTGTATTGATAAACGTTATTATAGATTATATTGCACATGTGAATAACATAAATTTTAAATAGGTGTATAGAGGGGAAAATTTAAAACAATTAAATTTCTTGGATCCAAGTAGTCAGGACACTTGGATGACATAAAGAGTAGGAGTATTTGATGACAAAAAAACAAAAACACAGTTGTCATTCCAGCGCGTGACGCTGGAATCCAGAATATCCTAATTACAAGGTTTATTATTTAGTTTGAAAAATACTATAGCTTTTTCTATGTAAGTTGTGGCCCCTTTTTACCATTTGCGACAGTTGTATCATCAACAGATATTTCAGAGCTAACAGTGCTAATAGTTTTTTCTATCGCTTTAGCCTGTTCATAGTCTTGACTCAAAAAATACATGGCCAGTCCAATAGCTATACTAGCAACAAGAGAAGATGCTATCATTACACCTAGTATCATACCACCAGAAAGACTTACTGCAACACACACACCAGCTCCAAGTACAACACCAAGAAAACCACCAATTATTACGCCAGGCACCAAACTGCCTACCATAGCGCTTTCTTTTTTCGTATTAGCTTGTTTTTTCATACTTTTAATAAGCACTTCTTTTGTTTTTCCTTGAGCTAAATCTGAAGGAACTTTATTATCCGCGTTTTGTATCAAAGGATTTGCACTATATGTAACAAGCAGGGTGGTTATTTCTTCAGTTTTATTACCTATAACTGCATGATGTAGTAATGTATTTCCCTCTTCATCTTTAAAGTTTATATGAGTACGAAATTCTTCATCTAGATTTCTTATTGGGTTGTTTTTTGCATATATCCTAGATTGTATTGCTCCATCTAAGTATTGTATTACTTGTTCTAGTGATTGCTCGCCAGGATTTTGTATAAAATGAAGCAGAATTTCGTGTACTATCGCTTCCTTTGTAGTTTGTGGGCATTGTAAAGCGTAATTAAATGTCTGTGTAGTAATAACTTCTTCTTTTCTTTTTTTAAGAACAACCCTTAAATCTTCAATCGCCTTTTCACCATCTTTTATTCCAAGAATTATTGAATCCAAATTATTTATCATGCTATCCTCCTTGGTTTGATTGCATTACTCATTAATAAATAATATAATAAATCCTGCTAAAAGTCAAGCAATTAATTAATAAGTTAATATAATCCTCCAAAAGGAGCTCCTTACTTTTTGTTCAGCATGTCCATTGGATCAGACTCTTTAAGCTTGCTGTTTGCTGAATTTATTCATCACAATAGCTACAATGTGCTATCGAAGTTCTCTGTAATCTTAGTTGGTTCTTCTAGAATATTCAAAATATCAGTTGCACAATAAACCCGATCTCTCTTTCCTTGAGAAGTTTGTGAAACGATGCCTAAATCTTCAAGCTTTACGATTGCTCTTTGGGCTGTTGTAAATACGACACCTAAGTTTTCAACCACTTTCCTTATAGTAAAGTAAGGGTTTAAAGACTATTCACTAAGTCATTGTCCCATTCAAATTTTGGTGGCAAGGGGCTTGGTATAAATGCCTGATAACCAGCGAATACTTTGCCTGATGGTGATCCTTTAATATACATTCATTCAACCTAGCACACTATTTTTATAGTATATATTATTTTCAAATAAAGTCAAAAATGAAAATAAGAAACTCTCTTATTATTGATTTTGCTCAAAAACGAAAATAGAAGAAGCTGCTGAACTTTATATATCCTGTTTTTCTGGAGAACTGCTATAAAACTTCTGAGTGAAGTCACTTAATTTTTACACATCTATTGTAGAGTAAGAAGAACCGAATTTGAAACAAAAATGCTAACTGATGCTTGGACTTTACTGACACTTACACTACTTGAAACTATACTTAGTGTAGACAATTTAATCTTTATTTCTCTAGCAATAGATAAGGTACCAAATGCGCTGAGAGAAAGAGTGCGCCTTATGGGCCTTGGATTAGCACTATTAATGCGTTTTGTAATACTATTTTTTACATCATCTATATTATCAATGCAAAAACCTATATTTCACACTGCATCAGCAAGGGATTTACTTATGATTGCAGGGGGATTATTCCTTATTGTTAAGAGCTCTATGGAGTTACGGGATGACATCTTTGTATGTAAGAAAAATAAAAAGAAAGCAAACGTTAAATCAAAATTTTTTTTAGTTGTGCTACAAATTATATTAATAGATTTAGTTTTTTCGGTTGATTCGATATTAACTGCTATAGCACTAACTTATAACATGGTAATAATTGCTACAGCATTTACATTTTCCATGCTAGCAATGCTGTTTTTATCAAGTTATACCGCCCAGTTAATCAAATCTAACCCAGGGTTAAAAATAATCGCCATTTTATTTGTTTTACTTGTCGGTGTGTACCTCATACTTCATGGATTTCATATAGAATTACCAAAAGGATATTTGTATTCTTCATTTATGTTTGCACTGCTTGTGGAAATTATAAGCAAAATAAAGAAAATTAACCGTCATACCGCGATTCATTCGCGGTATCTCTAGATCCAGCTAACAAGCAGCGGGATCTTTTTGATTTACTCCCACTCAATAGTTGCGGGTGGTTTAGAAGTGATATCATAAACAACTCTATTTACTCCGGGAACATTATTAACAATTATACTGCCGACATTGCGTAAAAAATCCCAAAATACTAGCAAGTGTTGATCCTTATCTTCAAATGGAAATGCATCGGCTGTCATACCATCAGATGATGTTACAGCCCTTAAAGCACAAACATATCCATACGTACGACCATCTCCCATAACGCCTACAGTTTTTATTGGTAATAATACAGCAAAAGCTTGCCATATCTTATCATATAGATCGTAATTTTTCATCGTATTAATATATATTTCATCTACTTCTTGCAATATTTGCACCTTTTCTTTATCGACTTCACTTATAATCCTCACTGCAAGTCCGGGTCCAGGAAATGGATGTTGAAATATTATCTCGTCTGAAAGCCCAATTTCTTTTCCAAGTAGCCTTACCTCATCTTTAAAGAGGTAACGTAAAGGCTCCACTAACTTCAGATTCATCTTTTCTGGCAACCCACCAACATTATGGTGAGACTTAATTGTACTAGTGTTGTCTGAGGCATGCCCTGACTCAACTACATCAGAGTAGATGGTACCTTGCATCAAAAAATCCACATCACCTATTTTTTTTGCTTCTTCTTCAAACACTTCAATAAAAGTGTTACCGATAATTTTTCGCTTTTCTTCTGGATCAGTTATTCCCTTCAACCTACTCAAAAATAAATTTGATTTATCAACGTAATTTATCGGAATCTCTTTCAACATAGCGATGGTTTGGTTCTTGCGTAACAACCCAGTATCGATAAAAATACAGTTCAATTGTTTTCCTATAGCTTTATGTGTGAGAGCCGCTGCAACGCTTGAATCAACCCCACCACTTACTGCAGCGATTACTTTTTTCTCTCCTACTACATTTTTGATTTTTTCCTTTTGCTCCTCAATAAACGACTTCATTGTCCAGTCTCTTTTGCAATTTGCAATATCCAAGAAGTTAGAGAGCAATTTACTGCCATTTGTTGTGGGCTTAACCTCAGGATGGAACTGAGTACAGTAAATCTTCCGCTGTTCGTTGACAATCATTGCAATTGTTTGATTTATCACACCTGATGCGATAACAGTAAATCCCTGTGGTATAGTATCAACACTGTCCGCATGGTTCATTAATACATCCACTTCAGAATTAACATCCCAGGTATCCTTTACAATGGGGGATTCTTTTAGTATCTTGATTTTAGTTCTACCAAACTCCTGTTTGAAACTCTCTTTTACTTTTGCTCCAAAATAATGACAAATGAGTTGCTGTCCATAGCATATTCCAAGTATAGGAACGCTTGTTGCCTCATTAAGTTTTATAATTTCATGTACTACTCTACTTGTTTCAGAACAATCATCATTTACAGATTGTGGTCCTCCAGAGAGAATAAACCCATTGAATTTTGATATTGTTTCAAAACTGATGTTGCTTGGAAATATCTCACAATAAACACCCATTCCTCTTACTTGTCTTGCGATAAGCTGTGTAAACTGTGAACCAAAATCAATAATGGCAATTGCTGACAATTTGCTCCTCCATATTATTTAAAATGATATCTGATAATAAAGAAAATAATGGAGTAAGTAAACCAAGACCTGTTTAAAAGCTTTAACGCGTGGTACAAGTTAGCTATATAGCTAATTTTCCTACACCATACCGCTACGACGCTAACACGTAGCGGGACGACGAGCTTATCGTCATACCGCGATTCATTCGCGGTATCCCTTAGCCGCTAACAAGTAGCGGGATTATCTTCATGCTGCCACGAACCGTCATACCACCGCGAACCGTCATACCGCGATTCATTCGCGGTATCTCGGCAATAGATCCCGCTAACAAGTAGCGGGATGACGATTGTCGTTTAGCCATAAATATTTAAGAAATTTACCAAATGAAAAAAAAGGCAAAAGAAGCCCCATGGTGGTTGGCTATTTACTATGTACTAAAATATCGGCGTTTTTTTTATTCTAAAACGCTTGATTAAGAGCGATTTAGCTGCTTTTAACTTGCAACTAACCTACACCGCAAGTGTTTAAGAAATTTACTAAGCAGGAAAAAAGGCAAAGAAACCGCGTAGTAGCTAGCATTCAAATTCTCCCTTGTCAATTTGACGTTTTTTGCTGTCTTAAACGCTTTGTAAGCGCGTTTCGGCTTATATAGGTAAAAACCTAAAAATTTTTAAAGACATGCGATGCACGTAGTGCGAAAAATTACACATGAGACGCCAAATACCCTAAGTTTTTTGTCATTAACCTGCACAGATTGCGAAGATAAATAAATAGCTTCAGTTTTATGATAAGGGAGCTGGCGGAGTTTGTCAAGAAAGTTTTTTCGTTTCTATTCCCAATAAAAGTGCGTTATATGGTTATGCAAGAAGTCTATTTACCCATTTGCTTAACTTTCTCTCTACTTTTTCTGAGTAAGGCCGCTATTGGCATGACAGACATTCATCGTAGTCAATATCTGTTTTTTGTTGCAATATTTCACTTTTTTTGAATATGTCATGCGAGACCTTATCGGCTCTCTGCATTGATTGTGATCTGCAGTAATATAAGCTCTTCAATCCTTTTTTCCAAGCAAGCATGTGTATTTTGTGCAAGTAACGTTTATGTACGTTGGCAGGTAAGAACAGATTTACTGATTGAGATTGACAAATATACGAAGTTCTATCACTTGCATGTTCTATAATCCATCTTTGGTCAAGCTCGTACGCTGTTTTAAATGTCAATTTTTCATGCTCACTAAGAAAATCTAAATGCTGAACGGAACCCTCGTTTGTTGAAATTGAAGACCATATTTTATCATTGTCTTGATTTTTTTCTGCTAATAGTTTTTGCAAGAATTTATTTCGCACTACAAATGAGCCTGTAAGTGTCTTTTGTATGAATACGTTTGCTGCGTATGGTTCTATTCCAGGGGAGGTATTACCTGCAATAATGGAGATCGAGGCAGTAGGAGCAATAGCGAGTTTGTGTGTAAACCTTTCCATTAGATCAACTTCTTTGGCATCAGGACATGCTCCCTTTTCTTCTGCTAATTTTTTAGAAACTATATCTGCTTGCTCGCGTAAATACTTAAATATTTTTTTATTCCATTGTTGTGCTGTTACTGATTCAAAAGGAACCATTTTGCTTTGTAAAAATGAGTGAAAGCCCATCACACCAAGACCAATACTGCGTTCTCTGGCTGCAGAATATTTTGCTCGCTGCATTTCATTCGGTGCTTTATTTATGAAATCTTCCAATACATTATCAAGAAAGCGCATTATATCTTCTATGAAGAGTTTATTGTCTTTCCATTCTTCGTAGTACTCAAGGTTTACGGATGATAGACAACACACAGCAGTGCGTGACTTATTCAGGTGATCATAACCTGTGGTTAAAGTTATTTCACTGCATAGATTTGACATCTTGATGTCTAAGTTGAGCTTTTTGTAAGATTCTGGCTTATTGTTATTTGTTGCATCAAGGAAAATAATGTAAGGTTCTCCAGTTTCAACTCTTGCTGTTAATATTTTGATCCATATATCCCGCGCTTTTACAGTTGAAATAACCTTATTGTTGTGAGGGCTTATTAAATTCCATTCTTGATCATTCTCAACAGCCTGCATAAATTTATCTGTTACTATTACAGCATGATGTATATTTAACGCTTTGCGATTTGGGTCACCGCCTGTTGGCTTGCGTAAATCTAGAAACTCTTCTATCTCCGGATGAGATACAGGAAGGTAGACTGCTGAACTTCCTCGCCTTAGGGATCCCTGACTAATTGCAAGCGTTAGAGCATTTTGCACTACAATAAATGGAACAATTCCTGATGTTTTGCCGCTACCCTTTACGCTTTCGCCTATTGAGCGTAAATTTCCCCAATAACTACCTATGCCTCCTCCACGTGCAGCAAGCCAAACATTTTCGTTCCATAGATCAACTATTCCCTGCAAGCTGTCTTCGGTTTCATTAAGAAAGCAAGAGATAGGTAACCCTCTCTTAGTGCCACCATTGCTGAGTATTGGTGTTGAAGGCATGAACCACAAGTTGCTCATGTAGTCATAAAGACGCTGCGCATGTTCTTTATTATCAGAATAGTAATTAGCAATACGTGCAAAGAGGTCTTGATAACTTTCATTTTCTATTAAATACCTGTCTGATAGAACTGCTTTTCCAAAGTCGGTTAATTTGCTGTCCTTTGCGTAATTAATGGTAATGTTATTCATAAAGTTCCTTTTATTCTTTTATTATATATAGGTACTTAAAAGTCATTTTGAGCGATTTTTAAGTTAGGTTTTTCGGATTTTTTTGTTGATGCTGTAATGCAAACAAGATACCGTCAACCTGACTGCCATATATTTTACAGTAACTCATATAACTTATTTGCATATTTATTTCTTTTGCAACATGTTGAACATAACTTTCTGAGTGACGAAAATAGTCTCCTTTGTTTACAAAGTCAATACCTTCACCTTCCTTTCTTCTTATTAAACATACAATAACTCCTTTTTTGCTCGTAGATCTTTTTGCTAATTCCAACTCTTCTTGAAAGTCATGTAGATAATGTAGCACTTCAGCAAAGATAATTACATCATACTGCTGGTTTTTCTCTTGTTTAAGAAACTCTTTCATTTCCATATGTATTAATTCATTGTAAACAGGCTTACCTTTTATAAAGCATCCTCTTGCGATATTTAGCATTCTACTTGAAATGTCAATTCCTGTTATATGGTTTCCAATACTATTTATTTTCAAGAAATGACCACATATTCCAGTTCCACAACCAAGGTCGAGTATATTGAGCTCAGAAGTGGAGTTGTTGAAGATTTTTGTAATTATCATGTGTACAAGTTCATGCCCTCTATATTGTTTGGCAATCAACCAATGCTCAACAAAATATTCACCTGTGTAATCAAAATATTGTCTTATGAGGTTTTTTGGCAATTCTGTAATAGGCGCTGAGTTTGTCATTTTTTTTATATAGTAAGACGCCTCCTCGTGGTCATTATCTAATTTTAGTGCCCTTGTTAAATAATTATAAGCTTTGTTAGTATTCCCTACCGCAAAATGACACCTTCCGATGTTATACCAGACTATAGGTAAATGGGGGTAAAATATGCTAATTAACCAAAATCGTAACTTTGCATCTGATATGCTACCTTTATAAAAGTGATATAAACCGATTTCAATGTTGGTGTTTAACAGGTTCTTAGATTTTTTAAGAAGCACTGTCATTTCTTTATGAAGAGTATTATATTTATTCACAATGAAGTGTTTTACTTTCTTAATATTTAATACGCCAATGAGCTTAGACATACAATTTAAAGCAACGTTTTTTATAAAAGAGAGATTACTTTTCATACGTTAGAAATACTCCGAATGTTTATTATCATTTTTAGGCAATTGATTTTAACACATTTTATCTTACAAAATATCTTTTTTATTAATTTTTACTGTATATATAAGTTTACCACATATTTCTCAGATTATACTGTTTAGGATTGCTAGTATATTGTTGTTGATAATATAAGTAAATGTTTTGTGCAAAAAGGCGTTGACATATTATTTATTAGGTTATAACATATAAAAGATTAATTTAGTTTTTAGATGTTTGACAAGTTTTATGGTAGAGATTAATTTAATCTCAATTCAATTTTAATAATATTTAACTCTGCATATTCTGCATATAGTCGGATAAATAAATTATTAAGAGCACTTGATGGATGCCTTGGCGTTAAGAGGCGATGAAGGACGTGGCAGGCTGCGATAAGCTGTGGGGAATCGTCAACAAATTTTGATCCGCAGATTTCCGAATGGGGAAACCCAACTAGTTTAGCTAGTTATTACGTACTAAGTATGTAAAGCAAACTTGGTGAACTGAAATATCTAAGTAGCCAAAGGAAAAGAAATCAACCGAGATTCTGTTAGTAGTGACGAGCGAAAGCGGAAAAGGCTAGTGATTTAAGAATAAGAATTAGAATACTCTGGAAATAGTAACCATAGAAGGTGATAGTCCTGTATAAGTAGAAAGTTTTTAAATCCTTGAGTAGAGCGGGGCACGTGAAATCCTGTTTGAATATGGGGGGACCATCCTCCAAGCCTAAATACTCCTTAACGACCGATAGTGGACAAGTACCGTGAGGGAAAGGTGAAAAGAACCCCGGGAGGGGAGTGAAATAGAATCTGAAATCAAGTGCTTACAAACAGTTGGAGCTCTATATCAATTTATTGATATTTAGAGTGACAGCGTACCTTTTGCATAATGGGTCAGCGAGTTAATCTATGAAGCAAGCTTAAGCCGTTAGGTGTAGGCGTAGCGAAAGCAAGTCTGAATAGGGCGTTTTAGTTTTATGGATTAGACCCGAAACCAAGTGATCTAGTCATGACCAGATTGAAGGTGTGGTAAAACACACTGGAGGATCGAACCAGTTAATGTTGCAACATTATTGGATGAGTTGTGATTAGGGGTGAAAGGCCAATCAAACTTGGAAATAGCTGGTTCTCCGCGAAATCTATTTAGGTAGAGCGTTGTATGTATGTTGTTGGGGGTAGAGCACTGGATAGACTAGGGGGATTCACCGTCTTACCAAATCTAACTAAACTCCGAATACCAACAATTAATTATACAGCAGGCACACTACGGGTGCTAAGTCCGTGGTGAAGAGGGAAACAACCCAGATCACTATCTAAGGTCCCAAAATTACAGCTAAGTGGGGAAGGAAGTAGAAAAACCATTACAGCTAGGAGGTTGGCTTGGAAGCAGCCATCCTTTAAAGAAAGCGTAACAGCTCACTTGTCTAAATAAGTTTTTCTGCGCCGAAAATGTACCGGGGCTAAAGCTGTATACCGAAGATGTGAGTGCTTATTGATTTCGATCAATAGGCGCGGTAGCGGAGCGTTCCGTAAGTCTGTGAAGGTGGTTTGTGAAAACTGCTGGAGATATCGGAAGTGAGAATGCTGACATAAGTAGCGTAAAAGAGTGTGAAAAACACTCTCACCAAAAATCTAAGGGTTCCTACGTTAAGTTAATCTGCGTAGGGTTAGTCGGTTCCTAAGGCGAGTCCGTAAAGGAGTAGTCGATGGCAATTAGGTTAATATTCCTAAACCTCTTAAGTGTGACGGGTTTCGTATTTGTATAGATCTTATTGGATTGATCTATGCTTAAAAGAAGCTCCAGGAAATAGCACTTATATTTATGAGGCCGTACCGCAAACCGACACTGGTGGATGAGTAGAGTATACTAAGGTGTTGAAAGAATGATGTTGAAGGAACTCGGCAAATTATACCTGTAACTTCGGAAGAAGGGTAACCTGCTTTTAGGCAACTATGAGTAGGTGGCACAAAATAGGGAGTAGCGACTGTTTACTAAAAACACAGGACTCTGCAAACACGTAAGTGGAAGTATAGGGTCTGACGCCTGCCCGGTGCTGGAAGGTTAATAGGAAGGGTGCAAGCTCCGAATTGAAGCCCCAGTAAACGGCGGCCGTAACACTGACGGTCCTAAGGTAGCGAAATTCCTTGTCGGGTAAGTTCCGACCCGCACGAATGGCGTAACGATTTCTCCACTGTCTCCAACATCACTTCAGCGAAATTGAATTCCCCGTGCAGATGCGGGGTACCCGCGGTTAGACGAAGAGACCCCGTGCACCTTTACTATAGCTTTACATTGCTATTAAAAGTGTGATGTGCAGGATAGGTGGGAGACTTTGAAGTTATGGCGCTAGCTATAATGGAGTCAACCTTGAGATACCACCCTTTACACTTTTGATATCTAACTATGTTTCATTATCTGGAACTAGGACATTGTATGGTGGGTAGTTTGACTGGGGCGGTCGCCTCCTAAAAAGTAACGGAGGCGTGCGAAGGTAAGCTAGAGCTGGTCGGAAATCAGCTTGATAGTATAATGGCATAAGCTTGCCTGACTGCGAGGCTGACAAGCCAAGCAGAGACGAAAGTCGGTCATAGTGATCCGGTGATTCTGTATGGAAGGGTCATCGCTCAACGGATAAAAGGTACGCCGGGGATAACAGGCTGATGGTGTTCGAGCGTTCATAGCGACGACACCGTTTGGCACCTCGATGTCGACTCATCACATCCTGGGGCTGAAGAAGGTCCCAAGGGTTCGGCTGTTCGCCGATTAAAGTGATACGTGAGTTGGGTTTAGAACGTCGTGAGACAGTTCGGTTTCTATCTGCCGTGGGTGAAGGAAATTTGAGAAGGTCTGACTCTAGTACGAGAGGACCGAGATGGATATACCTCTGGTGTACCAGCTGTTATGCCAATAGCATCGCTGGGTGGCTATGTATAGATGGGATAATTGCTGAAAGCATATAAGCAAGAAACCCTCTTCAAAAAGATTTCCCAATTAAGGCCGTGGAAGACTACCACGTTGATAGGCTAGGTGTGGAAGCATGGTAACATGTGAAGCTAACTAGTACTAATAGCCTGATTGATTTATTTGCTTTCTATATGTGTGTATGCAGTGTTAAATATTAAGTTAAAATTGTTAAGTTAGAAATTTTTATTGACTTGGTGGCTATAGCAAAAATGAACCACCCGATCTCATCTCGAACTCGGAAGTGAAACTTTTTAGCGCTGATGGTACTTGAAAAGGGAGAGTAGGTCGCCGCCAAGTTTATAAAAATTTCTTTGTTAATTAGACAGTAGGTATACTTATATTTTAACTTTCTTGTTTTGTTACTATTCTTTAAGTTTTTACTTTAACTACGATATCTTTTTTTTCTTATATGTTCTTGGTCATTTTCTACATTATTTAGCATTGTTCCTACTTCCCCTAATTGATTCCCTTTTGAAGGAGAATTACTGATTTCTGGTAATATTACATTACCTCCCACTTTTTTAAATAATTCTTCTTGTTGGCGAAATGCTGACCTCCAATCTGTTCCTGTTCCTTTAGGAAGAAATAAGAATTGATACATCTGACCAAAGCCTGTGTTATTTACCTCTTTTATATGCTCTACCATTCACCACACCCATTAACTATTTTTAAAAATTTTACCTATACTATCATAAAAAATATAGTTGTAAATACCTTAATTGAGATTTTTTTTATTTTATCTTTTTTAAGCAAATAGTTAGATCTTTTTGTAAATTTTTATAACTTGCTTGCATAATGTTTCTATGAGTTAGTATTATGTAGTAGTGCCCTATATTACTTATATTTAAAATGCTAATTTTAGCAAGCATTCGTAGTTGCCTTTTTATTTTATTTCTTTTTGCTGCTTTTCCGGTTTTTTTACTGATAGCCAGACCTACTCTAATAGTATGAATGTACTTTTCAGGTTCTCTTTCTTTTATAGCGTACAGTGATATATAAAGCCCACGATAAAAAAGACTGTTGAGTGCTAACTTATTTTTGAAAGCAGAAGAAAAATCTTTTTTTTTATACTTACTATGCGCATAATTTGTTATACCCTAATGAACGGCGCCTATTAAGGATTTTTCTTCCAGCTCTTGTTGCCATACGTGAACGAAATCCGTGTCTGCGCTTTCTTATCAAATTTTTTGGTTGAAATGTTCTCTTCATTGTTTTTATATTAATATAATTATTTATTTTAAATTGTTTTACTTTATTGTCAAATAATGGTGAACTTGTATGACATTTTCGTAGAATAAAATTTGATGCATGGAAGAATGAATTCGGTGATAGTCATACCTGTCTTACTAATCCTTTTATTTTGTTTTAGTAGGTTTCAAGAAGTAAATAAGGTTAAATCTTATCTATATCTTAGTTGTGTATGGATGCTAACTTGGTTGTTAGTATTCTATAATAATTGTTTTGTAACTTTTATTTCTATAGCGTTACTTTTTTTCATGCTTGCTTTTATCTTTAAAAATAAAAGAAATAAGATAATAAAACTTTCGTTATTTGTGGCTTTGGCCATATCATTTTTTATCACTTTATTTATAATGCTGTCTATTTTTATTCAATCCATTAGTTTTTTTAATAAAGTAGCTATTTCAGAATTCTTGTTTTGCTTGAAATGGGGCCACAATGTAGTCACTATCAATGAAGAGAAGATAGGATGTTTTGGTATAGCGCCGCTTTTAGTTGGTACATTACTTATAACTATTATAGCAATGTTAGTTGTCGTTCCGCTTGGTTTATTTTCTGCAATATATATTAGTGAATATGCGAGTGAGAAAGTGCGTTATATTGTTAATACAACTTTGCAAGTTTTGTCTGCTATTCCTACGGTTGTATATGGATATTTCGCGGTTGTGTTTTTGTCTTTCTTTATAAAGCAGGTAGCAAATTTTTTTGGTTTAAGTATACACTCAGAAAGTGCCTTAGTTGCCGGTTTATCGATTGGGATAATGATTCTTCCTTTTATTATTTCTTTACTCGAAGATGCCATAAGATCTGTTCCAAAAAGCTTGCGTTATGGCTTCATGGCACTTGGTGCAACTCCAGCGGAAACTATATGGCATATAACAATACCTTATGCAATGCCTACAATTTTAAGTGCAATTTTATTGTCAATTTCAAGAGTGATAGGTGAAACAATGATTGTGCTAATGGCTGTGGGAATCAACGCAAATTTGACTTTTAACCCTCTTAATTCAGTTACTACCATTACCGTGCAGATCGCTACATTACTTACCGGAGATCAGGATTTCAATAGTGTACAAACTCTTGCTGCTTATGCGCTTAGTTTAGTATTGTTTATTATTACTTGGCTATTAAATGCATTTGCATTGTTTGTAATGAAGCGTAACTAGTAAGCGTTTTAATGTTGCAAAATTTCTATTAATAATATAAAATTTATTTTCTTTAGAAGTTCTTTTATGGAATTATAGTGTTAGGTGATAAAAATAAAGAGATGAATATAGGTAGAGCGATTAAGGTAACTCAAGCAGTTGTTGATATAAAATTTGAAGGTGAATTGCCTAAAATATTTAATGCTTTAAAAAGCAAACTAAAATATAAGGATAAGGAGCTGGTTTTAGAAGTTTCGCAGCATATAGGTGACAATATAGTTCGTTGTATTGCTATGGATAGCACAGATGGCATGTCAAGGGGGGATGAATTTGTTGATACAGGTGCACCAATATCGGTGCCAATTGGGCGTTCAACTTTAGGAAGGATTTTTAATGTTGTTGGAGAGCTTATAGATGAGTGTGGTCCACTGAAGGGAAAGTATAACTTAGAGCCTATACACAGAGCACCTCCAAGTTTTACTGAACAGAGAATACAGGAAGAAGTTTTAGTTACGGGAATAAAAGTTATAGATCTTCTTGCACCTTATCTTAAAGGAGGAAAAATTGGCTTATTTGGTGGAGCCGGTGTTGGTAAAACAGTCCTAATAATGGAATTAATTAATAATATAGCAAAAGCTCATAAAGGATTTTCTGTGTTTGCCGGGGTAGGGGAGAGAACGCGTGAAGGTAACGATCTTTATCACGAGATGATCACTTCAAATGTAATAAATATAAATGAGCATGAAAAATCTCAAGCTGTTTTGGTTTATGGTCAGATGAATGAGCCTCCTGGAGCAAGGGCTAGAGTTGCTTTAACAGCACTTACTATGGCAGAGTATTTTCGTGACCGTGAAAACCAAGATGTTCTATTTTTTGTGGATAATATCTTTAGATTTACACAAGCTGGTTCTGAAATTTCTGCTTTACTTGGAAGAATACCGTCAGCTGTTGGTTATCAGCCAACCCTTGCAACTGATATGGGTGCAATGCAAGAAAGAATAGCTTCAACAACTTCTGGCTCTATTACTTCTGTGCAAGCTATATATGTTCCTGCGGACGATTTGACTGATCCAGCCCCAGCAACTACATTCTCTCACCTTGATGCAACCACAGTGTTGTCAAGGCAAATAGCTGAAATGGGAATATACCCTGCTGTTGATCCACTTGATTCAACTTCTCAGTCTTTATCTGCTGAAATCATTGGTGAAGAACATTATAATGTAGCTTCTGAGGTGAAACGTATATTGCAAACTTATAAATCACTGCAAGATATTATCGCAATACTTGGTATGGATGAGCTATCTGATGAAGATAAAATTATTGTTGATAGGGCTCGTAAGATTCAGAAATTTCTTTCTCAACCTTTTCACGTTGCAGAAATATTTACTGGCATGCCTGGTAAATTTGTTTCACTTTCTGATACTGTTTCCAGTTTTAAAGGGATTGTTGAAGGCAAATATGATCACTTACCAGAGGCTGCTTTTTATATGGTGGGGAATATAGATGAAGCAATAAAAAAGGCTGAATTAATACAAGCTGAAGCTAAATAAAAGTTAAAGATTATGAATACTTTTAAAGTGCAATTTTTCTCTCCTGATGATCAAATTTCATTCAGTGGAGTGGTTTCTCTTTCAGTAACTGGGCTCGAAGGGGAGCTTATGATTTTAGCTCACCATGCTCCTTACTTAATTTATTTATTGCCTGGTATGATTACTGTTAAAATGAGTAACCAAACAGAAAAGAAGGTTGTAATTGATAGTGGCGTATTAGAAGTTGCAAATAATAATTGTAGCATTATAACAAGTCAAATTCAGGTTTTTGATCGTGCAATTCATGATGAGAAATCGTTTAAAAATAAGAGAATTAGTATATATTTAAGTTATCTTGATGAGAAGTTTCTTTCTTAGTTATTTTAGGCAAAAAGTCAATTATCATTCAAGTGGCTATAAGATTTTTGCTCAGGGGGCTCTTTTTTGTCATCCCAGAAACCCCGGGGTATCATCCCAGTGTCGGAGTACTTTAGGTGTATGATCCCAGAGTGTGATGGTATGGGACCATACACCTAATCAAATAAAAATTAAAGAAGGAGAGTTGGTTGTAACGGTTGGAGATAACGACTTTGTTTTACCTGGAATTTACGTTGGATAAACTACAAAAAATAACAGGTAAAAATCAACGTAAATTTAAGATAAATCGATTTTATTAGTATTATCAAATCAAAATCTGTTTTTAATTAATCAATAATACTTTTTTACATATTTTCATCCCCTTTCATGGATTTTTTAATTTTATAGATGATATCTAATATTATTAGAAGCATTGTAAAATATCTTATGAGAAAAGTTATAAAATATATTAGCATTATTGGTATTGCATGTTTAGTATTGTTATTTTTTATATCTAATGTGGAAACACGCGTAAAAACACAGGAAGAACAATTATTCCTAGCTGTAGAAGATGGTAATGCACAAGAAGTAAAACTATTACTCAAAAATGGTGCAGACCCAAATTGACCTTACCCAGAAAAAGTAGAGAGAAAGTTAAGACGTTTTTATCATGAGAATAAATTGTGCAGGAATGCAATAGTTAATAGTAGAATGTCTACGTTATTTGTTATAAAAGATTTCTATGTATTCAAATATGGTAGTTCTGGTTTGTTGAGCGAGAAGTATCAATAAGCAGCTCCCTTTTAAGTGAACTTTTCTGCAACAGAGTTATCGTAACAACAGCCCTTATGGCTCATGCTGGAAATGATGTTTTTTGTATTCAATAGAAATTGGTAATTTTGAGAGGTATACTGTGACCCTTGATCGCTATGTAACAGCAGATTTTTATCGGGTTTGCGTTTATCAACGGCCATCAATAAAGAATCTATAACTAATTATCATGTTACTCATTAACCACCATGCGTGAATATAGGTCAATTATTGCCGCCAACAACCTTCTTTAGTTTTTATGTAGGTAATCCCAAACTTTATTTGGCTGATCAGTAGTAAAATTTTGATCCAATGTGTTCGGAGCCACAACTCGGTTGCTTATTTGCTGTTTTTTATTTTTGAACCTTCGTCTAAACTTGGCTTTAATGCCATTTTCTTGCATAACACTTTGTACTGTTTTAATTTTTGCCTAAAGCTTTTAATTCAGCGTGAATTTTAGGGGCTCCATATCTGCATTTAGAAGCTTGATTATTTTTTGAATATCTGCTAGAAGCCCTTCTTTTGCTAATTCTTTACTGCTTTTTTCCTTAGCAACCAATACCACCAGTACAAAACCCTACATAGTTCCTGTGTTTTATAGCAATTTCTATATAAAAGAATACTTTACTCTTTTTCTTTGCCCAGGGCTTTTTTTAAGATGTCTCTTTCTCTTGTTAGTTCTTTTTTTAGATCAAATCTTTCTTTGTTATAAGGAGCCTTTGCCTGGAAATGCGTATGCTCCAGACATTTTTCCATCATATTTTCTTACTTAACATACTGCCATCTATACCTAGATCTTTTGCTATTTTTGTACTTGCTTGACCTGTTTCTTTAACCAGCTTAACAGCTTCTAATTTGAATTCTGCTGTATATTCTCTTCTATTTGTCATATTTTGAAAAAACGTTTTATTTTACTCCAAAAACGTCTTAACTTTCTCTCTACTTTTTCTGGGTAAGGTCACTACTTGGATGACAGATAGTAGTGCGAAAGTCTCTTACAACTTACTTTTAATTAGTCTAACCCATGCGTGCCAATCCCTCTCACCAAGATTGCTTTCAAAAGATAGGAGATCCTTTACAGCTTTTGAGCAAATTTCTTCACTTGGAATTGATAACTCCTTATTCATTGCTAACGTTAAACATTGAGTTTTGCACGCTTGTTCTAAATGATACGAGTAAAACATTGCTTCTTGTATAGTCCGACCACACGTTATAGATCCATGATTACGCATTAACATGACAAAATTTTCTTTCAGATCAGCTATTAACCTCTTTCCTTCTGTATCGCTAAGTGCTAGGGAATTATAATTATGGTAAGAGATTTTATTGTAAAAGTGCAGTGCCCATTGACTTATAGGAAGCAGCCCATCTTTGAGAGAAGAAACCGCTACAATAGAAGGTGTATGCAAGTGAAAAATTGCTTGAATATCTTTCCTTGCTTGATAAACAAAACCATGAATTATATAGCCAGTTCTATTATATTGATATTCTTTGCCTTCAATTACATCTCCATCAAATGATACTTTCATTAACGAACGTTCATCTACTTCATCAAAACGCATACCAAACGGATAAATATAAAACGACTTTTGATCTTCAGAACGCACTGAAAGGTGAGTATATGTATGATCATCGAACTTAAGGTAGGACAAAATCTGATAGGCATAGACTAGATCCCTTTTTACTCTGCTCTTTGTTAACAACACAATCCTCTGTTAGAATCTTCTGAAGGTTTATACGCGAAAAGAGACTTGTAGTAAACTAATAAGTCTATGCCACTCTGTCTTGCTTTCTGAATACCAAACACTTTTGTGTTGTAGCTTGCTTAAAAATAGTTATCGTTATTATAGAGTTTATATACAGAATTTATGTTTTTAAATTACATAATATCTTAACTACAAAAATAATTTTCTATATAATATTTCATATGTTTTAAAGCTTCATTTTTATGTTATTATAAATGTAAGTTTCAAGATTGAAAGTAATATGGTAAATATTAACACAAAAAAACAGCCAGCAGGATTTTTCATATATCTCTCTGGTCTTTCGGGAAGTGGTAAACTTTCCACAGCAATAGAATTATCTAATATGATAAACGCATTAATTGTAAATAGTAAGTTCTATAACAATGTTCAAGCTTGCTCTATATACGATGGTGTCTTTGAACGTGATCAAATACCTAAAGAAGTTCAAGATAGAATATATGGCATTATGCAAATTATGCTTCAGGTAATAGAAAATTATCCGATTCACTCAAAAAATTACATATTTATTGATAAGTTGATGGAAAATAATGACCAGAACATGAGGATGTATGATTCAATAGTAAGGCTTAGTAAAAAAATGAACACAGAAATCCTTCCTGTGGTACTTAGGTGTGATCTACCGACATTACAAAAGCGTATTGCATTAAAAAGGCAAAGAAAAAATAGGAAGGTGATTAATCTAAATAGCATTGTAGAGAAATTTAGGACTGACGATTTATTTATACCACCAAGTGCCATAGAGATAGAAAATTCAGATATGAGTATAAAAGAAGTAGCTCAAGAGATAGTAAACCAGATGCACAAGCTTAGTAACATTGCATGTACGCGAAAGAATAGTCTATAATGATTTCATATACTGAGGCTCATTTAAATATAGAGCTTCAACTTCATTTAATTTTTGCTTGTTCTCTAATCTATAACGGACTAATAGCCCTGCATGGCTAGCATTTAAATTGCAATCCATATGTGTACTGCTTGTAGCGTGACACTGGGATCCAGGTGCAGATAGTGGCAATAAATTGAAATCAAATAACTGCGTATAAAACCCTTGAGCATTTTTGACTATAGCTCTGATATTTTTTTTGTTATTCGTACAAAGCAAAGATATTGCGTAGGCTTGAACTTCCAGCGCACTAACTCCGTATAATGGCTTATTTGTAGCAAGATTTATACCTTGTGCAGCTGATATACCAACTCTAATTCCAGTGAAACTTCCTGGTCCAACTACTACCACTAAATGATCTATTTTATCATAATTATAGTTGTGCTTATCAAACAAAGTATTCAGAATTTGAAAAAATGATTCTGCATGATTGTTGCTGGCGGAATTGTGCTCTACAAAACAGTTACCATCATAATCAACTATTGCTATTGAACTACCAATACCTACAGTATCAATCGCTAAAATAGACATTACTTAAGCTTATCATAGAGTTTTGTAAACATTATAGCAAAGGCACCATTACCCATAACGTTTGCTGAAGTGATTATTGGATCAAACACTATATACAGTGCTGTGATTAACGAAAGCATTTCTGGAGAAAATTTGAGGTATTTCTCAAGAATAGGTAGCATTACCATAATTCCTCCTGCCGGAACTGCCACGATAGCAAACTTAAATAACAAAAAATAGAGAAGGAAAGTTACATAGTCTGTTGTGCACAATGAATAACCGGAGGCAATTATCATTGATAATATTATAATAAAAAAGCAATCACCTACTAAATGAAAGCTAGCAGTTATTGGCACAACAGACGATGCTATGTCAGGTTGCTTTACATTTTTTTTGCTTCCTTCAAGAGTAAGCGGCATAGTTGCATTACTAGACATTGTGCTCATTGCAGTAATAAATGCCGGTATCATATTGCCTATACTAGCTATCCAGCTTGTGATCTTGAATGAATTTGCTGCTCCATATAAGAGGAAAACATAAAGGTAGGTTGCAGATGCTATAATAATGAAAATTATTGAGTAATCCTTAAATATTATAGATAAAACTTGATCATGCTGCATTTTTAAAGCAAGCCCAAGTACAAATATTGGAATAATCGGCGTCAAAAACGTCTTCAAAATAAAGAGAGTTAAATCTAACATTTTGTTCGAAAGCTCTCTGCTTTTTTTGGGTAGCAGTGTGGACACTACTATGCTGGACACAAATCCACAAGCAAGGGCATAAAAATTAGAAAGCAATGCAGGCAGTCTAAACGACCATAAGGGAACAATTGTTTCTTCATACGTTATATCTTGTATTGAATAAGTGTTTTGTATGATAAAATGCCCAACAGAATAAGCTATTAAACTTGAAGCCAGATTCGATAAGAAGATCATTATAATAAGTAACAATATGAACTTTATAGCTGACTGCTTAAGATTGTTAACACTGCTAAAGATTAACGCAAAAATAATAAAAGGCATTATAAATAGCAAAACCTCTTTTATACTAAGGCTCGTTGAGTACAAGAAGGTTTTTACTTCCATTGGAACTAAATGACCAAAGAATGCAGCTGAAGTGATGACCGTGAGTAAGATTAATAGTTGTAGCACGTTCTTATATACCAATGTCCTATGGACATATATATGGTAAGTTAGTTGTTAAGTAAAGCAAAACTGTCTAAACTGCACAGCAAATGGTGTAATGAAAGTGGAATGACAAAAAAGAGTGAAATTAGCATTCACTTATTATTCGTGTCATTTTCAGTAAAAGCTTCTTCCCACGTGCCTTGAGTTGCTGCGCGGCTATACTCTGTTACTCTATTTTCAAAGAAATTCGTATGTTCAACGCCATTTAGTATTTCATCAAGCCACGGAATAGGATTATCATTGACATCATATATGGACTCAAGACCTAATTGCATTAACCGTCTGTTTGCTACGTAGCGTATGTAATTGCGCACTTCTTCTGCGGATAGTCCTTCAACATCTCCTAAATCAAAGGCAAGCTTTATGAATTCGTCCTCAAGTTCAACGATGGTGCGACATGCAGAATATAATTCCTCTTTAAACTCGTTGTCCCAAATTTCATTATTCTCTTTAATAAATGTATTAAATAACATGATAATTGAATTGGTGTGCAAAGTTTCATCACGGGCTGACCAGGCGATTATCTGCCCCATTCCTTTCATTTTTCCAAAACGTTGGAAATTGAGCAAAATTGCAAATGATGCAAATAACTGCAACCCTTCAGTGAATGCACCAAACACTGCTAGAGTTTTAGCTACATGTTTTTTATCGTGTTTTTTGCTTTCCTCGAATTCCAACATATATTCATATTTCTTTCTCATAGCATCATACTTTAAAAATGCTTGATACTCACTTTCTGGCATGCCAATTGTGTCTAAAAGATAAGAATAAGCTGCAATGTGTATGGTTTCCATATTGGAAAAGCTTGCAAGCATCATGCATATTTCTGTTGGCTTAAATATATTTGAATAATGCCTCATGTAGCAGTTATTTACTTCAATGTCTGCCTGAGTAAAAAATCTAAAGATCTGGGTTAGTAGATTTTTTTCTACACTTGAAAGTTTAGCTTTCCAATCCTTCACGTCATCAGCGAGCGGAACTTCTTCAGGTATCCAATGGATTCTTTGTTGCTGCAGCCACGCATCATACGCCCAAGGGTAATTAAAAGGTTTGTATATTGGATCTGCTTCTAACAATGACATAAGACACCTATGATTTTCTAAAGTAAATATTATATTAAGTGATATTGAGAATCAGTCAATTTAACTTTTTTGAAATTTGACGGCAGATAATTTATTAGTGTATTATAGCTTCAAGTAATTTATCAACAGAAATGCGAGTATTAATATCTTTTATTTTATTATTTACAGTGAGCTGCACTCACACTATTCACAATCACGGAGCTCCTGGCATTAGTGTTGAATTGTGGAGCAAGATAAAAGTAGGTGACGATAAAGAAAAAGTGGTTCA
The DNA here is from genome assembly GCF_964026745.1 of Wolbachia endosymbiont (group A) of Cydia strobilella. Taxonomy (NCBI): domain Bacteria; kingdom Pseudomonadati; phylum Pseudomonadota; class Alphaproteobacteria; order Rickettsiales; family Anaplasmataceae; genus Wolbachia; species Wolbachia endosymbiont (group A) of Cydia strobilella. The sequence goes on from NZ_OZ034694.1 coordinate 72,640, forward strand.
CACTTTAGGATCACCAACATTAGTATCAAAGTTCGATGACAATGTTTGGTACTATGTCTCATATAAAATTAAACAAGCCAATTTTTTAGGAAAAAGGAAGTATAGTAGTAAGTCTCTGCAAATTTCATTCGACCAGGACGGTAAAGTTGAAGATACAAAAGAAACTGACATCTTAGAGAGATCTTTGGCTGTTTCTGATTGAAAGTTTGCTCAGATCTTCCTACGTCATACCGCGGTTCATTCCATAACTGTACGAACATTGCGATTTGGGCCTACCAGAAGGGTGTCATGAAAGTAGCTGACACTAGTTCCTTTATGACGGCAGTGCCCAGACTACTTGGATCCAGGAAACTTAATTGCAAGTAATGCATTGGGTTTGGTAAGTATGGGTTTTGCGTTATAGAATGAAGCACTTTTGGTGAATTTGTAAAGAAAACTGGATCCCAGTGGGCTTTGTTGCATCGCTAGCTATGATGGATTAAAGATAAAAAAGGTGGAGAATATCAGTAGCTTATTATTCTGGTATTTATAACAAGAACGGTCAGTGAATACCTAAATTTGAGTAAAAGAAATTTCACTACCACTCACTAATCTGGCTAAAATTCAAGAATTTCAATGCTTTAGCTATTTTCAATAGAATTAAATTTATTAATATAAATAACAAATTACTATTCTTAAATTTGATCAGATTGATTGCAAAAAAACAAGATTTTCAATAAGTTGCTTATAATCCTAATTATAGTTAGCCTTTCATAAGTAGCGATGCAACAAAGCCATCCCAGTGTCAAGCACTGGGATGACACCATTTGTTGTAAACTCACTTTTACTCTATGGTTATACTACCTTGCTGCTATCCTGAACGGATACAGTGGGCTTATTAAATTATAGAATTACTTTAGCTATAGAATAAAATCTAGTGTTACTTCACGCCAAATGTGGTGGTGCTGAGTAGGCAAGCCGGTCAATGGGCTACATTTATATACTGCACGCATTGCATTATCTGCTATCGACCTGAAAAGTGGATTATTTCGATAGGAATCACTGTCTGCTACATCCGCCATAATTATCTCGCCTTGACTGGATAACAATAAGTTAATTTTTATATTAAAATTTTCTTTGTAAGCTATGCTTTCAGGAATGCTCCAGCATTTTGTGAGCTTGTCTCTTATAGAGTTAATAATTTCTGTTACAACTAATTCATCCTTTTTGCTCTCAACGCTTTTTTCGTTTCCTATTTCATTTTTTGCCCCTCTAACATCCCTTCTTAGTTTTTTCTCTACACTTTTTTTTCTTTTTGGAATTGGAATGAATTCTTTACCCTCGTTAATAATGACTTCTTCTTGCATTTCGATAATTTGCCTCGGTTGTGCTACAACAGTGTGCTCAACTATTTCTTTTTTCCTTTGTGGTATAGGAACAGCTAACGTATCATTCGTTTGGGCTTTTGTTGAAGATAACGAAAAAAGCAAAAAACAACATAAAGACAAAAAAAGAATATAATTCGAATAGAAAAAACGCATATGTTAAGCAGCTTGTTTTACTGGTTTAAAGCTAATATTGCACGTAAAGTCAATATATTTTAGTTGATGGACGAGTTTGAAGTCAATAAGGAATCCCTTCAAAGCTGAAGGCAAGCGGAAGATTGTCTTCTCGACAGACAAAGGAATTGTATAATGGATTAAAAGGAACCGTATGACAAAAATTATAGCAAAAGAATATACAGAATTTTTAGAGCAATTGAAGGATCATATTGCAACAAACCGTTATAAAGCAGCACTTGCAGTAAATAGTAAGCTTATTTTGCTTTACCACCATATTGGTACAGAGATCCTAAAACGCCAAAAAGAACATACCTGGGGAGCTAAGGTAATTGATCAATTAAGTAAGGATTTGAGAAGTACATTTCCAGAAATGAAAGGCTTTAGCATGAGAAATCTGAAGTATATGCGTAAGTTTGCCGAAGAATATCCTGATGTTGAATTTGTGCAGGAGCCTCTTGCACAATTAACTTGGTATCACAATATCACTCTTTTGGAAAAAATAGAAAGTCATGAAATAAGATTATTTTATGTAAAAAAAGCTATTGAACATGGCTGGTCACGTAACATTATGGTGATGCAGATAGAACTTGGACTACATAAACGTCAAGGAAAAGCAATAACTAATTTTAAAGAAAAATTACCATCTCCACAATCCGATCTAGCACATTACACATTAAAAGATCCGTATATTTTTGATTTTTTAAGTATAGGTAAGGATGCTCATGAAAGAGAAGTAGAAAAAGGACTCGTAGGGCATATGGAAAAATTTCTGTTAGAACTCGGTGAAGGATTTGCATTTGTTGGTAGACAATTTCATTTAGATGTTGGTAATAAAGACTTTTATATTGATTTATTATTCTATCATTTAAAGTTACGTTGCTTCGTAGTGATTGAACTAAAAGATAAGGATTTTAAGCCGGAATATGCTGGTAAAATGAATTTTTATCTTTCTGCAGTTGATGATTTACTGAAGCACTCGACAGATCAACCTTCTATAGGGTTAATCTTATGTAAATCTAAAGACGATGTACTTGCTAAATATACACTCCGAGACATGAACAAGCCAATAGGGCTAGCAGAATATCGAATAACTGAAAATCTACCAGAGAACATAAAAACAGCTTTACCGACGATAGAAGAATTAGAAGCTGAATTATCCAAAATTTCAGACGAGGAAAAGTAATGTTACTAAAATCATTCAAACAATTATTTAGCAAACCAAAAGCTCAGTATGAAATGCATCAGGCTCAGGAAGAAGGGTGGCAGCCAATAACTTACTCTCTCATAGCCTTGAAACTTTGGAAGCAAACAGTAACGGAGTAAGTGATTTTTATGGATTACACGCTCTAGGTGCACTATCCTATATATCATACGGTCAATACACTCTAAATGAGATGGAAAGATGAAGGCATCATTATAGCTGCTAAAAAATACGGCGATAAAAACTTAATTCTTTCTCTGTTTACAAAAAATCATGGAAAGCGCAGGGGATTAACTAAGCTAACAAACAATAGCAATTATAAGTTTCAGATAAGTAATCTATTACATGCAGAATGGAGTGCTAAGTTACCTGAAAATCTAGGTTTTTTTAAGTGCGAATTAATCGAATCTCCATTCCATCATTTTTTTCAAGATAGGTTAAAAAGCATTACTATTGTTTCTTTCTCCTCTATTTTAGAAAAAGTGCTTCCAGAAAGTGAACCCTGTGCCATGCTGTATGACAATTTTCGATATTTCATCGATGTAATTAAACACAACAATCAGTCTTGGCAAAGCCATTACCTTAACTTAGAGCTTCTGCTTCTTACGCAATTGGGATTCAAGTTAGACTTATCAAAATGCGCTATAACAGGTGTTAAGGAAAATCTGCAATTTATTTCTCCAAAAACTGGTAGAGCAGTGTCAAAAAAAGTAGGAGACTATTATGCAGATAAACTCCTACCTTTTCCACAAATGTTGCATGATGTATACAATAATAACTTACAAAACAGCTACTCATTCCAAGAATTTCAGTTAGGACTGAAAGTCACAGGATATTTTTTAAATAAGTATCTATTTTTGCAGTTAAACGTGAAATTTCCAGAGCTGAGAAACCTCATGTTGTCGCTTTAATCTTAGCAGTCCTACGTCATACCGCGATTCATTCGCGGTATCTCTTAGCATAGATCCAGCTAACAAGTAGCGGGATGACGAACTTATCGTCATGCCACCGCGAACCGTCATACCGTGATTTATTCACGGTATCTCTTAGCATAGATCCAGCTAACAAGCAGCGGGACGACGGTTGTCAGGGTGTCATCCCAGCGCCCCTATGATGTCATCCCAGTGCCCAGACACTGGGATCCAGAAAAGTTTGCTTGTGAACAAGCAAACTAGCATGGAAAGTGGTTACAACGTTTTCGATGAGATTATATGGAAAACTGGATTCCAGTGTCAAGCACTGGAATGACAAGGTATAAACCTTATCGTCATGCTGCCGCGAACCGTCATACCGCGATTCATTCGCGGTATAGATTCCGCTAACGAGTAGCGGAATGACGGTTGTCGGCAAACTTAAGCCACTTTAGCTATAGCCAGTAACCACTCTATTCCTACCACTGTTTTTTGCTTTATATAGATATCTGTCAGCACGTACTATAAATTTTTTAATATCATCAAAGTCAGATCCTTGCATTTCTGCAATTCCAGTACTCACAGTTACATTATGGGTTGTATTTTTATCCGCAAGTATAAAAGGTTCTTTAGCAATAATTTTTCGTATTCTCTCCGCAATAGTATACGCATCTGATACATTGGTATCTGGCATTACAACAACAAACTCCTCACCACCAAACCTAGCTAGTAAATCTGTCACTCTGATATTTTCAGAAATTCTTTTCTGTATTTGCTTTAAAAGTTCATCTCCAGCACTATGCCCAAAACTGTCATTCACTATCTTAAAATAGTCTATATCAAGTATCATAAGAGACAACCTTCTATCCTTTTCCACAGAGTCCTTAACAATGTTTCTTAAGTGTGCATCAAAATATCTTCTATTATAACAGTTAGTTAATGGGTCCTTTATAGACATTTCCGCATTATTAAATAAATTCATTCTCAAGGCATCTTGATATCTTTTGCGTTTTACTTGCGAATTAACCCTTGCTATTAGCTCACCCTCATCCAAAGGTACTGTTAAATAATCATTAGCACCTACATCAAGTGCTTTTACTAAATTGTTTTTATCATAATCCTCAGAAAGAATCAGAATTGGTGTATAACGTGTTTCCACCTTACTACGAAACTCAGAACACAAACGCAAGCCGTCAGTTTTTGAAAATTGCATATCAGAAATGATCAGGTCGTAACCATTCTCAATACCAACCTTCAATGCTTCCATTGGATCACTCAGTATTTTAATTGACCTAAAGCGTTGCTTTAATATATTATATATCTGCTCTGCTTGATGAACATCCTCATCTATAACAAGTATGTTAGCATCAAAAATCTGATTGGAATAATCCATAATACTGTTTCCTGCGACCCCACCAATCTCAGCGTTAGTTTCTCCTCTTAAACGCAATTCATCTATAATCATTTTTAAGCGCGTGAGAGACTTGATCCTTGCAGATAAAGCAGTTTCGTTTATTGGTTTAGTCAGAAAATCATCCGCGCCAGCATTAATACCTTGCACTCTATCATGAGTGTCATGCAGCGCAGTTACCATAATTATTGGAATATGGGTTGTCAAGGGATCACTCTTTAGCTCCTTACAAACTTCAAAGCCATTCATCTTTGGCATCATGATATCAAGTAATATAATATCGGGCTGCTGCTTTGCTACTAAATCTATAGCTTCTTCACCATCATGAGCTACGATAACCGTATAGTACTCTGCTTTTAGTCGAGCTTCTAAAAGCTTGACATTAGATAGTACATCATCTACTACCAGAATCTTTGCTGTCATTATCTTTAGATGTATTATCTATATCATAAGTAGGATAAAGCTTACCATTTTTACCAATTATGTAATTTACTTTCTCAGCATTACATTCTTTATATAAGTCTTCAACTCCTGCATCTTTCAATAACCTCCTAGCTTTTGATTTTATAATCATAAGATACTTATACACATTCCTAATAAGATCAATAAATACAGGCACCTTATTTTTATCAAGAACAATTATGCTCACTAAAGCTACAACTAAAATTTCTGAAAGACCTATATTGAACATTTTCCTATGAAGCAAGTACTTTAATCCTTCTGATTATAAATATTAATTTGCTTAAATCAAGTTTAGAAGCAACCATCTCATCTAAAAAACTATTATAACGTTCTATGTAGTCCTTATCATTACAAGCCCAGGTTTGAACCTTATCTTCGGGGTTATCAGTAGCTTTTATGACTTTAACAGCTAGCTTGTGATGGTAATTGCTTAAATCGTCCAATAAATCATTAACTAAGCTGCGATCCCAATAAGAAGAGCGGCTTTTCATCTTGATGGCAATTGTTCTAATCAGATCGAATCTTAACAGCGACTTTAACTCAAAGTATATTTTACCAGCATCAAGAATGGACAAAGATGTCTGTTCAGCAACAGATATAATATCCAGTGCATAAGTAAGAACGCACAGGTCAGCAATTTTTTTTGCTAGATCTTTATCTATATTAAGTTCCACTAAAGAAGTGTATCCATGATTATAGACCTTTAACAGGTGTTCATCTAAAACATCATGGCCTAAAGTTTCAATTGCATCTTTAAATTTTGTAACATCATCCAATTCTACAAAGCTAAGATTTTTTACTAACCAAAACGATACTCTGCCAATAAATTTCTGCACATTTCTCACTATTTGCAAGTATGAGTTAATATCAATTTTTCCATCCAATTCATCAATTTTCTGCCACAGGTTATTTAAATCATATAGGTGGTTAACAACGATATATATGTTAACTGCTTCGTGTACCTTAATTCCAGTATTCTCAACTAAATTATTAATAAATATACAGCCCATCCTATTTACAACATCATTTGCAATGCAAGTGGAGATAATTTCTCTACGAAGTTGGTGTTTTAATATGAAATCCTTAAACTTTGTTACCATCTTTTTAGGAAAATAACCTAGCAAGTAGTCATGAGATATAAGATCTTTTTCAGACAGATCGGAATGTATAATTTCATTTTTTATTGCTGTTCTAGCATAAGACATTAGAACAGAGAGCTGAGGAGAACTGAAACCTTCTGCACCAGTTAACATCCTTGCTATCTCTTCTTCAGTTGGAAGAAATTCTACGCTTCGGTTTAACAGCCCAGATTTTTCTAAACTGAGCAGTAACCTGTGGTGCTGCTCCAATCTCTCTTTAGCTTGCAAACACTCAAGAAGTAATGCTTTTGTTTCAATTTTGTTGTGGTTCTCAAGCACTTTGGATGCAACTTCATCCACCATACTTGCCAGTATTTCATTCCTTTTTTCTAAAGAAATACCCCCTGCTTTCATAGCTGAAACAAATGCAATCTTAATGTTAACTTCAAGGTCTGAACATATCACTCCGGCTGAATTATCAACAAAATCTGCATTGATATATCCACCTCTTTCAGCATATTCTATTCTTCCAAGCTGTGTACAACCAAGATTTCCACCCTCTATAAACATAGAAGCTCTAATATCCTTACCATTTACTCTCAGCTCATCGTTTGCTTTGTCACCGACCATGCTATGATTTTCACTCTTTGCCTTAACAAACGTGCCAATTCCTCCATTCCATATGAAGTCCACTTTTGCTTTCAACAGATATCTAATCAAATCACTTGGAGGTAGCATATCTTCTGTTATATCAAAGCATTTTTTCATTTCTTGAGAAAGATTTACTTGCTTGCTGCTACGCTCAAATACCCCGCCACCCTGAGAGATCAAATCTTTGTTATAATCCATCCAGGTTGAAAATGGTAACTTAAAGAGACGTTTACGTTCTGTGAAACTCTTTTCTGCATCAGGATTTGGGTCAACAAAAATATGCATATGGTTAAATGCGCCGATTAAATGTATATTTTTTGAAAGCAGCATACCGTTTCCAAATAGATCGCCAGCCATATCTCCAATTCCAATAACAGTTGCATCCTGGTAAATATCCTTATTCATTTTCCAAAAATGCCTTTGTGCTGCAATCCATGCACCTCTTGCTGTAATACCCATTTTCTTATGGTCGTAACCTACTGATCCACCAGATGCAAATGCATCGCCAAGCCAAAAGTTATATTCAGAGGCTATCTGGTTGGCATAATCAGAAAATGAAGCAGTTCCTTTATCAGCAGCAACCACGAGATATGGATCATCTTCATCATACCTAATCACATTCTCTGGTGGAATTATTTTACCATCAACCACGTTATCAGTAATATCAAGCATTCCTCTGATAAAACTCTTATAGCACTCAACACTTTTCTCTCTTAAAATATTCTTATCTTTATAAGCTTGCTTTATTACAAACCCACCCTTTGCACCAACAGGGACAATAACCGCATTTTTTGTCATCTGAGCTTTCATGAGCCCCAAAACTTCAGTGCGAAAATCTTCCGTCCTATCCGACCACCTTAAGCCACCACGGGCTAATTTCCCTCCTCTTAGATGTATTCCCTCAAAAAGGTTTGAATAAATATACAATTCACGATACGGACGAGGATCAGGTAAACCATTTATTTTACTTGAGTCAAATTTTGTAGATAAATATGGTTTATCGTCTTGATAATAACTGGTCCTTAAAATAGCCATTATCAAGTTAAATATCGAGCGCAAAACGTAATCATGTGAAACATTGCTGATCTCTTTTAGAAGTTCCTCAATTTTTTCTCTGACAATGTCCGTAGTTTCTGCTCTATCAATGTCTATGTTAGGATCAAATCTTGCATGAAATAGTTGTATCAAATACTTTACTATTTTTGGATGCTCTGAGACTACCTTTTGGATATATTCTGGATTGTAGTTAAATGACGTCTGCTTTAGGTAAGCACTTAACGCTCTAACCAGAAGCACTTCTTTCCACTTGAGCCCAGCAATAATGATCAAACTATTGAAATAGTCATTTTTAATTTCCTTGCTAAACACTTTCGCAAGTGTTATTTCAAATTGCTCTTTTAGAGTAATGTTGTCTATTAATTCATCGACTCTTGACAACACAAAATGGTGTATCCATATTCCGCCGTTAATTTCTATGTAATAGCCATTATGAGATAGAATCTTAGCTCCCAAATTCTTAGTAATTCTTAATATCTTCGATAATTCAAGACCTCCATTGCTCGAAGTGTAAACCTTTAATTGATAATTAAGATTGTCACGAGTAAGTCTTAAATCGACCTCGCTAACTCTTTTTTTCCTCACTATCTCCAATTTTTTCATATCGTAATATGCGTCATGAGGTTCGAAACTCTCTTGATAGCTTATTGGAAATGCCTTGCAATAATGGATGAATATATCCTCAACAGTGCTAAAAGTATTATATAAATTGTCTATAAAACGATCTTCCCATTTTTCCGTAATGTTCCTTAATTTGTTTTCGATACGCAAAACTTCATCATCAGGAACACTAGCGTTTTTAGCCTTTAGCACCACGTGCAATTTCATTAAGTCATATTCGTTTATAATGTGGTGGTTATAAATATCTGAACTTTCTGCATTTATCTCATCCTTCAATATATTGCTTATCTTGAGCATTAGCCTGGAGCTAGCACAACGCATCGGTATCAGCACTATACAACTAGTAAACGCTCCCTTACTTCTTAAGCATAACTTGACTCTTGGTCTTATTGCAAGGGACATAATAGAAGTACAAATTTGAAATAATTCTTCCTCATTAGACTGGAACAATTCATCACATGAGAATACTTGTAAAATATAAATTAGAGCTTTGTTATTGTGGCCCCCGGTTACAAACCCTGCATTTTTTTCTATAACTTTAACTTTATCTCTTATTATTGGAATAGTTCTAATATCTTGGACCTCCGCTACAGAAGTAAATAGCCCGAAAAAACGCCGTTCCTTTACCACATTACCCTGGTCATCAAATTCTTTTACTCCTATACAATTCATGTATGTACGCCGATGGACTATTGAGATTAGATCTGATCTCAATATGTATAGGGAATCAAGGTTTGCAGAAGGAATCAACGTACTTTGACCTACTCTCATCAGGCCAAGGTCCTTTTTGCTGTCACAGACGAGTTTTTCATCTTTACCAGCAATATATTCTTGATAACCTAGAAATACGAAGTTATTATTCTTTAACCAAACTAGAAAATCTTTTTGCTCTTGATTTCGGTCTGGTGTCATTCCAGTGCGTGACACTGGAATCCACGTGTCCTTTTCCTGGATCCCAGCTGGGATGACAGAAAGACTTGCCTCATCAAGTTTCTTGAGCATTAAGTGCCAATCTTTCACAACGCAATTAACCGCTTTCAGCGTTTTCTGTAGAGATTCTTTTAATGTATCAACAAAGCTGTCACTTATACCTTTGATAATTACATATATGACTGACTCTTTGACTCCATTGCTTTCTTCCAAAGAGTAAATCTCGTCTATTAGGCCATCTTTTCTTTTAATGTTAATTATGCTGTTGCTGTAATAGCATATGGTTAAATCGTGCGACTTAATAGTTGCAATAACGGAGTCAACCAAAAATGGCATATCATCGTTTGTTATCTTAATCGTGGTAAAATCGCCTTCTATTCCTGGTATATCATCTATATTGCTTACTACTAACTTACTTTCATCTTTCTCTTTTTGAGAAACAAAATTGTAAGCATCGTTTACAATATATAGCAAAAACTTATCATTGGCTTTTAGGTCGCTTTTATAAACAAAACTATAAAAATACTTAATAAATTTTTTAATTTTTTCTTTATCTTGCTGATTTTCTTGATCAGCTAACTTAAATAAAGACTCAGTGTCAACATTATGATCTATACACATTTTTTTTAACAAAAATACACAGTGAACTTAAACCTTTTTAACTAAGATTTCATTATCAAGAGCGTACACTATTAGCTCATCATTTTCTACTACTTCCCCTGATAAAACTAATTTAGCTAAATTATTTTGAATACACTCTTGTATAACCCTTTTTAAGGGCCTTGCTCCATATTCAGGGTCATAGCCAGTTTGTGCTATTAGTTCTTTAGCTTCCTGCAACAAACTTATACTCAGTTTACGCTTAGCAAGTGTTTTTTGTAAATAAGAAAATTGAACATCTATAATTTTATAGATGTCATCTCTGGTTAAACTGTGGAATATAATAATTTCATCCAGCCTGTTTAAAAATTCTGGACGAAATGCTGATTTAACTATTTGCATCACTTCATTTCTTACAGAATCAACATTCCCTTTTAGCATTATCTCAGCGCCAAGGTTAGAAGTTAAAATCAGTATGGTGTTGCGAAAATCAATTAATTTACCATGACTATCAGTGAGTCTACCCTCATCCAAGATTTGCAGCAATAGATTAAATATATCTGGATTTGCTTTCTCGATTTCATCAAACAGAATAACCTGATATGGCCTTCTTCTTACCGCTTCAGTTAATCTGCCACCTTGTTCATAGCCAACATACCCTGGAGGCGCGCCAATTAGCTTTGAAACAGAATGTTTTTCCATATATTCTGACATATCAAAACGCAGAAGCGCTGATTGATCGTCAAACAGAAATTCAGCTAAGGCTTTCGCAAGTTCGGTTTTACCAACCCCGGTTGGGCCTAAGAATAAGAATGAACCAAAAGGTCGATTAGTATCTTGCACCCCAGAGCGGGAGCGCCTAACTGCATTACTTATCGCTTCTATTGCATCTTTCTGCCCTATTACTCTTCTTCCTATTTCATTCTCCATGTTAAGAAGTTTTTCCTTTTCACTGTGCATCATGTTATCAACTGGAATTCCTGTCCACTTTGAAACAATGTTTGCAATATCATCTCCAGTCACTTCTTTCTTTAAGAAACTATCAGTAACCTTTTCCTGATTTTTTAATTCATTCTCAAGCTGAGGGATCACACCATACATCAGCTCTCCTGCTTTTCCTAAATTTCCACTCCGCTGAGCCAATTCCAGCTCTTTTCTAGCGTTATCTAATTTTTCGGCTGTTTCTTGTATTCTAGCTATTTTATTCTTTTCCATCTGCCATTTGCTGTTCAAGTCAGCAAATTTGCTATTTAGGTTTTCAACCTTCTCATTTATCTTTTTTAAACGCTGTTTAGAATTTTCATCACTTTCTTTTTTTAAAGCCTCTGCTTCAATCTTTAGCTGTATAACCTTTCTCTCAAGTTCATCAATAACTTCAGGCTTGCTATCCATTTCAATTCTCACCCTGCTTGCTGCTTCATCAATCAAATCAATTGCTTTATCAGGTAAAAACCTATCTGTTATATATCTATTGGACAACGTTGCAGCAGCAATTATTGCACCGTCTGTAATTCTTATACCATGATGCACCTCATATCTTTCCTTCAAACCCCTCAGTATTGAAATGGTATCAGTTTCAGTTGGTTGAGAAATAAACACGGGCTGGAAACGCCTTGCAAGCGCAGGATCTTTTTCTATATGCTGACGATATTCATCTAAAGTTGTGGCCCCTATACAGCGAATTTCTCCACGCGCAAGAGCAGGCTTTAGCAAATTTGAAGCATCCATTGCACCACTTGTTGCTCCTGCTCCAACTAAAGTATGAAGCTCATCTATAAACAAGATAACTTTTCCCTCCGCTTTCGAAAGCTCATTAATAACTGCTTTTAACCTTTCTTCGAACTCTCCTCTAAACTTAGTCCCAGCAATTAATGCGCCAAGATCCAAGGCTAAGACTTTTGCATCATGCAAACCAAGTGGTACATCGTTTGCAACAATTCTATTTGCAAGCCCCTCAACTATTGCAGTTTTTCCAACACCAGGTTCACCGATCAGCACTGGATTATTTTTTGTCCGCCTCAGTGATACCTGCATAGTTCTTCTGATCTCTTCGTCACGACCAATTACAGGATCAAGCTTTCCTTGCATAGCAAGTTCTGTAACATCTTTTGTATATTTCTTTGCCGCGTTTAATTTTTCCTCACTGTTTGGCGAGTCCGCACTGCTGCCCTTTCTCATTTCTGCAACAACTGAGTTCAGTTTTTGTGGAGTCACACCATTCTCTGCCAGAATTTTGCCTACAGTATCATCTTTTTGTGCAGTGAGGCCCTGCAGTAAACGCTCGACAGCAACAAATGAATCTTTATTTCTCTTTGCAATACCAATTGAATCTTCAAAAACTTTTGCTATTTCTCTTGAAAGTTGAAGGCCACCACTTCCTGGACCTTCAATTACTGGCAACTTTTTTATTGCGCTATCCACAGCATCAGAAATACTTTGCACACTTCCACCACAAGCGTTTATCAAATCCTGAACTAAACCTGATTCATCTTCAAGCATCACTTTTAGTAAATGCTCAGGCATAAAAATCTGATGCCCAGCTCCCAACGCTTTCATTTGAGCACTTTGAATTAGACTTTTTGCTTTTTCGGTAAATTTATTTAAGTCCATAACACCAGTTAAATTCGTATTTGCTGATGTATATAACAACTGATTTCATAAATTTAAACCTAAAGTTGTTTATTGTTAGGTATGAAATTTAAAACTTTCTTAAAAAAGGAACTATCATAGTAACCATACAAATATCTTGTATCTCAAGACCTTTGGTTTTTGTTGCTGAAAATGGTTGTATTATTTAAGTTATTAACAATATACAATACTAAGTTAATGTAATTTATTTGGAGATGACAGGAAAATTTATTGTAACTTTATATTTTAAATAGAATAAAGTTCTTTTGTTAGTATTGTCCTTTTTGTAAAAAATATTCCTAATTTCTTCATCATTTCTGTGGGTAAGGTCATCTGCTTCTCTACCTCAAGTGGTTAACAAAGTTTCTTGTCACGAGGGACCAAATGGAAATCTGCTCGTTTTCACGCGAATTAATGTTACAAATTCTATACATTTCGTTACAAAATGGCATTCGCTTTCTCCATTATCCTTTACCTGCATTTTCATCAGCGTTCCTTGCGGTTTGCTTGCCATATAGGCGGAAATACAGGCTTACCCTGTTCCTTCTGTCATACAACAGTGGGTTAGGTGACTTCTCTATACCGGTGATTTGCGTACATCCAGAAATGAAAAATGTCACATTACCTTTTGGTCGGAGCTTATCAGCATCTTTAGCTCTTTAATCGTTACGATACTTATGAAGCTTCACTTACGTTCACCATACCACTAAGCCTAGCTCTTCAACCACATGATGCTTGTAGTTTATGCTCCTTTCACGATTGAGCATCTTCTTTTTCAAGAGGAGGTTCATTGTCCGCATCGCTTGGCACCAACCGGTTACCCGATTCGCACTGATGCATAGACTCAGATGGCAAAACATCTGGTTTAATAAGTTTTAGAACTCTTTTAGTTTCTTTCTGAAGGAATTCCTCTCCTTTTAAACAATATGACCGAAGACTTTCAGGTCGCACCATTTCAATAATTAGCTGGGTTCCAGCAGAATCAGTACAGAAAACATCAACAATACTTTGTTTTTTAGAGGCAATCTCAGCATCCATGATAGTGCTGAGAAATTCTATTTCTTCTATTTCATCTTTGCCAGCGAAGCCCAATATATCATTGAGAAAGTGAATGAGAATATCTTTATTTTTCTCAGTGCCAAATATTCTCTTGAACGCGAAATTGTTTTTTGGATCGAGAAATTTCGAAAAGGCCATAATTAAATACAATTAGGAGACGAATAATTATACACTATTTTTCGCAAATGTTCAACCTCTGATTACTCCTTATTCTTTGCCCTTCCTGCACGCTTACGTTCATTTGGATCAAGGAATTTCTTGCGTAAACGTATAGATTTTGGAGTTACTTCCACCAATTCATCATCATCTATATACGCTATCATATCCTCCAGTGTCATTATCTTTGGTGGAGTGAGCTTTATAGCTTCATCACTACCTGAAGCTCTTACGTTTGTTAATTGCTTACCCTTTAACACATTTATCTCCAAATCATTGTCACGGCTATGCTGGCCGACAACCATGCCACAATATACCTTATCCTGTGGCTTAATAAACATAATTCCCCTGTCTTGCAAATTGAAAATTGCATATGCCACAGCCTCACCCTTATCTGTAGAAATTAAAACTCCATTGCGCCTTCCAGAAATTGGACCTCTATGTGGAGCATAACTGTGAAATAAACGGTTAATTATGCCTGTGCCACGAGAATCAGTTAAAAACTCTCCTTGATAACCGATTAATCCTCTTGATGGCACTAAAAACGTTAATCTTGTCCTGCCATTACCAGAAGGTCTCATGTCAGTTACTTCACCTTTACGGAAGCTGAGTTTTTCCATGATGATTCCACTATATTCATCATCTACATCAATTACTACTTCCTCTATAGGTTCAAGTTTTTTACCGCCTTCTTCTTTAAATAACACGCGAGGGCGTGATACCGAAAGCTCAAAACCTTCTCTCCTCATATTTTCAATTAACACTCCAAGCTGTAACTCACCACGCCCACCTACTTCAAATGCTTCACCG
The DNA here is from genome assembly GCF_964026745.1 of Wolbachia endosymbiont (group A) of Cydia strobilella. NCBI lineage: Bacteria > Pseudomonadati > Pseudomonadota > Alphaproteobacteria > Rickettsiales > Anaplasmataceae > Wolbachia > Wolbachia endosymbiont (group A) of Cydia strobilella. The sequence goes on from NZ_OZ034694.1 coordinate 87,756, forward strand.
CTTGGTGCCAAAGTTACAGTAATTGCAACATTTGTTTCTGCTTCCGCATATAAACGATCCTTTATAGCAGTTGAAGTAAGCTTTGTACCTTCTTGCCCAGCAAAAGGTGAATCATTAACGCTCAGAGTAATCGCCATTGTTGGCGGATCAACTGGAGTTGAGCTTACTGCAGTTGTAACTTCTGGTGCTGCTATAGTATCTGAAACCGAAGCTTCCTCAAGTCCTGCAATTGCAATTATGTCTCCCGCCACAGCTTGTTCTACTGGAATGCGTTTCAAGCCAGAAAATGAGAGCAACTTAGTTAATCTTCCTCGTTCAATTACTTTGCCATCGAGGTCAAGCACCTTAAGATCTGAATTGACTTTTGCAATGCCCTGATAAACCTTTCCTGTCAATATTCTGCCAAGAAACTTATCAGACTCAAGTAGAGTGACCAACATAGCAAAAGGTGCATTTTGATTATAAACAGAAGGTTTTATATAATCTATAACCGTTGAAAATAATGGGCTTAAATCTTTTCTTTCATCAGAAAGCTCCTTAGCACACCAGCCATTTCTACCTGAAGCATACAACACTGGAAAATCTAGCTGCTCGTTGGTTGCATCAAGGTTAAAAAATAACTCATATATTTCATTTAATACTTCATCAATTCTGCTATCTGGTCGGTCGACCTTATTGATTATCACAATTGGCTTCAAATTTGCTTTTAGTGCTTTTGAGAGCACAAATTTTGTTTGTGGCATGGGACCTTCTGCAGCGTCAACCAGCAGCAACACACCATCTGCCATGCACAATACCCTTTCCACTTCCCCACCAAAGTCCGCGTGCCCTGGCGTGTCAATAATATTGATCTTTTCATCGCCCCACATTATTGATGTACATTTTGCAAGTATTGTAATTCCGCGTTCACGCTCTTGATCACCACTATCCATCACTCGTTCTTGAACTTCTTGATTCTCGCGGAATGTGCCACTTTGTTTTAACATGTTATCAAGTAAAGTAGTTTTACCGTGGTCAACGTGTGCGATTATTGCTATATTTCGGATCGATTTAAATTCGTTCATTTTCTATCATTTCAAAATTAATTTAGTAATAAGTATACATAAAATACACTTGGAGTAAATAACTAAAGCTGTGTATAAATGCTGTGTTTCCAAGATATTATAGGATTACTTTGTTAAATATTCCCTACTCCCAGGTTTTGTTATGGGTAGTTGTTTTAATTCACTTGGAAGTTCTTCCTCGCTGTAGTTTTTGATGTTCAGTTCAATCAAAGATATGACAGGAAAAGGCAGTTTCGTTTCACTATTTCTCTTTATCAAAGAAGCTTCAGCAACAACTTTACCTCCTTCCCCTTCTGCACATTCCACTGCTTCAAGTGAAGATTTACCTGTGGTTATTACATCTTCAATGAGCAATATTTTCTCACCCTTTTTGATCTTAAATCCACGGCGTAATTCAAACTTACCATTAACGCGCTCGCAAAACATTGTCTTTATTCCAAGCTGCCTGCCAATCTCATAACCCACAATTATTCCACCAATTGCAGGAGATAATATTAAATCTATGGAGCTATTTAATTCTTTTTTTATTTTATCTGCTAATAATGCGCAAACTTTCATGGCTCTGCTTGGATTTTCAAAAATCTTCGCACACTGTATGTATGTGTCACTATGCAGCCCGGATGATAAAACAAAATGCCCATGCAAAATTGCTTCTGCTTCTTTAAATTCTTTTATTATTAGGTTATTTTCGTCTAATATCATTTTTTAAGTTTCACTATTACATTCTTTATTAATTATCTGAGTGATACAAACATCAGACCACACATTTATTGCAGTTTCAAACATATCGATGATTGTATAAATAGGCAAAATCAGTCCCATAATATGCAGAGGAACATTCATCGACATGAGATAACTGGTTGCCATAAAATAGCACCCCATCGGCACTCCAGCGTTACCAATTGCAGCCCCTGTAGCTAAAAAAATCCATATCAACATTTCGCTTAAGGAAAATACGTATCCGTTCATTTCTGCAACAAACATTACAGTGATTAGTATAAATGCAGCACATGCATTCATGTTAATTGTTGTGCATATTGGTAAAATAAAAGACGATAATTTCTTTGGCACCTTTAGCTTGTTCTGCACACATTCTATAGTTGTTGGCAATGTTGCACTGGATGATTTAGAAAAAAACGCAAGTGTGAGTGCTGGCATAACCCCTTTCAGCGTTTGAATTGGTGATATGCCTTTATACCACATAAATAGCGGTAAAATCAGAAATGCCTGCACAAAATTTGCAGACATTATGCAAACAAAATACCATAAAAGATTGTAGAACTCACTACCGCCTTTTAATTCATGCAAAAAACATGTAATAAAAGACCAAACAGCAAGCGGAATAAATTTTAATAACCCTTGAGCAATTTTAAGTAGCGTATCAAAAAGTGCAGAGAATACTTGATATAATATATCCTGCTTTTCTTTTGAAAGTGAAACAATAGCTCCACCCATCAAAAAAGCGATTAATATGCTACCAATCATATTATTTTCAAGAAAAACTTGCACAAAATTAGAAGGAATGAGTGATTTTAAATATGAAAAATAACTGTGGTTATTGCTGTTAATACTCCCTATTGTATTACTTATGAAATTTTTTCTTGCTGGATCTATTAACAAATAAAACGATAATGCAACAAACGCAGCTATAATAGTTGTAAGCAGAGTATAAAATAGTGTTTTCTTAACTAAGACTTTGATTTCAATTGAGTCTTTGAGCCCGGAAATTGTGGAAACTATGGATAAAAAAACCAGAGGTAAGCTTATTAATTTGAGCAAGCTGATAAAGATATCACTAAATAGCTTTGCTATTTCAAATATGATTTCATTGTTTAGGTAGTAAGCAACTATTGCAAGCAGTATAGAAAAAAGTATTGCAAACTTGTGCATTGAAAATAAAACTTCAAAGTAACATTATACAATAATTTTGCTGTTTTGGAATCAGATTGATAGACAAAATAACTTTACAGATTAGGGAAAGATAAGAGGATGTGTTTATTCGGAGACAGTGTAAGATTTCTTAAGAGGTTGTCCGGAAACAAGTAAAAGGCTATAATATCTGAAATTTTAGTACGGGGTAAAGATGAGAAAAAAGTATCCAACAGATCTAAGCGAAAGGGAATGGGCAAGAATAGAAAAACACTTCAGAGTATCATACAAGAAAGGAGGAAGGCCGCCAAAGTATAGCAAAAGAGAAATATTAGAAGCAATTTTCTATGTATTGCGTACAGGGTGTCAATGGCGGTATTTACCAAATGATTTTCCGCTATGGAAGACTGTGTATGAGCAGTTCAGGCAATGGAAGAAGCAGGGAATTTTTGAGAAAATGAATTATGAAATTACAAAATATAGTAGAAGAAAAATAGGAAGGAATGAGCAGCCGAGTGCCTGTATAGTAGATAGTCAATCTGTAAAGACTACAGAAAAGGGGGGATCAAAGGCTATGATGGAAGTAAAAAAGTAAAGAGTAGAAAAAGGCATATAATTACAGACACTCAGGGTTTTATACTAGGTTGTTACGTAGGTGCTGCTAACGAAAATGATAGAGATGGTATTAAAATAGCATTAAACAATATGAGAACAAAATATACTAAAGTTAAAAAAATGTGGGCTGACATGGGATACCAAGGAAGAAATTTAAAGAATCACATAAAGGAAGAATATGACATAGATATTGAAATTGTTAAAAGGCCTCCATGTAGATTTTGGGTGCACAAAGATACGCCACCTGAGCTACTACCAACAAGAGAACAAGGGTTTAAAGTACAGCCAAGAAGATGGGTTGTAGAAAGGACTTTTGCTTGGGTTAATAGGAATAGAAGGCTATCGAAGGAGTATGATTTACTCACAACATCCACTGAGAATTTCATATACCTAGCTATGAGTAGGGTTATGTTAAAGAGGGAATATGCTTGAATTTACTAGTTTCCGGACAACCTCTAAGCTGAAAGAGTTTTGCCTTGAGGAGTATAAAAAAGTCTTAGATGCAAAATTTCGAGAGATGGATGAAGATATAATGGGTGAATTAGTCAGCAAAGATAAAAGTTTTAAAGATAGAGATTTTGATAAAATAATACCCGATAGTGTAGGATTAAGGAAATTATTAAATGATAAAGCTAAGCTAGTTAAAGATAGTATTAGGGAAGATTTAAAGGAAGTGGTATTGGAATCTGTTCAGGATAGGAATAACAGAATCAAAGAATCAGCTTCTATTTCAGACTACAGACATTGTGGTAGTGATAGACAGATTATTGAGTATGTGCGTAATACGGATATAACAGGGCTATGTACCATGGGTTGTACGGTCATCGAAAGTCCAGAGCAAGAAAAAGGGTTAGTGAAGGCAGATGCAGTAGTTAAAAATTTGAAAGGAAAAGTAAATAGAATAAATGGGCAGTTAAAATCTGTAACAAAAGAGCATAAATTGTATGAAAGTGAGATCAATGAGTATTCTAATTTCATAAAAGGGGTAAAAAATCGTACTATTTTATTAGATTGGTACAATGAACTGCTAAAGCAAGTGAAGGAAGATTCAGACAAAAATGCAGCACATGTATTGCATAATTATAATAAGTCTGAGTTAGATACGAATGTAAATAACTGGTTGATTGATCAAATTTTTGATAAGGTACTGGATAACAAGTTAGAGGAACTGAGGAAAACATATCAAGTTGAGAAGGCTGACATTGAGTATCCCGAGGGTAAGAATTCTTTAAAGCAAGAAGTTAGAAAGGTGTCACAGCCTGTTATATTGGATCCTAAAAAATTTGTTAGTGCAATGCAAAGTGCGCCAAGTGAGTTAAGGAGTAATAAAGAAAGGGTAAGCAAAGTTGTAATTGATGAGATTAAGGCTATAGAGACTCTTGTTAACGAAGCAAAAGAAACTTTAGAGGAATTATCATTAAAAGCAACTGAAGATTGGAAAAAAGATGAAAGTAACGAATTAAAGGTTAGAAATTTTTTAACAATACTATCACAAGAATTAAGTAAAAGTATCTTAAAACTCTCTAACACAGGAGATCATTTATTAGATTTACAGAGCAATCATCTAGAATCTGTGAAACATACACTATCTAAGTGGGTAGAAAATGAGGATAGATTTATAGAAAAAATCCTTGTTGAAGTATTGAAGAAAAGAGAGTATCACAGGTTAGCATTAACACTAACCATTCAATTAATAGAACCACACAATGTAATAGAGGCAGAACAAGACATTTTAGATACTATATTGCTTAAAACTATAGAAAAAGACAAAAAAGATATGGCATTACTCTTGATATGTAATGGAGCTAACATTAATAAGTCTGGTGTTACTACAGGACTAGGTGGTGAGTTATTGGAAACAGTAGCGGTGGAAGAAATTGCACGTTTATACAGAGAAATGCCAGTAATTGGAACAAAATATAGGAAAACAAAAGATGGAGATTGGGAAATAACCGGATTCACCGTAACGCAACCTCATACACGTAAACTGAGTGAAGATGAAAAAATTATAGAATTCTGTAAGGTTGTTAGTTTAGAGGAATTAAGTGAACTATTTCCTGAAGATTCCTTTCCAAAAAAATCAAGTGATATTGCTATTGATTACAGGAAAAAAATATCTGAAGGTAAATTAGAAAGAGTCAAAGATGCAAAACAAACAGGGATGGAACAAGTAACACAACATTTAGAAGCAAAAGAGCATAAGAAATTAATACGTAATTGCTCCATAGGTGGTGTAGGTGTTGGTGGTGGGGCAGCAGCTATTGGTTATTCTTTTGCCCTCTTTAGTGGCCCAATAGCTATTGGTGTTTTTGCTGGTATTTTGGTGCTTAGCTTAGCTGGTTCCCAAGGATATTATAAGCTTTTGAAAGAGAAAAGTGATCTTGTAATCAGTAGGGACGATATTAAGGATTTAAATCAAGCAATTAACTTACTTGAAGAGTTGTTACAAGAAAATATCTTGTTAGGGACCAATAATACCATCTTAAAAGAAATAAGGCAGGAAAAAGAAGAAATAAATAAGGGCAAGGAGAAGTGGGTAAACATTTCAAAGCTTAAAAAGCTTATTTCAGAAATTAAAGTAAAAGGACAGAAGGACGTAATATTTAAAGAAAAAAAATGGAAGGATGATGCAAAGCTTATTGCGTTATTAATCGCAGATTTTGAATTTGAGCTTGATGCAATAAATAAGATAGAAGGAATAACATTTGAAAAGTTTGCAAAAGAAATTATAGAAAATAGAAGAGATTACATACAAAGCTTAAAAGAGCAGGATATAAAGGATAAAGAGCGTGAAACAATCAAGATACTTTCAACTGAGTGTAGTAAACAAGCAAGTTTATTAAACACAATAGCACGAAAAGCAAAACAGGACAAAGAAAAAGACGGGCAAGAAATAGAGGAAGTACAGGCAAGAGTAAAAGCTGTTCGTTTAATGTATGGTGAAGCAGAAGATTTATTTAATATACCTGGAAAGAGGATCAGACATAATCAGGCTATAGAAGAATTCTTAGAACAACAATATACTTTCCTGGTGCTAAATACAGACTATAAAGAAAAACTTAAGGGTATTTGCAGTGAATACAGAAGCCTCAAAGAAGAGTTAAAGAGTAAACAATCTATCGGTAAGGAAGAATTTGATAAATTGTCAGAATTAGCTGATGAATTTAATAGAGCAAACAAAAACTTTATTCAGCGTAAGGATAAGGAAAATGAATCTGCAAAAGATAACTTAAAATTTGATGACGAGGCTATTAATGAATTAAGATCCCATGTAATTGAGGAAATAAAACTGGCAAGGGTAGTTGCGGAACAAGAGAGAACAGTGTCAGAAAAAGAAAAAACTGAGGTAGAAGAGATAGTAAAACAACTGCAAATGTCAAATTCAGTAAGTTCTTCATTTGACAACGTAAGCCTCGAACCAGTTGCAGGACCTTCTTGGCAGATATGAGAACAAAGGAGTTTATAAAGTTTTTGGAGCGTGAAAGGTTAAAAGATGCTCTGTATGAGAGGTTAAAGTGGCAAGAGCCAAAAAGCCATGAAGAAGTAAATCAGTTATTTGATGAGTTTGGCAAGCTAAAGATAGTGTGGTGGATGCCATCGGTGGCTGAAAGTGCGAAAGGCAGAAAGTTCTCTCAAGGGCAAGTGATTGTAGTGCTGCTTTTAACAGGAGCAGTTGCTTGTTCTTTGTATGAGAGATATAGAATGTTAGGGTTGCTTAGCTTATCCTTTCTTTCAGGGTATGTTTTGCACTCGTTTTTGCACTTTGCAAAACGTATTAATTATTATACTGAAATTTATCATGAGGTTAAAGTTATGCTTTCACAAACATCAGCAAGTAATTATAAAAATGGATACATACAATCAATTGCAGGAATAGTAGATTGTGCTGAATTTGAATATCACGTTGAGCACTTGGTGAGTATGAAGGAAGGTGAGTTTGAAAAGTATAAAAAAGGTGTGGAAAAAGAGTACAAGAACGCCTTTTTCGAGAGAAAAATAGCTGAAGAGTTTTTAAGATATGTGGAATCTGTGAGAAATGGAAGTAATGAAAATTTCAAAGATGATATTGCAGAATTACGTTACTCCTATGAAATAAAGCCATATGAGAGAAAGAAGGAAGAGTATAGGAATCTGTTTGCTTTTACAAAAAGCCTATTGTGGAAAGTTGTGCCTGGGGAAGGAAACAAAGAGGAGATGATAGATATTATTCATAGTAGACTAAAAGACCTAAAGGGCAGTGATACTTTGGAAGAAGGTTTAAGAAAGACGTGCCTTTTGCATTGCACAGATGACATAGAGGATTTGTCTAAGGCAATAAAAAAGTTTTTCCTAAAGAGCCATACAGACAAAAGTAGCCATGAAAAAAGTAGGGAGATTTTCGAAAAAGAAAATGACGTATGTAAAGCAGTGAGTACAATAATAGAAATATACGAAAATTACTACTTCGGAGCAGTATTTTGTGATTTAAAGGAGTTTTTAGGTTGGAAGTTAGAAGATATAACAGAAGAAAGTGTTGCTGAGCATGTGTTATCAAGGGAACAACCTTTAACACTTTTTTGTAGGGATGCACTTGGAATATATGCTAAGCATATAGAGTCAGCTGGAGATATCAAGGACAAAATATTGGAAAACTTCAGAAGACTAATAGAAATACAGAAAGAATTGCTAAGAAATAATGAAAATCAGGAATTAAAGAAGGAAAAAAAAGATGTAGAGGATAAACAAAAAGATTTATTAGAGCAATTAAAATTGCAGCTTAAGGAACTAAGGAAATGCTATAAATACCTTAAAGATAGTTTTAGTAAAGAGATAGAAAGATGTAAGGAAACAATAAATTCATCAGAGGATAAGTTTATAAAATATAAGAATACAAAACGTATAGAAAATTTGGAAAGAAGGTTGGAAATATATGAAAGGGAAGAAGAGGATATGGAAAATTTCCTTTTTAAGGTTGAGGAAACACAGGGTAAAATATTGCTCAGAGAAGCAAATAAACACAAACTGGAAATAGGAGGTTATACTGTAGCTGCAATAGCTGGTATTGCAGGGTTAATATTCAAGTTACCAATTATGGCAGTACCGTTGTCTTTTGCATTACCATTAGCAATAGGTTTTTGTGGTGATTTCAAAAAACCTTATAAAGAATTTAAAGAAAGAAAGTCAAAGGAGACGGAACATGACTATATAATAGCATACCAGGATCTATGTAATGGATATGATGAATTAATGAAAGAAAGGAAAGCATCGAATAATTTTTTAGGCATAAAGCATCAAGAAGATGAAAAGGAATTAGAAAAAAAAGCAGAAAGCCTGAAAGAGAAATTTAAGATGCAAAATGAGACGGAAGTTGGTGTAGAGCTAAAGGATGGAAAAGAAAAGGCTAAGTTTTTTAAGGGAGAGGTAAAAGAAGCCAAAATACGCCTCGAAAAAGCGATACAAGCTAGAGACAAAGTAAGACAAGAAGTAGAAGAAGTGCGGGCAAGAGTAAAAGCTGTTCGTTTAATGTATGGTGAAGCAGAAGATTTATTTAATATACCTGGAAAGAGGATCAGACATAATCAGGCTATAGAAGAATTCTTAGAACAACAATATACTTTCCTGGTGCTAAATACAGACTATAAAGAAAAACTTAAGGGTATTTGCAGTGAATACAGAAGCCTCAAAGAAGAGTTAAAGAGTAAACAATCTATTGGTAAGGAAGAATTTGATAAGTTGTCGAAATTAAATGATGAATTTAATAGAGCAAACAAAAACTTTACTCAGCGTAAGGATAAGGAAAATGAATCTGCAAAAGATAACTTAAAATTTGATGATGTGGCTATCAACGAATTGAGGTCTCATGTAATTGCAGAAATAAAACAGGCAAGAGCTGCTGCTGAGGAGGAAAGAAAAGTATTAAGAGAGGAACAGAAAGCAGTTGAAGAAATAGTGATGCAACTGCAAATGTCAGGTTCAGCACAAACGCAAGCGCCAAGCTCTGCATTTAACAACGTAACTAATGAACCAGTTGCAGGTCCTTCTTGGCGGATATAAGAGTTTTGGAGTTTCTATAGTGTGAAAGGTTTGAATTTGTAAATATTATTTTATATAGCCTTTCTACCATAGAGGGTATCAAAAAATTACTTTTTATAAAAACACAAGTTTATTAGCATCGCAAAAAAATTAAATATTTACTTTTTCAAAAAATATAAAAATAGTACGTATATTTGTGAGAACACGTTGCGTAAAAATAGGGTTGTGAAAATAAAAGCGCAAAATTATTGTAACGAAGCTAAGTAAATTGGTTCATATCTAAATGTGGCGAAAGTAGGCTAGTATAGCTGGTTTTGCGGTATAGTAAAATCATTATAAATAAAAGTTCGCACAGATCTAGCGGTAGACCAACGGATTCCAAGAAAAACTCTTCTCACGCTTGTTTGTTAATTAGGCAAAAAGTAGAACCATATTATTAATTTAATAATAAAAAATATGGAAATATATATCTATTGAAAAATATTGTTATTTATCATAAAAAAATAATTTACTTTGCTTATTTTTTCTGCTATCAAGCAGGTAGCTTGGTTTAGTGAGTTAATATGTTAGCAGTGGGTAAAGGGTCAGGTGTTAGTAGAGAGCCTATTTCCGTTTTTTGTCAGATAAAAAAGGCAAAAGGTGAGAAGCGAAAAGAACTCGAGGAACTTTTAAGTAAGCTAAAAAAGGAGTTTCCTGGGAACTATAAAATAGGGGCTGCTGTAGGTGCAGGAGATTGCTTTTTTGATTCTGTTGCTCAAGGATTGAATGAACTAAAAAGTAATGGTCTGATTACAAGTAGTGAGGAGTTTAACGTAAAGTCTTTACGGAAAAGTTGTAAACAATATGCAAAACAATCAAAGAGCAGTTCATGGTTGAATAAAGCTTTAAAAAAAGAAGATGATAACATTATAAGATATGTTTCACGTATTGAATTTACTGTAAAAGATGTTAAAGATTTAAGCCTTAATTCATTAATGAGAAAACTAGAGTTAGAAGATGCTGTATGTGGAAGAAACGAAATTGAAGGAAAAATAATATGTGAGAAATATAATGTGAAAATTAAAGTTATAGAATTGCATGAGAAATCGGTAGATGGATTACATATTACTACAGATGAAGTAGGCACAGGTGATAATGTTGTTTATATAGTGAATTACAGCAACCATTTTGTACCACTTCTTAGTAACATCGAAAAGGACATAGAGGATGATATGCCAGTTTCTAGAGAAAAAATTTACGGCGTTTCATCCAATACATCAGAGAAACCCAAAGCAGAAAAAAAAGATCTTAATGAAATCTTGGCTCGTTGCGAAGAACTCATATGTGACAAATGTGACAAAGGTGAAGATATCTTTGAGTTACTAGATCCTCTTGTATCAGATAGCCTATGTCAAATTCGTCCCTTATTTATTCTTTCTATGTTGCCTAAGTTCTGCAAAGAAGGTAAGCTTTCTCGTGATGAAGACAAAAACTTAACAAAGAAAGAAAAAGATCTATTTTTACCTGTAATTCTGCTCAGTTTGTTAAAATATAGAAAAAAAGATAAACTTGGTATTGCAGTTTTGGAAGAATCGATAGATAATTTTGGTGGTGTTTCTCTTGGTAAAGATAAGGAGGAAGAACTCATTGCCAAAATGAAAAGCGAAATTAACTTACATTCTGTAGAATATATAAAAAATATTGCAAATGAAAGAGTTCAGAAAATATTGGGCACATGTAAAGGTGTTCTACTGTATTCAAAACATAATATTACCCTCAAGGTATTACCTTGTTACATTAGTGTCTATGCAGTAATCAGCTGTATGGAACAAAAAGGGCTGCCAATCATTATTTCGTTAGTGAGAATTAATAGAGTAAATGATCAGCTTAGTATAGATAGTAAAGATGTGCTTTTTTACAAGTTCCAAGCAGAAAATAAAAAAACGTTTTATTATAAAAAGGAGGAAGATGTTGATGAAAATGAAAAAGTACAACCAACTCTTGCTTTTTTTTGTTTTAGCTTGATTAATGGAGAATGTTCTAAAGAATATAAGGAGTATGCCGATGGTACACAAGTACCGTCAAAGAAATTTCTAACAGAAGATTGTGATATCAGAAATATTCTTATGCTCCATCCTGCAGGTCATATTCAATTACCACTATGCACTAAACTTCCTGAAGAAGATAAACCATCTAAAGATGAGGAAAAACTTAGAAAGTACGTAGAAAGCTTATATGAGAAGTGCCCAGATGGCTCAGTAGAATTACAAGATCCATTAGTAGATGACTTTCATTCAATAGATAAAGATTTCCTTGGTTATAATAATATGCATGTTAATTTTGCGAGGAGATTTGGTATAAAAGATACACGCTATTCACATCATGTTAAGGTTGGAAATTTAGCCAAAGTAACGCGGAGAAGTGAAAATGCTCTTTTTGCTATACATCATATATGTTTATCAAACTATTCAAGGGAACGTGAGTATCAAAAGAGCTTAGCTCCTGATGCCAAAGTTAACATGGAGGAGGATATAAAGGTTGATAAGGCCACTGAAAAAGCCAAGGAAGTCCTTCGCCAGTTGCATGCTGATACTGGAGCAGGTCCTAGTACTAAAGTTGACGAAACTGAGACTTCAAAAGCTCAAAGAGGACTAACTAACTTAAGAATGAATCTCCTTTGATTGTTTTGTAGGTGATAAGTTGAAGTATACTAGTCAAACATACATAGATCTTACCGCGATTCAAGCAGGTGCAGTCTTTTGTGTACCTGCTTTCATGTTGGGGTATATGCTTACTACCAAATATGGTGTTACTTCTAGCTTAATTTCTATAATTATAGCAAATCTTATACTGACAATGTTGGGGTTGTGTTTTGCTGTATTGTCAGTAAGAAGACCATGCAATACCATAGAACAAGTATTACACTATTTTGGTGTTCACGGTACATGGCTATATGGATTAGGTATTATAATGTGTTTAGTGTTCTGGTTTTCTATTCAACAAAACATTATGGTGAACACTATTATAGAATTTCCTCTATTAAAAATGAAAGACTTACCATATGTATTCGTTGCTACTAATTGTATCATTGGTTTCGCTATTACACTTCTTGTAAGCAGAGGTATCACTGCATTAAAGAGCTTTGCAAATATTGCAACGCCTTTTCTTATCATAGTTACGATAATCGCAATATTGCAACTTTTTTACAAGCACACCTTACCTGATATTATACTTACATCTAATATGACATTAAAAGGCGTACCGCTTATAATTGCAGCATCTTTAGGTGCTATTTTCGATATCCCAACATACTATCGTTTTGCACGAACAAATCTCGATGCATATGTAAGCGTTATACTTACCTTTTTCATATGTTATTTTTTCGTTATAGGCACAGGAGTCTATTTTGCTCTTTGTGTGCCAGATTCAAGTTTTATAGAGGTATTATTGAGCAGCGGAAATGATTTGTGGAAGTTATTGTGTATTCCGTCTATAATTCTTTTATGCTGGACTACTAATAACTTAAACTTGTATTCTGCTGGTGTAAACGTTAATTTTTTGTTACCCAAAGTTTCATTACCGTTCTGCATAACAATTATAGGGATTGTTGGTACAGTACTTTCATGTACTAATATAATACTAAAATTTGAGGAGTTACTTAATGTAATTACCATTGTCATAGGAAGCCAAGGATCTGTTATTGTAACCTGTTTTGTGCTGGATAAATTACAACCTATACAATATACGTCTTCAGCACAAAAAACCAATCTCATTTGTGCAATATTTGGTATTATATATGGTTTGCTTTCGTTACTTAAGGTGCATGATATAACAACTGGTTTTATTTACACCGATGCAGCAATTGTATCATCTTTTGCTGTTCTATGCACACGCACTTTTCTGTTTATTTATAAGAACTATTGTGAAAAAAATAAACCAACTAACTCTCAATAATATAGAAGCTCTTTCTTTAGGGGCTGGATTATTAGGCTCAGGAGGTGGAGGTAATACCTATTATAATAAGCTTAGTACACAATATAAAATCGAACTCCATGGCGAGGTAGCTATTACAGATATAGATGAGTTGGAAGATGATGCTCTAATTATGCCCATTGGTTTTATGGGTGCACCTCTTGTAGCTGCAGAAAAATTACCCAGTAAAGAGTGTCACTCATTAATCGATGTATTTACGTTATATTATAAGAAAGAACCTACGGCACTTATACCAGCGGAAATAGGAGGAAGTAACGCTTTTACACCATTCCTTGCAGCAGGTAAAGTCGGGATTCCTGTTATAGACGGAGACTTAATGGGCAGAGCATTTCCATCATTGAATATGGTATCACCTAATTTATATGGCATTTCTTGTTGTCCTGCATTTTTTGCAGATAGCTTAGGTAACACTATAATTATGCATATTGAAAGCAGTGACCACCTCGAAAGGGTTGCGCGCGCGGTGACAGTGGCATGTGGTTCAAGCATAGGTGTGAGCTGTTACCCTATAACAGGTCAACAAGCAAAGCAAGTTATTTGTAGAAACAGTATCTCCTATGCATGTTTTCTAGGTAATATTATACTGGAAGCACGAGAACGAAAAATATGTCCTATAAAAGCGTTATGCGATAAGCATGCATTGCTGTTGGGAGAGGGAATTATAAGAGATATAGATCAGTCAATTAAGGGAGCGTTTCTTTCAGGAAATGTATCTATAGAAGGTTGTAATAATATGTTGACCATCATTTATCAAAATGAATATCTTGCAGTGTATGATGGTTCCGATTGTGTTGCTGCAACACCAGATATCATTGCTGTTCTTGATAAAGATACTGGATATCCAATAGCTTCTGAAGCTTTAACATATGGAATACGTGTATCAGTGCTAAAATTTCCTTCTCCCACGTTATGGACAACACCAGAAGGACTGGCAATAGTAGGTCCTGAAGTGTTTGGTCTTTCTGAAAAAAGGAGGTGATATGGATTATAGAATAGGAATCGACGTTGGTGGCACAAATATTGACGCTGTACTTGTAAAGGATAATGGTACAATAGTTACTTCTTGTAAAGTGATTGCTACGAAAAATATTTCTGAAGGGGTTTTACGTGTATTATCCACATTGTATGAGCTTCATCCTTTTGATAAACAGAGAATTTTAGCTGTATCTATAGGAACCACGCACGCAACTAATGCGGTTTTGCAAGGATCTGAACTATACAAGGTAGGTGTGATTCGCATTGCAGGTCATAAACCTTCACTTCCACCTGCATACTCGTGGAACGCACAGACACGTAGTACATTGTATATTGGAGAAAAAGTTATTAATGGAGGGTATGATTGTGATGGTAGTTGTATAACTAAGCTTTCTATTTCTGAAGTACGCTCTGCCATATACGAGTTGCACAATAAAGGAGCAGAAGGATTTGCAGTAGTGGGAGTGTTTTCTCCTCTATATTGTGAACAAGAGAACATAGTAGGAAATGAGATCAAAGAAATTTTAGGGAAAGCTTTTCCATTTACGTTATCACATAAGATTGGTGGAGTTGGTTATATCGAAAGAGAGAATTCAGCTATACTTAATACTGCTCTTATAAAAGCGATGAATGCAGGGTTTAAAGATTTGCAAAATATATTAAGCATTTTCGGGTTAACATGTCCTTTGTTTATTACTCAGAATAACGGTACTATTATTACTTTAGAAGAAGCACTGCAGTACCCTATATTGACTATTTCATCAGGCCCTACTAATTCTTTTGTGGGGGCAGCACGTCTTGCTTGTAAAAATGAATGTGTAGTTGCAGATATTGGAGGAACATCAACAGACGTAGGTATAGTGCTAAACAATTTTCCGCGGCGTTCGCTTTATAATTCTTCTATTGGTGGTATTACACTCAATTGTGCTATGCCTGATATTTTGTCTATTGCATTAGGAGGTGGCAGTTATATAGAAGCAAAAGATGATAAAGTTAATATAGGACCTGAAAGTGCAGGATATCTAATAAAGCAACATGCAAAACTATGGGGAGGCAGCAAGATAACTCTCACTGATATGGCACAAGCTTTAGGGCATGTTAATTTTTCTTCTGTTAAGTTTACTAAACAGGAAGCTATGTGTGCAAAGCGTATTATGAGCGAAATAGTATTGAAGCTTGAAAAACTTTATCAGAAAATTTCTGGACCGCATGCTGACCTTCCTTTTATCATTGTAGGTGGTGGCGCTATGTTGCTTGCATCACCGTTTTTACCAAAATATGCGTTCATTCCTGAATATGCTGAAGTTGCAAATGCTTATGGAGCTGCTTTTGCAGAGGTTTCGGTAACAAAGGATACTGTAGTTTCTTTAACTGATAGAGAAAATGTGTTGAAAAATATAAGAAACGAAGCTAAGGGTGAAATATCACTGCTATATAAAGTGAATCCTAGTTCAATTCGCATTGTATATGAAGAAATTATTCCCTATCATTATATACCCAATAATCTTGCACGTGTGCGTATTACTGCTGCTAGCCCTTGGGTATCGTAAACCTTGTGTCCTTATCAAGAAAAGATGTGGAAAAAATGTGTAGCAGGATTTCCTACTATCCAACCTGGTGCTTCTCTTCCATTTTCCCACTTAGCGAATCTCATCTTTTCCTGTAGGTAATACTCCCTATAAGCTTTTACAGGATTAGTACATTTATACCGATCGGGCAGTGCTTGTATAAAAGCTTGCATATCAGTTGATCGAAAAATGAGTAAATCCTTATTACTATCACACCAATCTATTACTTCTTCTGATTTATGCTTTCTTTTGTATCGCCAAGTGTACTCTTTACATAATTCTTTTCCGTACTCTATCAACCAACAAAAGTTCCCTTTCGATTGCCTAGCCCACAAAGAACAAGGATGATTGCTGTGAGTGAGTTTATATGGAACTGCTATATTCTGATCTGTGGTACTGACAAAAGGATTTGGCGCTTTTAATGCTATTGAAAAAACATTACTTAATAACTGAGCAGTTTCTAATGGCATTTTTACTATATGCTTATCACACAACATTTGTGCTGCAATTACTGGGTTTTCATCTAGTACAAAGATGTTCATCTAGGTGTCAAAAGATAGAATCAGCTTAAGTCTTTAACTTCATCAACTGTAAGACCAGTAGTTTGAGCTATAATATCAATAGAAACACCTGCTTTAAGTAGATTCTTTGCAACTGCTATTTTAGCTTCCTTCTCACCCTCTTCTCTGCCTTTTTCATGACCGATTTGGATGCCTTCGTCTTTAGCAAGATCAAGCCTATATTCAAGGATGGCTTCTTCTTTCTGTAGATTCATTATTCTTTCCTCGTACGCCATTAGATCTTTTTCATTCCAATGAAATTTGTCTAACTCATCATATGCTAGCTTTATTATTGGTGATTTTTCTGCTATTTTTCTTAAATCTTCATCTGTAGTATCTTCTGCATACCGGAAAAAAAAACACCACCTTTCTACTGTGTTCTCTAGTTGTTCTACTCTGTTTTTTGTAAATTTAGGCAACTCAATGAAAACGAATTGAAAATCTTTTAGATAATGTCCGTTGGTTTTTATCTCTCGTATATTATGAGTAGAAATATACTCAACCTCTGTAGGAAATAGCGTACTATTAGAAATAGCAATAAAGAATACTTTCTTAAAATCAATGTAATTGCCAGATTGTCTTGAGTAAGCTTTAGCAGCATGGAGTTGGGCGCGTTTTTCAAAGCCTTTATCACGAGCGAGTTGCATTTCCGCAATATACCTATTTCCGTATGAATCCTTACAAAGAACATCAACGATGCTTTGTTTATCAGAAGCAATCTCAGGATTCATGATAGTGCTAAGGAACTCAACATCTTGTATAGTGTTAACACCAGTAAAGCCTAAGATGTCATTTAAAAAGTGAATAAGGATATTCTTATTTTTCTCAGTACCGAAGATCTTCTTAAATGTTAAATCTAATTTTGGATCAAGAAACTTCGAAAGAGCCATAAAATTAACCTAAAAAGCATTAACAATTATACACAATTCTAAAGAAATGTTCGACTCTTTTATTTTTAGCTTATTTTTCAAAGTTTTAAATGTATTGATGAAAAAAACGGCTTTCAGAGATCATCTTAGAATAGCACCCTCTACTTTAGACGTCCTTTTGTACATCTTTTTATAACTCCCTCATAAAGCGCCTAAAAACGCCAGCAAATGAATTCATAGATTTAGTAGCTATAAAGAGCTTTAAAAACGCTTATTTCTGGTGTGAGAGCCTAATAAAAACACGAGCCCACAAGCTCAATTACCTAACATCGTGAGCCCACACCTTTACATGATAAAGATCTTGAAACTTAATGTCAACATTTCAGTAGCAAATTTTATGTTAAATCTATATCCTATTAGCATGGACAAAAAGAAGATACATTGCCAGTAGAAGATAAAGTGTTGGCAACTATCGCTTGTCATGGATCAATTAGAGCGGGTAGAAAATGAGGTTAGAAGAAGTGAATGAGTTGCTAAGGCAAATGGAGGAAACGCCATATTCTGATCACGGAAGACCAACTTATATAGAAATGAAACTGAGTGATATAGAGAAATTGCTTGAAAGAAGATAGATTAAGCTTGTTGAAATGATCTTTATTGAGATAGTTCTTCTGGTTATTAAGGAGTCAGTATAGAATGTAAGTATTTGTTTTTATAGATAAAGAGTGACTGCTCTAATTTTTTAGACTACAAAGTAGGACAGAAAGTAAGAAGTTGTAGGCTAGCGAAGAGATATACTCAAAAGGATTTAGCAAGTAAAATCGGTACAAAATATCAGGTCATACTACAGTATGAAAAAGGAAAGCGTAAAATTTCAATCAGAAGGTTATATAGCATCGCAGAAGCACTATCAGTTAGCATTATAGATCTTATTCCTGTATCAAATGAAAACAGTTATCTCGAGAGTGAGGAATTAGATCTAATAGAAAAGTATGAGAAAATTGAGAATCAAGAATTACGTAATGTAGTTTATTCATTAATTACATCTGCACAAGTTAGCAAGGAAAATAGTAGAAAAGTGGCAAGAATAGAGGTGGCAAAGAATCTAGTTAAAGTAGGAGTTTCTGTTGAAATAATTTTCCAAGCAACGAACTGAAGAATATAGTAATGCAGAAGAAAAAACTACTTCTGTAGACTACAGGATGGGACAAAGGATAAAAAAGCTAAGGATAATGCGAAAATGCACTTAGGAAGACTTGGCAAAAAAAATTAGTACAACGCGTCAAAAAATAAGCGACTATGAACATTGCTGTTCCACTTGAAAAGTTATATGAAATAGCAAAGGCATTATCAGTCAGCATTAAAGATCTGCTTACAAGGCAACATAGTGAAGCAAGCAGTGGTTTAATGGAGAAATACAGGGATACGCAACGAACTTTATGAGTTCTTATCTGAAGGTATGGAGATTATCGAAGGAAAGGTCAAGAAGGCGGAAAAAGCCAAAATTGCAAAGAATCTGGGAGTGTTAAATAAACCATATGCGTCAAGTTAAGGAAATAAAGGTATGAAAGAGATAGAATAATAAGGTATAAGTTCTCCCAGATGTACTTTTAGTGAGAGAACCAATGAATAAAATAACTTGCTTATCAAAAAAGCTCAAAGAATTTTTTAATGAAAAAGTAGACAAAATCTCAATTACAACAAGGTTTATAAAAAGAAAGAGAAAGCTAAAAGGTTCATCATTCGTAAAAGCCATGGTCTTGGGTAATATAGGAGTTGATAATTGTAGCGTAGAAACAATGTGTCAATTACTAAACGAGAGATATAACAAAACAAGGTTTGGATTTTAGATTTACTGAAGAAGCAGTGGAATTTATGAAAAGGATGTATAATGAATCTGTGATTCTCTTTAAAAATATCTTGCAAGTTGATTGCAAAATCTTACAGCAATTTAATAGTGTTAAATTATTGGACAGTAGCTATATTACTCTACCTAACAGTATGGAAGAGATGTATAAAGGTTATGGTACTAGCTACAGTGGCTATGAAAGCAATACTAAGTCTGGAATAAAGTTACAATTAGTTTTCGACTACATGAATCAGATAATAGACCAACTTAATTTAACGGAGGGGGTAAGATCAGACCAGGGATATAGGAAACATTTAAGTAATATATTAAGCAATGATTTGCTAATATCTGATCTCGGTTATTTTGTGCCAAGTTCTTTTAAACAAATCAATAAAATAGGAGCTTATTTCATAAGTCGTCGATACCAACATATATGATGTAGAAACAAATCAAAAAATGGAGTTATTAGAATGTTTAGAGGATAAGTTATTTTTAGAAAACGAGGTATTGTTAGGAAAAGAAGCAAAAATTAGAGTAAGAATTATATGTCAGAAACTAACTGAAGAACAGTCTATGGCCAGAAGAAGGAAAGCTAATAGATTAGCAAGATCGCAGATCCTCTAAAAGAAATCAAAAATTGTTGAACTGGTCAATATTTATAACTAATGTTCCAGAAAATAAAATTAGTGCTGAGCAAGTATTAACGATTTACAGAGTAAGGTGGCAAATTGAGTTATTATTTAAATTGTATAAAAGCCATATCAGACTTGATAAGCTAAAAGGAAAGCCATGCAGAGTATTATGTGAACTATATGCTAAATTGTGCGCAATTCTTATATTTCACGGCATAGTTGGTTGCACAGAAGTGAAAAAGAATACAGAACTTAGCTTAACAAAGGCATTTATTGAGCTAAAAAGACGGGTTAGAGAGTTATTTTTAGTATTAACCAAGATTAATAGTTTAAAAGTATTTCTTAAAAAACTCACTATAACTTGGTCGCGATTTTCATTAAAAGACAAACGCAGAAGGGCTAGAGTATCCACTTTAACCTCTCTAAATTTGCTCACAATCTCTTAACTTGACGCGTATGGGTTTTTCGCCGACAACCAAGAAGTCCGTTTTATTTGACACACTTGAGTTATCTAAGTGAGGAAAGTCACCTCTCCCCACTCGACTTCGAAACCGGACTTGTGGTAGAGTGGGCAGTCAGCGAGTTACTTGTTAAGTACTTTTCCAACAACCCCTCTCCGAACCACGCATGATCGTTTCCGTATCACGTGGCTCTCCAATAATCTAACGTTTTAAGGAGTCACCATCATATTTTCCATATTGGATTTTCTTATGGCATTCATGACAAACAACAAGAGTTTTCTTCTGTCGTTCAATCATTCTCTTTTTCCATTCCGGTAGTTCAGTATTACGTTTACCTAGCAAATCAGCAAGTTTACGTACGTGATGTACTTCAATCTGCTCTTGTGATTTACATAATTCACAAGTTTGTGCCAATAGTCTTTGCTCTATTTCACTACGCTTATTCCATATTGGTATAAGGTTATCACTTATGCTTACCCATTTATTCCATTTTAGCAACACAGCACCAAAGTGTGTAATTAATGGTATCTTTGATGGTAAACGATCTACTCTGATTTGGATGACTTTTCGTTTTTCACCTTCATCATTTTCGATCGTCGCACCAAATTTTCTATAAATTTTCCTGCAAGTTGTTTTGTATTTAGATGCTAAAGTCTTTACTAATGATACTTCCATCACATATTTCAGATAACTTAGTGTGTGAAGGTTGTAGGCCATTTTGTAGTATTGTACAATTCCTCGATATTCAGTTTGATACTGAGCAACAATACTGTAAGCTGTATCAATTGTACGTTGAGGTAAATGTATCGGTTTACCACAACGCATATATTCAGAACACTTTTTCTGCTTTATATGATGTGGTACACGTAACCCAATACTACCGTTAATACATCGTTGTGTCCGATGATCATGTTTATCATCTGCATGCAAAACATGTATTTCATAACCCAAAAAATTGGCTTTGCTATCACACGCATGTGTAATAAACGTTTTATCTTCATTAAGCATAAGTTTGAGCTCCTCATTGAGAAACCCAGCAATCTCATTCTTAATTTGTTCAGCTTCATTCTTTGGTCCTGCAAACCCTACCAGAAAATCATCAGCATACCTAACATACCAAAGACGTCGATAATTTAGATCGCAAGAATCCTTAGATGGCATACCCTGCACTAATTGACGCAGTTGTTTTGCTTGATCCCAGTTCCCTTGTTTTCTCATCATCGATACTTGCATGGTTAACCTTAAATATTTTGGATTTGTCCTTCTTCGCTTACCTCGGTTATTTGCTGGTATTAGTATATGCTCCACATGTTTATCTAACCGATCGAGTAATATGTTACTCAGAATTGGACCAATAATAGAACCTTGTGGTACCCCACTATGACTCTTATTGTACTTCCAATTTTCCATATATCCTGCTTTTAGCAGTCGATTGATTAGCTGAATAAAACGGTTATCTTGGAAGCTTTCACTCAGTATTTTCAACAACATAGTATGATCAATTGAGTCATAACATGCACTGAGATCTCCCTCTATAAACCATTTTGTACCTCTGCCTTTTTGCATTACTGCTCTTAATGCAGTGTGGCATCCACGCTTTGGTCGAAATCCATGTGAACATTCACTAAATTTAGGCTCATAGTAGGCTTCCAATATTAATCGAATTACTTCTTGAAGTAACTTATTTGACCATGTTGGCAACCCTAACGGCCTGCGTTTACCACTCTTCTTTAAAACATAGATACGTTTTACTGGTGTCCACCGATATCGCTCATAGCGTAAACCCTCTATGATTTTATCGATCTTTTCCAAAGACATACCATCAACTGTTTCAACTGTCACACCTTCTGTCATAGCACCTTTATTACGACAAAGTTTGCCATACGCCCGAAGGTAAAGATCACGCTGATAGAGTAGGCGATATACGTTTTTAACCGGCAAATTTCTTTGTCCACGTTCACGTATAATGTTAAGTATTGTTTCAGCTTTCCGCATCTTGCGTACCTCCCAATTTCAACATTCAATTATCTGTCACCCTTTGCCCTGTATGTGGCTTTCCCACACTCCCCGGTGATTCGTTACTTTCACGACTACTACGATGACTCCGTAACCATAGAACTCGCGTTCCTTAGGTCATCCCATGTTCCGTCACTAAGAACTGTTCTAGATCAACTTAGGTTTTCTATTCATCCTCTTAAATAAGTTCACTACTTATCGTTCTACAGCCAGAATGTCACACAAACGAAAGTTTACTTTGTGCTTACTGTAGACATGGGGTTTTAAATGTGATACCCATGGATGTGGAATCCCACCCCTGAAGATTAGAATTCAAGCAGTTTAGCTTTAACCATATTGATCAGGTGTTGCAAGCCGTTACCTTACACATCTTCAGATAACTCTCGCTTTACATACATGCTCTTGTCCTCCTTCCCTTTCGGGTTAAAGTTAGTTGTTCACCTCGAGGCCATTTATTCTGAACCCCGCTTAGCTCCGCTAAGTATTTCTTAATGCGTACCACGGCGCACCCTCTCGACTCACACAGCTCCCATTATTCAGCCTTTTGTCCCAAACCTAATGTCCAGTGGGGGAGTGTTAAATAAACCATACGCGTCAAGTTAAGGAATGTAGAGAGCTTAAAGTAGATACCCTGGTCTTCCTATATCTGTCTTTCAAAGAAAACTTTGACCAGATTATAGTAAGCTTTTTTAGAAAAATTTTTAAATTATTGACAATATTGTTTAATATCAAAAAGAGCTCTCTAACCCGCCTTTTCAATTCAATAAATGCCTTTGTTAAACTGAGCTCCGTGTTCTTTTTTAGTTTTACACAGCCAATCATTTCGTGAAATACGAGAATAGCACATAATTTTGCGTATAGCTCGCACAATACTCTAAATGGATTTGTCTTTCCTTTTAGTTTATCAAGATTGATATGACTTTTATATAGTTTAAATAGTAATTCGATTTGCCATCTTACTCTATAAACCGTCAATATTTGTTCAGCATTAATTTTACTCTCTGGAACATTAGTTATAAATATTGACCAATCTAATAACTTTTGATTCTTTTGAGAAGATGTATATCCATGTGACTTTGCTAATTTATTAGCCTTTCTTCTTCTAGCCATAGACTGTTCTTCAGTTAGCTTTTGACATATAATTCTTACCTTAATTTTTACTTCCTTTCCTAATAATACTTCTTTTTCTGAAGATAATTGACCTTCTAAATACTCCAATAGCTCTATTTTTTGATTTGTTTCTATATCATATATATTGGTATCAGACTTATAACGACTAACAAAATATGCACCTGCTTCATCAATCTGTTTAAAAGAACTAGGCACAAAGTAGCCCAAGTCAAATATTAGCAAATCATTGGCTGATAAACCGTTCAGATAATCCCTATAACCTTGATCCGACCTTATTCCTTCCATAAAATTTAACTTATCTAGCGCTTGATTCAGGTAATCAAAGACTAACTGTAGCTTTATTCCTGATTTGGTATTATTCTCACAATCTCTATAGCTACTGCCATATCCTTTGTACATATCTTCCATGCTACTGGGCAGGCTAATGTAGCTGCTATCCAATAATTTAACGCTTCCAAATTGCTGTAAAATTTTGCAATCAATCTGTAGACTTTTTTTAAATAAACACAAAGCTTCGTTATACATTTTTTTCATGAACTCAACTGCTTCTTCACTAAACCTAAAATCTAAACCCTGTTTTGTAATTTCTATCGAGTCTTCATTTAGCAATTGGCACATTGTTTCTATGCTGCAATCATCAACTCCTATGTTACCAAAAACTATAGCTTTTATGAATGATGAGCCATTAAGTTTTCTCTTTCTTTTTATAAAACCTACTGCAATTGATATTTCGTCTGCTTTTTCATTAAAGAATTCATTGAGGTCTTTTGATAAGCAAGCTATTCTGTCCATTGTAAGTTCTCTCATTCATATATCCAAGAGAATTTATACCTTATTATTTTCCTTCACTCTATCAACTTTACTTACACTTTTCCTTAACTTGACGCGTATGGTTTATTTAACACTCCCTCACTTCATTATAGAGAACGGTCTACTGTTTCTTCAAGACTTGAAGCTTTTCTCATTTTTTCACGCTTTGCCCAAGGGCCCACTTTTGTTGCATCAGATTGACTAATTGTTTCAGAACGAATCAACTCTCCAGATCTAGTAAAAAAACCTCGTTCAATAGCATCACGTACTGAACACCCACCAAGCAAACATTTTTCCCCTATTCGTTCCTCACAATTCTGTAATTTTTTCCACTTTTCTTGATCTTCTACTTCTACCTTTATTAGATTTTGCTTATCAGGGTATAATCTCACTTCCAACTCTCCCAAGCCAGTATCGAAAGTCAATACTATATTACTACCATCTGCTAGGCCTACATAATTCCTTATAGCGTTTTCCGTTATAATTTCTACCTCACTCTTACCTATCTTTATTATATTTCTTCCGTATTGTACACCTTCCTGAGTGATACCTAAACCCCTTGCTCCATTTGTAATCTTTGCAACATCTACTTTACTATCCTGTGAATATTCAAGACAGAGAGTAGAGTTGTCGATTTTTACGTCTCTTACCTTACCACTTGTTGCGCTTTGAACGATTGTTATGAAATCTAAAGCACGATTCTCATAATCTGCATAAGCGTTTTTCATATTAGCTTTGTGGCTTTCAAACTCTTCCAGTTCGTCAATTACATATATACTGCTTATGTTGTACAAAATTGCCCCTTTTGATATCAATTGACATACTATACCACTAGCAACCTCTATATTCCTTGAACCTTCGGAACTCTTTCTTAATTCACTAATCTTTCTTATCACAAAATCTGTAAAACTATATTCCTTTTCATATACCTTTCCGTATATACTACCCTGGTTAGGAAAGTTCAGCCTTACCCCAAGTTCTATAGCTTCGTTTACAACGCGTTTTAACTCATCTATATCTTTGGATTTATTTACCCTACCCAAAAATATTTTCAACTTTTCCGACTGATCTAATATTAAATCATCCCATAGAGTTCTAAGCTTAGGCAAACGTTTTTTGTCCTTCCACTCTTCGTAATCAATCGCTCCTGCTTCTAGCAGCAACTTTTTTGCTTCTTTGAAATGAGTTTCATTACCATAACAAGCCTCCCTAATCTTTTGAAAAACTCGAGACTTTCCTTCGCAATCACGAAGATTGAGAATCTCTTTAAGACCTTCATTTCCTTTGTGCTGATTGAAAAACTTTCTTAGTCGATTAGTGTTAAAGCTATGACCGCAAATACCTTCTAAATCATTTTTTGCTTCCAATTGCTCCTGAGTTAAAAAGATCTGTTCTAAAAGATTCACTTCAAAAGGTTTTTTGTTAATAATTACAATGTCTAGAGGAGTTTTTCCTTGTCTGTCAGTTTGACCACGTGCTCCTTTTTTCAGAAGCAAAGGTATATTTAAAGTATTATAATAAGCAGCATAGTGCAAAGGTGTTTGCCCTTTACTGTTAACTATGTTAGGATCAGCACCAGATTTTAAAAGTAAAGTCATAAATGCACTAACTGCACAACCTATGTCTTTTTCCACTGCTAAATACTCCATACCTTGTATTACATGTAGTATTGTCAATTTGGATTCTCCCCTTTGAAGATTGAGAACAGCTTTTAGATCATCACCTTTGTTATCGTGTAAAAAGTCCTCAAACCTTGTAATGTCACAAAATGGAAAGTCTGTAAGAAGATTTAACAGTGCCTTATTCAAATTTTTTTGGTTATCTTTTAAATCAGGTACGTTGAAAGACCAATCAGATATTAAATTTTTGAATTTTCCCCTTTTAATAATAGAGGTCAAAGAGCTGTTATCACTAAGCAGCAACGAGTATTTAATTGACTCATACTTATCATCTACCCGCCCCTCCTTCTGTTCTACCTTTACCTCCTTTAAATACTCTGTATCATCATCTTTAATGCGTTTAGCTAGATCCTTTAAAAATTCAATATCTCTGTTTTCCAGTAAAGGTAATGCCCCCTTCTTCATGAGAATCGAGACCATTTTTGTACTTCGTCCAGCTAAGTATAATGGAGTGCGCCGTTTTTCATCTAACGCATTAACATCAGCTCCATTGTTTATAAGATACTCTACTATTTTTATTTTTTGGCTCAAGACAGCATGATGTAGAGGAGTGCTTCCGTCATTATACTTCTTATTAACACTTGCTCCATTTTTTATTAGGATCTCTACCATTCTTGTGTTCCCTTGTGAGATAGCATAATATAATGGATCACGATTGTACGCATCAATTGTGTTAACATCAGCTCCTCCTTTTATAAGGGTTTCTACCATTTGTTTGTTGTTTTTTAAAACAGCAAAACTTAATTGGCACAATGTACCTGGATCTACTTGCTTTAATCTCTTTTCTATTTTACTAACTACATTACTCTTACTGAAACCAACATCAGCGTTAGCAGAATTTAATACTTCCTGCAATTTATTCAATTCCATAACTCCACCTCGGTTAAAAATACTACACACCATTTTCACACGCATGACATAAAATGCAAGAACTAATATGACATGCAACATTCGTCCTTAGGCATTTGAGGTAAGCTTTGCCTATTCACTTCACATTCATTTAGCCTACTATTAGGCTTTAATACTGCATATGTAATGCCACCAGCAATGGCCCCAACAATCAATGCAGCAGTAGCTGATATTGATAAACTAAGATGAATAGCAGTACATCCAATAGCCACACTTGTCAACATGGTCATTATCCCTACACAGAAACTGGTCTTTATTGCTCTATTAGTTATAGTTAGGTGTTTATTTTCTGTCACTTTTTGATACTGTATCACATTTTTATCATCAGCCAGACTTCCCGAGGTTTTGGGACACTCCCTTACTCGAAGACTAAGATACTTAACTATATCTTTGTAACCATTAGAATCTGCCAAATCGGAAGGAGTCTCACCTCTCAAGTTTTTTACATCAATAGTAGCCTTTTCTTCCTCTACAAGATATTCAACTATATTGTAGCAATTCATTCTAGCAGATTCATGTAATGGAGTATCGCCATTTTTTTCGCTTACTACATTAACATCAGATCCCTTTTCTAACAGAGCTTTAACTATGCCTAAACAGCCCACCTCACAAGCAATATGCAAAGCAGTGCATCCTTCTTCGTTTCGTGCTTCAAAACTAGCTCCTTTGTCTAACAAAAATTGAACTACTTCCAAACGACTACATCCAGCAGCTTCATTTAAAGCAGTATCGCCGTCATAGTTTGTTGCATTAATATCAGTACCTTTGTCTAATAGAGCTTTAACGATTTCTAAGTAACCCTTTCGAGCAGCAATATGCAAGACACATTTGAAACTATTCTTTCGTATGTCAGCATTATTCATTTGGCCCAATAAAAACTGAACTATTTTCAAGTTTCCCCCTTTAACAGCACATTGCAAAGCAATGGGTTCAATGCCTTCTCCCACATTAACGCTAGCACCTCTGTCTAACAGAAATTGAAATATTTCTAAGTGCCCACCTATAGCAGCACAATGCAAAGCAGTGCAGTCTTGATAACCTCGTATCTCAACAGTAGCTCCTTTTTTTAACAGAAATTGAACTACTTCTAATTTGCCTGCTTCAGCAGCAATATGTAAGGCAGTGTCATCATTATCTTTTTGCGCATCAACATCAGCACCATTACCTAGTAGAACTTGAATTACGTTTAAGTGACCCATCTGAGCAGCGATATGCAGCGGAGTAGCGCCTTCATTGTTTATTACCTCAACAGTAGCCCCTTTTCCTAATAGAACTTGAACTACTTCTAAGTGGCCTGCTTTAGCAGCAATATGCAGCGGAGTAGCTTCTTCATTGTTTATTACCTCAACAGTAGCTCCTTTTTTTAACAGGGTTCCAACGATTACGAAGTGGCCCCTGCCAGCAGCAAGATGCAAAGGCGTGTTACCATTGTTGTCTTTTATCTCAACACTAGCTCCTTTGTTTAATAGATCTTGAACTTTCTCTAAGGAACCATGAAAAGCAAAATTAAGTAAGTCAGTATGTATATTACTTTCGTGTACACAATGCTCATCTGTTTTTAAGTGACTATCGAGCGTAGCTAAATATGAATACGTAATATTTTGATTAACTTGATAAATTGGTATGGTCTGTGTTGCATAAAAACCTTGTTCTTTTGACCGCTTTTCTATTCCATCAACCATACTGTTCTCTTCTAAATCTGCTTGAATATTTATTGGACTAGATACTTCTTCCAATTGATTATCCATGACACTACCTTAACTTAAAAACTTATGTTTTAATTATTACACAATTATTATAATTAGCAATAGTTTTATATTTTTTTCAGAATTACAAATTTATTGTATTCAGATATAGGAAAATACCTTTTGTCTCTAAAAAACATTGCAACCAAGTATTACAAAGATTTCAATTATTTACTTCTTCAAAGATCCCAAAAAGATCGTATCTTTGTGAGAACAAACTACGTAAAAGTAGGGTTATGAAAATAGGAACTTGCAATCTTTGCAACAAAGTTAGGTAAGTTAGTTCGTATGTAAATGTAGTAAAAGTAGGCTAATATAGCTGCTTTTATGGTATAGTAGAATTATTATATAGAAAAGTTCGCACGTATTGAGTGATAGACCAACCCATCCCAAAAAGAACAGTTCTCACGGTCCTTGGTTTTTAGCGCTGGAAATGGTTATTTTATTTAAGTTCTTAGTAAAGCACATTAATAAATCAACATTACTCCACTTGCAAATGTATAGAATGCAATTCTTTTTATTAACACTTGTATAGAAATATTCCAAACTTCCCTATAACTTTTTCTGGCTAAGGTAACTACGTTCTACAGTAAATATTGGACATATACAGCGCATCTTACGTTTAAATTATCTGACACCCCAAAAGTTAAGAAAGACATTTTGAATGGAACACAATCATGCCATCTTAAACTAGCCGACTTAAAGAAGATACATCTGTCATAGAGCAAGCAATTTGAGATTTTTTATAGTCGAGGGATCGTTATTTGTTGGAGCAACATCAACTATGGTACTATATGATCACTCAACATAAAACCGCTGCAAAACTATAGAGAACTTACAAACCTATTACTAGTGATACGGTAGGGAAACGAAATTAATATAGTATTCCCTACCGCACACTTATGAAGCCTTAACAAAACATTGAAATTTACTATTTACCCTTAGAACTACCCGCAGAATTAATCTGAACTATGGTAAGAGCTTCTGTTATTCTAGTAGATACTCCGTCTTTCTCAAGATCTATACCTTCCATTTTTTTTAATTCCTCTTGTTTTCCTTCTAACAAATCATGCAGATTTTTGTGCATAGCATCATCTCTTTTTAAAGACCCTTCCGCCATTTTTATTGCACCTGTCAGTACTTCACATTCCTTTATTTTTAATTCTTTATAGTTACTCTCATCTTTGAACTTCTTATTATGAATAGCACCAAGAAGAGTGACAATACTATCAAACTGACCCTCACGAATATACTTCCTAATTAATGATTTTTCTGCCTCATGAAAAGCAATTTTTGATACTTTACCACCTCTTACTTGGTCATCACTTTTCATTAGGTTATTTTCCACCCATTGTGTAATCAAGTTAGGGGTATTATTACTCATTGCATCACATAAGAAATCTGAGTGTGCTCCTTCAAATGCCATATGTCTACTACTTTTTCTCATATAACCTCCTATATATATATGTTCCTTAACACCTTTTCCTTTCAAGAATTGCTCAATATCAATGACAACTCCTTCTTTTGGTAGTTTTGTAATATCACTTCCATCGATACCACCTTCTCCTGGCGGTTTTTTAGTGTGACTTTCATCTACAATGATACTGCTTGCTTCAGAAAAAGACTTATTTTGCTCTTGATATCTTTCAAGTATTTGCCCTTTCCAACCATCATTTAGTACTTCTCCAATCCCTTCGTGAAATGGTGCACCAATATAGTCTTGCTGTACTAAATTTATAAAAGAATTTAGTACCTCTTGCATTCCATTCCCTAATCCTTCTTCCACTGCCTTCTCTATAAAACCTTCCTTCAATTGCTCGTATGGCACTAGATGAATAATCACATGGGAAACAATTTTACTAGATAGTATTTCCCCTATTAATTTATCATCCATTTGTTTACCATCCCTTTGTAAACGAAATACTGCCGTATTATTATAACCTTTTGCAGAATTAACTTGTGACTCTCTATATCCATTTC
This sequence comes from Wolbachia endosymbiont (group A) of Cydia strobilella, assembly GCF_964026745.1. Lineage (NCBI taxonomy): Bacteria > Pseudomonadati > Pseudomonadota > Alphaproteobacteria > Rickettsiales > Anaplasmataceae > Wolbachia > Wolbachia endosymbiont (group A) of Cydia strobilella. The sequence continues at coordinate 118,472 of NZ_OZ034694.1, forward strand.
CTTGTTGTATTGAATACATTCTTGTTTCTGTTTCAGTAGCAGAAGGATATACTTCTATAGTGTTTTCTTCTCCTTTTTGTCTTGGTGCTAATACTCTTTCTTCCAACGGCTTAAAATCAAATACTGCATACAAATATTTTGCTACATGATGATAAAGAACATTATTTAGATTATTTTCACTAATCTCCTCATTATAACCACCCAAATCTTGACTATGTGTTCTAATAGTAAAATTACACTTCTCATTATAATCATCCAAATATTTCTTACCTTTTTTTGCATTAGTATTATATGAAGTCGTTTTCAGCAAAGAATTTAAAACACTCAATGCACATGCTGTCCTCTTTACTATATATCCTTCATTATTTACAATTCTAATACGCGAATCATAATCTTTAATATTCTGATTATCTATCTCTTGAGTGATTTCATCATGTAGTCGCACCTCAAATAACTCTTTTTTTATTTGTTCTTGTAACTTTATTGTTCTAGCTTTTCCTTCAATATCTTTACTTTTATATAACCGGATTTCCTCCAATAAAGAATTACCTTCATCAGGAAAAGCAGCATACCTGTCTTGGTTAAACATAGTTAATATTATTCTGGCAACTCCTTCACAGATTACTATAATGTCCGATAGATTCATTGGACCTAGTTCCTCAACAAGATGCTCAATGCCATGCTCTATATACTTACGAATTCTTGTTTGAAAACTACTTATAGCTTCTTGTTTTTCATTTTTAGATAAAACATTCTCACCAACTCCTTCTAATTTTTCTATAAATTCTTTACCATATATTAAGTGATACTTATTACGTTGCCTTTCTTTAGTTTCAGTCGTGAGTTCAGATTCATCATATTCACCAGAAGGAATAACTCCTTTCTTTTTGAGATCATTATATTGTTCATCTGTTAGACAAACACCTCCTTTACTTATCATTAGTGGAATCATAATTTGTTTCACCATGTCTTCCAAATACAACTCGTAGTCACCTTCTACTTTCACCGCACTTTCAATAGCACTCTTTATCGAAGAATATGATATAACATGACGCATTTGCTTTGTAGAACTTCCCAATACCTTTGGACGTCCTACTACAGCGATTTTAGTATCATCTTTACTATCAACTATAATATCTACTAGCACATCAGGGCTCATCTCTATTTTAAGCAGATCTTCTAAAAACTTATACGCGTAAGCCTTATCATGTCCTCTAGGTATATTTCTTCGGGCAATTGGTGTAGAGGTATGTGGAGGAGAAAAAAGACCATGTGAACCTAAGCTTCCACTTAATGTTACAAATCTATTACATACATATGGATTTTTCATCTTTCTAGTAAATTCTTGTTTTTTAGAAAACGACCTACAGACTAATTCTCTCTCATTTCCTTTCTTCTCCCCCATAAACATTTTGTACTCTTTAAATGCAAATGATTGCTTAACCTCTTCAGTACTGTTACTAGGTAGTTCTTTTTCTACCAACGCCCTCTCTCTTTCACTGAATCTTGAGCCACGACTGTTGACCATATGAGAAACAGTGTAGCATCTTACAATTCGTTGATCACGTGAATCTTTTCTATTAGTTAGAACAGCAAACTTTAAATTTCTTTCTTCGATGTCATTTTGATTGTTACCTAAATAAATTTCTCTGCTGCCTGCAAAAATATTAGCAAAATGGAAAGATTTGCCAAGGTAACCTTCAATCTTTTTTTCAAGATCATTAAGAGACTTATTACTTCCTCTGTCGTTTTGTTTTCTCAATACTGGCTCAAAGTGACCAGTGCCTTGATTGACTAAACGTATAGTATCACTAGCATCGTAATCATAAGGATCCAAACCACGATCATGGACTCCTTCACTATCTACTAAAACATAATTATATTTGTCTGCACCTTTCTGCATTTCTGCGACATACAATTTTACACCATAATGCCCACAAAGTATCCTACCTTCAATGTCAGAATCACCCCATACTTTACTCTCACAAATCTCTCTTACATATTGATCTATATTTTCAAAATTTCCTTTATCAGGATTATTATGCTCTACAAGTTTTCCCTTAATAGCATTGCGAAACCAATTGTAACTTTCATCTGATGGATTACCTAATGCTTTTGATGCAAAATCTTTACACACTCCACGCAATGCTTTGACAGTTACATCTATACTCTTTGTTTCTTCTAGTCCTTGCCTGAATGAATCAAAGAAACAATCTCCTCCAGCAGCTGCTTTTCCTGCACGAAAGCCTGAAGGCAAACTTGACTCATTTTCTTGCATAAACACCCTCACAAATAAACATACAAAACTTACTTCAACCAATACAACAGCGAAACCACTATCATACAGTCAACACCACGATTAATTAATTGCTTCTAATACTGTAAGCCACTTACTTATAAAAGCATGATATCAACTATGCTTTTATTGTCAAAAATTATTTGACTCAAACAAGGATAAAAATTTTATTTAGGTTTATATCTTTTATAAAAGTGTAACTGTGGATAAGTTCTCTAATTGCATGAAAATCAATAATATTTTTTTGTATCATGAAAAATATTTTTTGATGTAAAATTCAGCTCTAATACAACCTTTTATTTACTAAAGCATCGTATTATCTTATTCAATCAAAAGGTATCAATTCAAGCAACTGCATTAAGTTAAGGAAAGATTGTCTAATATAGCAAAATTTAAAATAGGTGTTTTATTTGTTACATTTATTTTTTAGAGCATTTTTATCTAGAGTAATCTATATAACCACTAACCTCATTAGTTACTATCTAAAGTAGTTTTTCCATCCCATTTTTTCTTTATGCTACTTTCCCTTAACTTGATATATATGCTTTTTTGAATATTTCCGTATTAATCCTTTAATTTTCGGATCTCATCTACCGAAAGGCCAGTAATTTGAGCTATAACATCAATAGAGACACCGGCCTTGAGTGAATTTTTTGCAACTTCAATTTTACCTTTTTGATGGCCGATTTGGATGCCTTCATGTTTAGCATCATCGAGTTTTTGTTCCAAGATAGCAGCTTCTTTCTGTAAATCCATTACTCTTTCTTCATATGCTAATAAGTCCTTCTCATTCCAATGAAATTTATCTAACTCATCATATGCTAACTTTATTATCGGTGATTTTTCTGCTATTTTCCTTAAATCTTCATCAGTTGTTTCTTCTGCATATTTAAAGAAAAACAGCCAACGGTCTATCACATTTTCTAGCTGCTCTTCTCTGTTCTTAGGAAACTTTGGCAGCTCAATGAAGATAAATTGAAAATCTTTTAAATCATGCTCATTAGTTTTTTCATCTCTTATGGTATGGCTAGATATATAATCAAGCTTATCAGGAAATAAATTACAATTGGAAATAGCAATAAAGAAAACCTTCTTTAAATCAATGTACTTACCACCTTTATCAGCCTGCCTTGAGTAAGCCTTAGCAGCATATAATTGAGCCCGTTTTTCGAAGCCTTTATCACGAGCGAGTTGCATCTCAATCACGTATCTGGCCCCAGTGGAATCTCTGCACAGAACATCGACAATACTCTGCTTATCAGAGGCAATTTCAGGGTCCATAATGGTGCTAAGGAATTCGACTTCTTGTATAGTATTTATTTCAGTAAACCCCAAAATATCATTCAAAAAGTGGATAAGAATATTCTTATTTTTTTCAGTACCAAAAATTTTCTTAAATGTTAAATCAAGCTTAGGATCTAAAAATTTTGAGAGAGCCATGAGAAAGTAAGATAAAAAGCATTAATAATTATACACAATTGTGAAGAAATATTCAACTAAAATTAAACTATAGGAGAGCTTGCCATAAAATTTTGGCCTGGTTTTTTACAATTATTTCTGTTTTGAAATTAGTGAAGATGCCTAATAGAGATTGATTTTTATTAACATTAAAGCTATATCTTCATCAGACTGAGAGTTGGAAATATGGCAATAATTCTTTTAGATACAAAAACAATAAATCGTATAGCAGCAGGTGAAGTAATCGAAAGGCCAGCAAGTGTAGTAAAGGAATTAGTAGAAAATGCAATAGATGCTGGAAGTTCAGAAATAGAGATCAAAATAGAAAGTGGTGGGCGTAACCTTATCACTGTGACAGATAATGGAAATGGAATAGAAAAGGAAGATTTGGAACTTGCGTTTATGCGCCACGCTACTTCAAAATTAAGCGATGGTGAATTAATAGAGATCAGACATCTTGGCTTTAGAGGAGAGGCTCTGCCTTCAATTGCAGCAGTAAGCAGAATGAAATTATCATCCAAGGCAAGTGGAGCAAAGGAAGCATGGTCTATAAGATATGAGGGAGGAGAAAAAATAAGAGAGATTACCCCTTGTTCTTTGTTGCAAGGTACATATATTGAAGTTCGTGACTTATTTTTTGCTACACCAAATAGACTAAAGTTTCTAAAAACCGAAAGGGCAGAAACACAAAGTATTGTTGATATTGTGAATAACTTAGCGATGATTAATTATAGTATTGGGTTTACTCTCACTTCTGGTAATAAAAAGCTCTTAAAATATGTTAAGCAAACTTCGCTGTTCAACAGATTATGTGAAATAGAAGAAGAATTTCAAAGCAATTCACTGGAAGTTAAAGAGGAAGAAGAAGGCATCAAACTTAAGGGACACATCTGTAAACCTAATGTCAATCGTGGCAACTCAACTCAGATTTATACGTTTGTTAATGGAAGGCCAATAAAAGACAATCTACTTGTTGGTGCAATTAGATATGCGTATCACGATTTTATTCCAAACAATAGGTATCCTTTTGCAGTGTTGCATTTAGAAGTACCATATGACCAAGTAGATGTAAATGTGCATCCAAATAAATCGGAAGTAAGATTTCAGAATAAAAGGCTAATATATGAAATAGTGAGAAGAGGGATAATAAAAACACTATCAACGAGATTTGCAGCGGGTGATCAAGGTATTGAAGAGGAGCTAATTTTTAATGATAGTAAAAGCCAAGAGCAGGTTGATAGTCAAGAGAAAAAAGATCAAAAAGAGTTTTATGAAAAGAGACCAAGTCTTTTAGAAAATCGTCTAATGAAAGAATTCAATGCACCAGATGAAAGAAGACAAAGCTTACCAGAAACTTTTAAGTATGGAGAATCCCTACCCCAAAAGGGAACGATGGTTTTAGAAAGGAAGCAAATTGATTTGGTAGAGGATCATCCCCTAGGATATGCACGTTGTCAGGTCCACAATACTTACATTATTGCTGAGGCTGGAGACAGGCTGATTATAGTAGATCAACATGCAGCCTATGAGAGGTTGATCTACGAGTGCTTAAAGCAAAAATCAAGCATAAAAAGACAAAAACTTCTTCCTGAAACAGTTGAAATTAAAAACCAAGCTGGAATGGGGATGGTTAAAACTTATAAAGATGAGCTTTTTGAAATGGGTTTTGATATTGAAATACAATCAGAAGATAAAGTAACGATAAAAGAAATACCTGCAATCTTGGGAACAATAGATATAAAAGAGATGCTAGTTGATATAGTAGATAAGTTAATGGAAATGGAAGATACGTTGCCAATAGAGGATAAGGTGAATAAAATATCAGCCACAATCGCTTGCCATGGAGCAGGAAGAAAAATGAAATTGGAAGAGATGAATGAGATACTAAGACAAATTGAGAAAACTCCATATTCTGGTCATGAAAGACCAACTTATATAGAAATGAAACTAAGTGATATAGAAAAATTGTTTGAAAGGAGATGAGTTCAGTTTGTCAAAAAGGTTGCCAATTAAGTATACGTAACAGCTCTTCTGGTTATGGAGTATAAAATGTGAAAAAAGAGAATAAATGCTCTAATTTTTTAGATTACAAAGTGATAGGACAGGAAGTAAGAAATCGTAGATTAGCAAAGGGATATACTCAAAAAGATTTAGCAAAAAAAATCGGAACAACATATCAGGTAATACTGCAATATGAAAAAGGAACACGCAGAATTTCAATTAAGAAGTTATATGAATTAGCAGAAGCATTATCAACAACTGCTAGAGATCTAGCTTGCGGACAAGAAGTATCAAATGAGGAAAGGTATGAGGAAGAAGAGATATTAAATCTAGTAAGAAGACATAAAGAGATTAAGGACCAAGAATTACGTGAAACGTTTTATTTATTAACTAAATTCATCCGTATTAGTGAGGAAGAAAGTGGAAAGGCAGTAAAAGTAGAGGTGGCAAAGGGTTTAGTTAAGGAAGGAGTTTCTGCTCATGTTATCTCTCAAACGACCAGTTTATCTATTGATGAATATGATAATGATGAGAAAAAAATTTCTATTCCGTATAAAGTAGGTCAAAGAATAAAAGAATGGAGGTTGAGAAGAGGATACACTCAGGAAGATTTAGCAAGTAAAGTGGGTATAATAAATCAAAGAATATATGAATATGAACAAGGACGAGCTGGTGTTTCACTTGAAATGTTAGATGAAATAGCAAAGGTATTATCAATCAGTATCATAGATCTACTTCCCGAATCAGATGAGGATAGTGAAGCGGAAGAAAAGCTATCAAACTTGATAGAAGAATACAAAAAGATTGAGAGTCGGGAATTACGCGATATGCTAATCAAGTCTTTATTTGAAGGTATACATGTTTGTAGAGAAAAAGTCAGAGAGGAAAAGAAGATTGAAGTTGCAAGGAATTTAGTGAAAGAAGGAATTTCTGTTGATATTATCTTGCAAACGACAGGCTTAACAAATTATATGATTGAAAAATTTTTGTGATTTCATAAAAACTTAGCCAATAGTGGATTTTTTTGTGATAGAATATATGTTTGCTTCTGTAGGAAAAACAGCTTTTAGAGGATTTATCTATGATAATTCAGAGCATATTGGCTCAGTAAGCTACGAGCTAGGGAAAAAAATAGAAGGTTGTAGGATAGTACAAGGGTATACTCAGGCAAAATTAGCAAGCAAAATTGGTTTAACACATAAGGAAATACATAACTTTGAACTAGGGTGCAAGGCTATTACAATCAAAGAATCGTATATAATAGCAGGAGCATTGTCAGTCAATGTTATAGATCTACTTCCAGGACCAACAGTACTAAGAGAAAACAGTTGGTATGAAGATGAGGATAAAGAAATAGTCTATCTAACAAAAATACATAGAGAAATTAAGGATCAGGAATTACGCAAGAAGCTGTATCCATTAGTAAGGTTCGTATATATTAGCGAGAAAATTAGCCAAGAAGAAGCGAAAATAGAAGTAGCAAAGAATCTAGTGCAAGAAGGAGTTTCAGTTGATATTATTTCCCAAGTGACTCGCTTATCTACTTATGAATATGATGATATAGAGAAAGAAATTTGTACTGATTCTATACTCTACAAAGTAGGGAAAAGGATAAAAGAGGAGAGATTAATACGGGAATACACTCAGGAGGACTTGGCAAATAAAATCGGTTCAACACCTAAAGAAATACACGACTATGAACGAGGATATACAGACATTCCAATTGAAACATTATATAAGATAGCAAAGACATTATCAGTTAACATTAAAGCTCTTGGACTAACAGAATATGAAAATGAGCCAGTTTTGAGGTTTGTAGGTAAATGCGAAAAAATTGAGGATCAAGAATTACTGGATACGGTAGCTAGATCTTTATCTGAAGGAATGCAAACTGGTAAAGAAAAGGTTAAAAAAGCAGAGAAAATCAAGATTGCAAAAGATCTAGTTAAGGAAGGTGTTGCTATTGATATTATTGTGCGAGCAAGTGGCCTAACTGCTGATGAGTTGGGTGAGTGTGAAAATTGAATGTGTTTAAGATATAAGTAAAGTTAGTTAATGATTTAACCAACAGAATTTGCTAACCAACTTTTTTGGCTCAGTTGAATTTTGCTTGGTATAAATTAAGATATGAAATCGCAAAGTTTATCTATTAATTTCTGATTGTCCTCTATCATTGCCTTTGCCTCTTGTTGAAGAGATTTGATATTTTTTGATGTAATGTTATCCATGTCAGCCGACGCTAGCTTCAATTGCGATTGTATTCTTACGTATCTATTGCCTATTACTTGATTCATCTGATAATTTACGCAGTCCAGTCCAGAGGCAAACATCACATTTAACAAAGGTTTTATCCAGCCTATTTTTCCAAATCTCTTTGAATTGGCATACTCTATGCTTCTATCTGTTCTTCCAGTACCTATCGATAACAGTAGAATATCATCATTTGGAAATAACCTCTTACCACTTGCATATGCACAAGCCGCTGGATTATTTGCAAATACCCCGCCATCCACTAATACCATTTCCTTGTGGTTGATTTTAAGATATTTAGGTGCAAAGTAAGTAGGTGCAGCCGTTGCAGCTCTGAGTGCATCTTTCAGCTTAATATTACCTTCTTTCCAGCTTTTGAAGAAAAATGGGCAATTATTCTGAATGTCGTAACTGGTAAGCAGTACATTATTTAAAGTGTTTTGTAGAGTATCATCACCAAAATATTTGTCCAATACAAATTCAATATTTTTATATGGGTATTGTGCACAGTTAAACCAAGATAATATTGATCGCCTAAAAAATGAAGACTTGAAAATATATGGTCCATATTCCCGATAGAACTCGACTAAATCATTAGCAGAATATTGAGGTTTATCTTTTTTACATAATCCAGCTACAACAATTCCACCGGTTGAGGTCCCTGCCATAAGATCAAAGATTTCAGCTATCGGTTTTCTTGTCCTTTGCTCTATTTCTGCTAGAATAATGGCTGGTATGATGCCTCTAATGCCACCTCCATCAACGGATAAAATATATTTAATCATTGTGAATTTGGGTAAAGGTATTAAGATTTAATTTTTCCGCTTAGAACGTGTAATTTAAACTCATCCAATTCCTCAGAAAGATTTTTTACCCTTTCCTCAAGTACTAACACTTTTTCCATTAAACCATATTCAATAAGTTTATCGTGAAATTGTACCCTTGAGTCTAGCTTGGATAACCACCATATAAATGCTACTGTTTGTATTAATAACGTGATAATTACTGTAATTGGGATTTTTTGATTTTGCATGTTTCTCCTAACTGTGTAATCTTTCAACTACTTCTTGTTTCCGGTTACGAAATATTACTGCTCAGATTCGTGTTCTTTTTCAGCATTATAGAGCAAGTGTATAATTTCATCGTATGGTTTATCTTTATTGTGCCGTGATCTTAGCACAGCTACATCTCTTGGGTTTTTTCCATCTATATCTCTAATATTAGGATTTGCGCCTTTCTCCAATAAAAACTTAATAACTTCTAGGTGTCCTTCACCTGCAGCGTGATGTAAAGCTATTCTTTTAAATGCATTTCTATCAAGTGCGTTTATATTTACTTTTTCCTCTTCTATTAAAAATCTGATAATGTCTAAACATCCTTTTCTTGCTGCACAATGTAACGTTGTTCCACTCAAGTTTGGAGCCATATCCTTTACTAAAAGTTTTACTATTTCTAAGTTGCAATTACTAGTAGCCACTTGTAATGTTTTGTTATAATTATCTGTAGCTTTAGATTTTTGATAGCAATAAGTAATAACAACGCATACTATTAATAGTATGAACCATACGAAATGTAGTTTATCTCTTTCATTATACTTTATTTTTTTCATATTTGGCACACAGTTTCTTCATATTAAATAGATCATTACTCATTTTTTTCTTAACATTACTTACTCAAAGATGCTGACAACATAGTAAGGTAACCCGAGCTATTTAAAGTATGCTCCGCTCTATTAATTATCCATTCACCATCTAACGCTTGATTAAAACCTAGAAGATTAAGTTTAGCTTCTGCAAAAATTTGAGGATTACCAGGCATAGTTACATCTAAAGTTTCATTGTTACGCTTCAATTGTTTCAACTTGGCATTTGCTGCACTTAGTGCTGACTCTGCATTTGAGTAAAGTTCCAGCATAATATAACTTGGCTCACCGCTACCAACTGTTTCTTTAATAGTTTCGCCCTTTTCATAGCTATGCCACTTTGCCACTACTGAATTATACTTATCACGTACGGTAAAATGCACTTTCCAATTAATTGTGTCTTGAGGTCTAATATTCGTTGTTCCTAAAGCTTTTCCTGTGGCTGATTTTGCCATGTTTTTTGAAATAAATAATATATACCCACCAGCTAATTTTGCCATTGCTTCGTTTTCTATTGCTATTTTAGTTAACAAGCTGATATCACTTTCATCTATTTGGTTGATGTGGGGTATCAATATATCCTTAAATTCCTCAGCGACTTTGTATCCATATCCATGTTTTTGAGCTATTTCTTTTACTAAGTTTTCTATGGTAATTTGGTGCCATTCTTTTGATACTTTTGCCTTCAAAGATATTCTTAAATTTGTTGCATGAGCTTTTATTAGTAGGGTCTTAGGTGGGCCTTGTATCGTAACTTCATTGACTGTATATACACCCATTGGAAAGATTCCCGTTTCCTTATAACCTAGTGCTATGTTCAATTCATTTGGAACTTCTACATTTTCATTGCCATAATCAACACATACCTCTGCGATATCATCTATAGTACCAGATTCATCAGTAAGATACACCGATATTACATGATCTTTTATTCCTTCGATGCTAAATTCAGGTTTCATTTATTCCCACACTTTTAACTTCGATTTTTTCAACTGCTCTTGTATTGTAGGTAACTTGATTTTTAATCCTGCAGGCAAAAAACTTCCATAATCTGCAAGTCCAGGATTTTCTTCCAATACTATTTCTACTGCTCCAGAGCTATGTCCATAGTGTTTAAAGCATATATAATCCAACATTTCATTTTCTTGTGCTATATAATGTACTGTCATACATAACGCCTTAAACTTAAGCTAAATTCAACCTTTTTTGCTAATCCACATGGAAAATACGACGTTTGCTTTTCTTCTAATCGTGTAATTACAAACTGCCCTAAAACATTACCCGTATTATCCACTAAAGGATAGGATACTTGATTTTCTATTGATTCCTTTAAATTTTTTAGTTGGTTTAAGCCATTAGAGTTATTAAGATAAATGACTCCTTCTAAATCTATATTTTCTACTCCCTGGCCAATATTTTGCAACAATGGAGCTTTGTGAATACACTCTATGGTATTCCAACGATTCTCTTTACTGCACCTTAACCCTGTTGGAGAAATTTTATATGGACCAAGTGAAAACATTAGTAAATAGGTTCTATTGAATCAAATAAAACATCTCGCGATTTTTCTCTTATTCTTTTTATTACTGTATCAGCAAGACTACGTACATCTTGGTTAGGTTCTGCTTTAATACTTATATTAAATGTAAAAGTTTGATTGAAAATTTTTTGTTCACACTTTTCACAGTCTTTTAAAACTTTCTCTGAATTATCTGCTACAGAACCTTTTTCTGTAATCACGCTAGCACTTTCAATATTCGTTCTACTATTCGAAATTCCACTAAAAGCATTATTATTTAATAAAGGATTTCCTTTACTAAAAACATTTCTATTTTCACTAGTTGCACTGCCTATTTTTGCTTCTACTGTTTTCTCTAATGCTTTTATTGGATTATCATTAAACAATTTTCCTATACCAATCCAATTTTCTATAGGTTTTGTAATTGATTTCCAGATACTTGAGAAAAAGTCCTTTACCTTTTGCCAATTAGCGATTACAAGTGCTGCACCAACTGATAGTCCAGCAATAGCAGCTCCTATAGGATTGGTTAGCGTTAAAGCTTTCAGTCCCATGATTACTGCTGGAATTACTCGTGCTGATAACGAAGTTAATACTGGCAAAAGTGTTCCCTGCAAAATAGCATTAAAAGTTAATAGTCCACCTCCAGCCAATGCAAATGCATAACCAAAACCTACCACTGCAACCTTGCCAATAATAAGAGCTGAAATTATGCTCATAACTCCTGTAGTCAAAATTGGACACTTCTCTGCGAACCAAGCTATACCTGTAGATATAGACCTCAAAATCTTACTTATCCAATTTAAAGGAGGTAGCATAACTGACCCTAAGTTCATTCCTAGCTCTGCTATTGTATTTTTAAGTAGCTGCAAGTTATTTGCTGTAGTGCTTGCACGGTTATTAAATTCCTTTTGCATAGATTTGTTATACTTTTCTTTATCAGCCACAAAATCTATTGCTTTTTTATATTCTTCCAAACTCCCAACTATCAATGCAATATCATCTTGATATTCTTGACCAAAGAGATTGAGAAGGATTTGTGAACGTTCCTGTCTATCTACTTTTTCTAAAGTTTCAAAAAAATGAAGTAGAGCGTTTTGCCCGTTTTCAGCAACCTTTTGTGACATTTCCTCTGCAGTGATACCTATCGATTCCAATGCTGCTTTGAACTCTTTTCCTTGCCCTTCAGCAGTTTGAAGTTTAGAAAGCAGAGCATTGACAGCAGTTGCTGCTTTTTCAGGTTGTTTACCTAAACTAATGAAGGCATTTACTAAACTACTTGTCTGATTAATATCTAAACCAAATTGTTTTGCATTACCACCCACTCTAGCAAGTGCTTCAATCATATCGTTTGCCTTAGCTGCAGTATTATCTGATAGGTAATTTATAACATCACCAACTCCTTCCATCTTCTCTACTGCAATTCCATAAATGTTAGCGAGTTTAGCTATGGAATCACCAGCTTGTTCAGCAGACATATCAAATGCTGTGGCCATTTTAGCTACTGTTGTGGTAAATTCAAGCAGCTTACCTTTGTTGATACCAAGCTGTCCGCCACTTGCAGCTATTTGTGCTAACTCTGCGGCTGATAATGGTATTTCACGGGATAATTTCTTCAATTCTCGAGTAAATATATTAGCTTCATTATCACCATTAAATTCTACTACTTTCCTAACGTCAGCCATAGCACTTTCAAAGTCAATCGCAACTTTAATTGGCGTTGCAAGCGAAAGTCCTAGTCCTATAGTTTCCATTACTTGTGATCTATAATGCGCTTTTTTTGCCAAAGCATTTTGCTGTTTTTGTATTACAGATCCTAATTTACTGTATTTTCCTTTTAGTACTTCAATAGATGAACCAAGTTTAGTTTGATCTCTCACTAAAGATTTGACATCCTTTCCACTTTTCCTGATTTCTTCATTTAATGTGTAAAGTGCATCTCTCTTTTTAATATAAGCCTCTTTTGCCTTTGATGCCGATGCTTTCAATTTTTCAAATTCATTTTTCAGTGCTTTGCTTGGTTCGTTTTTTTCCTTTTTTTCTTTAGTAATTGCTGCAGCTGATTCTTTTGCTTTCTTCTCCGCTTCCTTCCAATTCTTCATAGCTTCAAGGGCATCATGATTTAGTTGCTTAAATTTGGAAACAGATTTCATTGACGAATCAAGCTGCTTTATACTATCACCCAACTTAGAAAGCTTTGCTGCACTACCTTTCATTGCACTATTAAAACTGCCATCTAATGTTGCACCGATCTTTATTGAAAGCATTGACATTTTTTTGCTACTCCTTTACTTATTTCTATCCAGGATAAAAATTCATTTACATCCATATTAGTAATCTGCTCAATTCCACTTCCTGTTATTGAACTAAGTTTTAAAATATTGAATCTTAAGTCCTCTGTTCTAAAGGCGACAAAAAATCTTTTAGCACCTTTTGTATTTCTACATAATCTTTAATACATAAATCTTCAACTGCTTCTTTTGGCACAGATGCTAGATTAGCAATTAAAGCTACCTCTTTCAAAGCTTCGCCTTCTATGCGTTCTATAGCAAGTAAATCTCTTACTTTAGGTTCACGCATCGATAACTCTGAGACAGAGATACTATCAACTGTTATTGATTCACTAAGTGTAATTGTTTTCATATTTTCCTCTAAAAAAATAAAATTTCAAATAAGTTTTCATATTCCTAAAACCGTTTGTAGCAAGGCCATTTGATCAACACCATTTATCTTTCTAATCATATTTTCAGCATCGATCTCTATTAATTCATTACCACCTATAGTAAGTTTATAGTAATGAGCAGCTATAGTACACTTCAGCGTTGCTTTTTCAGCAGGTTTCCAGCTACCAAAATCAAATTCTTTGAATATGCCTCTTAGATTGATTACTACAGCTTCAATATCGTTACTACCACTCCCTTGCATTCCACCTCTGAGCGTCAAAGATACTGAATTTCCATTTATCAACCCAAATAGCCGAAAGAGTTCTGTATCGTATTCAGAAAAAGTGAAATCTGCTTCAAGCTTTTCCATTCCCATGTCAATATTTATTGGAATATCCATACCACCAGCTCTATATTCATCTGTTTTTATGGTAAGTTTTGGCAAGGTTATTTCATCTATTTTTCCTGCATAACCACGACCATCTACAAATACGTTAAAATTTCTCAGTATTTTGGGTAACACTTCGCTTTCTCCTAACTTATTACACTATTATTTACAAGATGGGATCTGAATATTATTTGCTCAGCCGGATATGGTGGTGTAAACTCAAAGTCAAAGTATACTTTTCCGCTTGCAATATTCGCCGGTGTATTGAGTTCGGGAGTTGCATAGCATTTTCCACTGATAATCGCTCCTTGGGCTTTTAAATTGGCCAAATAAGAATTCACCCCCTCAATCACATCATCTATATAAGTTTTGGTAATATTGCGATCAACTGCCCATAGATGAGCTCTAAGTAGACTGTCATTAATAAGGTCTGCAGTCCTTCTCACTGATAAAAAAGCCCATTTTGAGTCATTTGAACATGTTCTATTTCCCCAAAGCCTGTAGCCATTTTGATGAATTATCGTTGTTACTTCATTTTCATTTAAATGGTTTGCTCTACAATTTGTATTACCGAGCGTAAAATCAATAGGCCTGCTTGTTCCAACAATACCATTTATCTCTTTATTTGAAGGTGAGTGCCAAAATCCTTGTTCGCTATCTACTTTTGCTATTAAACCAGCTACAAATGGGCTTGCTGGCAAAATTTCTTCTTTTCCTTCAATAAATACCTTAATCCATGGATCAACTACGTAAACTCTTGAGCTGCCTACACTTTTTCTCCACTTGATTGCTTCTTCATCATTGGTATTTGGTCCATCTGCTACTATTATGCTTCTCAGCTTTTCTGCTATAGGAATTAATGCTGCAACCACTGCATCTTCTGGTAGTTGGTAAGTAAACTGAGGTGCAATTAATATTCTTGGAGCAACATGAACTATACTTTCACTACTGAGGAATGCCTCTATTCCTTGATATTCTCCAGTCTCTTTATCAACTCCACCGATTATACTTTGAATAGTTTCACTTTCTTTGAGCTTTGGATCGCTGTTTTCACTTTCTTTAACTCGAATAACTACTACTGTTGCACCAATCTGGGAAAATATTCCATTTATTGCAGAAGGTAAACTGCCACTCTTTCCGAGCTTTGCTGCTTCCTTTAAGCTTCCTGCAACTAACACTGGTTTATTTAGCGGAAATTTTTGCTCATCTGCTTCAGGTGCAGTACCAATTACACCTATCACTGATGATTTAGCTGTACGTACTGTCTTTGCTCCTGAGTTTACCTCAATAACATTTACGCCATGTAAAAATTCTTCAGCCATTTCTTTGTATTTTTTTCCTGAAATCATCTAGCAAAGTCTGTAGCTCATTTTCACTTTTGGCTTCTGCAATTTTCTTCTTGGTAATGTCTTCCAAATCTTCACATTTAATTATTTCTTTTACTGCTTTTTTTACTTTTTCTTCAATTATTCTTGCCATTTCAATAACTGTAATACCACGGACTTTTGCTAATGGCTCTATAATTGCCGTATCCTTTGCATTCATAGATTCTGGTGCTGCTAGAATGCTTTTTGCGGCTTCCGCTTGAATCTCATAAGATTTAGCTTTTTGGTGAGAATGACCTGCATATTGGTGAGTATGATTATCATAATAGAAACGCATACTATCAAATGCACAAAGCTTCGCATTATCCAGTAACTCCTTTTGTATATCTTCTTTAGTACGCTGAGCAATTTTTCCTCCTTCTGTTAAACAATAGCTTTTTTGCCAATCAAAATCTTCTGGTGCTTCATACCAATCATTTTCAGTTGGCTTGCTTTCAAGTGTTGTTGTTTCTACTTGTTTATCATTTTCAAATCTAATGTAGATAGACATTGTTTGTTACCTCCAAATCTCATACGTGTTAGATAATCCTGGACATTGCCAACCCCTGAGCGTCCTTTCCACATCTACCTCAAGCCCTGTGGTGAGAAAATTGCTACGTATGTTATAAATCCCCCACTGAATAAATTGACCATAGTTGTGTACATAATTTGATGCAAGCATACCTTGACTAACTTGTGTTCTGGAATACAGATAAGATGATGTGTAAAGTAATATTGCAACTGTTTTTCCTGCTGGAATCTCCACATTACCAGATCCGGCTAACTTGCTATCAGAACTCGTGTATTGGTAAACATTTTTCCATACTATTTTTGAAATACTTGATTTATTAGAATTAGTGTTATCAGGAGTTCCCACAAATAATCCTGCTCCCCCATACTCCGTACTCGAATACGATGATCCAACAAATTCCATTGTCTTATTTATGTTCACATTGGTTGTATTTTTTACAAATACTACTCCAAGTGCAGCATACGGGTAATAGTATATCTCATCATAACTACCCGAAAAACTTTTTGTGCATAACTCTCCGTAAATAAATGTTCCTTTACTTCCCTCTATAAAACTTAGTTGTCTTGGCCGATAAAAACTAACGTAATCTGTATTGTACGTATGGCTACCTGCTAGTAGTTGTAACATATAGTCAGTTTTTGTTATATCACTACTCCACTTTCCAAGCTCTGTCGTAAAAGTTCCGTGGCCAAAATAATTATTTTTTCTGCCAAGTACACCAAATAAGAAAGGTAATGACCCTGGTTCAGCCATGTTGCGCTTTCTTATTTCATTTATAAGAGACGCTTTTAACTGTTCATCCCGAGTTTTTACCTCATTCAGGATGTTTTCAATTCGAGTTTCTATTTCCCTAATAATTGATGAGCCACTTGGCACATCATTAACAGTACGGAAGTTATTCACTAAACCTTTAAGACCATCTTTATGACTGTTACTAATGCTATTTATTGCTGCAATATTGGCATTCTTTCTCGTATCAAATAGCGATAAATTTGTTGTTCCTTTTTCATCAATTCTCTTTAATAACTGCTTCTCTGATTCAGAGATCACTGCTAAAGAACTAGCTTTTTTATTATCCAGATCAGTTAAGTGTTTTTTTGCACTATCAAGAAGTTCTTTTAGCTTACCATCTGTCATCTGTACAATTTCAGAAACTGCACTTTTGTCGATTATTGATTCCAATGCTTTAGCAAGATATGCTAATTGATCTGGTGTACTGTTTTCTGCTAAATCCTTAAGCCTCTTTTGTAGTGCATCAATTATTTCTTTTACTTTAGTCATTTGCGCAATATCAGAAATAGCTTTTTTATCTGCTATCAATTCCAGCGATTTTGCAAGATATGCCAGTTGATCAGGTGTGCTATTTGCTGCTAAATCCTTTATCCTTTGGTATATTGCTTCTTTCATTTCCAAAAATTTAAAAAAGTCTCAAAATTAAACCGCTCAAAATTACTCTTAAGTTGATTATGCTCATCTTCTCTTTCGGTAATATCTTCATCTATTTTCTTAATTGTGGTACGGATACGAACAACATCTTGCACAGCAATGTTTTCTGGATGAGGCAAAGAGTATCCTCTACTTGTTTTATCATCTGACATTCTGCTAAGTGATAATGATTCGTAGATTTTTGACTTTTGGACGATAGACAACCGTACCACTCAAAACTAATTTTACTCTAGTCTCACTAGCATTAAAATTTGATAGTACATGAGTTCTCTCTACCAAATTTTCCCCAATAGGTTTTCCCGAGGTTAAATTTACTAATTGCCAATCCACATTTTTTTGCACATATGCTTTTACATCTGCAGTGCCAGGTATTAGCGCATCATACGTTATGGTAATTTTAGTGTTAGCTCCTGCTGTAATACTTCTTGTAACATAATCTCCAGACTCTAAAAGATTACCTAGAACTAGCTGTAACCCAGGATATAGCACTGGACTTTTTTCTTGCCCTCCTTTTAGGCTTGCTTTTACCGTTAGCTCTCCAGATAATCTTTCACGCAGTGCAAGCGGCAAGTTATCAGACAAAAAGTTTTCTTTTCCTTCTTCGTCTGTTAAGATAAATTCCACATTAGTATCAAATGCTACTTTTTCGACGTTTGTCAAAACAATTAAATCTGAAGTATTGTTTGCTGTAACTTTGCCCAGATCAACAACGTGAGAATTTTCGCTAAATTTTGCAGCTAGTAGTCGAAACGTTAAATCTAAATTTTGATGCGGAGTCCAGGTACTTGCATTGCTAGACGACAGTAATACTCCTACTTGATATGGCTGGCTTGTTACCCAACGGCTATTTACTGCATCATATTTGCCAAGTTCTGCTATCTTTACTGCAGTACCAGGATCATCAGTGAGTAGCACTATTGCATACTCCTCTCCTGCATGGCAAAACACTGGCGACCAAGTAATACGTGTTGCCGTGCCATCTATCTTTATATCTTTTGGCTCAATATAGCTTTCAGCAATGACAGTCTGCGATGGCATTCCCACTGCTGTTTCTCTCATTTGCACAACAACACGTTTTTTGCCTTTATTTATAAACCATAACTCTAGACCTCCTATGTGTCTGCTCTCATTTAAAGTAAATGTTTGCGCTAAAGGATCAACTCTTCTTGCTGCGATCACTCTTCTTCTTTCTTCTATAGTAATAGTTTTTTTACCAGTATAAGTTGCCTCTCCATAGCTTCCTTTATCCCCATAAAACTGTACTAATTTAGTACCTGCTGGAATGTTTGCTGGTACTTTCACCTTTCCCTTTAATTTTCCCTGGTTGTTAGCTCTTTTTTCCACTTTTTTTTCCTCTATGCCATAGGTATAATAGAAATGCCATCAAATTTTATTTCCTTAAGCTTTTCATCTGGCTCAAAACCTTCAATTTCAAAATTCTGTACTGCTTCTCTCATAAATTCAGTTTCGTATGAAGTACTTGACAGCAGCTCTGTCGTTTCTTTAACATTAAATACTCTGGTTACTGGACTTTTCCAATTTGTTTTTACCTCCGTCCAGTGATCTATATTTTTATTTAGAGTAATTTGTGCCGGTACTGGATCAAAAGCTTGATATGGATTGATCTTTTCTCCTTTAGTCTGTAAAAGCTGCTCCAGTACCGGTTCAAGTTTATAAGGTAAAAGATATCTTTCTCCACCTTTTTCAATATCTGCAACTTCTACATCTATTGGCAGAACTAGCTCTCTATTTACTATTGCTGCAGACTGCAAAATTCCTTGATCACGCATATCATCGTCAAAAAACGAATCAACAAATACTCCTTTTTTCGTTGTAGGTTCTCTTGAATTTGCATCATTGCGTAGACGTTCCTCTGCAACCAGCGCATAAAGATCATTGATTCCTTTTTTCATTGCTTCAAGCTCATTCATCGGTACAGCATGAATAGCATTATTCACTATTTTCACCCCTTCTTTTTCTCCGTTTTTCCATGTTTGGTGAATGTAGCAGAGCAAAAGCTGTCCAGAGGGAGCTTTAGGCATTGATGGTCTCCAAGGGTGAGCTATACCTTTTATTCTCCTTACCACCCCTTTGCTATCGATAGTAATTAAATCAAAGCGGGGCATTTTCCAGGTGTAATCAATTAGAACCAGACTATTATCAACTGCTCCCCTTACTTTACATCCCTCTTCATTTATATCTTCAGGACTTATATGAGTGCGACAGCGGTAAGTTATTTGATAACTACTTCCAGGAGCTGGTTCTTTGCCGGGTAATGACCAATCAATATTTCCTGCGTTTAGTTTATAATCTACACTATTTTCATAAATAACATTACCTTGTTTAATTTGAATAATTTCAAGTACTGCAGAGTCAGGTATTGGATCAACAGCTCCTGAATATGAACCATGAGTAATGGTAATGGTTTTTTGAACAGTTATATCTACTTTTTTAATTTCACTTATTGGAAAATCATTAACCTTCAGTTCCATTACTCTTTGGCTATTTGGCTGAAAAGTATGTGGTTCTGATTCAACTGATTTTATATCTGGATCTTCATCAAAAGAAATGCGAATACTGTGAGGTAACTCAATCTCATAGCCATCAACATGAGCTTTGCCCTCATTAATCACAAATATTTTTTTTCCTCCTTCTCCCTCTTCCTTTTGCAGGAACATTACTTCAAGACCATTTACGACGTAGGAACCATTTGCTTCTTTGTCATAACGAGCAAGAGCAGTAGTTACTATATTTGCTTGTGGTGGCGGTGAATGTTCTATCAATACTCCATTTTCAATGTTATAGATTGGATAAAATTCGCCATTTACAGAAAAAGTGGAAGAAACACCTTCTGCTTGATAACCCCAAATGGTGGAAACTTTAAGTCTTGCAGCTCCTACTTCTTGATAATTACGTGTACCAACAGCAGGATCACGAAGATTTTCGTCCTCAAGTTCTGTAATCGTAGATTCTAGATAATAAACACCGATACGCACTGTGGTACTCAGTGGAATAACAAACTCTTTTGCTTCTACTTTTCTAACTGCTCCACGAAGATAGATTTTTCCTGACTCAAGTGTAACTTTACCAGTTTCCCCATCTATAATACAATTGCTTCCTGTTATAACATCGCCATCACGAAATATTGCATCGCCTATGCCTTTAAGCTTAGAGAGAGCATACTCCTGAGTCTCGTTTAATTCTGCAGACTGCAGACCTCTTCCTGCTAGAAACAAGCTTTTTTCGTATTCTTTGTCAGGATTAAAGCGGTTATAATAGCTATTTAAGGTCATCTTTTTTCTCTTTTTCTAAAATGTCACTACAAACGAAAAAGTTTCCCGGGTTGCTGAAGTCCTAATGAGCGGTACTGTATGCTCTAAAACTAATAAGATCCCTGGGTCTTCTATATCTTGTGGTTCAAAATATCTCTGTACTATAGGTAATTCTTCTTTTACTTTAGTACCAACCATAACCCCTAATTCCCGTATAACTTGATTTGCTGCGTTTGTGAAATCGAAAGTAAATTTGAGATAGAGATTATTAGTTGGTACATTTGAGGGCCTAAACCTTCCAGATGGAGTTATAAGTTCACCGTTTTCATCACCTGTGCAGAATAGCACTTCGTCTGCAGTACGTCTGCCAAGTTCATTGAGCAGTTTTTCAGAAGTTATCAGCTCTGGTGGTGTGCTTTCACTATACTCTACAGTAACTTTATCACTTACTGGAATAGAGCTATTTTCCGTACGTTTTATTACACCAGTACTGCCATTAACTGTATATTCAATACTTGGCTGATAAGTTGTTTGCCCTGTAACAACCTTCACATCTTTAATAGGTTGATGATCAAATTTTATTTCACCCTTAACGAAAGTTTTTTCTACTTTGTGGCTACTTTCCCAACTTGAATCACCTGTTCCCCAAGCAAGATGGATAGATTGCTTTTTGATGCTGGCTGCTATTGCTGCTCTTCCTGATTGTGTAAGAATTGACACCTGTGATGAGTTTGAAAGGCTTATATAATATATATTCAGGATTTGGAAAATTTTTGTCCAAAAAAAATGAATTTTTGCCTAATTTTTTGTTGCAGTATTATTTAAATTTGGATGTGTATTATTCTTGAAGAAAAGTAATTGAATATCAGTAGTTTAAAAATTGCATCTGTATTATTTATTTTTGCTCCTGTCCTACAAAGTGCACCTATAGGTTCTCATCCTTAAAGCATTAATTGTTTTAGGGAAAAGTTATGAAACTAAAAACTGCCATAGTTGTTCAAAATATACGGTATCAAGCTAAGAGATTAAAACTTTTTGAATGCTTTGCTCATGAAACTCATGAAGATCTTGAGCAAGAACTTTTCTGTGAAATTTGGACTTATCTTGATAGATATGATGAAAGTAAAGGTAGCTTTAACACTTTTGTAGCAAGATTAACTGAACGTCGTGCCAATAACTTATTGGAGAAACAACTATGTATGAAGCGCAATATTAATAACTATGTCAATATTGAGAAAACAGAAGCTTTTGAAGATGAAGTAGCGAAACGTACTGATGTAGATTACATGATTTCAACGCTACCAAGAAAGATGCAAAAGATATGCGAACAACTCAAGTACTTTAACTTATATGAAGTTGCTAAGATGAACAACATATCAAGAACTACTTTAAATACTATGGTAAGAAAAATACGTATAAAACTCTCTTCCATCTACTACAAGAGCAAAAAGAAAAATTGAACATAAATTCTACCTTTCCTGAATATATAACATATACCATTGAGGTGAATAAATGACTTTTAAAATTTTAAACAATAATGAAAGATTGAAAACAACTACAGGAATAAAAGTAGTAATTTTTGGTCCTTACGGTATTGGTAAAACCAGTCTCTTAAAGACTATAAGTGAACCAACACTATGTCTTGACTTTGAAGCAGGTCTGCTTGCTGTTCAAGATTGGCAGGGAGATTCAATTAGTGTTCGTACTTGGAATCAAGCTCGGGATATTGCCTGCCTAATTGGTGGTCCAAACCCTGCACTAAAGTCTGATCAGGCGTATAGTCAAAAACACTATGAGCATGTCTGTAGCAAGCACAAAGATCTTCTTTCTGAAGTTTCTAAATACCGATGCATCTTTGTGGATAGTATAACCGTTGCTTCACGTTTATGTCTATTATGGGCAAGGATGCAACCTGAAGCTTTTTCTGATAGATCAGGAAAAGAAGATAAAAGAGCTGCTTATGGGTCACTTGCTCAAGAGATGATGGCTTGGCTCAATCAGTTTCAACATATCAGAGACAAAGACGTTATCATAGTTGGCACGTTAGGTCAATATCTCGATGAATGCAATCGTTCAACCTGGCTGCCTCAATGTGAAGGGGCTAAAACTGCCAGTGAAATTCCAGGTATTGTTGATGAAGTAATTAGTATGGTTGGAATCAAGAAAGATGATGGAACAGAAGTACGTTCATTTGTCTGTCAGACGATTAATACTTGGGGATATCCAGCTAAAGATCGCAGTGGCTGCCTGAATATGGTTGAAGAACCACATCTTGGTAAATTACTTGCGAAAATTAAAGCCAAAACTTTGGCTCCTATTGCTTAATTAAAAATTGGAGAACAATTATTATGGAACAAAGCTTTTTCAATATCGGTCAAAAAATTCCCTTTTTCAGTGTGAAAGAATACTTGAATGATCAATCGCCAATACCAGAAGATATAATTTCCCCTAGAATTCTAACTAAAAGAGGTTTGTTAGTACTAGGTGGCCCTCCTAAGATTGGCAAAAGCGACTTTTTGATCTCTTGGCTTGTTTACATGGCTGCTGGTAGATCATTTCTTGGTATGACACCAAATAGACCTTTAAAAATTTTCTACATGCAAACTGAAATTGAATATGAATATATGAAAGAACGTTTGCAACAACTTCAACTTGATAACGAACTTTTGAATGTAGCTGCCAATAACTTAATTATCACGCCAAGAGTGCAATTATCATTTAGTAGTGAAGAAATAGATGAAATTAAAAATGTTGTTAAAGAGCGTTTCAAACCTGATATTATTGCAATCGATCCTCTTCGCAATATCTTCAACTCAAGTGAATATGGCAATGAAAATGACAATAGCGCTATGCTATTCTTCTTGCAAAAAACACTTGAAAGACTCAGAAATGTTATCAATCCAGATTCAGGCATAATACTCACCCACCACACAAAAAAACTGTCCAAAAAGATGCTGGAAGAAGATCCATTTCAAGGCCTAAGTGGTGCTGGATCTTTACGTGGATTTTACAGTACTGGTATGGTGATGTTTGCTCATGATGAAGAAAGTACTGTACGTCAGATAGTATTTGAACTGCGTAATGGTGAACGTGTGGCAAGCAAGCTTGTCGATAAGATAGATGGCCATTGGAAGATTGTAGACCAATGGAGTTGATTTTTCTTACTTAATTTATAGGAGACAATATGTTATCAGATTTTTTAACTGATTTTAATAACGCGAAACTGCGAAGCAGTTTAATACCGAAAGGTACAACAGTCAAGGTAAAAATGGCAATAAAGCCTGGAGGTTATGAGAATTGGTTCACGAAAAGCTACACTACTGGCAGCATCTATTTAAACGCTGAATTTACTGTCACTGAAGGTCTATATGCAAAACGCAAGATTTTTCAGATTATAGGTGTCAAAAGTGGCAAAGCAAGTGTTGAAGGAGAAGATACTTGGGGAGAATCTGGTCGTTCCATGCTTAGAAGCATTTTGGAGTCAGCACGAAATATTCATGCACATGACACTTCAGAGAAAGCGGTTACTGCTAGAAAAATCAACTCTATAGCTGATTTTAACGGGTTAGAGTTTACTGCAAAAGTTGGTATTGAAGCCGACAGTAGATACGGAGATAGAAACAGAATTGCTACAGTTGTTACTCCAGAACAAAACAATGGTATTGAATCTGACTGGTTACCATTTTGAAGTACGACGAAGGAAAGTTATGGGCTGCTGTTATTGCTAGAGCTCTTCAGGATGCAGCAGGAAGGAACCTAAAACTTAAAAAAGAGGCTTGTAAATGGATTCGATCACGATCCTTTGAAACTGTTTGTGAACTCGCCAATCTGGACTTTAAACGTTTAAAGAATATGTTGATTAAAAAGGAGGAAAATTTTATGGGTTTTTCATCTCAAAAAGAGATTAAATCATTGTTAATTGATAACATAAAAGAATGTGTATCTTACTTCCGGGTGGAGAATTTTATCAAGATAGGTTCTATCTGGCAAATTTAGGTAAAGATAAGATAATAGTTGAAATAAAAGGAGAGAAAGCAGGAAATTGGAATAACATTTATAAAGAAAAGAAGGGAGACATACTCAGTCTTTGGACTTTAGTTGAAGATAACATAGATTCTGCCAAAAAGTGGTTGAACGCTAAAAAAAATTCCACGTTACAAAACAATGGAGAAAAAGCATTTTCTGTAAGACACTACTTAAATGATAAATCACCAATGCCAAAAGATATAATAGGGCCAAGAATATTAACTCCAGGCGGTCTTTTGGTCATAGGTGGAACTCCCAAAATCGGAAAAAGTAATTTTCTTCTTTCCATGTTAGTACATTTAGCTGCTGGAGTATCATTTCTTGGTATGAAGCCTGCAAAGCCACTTAAGATATTCTATCTACAGAATGAAATGGAATATGATTACATAAGAGAGCGCTTACAGAAGTTAAGAATCAGCAAGAAAATCCTTGATGAAGGAACAGAAAACTTAGTTATTACTAAAAAAGTACAGTTAACTTTGAATGTGGAAAAAATAAAAGAAATTATGTCGGAAAATCTCGATGTAAAAACAGTTGATCTTATAGTAATAGACTCTCTTTTTGATTATAGGAGTATGATCTCTTTTCTGCAAAATGGTATTGATGAACTACGCTCTATCACTAATTCTACGGCTGGAGTAATAGTTACACATTACACCAAAAAAGTGTCAACAACCACGTTAAAAAAGAATCCATTTCAAGCATTGAGTGGTGCTAATGTTTTAAGAAGTTTATATACATCTGGGGTAATGATATTTAGGCCAGAAAGGAATATCCTGCAATTGATGTACGAACTTAAAAACGGCAAACCAATACCAACAAAATTCATAAATATGGTTAACGGACGCTGGATAGCTACAGCTTAACCAAATTTCTAAACTTTAAATATATTGGAGATTTTATGGGTATCTATTGTGATTTTAATACTGCAGCTCCACGAAAAAATGTACCGTTAGTAGAAAAAGAACAACTTAAAGCTCAGCTTCTGTTAAACATCAGATCATGCCTTTCATATCTATTACCAAGAGGAACTTTTCGTGGTGATAAGTTTTATGTAGGCAATATACAAGGTGATAAAGGAAAGAGTCTAGTAGTAGAATTAAGTGGTAGTGAAGCTGGACTATGGCACGATTTTGCAACAAAAGAAGGTGGAGATATAATTGATCTTTGGGCAGAAGTGCATAGAAAAAGTACTAGAACAGAGTTTACTGAAGTAATGGACTCTATAGCTGAATGGCTTGGTCATTTTAAAAAGATCAAAACTGACAAAACTGCAGGTAATCCAACTGCATATTGGGATTATTACGATGAAAACGGCCAAGCTATTGTTAGAGTATATCGTTATGATGATGATAGTGGAAAGAGATATCTTCCTTTTGATATCAAAAAATCCACCTTTAGTGTACCAGAGATAAGGCCACTATATAATATTCCAGGTATTTTAAAGTCCGATAAAATTATTCTTGTAGAAGGGGAAAAGTGTGCAAATGCTCTCATAGAGCAAGGTATTACTGCCACAACTGCAATGTCTGGAGCAAATGCAGACCCAAATAAAACAGATTGGACACCACTCAAAGGTAAACATGTGATTATTTGGCCAGATAATGACACACCAGGTAAGAAATACGCTGAAAAATCTGCTATGAAACTTACTTGTCTTGGAGTTGAAGAACTTTGCATTTTGGAAATACCTAAAGATAAACCAAAGGGTTGGGACGCTGCTGATTGCGTGAAAGAAGGTATAAATGTTGAAGAGTTCATCCTTAGTACAAAAAAGGCTCCTTCAAAAAAATCGTTGAGAATAGATACCAGAGCTTGGGCTAATATTGCTCCAGAAAGAGAATGGATTGTTAAAGATTGGCTTCCTATTGGAAGTGTTACGGCTCTCTACGGTGATGGTGGTATGGGAAAGTCTCTACTTGCTCAACAACTAATGACAGCAGCGAGCACAGGTAAATCTTGGTTGGGAATGGAAATTGAGCAGATGAAGACATATGGTGTATTTTGTGAAGATGATACAGAAGAGCTATGGCGAAGACAGTGTGCTATAAATAGATTATATCAGTTAGATATGGAATCCTGTGACTTTCATGATAATATTGGCTTTTTATCGAGAGTGTGGAAAGATAATCTACTCATGGTATTTGATAACAAAGATATAGGTAAATCAACTCATTGCTTTGAAGAATTACTTGAAGATATTAAATTGTTTCAACCAAAGCTAGTAGTTTTAGATACAGCAGCAGACTTATTTGGTGGCAATGAAAACAATCGCTCTCATGTGAGACAATTTATTCAAAGTTGTTGTGGAAAAATAGTGAAAGTAATAAAAGGAGCTGTATTATTATGTGCTCATCCTTCTGATTCAGGAATAATCCGTAAAACAGGTACAGGTGGTTCAACTGCGTGGAATAATACAGTAAGATCTCGTTGGTACTTGTCAAAGCCAGATAAAGCTGATGCTTCTGGTAATGAACGAGTACTTTGCCGTAAGAAGTCAAATTATTCTGCATCTAACGAAGAAAAGATTTCATTTTATTGGCATAACGGTGCGTTTGTACAATCTGATGATACATTAAATTCAGAAAGAATAGTAAGGTCTAGCTATAATACTAAATTGGATTTAGAACGTCTAAGAAGATGTGATATAATTTTAGAGTTAATTGCTAATGAAGCATATAAAGGCGAAACTTACACCGCGGCACACTTTGCTAGGTATTTTGAGGGAAAGCTAGGCCTTGGAAGTGAACGTAGCATCCGTGAAAGGATTAGCCATCTTGCAGCTCTTGGCCACATAAAGTTCTTTAAGGAAGCTCTTGGATATAAAGTATCAAGCACTAAATCAAAGTACGGCTATTTATGTGTTAAAGACATGGAGTTAAAAATTTCTGAAAATCAACATGTGCTGGTAAAGCCAGATTATTATCTTTCACCAAATAACGGAGTAACCTTACCAGTTGAAAATCCAGACGTTTGGGTGATACATAATTCTACAAAACAAGATGGCAAAATAGTATAGTAAGTTGGCAAGATGGCAAGTTGGCAAACTGAAGAATCTGCCATTCTACCAACTTAAAATTGATAAAAATATAAGAAAATCAATAGTTTAAAGAAATAGTAAGATGGCAAGATGGCAAAAAGTTGCCAACTAGATAGCATGGGTAAAGTCCTCTTCTATAGCGGGTTTAGGGAAGTTGGCAAGATGGCAAAAATCTATATATATAAATATATACTATGCTATAGTACATAGTATATATCAGTTAAGAGAAGAACTTAACGTTTTTTGATGTCCTTTCATAATTTTGCTTTTTCTATGGAGTTGCAACCTATAATAAAAATATAAAGTAAAGGCAGTGAAAAACAAATGATCCATGATAGCGTTTTAAAAAGATTCTATGACTTCAGGGTACAATTATACCACCAAGACCTAAGTTACTTATGTAGGGTAGCTTAAAACTCGATTACGAGGCATCTTAATACCCCAAACTTTTATTTATTAAAAAAAACCCTACAACTAGTTTATCATGCTTTTTGTTGATTGCAAAGAAAATTTTTTGAACCTAAAGAACAAATGGTTAGTAGACTTTTTGAAACATTATTTTTGCAATAGCTTTACTTCTACCATAAGTTTAACAGAGGCTCTAACCCTCATCTTTTTTTTAACAAACGCATAACGCTGGTCTACTGAGTTTAATAGCTGAACTAAGAATTCAGATCTCCGGATTTTCCGGAATACTCAATAACTTCCAAGTGAGCTGGGTCTAGTTGCTTTAATAAGGCTTTTATGCAAGCGCGATGAAGACTTGAGGTAGAAAAGATTGAAGAAAGCAAAATAAACAGCTTTATATTCTTAATTTTTTTAGATGAGGCAAAAGCTGCATTTTAAAGCTATCTGTAACTTTAGGGTAAAACTTACTAGCCACACTAAAGAACGCTTATAATGCCCTCTAAAACGCAAATAAAAGGCATCTTTAGTAAACTTACTAGTAAGTTTGACACATTTTTTACACTTTGCAAAGAAAATTTTTCAAAAAAGATTGAACAACTTATGGTGAGTATAAGGGGTTATGGAGACTATTATGGGAATACAACAACTTTTATCGCAAACCTCTGAGCAATTAATTGCAAAACTCTCAGTAATGAAATTAGCAAATTGTAGAGGTAGCTCAAGGAAAAAAGTTTGAAGTTACTGCCATAGAAGAAGAAACAGAAGCTCGTAAAACTTGATTGCCCCTTAAAATGGAGACAAAGATCTAAATTTATTTATTTACGTCTCCAATTTTATCTAGTATAACGGAGACAAAGATTTATATTTCGTATTTTATGTCTCCATCATTTATTGGTAGGCAAACTGAGTTAAAACAACTACTGGAGCTTACAGAAAAAAATACTGCATCTTTTGTAGTAGTCAAAGGAAGGCGTCGTATAGGAAAAAGTCGTTTAATTCAAGAGTTTGGTAAGTATTTTGAACAATATTACTCCTTTATAGGTTTGCCACCAGAAAAGCATACTACAATGTCCTACCAACTTAATGAATTTTCTAGACAAGTTGCTAGACAATTTAATACATCTTTTGCTAGGTATGATGACTGGAGCGATTTACTATGGGCAGTTGGTGAACGTCTACTATCAGGAAAAACATTATTGCTGTTTGATGAAATTTCTTGGATGGGCTCAAAAGATCCAACCTTTTTAGGCAAAATAAAAAATTTTTGGGATACGCAGCTAAAAAATAATAACAAGCTAATTTTTGTTGTTTGTGGATCAGCTTCATCCTGGATCGAGAAAAATATACTTAGCAGCACTGGTTTCGTAGGGAGAATATCGTTAACTTTAACACTCGGAGAATTATCACTTTCTGATTGCAATGAATTTTGGCCGAAAAATATTTCAGCATATGAAAAATTTAAGGTGCTTGCAGTAACTGGCGGAATTCCAAAGTATTTAGAGGAGGTAAATTTTAAACATAGCGCTGAAGAAAATATTAAAAGGCTTTGTTTTACAAAAGGTGGGTTTTTAGTTGAAGAATTTAATCAAATATTCTCAGATTTATTCATGCGAAAAACGGCTTTTTATAAGCAAATAGTCAGAGCTCTTTCTACTGGAGCTAAAGAACAAGAAGAAATTTGTGCTACTTTAAATATCGTAAGACATGGACGCATTTCTGAGTATCTACATGAGCTTGAGCTTGCTGGTTTTATTGCAAAAGATCATACTTGGAGTATAAAAACTGGTACTGATTCACGACTCAGGAGATACAGACTTCAAGATAATTATTTAAGGTTTTATCTAAAATATATCGAAAAAGATCTAGGAAAAATTAGTCGTGACACCTATTCTATAGGGTTCTTACCAGAGTGGTATACAATTATTGGGCTTCAATTTGAAAATTTGGTGCTGAACAATAGAAAGGGTATACATAATATCTTAGGAATTGATGGAATAATAAGCGAGAATCCATTTTTTCAGAAAAGAACGCGTAATGGTGCAGGTTGTCAAATTGATTATATGATTCAAACGAAGTTTAACACTCTCTACATTTGCGAAATCAAATTTTCAAAAAATAAAATTGGTTATTCAATAATACAAGAGGTACAAAAGAAAATAGATGCACTAAATCGTCCAAAAGGCTTTTCATGTCGTCCAGTCCTTATCCACGTCAATGATGTAAGTGATGATGTTATAGATAGTGATTACTTTTCAAACATAATTGATTTTGGAGAATTGTTGAATTGTAAGTGATGTTTTTTCTGACTTTAAAAAATAATAGTTTCTACAGTTATTCTTAAGTTTATAGAGTTTGCTAACATTAGTATCTTTAGCTTTACAAGAAGGGAATGGAGCCAAAATAATCTCTCTACTACAATACCATTCTTTAAAACGTCTTTAGAGGGCTATTATAGCGTTATTGATGATTTAGATAGGTTTTGTATGTTTTTACCAAAAACTCATGTAATCTCTTTTCAGCTCAAGTAAAAAGTTGTTTCCAAAATGGAAAGGACTCAAATAGCGAAGATTTCTGTTGTAAAAGACATAATGCTCTTTTTAATTTCTTAGCTGTCTTAAAATTATTTTAACTTTTTTTCAGAAACTCCCGGAAAAAGTGGTCGGTATATATTAGTATAGGGGCATTGAATGTAGATGTGCTTCAAACACAAAAGTCGGCAAACGAACAGAGTAGAAAAGATTGAAGAAAGCAAAAGAAATTTAGGCTTTTACGTAATTGAGAATTTGTATTTTTTTTAGATAAGGCAAAAACTGTATTTTAAAGCTAGATGTGACTTTAGGGTAAAATACCAACCAAAGAACGCTTCTTTAAAGCTTGATCACAAGCCTTGTCACAAATTTTACTTTTTCCATTGTAACATCTTTTACTTCTCTTCAACACAGTTAACGAACTACTTTTATCAGCACAGTAAAAGGGTTAATACGGTAGCCATAATCTTTACGCGATGATCCAGGCCAACCAACTGTTTGAATCACATCATTACGTTCGATGTTTAATCCTAACTTTTTAGCTAAGGTGGTTTTTATTGTTCTTTGGATTGTGTTTATTGGTTTTCTAATGTAATGTTCTGGGTCTGCTTCTGGATCAAGATTTAGGCGCTTTTCTATTTCAGTTATGCTAAGCAACATGTGTTTTTCAGAGTGAGCCCTCTATCAATTGCAACTTTAGTAATTCCTTCTCTTTAGGAGGTTCAATTAGATTAAGTGCAGTATGTAAGATTTGCATTGAAGTATTTGGTATGAACTCTAGTATTCCTCTTTGTGCTGCTTCTTGGAATACTTCAATTAAAGTCTTATGCTGAAAGAAAAGGTCAACCATTTTTACTATGGGCAAATCAAGAGGTATGTTTGATGGATTTTTTCTCAGTATTATTAATACAGTTGGATTAGCTTTAAGCTTATCTATCGTTAAGAATGTTGGATTGGTGCAAAAATCAAGTATGATTAAACTTACAATCTTACCTTGTCCACCAACATGATAAACTCCACTTTCCACTTTTTGCCACATAAAATTTGTATCACTTAGCTGACCTTCAAACCAATTCATAAATTTCTCTGGGTTAAAATATACAGATAAGCGGTGAAATCTTTGCTTCTTGTAGGTGTTAGGCAAAATATCACGGTTGCAATTTTCACAAATTATATTATCGCATGCTTCGTTAAAGTCCTCATCAATGAAAATCTCATTGTTACAGTATGGATCAACTATATTGGGCCAATCTAATTTATCTTGTCTACGAGAGCAGATAATGTAAGACCTCTCTTGCATCTTAATTAATTCAAGATCTGACAAATACCTTGCTGCTTCGATGTAATTTTGATTTGGATTAACCCAAGAGCTGCCAGAATTAAGAAGATCAGAGATTTGCTCTTGGCAAGATTGTAAGACCATAAAATTGTTTTATGTATGCTTTAAAATCCTCTCTTTCCCTTTTATTCAGAGGATGTTCAGAGTAGTAAATTGCTATATATTCATCACTTCGCTTGAAAAATAAGCCTATCTTTTTGCCTTGAAATATTACTTTAATCGACTCTATAAATGGCACTATGTCTCCTACAAATGGCTTTAAAACATGCAATTCCGGTGCAATAGGATCATATGGAGCAACAGTCAAAGTGATATTAGTATAGCTGTAATTGAAACGATTTGACTGAAACTTTAACTCAAAAACACGAATATTTGAATCAGATTCATTAATACAAGTTTCTATAAATTTATGTACCTGTTCCGCGAAATTTTTATCCTGCACATCTACAAAAATACATTCGCAACCAAAGTAACAACTTGCAATGCTATTTGCTATTTCTATAGCTTGATCAATATTTCTAGCACCAAGATCTACCTGAGTGCCATTTAGTAGAAAATCCAAAATCATCCACTCTGCCTTATGGCCATGAATGACTTTGTTTGAATTTAACAACAAATCTATATCGCTAGCTTTGCGTATTAACACATATAAACGATTCTGATGATAGAAGAAACCTTGTAGTTGATTCTCGAAACTGTCATTCCTCTTAATGTTATCTTCTTTCAGTATTTGTTGTATGATTTCCTCTGAGATAAAGTCCTTAAATGGAGTACTTGGTCGTCTTGGTATTTTTTGTAAGGCAAAAGACATGAAACTCTTTCTTTGTATTTTTTCAAAGTGATAGACAGATTTTAAAAGATTGTAATCTGCATGAAACAGTAGAAACAGCAAAGACTTCTTATCATATTTATTATTATTTTTTACAAGGTAGGATTTCATGAGTTCCGTAGTTAATGCAGATCTTGCAATTTCACTGACAGTAACTTCTAGTTTTGCACGGTCAAAACAGGTAATCAAGTAGTAAGTAACGAGAGAATCGGAATAATTAGCAATCACTTTACGTTTGTATTGTACAGATGTATTATCGTAACTTTCATCATCAAAGAGTTGAGCATTTAATTTATCTTTAAAGGAGTTTTGAAAAATAATATTTAATTGCTTACCAGAAAGTGAATCTATCCAAGACTGACGTGTTTTTGTATTGTGAAAACGATCAAGCAAATGGTTAACAGGGACTTCTAAATCATCTTCCCAAAATTTACGATTTGGATAAATGTTCATAAGAAACTAACCACAGCATAATAACATAGTAGACTATTTAAATAGTTAAGATAGAAATCTGAAAGTCTTGACCAATAATTATGCAATGGCTGTTTACTGATTTTTAACCAAGTTTTTTCTAAAAAGTTTGCTTAAGAAGAAGATTTTTTGGACAAAAATTTTTCAAATCCTGAATATATATTATATAGGGATTTTACATTCTAGCAAAACAAATTCTGAATATAAATGTCAATCCTAACACTCGATCTCGGCAAACAAACCGGCTGGGCTATTTTCACCGATGGAGTAATTCAAAGTGGTAGTGAAAACTTTCATGGTAGCCGTTTCAGCGGAGGTGGAATGCACTTCTTAAATTTTCGTAGCTGGCTAAATGAAATGAAGGAAAAGTTCTCAAACATTGAAGCAGTGTATT
Source organism: Wolbachia endosymbiont (group A) of Cydia strobilella (assembly GCF_964026745.1). Taxonomy (NCBI): domain Bacteria; kingdom Pseudomonadati; phylum Pseudomonadota; class Alphaproteobacteria; order Rickettsiales; family Anaplasmataceae; genus Wolbachia; species Wolbachia endosymbiont (group A) of Cydia strobilella. The sequence goes on from NZ_OZ034694.1 coordinate 152,338, forward strand.
TTGAAGAAGTGAGAAGACACTTAGGAACTGATGCAGCGCATTGCTACGGTGGTTTTCTTGCCGTTCTTTCTGCTTGGTGTGAAGAACATCACGTACCATACAAAGGTGTTCCTGTAAAGACTATAAAGCGCTTTATAGCAGGCAAAGGTAATGCAAGTAAGAGTGAAGTTATTGAAGCGATACGTGAAAAAAGTTTTTCACCTAGAGATGATAATCAAGCAGATGCTTTAGCTTTGATGTTCTATGTTATGGACTTTGGTAAAGATATTAATAAGCTGAGAAATCCATAAAAAGTGGGTCCTTTCGGCCATAATGGCGGGTTTGGTGGTGCTGACCCCAGGCCTTCTTTAGCGTCAGAGATATTTTGAATATTAACTTTTTAATTATTAAGATATGAATTTAGCAATCCACTACTATCCTGTTGAAAACCTCGTCGAATATGAGCGTAATCCACGTAAAAATGATGACGTAGTAAACAGAATGTGTGCTTCAATCAGGGAATTTGGCTTTCGTATTCCAATAGTTGCAAAAAGCGATGGCACTGTGGTTGATGGTCATTTAAGACTTAAAGCAGCAAGAAAACTTGGTATGGAAAGTATTCCAGTGGTCTTAAGTGATAATCTAAATGAACCACAAACCAAAGCTTTTCGATTACTGGCAAATCAATCAGCTAATTGGGCAAAGTGGGATGATGAGCTTTTGAAAGTAGAAATTCAAGAGTTAGAAGATTTACAGTTTGATCTTAAAATGACTGGATTTGAATTAGAAAAAGTTCAACATTTCCTTGATGATTTAGATGGTGGAGAAGAAGATCTTTCTGACTTAGTTGTTGATGACAAAAAAGTAACAAAACCAGGTGATCTTTGGATTTTAGGTGATCATCGAATCTATTGTGGTGATAGCTCTGTAGTTGAATCATATAAAGCGCTGTTAGATGATAAAACGGCAGACATTACTGTTTGTGATCCTCCATATAATGTTGATTATGGTGGTAGCCAAGATAAAAAGATATTAAACGATAATCAAGGTGAAAAGTACGAACTTTTTCTCTACGATATCTGTTCCCATATTTTAGCATATACGAAAGGTGCAATTTACATTTGCATATCATCATCAGAGTTTTCAACGTTGCAAAAAGCATTTGAGGAAGCGGGAGGAAAATGGTCAACTTTTATCATTTGGGCAAAGAATCACTTTACGCTAGGAAGATCAGATTATCAAAGACAATACGAAGCAATGCTTTATGGATGGAAAAGCGGCAATAAACGTGAGTGGCATGGAGGTAGAAATCAAAGTGATCTATGGTTTTATGATAAGCCAACACATAATACACTACATCCAACGATGAAGCCAGTAGAGCTAATGGAGAGAGCAATAGTAAACAGCAGCAGATCAGGAGACATAGTTCTTGATCCATTTAGCGGTTCTGGCAGTACACTGATTGCATGTGAGAGAACAGGAAGAATCTGTAGAACAATAGAGCTAGATTCAAAATTTGTAGATGTAACCATAAAACGTTGGCAAATATACACAGGTAGGAAGGCAATTTTAGTTGGTACTGGAAAGACTTTTGCACAAATTCAAGAAGAAAAACAGCAATAAAGGGGCAAAAAAAGTGGAAAAGATCACACAAACGGAATGGGCAAAAGAACTAGGAGTTTCAAAGCAATATGTCTGTTATTTAGTAAAAAAAGGAATAGTTGAGTTGGAGGATGGTTTGATCAATAGAGAACAAGCAAATGAAGCAGTAGCGGCAATAAGAGATCCAAGTCAGCCACTTAGGAGGAAAAATCCAGAAAACGAAAATACAAGTAACCTTTCCACGATGTTGCTAAAAACTCGAATAAAAAATGAAATGGAACGAGGTAAACTTCTTGAGGCGAAAGCTAAGGCTGAGATTGGTGAACTTGTAGCAGTAGAGGAAGTAAAGCGCGAAGCATTTAATGTAGCAAGAGTTGTACGTAATAATTTGCTTAATATTCCAAATAGAGCTTCAGCACTGCTTGCATCACTGAGTGACACTGAAAAGATTCATATGGCGCTAACCGAAGAGATTACAAACTCATTACAAGAATTATCTAATACTAAATTTCAAATATAAAAAAGATTTTGAATATAAAATGGCTGATAACTTAAGTTTGGAGTTAATAAAGTGTCTCATCAATCAACCTGGATTAGATGTTAATGTCAGAGGATTAAATGGAAAGACACCACTACATTGCGCTATAGAGTTTGACGAGTTAAGCATGGTGGATTTATTACTCACGAAGAAGAACATTAATCCTTTTGTTGAGGACAATGAAGGCAAAAACTCCTTAGATTATGCCAAAGAAGGTAAAAAAGCAGAAATATTACAAGCGCTAATTAATAACAAATACGGATCAGAACAAGATAACTTACTTCATTTAGCTGCAATGATAGGTGAAGTTAATGCAGTTAGATATTTGATAGGAAAAGGTGTTGACGTTAATGTACGAAATGCTTTGCACCATACTCCATTACATCTAGCAGCAGGAATAGGACATGCAGAAGTTGTAAAGATTTTGATAAGAGAAGGAAAAGCTGAAATAGATGTCTTTGATGCACGAAATCAGACACCAATGCACTATGCAGTTAATAACAAAAAATTGGAGATAGTAAAGTTACTGCTAAAGCTTGGAGCAGATGTAAATAGCGCGCGCATGGGACAAAACTCAATGAAATTGTCACCTACTCATATAGCTGTAAGTAATACTAATTACGATGAAAGAGATTTATGTCTTGATATTCTCAAATGCTTAATAAAGGAGCCTAATGCTCAAGTTAATTTACGAGACTACGAAAATAAGACGCCACTACATTACGCTGAAAGACTGAAAACAATAGAAGTTTTACTAACGCGAGAAGATATAGACCCTCTGGTAAAAGACGATAGCGGCAAGACACCATTTGATTACGCTAAACCTGAGATAAAGAAGGCTTTGATGAGTAATAAATACGGTTCTGAAAAGAATAGTCTACTCCATTTAGCTGCACAAAGAGGAGAAATTGAGCTTGTAGATGCAATCTTAAAGGAAGAAATTGATATTGATATTCCAAATAATAAAAGTCTATCACCGATTTACCTTGCTGCAGAAAAAGGGCATTTATATGTAGTAAAGTTATTGCTGAAAAAAGGAGCAAATTATACACCTGTTCTGCACTTAGCAATCAAATCAAACAATTTAGAGTTACTAAAAACTTTATTTAAAGAAAAGAGTATCAAATTACCAGATGAGATAGGCAGATCTGTACCAATTTATTATAGGTGTATAGAGCATAGAAATGCAAAAGTAAGAAAATACAATAGTGTGATCTGTGTGTTTACCTCAGTAAGTGCAGTAGCAATGGCAGCATATATAGGTTTAACAGCAACAACAATAAGCAGTGCGATCATTTTTGCAACAATAACAGGGATATTTGCGCTTGTTATAGCAATAATGATAAGTGAGATGAGCAAAAAATATATAGAAAACGAATTTCAGAAAAAGATGTTTATGGAATTGGAGGAGTGTAGTTCTATTGTTAATGATGTTGCAGTTATGAGTAGATGCAGACAATGATATACGCCACATCTTTTTCTGAAGGTTTAAGACCAGACCCGCAACTTAAAGTATCAGAGTGGGCGAATGAGTATCGAGTTCTAGCACCAACTGCAGCATCAGAGCCAGGGAAATGGAGAACGGAAAGAACTCCTTATTTAAAAGAAATCATGGATTCACTTTCTCCGTCCTCACCAGCAGAAAAAGTAGTATTCATGAAAGGAGCGCAGATTGGGGGAACAGAAGCTGGTAACAATTGGATTGGCTATATCATCGATCAAACACCAGGACCAATGCTAGTAGTACAGCCAACAGTTGAAATGGGAAAGCGTTGGTCAAAAGGAAGATTTGCGCCACTGATTGAAAGTACACCATGTTTAAAAAGTAAAGTAAAAGACCCAAGATCAAGAGATTCAGGCAATACTGTACAAAGTAAGGAGTTTCCAGGTGGAATTGTAGTAATAACCGGAGCAAACAGCAGTGTGGGACTTCGCTCTATGCCAGTAAAGTATCTCTTTCTTGATGAAATAGATGCATATCCAGGAGATTCAGGAGGTGAAGGAGATCCAGTACTGCTCAGTATTGCACGAACTAATACATTTGCACGGCGAAAGATTTTTTTAGTATCAACACCAACGATTCATGGAATAAGCAGAATTGAGAAAGAATTTGAAGCAACAGATAAGAGATATTTTTTTGTACCATGTCCATATTGTAATTACTATCAAGTTCTGAAATGGTCACAAATTAAATGGGAAGATAATGACTCAAGAACAGCACATTATGTCTGCACTGAATGTAGCGGCAAAATAGAAAATCATCAAAAAACAGAGATGCTTGAGCGTGGAGAATGGAGGCCTACTAATAGAGTAAAAGGTGAGAAAAAAGGATTTCATCTTTCAAGTCTTTATAGTCCAGTTGGGTGGTATAGTTGGCAACAAGCAGTAGAGGATTTTCTCCATGCAAAGGAAAGTGAACAATTACTGAAGGTTTGGATAAATACCACTTTAGGAGAAACCTGGGTAGATAAAGGAGAAGTACCAGACTGGAAGCAATTATTTAACAGGAGAGAATTTTTTCCCGTAGGCACAGTACCTAAGAGAGAAGTGGTACTTACTGCAGGTGTTGATGTTCAAAAAGATCGGTTAGAAGTAGAAGTTGTAGCATGGGGAAAAAGCCGTGAAAGTTGGTCAATAGACTACCGAGTATTTGAAGGAGATACAGGAAGTGGAGAAGTATGGAAAAAGCTTTCAGAGCTGTTAAATCATCATTTTATCGGTGAAAATGGTCTTGAATACATGATAAGTATGATGGCGGTTGATGCTGGGTATGCGACACAAGAAGTATACAATTGGGTAAGAGGTCATCAAGGCTGTGGAAGAGTAATGGCAGTCAAAGGTGTAAATAAAGCTCTAGTACCACTTAGCAGTCCAAGCAGAGTAGATATAACAGTTGGTGGGCAAAAACTGAAAAGAGGAATAAAGCTATGGCCAGTAGGAGTATCGATATTAAAGTCAGAACTTTTTCAATTACTTAATGTTTTAAAAGAAGAAGAGAAAGTGCCAGCAGGGTATTGTCATTTTCCCGAGTATGTACCTGAGTATTTTAAGCAGCTAACGGCAGAGCAATTAGTCAGCAAGGTAGTAAAAGGATACACCAAACAAGAGTGGCAAAAAGTAAGAGAAAGAAATGAAGTATTAGATTGCCGAATTTACGCAAGAGCAGCATCAATAGCACTGGGAGTAGACAGATGGCCAGAGAGTAAATGGAATAGTTTAAGTGAAAAACCGGAAAGTAAAAAATCAAAGAAAATAGTCAAAAGCAAATGGATCAGCACCGGAACAGACAAAATCTGTTAAACCAGAAAGAAACGTCCTAATGCACATTGCAGTAATTTTTGGATATAATTTAATGAAGAAGTGCTTCTGCAGTTATAATCGAGTTCGCAATGGTGCAATAAATGCCCGTGGATCAGTATGATTTTGGAAGGGACGGTCAAACCATTGATGGAGCTTCTTAGCTACCTCGTTTAGAAGATTGTGTAATATAACCGCCCCAAGCTAAAGCACTTCTTCATTATAAGGTATATATAAGGGATTTTATATGGCAAAAGCAAAAAGTAAATTAGAAGTAGTGAATCCTAATGCAGCAGGGATTGATATTGGTTCATCTGTACATTATGCATGCGTACCAGAAGGGAGAGATAAACAACGCGTTCAAAAATTTGGGTGCTTTACAGTAGATCTTCATAACCTAGCAAAGTGGTTGAAAAAGTGTGAAGTTAGAACGATAGCCATGGAATCAACAGGAGTATATTGGATTCCTTTGTTTCAAATACTTGAATCATATGGATTCGAAGTTAAACTGGTAAATGCACGACATGTAAAAAATGTACCTGGAAGAAAATCAGACGTTCAAGATTGCCAGTGGTTACAGCAATTACATAGCTATGGGTTACTTCAAGGATCATTTAGGCCTGATAACCAAATTTGTGTACTACGTGGTTATAATAGACAACATGACAACCTGATAAAAAGTGCAGCTGTACACACTCAACGTATGCAAAAAGCATTAATTCAAATGAACATTCAATTACACAAGGTTATTAGTGATATTACAGGTGTAACTGGTATGCGAATCATTAAAGCAATAATTGCGGGTGAAAGAAACTCTAATAGATTGGCTGAATTGAGTGATAGACGAATAAAAAATGACAGATCAACCATAGCAAAAGCACTAACAGGTGACTATAGAGAAGAGCATTTGTTTACATTAAAGCAAGAATACGAAGCATATACTTTTTTTCAAGAGCAAATAAAAGAATGTGATAAAAGTATGGAAAACGATTATAAAACACTTGAAACAAGATCAAATGAAAATAAGCAATGCAGTAAAGTAAAGAGGTCTGCAGGAAACAAACCAAACTTTGCTGCACACGAAGAATTGTACCGAATAACTGGCATGGATTTCACCAAAGTTCCAGGGCTTAATACATCAAATATACAGACCATCCTCTCAGAAGTTGGTCTTAATGCTAATAAATGGCCATCAGAAAAACATTTTACTTCTTGGTTGGGATTATGTCCATTTAATAGGATTACAGGAGAAAGAGTGATTAGAAGTGGAACTCGTAAAGTAATTAACCGTGCTGCAAATGCTTTTCGACTTGCTGGTTATTCTATGTTGCACAGTAAAAGTGCATTAGGTGCGTACTGTAGAAGATTGAAAAATCGATTGGGAGCACCAAAAGCAATAACTGCTACAGCAAGAAAATTAGCATGTATTTTTTATCAAATGCTGAAATGTGGACAAGAATATGTAGAAAAAGGAATGGATTATTATGAAAAGTTATATAAGGAAAGAGTAGTAAAGAATCTGGGTAAAAAAGCCAATGAATTTGGTTATATCCTGATAAAAAAAGATGAGCTGATAGGGGAAGTTTCTTAGAAGCAAGTAATAAATGTATAACGAAGATTATTTAATTCAAGTCGAAGAAGCGATAAAGAAGCTGCAAAACGGAGAGCGAGTAGTATCAATTGCATATGGTGATCATGTGGTAAGATATGCAGAAGTAGATATAAATGATTTACTAAACTTAAGACAACGAATTAAAGCTGAGCTAAAGATTGCTGGAGTGGAGCCAAAGAGGAAAATTATTTTTTCAACGAGTAAAGGAATTTTATAAATGCTGCTCAAAACCTTCAAGCAATTATTTAACAAACCAAAGATAAAAAGCTCTGCATGGGATGCAGCAGGCTCAGGAAGAAGATTTTTTCACTTTCAACCAGAGTTAGGAAGTATAAACAATTTGCTGTCTCAAAGCCTTGAAACTTTACGTAGTAGATCACGTGACATGGTGAGAAAAAATCCATATGCAGCAAATATCATTGATACAATAGTAAGTAACTCTATTGGAACAGGAATAAAGCCGCAATCAAAAGCAAGAGATGGAGAATTTCGAAAGAAAGTGCAAGAATTATGGCTAAAATGGACAGATGAAGCAGATAGCTGTGGAATAAGTGATTTTTATGGATTACAAGCTCTAGTATGCAGAAGTATGATAGAGGGAGGAGAATGTTTTGTACGTTTAAGAACGAGAAAGCTGGAAGATAGATTTTCTGTGCCATTACAACTGCAAGTACTTGAGTCTGAACATTTAGATAATAAAACAAATCAAACTTTAGGAAATGGTAATGTAATAAGAAACGGGATTGAGTTTAACAAGCTTGGGCAAAGAGAAGCATTTACCTATTTAAAGAACACCCTGGTGAAGGCTCATTTGGAGAATCAGTGAGAGTGCCAGCAAATGATGTTTTACATATTTATAGACCATTAAGACCTGGGCAAATCAGAGGGGAGCCTTGGCTTTCTAATATACTGCTGAAGCTTTATGAGCTTGATCAATATGATGATGCAGAGCTGGTGAGAAAGAAAACTGCAGCAATGTTTGCTGGATTTATTACGAGACTCGATCCAGAAGCAAATATCATGGGAGAAGGCGAAGCAAGTGAGCAAGGAGTAGCACTATCTGGCCTGGAACCTGGAACAATGCAGCTTTTAGACCCAGGAGAGGACATAAAATTTTCAGAGCCATCAGATGTTGGAGGAAGTTATGAAGCATTCATGAGACAGCAACTGAGGGCAATAGCAATAGGTACAGGAATAACATATGAGCAGCTAACAGGAGATTTAACAGGTGTTAATTACTCATCAATCAGAGCTGGATTAATAGAGTTTCGTCGTCGATGCGCTATGCTGCAACACAACATTATAGTATTTCAGTTTTGCAGGCCAGTATGGAGTAGATGGCTAGAGTTAGCAGTACTTTGTGGAGAACTGAGTATAGATGAAAAAGTAGTAAAAGCAGCGAAAGAAGAAGTAAAATGGATACCACAGGGATTTGATTGGGTGGATCCACTGAAAGACCAGCAAGCACAGCAAATGGCAGTAAGAAATGGATTTAAGAGTCGAGCAGAAGTAGTATCAGAAATGGGTTACGATGTAGAAGAAATTGACCAAGAAATAGCAGAAGATCAAAAGCGAGCTAATTCTTTTGGACTTTGTTTCGATTCTGATGTTAATCATAAAAGGGAAGGAAGGTGATGTGGATAAATAAACCAGTAATGGTAGAGAGAAGAAGCTTTGAACTACTATCATTATATAACAGCAAACAACCTATCTTTAAGAACTTAAAGCATTTTCATATAAACCCAAAAGGAATAGCAATAATACGTATTTATGGAGTTTTGACAAAAAAAACAGAAGCTTTTGATCATATTTTAGATATGACTTCGTATGAAAATATTCATGAAGAGATAGAGAGTGCTTTAGGAGATAAAAGCATAGAGACGATTCTACTTGACATAGACAGTCCAGGAGGGGAAGTAAACGGTGTCTTTGATCTAGCTGATTTTATTTATGAATCAAGAACAAAAAAGAGAATTATTGCAATAGCAAATGATGATGCATATTCTGCTGCATATGCTATAGCTTCTAGCGCTGAGAAGGTATTTGTGAGCAGAACTTCTGGTGTGGGCAGTATTGGAGTAATAGCAAGTCACATAGATCAAAGTAGGTTTGATGAAAGGCAAGGTATTAAGTACACCACAATCTTTGCTGGTAGTCGAAAGAATGATTTAAACCCGCATGAGCCAATGACGTCTGAAAGTTTAGAAAGCTTACAAAAAGAAGTAGGAAGACTATATGAAATGTTTTTGCAGCTAATAGCAAGAAACAGAGGTCTTTCAATGGAAAAGATTCGATCAACAGAGGCAGGGCTATATTTTGGGGAGAAAGCAGTAGAAATAGGCCTTGCAGACGGAATGACAATTCTTTCATCTATTAATAAAAACAGGAGTATTACTATGAATGAACAAACTACAAATGACCTAGAAACTGATAATTTAACCAAGTATCGTACTGAAGTTCTTGAATTAATACGTTTATGTAATTTATCGAAGATGCCAGAAAAGATAGGAGAATTTATAGAGCAAGGCGTAAGTGTTGAGCAAGCACGGGAAGTTTTAATGGAATTGCTAGCAGAGCGAACGAAGAAGACAGAAATACTGAGTGCAATACCACAGAATTCAGGAGAAGAGTTGATGATGCAGGTAGCGAAAAGTCGTGCGCAATCAAACATTTAAAGTATTTGTATAACCGCCGTGTATAACAACCACAAATATGGCGGTAAAAAAATAAAAAAAGGAGAGAAAAAGACATGATAAGTATAACTGAAGGAAATAATTTAGGCGATCTTCTGAAATATGAAGTGTCCAACCTATATTCAAGAGACCAAATAACAGTAGCTAAAGGTCAAAATCTTAAGCTTGGTGCAGTAGTTGCCAAAAAGACGGAAGATGGTTTTATTAGAGTACTTAATCCTGCTGGAACAGATGGTACACAAACAGCGATAGGTGCGGTAGTAAGTGATGTAAATGCGACAGAAAATGCCAAAGCAGTAATTATTACTCGTGGTGCAATACTAGCAGATCATGCAGTTGTGTGGCCAGCAAATATCACTGAAGAACAGAAAGCTGAAGCAATAAAGCAACTTGAAGGACGAGGGATCATTATCCGCAAGGGAGCTTAAAAAAACTATTAAAAATACAAAAGGGGGAAAAGAAAAAATGCAAAATCCATTTACAAATACAGCATTTAGCATGACGGCGCTAACAAATGCGATAAATATATTGCCGATAAATTATGGACGTGTTGAAAATTTAAACTTGTTTCCAAATAGGTCAGTAAGATTTAGACATATCACCATAGAAGAACATAATGGAGTTTTAAGCCTGTTGCCAACACAAGTTCCAGGAGCACCAGCAACAGTAGGAAAAAGAGGAAAAAGAAAGGTAAGAACGTTTACGATTCCACATATTCCACATGATGATGTAGTGTTACCAGAGGAAGTACAGGGAATAAGGGCATTTGGATCAGAGAGTGAACTTAAAGCGCTGGCAGATGTAGTAACGGATCATTTGCAGCTAATGAGAAACAAACATGCAATAACGTTGGAACATTTGAGAATGGGAGCGCTGAAAGGAATAATTTTAGATGCTGATGGGTCAGAATTATTAAATCTGTACAACGAATTTGAAATAACACCAAAAGTAGTAAATTTTGCACTGGGAACAGCAACAACAGATGTAAAACGTAAGTGTCTGGAAATATTGCGGCACATAGAAGATAATCTAAGTGGTGAATATATGACCGGGATTCATGCCTTGGTAAGTCCTGAGTTTTTTGATGCACTCACTTCTCATGCTAAAGTAAAAGAAGCATATGAAAGATGGCAAGAAGGAGCAGCGCTAAGGAATGATATGAGATCAGGATTTACGTTTTGTGGAATCACGTTTGAGGAATATAGAGGGCAAGCAACAGATCCTGAAGGAACCGTAAGAAGGTTTATAGAAAGAGATACAGGGCACTGTTTTCCAGTAGGAACAGCGAGCACATTTACGACATATTTTGCACCAGCAGATTTTAATGAGACAGTAAATACTCTTGGACAGCCACTCTATGCAAAACAAGAACCAAGGAGGTTTGATAGAGGAACAGATTTACATACGCAGTCAAATCCTCTTCCAATGTGCCACAGACCTGGAGTGTTAGTAAAAGTCGCTATAGCGTAACATACTGGTAGAGTAATTACAAGTTGGTGAGGCACAGAACGACTCTACCGGTATGCGCTTTCTTAGCATATAAAGGTTAGTATATTAAAAGAAATATGCAAGAGAATATTAAGAGACTATTTAAAGATTGTTTTGCCCATTTAGGAGAAGTGGCTTTATATAAATCAAAGGATAAGTCATATATGGTACAGGTATTAAAGCAAGAGCCAGATAAATTATACGAGATTGGTGAAGGACAATTTGTGGAAGAAACTTTAGCGTTAGAAGTAAGTGCGTTTGATGTACTGCAGCCAATAGTAGGAGATGTTTTTGTTATAGGTGATCGAAGGTATAAAGTACACTCACCGCCACTTAGAGACAAGTCTGGAATAACGTGGAAAATAAAAGCTTCTGGGGTGTAAAATGTCTGTTCATATAGAAGTTGAGGTAATAGAAAGTGTAAATGCTAAAAGAAGAAAAGTAGAATTAGCAACGGTAAAGGCATTAAACAAAACGGCACTATGGTTAAAAGCGCAAGCAGCTAAGGAAATCAGTGAGGAAAAGCAGATAAAATTAAGTTTGATAAGAAAGAGATTAAGAATTTTTAAGGCGAAAACTAGCAGATTAGAAGTGTTAATTAGAGCAAATCTCTATGACATTAGAGCATCGACAATTGGCAAAATACAAAAAACAAGAAGAGGATCGAAAGTAGGAAAGCATGAGTTTATAGGAGGATTTGCAGCAGTTATGCCAAAAGGAAATAGCGGTATGTTTAAACGTGAAGGAAGAGCAGCATTGCCAATAAAGGAAGTTAAGTTGCCACTAGAACCTGAGGCTTCAAGGATAATAGGGAATCTTGTTAATTATGAAGTTGAAAAGGTATTTGAAAAATATTTTATACATTACATGAGTTAAATTATATGCATGATAAAGTTCTGGAAAGATTTACATCAAGCAATTTGCAGCACACTGAAGGAAGAAATACCGGCTATACAGACATGTGAAATTTATCCAGCAATAAGGAAAGAACTGTTAGCACCAGCGGTTTTTGTGGAACTTAGCAATCTTGAAAAAGGAGATGATCCAGGAACAGAAGAATTAGCGCTAAAAGCAAGGTTTGAGGCAAGAATTGTAGTTGATGGAACAGTCGAGGATTCCTCGGTAGTTGTAAGGTCATTCGCAGCAGAAGTAGCAAGATTAGTAAATAAAAATACTTGGAACGTGAAAAATATTTCACCAGGAGAGTTTATCTCTGCAGAAATTGACGGATTTAGACCCGAATTAGATGCATATCTTGTTTGGGTAGTTGATTGGGTTCATGAGATACATATTGGTGAGTCAGTGTGGTCAGAAACTGGAATTAAACCGCATATTATAGAGATAGGTAACGTACATGTTGGATCATAGTTTTGCGATTTCAGAGCTAAGTAGAAAATTAGCGAATATCATTCGTATAGGAGTTGTAAAAGAAGTAGATTATGAAAAAGCAAAAGTAAGAGTGAAAATAGGCGAATTTTTAACAGATTGGTTGCCATGGATAACAAGCAAAGCAGGAAAAGATAGAGATTGGTCTCCTCCAGATATTGATGAGCAAGTTATGGTATTTTCTCCTCTTGGTGAATTATCGTTAGGAGTGGTGTTAGGAGGGATATACCAGGAAAAATACCCTGCACCAGAGAATAAAAAAGGAATAAATAGTGTGAAGTTTCAGGATGGAACAAGATTGTTATATGATAAAGAGAAGCATCATTTAGAGATTGAAGTAGTAGACAAAATAACACTGAAAGCTGGGGAATCGAGCATAGAGATGACGAAGAGCGAAATAAAACTGAAAGCAGATAGAATAAACCTTAATTAAATGAATAAATCGGTTGTACGAGTAGGAGATTATTGTGTAGAAGTAACACCGCATTTTTGCATTAGTGGGAGTAACAATGTTTTTGTAAATGGTAAGCCAATGTGCAGACAAGGAGAAAGTTTTAGTGAAGGAGAAGTAATGGTTCAAGGATCAAAAACAGTGTTTGCAAATGGTCTTGGTGTAGGAAGAGTAGGAGATATAGTTTCATGTGGGTTTAAAGTAATAAAAGGCAGTGAAGACGTGTTTGCAGGCTAAAAATGAAAGGGATGGATGCTAAAACAGGAAAAGTGTTAGAAGGTTTGGAACACTTAAAACAATCAATAATTGATATATTAACCACTCCTATTAACAGTAGAATCATGAGAAGGGATTATGGGTCGAGATTATTTGAGTTAGTGGATAAGCCAATAAATAGAGATTTAACTTTGGAAATCTATGCAGCGACTGCAGAAGCTTTAGGGAAATGGGAAAAGAGGTTTAAACTGGAAAAAGTAAAAATGAAAGAAGTAAAGGAGGGAAAGGTAATACTTGATCTAGAAGGATTGTACTTGCCAAACGGGAAAGACATTCATCTTGAAGGAATTGTAGTGTAAAGATGCAGCAGCTAAATATTGTAGAAAAGCCAAATTTCGAGGAAATATTTTCAAGAATGAAGGAAGAGTTAGTCTGTAGAGATGAAACCTTTTCAGCATTAGTAGAATCCGATCCAGCAATGAAGGTTCTGGAAGTAGCAGCGTGGAGAGAACTTTTGCTCAGACAAAGGATAAACGAAGCTGTAAAGGGTAATTTACTTAAATTTGCAACGGGAGAAGATCTTGATAATTTAGCTGAGTTTTACGGAGTGGAGAGGCAGAAAGAAGAAGATGACGAACGATTTAGAAAAAGAATTAAAGCAAAAATAGTGGGCTCAAGCACGTGTGGAAGCAAAGAACACTATCGATATCATGCACTGTCAGCAGATAGTAGAGTAAAAGATGCACTAGTGGAATCAACTATACCAGGGAAAGTACAAATTTCAATCTTATCAACACAATTATCCACAACTGGCATAGTGTTAGAAGAGCTACTTAAAATTGTAAAAAAGCAGGTTACTAGAGATGATATAAGGGTTTTAACAGATACGATAACAGTAATTGGTTGCAATATTACGGAAATAGATATTCACAGCAGAATGAGCATAAGTCCTGTAATATCAGAGGAAGAAATCAAGAAGCAGTTTATTAAGAAGTTTGAATTAGCAAAAAGATTAGGGTGGAGTGTAACAAGATCATGGATAATAGCGAATCTATTTGTAGATGGTGTAGAAAATGTGGAATTAATAGAGCCAAAAGAGGATGTTGTGGTGCTAGGTAACGAGTGTGCAAATTTGCGAAATTTAAAGATTGAGTAATGCTATTCCCCCCAAACGCAACAAAGCAAGAGCAAGCACTGGTTGATGCAACAGATTATAAGGTTGATCCGAGCTGTATCAGAGGATTTAAGTTTAGTCTTAAAGAAGAAACATTGCCTTGGATAATAGAAGAATATGGTTTAGAAGAAATACTGCGCTGGGTAAAAGATAGAAGAAAAGCCATAGTAGAAGGAGTAAAATTTCAAAGACTGAGAGGAACACCTGCATCACTTAAAATAGCGCTCAAATGGGCAAATATAGAAGATATTACAATTATTGAGGAGCCACCTGGTAAACATTTTTTCGAGTTGCAAATAGGAATAAGAGATGTTCCAAATGACTTTTTTGTAGATGCAGTAGTAGAGCTGACAAAACTATCATTACCTGCAAGATCCAGATTGATGAGAATTTTTAACGATTATTATAATGCGCAGAGATTTATATTGGATGAGAGTTTATTTGGAGATCTTCTTTCTGACTATTCAGGGGTAAAAATAGAAAAAGATGGACCGGTGTTATCGTTTGGAAGAGTAAATTTCTTCAGGTTTAGTGTTACGTCAATTAAGGTTATAGAGAGTTATCTACGCAACCATTATGAACAAACATTTAGTAATGACATATATCGATTAGATGTAGCAGTACTTGGAGAAACAGAGCCTCACACAAAGGATTATAAAGGCATCTATGAAAGAAATCATCAGTGGTACAATTTAAAAGCATTATATCCGCTACCACAGAGCTTATTACCGGCAATAAAGTTTGCGAAAGCGCAGATAGTATTATCGGACAATTGGAGTTTAGGAGAAATAAACGCTTGTTTTCCAGTAAGTAGTATAGAAGAGAGGGGAAAAAGGTTTTTACTGGGAAGTGATAAGCTATCTGAAGAACTGTGGAATTTAAAATACAAGCCAATTTTAGAAAGATTTTTTGCCGTTCACCACTATCAAGTAAAGAATTTCTTTACCCCCAAAATAATAAAATTTAGCGTAGCAGAACACTACATTCATTTTGAAAACGAATTGGATTCAAAGCAAAAGGATTCAATACATGAACCGGAAAATTACATTTTAGTGTTTTACCCGGGAGTATTGAAGTGGCACGAACATCGACACTTGCACAGAAGTTGGAAAAATAGTCAAGCAATATGTGTAATAAGTTAAATACTTATATTTGGATCCTCATATATTATATTAATAATAGGTTAAAGTGTATGAAATAAAAAGAAAAAGACTTGCTTTCTTATGCTAAAACAGACATAACTTGAATAGCAGCAGGTAAACATAAGAAATTTATCTGACGCTAGAAAAGCTAATTTTGTGAGGTATGAAATGGGATTCAGCGAAGAAAAGAAAGAATCTTTTAGTAAGTTTTTTAAAGAAGTATCAAGCAATGGATTTAAAAATATTAATAAAAGAGATGAAAAAGGAGAAACAGTATTGCACCATGCAGCGGAAATCTCTGATTACAAAACAGTAAGGTTATTAATAAAAAAAGGGGCAGAGGTAAATGCAAGAGATAAAAATGGTTATACACCACTACACTGTGCAGTATTCGCAAAAAGTTTAGAAAATGTAAAAGTGCTGCTAAGGGAAGGAGCAGAAGTAAATGCTACTCAATATGTCACTGGATGTACTCCACTGCACTCTGCATGCAAAATAGGAGGAGCAGGAGTTGAAATAATAAAAGAGCTAGTAAAAGCAGGGGCTGAAGTTAATCAACTTAATAAGTATGGTGCAACACCAATGTACTATATCTGGGAAAGTGAAAAGTATTGTCTGTGTGATAGCAAAGAGAGTGAAAAGGCGAGTAAATTTCTGAGAGAAAAAGGTGGAATAACAAAAAGTAGAAAACTGACCTGCTATGGAATAGAGGGGCTAGTGGGAAAAATAGCAGACATGTTGAATGGGAGCTATATGCCGGAGCTAAAAATAATAGAGATAGGAGAAATAAGGAAGAAAGATAAGTCACTAATAGAGGAAGAATGTAAAAATTTGGCAAGCAAGATAATGAGCCAAGTGAACGAAATGATAGATGAGGTAGTGAGAATGAAAGCTTAAAAAAGGGGTTTCAATTTAAAGGAAAGGTGAGGTAGTTATGAGTAAAAAAGAGAAAGAGGAGTTACTATTAGAGAACTCATATAAAAATATTTATGCAAGAGACGAGAATGGAAGAACAGTTCTACATTATGCAGCAGACGCAAAAACAGTGAGGTTATTAGTTGAAAAAGGAGCGAATGTGAATGCAGCAGATGCAAGAGGATATACAGCACTGCATCTAGCGGTAACCGAGAAACGCCTAGAAATCGTGAGGGAATTGATAAAATCAGGAGCAGACGTAAATGCTGAGGAATATGGAAATAAATGCATACCTCTACACCTTGCGTGCATGGTAGGTGAAAAAGAAATAGTGGAGGAGCTAGTGAAAGCTGGAGGAGAAATAGAGCAAGCGGATAAATTTGGAATGACAGCGATGGATTATGCGAAAAATAGCAAAAAGATAACCGAGGTATTAAAGAAAGAAACAGACAGAATTGAAAAGCTATTTATGAAGGGCTAAAAATATGGAGAAAGAAATAGAAAAGAAAGTAATGAATTTAGAGAGAAAACCTTTGGATGAGCTGAGAAAAATATGGAAGAAGGTATTTGTGGAAGAAGCACCTAGATACTCAAAGAAATATCTGATACCAAGATTAGCTTATAGAATGCAGGAAAAAGTATATGGAGAAATGTCAAGAAAGGGGACAAAAAGACTAGAGTATCTGGCAGATCGGCTAGAGAAGGGAAAAAGAATAAGTAGTGATAAATTACCAGTAGAAGGGACAGAATTAATACTAGAGAGAGGAGAAGAGACGCATGCAGTAATGGTAACAGACAAGGGTTTAATCTACAAAGAAGAGTTTTATACGTCATTGTCAGCAGTGGCAGGAAAAATAATGGGAATGAGCTACAATGGACCTTTATTATTTGGGATGCGTGATCAAAAGGGAAGTTGAAAATGCTAAAAGAAGTAAGATGTGTGATATATACGAGAAAATCAAATGAAGATGGTCTAGAACAAAAGTTTAACAGTCTTGATGCGCAGCGAGTAGCATGTGAGAAGTACATAAAGAGCAGAGAGGGCTGGGTAGCATTGGCTAAAAGGTACGATGATGGAGGCTATTCAGGAAAAAACTTAGAAAGACCAGCAATAAAGGAATTATTTAAAGATGTAAAAAAAGGAGAAGTAGATTGTGTAGTGGTATATACTCTGGATAGGCTATCAAGAGAAACAAAAGACAGCATTGAAGTAACATCATTTTTTAGAAGGCATCGAGTAAATTTTGTAGCAGTAACGCAGATATTTGACAATAATACGCCAATGGGAAAGTTCGTACAAACGGTGTTATCAGGAGCAGCACAATTAGAAAGAGAGATGATAGTAGAGAGAGTAAAAAATAAAATAGCAACATCAAAAGAGCAAGGATTATGGATGGGTGGAACTTTACCGCTTGGATATGATGTAAAGGATAAAGAATTAATAATAAATGAGAAAGAAGCAAAGACAGTGAAGCATATATTTGAAAGATATTTGGAGCTGAAGTCAATGGCAGAACTGGCAAGGGAGCTAAATAGTCAAGGTTACAGAACGAAAGCAGATACCTTTAAAAAGGCGACGGTGAGAAGAATAATAACAAATCCAATATATATGGGAAAAATACGGCATTATGAGAAAGAGTATGAGGGAAAGCATGAGGCAATAATAGAGGAAGAAAAATGGCAAAAAGCACAAGAATTGATAAAGAATCAACCATATAGAAAAGCAAAATATGAGGAAGCACTGCTTAAGGGAATAATTAAGTGCAAGAGCTGTGGTGTAAATATGACACTGACGTATGCAAAAAAAGAGAATAAGAGATATAGATATTACGTATGCAATAATCACTTAAGGGGAAAGAATTGTGAATCAATAAACCGAACAATAGTTGCTGGAGAAGTGGAAAAAGAAGTGATGAGAAAGACAGAGCAGCTATATGAAAATGGGAAAGAAAAGACCGAAGAAGAATGGAAAAATTTAAGTTTTGGAAAGCAGAAAGAAGTAGTGAAAAAGTTAATAAAGAAAGTAATGGTGAGAGAGGATGGAATAGAAGTGAGTTCTGAATCAGAGGAAAAATTTATACCAATCAATTTAAAGAAGAAAGTAAGCAAATGCACAGTAGTAGAGCCAGAAGCAAAAACAAACAACGCGCTACTGAAAGCAGTGGTAAGAGCCCATCTGTGGAAATGTCAACTGGAGGAAGGAAAATATAGAAGTGTAAAGGAGCTGAGTGCCAAAATTAATATAGGTACAAGACGTATACAGCAAATTTTGAGATTAAATTATTTAGCTCCGAAGATTAAAGAAGATATAGTAAATGGGAGGCAGCCAAGGAGTTTGAGGTTAGTGGATTTGAGGGAAATACCGATGCTGTGGAGTGAGCAATTGGAAAAGTTTTATGGCTTAGCATTGTAATATTTATAAAAACAACAATATGCACTATGAAAACACCGAAAAAATATAGGAAGGTATTGCTGGAAAACTTAAAAATGAAAAGGGTATCCAAATTACTACTACCTCAGAAGGAGCTACTGTAGAGGAACCAAGGATTATGGAAGAAGATTTTGAGGTGAAAGAGCAAACCAGTGTTACAGAAATTGACAATTGGTCATATGAGGATGTCAATGAAAATAGCGAAGATCTTCAACCTGTATATGAAGTCGGTACAGTATTATTGATAAGCAGTATTGCATTGTATATCATGAAAATACATATTATTAGCGGTAGTTGGTTGGTATTGGGGTTAGTCATATAAATTTTGCACTGTACAGTGTTCTTAAGCCCGATGCGAGGGTTGGGAAATAAAAAGGTATAAAAAAGCTAATTCTCTGAGCTTTATACAAAACAGCATACCTGAATCAGCATAACAGAGTAACTAGAGTAAAGCTAACCTTTTTTATAGTACGCTATAGCTGTAAGTAGACAAAAGCCTGCCATTCCTATTAACAGGCATACAGGTATTATCAACATGGATTTTATCATTACACCGGCACTGTAGAAGGGAACTCCGTTAATAACTTGACCATCCCAATGGAAATTCATTACACCTGCAATAACAGTATGGAAAAGATAACCAAAACTCATAACTATAGCATTACTTATAGAACCTGCACTTGCTACCAAATCATTCTTCACAAAACTTACAACCTTTGCATTGACAACTATCTGATATGCAGAAGCAAGGCCAATGATAAATAGTAATATGCATGCCAAAGATGCACTAATATTGCATACGAAAAGTAACAAGAATACTACTAGCATAGACAGAGCACAAAAAATTATTATTTCATAGTGCCTAGTTGGGCACTTTGCTAACACGTGAGGGAGTAATAAAATCCCAAGACCAAAACCCACCAGCACCCATTTTGAAATGCTATATGCAATTTGGATATCTATAGAGTACATCTCGTGCAAAAAAGCCACAGACCATCCATCTGCAAAGCCTTCTAGTGGCCCAACCATCAACCCACCAAACAAACTTACCAGAAAAATATTCTTATTGAGAATGGCTCTACCTAAGTTTTTAACACTTACTTTATCTATTTTATCTGCTTTAGGCACAAGCATAAAAATAGCTAAAGCGAGGGACAGTCCAATTATCATAAAGGCAGTAAGTACATAATACCAGCCAAACTCATCAAACAGAGTATGTAATGGTTTGGTAGCAAACACACCACCAGAAATGCCAATAATAACTGATATGCTAAACATAAAGGTAAATTTTTCTCTATGATAACAGGTACTTATCACCTTAAAGAGTCCAAGTACTGAAGCAGAGGAACCAATGCCAGTAATTATTCTTCCAACAATAGAATAACTCCAGCTGTTGGAACTGAACAAAGGTAAAGTACCTAGAGATGTTAATACAATGCAAACCGGAACAACAACTTTAGGACCAAACCTATCCAAGAGAATGCCTATGGGAATATGTGCTAAAACAAAACCCACATAATATAATCCACAAAACTGTCCTATGTCTGTCGCTCCTACATTAAACTTTGTTATTAACTCAGGTGCGATTATATTTGGAATTACACGCAATACGTATTGGTAGGCATAAAACAGAGAAAATAGCAACCATACTAGAAAATTTCTTTGTGAGACCAATTTCACTTTCAACCTATAACTAATTCGCTTATAAAAAACAAAACTTTTACAAACTTTTTCCAAAAGCACAAAAGTTGAACTTGCACTTTTTGCTATTGAAAAACAACTACGGTTCATTTTACCACCAAGTGGTAGCTTAATCAAGCAAATTACTTAACTTCTTTTTAAGAATGTGAAACTATGATAAGTTGCTTCTGCTTTTCTACGACTAACCCGAGTTATTATAAGAAATGCTATAACAGCTTGCAAGCGATTAATGGTTAACATTAATGAAGTAGTATTTAATAGAAATGAAATAAAATTCATGTACTTTGTATTTTTAAAACTAGGGCAAAACATTATGACAGCTAGTATAGAATTCAAGAATAGTACAAATGCGCCGATATCTTTTCTAAGCGAGATTCAAACTATCACATTGAGTGATGGTAGTGGTAATAGGTATAGTCTAGATACATCAGAAGGCGAGCTAAAGTTGAAATATGCACAACATAATCAATTTGAATCAGAGTACAAGGTAAGCGGTTTAGTCGAAGCGTTAGGAAGTTTATTAAGCATGAAAAGTGGTCGTTATGATGATAGTGGCAATGAAGTGACAGTGCTTGCAGAAAAAGTAATAGAAAAGCCAATAGTTGAAGCAATACTTTATGCAAAAGGTGATGATAATAATAGGATATCTGACACTGTGCTTGCTCACACATTTGCCAGAAGAGATGATATCTCTAGCTATTTAAAGTCAGCACTAGAGGAAAAAGCCAACAAATCTGAGCTAGATAAAAAAGCTGATGCAAATAGTGTGTATAGCATGAAGGAAATAGATGGAAAGTTAGAAGCCAAAGTAGGTACTTGCAATGTGTATTTCAAGGAAGATATAGAAAAAAAATTGGGGACTAAAGCTAATATTGATAATGTTTATAATAAGGAGGAAGTAGATAATCAATTATTAATGAAAGCTAATACTTTTGAAGTATATAAAAAGCCAGAAGCAAATGAAAAATTTTTTCCTCTTGCAGAACATAGAGCACTAGCAAAGGATATACTCAATAAACGCATTGATGGAGGATCAATATTAGTTGAAACACTGGGAAAGTTTCTTGATGAGGAATATCCGTGGTATGGTTATGATAGAAATCAAACAGCAAGGGATTTCTTGGCCGATAAAGGCAAATTTGCCAAGATTGATGATCCGAATATAAAAACACCAGATCTTACAAATGAAATACTTAGTGTAAAAGAAGAAGAGGAAGAAAGGTCCACTCCGGTAGAAAAATTAGTAGGATATCTTGATCAAGTTTGTGATAAGGAAAAAACATATGACTCTGAAGTGGAAAGGAATTTTTTGGAAGAGTTAGTAATACAAAGTCCAAAAGATACAGATAAAGTTCGAGAGCCGGAGGATAGAAATGTAATCGAATTAGCACCTGATTTGATAGATCAAAAATTAATTTCTGATGAAGTAAATCGACTAAAAAGAGTGATTTTAGATTCAGTAGATAACCTCAATAATGTTAAGGTTGCAATGCAGAAATGTCTTGAGGATAATATGGATTATCAAGGGTTAATAGCTGGTGATCTGGCTTTGCAAACAACTGTGTTTGCTGGTGAAAATAAAATAGAATCAGTAAATAAAACTATAGATTATCATGACATAATTGATAGAATACCCAATGCAATCGAGGATACCAAAACCGTTCAAGGCAATGTAGAAGATTATTCTGCTCAGGATGAAATAGATCTATCAGATAATACCACTATAACTACCAAGGTACTTGCCGATAAAAATCAGGTATCTGTTAATGAATCTGGAAATGCTAGCGTGAAAGTATTAGAGATACCAGATGTAAAGGAAAGTACAATAGAAAAAGGTAAAGAATCGATTTTTAAGGAAAAATCGGAAATATTTTCTGGCTCTAGCAATCATGATATGAAAAGAAAAGAAGATGGAAATTTTACAGAGGATTTCACAAATATGGTTATCTCGGACAATCTGATATCTGATACAGGAGCGAGAGAAGCAGTTTCACAACAGACTCTTAATACTCTAGATGACTATAATATTCTACCTTCACCTGATTTGTGTTGACTTAAAGATTTCTGGCTTGGCTATAACCTTCTACTGGCAGCCGGAAGACATACAAGCTCCTATAACATGAGTAGATCTACTTCTTACTGTGTCATGTGCTCGTTGTATCCGTTCAGCGGAGTGGTCGAGAATGCTTAAACAAGCAAAATCATTAGAATGAAACTGGCTAAATACGGTATAATATGGTTGATTTTTTAATACTTTATACAGTCCAAAGCAAAAAATGGATCTTTTGCTTAACTCTCAACTGTTTTCTACCGCTCCGCTGAACAGACATCACACAGGTATGAATGCAGATTTAAAATATTACAAAAAACCTCACAGCCACATGTAACTGCACAGAACACCATCGGAAGAACTAAGGTGAAGCAACAAAACTGCAAACTTTCCACATACTCCCCATGGCAATCCAAAGAACAAGCCCCCAAGCGAGAGGTAGGCTCTAATTACTTTACATCAACTTTCTTGATGTGTTTCTCCGACTTAGGTATGGTTACATGCAATACTCCATATGAAAAATTAGCAGATACTTTATCTTGCTCTACATTTACTGGAAGTTGAATAGACCTATAGAAAGAGCCATAGTATCTTTCTCGATGATAAAACTGCTTATCTTTTGACTCATTATCACACGTCTTTTCACCCTTCACTACTAAGTTATCGCCAGACATGCTGATATCTATGTTTTCTTTGGAAATACCTGGTAGCTCTAGCGAGAGACAATAGCTTTCTTTTGTTTCATAAAAGTCGCAAGCTGGTAATAGACTACTACCCCTTCTAGAAAGCTCTGAGCCCCACCCTGTGAAGAAGCTATCAAATATTTCATCAACAGCTCTTTGCAATCCTCTTACACTAAAATTATCACGATTATTGTTTTTATTTGAATGAACTATATTACTCATGTTGCACCTCCTTTTATTATACAAGCCCTATATAGTCATTCCACTTACTAATTTCAACTCTAAATTTAGAATTAGAACTTTTATTAGATGTGAAAAGTTGTTCCAATTGACTATAACTTGATTGTGATAGAAAATCTTATTTAGATTGCCGTGGGTAGTAATGAATCTCAATTGAATACTTTCTACCTAGCAATTTCTTCCCTAGAATCAAAAATCTTTCTTAACTCTTCACGTTCTGCCCATGAAACTTTCTTGTTATCAGACTCGCTTACTACTTCATGATGTATTAATCCACCGGATCTAGCGAAAACACCTTGTTCTATGGCTTGAATAACTGATAAACCTCCTAAGAACCTGTTTAAAATCTTCGTAATAGGAGAGAAACGAAGGAGAGAACAATCATCTGTAGGCTAGTATTAAGTTTACGCTCGCAATTTTTCCACAATCGTCTAAATTTTTCTAACCAAGCAAAAGAGCGTTCGACAACCCATCTCTTTGGCAGCACAACAAAAGAATGTAACTCACTGCGCTTTATAACCTCAACCGTTGCACCGATAATATCTTTTATTTGAGTTGCAAATTTTTCTCCCGTGTAACCTGCATCAACAAGTACATTTTTAACCTCAGAGAGATTTTCTCGTGCACTTTCAACCATTTTCATAGCACTGCTACGATCAGTCGTATCTACTGTTGTTACATAAACTGCATGTGGTAAACCCTGCGTATCAACTGCAATATGGCGTTTTATGCCTGAAATCTTTTTACCAGCATCATAGCCTTTACTTTCAGCGGTATCTGTATTTTTAACACTTTGAGCATCAATTATACAGAAACTGGTTTTCTCTTTTCGACCATTGTTGATACGGACCTCTCCAACTAATTTTTTTTAAAGACCAATTCTAGCAAACTTGATTCTTCTCCATTCTTTTTATTCCAAGTTTGAAAATAGTAATATATGTTTTCCCACTTTGGAAAGTTCTTTGGCAACATTCTCCACTGACAGCCACTTTTTAGGACGTATAGCACTCCACAAAACACATCATATAAGTCAACCTTTCTTGGTTTTGTTCTTTTTCTACTATTTTCTAAAATTGTTCTGATTTTTTCAAATTGCTTTCGACTTATATCACTTGGATAACTTTTTTGCATAGATATACCTCTTTCTTAAATCTATTCCTACTTTACCTCATCTTTCCAAGATTCTTAACAGGTTCTAAGAAGCAATTTTTCCCACTTCTTCTTCACAATTCTTTGACTTTTTCCACTTGTCTTGATCCTTTACTTCTACCTTTATTAGACCTTGCATATCAGGATATAATCTAACTTCTAATTCTCCTAAACTAGTATGGAAAGCTAATACTACATTTCTACCATCTGCAAGGTCTGTATAATTTCTCACTTCTTCCTACACTGCTACCTCCCCCCAGCACGAAAATTCTTAACCCCAGCTTCTCTACTTCACACTTGTTCATAACCTCTGCAGGTTGAATAACACTACCCTGTGGATACTTCACGTATAAAGACACATTATCCATTTCCACTTCTAACTCTTTCTTAATCCTTCCACCCGCATTTAAAATGCTCTCATGCGCTATACTTTCCATTTGCTCCTTAGTTTCTTTACAAAGGTTAGAGATGTACTCATCAAAACGCTCAGCAGAATTATCTATAAACCCCTCAGTAGAGAGTGCTATCCTATCGTAACGGAAAAGACGTCTCTTGACTTTGCCACCTCTTAGGAGCAAATTGCTAACAATGTTTTGTATATTCTTATGTTTTCTTCTTTTGTTTCTTCATTCTCATCGTCACCATAGCCTAGATACTCTGAAGCGCTAAACCTGCACGCAACACCACCAGAAGCTGTGGTCGTAGTGGACTGAAGGACTCCTATTATTTCTTCAAATACTAAATCTACCACTCTTTCTCTCTTGTCATTATAACGTGAATTTAATCTTATTCCCTTTTACAAGTATCGATCAACTAGACATTTAATGCGCTCCAAGGAACTTCTTGTCCAATCTACATTTGATTCGTTCAAAGTCTTTTGAAACTCTTTGCTGCTCTCTTTCTGTATATCCTGCATTTCTTTGTGAAACTCATCAAACAGCCTCCTCTCGTCTTCAGTAGTTAGCATTGGCACCTCTACGAAGCAATATCCTTGCTCTAAAAGGAAAGGGAAAGAGTCATCTAAGCCACGATCACCTTCCTTATGCTCTAAAACCGAGCATGTCGAAGTATGGTTCTGCTTTAAAATTGTTCCATCAGTCATATCGTATAACAACCACTGCACTAGCTATTTAATAAAGCATTATACCACAGCATATAAGTTAACAAATTATACCTCATACTTTGCTAATGTAAATTGCCTCTGATATATAGGAGACAGCAAAGTTGCCCATACAAATCAGAGTGAAGAAAAAGGCTATCCGCTCTCTCTGCCTACATCACCCTCTAGTAGAGATATATCTAATTAAAGTTGAAACTTCTAGACAGATCAAGATTATGAAGCACTTTAAGAGAAATATTTACATGCAAGAAAAAATGTCATACAATTCAGCATGCTTACATGAAATGGGGGTATGTAATCTATGAATGAACAAGAAAAAGGATTTATAAATTCAGTTCCGGAAAGTGATCCAGATTATGCTGCAAAGCGCTTTCAGATTAAGGAATGGTATAAACCATTTGGGACAAAGATTCTGACGAGTTCGGGTCTCTCTTATGTTGCTCACAAGCTAAATAATTTCTCAGATGAAAAGTATTGGACAAAGAGAGAATATGGAGGCCCCATTCTTAATAGGGCATCTGTTTTAAAAGAATTGCTTTGTATAAAAAAACCAGACGATGAGGATCTATTAGATGACTACGATAGATATATAGTTGCTTGTTGGCTTTGCTCAGAGGAAATTATACGTAGCACTTTTCCATCACTAGATGAATATAAGAGTGATTCAGAGTCAGAGGAGGAGTTTGTGATAAACACACTTAGTGATTATTCTAGACTCGTGGAGTTTTGGTCACATTATGTTTATGTTGTAAATGAGGATGGTAAATACAAAATCAATCCTAATATAGAAGTTCTGGATAACCTAAAAGAATTAATAGAAAAATATAATAAGAATTATCATAAAAACTTAAGCTATGGAAGCCAAGTTGATTTATGGAAGTACGGTTTTGAGTGCGCGAAAGAAGAAGGATGTATAGAAGCTCTTGAGTTCTTTTGTAATAAGTTAGAAGAAATAAAAGAAAGCGAACTTGATCAAATCTTAATTGACACAGCGCTTTATGCTACTTCATCCAGTAGTTTCAGCCTCAAGCATAGCAATGCTAATGTCATAGATTTTTGTCTTGCTAGTCTAGGTGCTGATAAGTATAAGATGCTCTTGCAGAGAGATTTTGAGGTTCGTGGCTGTTATTCTATAGTATATCAGTTAAAGGCAAGTTATTTATTTGGACATGTGAGGGAATTAATTGATCATTTGAAGACAAAAAATATTTCACTGACTAGCTTTATTTATGGTGTGGTAGGACAGACCGGAGCTGCACCCAACAAAGGGTTGATGGAAGTAGGGAAAGATTTCTTAGTTTGGTTATGGGAGGAGCCAAGGTTTGCAGAGCATAAGAAGTGTTATCTTAGTGATTTAGATGGTGGTGATCCTGGGTCAATTCGTGTATTATTGGATCTTACTATGGTTGGTGCATTTCAACTTTTGGAGAAGATATTGGATTCTGCAAGTGAAGTAGGGTGTAAAGGGAAGATAGCTGAATCATTCCGTAATTCAAGCAAAGCGTGTTGTGCTTTGTATATTCAAGGTGGAAAAGAACTGTTGAGTAAGGTTCTTGGTGATACTAAGTACAGTAGCAATTTTGTAAGAGCTATAGAGGAGATTTTAGAGAACAATCCTTCCTACAAAGAGAAATGGAATGAAGCATCTAAGCTACACAAGGAATTTAAGATAAGGGAATCGATGATGAAAATTTCTGAATTATTGTCAGATGATGGTTTGCGTGATGATATAAAGTCTAAAATAAATCAGTTTCAGCAGTATGGTCGTGCTAAGCCTAGAGCTAGGTCCAAGTCACTTTCTGAAATTGTAGCTCCTATTAGAGAAGACCGACCTGGAACCAGAGCTTATGATGATTGTGCATTACCTTCCTTGAGTATTGAGCGGTCTCCTGTCCAAAAACCTAGATCCAGAGCTATCGGGGATTATGGTGGGTGTATACAATCGTCTCTAAGTGGCGTGAGTCATCTTACCAAGAAAGATGGAACTGAGATTATTAGTAAGGCTGCTGGTGATTTTGTACCATCATCTTTGAGTGATATACAGTCTACTCGCTCTATTGAGAAAGAAGTATCTAAATAGGATCTGATATGAAAAAAGAATTAATACAGTATCTGTTCGATGCAAGCAGTGGTGATGAAAGTTTTCAAGAAAGATTTCATTCGTTCTTAGATCAAATACCAAAACCGAGTGGGGCTTCTGCTGCGCCAGAAAAGGAAGGGTTTTTTATAAATTTCTTTGGTGGTATGTTTGCTAGTTTAAGAAGTACAGAACTTGCTGAAAAGCTTGGACTAAAAGATTTATACTTTTGCTTAGTCGAAAAAAAGTTACATATCATTGCAGAGACTGGAAAAGAAAAGAAAAAACATCTGTTTATTTTTTCAGAAAGTAAAGATGGAAAGTCTAATGGTGAATTGGAAGCAGAAATAAAGAATATAGGTAAGGGTTTAAGTGCAACTAAGGTTTTAATAGGTAGAGAGATACTTGAAGAAGAAGGTCAAAAATGGAAGTTTAAAGTTTTAGTAGCAAATCAAAAAGGAAATGATCCTGAAATTAACGGAAGTTTTAAAAAAGTGGATTGCAAAGCAGATAAAAATTTAGAAGAAAGTGTAGTTGAGTTGGCCAAAGAAGACAATAATGAAAATATTGATGGTGCAAAAAAAGCTGTTGGAAAGACAATTCAAGAAGCTGAAAAACTTTACTCTGATCTCAAGGGAAAAAATCTTGTACAAAATATTGGTAAAGAAGCAGCACAGCATGGGTTTATCAGTGGTATGTTGATGAACTTTCGTTATCGCTATAACTTGAGGCTATACTTGGAACTATTAACAGGAAGAGGTTATAGCGACATTGTGTTGCTTGTGAGAGGAGAAGGTCGCTCTTGGAAGGCTATTCCGGTAATAATGGAATTAAAAGCAAAGGGTAGTGTAGAAAATGCATTAGTAGAAGCAGAGAGTTACGCTAAGGGATTACGTCGTAATAAAATCCGCATATTAACAAATGCTGGTAGGGCTATTTGTATAGGTGTTAATCTTAATGAGCAAGAAGATACATATATAATTTCTGATGCACCATTTAAGATAGAAAGAAATAAAGAACCTGTTATGCAGTCCTTACTTGATATAGTTTGTGGTTATGGGACTGATAAGGATAAGAAAAGTAAGGTAAAAAGTCTGTTAGGAGAATTATACTATACATTTCCTCCAGAGCAATATACACAAGATTATTTAAGTCGTTTTTTACTTGGGCAATTGCTTTTATTAAAAAAGCCTCAGAAAGCAAAAGATATTGATATGTACTTATTCAACCACTCAGGAAAAGATATATTAGGAGGGAATATAAAGAACAATCTTACTACATATATGGTTGTTGTTAAGGGAATAAAAAATCAAAATAGGGTGGTGATTTTTCATATGCAGGAAGCTGGTAGTAAGAAATTTGAGTATAACAAATATTCATTTTATGAAGAAGTATTAGATGAAATTGGCTTAAAAGTAGTTAATAATCCGGATTTAATTGAGGTATATGTAAACGGCTACAAAAAAACTGGACCTAGCCAATCAGCACTTTCACCTGGCTCTTTTTATCTAGATCAGGATTTAGTAGAAATTAAAAATAAAAAACGTTTCGACTACTTTAGAGACTCGTCTTCTATAGGAAGGGAAATGCGGTCTAAGACCGAACAAAATAAGTTCATAGGAAAAGTGGAAAAAATTCTACTTTGGATAAAAGGAACTCTACGTAAGAAACTGATTGAAAAATTTAAAGAAGCAATAGATTATCAACAGGAAGAGTTAAGAAAAAGATTTGAAGAAGAAGAGAAAAAGTTAAGGAGGGGTGTGAATAAATTCGAGCTAGGTGAGTATAAGAACTTTTTTGATATGATTAAAGAATTAATGTGTGATAGAGATGGGAAACCAAAGAAAGCCTTTGTGTCAATGATTAGTAATGAAAACAGGTTAAAGGCTTTTTTAGATGGGCTGTTTACTGGGTTAAGTGATTTAGATAGAGATAGGATAATTGCTGTACTTACAGAGTTTCAAGTGGGAGAAGGGCTGAGAGCTGATATGATGATGCAAGTTGTAGATATCAACAATCCTAATAAAAAGAAAAAAGTAGAAGAGCTAAAACAATCTGTATCTATGGGGTTTGAAGTGAAGTATTCAACGACAAAGAAGGAAGCTGATAGAAAGCTGCAGAATGCGGATGGTCAGATAGAAGGGTATGCAAGATGTAAAAATATCAAATCAATAACAGAGGGTGATGATGTGGCATTTATTGGTGTCTCTTTCAATCAAGGCGCTGGTAGTAAAGATGAGTTGATACTATTAAGTGAAAATCTCATTGTTGCTGGTGTTCCACATAGCTCAACAGATGTAAGCCTTAGAAGTCAGATGTCTGAATTATCATTACCATCAGCATCAATGCAAAATCCCCAGCCAAGTACATCTAAGAGAGAAAGGAGTTACCATCGAGGGTAAGGGGTGTTGAAAGTGTACACCGTAACTGTGATAAAATGATGGAGATGTACTTCTTTGGCCATAAGCTGCTGTAGATTCGCAATGATTTTGAAAATTGTGTTGATGGTAAGCCCATGAAATGGAAGGTATCTAAGATGTTTTTAGTGGAAGTATCACACCAATCAACGTCACAAAAAATTTGTTTATTGACTATTTCCAGGGTTGTGAAAATAGTACATACGTTTGTGAGAACAAGCTGAGTAAAATAGGGTTGTGAAAATAAAAACATAAAGTTATTGAAACAAAGTTAGGCACATTGTTTCGTATATAGATGTGGATAAAATTGGCTAATATGAATGGTTTTAGCTTATAGCAAAATCGATATATAAAAAAGTTCGAATGTATCACTTGGTAGTCCAATCCATCCCAAAACAAACTCTTCTCACGACCCTTGGTTTTGAATGCTGGAAATGGTTGTGTTATTTGAGTTAGTGGTAATTAATGTTAAAGAGTGAAAATTAGTTTATTTGGAAATAAAAGGAAAATTCATTGCAATTCTATATTTAAAATAGAATAAAGCTCTTTTTGCATCGTGTATTAATAAAAAAATATATTTTTTTTGCGTATCCTTTCGTTTTAATTAATATGAAGTGATATGACACCTAATGTAGAGTTTAAAGATAATCACGGCACATCAATATCAAATTTGGAAAATGTTAAAATTATAACCTTGAGCGATGAGAAAGGTAATAAGTATACTTTAGATGCAAGCAATGGTAGTCTGGAATTAAAATATAAACAAGATGGTCAAGGTGAAATAAGCTATAAAGTAGGAGGTTTAGCGGCAGCTTTTAAAAGTCTACTTGATATGAAAAGTACTAACAATGATGAACATACAGTACTTGAAGAGAAGTTAGCAGAAAAGTCCATAGTGGAGGCGATATTTTATGCAAAAGATTTTGATAAGGGTGATAGAATCTCTAACTTGATACTAGATAGTACATTTTCTAGGCGAGATGTTCTGCTTGCTTACCTAAATAAAAAGGCTGATGTTGAAAATGTATATACTAAGGAAGAAGTAGATGAAGGATTAAATAAAAAGGTTGATGTTGAAAATGTATATACTAAGGAAGAAGTAGATGAAGGATTAAATAAAAAGGTTGATGTTGAAAATGTATATACTAAGGAAGATACAGATAGAGGATTTATTTCTCGTGACAGTGACGGAATCAATAGATTAGCAAGGGAATTATTTTATAAACATGATCCCAATGCAACTTCAATTTTAGTTAATACATTAGGGAAGCTTCTTGATGAAAAATATGAAATATATGGTGATAATAAAACAGCAAAAGATTTTTTGGCAGAAAAGGGTAATTTTGCTAAAGCTGATGGCTCTAATATAAAAATTTTAGAATTCACGAAAAAAATACTTGATGCAACAGAGGATATAGGAGATGGGAAAAAGAAATCAATTTTAGTGGAGAAATTAGGCAGATTTCTTGATCAAACTGCTGATAACGAAAATGCTTATGATGGTAAGATAGCAAAAGCTTTTTTAGGAGACAAGGGGGTGCAGGGATCAAAAGGTGCAGATGGTCCTCAAGGTCCGGCAGGTAGAGATGGAAAAAGCCCATCAATTGAGGAAGTCGCTGTACAGCTACTTACTGATGAAAATAAAGATATATTGGGAAAAACAGTACTTGATATAACTGATAGCACTGGTCAAAATCTTGCTACTCATGTTGCTAATAAAATAAATCTTAATTCGCAGGATTTTATAAATAAAGCTGATCCAATAAAACTCGCTGAGTTGTTTTTTAATAAAAGTAACTTAGATCAACTTGCAGCCAAAAAGATTGCCGAAGATAAAGTTAGCTCGTATAAGATTTCTGAACTAGTATTTAACGATGCTAAGAATGCACTAGCAGAGAATTATCAGTGGGATCAAAAGAGCTTTATTGAAGATATAATAAAAAATGTCGGCACTTCTAGGTTAGCTGAGTTGTTATTTAATGCTGGCAGTATAGAGAAAGGTGAAGCAAAAAGAATTACTGAAGGGAAGGTTAGCCCTGAAAAATTAGCTGAATATTTGTTTAATGCAAGTGGCTTAGGCGATAATATAGATGAGT
Organism: Wolbachia endosymbiont (group A) of Cydia strobilella; assembly: GCF_964026745.1. Lineage (NCBI taxonomy): Bacteria > Pseudomonadati > Pseudomonadota > Alphaproteobacteria > Rickettsiales > Anaplasmataceae > Wolbachia > Wolbachia endosymbiont (group A) of Cydia strobilella. Next base: position 184,795 of record NZ_OZ034694.1, read on the forward strand.
CGAAGACGTTAGTCAATAACGTAACTCAGCACCTTTTGAATACCAAGGTAGATGAAATAGGGAAAGCGGTTGTGAAGGATAATGAAAATAGAGAGATCTTAGCAGGTAGTCGTATTTTGCAGGAAGGAGTGGCAGAAAAATTAATTAGTAGCAACACAAATAAATTGGGACAAGCTATTCTGAATGTGAAAAACAAATTTGGTAATGACGCAAAACCTGTGCTGGAAACTCATCTTGCCAATAACAGCAGCTTTCAGGAAGCTGTGGCAGGAAATCAAGATTTAAGGACTGCAGTAACAGCTAATTTTGGGAGCAATAGAGATTTTTGCAATATTGTAACAAGAGATCTTAGTAGAGATGAAGAAAGTCTGTTAATTGATAGGCTGCCTTTTTATGAAATTCCAGATGATCCAAATGCTCCGCTTTCTTGGAATTAGTAATGTAATTTTTGCTAGACCAACCGATTCCAAGAAAAATTGTTCTCACGCTTGCTGGTTTTGGGTGCTGGAAATGGTTATATTGTTTAGGTTTTTAACAGTATATATTGCTAAATTAGTAGCAATATATTAAAGACTTTCATCAAAAATTATTCCATAAAAAATTTCTAAATAGGGGTTGATAAGTTTTAAAAATGGAGTATTGTACTGAGTAGGAAAATAGTTTTTTTTATATAGTTTATGAAAGATCAAACGAGCCTTACAACGGATTTTACGCATGCTATAGAAAATGACGACTTTAAACGGTTGGAGGAATATATTGATCAACATATTGATAAATATAATGTTAATCGTGAACTTTTAGATAAGTTGCCTTTGCTGTCCTGGGCTGCCTGTAAAAATAGTGTAAATGTAGCTCAACTTCTTCTTAGTATTGGTGCTGATATTGACATTAGATGTGACCAAAATTGGACACCTCTACACTATGCTGTTAGTGCAGGTCAATACGATATGGTTAGATTTCTTGTTGATCAAGGTGCCAGCATTTTAGCTAAGGATAATAATGTTAAGACACCTTTACGCATAGTAAATGAGCTTGGTAACACAGAAGTAGCAAACTTTTTGAGAGCAAAGTTAGATAAATATTTATTTTCTGCTATAGAAAGAAAAGATATTAGAAAGGTTAGTGATTTTCTTGATGGAGGTGCTAATATTGAGGCTAAAGGTATAAACAATCAAACGCCTTTGTGTGTAGCTTCTTGTAAGGGTAATTTGTATGTCCTTAAACTTCTTCTCAGTAGAAATGCTAAGGTTAACGTTCAAGATGATAGTAGAAAAACACCTTTACATTATGCTGCTAGGGAAGGTCATTCAGATGTAGCTGAACTTCTTCTTGGCCGTGGTACTATGATTGATGCTGAAGACTGTTTTGGTATGGCTCCTCTACACTATGCTGCTTACCACAATAGAAAAAATATGGTTAGCTTTCTTATAAAACAAGATGCCAAAATTGAGGCCGTGGATAAAGAAGCTAAAACACCTTTACATTATGCTGCTGGGAAAGGTCATTTAGATGCAGCTAAACTTCTTCTTGACCATGATTCTATAATTAATGCTAAAGACCGTTTGGGTATAGCTCCTCTACACTATGCTGCTTACTACAATAGAGAGGGTATGGTTAGCTTTCTTATAAGCCAAGGTGCTAAAGTTGAGGCCATGGATGAAAAAGCTAGAACACCTTTACATTATGCTGCTAGGGAAGGTCATTTAGATGTAGCTAAACTTCTTCTTGAATGTGATGCTATAATTGATGCTAAGGACTGTTATGATCGGGATCCTTTATATTATGCTGATTCGTATAATAAATTAGATGTAGTTAGACTGCTTGAAGGTAGGAATGGTGTGAACACTTGTAACCCTCTTACTAATTTTTTAAGTGCATGTATCCATTCCCCTATTGCTCGTTACTTCGGAAGTGTTTGCGTAGAAGGAGCGCCAATTTTATACAGAAGGCAACGTGCCTCTGCAATTGATCACAATGCTTTGGAAGGTAGTTTACGACTCTTCAGTATCTGTAAAGGAGGAAGAGAAGGTATAGATAAAACACGTTTCAATAAAGAGATTAGTTATCTACATGAAAATGCTTATTTGTATGATGTTTTACTGTTACAAGATGAGGAAAATCAAAACACACTTTTGCATGTGGTTATTAAAGAAAATCAGGTTGATCTTGTAAAAGAACTTTTGTGTATTCTTAAGGAGCCATATCGTTCGAATAAGGTGTATAAGTGCAAGTATTTTGAAGATAAGCAAGAAAATGAAAAGCCGCTTTCTAAAGTTATTAATTCTAAGGATAAAGACGGAAAAGATGCAATTACTCTGGCTATTGAAGGTAATGACCCAGAATGTATTTCGGCTCTTTTCAAGTATTTAACTTATGAAAATATTAACAGAAGGAAAGATGTTAAAAGCGATTACACACCTCTACATGAAGCTGTGCGTTCTAGAAGTAGTAACGCAATTAGTGCGCTTCTAAAATCAGAGCATGTAAACGTTGAGCTCATAGATGGAAGATCTTACAGAGCATGGAAATATGTTAATAATGAAGAAACAAAACAATTGTTTATTAGGTATTATAGTGATAAAATTAATGATTTGCGTAAAGAATTAGCACATTGCAATGAAAAATTAGCGCAAGTCGAGTATTTCCTGTGCAGAACAAAACTTGCTTTTGTATGCTCTGCAGCTTTTGGCTCTTGTCTTAATATGTATAAAAATTTTCATGATGCAAGAAGTGGAGATATGCCAGGTGTTACCATTCATCCTCTCTTGTTGTTATTTTCTAGTGCTACAGGTCTAATAGTGTTGTGTAATCATTTTATCGATTTAACACTTTCAAAGTATAAAGAAGAAAGTGTTAGCTTGCAAAAAAAATTGGACAGTTTTAGAGAAGCAAGAGATAAGTTGGAAAATAAATTACTTCATTTTCAAGAAGGTACATCTCAGGGTATTAGGACGAATTCAATTTCTACGCAACTATCTGATTATGATGACGTACCTGGAACATTAGAATCACCTACCTCTATAAAGAGCTTTGAAAGCTCAGCAAAGGTATCCGTTTATAACCTGCCTAAGGAATTTAAGTAGCCTAATTTAGTAAGTACATAGAAGTAATCATATTAAAGAAGATATTGGTTTTTGAAGTAAGAGGAGAAAGCTCACAATCTTTGCTCATGTGTCTAAATTGGAGAACCAAGAGAAAGTTTGTTCCACAATAGAGATGTTCAAAAAAGTGTGTCAAATCAAAAAGAAAGTAATAAATTGATATAAAAAGGTGAAATAGAAAACCACTTATTGGCTGAAAGTGAAGAAAATAATAGAAAAAATGGGAGAAATGCAAAGGCTTTACGTACAAGTGCAGATTCATTTGAACTTTTAACACCAAGAGATAGAGAAGGAACCCCAAATAGTCAAAAAAAGGCAAATAAATTTACATCCAGGGCTTGAAACGAAGATTTTAAGCACATTTGCAAGACCAATCGATTTCCAAAAAAATCTTCTCATGCTAGCTGGTTTTTATTGCTGAAAGTGGTTGTATTATTTAGGTTCTTAGTAATATTTAATATTAAATTAATAGTAATTCATTAAAAATTTTCATCAAAAATTATTTCAAAAAAATTTTAAATTAGGGGTTGACAAGTTTTAAAAGTGGAGTACTATTCCTGAAATACATTAGATTACTAATTTTTTATGGTATGTAAGTGTGTGATGGCTAAGGTAATTTTACTTTTGTGAGCGGGCTATGTTATGTGAGGGCATTCCAGAATTCTTGTTTGAGGGAAGATGGTCCTTTCTGTGTTGCTTGAGGAAAGAAAAAAGCTCAGGGTAAGAGTGGCTTGTTATAGTGTGATTGCTTAGTTAAGTTAGGTAAGTTTTTATAAATGTGGAGGGACAAATGACTTTAAACAATGATGATTTATTAGTTAGTGCTGCAGGAGCAGGACGCCTTAGTGACGTTAGAGAACTTCTTGAGAAAGGGGCTAATATTGAAGCTAGAGATAGTGATGGTTACACATCTTTGCATAGGGCTGCTGAAGGAGGTCATTTAGAGATAATTAGATTTCTTATAGATAAGGGGGCTAACATTGGAGCTAAAAATAAGGATGGTGGAAAACCTTTAGATGTAGCAAATACCTCTCGTCAGTCAGAAGTAGTAAACTTTTTAGGACCAAAGCAAAGTGAGTATGATAGACTTTTATTTGCTGCTGTAGAAAGTGGGAATGTTAGAGGTTGTCCGGAAACTAGTAAATTCAAGCATATTCCCTCTTTAACATAACCCTACTCATAGCTAGGTATATGAAATTCTCAGTGGATGTTGTGAGTAAATCATACTCCTTCGATAGCCTTCTATTCCTATTAACCCAAGCAAAAGTCCTTTCTACAACCCATCTTCTTGGCTGTACTTTAAACCCTTGTTCTCTTGTTGGTAGTAGCTCAGGTGGCGTATCTTTGTGCACCCAAAATCTACATGGAGGCCTTTTAACAATTTCAATATCTATGTCATATTCTTCCTTTATGTGATTCTTTAAATTTCTTCCTTGGTATCCCATGTCAGCCCACATTTTTTTAACTTTAGTATATTTTGTTCTCATATTGTTTAATGCTATTTTAATACCATCTCTATCATTTTCGTTAGCAGCGCCTACGTAACAACCTAGTATAAAACCCTGAGTGTCTGTAATTATATGCCTTTTTCTACTCTTTACTTTTTTACTTCCATCATAGCCTTTGATCCCCCCTTTTCTGTAGTCTTTACAGATTGACTATCTACTATACAGGCACTCGGCTGCTCATTCCTTCCTATTTTTCTTCTACTATATTTTGTAATTTCATAATTCATTTTCTCAAAAATTCCCTGCTTCTTCCATTGCCTGAACTGCTCATACACAGTCTTCCATAGCGGAAAATCATTTGGTAAATACCGCCATTGACACCCTGTACGCAATACATAGAAAATTGCTTCTAATATTTCTCTTTTGCTATACTTTGGCGGCCTTCCTCCTTTCTTGTATGATACTCTGAAGTGTTTTTCTATTCTTGCCCATTCCCTTTCGCTTAGATCTGTTGGATACTTTTTTCTCATCTTTACCCCGTACTAAAATTTCAGATATTATAGCCTTTTACTTGTTTCCGGACAACCTCTTAGTGAAGTTACAAATCTTCTCAATATTGGAGCTAGTATTGAAGTTAAAGGTGTGGAAAATGCGGAGTTTAGGTTAGCCCGTTATGTAAAAAGAATTATGGAGATGAGTAATTACCATAATGTTCATTCGGAAAAAAAATCTGAGCTTGAAAGGATAAAAGGAGAATTACCAGAGTCAGTAAAGAATGCAGTATTTTCATCGGAGGTATGTATTAAAAGTGTTTACTATAGTAATGAGTATTTATATCCTGCTAGTGATTATCTTAGCCATGATAGGGATAGAAGGAGAGTATTTACTTGGAGGCCAGGGGGCAAAGATAGTTCATGTCAATGGAAATTTGAACCTGAAGGTAACAACATATATATAAAAAGCACTTATTTTAATGAGTATTTATATCCTGCTAGTGATTATCTTAGCCATGATAGGGATAGAAGGAGAGTATTTACTTGGAGGCCAGGGGCAAAGATAGTCCATGTCAATGGAAAATTGAGGATTGTGGATCTACTCGCAAGAAGCGTGATGTACAATATAGTATTACAAAAGAAGCTAAGTGTGATCTATCTTATGATAATGCATCAGACAATTCATCGCAAAGTGACGAAATAGGCTATAACAAAATAGGAGCTACAAGCGGAGCAAGTAAGCCGTCTTCATGGATAGATGCTGTTAAAGGTGTTTTTCAGTTTATCTCTTCCCCTTTAAGGGCTGCGTTGCCTTCATTTTCAGAAAATAGCTCTAGCCGTTCTGGTACAGCAGGAAGTAGCTCCAATCATTCTGATACAGTAAGAAACCCAAATATCCAATATACTAGCCAATTTAGTCGTGAAGTTTGTGCGAGTAATAATGCTAGCTTGATGTTTTTCTTGTTACAAGCTTTTCTAGATAAAAAGTGTCCTCTTCCTAAGTTTTCTGATGTTAATCCTGTAAAGGCTCTTTTTTACACATCGGATATTATAAAGTCGTTCAAGGAAGTATTAGAGAAGCAAGCTGAATCGAAAGGTGGTATAAAAATGCACCGCTTAGATATTAATTTTGAGAAATTATTTGAGAAGATTAATGAAAAAATTAGGAGTGGTGAATTTAATGAAATTTCAGGGATTTTAAAATCATACGCAGAGGAAGCATTGCCTGGTAGAGAACCCGGAGATCCCGGTAGATTAAGTCCGAAAAAGTTTGATAAGTTTATGGCTGAATTTAATAGAAGAATAGACCCAGTAATAAATCAATTAATGCAACAAATGTTAAGCAGATTAGAAGTGAGTGACGTAAAAGAACAACAAATAAGCTTGGAGCCTAAAAGTTACCTAAATAATACTTCTGTTCAATGTCATTTAACTCAAGCTAGAGGTCAAGGTAAAGTATTAATTCCTTAATTTTTGAATTTCATCTATCGAAAGGCCGGTAATTTGAGCGATAACATCAATAGAGACACCGGCCTTAAGTGAGTTCTTTGCCACTTCGATTTTCTCTGCTTTTCTGCCTTTTTCATGTCCGATTTGGATGCCTTCTTCTTTACCTTCTTCTCTACCTTTTTCAGTAGCATCATCAAGTTTTTGAGCGAGGACAGCCTGTTCATCAAGAATACGTTTTATTTCCTGTTCATAGGCAATAAATTCTTTTTCTGACCAGTTGAATCTATTTAGCTCTTCATAGGCCTTTTTAATTATTACATCACTACCTATTATTTTTTCCAGCTCTTCTTCACTAGTCTCATCTGCATATCGAAAAAAATAAACCCATTTTTCAACTATATTTTCCAACTGATCTTCCTTATTCTTTGGAAATTTTGGCAACTCAATAAATATAAAATAGAAATCTTTTAGATCATGCTCATTAGTGTCTTCATCTCGAATAGTATGCTTTGATTTGTACTCAGATTTATTAGGAAACAGTACACAATCTGCTATAGCAATGAAGATAATTTCCTTAAGGTTATGATACTGGTCACCTTTATCAGCTTGCCTTGAGTAAGCTTTAGCAGCATAGTATTGGGCACGTTTTTCAAAGCCTTTAGTTTTAGCGACCTGCATTTCGCAAATGTATTGAGCACCTGTAGAATCTCTACAGAGAACATCAACAATACTTTGCTTTTTAGCGGCGATATCGGGGTCTTGAATAGTACTTAAAAACTCTATATCCTTTATTTCATTTTTACCAGTAAAGCCAAGAATATCATTGAGGAAGTGAATAAGGATATCTCTATTTTTTTCAGTACCGAAGATACGCTTAAACGATACATCATTTTTGGGATCAAGAAACTTAGAAAAAGTCATAAGAAAGAACCTTAAAAAGCATTAATAATTATACATAATTCTGAAGAAATGTTCAAGTTTTTTATTTTTTTAAGTTTTGAATGCGTTGATGAAAAAAATGTCTCCCATAGATGGCTTTAGAATGCTACTACGCACCTTAGACGTCCTTTGTACATCTTTTATTAACCCTTCTATAAAGCGCCTTAAAAGGCCGGCAAATGGATGCTATGAGTTTGGAGCTGTAGGAGACATCAAAGATACCCTTTTTGGTGTATAAAAATACGAATCTACGACAACATCGTTTAAAGAAATTAGCAGCTATTAATATCTTCTACCTTTTCATAAAAAAATAAACAAAAAAAAATTGAAAATTTGATTTGACTTCACCCAAAAGCTATGGCTTTATGCCAATACTGCTAAGAAAATAACAGTAAACATTTAAAAATAATTTATTATTAGTGAAGGGTATATTATATGAACAATAAGAATAAAAGTAAAGATCGTAAAAAAGAAATAGAGTTCCGAATTGACCTTACCCAGAAAAAGTGGAGAGAAAGAAAGGAGTTTTTTCGGGTAAAATAAAATTTTGGAGGATTAGAAATGGCAAGAGAATATACGGCAGAATTCAAATTGGAAGCTGTTAAACTGGCAAATGAACAAAGAAAGACAGGTCAAACAATTACAAAAATAGCAAAGGATTTAGGAATAAAGGGTGGTTTATTAGGAAAATGGATAAAGAAACACAACGAAAAAAAGTCGGCAGCAGATGCATTTCCAGGTAGAGGTAACATGGCTCCTTACGACAAAGAGAGGTTTGATTTACAAAGAGAGTTAGCAAGAGTAACAAGGGAAAGAGACATTTAAAAAAAAGCCCTGGCCAGTCAAAAAGAGTAAAATATTTTTTTATATAGTAACTGCTATAAAGTACAGGAATTATGTAGGATTTTCTGCTAGTGGCTACTATAAGTGGACCACAAGAAAAATAAGCAGTAGAGAATCAGCAAATAAAGAGCTACTCGCAGCTATTCAAAAAATATATCAAGTTTCTAAATGTAGATATGGAGCTCCTAAAATTCATGCTGAATTGAAGGCTTTGGGTAAAAGTTGCAACTTAAAAACAGTGCAAAGTATTATGCAGAAAAATGGTATTCAGGCTATATTGAGAAGAAAATTTAAAATTAAGAAACAACAAACGGACAGTAGCTCCCAATATATTAGACCAAAACTTTATTGTCGATCAACCAAATAAAGTATGGGATTACTTATATAAAAACCAAAGAAGGATGGCTATATTTGGCAACAATAATCGATCTATATTCACGCATGGTAGTTAATGAGCAGTTCAATAAATAAACAATTGGTTATGGACTCTTTATTAATGGCCGTTAACAAGCGTAAACCTGCCAAAAATCTACTATTACATAGTGATCAAGGTTCACAATATACTTCGCAAGGTTATCAATATCTCTTATCCATAAAAAACATAGATGAGTCATAAAGGTTGTTGTTACGACAATTCTGTTGTGGAAAGCTTCTTTAGCTCATTGAAAAGAGAAATACTTATTGATACTTCACAACACTCTGCTCAACAAACTAGAACTGCAATATTTGAATACATAGAAATTTTTTATAACAAACAACGTCACTATTAACTATTGCATTCCTGAGCATTTTGATTCATCATTCTCTTTGTGAAAAACATTCCAAACTTTCTCTCCACTTTTTCTGGGTAAGGTCAAAAAAAACGCCGATATTTTAGTACATAGTAAATAGCCAACCACCACGGGGCTTCTTTTGCCTTTTTTTTATTTGGTAAATTTCTTAATGTTTATGGCTAAACGACAATCGTCATCCCGCTACTTGTTAGCGGGATCTATGCTTTGAGATACTGCGAATGAATCGCGGTATGACGGTTAAGTAAGGGATCTATGCTAAGAGATGCCAAAGACCTTCATGAAACTTTGCCCATTTGGCTTCTCTAAAGATTTCGTTTACAGAATCTAGTAACTCAGCTATGCAGAATGAAAAAAGTTTGTATGGTATATAAATAGTGTGTTTTTTTTGTAATTATTTTCTATAATACGCAAACCTTTGGTTCAGTAAATGCTACCATAGGCATTAAAAGTTAATTAACAAACTGCAATGTATAATGAAATAAAGACACTTGCAAGATTTTGATCTTGCAAATCATAAACTTATCATAAAGTTTAATAGTGTCTGTTACTGCTTTTAGGTGTGAGGCTAGAGGGTTATTAGCAGTAACAGACACTATTAAACTTATTATAGAATTTACTTAAAGTAAATACTTAATTTAAGATATTATAATATTTTTACTTACAATAGATTTATGTAAATGCTTTTTTCCTCAAATTAGTATTGTACTATTATACTTGTTGAATGCTAAAAAATTATTAACCATCACTAATCTCTATTTGCATAGTAAGTTTATATATACTATTATACAGTATATCACTTAGTTTTATAGCAAACAAACAAAAGATATGGTGAAGTTATTTGCACTATTGATAATATTTTACTCAAATATATCTGTTGCCTCTGCTCCTACTTCCTGGCAATTTGGATTTCCTGCTCCTGCGACTGAAGTAATGGAGGCTGTAGTTAGGTCACATTCGTTTGTGATGCTTGTGATGGTTACAATAATGCTTTTTGTGTGGGCGCTGCTTGCTTATATAGCGTTTCGCTTTCGTAAAAGCAAAGTAACAAACATAAGTAAAACTACCCATAGTGTTCCTTTAGAAATTATTTGGTTTGTTATACCAACTATCATTGTTGGAATATTAGCCTTTGAAAACGCTAAATTACTGAAGCTACAGGAAGAAATACCGAAAGCTGACATAACACTAAAAGTTATTGGCCATCAATGGTATTGGAGCTACCAATATCCAGAATATCAAGGTGTGTCATTTGATAGTTATATTAAGGGAAAAGAAGACTTTATCGAAGGAGATTTAAAGCTATTCTCTGTTGATAACAACATCATTTTACCCGTTAATACTAACGTTCGTTTACAAGTTACAGCAGGAGATGTGATACACAGTTGGGGAGTACCGGCTTTTGGTGTAAAAATTGATGCGATACCAGGTAGGCTGAATGAGGCGTGGTTTAATATCAAAAAGCCTGGTGTTTATTATGGGCAGTGCTACGAATTGTGTGGTCAAGGCCATGGATTTATGCCAATTGTTGTTGAAGCAGTAAGCAAAGAAGATTTTAATAAGTGGATTGAAAATAGAAAATTAGTGAGTTAAATTTGGAGTATAGATATGAGTGACGTACCAAAGGGCATAAAGCGTTGGTTGTTTTCCACCAATCATAAAGATATAGGGACACTGTACATTATTTTTTCCATATTAGCTGGAATTATTGGTGGATTATTATCGGTGATTATTCGCACTCAGCTAATGCACATTAATATACTTAACAATAACTATCAATTATATAACGTAATGGTTACAGGGCATGCGTTGATAATGGTGTTTTTCATGATAATGCCAGCCCTCATGGGAGGATTTGGTAACTGGTTTGTACCTCTCATGATTGGCGCACCAGATATGGCATTTCCTCGTATGAATAATTTAAGTTTTTGGTTATTAGTGTCATCTTTTATTTTGCTCATTCTCTCAGTGTTTATTGGTGAAGGTCCAGGTACAGGTTGGACTTTATATCCACCTTTATCACAGGTAATGTCCCATCCAAGTGCAGGAGTTGACATTGCTATACTTGCACTTCATGTTGCTGGTATGTCGTCAATTGTTGGGGCGATCAACTTTATAGTTACTATATTTAACATGCGTGCGAAAGGCATGTCGTTGACTAAGATGCCACTATTTGTTTGGTCTGTCTTGCTAACAGCATTTATGTTGATTGTTGCCTTACCGGTGCTTGCCGGTGCTATAACTATGCTTCTTACTGATCGCAATATTGGTACTTCCTTTTTTGATCCTGCAGGTGGTGGTGACCCTGTGTTATTTCAACATTTATTTTGGTTTTTTGGTCATCCAGAAGTTTACGTAATTATTTTTCCTGCATTTGGCATCATAAGTCAGGTTGTATCAACTTTTTCTCACAGACCTGTATTTGGTTACATAGGGATGGTTTATGCAATGATAGGTATAGCAGTATTTGGCTTTATGGTTTGGGCTCATCATATGTTCACTGTTGGGCTTAGTGCTGACGCTGCTGCATTTTTTAGCACTACCACAATTTTTATCGGTGTTATAACTGGTGTAAAAGTCTTTAGTTGGATTGCAACTATGTGGGGCGGAGCAATTGAGTTTAAGACCCCTATGCTATTTGCACTAGGTTTTATTTTTATGTTTGTTGGCGGTGGCATAACGGGAATAATTCTTTCTCATGGTGGAATAGATAAGCTCCTGCACGACACCTATTATGTTGTTGCTCACTTCCATTATGTCATGTCACTTGCTGCATTATTTGGAGCTTTTGCTGGCTTTTATTATTGGATTGGTAAAATGTCGGGTAAACAATATAATGAGCGCTTAGGTCAAATCCACTTTTGGCTTACTTTTATTAGCACCAATATCACTTTTTTACCTCAACATTTCTTAGGATTAGCTGGTATGCCAAGGCGTATACCTGATTATCCTGATGCGTTTATCCCTTGGAATTATATATCCTCAATTGGTTCGTATATGTCCTTTGTTTCAGTTATGTTTTTTGTGTTTATAGTTATACATCTCTTTAAATGGGGCAAGAAAGCTGGAGATAATCCTTGGGAAGGTGACACCTTGGAATGGACGGTATCTTCACCACCGCCTTTTCATACTTTCGAAAAGCCACCAGTGGTAAAATAGAATGTACACAAGTGTTTTGCTAAATGTTGAATCAACAATACTGGATTTTTGGCGTTTGCTGAAGCCAAGGATAATGTATCTTGTGGTATTTACTGCAGTTGCTGGTATGGTTACTGCACCAGGTAGTATGCACCCTTTTCTAGCACTAATATCTCTTATATGTGTTGCTCTTGGCTCAGGATCTGCAGGTGCTATAAATATGTGGTATGACAAAGACATAGATCTGCTCATGGAAAGGACAAAAAACCGCCCTATACCTTCAGGTAGAGTTTCTGCAGAAAGCGCGCTTGAATTTGGTATAACTCTTGGAATATTGTCAGTATTTATCATGGCAATAGCAGTAAACTATATTTCTGCTGCTTTACTTGCAATCAGCATATTGTTTTACGTTTTTGTATATACGATCTGGCTCAAAAGACGCACTCCGCAGAATATCGTTATCGGTGGTGCAGCAGGTGCTTTCCCTCCAATGATTGGCTGGGCAGCTGTGACTAATTCTGTCAGTTGGGAAAGTTTCATTTTATTTTTAGTAATTTTTATGTGGACTCCACCACACTTTTGGGCCCTATCTTTAAATAAGTCTGAAGACTATGCAAAGGCATCGATTCCAATGTTCAATATTGTTTATGGTCCGGAAAAAACAAGAAAATATATATTAATTTATAGTGTTTTGCTGGTGCTAACTAGCTTGCTTCCGGCTCTATTTTTGAAAAAGGCTTTACTTTATCTAAGCATGGCAACCTTTGAAGGTTGCGTTTTTATTTGGTACGCTGTATCTGTTATGAAGTTCAAGAATCACAGCTCACAGAAAAAAATGTTTTCTTATTCAATTTCTTATCTATTTTCCCTATTCGCCAGTATTATTTTTTGTTCTATTGATTTATTTTAGTTATGAAAGAACGGCAGAAGCATAAAAACTATTTTTTACTTTTCCTTTTGGTAATGCTCGTTGTCACACTTTTTTTTGTTTCTATAATAAAATTTAAAGGTGCAGCTTAAACTACCTTTAGAAATTGTGCTTTCATAAAAGCAACTATATACTTTGTTAACCGATATAAACAAAGATGAGTAAAAAAGAAGTGATAATATATACGGATGGGGCGTGTTCTGGTAATCCTGGAGCGGGAGGATGGGCAGCTATCATATTATTTCAAGATTACAGAAAAGACATTTATGGTAGAGAAGAAAATACCACAAACAATAAAATGGAGTTAACAGCGGTGATCAATGGGCTGAAAGTATTGAAATTTTCTTGTAATATTAATTTATATACGGATAGTCTTTATGTTAAGCATGGCATAACAGAATGGATAAATAAGTGGAAAATGAATGGCTGGAAAACAAGTAATAAAAAATCAGTAAAAAATATGGAATTGTGGAAAGAGCTAGACAACGTTGCTTCACAACACGAAATTGATTGGAAGTGGGTTAAAGCACACAGTGGCGATAAGTATAATGAGGAGGCTGATAGTTTAGCAAGAAAAGCAATAATCGATGCTTAAAAAAATTACTATATTATTTTCCGTAGCTTTATTATTCATATTGTGCTTCTTTATTTTTTTTAAGCCTTTAGAAATCAATATTAATTATATTGATTTTTATGTTAAACATAAAATATCAAAAATATTTGTTGGCTCAAGCGTTAATATGGAGAATACCTCAGTTGTTTGGCAGAAAGATGGCAAAGATCCGTATTTAGTCATTACGGATTTGGCAATAGCAAACCCTAATTTTACTATAAAAGTTCCTGAGCTTTTTGTACATTTTAAGTTAAGTTCCTTATTTAAAGCTAGCACAAATCTCTCTCAGGTTTCAGCTGATAATGTGCATGTATGTATCAAGAGAGAAGAAACTAATGTTAATCCGCAAAACTCATTAGACCTTTTGGATAATCATTATTTAAGTAGTAACCGCCTTCCTTCGGTGTCATTCCAGCGCGTGACGCTGGAATCTAGAAAAAAAGAAACAAGTAGTCAAGCTACTTGGATGACAAGGACGAGTGCTGGGATGACAGGGAAGAATTTCAAGATGACAGAAAGTAGTGCAAAAAATCTATTAAAAACAATAAGGGAATTTTTTTTTGACTTAAATGCGGATTCAAAAATTGAATTTACTAACATCGCTATTGATAAAAGCACAGAAGATGAATTTTTTATTGATAAATTATATATAGGGAAGGGGGAAGATTTTAATGTTTTAGATATTCATGTGAATACAAAAGATGGAAAGGGATTTTTGGATGATTTATCAATTACGATAAAAAATCGCAACAATTTGCTAAATGTGTACGGGACATTTTATGATCTAAAATTGGGACTATTGAGCAAGTTTTCTACATTAGTTAAAAGCTACAATTTGGACAAAAATATAGGATTCAAAGGAAGCTTCTCAGTGAAAATTAATAAAAAGGATGAAATTGTAGATGGAAATATATACGTATTAAATACAGAAAATTATTTGAACAAAAATTTGGCCTTAACTAATGTAAATATAAATTTAACATATAGTAATGGAATTATTAGTGTAAAAAACTTCCATTTTAAGTTAAATGACACGTATCTCTCTTTAATAGGCAAAATGAACTTTGGTACAAGTCATGCTTTGCTTAGAATTAATATTAGTAAGTTTGCTGCAAAGGATTTATGTACTTATATACCAGATAGTGTAGTAAATAGTAAATTTAAAAGCTGGTATTGTGATAATATTGATGGGGATGTTTTAAATACCATTGTAAGTTTCAATGGCAAAATTAACAATTTGGTTGATGACGATCTGTCAGACATTGTAATTGTTGCTGATATAGAAAACGGTAGCGTAAAATTTGATGAAGATTTTGAGCAAGTAAAGGAATTAAAGGGTGATTTGATCATCAAGAATAACGATCTTGAAATTACTGTAAATAGCGCTAAGTTTCAGAATTTCACTGTTAATGGTGGTGATATTGAAATGAAATCTCTAAATAAGGAAGATTCAGTTCTAACCATTAATGGCAAAGCTGTAAGTGATGCTTATGGTTTATATGAGCCTATAAGATTTAAGCTGGATGATGTGGTGAAGGTTGAAAGGGATAAAGTAAGTGGAATGGCAAAATCCGTATTTAATTTTCGCATTTTTAATCTAAATGCTGATGACAAAAAAGTAGACTTCTCAGCAAATTTTCATTCTGAAATTGACAATTTGGCCGTCTATAATGCAAGTCTTGGTAAATATGATATTAAGCTTAGTTTTGGCAGTGACTTTATAGATTTAAATGGTAGTGGTATGGTGAATAACACACAGCTATTATTTGACCTGAAAAGTAGCAATAGGAATGAAAGTTTCGCCTGGAATTTGACCGGAGATTTACCCGCTCAAATATTTAATTTTGATAGTGGCTATGTCAGTGCAAATTTAGAGTCAGTGATAAATCAAGATAAGACGGGGTATGTTAATGGTGATATAGATTTATCAGAATTTGAATCACATTCAAGCTACTTAGGGTGGAAAAATCGCTTTGAAGATCACAATAAAATTTTGTTTTCTACAAGGTTAAAAGGAGCAGGTGAATTGTTAGTAGATAAATTAGACATTGTAGGAAATGACCTAGATATAAAATTCAGCGGAAGAGTAGAAAATGGAAATTT
This sequence comes from Wolbachia endosymbiont (group A) of Cydia strobilella, assembly GCF_964026745.1. NCBI lineage: Bacteria > Pseudomonadati > Pseudomonadota > Alphaproteobacteria > Rickettsiales > Anaplasmataceae > Wolbachia > Wolbachia endosymbiont (group A) of Cydia strobilella. Next base: position 200,642 of record NZ_OZ034694.1, read on the forward strand.
ATATTTAAATTCTAGTAGCTTTAAATTGCCTGATAATGATTTTAGTATAGAAATTGAATCAGGTAAGGAGAAAAATGCCATAACTATTTATGGTGAGGAAATTAACTTAAGTGATATTTTAGGCTTGCTTGGCAAAAACAGTAATGGATTAAATAAAGATATAGAGATTAGTATGAATGTTGACAATGTAATTATGAAAGAAGGCATCGTTATCAAAAATGCTAAGCTGAATGTAACCTGTACTAAAGGTAATTGCAATGGAAGTCAATTTACAGGGCAGTTTCTGGAAAATAGCAGCAACATACTAGCAGAATACAGTGGAATAGGGCTCGAAATATATGCGGATAATTCAGGTATGCTTTTGCGTTCCTTAGGCATTAGTAAATCAATTAAAAACGGCAAATTGTCTTTTTATCTCTCTCCTCAGAGAGAAAGTGGAGAACATTATGGTACGTTATCCATTAGCAATTTCTACATCAAAGATGCTCCACTACTTACTACTTTATTGTCGATGTCTTCATTGCCTGGCATTGTAAATGCCATAAAAAATGAAGGTGTATACTTTTACAAATGTAATGCACCTTTTTCATACAAAGATGGCACTATTGAAATTGAAGAATCTTGGCTTGAAGGGGCGGAGTTAGGTATTAGCACTGGTGGTAAGCTCGATATTAGAAATTATAAATTCCAGGTTGCAGGACAAGTAATACCAGCATATTCAATTAATAAATCTTTGTTAAAAATTCCTATAATTGGAAAACTTTTTACTGGTGGGAAAAGTAGGGGAATCGTTTCAATAGACTATAAAGCAAGTGGTGATGACAAAAACAATAACGTATCTGTTGATCTTATCTCTTCGCTAACTCCAAACCTATTAAAGAGGTTATTGGGAGTGTTTGATCGCATTATGACAAAAACTAACGAAAGTGGCTTAAAAGGTGGTGTGAAAAAGAAATTTGGTTCGATATGACCAAAAGGGAAGTTATTTAACAAAATTATGGACAAAAATGCAAGAATTTCAGAATGATCTACCTGGTTTTTTATTTAGTTGTTTAAGTAATACCACTCCCTTTAACCTCTCTATATTTGCTGAACAACTAAAAAGGGTAGGGGGGTGGTTGTAAATTGTATCTGTTCAGCAGAGTGGCAAAATAAGGTAGACGAGAAAAGACAACTATAGGAACAAATGGGTGTCATGCCAGTGCGTGACACTGGTTTCCATCCAAAAGGGTGTCATTCCAGTGTCAGCTACTTTCATGACATCGTTTACTATGTGCCATATTGTAATGTTCGTACAGTTGTGGAATGAATCGCGGTATGACGTGTTGCTTGGGTCAGCTATAGTATAAATATACTAGGGGTTATAGTTTTCTTATGCTGCCTTTTTGTTATTAGACAACCACAATATAAAGGAGTGAAACGGATGCAAACAGTAGTGCATTTCTGCACCAAACGTATTACCTTTAACGAATAGTAAAATGTGAGATTTTTTGGAACTACCGTGGAGCAATTGCTCCACGGTTTCATTCTACTTAGAATCCACCCATGCCACTCATTTCTCCTGCACCCATAGGAGATGAAGCATTTTCTTTGCTTGGTACATCAACTATCATAGATTCAGTAGTTATCAGCACACTCGCAACAGATACCGCTGTTTCAAAAGCAATACGCACCACTTTTGCTGGATCAATCACACCAGCTGTAAACGCATTAGCATAATTCATAGCCTCAACGTTGTATATAAGCTCTTTATCATTCTGCTTAATCAAATAGTCAATTATAACAGCAGATTCAAGACCAGCATTTTTGACTAACCTTCTAATTGGAGCACTGAGAACTTTCTTGATAATGTTTATGCCTATTTGTTCCTCGTCACTTGCACCTTTTAATTTGTCGAGAACAGATGAAGCATAAAGAAGCGCAACCCCACCACCTGGAACTATACCTTCTTCAATTGCAGCTCTTGTTGCATGCAGCGCATCTTCGACTCTATCTCTACGTTCTTTAACTTCCACTTCAGTTGCTCCACCAACTTTGAGCACAGCAACGCCACCTGATAATTTCGCTAAACGTTCTCTTAGCTTTTCTTTATCATAATCAGAAGTTGAAGTTTCAATTTGAGATTTAATCTGCTCGATTCTAGCTTTCACACTGTCAGAATCGCTATTTTCGCTGACAACTGTGGTATTATCTTTAGTAATTTTAACATTTTTAGCCGTACCAAGATCATCAAGCGTGAGATCTTCCATCTTGATTCCAAGTTCATCTTTTATGACGTACTTAGCACCAGTTAAAGTTGCTATGTCTTCGAGCATCTCCTTTCTTCTGTCACCAAAACCTGGAGCTTTTACTGCAGCAACTTTTAAACCACCACGCAATTTATTGATAACTAAAGTGCTTAATGCTTCACCTTCGATATCCTCTGCAATAATAACCAAAGGTTTACCAGATTTAACAATAGCTTCAAGAATAGGAAGTAAAGGTTGAATAATATTTAATTTTTTCTCTGTAATTAATAGATAAGGATTATCAAGCTCCACGATCATTTTTTCATTATTTGTAATAAAATACGGAGAGAGATAACCGCGATCAAATTGCATGCCAGTAGTCAGCTCAACTTCTAACTCTTTTGAACCTTTACTCTCTTCAACAGTTATTACACCCTCTTTTCCAACTTTTTTCACGGAATCAGCGATACTGTTACCTATATCCTTATCACCATTTGCAGAGATTATTGCAACTTGTGCCACTTCGTCTATTTTCTCTAGAGAAATTGTACGAGACATTGACGCAATTTCCTTTAATATTACATCTTTTGCCTTCTGTATTCCGTTTTTAATACCAACACGATCGTTTCCAGCAGCAATTGATTTTGAAGCTTCCATTATCATGTTGCTAGTTAGTATTGAGCACGTTGTTGTACCATCACCAACTTTGTCGTTACATTGAGAACAACTTTGTGCAAAGATGCTTGCTATCGCAGCGTTTAATGGTTTTTCAGGCTTGATACCCTTCATCACCTTATAACCATCTTTTGTAATTTCTGGTGCTCCATAGGGCTTATTAATCCCTACTGTTTTTCCTCTAGGTCCTGCAGTTATTGCTACCGTTGAATCCACTATTGCTGCAACTTCACGAAAGGCTTCTTGCAACTGCTCACCTGATACTACTACATTAGTCATTTTTATCACCTCTTGTTAATAAAAAATTTAGAAAACTATAATAAAATCATTTACAATGCGCTATGTTGCGCTTTGTTTCAGTTTAGTAAAATAAAGACCGCTACTTAATGACAGCAAGTATATCGGACTCTTTCATCACGATAAGCTTCTCATTATTATGTTCTATTTCTGTACCAGCCCATTGGCGATAGAACACTTTATCACCAGCTTTCACAGTTAAAGTTACGCGTTCGCCACTTGAATTGCGTGAACCTTCACCAATTGCTATAACTTCACCTTTAGTAGGTTTCTTTTCAGCACTTGATGGAAGCACAATTCCACCTTGCTTTTCTTCGCTAATAGGCTTGATCAGCACGCTATCATCTAATACATTTAAACTTATACTTGACATTTGTTTTTCCTCATCAACAAATTAACTTATAAGTTTATATATATATACTCGTAAGTTAGATTTCAAGGGCTGGAGCTTGTAAAATATGCACGCCAAAAGCAGTTTCTAAAAGAGCCTAATGTTATATAATAAAATTTAGATTTATTTATAGAGATTTCATGAGTTATATACCATTTTTAAGTCGTGGTGTGATAGTGCTATATGGGCCTGACACTAGAGATTTTCTGCAGGGTATTATAACCAATGATATTAATAAGTTGGATAGCCAAAAAGCCATTTACTCTTTATTGCTTAGCCCTCAGGGAAAATATCTATATGATTTTTTTCTTATTGAATATGGTAAATACACCCTCTTAGAGTGCGAAAACATGCACTTGCAGCAAATAATCGAGAAACTGGATTTGCTTAAAACTTACTTGAGAGTGAAGATTAAAGACGTTAGCGCACTATATAAGGTTGGAGTTTTGTTTAATACTAAGTTGGCGGAGTGTAGTGGTAAGTCACAAGTTATTTTTCAAGATCCAAGGCACAAGCTGCTAGGAATGAGGATCATACATAAAGATGAAATAAAAGAGCCGGTTGGGGATTTTACTCAGTATGAAAAAGTCAGAATTCAAAATCTCGTTCCAGATGGAGCGAAAGATATGGTGCAGAATTCATCGTTTCCGCTGCAATTTTTAATCGATAAAGTAAACGGTATAAGCTTTAATAAGGGGTGTTATATAGGTCAGGAAGTTGTAAATCGAATGAGCAGACAAGAAATATTCAGAAGAAAACTTTACCTTGTTGAGGGGGATAACGCACTTCCAGATATTGGCACTAAAGTGACAAATGAAAACAATGAGGAAATAGGGGAACTGCGCTCTAGTGTAGACAACATTGGATTTGCATTGCTTAATACTGGAAAGAGCCATGCAAATTTATATGCAGATGGAGTTAGGTGCGTTAAGACGTTGAAGTCTTAAGGTAGCGCATATAGAAACGAAAAACTTGCTTGACACCCTTCGCCAGCGCCCTTATCATGGTATTGAAGGTATTCAGTTATCTTCATCTGTGCAGATTAAACAGCAAGAAAACAACGTAGTTGGCGTCTTATTTTTAATTTTTTGCACTATGTGCACCTTATGTCTTCACAACATTTCTGGGTTTTTACCTATATAAGCTGAAACGCGCTTATAAGTCGTTTAAGACAGTATAGTACGCCAATTTGCAGGATTAGAGAGTGACAACTAGCTAACACGGGGTTTCTTTTGCCTTTTTTTCTGCTTAGTAAATTTCTTAAACATTTGCAGCGTAGGTTAGTTGCATTCAAAAGCAGCTAAATTGCAGTGTTTAAGACTTAAAAACGCCAATACTGAAAATAGACAATGACTAGGGTTTCTTTTGCCTTTTTTTTCATTTGGTAAATTTTTTAATGTTTATGGCTAAACGACAACCGTCATCCCGCTGCTTGTTAGCGGGATCTCTTGTTAGCGCCGCGGCGGTATGACGGTTCGTGGCGGCGTGACGATAAGCTCGTCATCCCACTGCTTGTTAGCGGGATCTAGAGATACCGCGAATGAATCGCGGTATGACGGTTCGCGGCGGTATGACGGTTCGCAGTGGCATGACGATAAGCTCGTCATCCCGCTACTTGTTAGCGGCTAAGAGATACCGCGAATGAATCGCGGTATGACGGTTAAGTAGGGTGTCATCCCAGTGTCACGCACTGGGATGACATTATAGGAGCACTGGGATGACACCCTCTTGGATGGAAATCAGTGTCAGATAATTTCATGACACCAGTTGTTGTAAACTCACTTTTTCTCGATTTTTTGGTTTATCTTGTCTACCTATTTTGCCACTCTGCTGAACAGATACACTCAACTTATGGTCAATACATCTTCTATTAAAAATTGTACAAATTCATTGCCATTCCAGTAATTCATAGAGATTTTACCCAAAATAGCTTTAACATTACCCTGCATGATAGCAGAGCCAAGATGAGTATTTGCAGAACGAAATGCAATAGCTCTTACCATAACATTATCATCAGCAATAAAACATTTTATATGGTCAACTCCTATAACTTCAGGCTTTCTTATCTTTGCTCCTTGGATAATAAACCTTGGTTCAGGATTTCCAACTCCAAATGGTCCCAAGCGTTGCAATTGATTCCATAAAGACAAATTTATTGCTTTAGCAGTTACTATACTATCAGCTTTTAAAGTTTTCTCATTTATAGAGTTTGAAAATCTTTCAGTAAAAAAATCATGCAAATCATTTATTTTGTCTTCTTTAATTGAAAATCCTGCCGCCATACTATGGCCACCACCTTCAATAATCAAATTTATAAACTTTGCGGAAAGGACTGCAGCACCGATATCAACTCCCAAAATTGATCTACAGCTTGCTTTTCCTATTCCATTATTTAAAGATATCACTACTGTTGGCAAGTGAAACTGCTCCTTTAGCCTTGATGCAATTATACCAATTATTCCCTGGTGCCAATTGCCACTTATCATTATAAAATTCGCACCTGATTGGGCAGAATTTTCCGCTTGTGCTGTAGCTTCCAAGAGAGCCTCATTTTCTAACACTTTTCTTGCATTATTCAAATCTATTAATTTTAGCGCGATTGAATGTGCCTCTTCATCATCATCGGTGGAAAGCAACCTTGCACCAAGCGATGCTTCTCCAATTCTTCCTCCAGCATTTATGCATGGCCCAATACTAAACCCTAATCGAGAAACACTTGGTTTTTCAAGGATTCCCAAAGCATCAAATAAAACACGCAAGCCAACGTTTTTTCTTGTTGACATAACTTTTAATCCTTGTGAGACAAGTGCTCTATTGAGGCCTGTGATCTGCATAACATCACAGACAGTTCCCAGGGCAACCAAATCCAACAGATCAAATAAATCTGGTTCTTTTTTGTTGGTAAAAAATCCTTGCTCACGTAGGCTTTTATTAAGAGCAACAATTAGCAGAAATGACACTCCAACTGCTGCTAGGTTATTATAAGGAGAGCTCTCATCAAGGCGGTTTGGATTCACAACTGCTACGGCGCTTGGTAATTTTTCCGTACCAAGGTGATGGTCAACAACTATAATATCAAGACCAAAAGCCTTTGCATCTTCTATTGGTTGATATGCAAGCGTACCACAATCAACGGAAATACATAAATCAATTCCATTCTTTTTAAGTTGTAATAAAGCATCTGTGTTTAATCCATAACCCTCATCAACACGATCTGGAATGTAGATTATAGAGTGTATATCGATTGCTCTCAGGTACCTGTTAATCAATGCTGACGACGTTGCACCATCAACATCATAGTCACCAAATATTGCAAGGTTTTCATCATTTTTTATTGCCCGTATTATACGAGAAACAGCTTTATCCATATCAAGAAGGTGAAAGGGATCTGGTAATAGCGATCTGATTAGTGGATATAAGAAGTCGCTTGCATTTTCTATGTTAACACCACGAGTAACCAATATTCTTGCTAATATTTCTGGTAACTCAAATCTCTGTGTAAGAGTTAAGATTTGCCTTTGATCTGCTTCTTGCAACTTCCACAATGCATTTGTTATGCTGCGCTTTTCAATTTCAAGTAGCATATTCTTTCTTTGTAAATAAAACTACTTTACCAGAATTTTTAAGCTTGTTCTATAATTGTATTAGACTTCTGCATAACCTAAACTAAGTAGAAAAAAGGTATCATCTAAGTAGCTGACACTGGTCTCCATCCAAGAGGGCAGTAGCCCCTTCGGTGTCATTCCAGCGCGTGACCAGGTCTTTTTAGCTATCATAGGATGACAGAAGCAGACACTCCACTTTGTCGTTCCAGTGCCTCCTTTTTTTGTCATTCCAGTGCCTTGACTATTTGGATCCAGGAAAAAGAATGGTGTCATCCCAGTGCCCCTATGATGTCATCCAAGTAGCCTCCCTCTCCTGTCATCCCAGTGCTCCTTTTTTTGTCATCCGAGTAGCTGACACTGGGATCCAGGAATTTTATTAAGTTGGTAAGCATAAAAGTGTTATGTAAAATACAACGTTCTTGATGGGATTGCGTGAAATGCTGGATCCCAGTGTCTGGGCACTGGGATGACAAAGGAGGACAGTGTCAGCTACTCGGATGACAAAAAAAGGAGCACTGGGATGACATCATCCTTTTTTTGGGGTTCCAGCGTCACGCGCTACCTTCCGTATAAATATTAAAAAATTTACCAAATGAAAAAAAAGGCAAAAGAAGCCCCGTGGTTGGCTAATTACTTACATTATACTTTCAAGTATGGCGTTTTTTTATTCTAAACGCTTAATAACCGCGATTTAGTTGCTTTTAAGCCGCAACTAATCTAAATTATAAACATTAAGAAATTTACTAAACAGAAAAAAAGGCAAAAGAAACCCTAGGGTAGCTAGTTATTCACTATCCATTTTTTAAATCGGCGTTTTTTGATGTTTTAAATGCTTTATAAGCGCATTTCAGCTTATATTAGGTAAAAACCTAGAAATTTTATAAAGACATAAGGTGCACATAGTGCAAAAAATTAAACATGGGACGCCAGATACGTGAGTTTTTTTGTCATTTAATCTGTACAGAGAAGATAAATAAATAGCTTCAGTTTCATGATAAGGGCGCTGGGGGAATTTGTCAAGGAAGTTTTTTTTGTTTCTATGGGTCAGTTGGTACGCGCTTTGCCTTTTAACAGATGTAAAAGCACAATTATTACGAACAACATTCCACCAACAACTGATATAGCGCCACCTATAATGAAGCACGTGCGTGCTAACATTGACGAAATGCTTGGCAGATCTGCAACCTTCCTTAAAGCACCATATCCACCAAGCCACACAAGGCCAGTGATATGGAGAAAATGCCCTATACTGTAGGCATAAATCTGTAATCTTACCATGGAACTTTTTATCTCTTTAAAGTTTAATTTAGGTAACATCCAGTAGACAAAATTCATAAAAGCTATAGTGATCCCAACTACAGAACCGTGATAATGAGCGGGAATGGTGACATTTCCTTCAATAGTCAACACTCCGAGCACATCTCCATAAGTGAACAACAAAAATGAATGTAATAAATAGTTGCTTTTATTATTAATAAAAGTTCTGATGTTGCAGCACACTAATATTATCAAAAAGCACGGCAAAACTGCTCCAGCAATCCTCATATGCCAAGTAAAAAACTGTATTAACTTGGCACTATCAACTGGATAAACAAAATATACAAACGGTGCGCCTACAGCTAAAATCGTGTTTATAAATAGTGGTAAAATAGTAATTTTACTGTTTGAAGCTAAACTAATATCATTGGAACTTAGCATTATTAAATAGACTAAAAACATTCCTTGAGTAAAAGCAAACTGCAATAAATGTCCGCCTCCCCAAAAGAGATATTCGTAAAATAAATTATTATCTGAGTGATATAGACCTGGAGGCATATTATTATATGCTAAAACAAAGCAAAGAAATGACGATACAAGTATAATAACTAGCCCAATTTGCCCAACAGAGAGAAATGAAACCTCTTTTTTTGATGTGTATGCTAGCATTGTATTTACTAATATACTGGCAATAAATAAACTGAGTCCAAGTAAAAATAATTTGTTTTGTAATACGGGAATATAGTTACTTTTGATAACTTCAGTGTTTGGAACGAATGCGGATATAAACATGAGCAGCATCGAAAGGGTTGATAGAACCCATGAAAAGTTAAACCAACTATTGGTATTTTGTAGGTTTATGATAAAGAGCAGAGATATTATAGAGCACATCCACACTAAAATTGACAAGTTCACGTGTATTACCAGCGCATTATCAAAAATATATTGTGCAGAAGGAACAAGAGAGGAGATAAAAGGCAATCGTAGAAAAATAACAATTATTGACAGTAACCCAGAGCAAGCAAGAGCACATACTGCCAAGAACATCCATTTTCTACAGAGTGGAGCGTTGTCTTGTATATTAAGCACAATCTTTTTTCTCAATTTTGTTCAATACAATATATAACACTGCAATAATACCTAAAACATAGCAATAGTATACGTGTGGCACGACTGCCAAAGGTGAAACTCCAGCAATAGTGCTAGCCAAAAGCAATTGAGCGCCATACGGTATTAATCCTTGAAATACACAAGAAAATATGCCTAGCCATGCTGCACTATAGTGAGGCGGTATTTCATATTTCTTAGCAATATCTCTAGCAATTTCACCACTAAAAATTATAGCGATGGTGTTATTTGCAAGTAAAATATCAAATATGCTGACTATTTTTGCAATAAATAATTGCGCAGTTTTTTGTCCACCACGTTGTATCATAACCCAAGATGAAAGTTTATCTGCAAACTCCTTAGAATTTTTACCTACCAGTCCTGAAAGCCCGCCAACCATCAATGACAGTAGCATAATTTCATGCATACTCATAAACCCCTTAGTGATGTTTTGGCTTAAAAACAATAAACCATAATTGTTGTTATTTATAAATCCAATGATTCCAGCAAAAGTTATGCTTAAAACCAATGCCGTAAATACATTTATTCCAAAGTTTGCAAGCAATATAAGTATTATGTAAGGAGTCACAAGCAATAAAGAATACTCCTTAACTGAAATAGCAGCACTATTGCTTGAGCTATAAAATAATATAATTATTGTGAATATAGAAGCAATTAGTGCCACTTTTGCATTCAGTTTTAATTTTTTCTTTATATCAGCCTTTTGAGACATCACAGATGCAATTGTAGTATCAGAGATAATAGATAAATTGTCGCCAAACATTGCTCCTCCTACAACGGTTGCAACTCCTAAGGAAGGAGAAATCCCAGCTTGTGTCAGTTCAACTGCAATAGGAGCAATTGTTGCAATGGTGCCCATTGATGTACCAATAGCAGTGGAGATGAAAGCTGCTACAAAAAATAATCCTATGAGTAAAAATTGTGTTGGTATAAATGAAAGAGCCAAATTAACTGTGGCATCAGCACTACCGATTGCTTTAGTTACTTCACTGAATGCACCTGCAAGTAAGAAAATGATACACATAGTGATAATATTACGATCTCTTACCCCATCTAGAAAGGCATACATTTTTTCTTCAGTATTGCCCTTGTATAAAACCCAACCCAGAGCTATGGCAGGAACAATGGCTACCAGTGGAGATAACTGATAAAAAGCATTTGACACGCCAAGAATAGTAAAATATATACCACTTCCTACAAAAAGAAATAGGAACAGTAAAATAGGCAAAAAATTTGTAAGATAAAACATACCTCTACTCCAGCTCTGATAAATGCAAATCAACTATGATATAATTTATATTATTATAAACCACAGTTAGCACCTTGACCAATGTTTTTCTAGAAAGCAATCTACCAGAAAAGGTTTCCATGAAAAGGACTATTATAATATATCATCTACTTGAATTAAACTGGGAGATAGAATAAGTAAAAAATATGAATGACATAACAACAAAGCAAGTCATATCCTTATGGGATGCACAAGTTGGTGGATTTTTGCCGGATAAAAGAGAAATGGAGATTGATAATATTTTTTTAATCTAATGCTTCAATGTTTCCGACATAGGAAAAGTATCATCTTTACTTTCTATAGAGGAAGGCACACTATTTTGATTATCATCACCATTAATTGGAGTAGTAGGGTGCATTAAAGCAACTTTCATAACTTCATCAATATTCTTAGCAAAAACTACGTTGATCCCTTCTTTGATGCTTGCCGGAATTTCTTGCATATCTTTCTCATTTTCACTTGGTATAATCACAGTTTTGATTGATCCTCTGAGCGCTGCAAGCAATTTTTCTCTCAAGCCCCCGATAGCTAAAACTCTACCACGCAATGTCACTTCGCCTGTCATAGCAACATTTTTGTTAACTGGTATATTTGTCATAAGAGAAACAATAGACGTACATACCGCGCCGCCAGCAGAAGGGCCATCTTTTGGTACAGCACCCTCAGGTACATGCAAATGTATATCATTATTTTGGAATTTTTCGGGCTTTATACCAAAAAACAAACAATTTGATCGAATATAACTATACGCAGCTTTTATAGATTCTTGCATAACCTCTCCAAGCTTTCCTGTGTATTTTATTTCTCCCTTGCCCGGAATTAGGACTGATTCTATCATCAAAATATCACCACCTGTTTCAGTATAGGCGAGCCCAGTTACTATTCCTACTAAACTCTCATTTTCCGCAATGCCAAAGGTATATTTACGTACCCCTAAATAATCTTGTAAATTGTCAACCCCTACGGATATTTTCTTATTTTTATCAGTCAATATTTCTTTAACTGCCTTTCTCATGAGCTTTGCAAGCTCCCTTTCCATACTCCGCACACCACTTTCACGTGTATATAAACGTATCAACTCGTATAACGCCTCATTAGTTATGTCCCATTCCTTCTGATACAAACCATGCTCCTTCTTTAACTTCGGAATAAGGTGGTGTGTAGCAATACTGATTTTTTCATCTTCAGTATACCCGGACAATTGTATAATTTCCATCCTATCACGCAAAGGATGTGGTAAATTTAAGCTGTTTGCCGTAGCTACAAACGTTACACTTGAAAGATCAAACTCAACTTCCAAGTAATGATCCGTAAAGTGTTTATTGTGCTCAGTATCTAAAACCTCAAGTAATGCAGACGCAGGATCGCCACGCGAATCAGAACCCATCTTATCTATTTCATCAAGCAGAAAAAGCGGGTTGCATGAATTAGCTTTTTTCATGTGTTGAATGATTTTACCAGGCATTGAGCCAATATAAGTTTTCCTATGCCCTCGTATCTCAGACTCATCACGCACACCACCAAGAGCTATGCGAACAAAATCTCTTCCTACTGCTCTTGCCATAGACTTAGCTAAAGAAGTTTTACCAACACCTGGCGGTCCAACTAAGCAAAGTATAGGACCTTTTATCTCTTTTACTCTTTTTAATACCGCTAAAAATTCTATTATTCTATCTTTTACTTTCTCTATGCCATAATGATTTTCATCTAAGATTTTCTTAGCTGCATTTAAGTTAATTTTTGCATCTTTGTACTTTCCCCATGGCAACTCAAGCAACCAATGCAAGTAACTAGATATAACTGTAGCTTCAGGAGAAATGGGATTCATTTTCTTGTATCTCTTCAAATCAGTTATAGCTTTCTCTCTTGCTTCCTGAGAAAGCTTTGTTTCATTTATCTTTTTTTCAAATTCATTGAGTATATTCCCTTCATCACCATTCTCAAATTCGCCTAATTCTTTCTGTATAGCTTTCAATTGCTCGTTAAGGTAGTAAACTTTCTGAGTGCTTTCAACTTGCGATTTAATTGTCTTATATAAACGGTTTTGTGCGTTCAAAATACTCATTTCTCTCTCAATAAAAGCAAAAGCTTTTTTTAAACGCTCTTCTGGGTCATAAGCCTCAAGTATACTTTGTTTATCTGATACTTTTATATTTAAATGTGAAGCTACCGTGTCTACAAGTTGATCAACTTCTTTGATTTGATCAATGGAGTTAATGGCAACCTCGGGTTGATTTTTCTTGTTTAGCTTACACCAGCTATCGAACGCGTCTACAACAGACCGCCTTAAAGCTTCTAAATCAATATTGTCTTCATCTTCTTTATAATAATTGTCTAACTCTACCCTGGCTTGTAATAAAGTATGAGAGCTAATATATTCTACAACTCTTCCCCTTCTTATCCCCCGGATTATAACTTTTACTGCATTGTCAGGTAATTTTATTAACGGTTGTACAATGCTTGCTAACACACCTACTTCATAAAGATCTTCAGGCTCTGGATTATCAACAGAGCCATCTTTCTGTGCTACAAGAAAAATCTCATTTTGGTGATTACTACTACTTATTGCATACTCTAGTGCATTAACAGATTTTTCTCTGCCTATGAATAAAGGCACCATTATATTTGGAAAAATTACTACATCTCTTAAAGGTAATACTGGCAATGCAGTAAAACTAGAGCTTACAGCACGTTCAATGTTCATAATATATGCCTCAAATTAATCATTAACCGTTATAACATTGCCATTGTTATTATGATTAACCGTTGCTTTTCCTAATTCTACCATTTTCTTAGTGATTACTATAGTGCTACCTTCAAAGCCTCCGTTTCCAGATGTATACATAATGTCAAGCAAAAGTGACTCCAAGATAGCACGTAACATTCTTGCACCTGTTTTGTAGCTTATAGCCTTTTTAGCAATAGCTGATATTGCTTCATCTGAAAACTCAAGGTTTACTTTGCTAAACGCAAGCAATGCTTTGTACTGTTTTATTAGTGCATTCCTTGGCCCTGTCAACACATGTATTAAATCTTCATGATCCAGCTCATCTAAAACAGCAGTTATTGGAACCCGCCCTACAAATTCGGGTATTAAACCGAATTTGATTAAATCTTCAGGTTGAACATCATGTAAAGCATTCTTTTTCTTTTGCTCTTTAGACTGACTTATATCTGCTCCAAAGCCAACTGACGTTCCCTTTTTTCTCGCTTCAATAATTTTATCGAGGCCTTCAAAAGCTCCTCCACAAATAAACAGTATGTTACTAGTATCCACTTGTATAAACTCTTGTTGTGGGTGTTTTCGCCCTCCTTGTGGCGGAACATAAGCAACTGTACCCTCCATAATCTTAAGCAGAGCTTGCTGGACCCCTTCACCTGAAACGTCACGGGTTATTGAAGTGCTTTCAGATTTTCTTGTAATCTTGTCTATTTCATCTATAAACACTATACCACGCTGTGCTTTTACAACGTCATAATTTGCAGCTTGTAATAAACGCGACAACACGCTTTCTACATCATCACCCACATAACCTGCCTCAGTTAAAGTTGTTGCATCAGCCATAGCAAATGGCACATCTGAAACTTTAGCAAGTGTTTTGGCTAGCAAAGTCTTACCAGAACCAGTGGGACCAATAAGCATTATATTTGACTTCTCGATTTCAATATCACTTATAGCATGAAATTGTACCATGGATTGACAATGGTTATACATAGCTACAGATAAAACGTGTTGCGCGTGTTCTTGACCTACAACATGCTTGCTGAGAAAGTTTTTTATATCCTCAGGTTTCTTTAGTAATAGCTTCATATCAGATATACGATCTGAATTAAAAGATCTATCTTTCTTTTGACTTATTGCTTTATGGGATAATTCTATGCACTCATTACAAATAAACAGCTTTAAACCATCCGAAGAGTTAGTAATCAATTTATCTACTTCATCTTGCGCCTTGTTGCAAAAAGAACAGTAGTGTAAATCATTATTGTTATCCATTAACCCACCTTTTGTTTAACTTTAATATTTTCAATTTCAATATCTGTACGCTCAGCTATCACCCTGTCAATTAAGCCAATTTTCCTTGCTTCTTCAGGATCCATGAATTTATCTCTTTCCATCATTCCTTCAATTTTCTTCAGTGAATTTCCAGTATGTTTTTCATAAATTTGATTTAGTTTTTTCTTAACCCGCAAAATTTCATTAGCATGTATTTCTATATCAGTTGCTTGACCATGATAACCACCAGATGGCTGATGTATCATAATTCTTGAATGAGGTAGAGAGTAGCGCTTACCTTTTGTACCAGCTGCAAGCAATAAAGAACCCATAGACGCAGCTTGACCTATACATAAAGTTGAAACGTCTGGGTTTATATACTGCATTGTATCGTAGATCGACAAACCAGCAGTTACAACACCACCTGGTGAGTTGATGTACATACAAATGTCTTTATCGGGATTTTCCGATTCTAAAAATAAAAGCTGTGCTACTATTACACTGGCCATATTGTCTTCAATAGGACCTGTTACAAAAATTATTCTTTCTTTCACTAGTCTTGAATATATGTCATAAGCGCGCTCACCGCGACTAGTTTGTTCAACTACAATTGGTATAAGAGTCATACCTTTTCCTATTAAATATTATCAAATAATTCCTTTAATTCTTTCACAGAAACAATCTGCTCTTCTTTACTAACTTTTTCTATTATATAATCTGTCACTTTATACTCAAGCGCTTGCCCTCTAACTAATTCTTGAAATTGTTTATTTGATTCAAAATGCTTAAGTACTCTGTCAAATTGCACATCTTTACTGACATATTGATTTACAATAACACTCAAAACATCATTTTGAGTTAATGATATTTTATGTTCTGCACTAAATTTCATAAATAACATAGCAAGCTTTACACGTTTTTCAGCTTCTTTACGAGAATCATTTTGAGCACCCAATTCTCCTTCCATTCTTTGTTGCTCCTGTTTTACTATGTCTGTGGGTAAATCAAAACTATAATTAGCATCCAAATAATCAAACAGCTCCTTTTTAATTAAGAGATTTCTCATTTCGGTGCACTGATCACCAATCATTTTTTTTGCATGATTTATTAGCAAAGAATAATCTTTAAACCCAATACTCTTAGCTATTTCATCATCATTTTCAAAATCTTTGGCAATTTGAATCTCATTAACTCGCACAGAAAAATCAGCTTCCTGTCCTGCAAGGGAAATGGCTTGGTAATTTTCAGGAAATTTCAACTTAAAGTTCTTTGTTTCTCCCTTTTTCATACCAGTTAATTGATCTTCAAAACCATTAATAAATGTGCCAGACCCTAAATTAACGGCAAAATCTTTGCTACTTCCACCTTGAAAGAGCTTATTCCTAATCCGCCCTTCAAAATCAATTATCAATTTATCCCCATCTTTCGCTTGATAAGAAGCATCATCAACAGAGGCAAAATTGGGGAACTTTGTTTTGATAGAATCAATAAATTCTTTTATATCTTCCTCTTCAATCTTTGCTTCAATTTTCTTTAAGTTTATTTTGTCAAGATCTATCATCGGTACTTCAGGCATCGACTCAAAAGATAGCTTGTATACAAAATTGCCCTCCTCATTTTCTTTGCCCAGATCTGGTAATGATATAACATCAACCTTAGGATAAATGTGAGACTTGACTTCAATTTTTTTCATCAAATCACTTGAGCAATAATCAATTGTATTATTTATCACATATTCCAAAGCCTCGTTTTTATAATTTGCAACAACAAGGTCATAGGGCATCTTTCCAGCCCTAAATCCAGGTGATTTTGCATTTTCTGCTATCTCTTGCAACCTGGAATTTACCTTTTGTTTTATATAATCACTACCAACTGTGATTTCATACTCATACTTTAGTTTATCTATACTAAGCTCTTTGTAGGTATATACGCTACTTACTTCGACTGTATTTTGAGGTATATTATTAGACATCATAATTCATTTATTAACATTTTAATTCATATCTTAATAGAGTCATTTTACCAGAATTTAAGTTAAACACAATCCTTAAGAACAGGTTTTTACACAAACAAAAGTGTATTTAGTGATTATAAATTTTCCCTTAAAACCTAAGTTACATGACTTTAAAGTGCGGATAGAGGGACTTGAACCCCCACGAGCAAGCTCACCAGGACCTAAACCTGGCACGTCTACCAATTCCGCCATACCCGCAAGAAATTTTCAGTACCCTATTATAGGTATTCCATTAAAAATATTCAAGGTTTAAAGTCTTACTTAATTTATGGTATTTACACAATCAAAAAAGCTTATTAACATTTCTTAATGAAAGCTCTAAACCCTGAAAATCAATAATGAGATTAATAACAAGCTTCTTACTCGCAATTTTTTTGATTACACAAAGTGGTTGCACAACCCTTATAATAGGTGGTGTGGTGGCTACAGCAATAACAATGCAGGACAAATCCTTGGGAAATATCATTGATGATACGACTATGGTCATCAGAATTAATAAGGGGCTCTTAAAACATGGGCTATTTTCATCCATAAAGGTTAAAGTAAGTGAAGGAAGAGTATTGCTCATTGGAAGTGTTGACACTCCTGAAAAACAACTTACAGCAGAAAAAATAGCTTGGCAGCAAAAAGAAATTAAAGAAGTGATAAATGAAATAAGAGTAATACCAATTCAAATGGCTTCCATGCTAGACACTACTGTAGATGGCATGATAACAGCGGAAATAAGAACAAGACTTCTGGGGAAAAGAAATATTAAATCAATTAATTATAGCGTTAATACGGTTGATAGAGTTGTTTATTTGATGGGTATAGCCCAAAATAAAGCGGAATTAAAAGCTGTAATAGCAATTGCAAGAAAAGTAAAGGGAGTAAAACAAGTTGTAAGTTATGTACGATACAGGTACAGTAAGTTACGCCATTAGGCAAAAATCGCTTTCAAATTATAACATTTGTATAGTTGTGACAATAGGTAGAGAACATAAATGAAAATTGCCTTTCAGATGGATGAAAATATAAATTTTGAAACTGATACTACATTTGCGCTAATAAAAGAAGCACAAAGGAGGGGGTATGAAATTTTTGTTTATACTCCTGATAATTTAGCACTAAAGCTAAACTATCCAATTGCTTTTGCTCAGAAAGTCAGCGTTGATGATTTTAGTTTTATCTCCAAAAAAGATGTAGCTATCAACTTGAATGAAATGAACATCATATTTATCAGACAGGATCCACCTTTTGATATGCGTTACATTACAACAACATATATCTTAGAAAAAACTAGCGCATTGGTAATTAACAATCCAACAGAAATAAGAAATTGTCCTGAAAAATTGATAACTTCATTATTTCCAGAACTAATTCCGCCAACTTTGATTACTGAAAATATATCAATGATTAGAGATTTCTACTACAACTATCAAGATATTATTCTGAAGCCATTGTATAGTTATGGAGGAAACGATGTGATAAGAATACAAGATGAGAATAGTATTCAAGTAGTAGTGGATCTCATGATAGCAAAATACGAATGCCCTGTGATTGCACAATCATTTTGTAAAAACATAGATAAAGATAAAAGAATATTGCTACTTTATGGCCAACCAATTGGTGTAATGAAACGAATTCCAAAAATCAGTGGAGAGATCAGAACAAACATGCGACTTGGAGCAAGTTTTGAGCCCGCTCAAATGAACGATAGAAACAATGAAATATGTAACAAAATTGGTCCTGAATTAAAGAAAAGAGGGCTAATATTTGTTGGTATTGATATTATAGATGACTTCCTGCTCGAAATTAACACAACTTCACCCACGGGAGTAGTTTATATCAATAAATTGTATAATATATCGCTAGAAAAGGATCTTTGGGACGTGTTTGAAGAAAAAGCAAGCAGCCATCAACTAAACCTGTGAACAATCACCTTAACAAACTCAGTAGTCCCATTCTTTATCCCTGTTTTTTCTGTACTATTGGTCATATCACGCAATTTTTGAGAATTATTTAATAGATCAAATAGTACCTCTGTTAGATTTTTTTTTGCTTCACTATTCTGCTTAACTATTATAGCTGCTCTCGAGTCTTCAATATATTTTGCGTTATAAAATTGGTGATTATCTTTTGAGTAAGGGTAAGGAATATATATAGCAGAACGCCTAGCAAGAGTGATCTCTGCTATTGAAGTTGCTCCTGCTCTGCTAATTACCAAGTGAGCATTGGCCAGTCTATTCTCCATATCATCAAAAAATTCACTCAATTCACAATCGATCTTTTCACTTTTGTATAGACTTTTGACCTTGTTTACATTTTTCTTCGTACATTGCTGCGTCACTCTAATTTTCTTTTTCATTTTAATAGGTAAATCACAAATTACGCTGCTTACTACATCATCAAAAAAATTTGCACCTTGGCTGCCTGCTATGACCAATATATTTAGGATTTTCTCAGTGCTAGAATGGCTCTGTGCTTTTATATCAACAAAATTTCCTGTAAAAATACATTTATTGCCCTCTGCATATTTAGTCTCCGGAAAGCTGGTTGCAATTAATTTTGCACTCTTGAAAAAGAATCTATTTACTCTCCCTAAAACTGTGTTTTGTTCATGTAAAATTATAGGTATAGAAAGAACTCTTGCTGCAAGAAGAGTTGGAAAAGAAGCATAGCTACCAAAACCAATGACCGATTTTGGTTTTAATTTTCTTACTTGATACAGTGCTAACATAGAGCTGTATATCAAGAAAAGGAAAAACTTAAATTTGTTGCTGCTTGGTCTACGTAATGGTAAGGTGTAGCTTTCTATGTCGGTATTTTTATTTGTTTTTTTATCAGTGAATAATATGCAATTGTATCCTTGTGTCTTTAGTGCTTTTGCTAAAGCTATGGCCGGAAAGATATGCCCACCTGTGCCACCTGTTGCTAAAATAATATCCATCTGTAAATAATAAATCCTAGATTGTTAACTGTTATTTAACAATTTGCACGTAGAATTTTATTAAGCGTTATGATAGTTGAGTTAAAAATGCCTAAAAGTAATAGTAAAAAAGAACCTAATGAGAAAAATAAACCTCAAGAACAAAGAGAAGGCAGAAGCGGAGGTTTTTTAGAACTGCTAAAAAATATAATAAAAATTCTTTTCAATTCGGTCGTTGACCTACCTGAGCACGAGCAGCATAATAAAATGAAAAGCACTAATCTACAACAAGGTTTGGATACTAAAGGAAAAGGCCCAGAAGATCTTCATCCAAAGGCAAAGCTTGAAGTTAAAGAAGCAGCTAAGGGATTGAAAGAAGAGTTACAGAATTCTGATGCTGGTGGTAATCAATCTATTGAAACTAAAGTGCCTAATCAAACTACTACTCAAGACATTGACAACTCTAAAACGATGGAACGTTAGTTCAACTATTTAACATCTGCAGCAAGCACTGATTCATGTATCATCTCTGAAATGGTTGGGTGAGGAAAAATCGTAGATTTTATGTCGAAGTCTGTTCCTTCTAGTTGCTTTGCAAGAGCAAAATTGCTAATTAACTCCGTTACTTCTGCACCTATCATGTGGCTACCCAGAATTTCTCCGGTTTTTTTATCTATAATCGTTTTCACTAACCCTTCAGTTTCACTGAGTGCAACAGATTTACCATTAAAGTTAGAGTGAAATTTTCCTATTTTTATATCATACCCACCTTTTATTGCCTGTTCCTCAGTAAGGCCGATGCTCGCTATTTGTGGATGAGAATAAGTGCAATTTGGTATGCATTCTTTTTTTAACGCATGAGCATTTTTACCAGCAATCTTTTCAATGCAGATCACGGCTTCATGGCTCGCTTTATGTGCTAAACATGGTGGGCCAGCTACATCACCTATTGCATACACATTTGATTCACTAGTTTCATACCATTCATTCGTTTCAATAAAGCCAGAAGGGCTTAATTTAATTTTTGTATTTTCTAAACCTATATTTTCAATATTTGCTTGAATTCCAACCGCAACAATCACCCTCTCAAATTCTTTGCTCTCACCACTACTTAGTAGCACTTGAGCAGAGTCTTTACTTTTAGTAAGAGCTTTTACGCTACTGCTTGTATATATTTCTATCCCCTGTTTTGTGAATATTTCTTGTGCTAAATCTGAAATGTCCTTATCCTCCAGCGGCAAAATAGTGCTCTTTATCTCTATGATTGTTACATCAACACCCAAAGTACTATAAAAACTTGCAAATTCTATTCCAATTGCACCAGACCCTATAATTAGTAGCGATTTTGGTAATCTCTCTGGAGTCATAGCGTGCTGCGCATTCCATATTAAATCTCCATCTGCCTCTATTCCAGGCAGATTCCGTGCCCTCACGCCTGTTGCTAAAATGATATGCTTGGAAACAATTTCTTGTTCTTCCTTATCGCTAACGACTTTTATAGTACCATTGCCTGCAAGTTTACCAAAACCTTGATGAACTTTGATATTATTTTTTTTCATCAAATATGCAACACCGCTTGACAATTTATCAACAACGTTTCTTGAGTATTTCACTATTGATTGTATATCAAAATTCGCTCCCTTTACTTCTATACCAAACTCTTTTGATCTTTTTATTAGCCTATAAACCTCAGATGCTCTAAGCAGTGATTTTGTTGGTATACATCCCCAGTTTAAGCATATACCGCCTAAATTTTTTTCTTTTTCCACAATTGCAGTTTTAAACCCAAGCTGTGCCGCCCTAATTGCCGCTATATAACCACCAGGACCGCTACCTATAACCGTAATATCATACTCATTCATCAGTTTTCTTCGTATTCAAAAAGATTATATATAACAGATGGAACCCATACAATCAATGGTCTGTCATCTACCGTCTTAAGAGTCAAGATAAAAGTTGTTATTTTTTATCATGGCATTTAAACAAACGATAATTTTTCTCATGACAGCAACTAATGCAACCTTAGCAGCTTTGCCAGAATCAACCAAACGCTGATAAAACGCTTTCATTTTTCTGTTGTGGCGCATAGCAACAAGAGCTGACATGTATAGTGCTTTCCTTGCATAAAACCTGCCTCCTTTGATTTGAGCTTTGCCAACTTTTCTTCCACTTTCACTAGTTTTAGGTGCAACTCCAACTAAGCATGCAATTTCTCTATTCTCTAATCTACCAAGCTCAGGCACCTCTGTCAGTAGAACGCTCGCCGTCTTTGATCCAATACCTTTATAGCTGATTAAAAGCTCATTTTTTCCTTTCAATTCAGCTATTGCGTCTTCTATGTCTTGCCTAATTTCTTTCAATTGTTTTTCAGCAAACCCTATCTGTCTTTCTATGTATTCTCTAGCTTTTCCCGTCGCACTTTGCAGGCGACACTTGTTTGCATGAATTGCATCATTTAAATTACGCTCAACTGCCCCCAGCTCCTTTAATTCCTCTTGCTTTTGTGAAATTATACATCCTTTTACTTCACCGTCTTTACTGACAAATTCAGCGTATTTTTCCAGTAATTTAGCATCTAACTTGTCAGTTTTTGCAAAATGATTGCAAGCTTTGGCAAATGCATATACCCGATTCGGGTGAGCTTTATGGACAGTTATCTTGCAACAATTTTATAATGAGCTTTTCATAGCCACCAGCTTACACATAACTTGATGGGTAAATCGACTATATTTGTTTCTATAAACTTAGATATAGCATCACTCACGTTTGCTATGCGCTTATGCTTGCCATTAATTGAGATGTCCAATGCTTCCTTGGAAACATCTACTCCCATGAAAATTATTCTAGCCATTTTTGTACCTATAAATATAATCAAACAATAATGCAAAATGCTGTATACAGGATTGTAATTCGATCTTTTAGATCCACCTACCGTTCGTACTACATTTTGCTTTAAGCCTTACTATTACCCACAAATAAAAACATAGTATTGTATTTACTCAAATAATTTAATTTTATTAACCTGAAAGCTTATTAGATTAAAATTATTAAACTAAGAGTTATAATTTTAGCAACTAAAAGCTGTAAATTGCACCATATAAACAGTTATTTCAAGCAAAAGTTATGCCATTAAGAGCTATGCAACAAACATTTATATTTGTGGGTAATAGTAAGATCTAAATCCGATAGAGCATTGTTGGCACACCATCAAAAGTCGCCTCAGACCTCTAATGCATCAATGTACAAACTTACACCTTTTAGTTGGTAATACCATTTTAGACGTTTATCATTCGTTTTAGAAAATACTATAGGAGGTTGTCCGGAAACTAGTAAATTCAAGCATATTCCCTCTTTAACATAACCCTACTCATAGCTAGGTATATGAAATTCTCAGTGGATGTTGTGAGTAAATCATACTCCTTCGATAGCCTTCTATTCCTATTAACCCAAGCAAAAGTCCTTTCTACAACCCATCTTCTTGGCTGTACTTTAAACCCTTGTTCTCTTGTTGGTAGTAGCTCAGGTGGCGTATCTTTGTGCACCCAAAATCTACATGGAGGCCTTTTAACAATTTCAATATCTATGTCATATTCTTCCTTTATGTGATTCTTTAAATTTCTTCCTTGGTATCCCATGTCAGCCCACATTTTTTTAACTTTAGTATATTTTGTTCTCATATTGTTTAATGCTATTTTAATACCATCTCTATCATTTTCGTTAGCAGCGCCTACGTAACAACCTAGTATAAAACCCTGAGTGTCTGTAATTATATGCCTTTTTCTACTCTTTACTTTTTTACTTCC
The DNA here is from genome assembly GCF_964026745.1 of Wolbachia endosymbiont (group A) of Cydia strobilella. Taxonomy (NCBI): domain Bacteria; kingdom Pseudomonadati; phylum Pseudomonadota; class Alphaproteobacteria; order Rickettsiales; family Anaplasmataceae; genus Wolbachia; species Wolbachia endosymbiont (group A) of Cydia strobilella. The sequence continues at coordinate 224,233 of NZ_OZ034694.1, forward strand.
ATCATAGCCTTTGATCCCCCCTTTTCTGTAGTCTTTACAGATTGACTATCTACTATACAGGCACTCGGCTGCTCATTCCTTCCTATTTTTCTTCTACTATATTTTGTAATTTCATAATTCATTTTCTCAAAAATTCCCTGCTTCTTCCATTGCCTGAACTGCTCATACACAGTCTTCCATAGCGGAAAATCATTTGGTAAATACCGCCATTGACACCCTGTACGCAATACATAGAAAATTGCTTCTAATATTTCTCTTTTGCTATACTTTGGCGGCCTTCCTCCTTTCTTGTATGATACTCTGAAGTGTTTTTCTATTCTTGCCCATTCCCTTTCGCTTAGATCTGTTGGATACTTTTTTCTCATCTTTACCCCGTACTAAAATTTCAGATATTATAGCCTTTTACTTGTTTCCGGACAACCTCTAGTAGCGGAATGACGAATTTTTGTTTTTCAAATTGTCAGTAAATCTAAGTCAGTTTAGCTATATAAAACATAGTATAAAAAGAGCTATTTTAGCAAAATTTTAAACAAATAAAGTTAATTACTTCACAATTGATACCTTACGAGAAAAGCACATTTGATACAGATTTAAAATACAAGTTAACGAATTATTATGATTTTTACCAAGATAATAATATAGTAAGGTTTGGTAGTGAGGTATCAAAATGGAAAAATACACCAACGCATGGTTTAATAAGAAAGATAATCATGATTGTGCAAATGATGGCACTTGCGGGCAATCTATAAAGGATTTTAGGATTGGTAATTCTGATATTTCTTTTTTTGATAGTAACAAAAACTTAATTGCCAAAGTACCTAAACTACCAAAGTATTCTAGGGATAAATATGGGCATCAATTGTATAAGGAAGCTGAGTCAAAGCAGTTCAATTATTTTTTCACAAATATACATGATGTTTTGTCTAACAGCTTTACCGTTAAATACGGGTATATAAATTGTACTATAAAATACGACAACTTATCTGAGCAGGAACAAAACCAAATAGAAACAGACATTAAAACTGCCTATGAAGCATTTAAAGAAAAGTTTTGCTTGAAAAATAGTAATGCAAGTTACAATATAACGGTTCACATTTTTAATAATAGAAGCGATTATACAAAGTATAACAATCTTCTCGGCTTAGATGAAGATGGTGGTCCAGGATATATTACACGAGGAGTAACAGATTGTCAGAATATTCTGACATATAAGCAAAGTGCCATGGATTTTGTTCTAGGTCATGAGCTAGGCCACATATTTCAATTGTGTTTTTCACCATCGGCAACAGTCCAAACTTTGAGTATTCTGAATACTGAACTCATAGCAAATGTTGTTGGACGAGAAGTAGAAGAAAAAAATTATAAAGCTATTTGCAAGCAGATGGGTGTAGATGAATATAAATACGATGGATGGAGTTTTATTTTTAAATACATAGGTACAACTGGTAGTGTATACCGCCTAAACCTTTCAGAAGAAGAGAAATTTCAAATTATACAACGTGTCAAGAGTTCTGGACTAGATGAATATGAAGACCATGGATGGATGTTTAAATTTAAATATAAAGATACAACTGGTAGTATATACCTCAAGGACCTTTCAGAAGCAGAGAAATTTCAAATTATACAACGTGTCAAGAATTCTGGACTAGATGAATATGAAGATCGTGAATCAATGTTTAGTTTTAAATACAAAGGCACCACTTATAGAGCAGAACACAGAGATTATCTTTCAGCAGAAGAAGAAAAACTTCAATTTATCAAAGACATTAAGAACTCTCATGAATCGCTCGTTAGTGAATGTGATGGATTGGGGAATGAGAATACAACTTTAGTGATTTACGTTGATGAAAATAAGGAGATAAGTCAAATGTATTTTCATAATCTAGACAAGAATATATTCAAATGGTTAGATAAGACACTTATAAGCAGAAGTAAACCTGAAGAAGATGTGGATGACACAGCAGGAAAAGAGCCTGAACCAGAATCAGCCGAAGAGGATACTCAGCAACCCAGTAATTTCTTATCCAATATTTTTTCAACAATTAAATCCATTATTGATTCTATCTCATCACTCTTTTCATGGTTATTTGGGTCGAAAGAGAAAGAGTCTAATCAACAATCTGATGATAATCCTTCTTTGTTTAAGCTCGATGCTAATGAGTTAGATCACGAAGTTAAGCCTGATGCCAATGAGTTAGGTCACGATGTTAGAGATCACTTATCAGACAATTATAACCATTACAACTCATCTGATGGGCTAATGTAATATAGCTAATTTACAGTATCTGTTCAGATGCATGGCTAATGTACAAATATTGAAACAAAAATTCCAGTGCCCCTGTGATGTCATTCCAGTGCTTGACACTGGAATCCAGCTTTTAATCGAAAATGTTGTATAGTACACAATCAAATTTTCTGGATCCCAGTGGGCTTTGTTGCATCGCTCAAGTGAAAAGAACTGGCAGTTACTGACAAAATTCATTATAAATAGCCATTTAACTGTTGAAGAAAAAATATGCCACAAAAAATGAGAGTCAGTAACTGCCATGAATATAACAAATTTCTCCAAGAAAGAGGAAGCATTTTTTGTTATATCAATGACGCCATAGAAAATTGGTACGAGAATTGTCCAAAAATGCAGGGCGGCAACTATATTTATAGTGATAAAGTTGTGATTTTGGTGCATATAATCGTCAGTTTCTTTAGAATTGGTTTAAGACAAACAGTCGGGTTTATAAAAGGGTATTTGCAACAAATAGGAAGAGATTTGGCAGTTATCAGCTATTCACAAGCATCAAGAAGGTTTGAGAAACTTAATATTAAGATAAATGATTGCAGAAAATAATATGGAAGATATCGAAATTGCTATAGACAGTACAGGAATTAGTATATACAACAACACACAGCAAGGAAAATAGCACTGACAGAAAATATCGTGGCTATGAGCAAACGAGAAAATTGCACGTAATGTTGAATATAAACAACAAAAAAGCCATAGCTGTAAAATACAGTAACGGTGTCTACTCTGATCACTATGGAGCTTGTGATTTGCTAAAAGAAGTTGATTTTCAGCATGCCATAAAAGCACTATATGCAGATAGAGCATGTGATAGGCACAAGTTTTATAAGTTGTGTAACGAATATGATATAAAGACAAAAATTCCACCAATAAACAATGCGGCAGAACATCCAGAAATAGATTATATGTCTGACAGGAATGCTGCTATTAGGTTAATAAAATTATACGGTGAAGATGGCATGAAAGAATGGAAAAAAGAAGTAAATTATGGGAAAAGATCTTATATTGAAGGGTTTTTCTCAAGATTAAAGCAAATATTCGGATTTAGTTTTAGGAATAAATCTGAGATAAATCGAGAAAAAGAACTAAATGCTATTTGCTTAATAAATTCACTGATATTGGTATGGCTAAATTTGAGATAGTTACATGAATTTACCATAAATCACCATCTCATAAAGTGTGATGCAACAAAGCCATCCCAGTGTCAAGCACTGGGATGACACCCTCCTTATGGGCCAAAATCACAATGTTCGTACAGTTGTGGATTCATTCGCGGTATCTCGGCATAGATTCCGCTAACAAGTAGCGGAATGACGAATTTGTCGTTTTTCAGATTGTCGTAAGTCAGTTTAGCTATAGCATAATGCTATATTAATAAATAATCTATATAATACTATTAAATATAATAATTAAAATCTAAATTACTTTCTCTATAAAAGGAGAAATTTACCTTAATGAAAATATATATATATTTAATATTATTTTTATTTTTTTCTTGCGCTCAACTATATGCTGACGAGGAAATTGCAAAATTTGATTTACTTATTGGCGAGATAAATGAAGCAAGCTTCACTCTTAAAGGTGCAATAAAGGTTACAGTAGAACCAGGCTGGCACATATATTATAAAGATCCTGGAGATTTTGGCCTTCCCACGTCTATTAGTTACAAAGGTAATGCATCAGATATAAATATTCACTGGCCTATTCCAAAGGAACATAAAGATAAAGTAGGGAGAGAGACGTTTGTAAGTAACGTATATGAGGATATGGTATTATTTCCCTTTAAGATGAATATATTTTTAAATCAAGGGTATATTGACCTTAACTTCCATATAAATTATGCGATATGTAAAGATAGGTGCATCCCTAAAAATGTTGAGATAAAAATCAGGCAACCATTAAAGGATTTTATAGATTCTGATATCAATAAACTTATAAATGAGTGGTATGAAAAATAGAGTTCTCATGGGGTAGGTGTCATTCCAGCGCGTGACACTGGAATCTCATTTACTTTTTTGTTCACTATGTGAGGAACTTGGGCCTACAAGTATATAAACATAATGGTTTCGCATAAAAAATTTAGATCCCAGATACTGTCTCTGCTGTCAAACAAATTATCCAACAAAATTACAATTAAATGGTTGATTATTTTTAAGAATACCAAAAAAGACATGCATTAATTTTCGCATTAACGCAAGAACTATGACTTTTGGACATTTGCCTTTACTTGCTAGACGCTGACAAAACTTTTGAAAATGATTATTATGGTTTTTGACTACTATAGCTGGCATATAAAGAGCTTTTCGAATACGCTCAGATCCTATTTTGCATATGCAACTTCTCTTACTTACTGACGATCCCGATTGATAATGTCCTGGATTTAGACCAGCAAAAGCTGTAAATTGTTTAGCATTGTCAAAGTTATCAACTGATGGCATTTCTGCGACAACAGCAACAGCAGTAAGATATCCTATACCTTTTATAGTCTTAAGGTTTTCCACCATATTTTTTAGATGTGGATAGTTATTTATATGCTCATTAATTTCTTTTTCGAGAACAATAATTTGCTCCTCTATTGCCAAAATTACTTTAGATATAGCTTCTTTGCAACTGGAATGCATATTTTTGTTTTCCAAGCGATTTGTCTGTTGCACCTTATCATCTTTTAGCGATTGCATGCAACGGTAAAGCTCCCTCAAATGCCTCATTTCAGGTGCAATGGGCTTCCAAAGAGCAGGTTTGTTGGCGATACAAAATCTAGCTATCATAGCTGCATCTGATTTATCTGTCTTATTTCTGAGCAGCTCACTTTTGCCAAAAGCTTTCTGGGTTTACTATACTGACATTATGTCCTAAATCGTGCATAAAAGTAGCCAAATCTTCTCCATACCAACTAGTTGCTTCAAGACATAAATGAGTAAGATTTGCTCCATGGCCATTGCACCAAACTACAAGTTTTGCAAAACCATCTTGATTATTTTGAAAGACTTTGTGTCGTTTTTTACTGTCCACTAACAAACAAACATCAAATTTCTTTTTTGAAATATCCACACCCAAAATAGCATTTACTTGCATAAAATTGCCTCCAAGACTATAAATAAACTGAGAGTTTAGACTAACCTTGTAATACGGGATATAATTCCAAAAGATACTGTTCAGTCTTTAACTCTATGGGAGGGAAGCAAAATCTGGCTTAATGGCATTAGTGTCGCATCAGCTTCACCCTCCCTGTGAGGTATTTTAGCTCTAATGCCTCACATCATAAAGATACAAGTGTCACGCACTAACTGTACGAACATTGAGATATAAGAGTAATTTGTACCAAGAAAAAAGATGTCATCCCAGTGCCCAGACACTGGGATGGCTTTGTTGCATCGCTCTTCGGATAGTAGGTAACGCACAATAAATTTATGAAGCTATCTCAAATTTAGCCATGCCTATTTCAGTAAATTTGTTAAGCAAATAACATTTGAGTAGCAGTTCCCTCTCACGATTCATTTCAGATTTGTTCCTAAAACTAAATCCAAATGTCTTTTTTAATCGCGAGAAAAAACCTTCTATATAAGATCTTTTTCCATAACTCATCTCTTTTTTCCACTTCTTTATACTATCTTCATCATATGACTTTATGAGCTTGACTGCAGAATTTCTCTCAGCCATATAGTCTAACTTTGGATGCTCTGCTGCGTTGTTTTTCGGAGGAATTTTCGTTTTTATACCATATTGATTACACAGCTTATAGAGCTTTTCTCTGTCATATGCCCTATCTGCATATAGTACTTTTATGACATACTGAAAATCGACTTCTTTTAGCAAATCACAAGCTCCATAGTGATCAGAGTAGACACCGTTACTGTATTTTACAGCTATGGCTTTTTTGCTGTTTGTATTCAACATTACATGCAATTTTCTTGTCTGTTCATAGCTGCGATACTTTCTATCTTCGCTATTTTCTTTGCTATGACCAGGAGTGTTGTTGTATATACTAATTCCTGTACTGTCTATAGCAATTTCGATATCTTCCATATTATTTTTATCAATTCTGCAATCATTGATCTTAATATTGAGTTTCTTAAACCTTCTTGATGATTGTGAATAGCTGATAACTTGCAAATTTTTCCCAATTTGCTCAAGGTATCCTGCTATAAACCCAACTGTTTGCCTCAGGCCTATTCTAAATAAACAAGTTATTATGTGCACCAAAATTACAACTTTATCGCTATAAATATTGTTGCCACCTGGTATTTTTGGACCATTCTCGTACCACTTTTCTATGGCTTCGTTGATATAATGAAAAATATTTCCTCTTTTTTCTAGAAATTTGTTATATTCGCTATGGTTACTGACCCTCATTTTTTGTGGCATATTTTTTCTTTCAAGGTTAAATGGCTATTTTATAATGAATTTTGTCAGTAGCCACCAGATTTTTTCAGTTGCTATGCAACAAAGCTCACTGGGATCCAGATTGGACACTAAGTTGATGAGTATAAAAGTAGCTAACCTTATGTTAAAACACAATATTTTTGGTGAGGGGTTGCATTAAAAGCTGGATTCCAGTGTCAAGCACTGGAATGACATCGTCTTAACATTGTACCATATTACAATGTTCGTACAGTTATGTGTCACGCTACTTGGATGACAAGAAAAGGTTTCTAGAATGACGGAAACGAAGTCATACATAGAAAATAGGTTAGGTATTTTCAATTTTTGTTGTATACTCAAATAAAAATCTCACTTTTACAGATGGATACAGTAAAGTTTGTTTTATTACTGCCAACAATATTACTCATGCTAGTTGCTGGTGTTTACCTATCGATTAAACTAAAATGGCTACAGGTATTTAGATTACCATACGCCCTTTCACTCCTTGGAGCTAAAAAAGGAGAAAATAAATTTTCTTCTATAGCCGCTCTGTTTACAATTTTAGGGGGAAATTTAGGAGTAGGAAATATTTCAGGAACTGCTGTTGCTCTAAAAACCGGAGGACCGGGCTCTATTTTATGGATGGCAATAATTATTGTTATCACTTCTGTGATAAAATATGTCACTTGTTATCTAAGTATAAAAACCAGAAAGGAAAAGAACGAACGGTTTATAGGTGGCCCTGTAGCCTACATGACTGATGCGTTTAACTCTAGGAAGGCCACAATTGTCTTTCTAGTTATCATGATGATGGTTTCAATAACAGTTGGTAACCTTGTTCAGGTAAATTCTCTATCAATACCACTTAATATGATAGATGTGCCTGTAGTTGTTGGTGGCATTGTAATGGCCATAATATTTTTTGTTGTTGCAGCTCTCAGCTTAAAAAAAATTAAAATTTTTATATCGGCTATGATACCGATAATGACGGTAAGTTACCTCACACTTTGCGGTATCATATTATTTAAATTTAGTGAAAATATTCTTCCTTCTCTAAAACTAATAACAAGCAGTTTTTTTACAACTAGTAGCTTTAACTCTGGTTTATCTCTAGGTTTGATTTTAGAAATGTTGACTATTATTCAAGTTGGAACTTTGCGAGGTATTTTTGCAACAGATATAGGGCTTGGCCTCGAAGGAATCGTACATTCTTCAATTGTTCCTAAGAAAAATAATAATAAATTTATTATTGAACAGAGCCTAATCACAATAATATCGCCTTTTATAGTTGCATTCATAGTGTTTATTACAACAATGGTACTGCTTGTCACAGATTCTTGGGTCACTGATTTAGAGAGTACTAACATGTGCATATTTGCTTTTAGAAAAGCTATGAATTGGCCCTATATTGACTATTTAATTATGGCCATAATGTTTTGTTTTGCCTTTACTACTATTTTTACTTGGTTTTTTTGCTCAAAACAGACAATACGCTATGTGTCTATGGATAATAAATACACTAAAATCTGGATTGTAATTTTTACCATGATCATTCCGCTTGGTGCGATAGGTAAAGTCCGGTTGCTATGGGATGTTGCTGATATCTCGATTGCTGCTTTGTTGTTTATCAACATACTCGCTATACTCAAGCTAACCTCTCAAGATCCAGAAGTGTTTACTATGAGTAGCAGATATTTGAAGTTGCAAAAACAGAGCTATAGCTAAAGCAATTTAGGCTATGCAGCTGTTGTGATATAAGAGTGATTTCCGCCAAGAAGGATGTCATCCCAGTGCCCAGACACTGGGATCCAGGAATCTTGATTGGCACTAAGTTAGTGAGCATAAAAGTAGCTAATCTTATGTTAAAACACAACATTTTTGATGGGGTTCGTGAAAGGCTGGATTCCAGACTGGAATGACAACTTAAATCGTTTGATGTTACCATAAAATAGCTTGTGTCATCACATTAGTAACACAACCTTCCTTAATAAAAATTCAACCAATGCTTGTGATAATGATATTAGCTAGTATTAGCTAGAACTAAAGGCAGAGGGTTATTAGTGAGGGATATATGGGCACTAACGATACACAACAAGAACACATTTATAATGAGCGCATTCAAGAAATTTTTCCTTTATTTGATAAAATAAAAAAGGAAGACGACCCAATTTATAATGCTAGAGTTGATTTTAACACAGTAAAGTTTTTAACAAAACACGCCAACTGGAATTGGGACGAAGAAGAAAACAAAGATAAAGCATATGGAGTTATTCTTCAGAAATGCGACAAGACAAAGAAAGCTGGACAAGACCTTGAAAGTGAAGTTAAAGAAAGGTTGAAAGAGTATGTTGATGATGTTGCAGGAGTTTCAATATACGGTAATCACGCAAGTATTACGCTGGGAAATAACAAAAAAGAGTTTAAAATCAGCGAATTTTTAAACAGTGATTTTTGTGAGAAGAATGAAATCTCGGGATTTTCAACATTGCATAGTGATGGAAAGAGCGGAATGCATGGTTTTGTTGCCGAGGAAGAAGGGAAAAAAATAAGACATTATGTCGTAACTGATGGTTCATATGAAATGACTTTAAAGTGGTATGCGGAGGGGAAGGAATGTAAGATCAAAATTAAGATTGATGCTAACGGTGTAGACCTTGTTAAAGGTGATGATTTTTCTCTAGAACGGTTAGAAGTAAACAGAGATGTAAAAATAGGTGGTTTATTCTTGCATGAAATACAATTCAGGGAGAAAGGACAAGGAAAAGCGAATGAGATGCAACATAATAAAGACAGTAACGAGCTATCATCTGAAACTACAACAAGAATTGATGTTAATAGAGGTGTTAGCGTTCAAGCTACTGATATAACTCAAAAAAAAGAAGACCACCATTCACATTTTGGACTACAATCTAACAGCAGAAGGCAGTCTTACGATAGCGGAATTGGAAAAGATTTTGACGATAAAATTAATTCTCAGGAGGCTAAAGAAAAGCGTGAGCTTAGACAAGCAGCACGAGAAGCAAATTCGGGAGGTCAAGTTTATAACCTACAATCGCTTTTTGAGGAGAATCCTCAGAACAAAAAAACTCCTCCGCCACTTCCACCTAGAACTAGTTCACTACCACCTAAAAAAGGTGTTTTCGATGAGCAAGGGGGAGCCAAATCTGGAAGCCAAAAACCAGATGACTTGCGCGAAAATGAGCAAACACCTAATAATCAGCAAAAAGGTACAACTTCTGATTCTTCAGATAGTTCTACTTTCACCAAGTCTGTAAGCCACAATCAAGATAATAGGCAAGAAGATGAACGGTATGACAATCCTACATTTGGACATGCTGTACCTGGAAGCCAAAAACCAGATAGAAGTGAGCAAACACCTAATGATCAGCAACAACCTAAAACCCAGCAACAAGAAGGAAATAGCAAAGGCGATCTGTTACAAGACATCAGAAATTTCAAGAAAAACAACTTACGGCACATTGATGTTGATGATAGAAAAGCATCAATTGCAGGAAGTAGAAAAAATAACCCATCACCGTTAGAGACATTAAAGGACATAATTCCTTATTCATCTTCTCCAGATAACAGTGATAACCAAGATGCTAGTGATGCTAAGTGGAAAGAAAATGAACAGCCGCTCTCTGCTACAGCACTCAATAATAAAAGTGACTCGGGCTATTCATCTCCAACTCATGACAATAATGAACAATCTCAAGTAAATCCTGAACAGTTAAAGAAGAGCTTAGAGAACATTGAACAAAGTGATCAAACTCCACCTGAAAATCTTCTTAAAGAAATCAGAGATAGATCACAGCAGGATAATAGAGGATTAAGGCAAGTTGATCCTACTGATAAACTGTCACAAGATAAAGAAGATGGATTGCAAAAAGACGATTTAGCAGATGTAAAAATAGTGGAAGGTCCAACTATTAGTGTCTCTGCTTCAACACCAAATAGTATAAGTGATTCAGGCTATATATCTCCAACTAATAGTGATAGTAAATCTCAAACAGATTTAAAACAGGTAGGAAGGAAATTAGAAGAACATATTAGACAAAGTAATCTAACTCTATTTGAAGAACTTAAAAATACATTAGGTCAAGAAAATCTCGGGTTAAAACCAGCTGATCAGAGTCAGATTAGCGAAGAAACTAAAAAACGCTTGAGAGAAGTTGGGTTGCTAAAAGACAGCTCAACAGACATAAAAGCAAACGATTCGGGCTATTCATCTCCAACTCATGACAATAATGAACAATCTCAAGTAAATCCTGAACAGTTAAAGAAGAGCTTAGAAAACATTGAACCAAAAGAAATCGGAGATACGAGTGAGTTAAAAGGAGCATTGGGAAACCCGGATAAAGGGTTAAGAGAACCGGCACAACAGGCTACTAAAGAAAATATTCCTAAAGATTCATTCTCAGAAAACATTTTAGAAAAGATAGGAGAAGGTAAACAATATGACCCTATACGTAAGTGGTTAGAAAAAACAGTGGCAGAACGAGAAAATAATGACACTAATCCAACTGTAGATAAAAATAGCGAACTATATAAATTACTAGAGAAAGATGAAGCACAACTGAAAGCTGGAGTAATAGAAGAAGAAAGAGGAGATACTTTAACAGAACACACTGATGGTTATGATCGCAATAGAATTGCATTAGCTAACAGAAATAAAAGACCACTAGATTGGGTTAAACAGGTTGCTGAGTCACAACAAAAAAAAGATACTAATAAAGGTATTTCAATATAAATTGAAGTTAAAATAATTGCTTAGCAAACAATAGGTTTCATGTAATGGTAACCCTATAACGGAAGAGTAGGAGCCGCGTAAGAACAATACGAACACTCCAGCTAGGCCTTGTATATTGCATCCCCCCGCCCTATTTTTCCACTCTTCTGATGCTAAATAATACTTAATTTCTTGTTCACTGAGACGTTTAAATTTCACTATTGTAACCACAGTCCTGATATGTTGTTTAGATTGATCGGGAGTTAATAGACATACACTGGTGTATACTCTATGCCTTCTTCCTGATAACAAGCGGATACATTTTTCTGCTTGCTCAACGTTTTCAGCTTTGAGCAATATCCTTCTACCACAAGCAACAACTGTATCAACACCAAGCACAAAATAATTTGGATTTAAACTTTGTATTTTCTCAGCTTTACTTTTTGCCATACGGATTGAGTAATCCTTCGGAAGTTCCTTTTTTAAAGGGGCTTCATCTATATCTGCTGGCAAAATTAAACCTGGCTCAATGTTTATTTGTTTTAGTAAAGCTATACGCCTTTTCGATGATGAAGCAAGAATAAGATTATTTAGAGATCGTTCTGTCACTTGTACCTTTAAGCCTTCTAATGATCCTACCCTTTCTCGCATTCCTATCGTAAATGCTCATCTCAACTAACACCCTATCCCCTATAATGATGCGTATTTTACTTCTTCTCACTTTCCCTGATACATGACAGATAATCTCATGTTCATTGTCCAGTTTCACTCTAAATTCTGCTGCAGGTAGTAAAGCAGTTACTGCCCCTTCCACTTCAAAAATTGTTTTCGATTTCTCGTCTTTTATCATATGTTATATTATAATTTAATAATCTTTTTTAGTCTACTATAGATTTTAAATTATTATCAACACAAAAGACCTTTTGCGCCCCACTTAAGTTGCAACTTAACCCCAACCATCCTCACAATGATACCCTACCTACGTTTCTACTCTCTGCCACCTTCTCAATAGAACTTATAGGACTTATGTTGAAAGATAAATCATTATCACAATTTTCTTCATCGCTATCAAGTCCACTATCAACGCTTAAAGATCTGAGTAATGTTGTCTTCTCTCTCAGTGGAACATAAGACTCATTATCAACGCTTGAAGATTTGGATAACCTTTTCTTCTGTCGTGGGGCATTACCAGACTCATTAGAAATTTCTCCCGTTAATTGATTGTTGAAGCTCCTTTGTTCATCAGCACGAATTTTTTCTTCCAGTCCATCAAGCATTCCTACCAATTCATCACCCCATTCATTTTCTTCTTCTAATAATTGTTTACACTTTTCTTTCTCACGCTCTAGCTCGTTTCTTAACTCTTCGACTTTATCTTCATCTTTAGTGAGTTCAAGTGTAAGCACCTTATCTCCTGGAAATTCCTCGTACTCGTTTTCTAGTTCTTCAATGTTGAGTTTTAGTCTCTCTTCTCCAAGTGTATCTTGTAAATCGCTATCCTGCCTATCTGATTCTTTAATCTTTTGCTCAATTTCTACTTGTACCTTATATTCCTGATCTAATTCTCTTAGCTGATCTTTCAAGCGCTCTTTCTGCTGGCGTCGTTCAATCATTATCTGTTCCGCATCTTCTCGTGCTTGATTTAGCTCTTTTTCCAAATTCTTCTTTCCTGCATTAACAATTTTCAGCTCTTCCTTTAGCTTTCTTTTTTCTTCATATACACCTTTAAGTTCTTGTGCTTTCCCTTGTAGCTCTTTTAACACACCTGCTAATTCTTCATTTTTTTGTGCCAGTTCAGTTTGCAATTCCGTGTTTTTTTGCTCCTCTTTTTCAAACCTGTCTTGTAAATTGCTATTCTGCTTCTCTAACTTTACAATTGTTTGATTAGCTTCTGCTTGGGTTGTTTCTAGTTTCTCCTGTAGTCGCTGATTTTCTTGTATTAATTCATGGTGCTTTTTATTTATCACTTGCAACCCTGCTTCTATTTTTTGCTTCAATTCAACAGCTTCTTTTTTCAAATTTGACATTTCTTGCTTCAATTCAACGTTTTTTTCGGACAGCATCTGATTATTTAAAATCAATTCATCCATTTGTTGTGAAGCAAATTCTGTCTGAGTTCCAGTGTGCTGTAAATTGACTTCCGTTTTAGTTTCAATTTGTTGTGAAGCAACTTCTGTTTGAGTTTCAGTGTGTTGTAAATTGACTTCCGTTTGAGTTGATGCATTGCTATTAATAGAAGGAGGAAGGCTATTGTCAGCATCAACTTTAGGGTCTAATTCCCCCTCTGGTTCCTCGCGATAGGCCGCTATAGACTCATTTTGAAAATTATTATTAGCAGTAGGTACAACATCAGCAGCCTTACCTTTTTCTAGTACAGCATCATATAAGGAGAGACCTTGAATATATAATTCATCGTTTTGCTTTATTAATTCTAAGATCTCATCCGATAGCACAAAATCTTCATCATTAAATTTTAGTACTTCAGTTATGCCATCGCTACTCACATTCATAATCATGGTACACATTTCGGATCCATCCTTTACAGGCCAAGTGCTTTTCATTTCATAATATGCGCCCTCTTTAAATTTATAATATCTTTCCTTACCTTTCCGATGAGCGTGTATTTCATGTTTTTTATTGCAATAGATATTCAGCTCTTTAATATCTTTCTCTTGCTGTAAAATGTTACTAATCCTGGTTGGCTCACTTCTATTGTAATTAATAGAGTTGATATTCAAAACTCTATAAGCGTTATCAGTTTCTGTGTAATAAGCTTGAAGCTCTACGCCTTTCCTTCCAAGATATTTACTTGCAGCTTTTTTTCCCTGCTCTGCCAACTTTATGCATTTATCTATATCTTTCTTAAAGCTCTTATTAGCAGACTCTGTTACTGCTTTATCTATGTACGTTTTTTTAAAATCTCTATCATTTATTAGATCATAAAAACTCCACTCATCTCTATAAGCCTTCTGTATAGCAGTGAAGTCACTTTCTTCTTTCAAAAGCATTAAGAAGCTTACCTTGTCTCCTAGGTCTTTTAGTTTAAAGCCTGTTATTATCTTCTCTAATTGAGAAAATTTTTCAGCAGGATTATTTAAATTTTTTAACTCTTTGTATAATTTATTATTTTCTGCAATTGAGCGGCAGAACTTTATTATAGCAGAGTCCTTAGTGAAAGAATTGTCTTTTTCCATTTTATTGATACAGTCCTTGAGGGATGTAAAATGCGATTCAAGCCATGACGAATATAGATCGTATTCATAAAATGCCAACAAGCAATGTATTGCATTCCAAGCACATGATGCTACCCTTATAACTGATTCAACATCATAATTCTCTGACTGATTACTTGTTTTTCCTGCCTCTGCTGTTTTTTCTTCCTTAGCCAAACTTCCAGTCATAATACGCCTCCTTAACTATATTTATATTATACCAATTAACATATATTAAAAGAAATCAAACTGTATAACCTCGTCCTACACTAACTTTTATGATTACTTAATTGTGTAAAAATAACTGCAAGTGTTAAACTTGAGCTTTTATTTTTCATTATACATTTCTTACTACATGTTTATACTGCTGTCTTGCATAATAGACTATTCGAAGTTACACAAGTATTTTTTTTATTAGATAAGAGTTAGTAAGAGCCTGTTCATAATTTTTTCAGAAGTAAGGCAGTGAAAGCCAGAACTACCATTTGTAGGCTAGTATTGAGTTTTCGCTCACAATTTTTCCACAATCTTCTACATTTTTCTAACCAAGCAAAAGATCGCTCCACAACCCATCTTTTGGGCAATACAACAAAGGAACGTAATTCATTTCTTTTGATCACTTCAACGGTTGCACCAATAATCGTTTTTATTTGAGTTACAAAATTCTCTCCAGTATAGCCTGCATCAACCAGTACATTTTTAACTCCCGAGAGGTTTTCTTTTGCATTTTCGACCATTCTCACAGCACTGCTACGGTCAGTTATCTCTGCTGTTGTTGTATAAATTGCATGCTTGCGTATCTACTGCAATACGGCCCTGAAATCTTCTTGCCTGCATCATAGCTTCAGCAGTATCTGCATTTTTTATACTCTGTGCATCAATTATGCAGAAGCTTTTCCGACCATTGTTTTGTCGCAATTATTTTTTTTTAATACCAGCTCCAGAACACTTTCTTTATTTACATCTGGTTTTTCACTCCACTTCTTAAAATAGTCGTAACAATTGCGCCATTTTGGGAACTCTTTTGATACCATTCTCCACTGGCAACCACTTTTTAACACGTATAACACTCCACAAAATATATCATGTAAATCAAGTGTTCTTGGTTTTGTCTTCTTTCTGCAAGATTCCAGATCTGCTACAATAATCTCAAACTTTTCTCGACTTATGTCACTTGGTTATAAACTTCGCATATCCTACTTTATATACTTTATCCTCTCACTTTATCTCTTTTTTGAGATTACGTACAGGCTCTAAGATACAAAGACGTTTTCAGAAATCTTTAAGCTTAATAACATCCTCTCTCTTTGGACTAGTTGAGATTAGATGAATTGGTACACCTATTAATTTTTCTAACCCTTCTATATATTTTATTAAATTGATAGGCAATGTTTCAATCGACCTTTTACCTTGAGTGTTTTCTTTCCAGCCAGGAAACTCTTTATATATTGGCTCTAATTCCCCTTGTATTGAATGCGATGCGGGTAAATAATCATACATTTTTCCGCTATACTTGTAACCAGTGCATATTTTAATTGTATCAAAAGAATTAAGCACATCTAATTTGGTTAATACAATGCTTGAAACTCCAGAGAGTTGTACGGCCTGGCGCACTAAAACTGCATCGAACCATCCGCAACGCCTTCTTCTATTGCTCACTGTTCCAAGTTCCTTACCTATAGTAAACAAGCTATCTCCTACTTCATTTTTCTGCTCAGTAGGAAATGGGCCATTGCCCACTCTTGTTGTATAAGCTTTTACCACACCAATAATGTAAGCATTGGAGGATAACCCTGAGCCTGTTATTGCTTGCGATGCTACAGTATTACTTGAAGTAACAAAAGGGTAAGTTCCGTGGTCGATATCTAAAAATGCGCCTTGGGCACCTTCAAATATTATTTTCTTACCTTCTTTCATCAAGTCATTTAATATCTTCCACACAGGTTTTTTATATGAAAGAATTTTTTCTGAAATCTCTTGAATTTCCTTTAATATTTCTTCTTTTTTAACCACCTGGTAGTTAAGGCCTTTCCTGATAGCATTGTGGTAATTCAAAAGAGTATCCACTCTTTTATTGAGCTCATCTGCGTTTTCTAAGTCACAAAGGCGTATAGCTCTCCTTCCAACTTTATCTTCATAACATGGCCCTATCCCTTTGTTTGTTGTACCAATTTTGTGATTTCCATTTAAATCTTCAAATAGCTTTTCCTTGTCCTTATGTATGCTAAGTATTAATGGACAGCTCTCGGATACCATCAAGTTGTTATAGTTTACGTCTACTCCTTTAACTTTCAATGACTCTATTTCTGAGATTAGAGCGTGTGGATCAAGAGCAACGCCATTTCCTATGATAGATATTTTGCCTGGCCTCAAAACAGCAGAGGGCAGTAAATTTAATTTATAAACCTCATCATCTACTACTATAGTGTGCCCTGCATTATTTCCTCCCTGAAATCTCACAACTACATCTGCATTCTCAGAAAGATAATCTACTATTTTACCCTTGCCTTCGTCACCCCATTGCAGACCAACAATTACAATGTTATTCATCATTATTTTCTAGATTAATACATAAATATTAATGCAGTACGCTACAAATGGAAAGAGAAATCTACGCCTTTCCTACACCCCTTAAATAAAGAAATATACTGTCGATTTTCTTAATATATTACCAAATTATTCATCATTATATGATATAACTTACAGCATATTTACAGTAAGGTGTTATTTATGAAAGAGACAAAAGGAAAAAATAATAAGAGTCCAGTAGTTAGATTAAAGGCCACAGCTAAAGAGTTCAATTTTAGTAAATTAAGAGCAGATCAAGATAATAAATTAGCGAATTCCGGTGAAACAATGTTCTTAGATTTTCAAAGGATGAATTTTATTATTAACGGAAAAGAAATAGATAAAAATCTTATTATTGCATTTAAGGAAGGAGCTAAGCACCGCAAAAGCGAACTTTTTAATAGTGATGATATATATAATGACGAAATATTTAACAAAAAAGGAACAAGAGAAATAGATACGGATCATGGCAAAGCTTTTGTTGCTTCAGTACTCGAAGATATTGAGAAAGAGCTTGTAAGTAATGCATTGGGTGAGCTATGGAAAAATCACTGTGAAAATTCCAAAACTGCCAATCATCAAAAAACCGATTCATATAAGAAAGAATTTGAAGAATTTTACAATGCTGGCCAAAGGTATATCCATCTATTACCAACAGAGAAAGATGAAAACAAGGATTACCGTTCCTTTGCAAAAGAAGTTTTCAAAAAAATGTTCAGATACGCTGGGGCAGAAGTTCCAAGTGATGCTATTTTAGAAGAGCTAGTTACCAATTGTAATCAAGCAGGGTATGAGGCTGCTCCATTTATACAAACCCAACTTGCACTTGGACAGTCGTTCATAGTAGAAAATCCTAAAAAAGTAATAAATATTGATTGTGCTAACCAAAATAATGTGAGAATTAGATCTGATATGAGGCTACCAATACTCTCTGTTAAAAATCAAGTTATGCATGGCGATAAGATATGTAATCTGTCTAGTTCATTGGAATTTACAATTGAATCTCACAATGGTGAAGACTTTGTAACATACAGAGATGGTAAATTGTCACTTACTATTCCTAAAGAGTTAAAAAATTATAAAGATAATGGCAAGAGCTTGTTTGACATTATTAAAGAATATTTTCAGAAATTCTGTGCAAAATTAGGATTTAAACCTGAGACAAAAATACAAATAGAGCATGGCTTCGGTGCTCAAAGTAACTATTTAGATGGTACAATATCAACCACAGGATCAGATGCAAATGAAGAATTTATCAATCTTTTAAGCGAAAATCTCAGAGAGAGGTTATTGGGGTCAGGAGTTGCTCTAGAAGATGAAGATGTTGATGATGTTGTTGAAGTCAGAGTATCTACCGTTATAGATTTATTGAGTGATTATGCTAAATTGGAAGATAATAAAGAACACAGAGAGTTATTAATAAGTAAAGTAGCAGATAATTTAGGACTTTCCACTCAAGATAAAACAGCACCAGAAGTATTGATGGAATTAGGCTCTTTACCTTCTTTGACAAAAGGTCAGGTTAATCATAATCAAGTGCAGTCTGTTGTAAATACTTTTATTAAGTTAATTATTGAAGGGAAAAGCGAAGTATACAAAAAAGGAGGTGCGATTAATGCAATTGATGCAATTCATAAGGAGATAGATAAGGCAATTGTTGAGCAAGAAAAAAAAGCAACCAACAAACAAGATATAGAAAATGATAAATGGACAGATAGAATCAAAAAACAGAATTATTCTGCGGAATCACATGAACATTTACCTTAAAGATATTAGTAGGCTCTTTAAATATTTTAGAGTTCATGGTTACAACGGTTGCTATTTTACAGTGCATCTCACAACACTTTCTTCAAAAATATACATGTTAACATACCCTGGACGTACAAGATCACACTTATACCCAAGCTTTTCATAAAATACTTTCGCTTTTTGAAAATTCATGGTTGCAACGGTTGCTATTTTACAGTGCATCTCACGACCATAATCATGAACTTCTTCCATTAGCTGCTTTCCCATACCTTTTCTTCTATAATCAGAGTGCACCCAAAGCAAGTCAGTGTAAATTGAACCATAGATAACAAAACCGCTACAACCTACAATAATTTGTTCAGTATCATCGCGAATAAAAAAAGCAAATGGGTTACACGTACCTTTATCAACGGTTTCTTCATTAATCTTTTTGAGTAGGAATTCAATGTCTTTGCTACTTGGTGATGTGGTGTGTTCTATTTTCATCTCTCGGCCTAATACCGCATACTGATTTCTCTCTTTATCTTATATAAATTAATTAAGTAAAGTGAATACAGTATCCACACTACTAAAAAAAATGTGGCACAAAACATAAACATTGCAACCAGTGGCAACAGCAGGGAACTTTCTATTGCTATTCCACCTTTTCTCAAAATGCTTGCTGGCTGATGGAGAGTGGACCATAAATTCACGGAAAATTTTACTATAGGAATATTTATAGCACTAAAGATGGCAAATACTGCTGCTGATTTTTCTGCCCTCGCTTCATTATCAAAAGCGCTCCACAATGAAAGGTAGCCAACATATAGGAAAAATAAAATCAGCATTGAAGTAAGCCTTGCATCCCATACCCACCAAGTGCCCCAGGTTCCTTTTCCCCAGATGCTGCCTGTGATTAAGCATATTGCCGAAAAGACTGTCCCTGCAGGAGCAGCAGCATGTGCCAAGACACTAGCAATGCTATTGTTCCATACCAATGAAATGAAACCAAGTGATGCAATTAATCCATATATTCCAAGAGCAAGCCATGCAGAAGGCACATGAATGTACATGATTCGTACAATTTCTCCTTGTTTATAATCTTCTGGAGAGAAGAATAACGCCAAAGACATTCCAATTAAAAAACATGCGAAACAAATAACCCCAAGCCAAGGTAGAGCTTTCTTAGAAAAATAAGAGAAATTTGTAGGCTTTAATAAAAACATTCGTTTTGAGAATAATTGTGTTAAGAATTTACCAATTAGTTTGAGTTTTATCAACAGGATAGTTTTTCTATATTTACGTAGGTCAACAAATTAGCATAATTTCAGTAGCAGATTGCTAGCTATTATTTTTAGTATATGACCCTTAAAAAGCTTAATCTACACTTAGTATCAGATTCAAGTGGTGAAACTGTTATATCAGTTGCAAAATCAGCTCTGAAACACTTTCGTTCTGTAGAAACGATCGAATATGTTTGGTCTTTTGTAAAAGGAGAAGAGCAGATTGACAAAATTCTGGAGGAAATTAATAGGAAAAGTGATGAGCATAATTTTGTTATATGCACTATTACTGATGATGAGCTAAGAAAATATCTAAAAGATAACTGTATAAAGTTGAAAATTCCCTATAGAGCAATATTATCACATATTATTAGAGAAATTTCGTCTTATCTTGAAATTGAAAAAGACGAAAAGCTTGACTTGCATACTGAGATAAATAACGAATATTTTCAGCGCATTGAGGCAATAAACTACACTATTAATCATGATGATGGACAAAATATTCAAGATATTGATAAAGCAGATATAATTTTGGTTGGAGTTTCACGTACATCAAAATCTCCCACCAGTACGTATTTAGCTTACCGAGGCTATAAAGTTGCAAATATTCCTTTTGTTAGTGGAGTACCCTTTTATGTTGACTTGGCAAAATTAAAAAATAAACTAACGATAGGGGTAACAATAGACGTAAGTAGGCTAATAGAAATACGCAAAAATAGACTTACTTCAATTAACAACGAAGATAATAATATATATGCTAACCCTGAGAAAGTAGAAAAGGAAATTAAAGAAGCAGAGGAGCTCTTTAAACAGAATAACTGGCCAATTATCGATGTCACGCAAAAGTCGATCGAAGAAGTATCAGCAACAATTATACAATATTTTAATAAAATGTTATCAATTGACTAACTCTTGATAAGTGATTATAATGTAAAGTAATTTAATTCTTACTATAGATATGAAAGTCAAAGGGTCGCTAAAATCTCATCGTAACAGAGATAAAAATTGTAAAGTTGTGAAAAGGGGTGGTAAGATTTACATTATAAATAAGGTAAAGCCAAGGTGTAAAGCGCGTCAAGGTTCTTAGCTTTTTGTTCACCTTTTCATGTTATATATTTTTTATATGTGAAAGTACGGTGCTTATATCTAAAAAGAAGCAAAAGTTACTGTGTTTAAGCGCAGCCTTACTCATTTCTTCCCTTACATTATATTTCAGCATTAGCACAATTACAGGTAAACGTGGCTTATTGACGTTAATCGATTTAAAAAAAGAAATCGAGTACAATAAACTTTTGCTAAAGGATGTCTCTTCTGAAAAGGAAAAGTTGGACAACAAAGTATTTGGCTTATATGAAAAAAGCTTAGATTTAGATCTGCTTGATGAGCAAGCAAAAAATGCTTTAGGTTATGTGAACCCTAATGAACTTATGGTTGTTCTTGACGTGGAATAGCAGTAGTGACCTTACCCAGAAAAAGTGGAGAGAAAGAAAAGAGTTTTTTTGGGTAAAATAAAATTTTGGAGGATTAGAAATGGTAAGAGAATATACGGCAGAATTCAAATTGGAAGCTGTTAAACTGGCAAATGAACAAAGAAAGGCAGGTCAAACAATTACAAAAATAGCAAGAGATTTAGGAATAAAGGGTGGTTTATTAGGAAAATGGATGAAGAAATATAACGAAAAAAAGTCAGCGGCAAATGCATTTCCAGGTAGAGGTAACATGGCTCCTTACGACAAAGAGAGGTTTGATTTACAAAGCAAGAGTAACAAGGGAAAGAGACATTTAAAAAAAAGCCCTGGCCAGTCAAAAAGAGTAAAATATTTTTTTATATAGTAACTGCTATAAAGTACAGGAATTATGTAGGATTTTCTGCTAGTGGCTACTATAAGTGGACCACAAGAAAAATAAGCAGTAGAGAATCAGCAAATAAAGAGCTACTCGAAGCTATTCAAAAAATATATCAAGTTTCTAAATGTAGATATGGAGCTCCTAAAATTCATGCTGAATTGAAGGCTTTGGGTAAAAGTTGCAATTTGAAAACGGTGCAAAGTATTATGCAGAAAAATGACATCAGGGCTATACTGAGAAGAAAGTTTAAAATTAAAAAACAACAAACAGATAATAGAGCTGTAGCTCCCAATATACTAGATCAAAACTTTATTGTTGATCAACCAAATAAAGTATGGGATTACTTACATCAAAACCAAGGAGGGATGGCTATATTTGGCAGCAATAATTCTCACGTATGGTAGTTAATGAGTAGTGCAATAAATAAACAATTGGTTATGAACTCTTTATTAATGGCCATTAATAGGCGTAAACCTGTTAAAAATCTACTGCTGCACAGTGACCAAGGTTCACAATATACTGCGCAAGGGTATCAATATCTCTTAGCTGTAAAGAATATAGATGAGTAATAAAGGCTGTTGTTACGACAATTCTGTTGCAGAAAGCTTCTTTAGCTCATTGAAAAGAGAAATACTTATTGATACTTCACAACACTCTGCTCAACAAACTAGAACTGCAATATTTGAATACATAGAAATTTTTTATAACAAACAACGTCACTATTAACTATTGCATTCCAGAACAATTTGATGCATCATTCTTTTTGTAAAAAACATTCCACACTTTCTTTCCACTTTTTCTGGGTAAGGTCAAAGGATCTTATGTCTTAAACCTTATCACCAGGCTTAACAAATAGGTGGCCCAATACTATTAACTTTATGGGTTTATCTTCGTTATTTGCTACTATCCAAACCCCATCGCTCTCATGATCAACAATTTCTATTGGTGCAAATACTACATAATTATTGTCATCAACAATCTTTATTCCAAGAGCACCCTCGTCACTTAAGCTCAGGGCTGAAGAAGGAACTTTATATGCAAATCTTTCGCCTGAAGGTAGCCTTACGTTGGCAGTTAGTCCCTGCAAGGATATCATTTTATTATTAGTTACCTTTACTTCTACCCTATAAGACCCAGTTTTAGGCTCAGCAATTTTACTAATAAAACTTACTTCACCTGCCAATTCTTTTCCGTCCAGCAAATTAATTTGAGCTGTGCTGCCTAGCTCTATTTTATTTACTTCATTTTCCGAAACGTATAACACTACAAGAATTTGATCGAAATTAACCACGTCAGCTATTTTTTGCCCAGCATTAACAAAATCCCCTTCGTTTGCATTGATTTTATCAATATAACCATCTATAGGAGATGTGACTGCAGTATTTTCTAAATCCAATTCTAGCCTTTTTAGGTCAGCTTTTGCACTTTGTAACGCAGTAAAAGCTGCTTCTACTTGTATTTGTGCCCCATAGCCTTTTTTATTCAGTTTGTGAGAGGAATCATACTCAATTTCACGCTGCTTTAATAAAGCTTTGGCTTTCTGAGCTTGCTCAATCCTGTCATAATCTTCTATCTTTAACACTACATCATCTCTTTTTACCTTTTCACCATCAGGTAAATAAATAGCAATAATCTTACCACTTATTTTTGAGACAAGGCTAGCTCTATGTAAGGGATTTACTGTACCAGAAAAATTTAAATATATAGTGCGGTTTTGCGGCGCACATTCTTGAGTTTTTACTGAAAAGCTACTAGTTGCATTATCGCTATGAACCGCCTGATCTTTTTTTAAAAATGCACTACTGATAAAAAACAGTAGAATAAAAGCAATACTGGAAATGATGATTACTTTATTTCTCATCTTTAAACAATAGAATTTGTTGACCAATCTTGTTAGAAACAACTGCATAAATTTTCGAATCAGAAATGTAAGTATAATACATGTACCATTGTCACTCCATAAATAGTTTTATATGAGAACAAACACAAGATTTTCCTATAATAAGTAAGTTTTTTATTGCTAAAATGCAATTTTTAATCGAATAAAATTGCAAACAAAGTTGTGCATAAGACTGGATTTAAAAAAATCTCGAAAAACATACTAAAACTTTTAAATAATAACTTTATATCTAGTGGCTTTGCCTTCTCCAAGACGCTGTAAGTATTTCATCCCTAGCAGTTTCTTTGTAATTGCCTCTACTGTTCTTGGAGGAAATCCTAGAGCTTCTATAGCATCTTTTCTACTAAATTCTTTATCTGCAAGGCTAAGTGCCCATTCCCAGAAGAATAATTGTTTTCTTGATAATAAATATTCAGTATTCTCCCTCTCAAGAATATAATGCGCCTCATTTGCTTGCGTTTTGAGCACATTAAGAAAAAATATTAACCATGGGGAAATATCTTCTTTGCTACTTTTCCAGCTACTTTGTGTTTTATTAAGCGCTAAATAGTAATCAAGTTTGTTAGTTTCAATTATCTTTTCATGTGATACAATAGATACAAAATCATAACCCTGCTGCAACAGCATTAAATTAGTCATCAATCTACTAGTTCTGCCATTCCCATCTTGAAAAGGGTGTATTGCCAGATACTCAAAAACAAAGTTAGCAATAATAATAAGAGGATGCTTAAATTTATTATTTAAGGACCAGTGATACCAATCAATAAGCTCTTGTACTTCCTTTCTAACAAGGTAAGGTGGTGTGGGATCAAAAATTATACCAACAACTTTTCCATTCTGATCTTTTGCCTCAACTCTATTAGAACTTGCTTTGTATTTTCCTCTATGATACAAATCTTTTTCACTATAAAGTAGCATCTGGTTGTTAATGTGCAATATTGATGACTCACTAATTGGAATATCCGTATAATCATGAAATATTAGTTTAAGCATTTCTAAGTAGCCAGCAATTTCTTGCTCATCTCTATTTTTAAATTTTTTGACACGTAGGTTTTTATATAGATCCTCAACTTCTTTATCGGTTAGACGATTTCCTTCAATACGGTTAGAAGCGCCAGAAGATGTAACAATAACTGAATGAGTTAATCTTTCAATTGTTTGTGGTAGTAGTTTTTTCGTTATCTGCCAGCTATTTTTAACACTATCAACTGCAGTAATTAACTCGTACACTTGCTCAATTACAGGC
Source organism: Wolbachia endosymbiont (group A) of Cydia strobilella (assembly GCF_964026745.1). NCBI lineage: Bacteria > Pseudomonadati > Pseudomonadota > Alphaproteobacteria > Rickettsiales > Anaplasmataceae > Wolbachia > Wolbachia endosymbiont (group A) of Cydia strobilella. The sequence continues at coordinate 249,408 of NZ_OZ034694.1, forward strand.
CCTTCTAGGTTGAGACGCGTACTAAGACGAAAATTCTTCCAGTTCATATTCTTCTCACATGCATATTATGTGAGATAATGTGAGATAATGTGATAAAAGTCAATAGTAAACTTTATATGCACAGCAGAGCTAACTACAAAAATTATACATTTTCAAGTGATCCTAACCATATCAAAAACTACAGGGCAAAGCTGTTAGAGGAAGGCTTAATTAGTTAAAAATTTCAATCTTATGTAAAATATTGTCTTATTTTGTAATTTTCTTGTTGACTAACGAGACGATATCTACTTTTCAATAAACTCCATTTGCATTTCTTGTATACTGCTTTCTATTTGCTTTATTTGTTCTATCAACCTTTCCTCTAAGTCAAGATTACCGCTCAGCCTCGCTTCGGTTCTTTCTTTTCGTAATGCATTTAACTCTTTTAGTAACACTATATTATTCCACACAATTTCTGCAGATTTTCTCTCGTTCAGTTGGCTATTTAGTACACTAGTTTTTTCAAATACATACTTTATAACGTTAAACTGTTTCAATTCTTGTAACAAAGCCTCTTTATCGAGTTTGCTTTTGTTACTTATTACATCAATTATACGCTGTTGTAATCTTTTCATCTCATTAGTAAATTCAAAATGAGAAAATTGCTCAAAAAATATAGGACGGTTCAAGATTTCAGGAAATTCTACGGCTATACGCAAAATTACGGCCTGATTTTGCTCTGCTTCAATTAGCTCTGGAGACTTGTTATGAAGATACTCACCTTTTGTTGCTCTAGTTTTACTATTAAAAATCTGTTTTTTGAAGCTACTTCTTAGTTCACTAGCCTTATTGTAAAAATAATCTCTGTAATACCTTCTAATACTGCTGTTGCTAATAGCATTTACATATTCCATGAACTTGTGCTCAAGAATTGAATATTTTTCCGGAGCAAGTTTTTCATAATTTTGCAAATTGCTATCGATTATGTGATGCCATAAATATTCAGAATGCAGTTTTGTTGAATGGTCAAGAGCAGTCAACACGTCTTCTTTCTTGTATGCCAGTTCGTTACATATATCGTATGGATCTTTATTACTTGGCAAAGTCACAAACTTTAACGTGTATCCAGGCTCTAATATTGGCAGAGCAAGTTCTGCAACTCGAGTAGCAGCATGACGTCCAGCACTATCGCCATCCATACAGATGGAGATTTCTTTAGCAAATCTCCATAGATTTTTTATCTGTTCTGCAGAAATTGCGGTACCAAGCGGAGCAACTGCATTACTAATTCCTGCTTGATGTAGCGCTATAGCGTCCATATATCCTTCAACAACGAGTATGTGCTGTTTTTTACGTATTTCGCTTAAAGCAAAGTTTAATCCGTATAAATTCTCCCTCTTCTTGAAGAGCTGACTCTCTGGACTGTTTAAATATTTCGGCTGTTGCTCAGAACTTAGCGCACGTCCGCCAAAACCAATAACTCTCCCTGCAATGCTCTGTATAGGAAATATCAGCCGGTCATAAAAATAATCATGAAAATTTTTGTTTACTAATCCAATATCAATTAAAATTTTGTCTTCAATACCTGAAGAGTTTAAATACTCTTTCAAACCAGAGCTTGGTGCATAACCTATCTTAAATTTATCTATGATTTTAGGTAAAATCTTACGCTGCTTTAAATAATCTACAACACCTTGATTTTTTTGTGCAAACCAATTTGCAGCTAAATCAAGCGCTAAAAATAGTTTATTGTCCTCTTTTGTAATACTAAGATTTTTGGGCAGTTCAACACCTGTAACCGATGCTAATTTTTCCAATGCTTCTTTAAAGCTTAATCCTTCAGTTTGTGAAATAAATTCAAATGCATCACCACTAGCTAAGCAACCAAAACAGTAATATAACCCCTTAGTATTGCTCACCGAAAAAGATGGGGTTTTTTCGTTATGAAATGGACAGAGCCCAACAAAACTATCTCCTCTTTTTATTAGCCTGACTTTTTTACCTACTATGTCAGATAATAATAATTTTGATTTTATAATATCTATATGATCCATCTTGTTAAATTAGTAGTAGGATAAAAATTATATAGAATTTATATACATCTGACTCGAAATTTATTTCTATAACTAAAGCAATTTAGATTTACCGACAATGTAGCTATACAAATTCAAGAGCAATCCTGTCATCCAGGTAGCCCACAGAAACAAAAAACTTCCTTGACAAACCTCGCCAGCGCCCTTATCATGAAACTGAAGCTATTTATTTATCTTCTCTGTACAGATTAAATGACAAAAAAACTCAACGTATCTGGCGTCTCATGTTTAATTTTTTGCACTATGTGCACCTTATGTCTTTATCAAATTTCCGGGTTTTGACCTACACAAGCTGAAATACGCTTATAAAGCATTTAAAACATTAAAAAACGCCAACTTAAAAAATGGATAGTGAATAACTAGCTACCCTAGGGTTTCTTTTGCCTTTTTTTCTGTTTAGTAAATTTCTTAACGTTTATAATTTAGATTAGTTGCGGCTTAAAAGCAGCTAAATCGCGGTTATTAAGTGTTTAGAATAAAAAAACGCCATACTTGAAAGTATAATGTAAGTAATTAGCCAACCACGGGGCTTCTTTTGCCTTTTTTTTCGTTTGGTAAATTTCTTAATATTTATACAGAAGGTGTCATTCCAGTGCTTGACACTGGAATCCAGTTCTTATTATACAGCTATCTGGTGTACTTATTTAAAATTAAGTTTTCTGGATCTCAGTGCCAAAGCACTGGGATGACACCCTTCCTGGCGGAGATTATTCTCAAATCACAATGTTCGTACAGTTGTGGAATGAATTGCGGTATGACGTAGGAAAACCTTAGCTATAGCTTTAGAACTCCCAAAAGGTCAGAAGCATTGAATGACTTGACAGAAAGTTCAAACCCATATAAAATGTCCTTATTTCTTATATGTTAGGTATAGTATCAATTGCCTCAGATCATGCTGGTTATGAATTAAAATCAGAAATAAAACCTTACCTGGAAGCCCTAGGTTACAGAGTAGTAGATCAAGGCTGCACTGCTAAGCAAAAGTGTGTAGATTACCCAAACTATGCTGTTAAAGTTGTAGAAGATATAACAAGCAAAAAAGCAAATTATGGGATATTAATTTGTGGTACAGGTTTGGGCATGAGTACTGTGGCAAATCGTTTTGAAGGAATCTACGCTGCTTTATGTAACAGTGTTGAGATCGCAAAATTAGCTCGCGAGCATGGCAACGCAAATGTACTGTGTCTTGGTGCAGGATTTACTGCGAGTGGATTAGCAAAAGACATAGTCAAACAATTCCTCGAAACAGAATTTTCAAAAGAAAGCAGACATAAAAAACGCCTTGATAAACTCAGCAATATAACCTCTAAGAAAAAAAAAACAAAAACTTATAACGAAGATGAAATATCAAAATTCGCTAAAATGGCAGGCCAGTGGTGGGATGAGAACGGCAAATTCAAACCATTGCACATGATGAATCCTGTTAGAGTATCTTACATTATTGAGAAAATAAAAGAGTTAAAAAAATGCAATTTGAAAGAATTATCATTGCTTGATGTTGGATGCGGTGGTGGCATTTTGTCAGAGTCAATGGCACGCGTTGGCATTAACGTTGTGGGAATAGATGTATGTGAAGAAAACATAAAAGTAGCGCATTCACATGCAAAAAAAGTAGGGTTAAATATAGAATATATACACACCAGCATTGAAGAGCTAAGCAATGACAAGAAGTACGACGTGGTTCTGTTGATGGAAGTAGTTGAACATGTGGATAATTTAGAGCTTTTCATGAAAAAAGCGATAGAACTGCTAAAACCGAATGGGCTGATATTTATATCCACAATAAATAGAACTATCAAATCCTTCTGCCTTGCAATAATTGGTGCAGAGTACATATTAAATTGGCTGCCAAAAGGTACACATAACTGGAATAAATTTCTCAAGCCGTCAGAAATTGCAAATCACTTAAGAGAAAATAATGTAACGCTGCAAAACATGGCTGGCATGGAGTACAACGTAATAAAGCGTGAGTGGAATCTAACTAAAGGCGTGGATGTTAATTATATACTCTGCGGTTTGTTAGATTTAACTCTATAAAAGCACCATTTTCACTTCCAATACTTTGAAGGATCTTGGCCAGCTTTTATACAGTAGCCTTTATTAGTTAGCGCCCAACCGGAACGACAAGCATAACCTGTACCTACACGTTCATATCCAGGAGCAGCAACACACTTTCCATTCTCCAAGGTTTGACCTTTAAAAAGACAACAAACTTCTTTTTCTGTTACCTTTGTTACAATTTGAGGAGCACCAAAAAACACAGCAACAAACATACCCAGTGCGAAAAGTGCAGGCCAAGGCATTCTGCCAAGTATTGCAAGTAAGCTTGAACCAATTATTACCACTGTAATCATTGGTCCACCTATTCCATGAACGTAACCTATTACATTACACATTACATCTGTTGCTCCATCAGTGTGTGCATCAAATGCATAGAAAACTATAAATAGAATTACAAGAAAATTTCTCATTGTTCTTTCAATAATCATGCCTGATTGTTTCTTATTTTAATAAAATTTCAGTAAATAGCTTTTTTCAAAAATTATGCTTAACCCAATCAATATTTATTTATTACTGCCTTTTTAATACTATAATTAACTCAGTTGATTTTTATCAAAATGCTAAACCATGGAACAATTCGAGAACTTTTACATCACCACGCCAGTATATTACGTAAACGATAAGCCGCATATTGGTCATGCATACACTTCTCTCTTGTGTGACGTGGTGGCAAGGTTCATGAAACTAGCTGGGAAAAATGTCAAATTTACCACTGGTACAGATGAACATGGACAAAAAATAGAAAAAGCAGCTAAAGCAAAGGAAATGCAGCCAAAAGAATTTACAGATGAAGTGAGCGTTTCATTTAAAGAATTGGCTAAGTTCATGAATTTTGAGTATGACGATTTTATTCGCACTACGGAGGAACGTCACAAAAAAGCAGTTATAGCTTTATGGAATAGACTTGAAGAGAGAGGGCAAATATATTTGGATTCCTATTCGGGTTGGTATTCAGTTCGTGATGAAGCATTTTATCAGGAGTCAGAGCTGATAGATGGCAAAGCACCAACAGGTGCTGAGGTCCAGTGGATAAAAGAAGAGAGTTATTTTTTTCGCTTATCAAACTGGCAAGAAAAACTACTGGAACTCTATAAAAATCAGCCAAGTTTTATCTTTCCTGAGAGCAGAAGAAATGAAGTGATATCGTTTGTAAGATCAGGGCTCATTGACCTCTCAATCTCTCGCACTAGTTTTAACTGGGGAATAAAAGTACCAGGTAATGACAAACACGTAATCTATGTCTGGATAGATGCATTAACCAATTATCTTACATCAATAGGTTTCCCTAGTACTGAAGGTGAGGAATATAAGAGGTTTTGGGCAGAACCAGAAACACAGATTCCAGTGTCAAGCACTGGAATGACACCAAACCAAGGGAAAACGCAGATTCCAGTGTCAAGCGCTGCAAACCTAGCTGACAACTCTTTCAACGTTCATGTAATCGGTAAAGACATATTGCGCTTTCATGCTGTATATTGGCCAGCGATTCTCCTTGCAGCAGACCTGCCACTGCCAAAACAAATTGCAGTTCATGGTTGGTGGTTGAACGAGGGAGAGAAAATATCCAAGTCCCTTGGTAATGTCATAGATCCAATTGGCCTCGCTCAAGAGTTTGGTGTTGATCAGCTACGCTATTTTCTCCTTCGGGAAGCAAGCTTCGGCCAAGATGGCAACTTTAGTAAGAAAAATATGATCAGCCGGATAAATTCAGAACTGGCAAACAACATAGGCAATTTAGTACAAAGAACAATTTCATTTTTACACAAGCAATGTTCTGGAATTGTACCAACAATCGATCAAAGCCTACTTAAAGGTGAAGAAAGTCTTCCAGGTTGCAAAGCTATACTCGATCAAGTGATGAATCACCTATCAAAGTATGAATTTAACCATATCATACTTCTAATCATCAACATCTCTTCTGAAGCAAATGCCTACATAGACAAAAGTGCACCCTGGACACTAAGCAAAACTGACAGAGAGCGCATGAATTTAGTAATTTACAAGTTACTGGAATATATCAGGATAATAGGCATTTTATTGCAGCCAATTGTCCCGAGGTCAGCGGAAATGATACTTGATCAACTGCAAATCCCGAAAGAGCAACAAGATTTAAAATCTCTGTGCAACGCATGCGTAAGCTTAGGCATTACGCTGCCTAAACCTACGCCGGTTTTTTTGAGGGTTGATGCTAAAGAGGAGAAATAGTGTAAAAACTATTTCTCCTGGATGGGATTATCTTTAGTTAACAACGGTGCACACCGCTGTCTACATATTCAAGTTAGGTGGCAAGTGCCTTAGTTACTTTAGCAAAATATGGTTTAGTAACATCAGCATCTATCACTACTACTTCAGTCATTGCCGACTTAACCTTTCCTAGGCTCCATGCAAACCAGCCTTGACCATTTTCTTCTTTAGTTGGCTGACTTTCTGGGCTAGAAATCTCAGTACCTTTTTCATCACCAGATTCTGCATCATAAAATACATCCTGATCCTCAGAAAGACTCATTAAATAACTTTTAGCAGCATCAACATTTAAATGATCAGGTTGCTTAGGAACGTTATCAATATTTAAATAATCCAAACTATTAGCTCGTTGCTTTTGCTCACTGGAAAGAACCTCAAGATTTAAATAATCCAAACGAGTTAGTTCTTGCATGCTAGGTTTAGATCCATCTTCACGCTTAAACTGCTCTTCCGGACTAGAAACCTTAGTACCATAAATCCTACTGTACAAGCTGCTTCCAACGCTGTTAAGTGCTCCTCTTACAGATGCAATTGACGCATCATAAGTATTTTTCAAGCCACCTCCAATACCACTAAGTGTTCCTTTTGTAGACTCAGTTGATGGCACATAATTATCGTAAGCATATTTGCCAGAATACAAGACACCATTAACTGCTTCTTTTGCAAACCAAACAGCGCTATTAACTGTTCCTTTTGCAAGCTGAACAGTGCCATCAGCAATTGCCACTTTTAATTTGTCTTCTTCTATCTTTTTATTTTTTTCAGCTAGTTGAGTTTTTTGCTCAGAACTTTTCTGCTTTTGAGTGCGTACTTGATCTTTTAACTTAGAATTTTCTTCCTCTTTAGCTTTTACTTCCGCTTCTTTTTTAGCTAGTTGAGTTTTTTGCCCAGAAATTGTTTGCTCTTGAGCTTTCATTTTATTTTTTAACTCAGAATTTGTTTTGTTCTCACTAATTGCTTTATACGAAAGTGCAATAGCTACAGCAGAAAATACAGCACCACCAATAATAAATGGAAGGCCAACACTTAATGCTGCAACTGGAGCTAAGAAACCAATATAAGGAGCTGCAGCAAACACTCCCGATGCTAACAAAGTTGCAGTAGCCAGAGCACCAGCTATATAATAGGGTACATTGTTTTTATTCATCATCTCACGTATTATAAAATATAATACCATTATAAAAGGATTTTTAAGAAGTTGTCAAGCTATCTTTACATAAAAAAAATAATTGATAAACTTGGGAACAAGAAGATTGCTGCCAAGCTATGAACTATGCCTTTCCGTGTAATCTTTAAATGCACCTCTGTTAGAGTCAAAATATAGCTTCACACTGCCAATTGGTCCATTTCTCTGCTTTGCAATAATGAGCTCTGCAATGTTTCTAATTTTTTCCATTTTCTCTTGCCATTCCCGATGTTTATTGTTTCCTTCATTTGGCTGTTTTCTTAGTTCATAATACTCTTCTCTATAGAGAAACATTACTATATCTGCGTCTTGCTCTATGCTCCCTGAATCACGTAAATCAGAAAGTTGTGGTTTTTTATCATCCCTCTGCTCAACAGAACGAGAGAGCTGAGATAGTGCAACAATGGGAATATTTAGCTCCTTTGCAATTGCTTTCAAACCCTGCGTCACTTCCGAGATTTCTTGCACTCTATTTTCATTACTCCTTTTTGTTGTTCCTCTGATTAGCTGCAAATAATCAATGAATACCACTTCTACATTATATAATTGATACAGCAAGCGTATTCTGGTGCGAAGGGCACTAATTGATAGCGCAGGGGTGTCATCTATGATGAAAGGCAGTTCAGATAATTCTGTACTAGTATTGATAAATTCATGCAATTCAAAATCACTAATTCTCCCGGTTAATGCCTTATAATAACTAATTCCTGAATCTATAGTGATCAGCCTTGCAGTTAATTGCTCTGCTGACATTTCAAGTGAGAAAAACGCTACATGGTGTTGTTTATCTGCTCTTTTTTGCAACATCTTACAAGCATTAAGTGCGATGTTTAGCGCCAATGCTGTTTTACCCATAGAAGGCCTTGCAGCTAGGATTAATAGGTCAGATTTCTGCAAACCACCAAGAAGTTGATTTAGATCTTGAAGTCCGGTTGTAACGCCTAGCGCTTCTGGATTATTTTTCAGTGTGCTGATCTTCTCAACTACATCTTTAATTGAACTTGCAAGTTTTATATATGTTTTCTCACCTTGTTTTTTTACTGCCAAATTGAACAATTTTGTCATTGCTTGTTCAATTTGCGCCTGTGCAGGATTTTCAATATCGTAGTTGTAGCTATCACCAACTATTTCTTGCCCGAGCTTGATTAAACATCTCCTTAAGTAAGTATCACGGATTATTCTAGTCAAACTATAAATATCAAGTGCAATACTTGCCTTCGCTGCAAGCTTTGCTAAGTACTCTACCCCGCCACACTCGGTAAACGCTTGGTCGTTCTCAAAAAACATTTTGAGGCTCAGTTCATTGGCAACTATACCGTGTTTCCTGGTTTTAGATATTTGCGTAAAAATACTTTGATGCAGTGGATCATAGAAATTTTCTGCTGTAATTGTGTCTTCAACTGCATCACAGATTCTATTATCACGAATCATTGCACCAATAAGCATCTGTTCAGCTTCTAAATTATGCGGTAATTTACATATTTCCTTATCTACACTTCTTGAACTGAGGAGATTGGCTAATTCATTCATTTTAAGTTTTGAGAGTAACTGTTGATTATTGTAGAATATTTAGTCCTCATTTGAAAGATGTAAAGGCAAAAAAATTTGACTAATTCCGTGTTGCCTATAGCATTAAAACTTAATGCCCCTGTGGTGGAATGGTAGACACGGCAGACTCAAAATCTGTTGCTTGCAAAAGCATGCTGGTTCAAGTCCGGCCAGGGGCACGTTAAATATTGGAAAGTGTATATATGTTACATAAATTTTTTGATCGTTTATTCTCTATTTTTTCTTCTATAAATGTTATTCAAAAGGTAAAGAAAGACGAAAATGGAATATGTTATGTAACGGGCCTCAGGCGCTATATATCAGTATTGCTTGATTTAATTATTATCGTTTTGTTCTTGCAGTTTTGCAGCCAAGCCTTAAATCAGCTCTTTATGAACTCAGAGGATAGCAAAATATTAAGTCAAATTGCTGCAAAATCCCCAATGCAAGCACCACTGTCTGCGGAAGAAAAGACAACGCAGAGTAGACTTATAAAATTACTAATCCTAAATCAAATAGTCCAGTTTATTATGCTCTTTTGCTATGTAATATATATGTGGGTAAGGTTTGCTGCTACACCTGGAAAACTATTACTTGGGCTTAGAGTTGTGGATGCACAAACTTTCGAAAAGATAACTTTAAGACAAGCAACAAAGAGATTTTTTTCCTTTATATTGTCAGTTGCACCATTATTCTTGGGCTTTTTATGGTCAAATTTCAACAAACGCTGTCAAACTTGGCACGATAAGATCGCAGGCACAGTGGTTGTCACGGGTAAAAGCCTTAGAAGGCAGAGCTAAAAACTACTTGACACCCTTCGCCAGCCCCTTTATCATGATACTGAAGGTATTCAGTTATCTTCATCTGTGCAGATTAAACAGCAAGAAAACAACGTAGTTGCGTCTTATTTTTAATTTTTTGCACTATGTGCACCTTATGTCTTCACAACATTTCTGGGTTTTTACCTATATAAGCTGAAACGCGCTTATAAGTCGTTTAAGACAGTATAGTACGCCAATTTGCAGGATTAGAGAGTGACAACTAGCTAACGCGGGGTTTCTTTTGCCTTTTTTTCTGCTTAGTAAATTTCTTAAACATTTAAACTAAGGTGAGTTGCGTTTAAAAGCAGCTAAATTGCAGTGTTTAAGATTTAAAAAACGCCAAATACTGAAAATAGACAATGACTAGGGCTTCTTTTGCCTTTTTTTTCATTTGGTAAATTTCTTAATGTTTGTAGCTAAACGACAACCGTCATCCCTGTAAAGATCAAGTATCCCGCTACTTGTTAGCGGGATCTCTTGTTAGCGGATGAGATACCGCGAATGAATCGCGGTATGACGGTCTGCGGCGGTATGATGTAGAGCTCGCGTCAGCTACTTTCATGACACCATTTGCTGTCTTTAAAAATGAATGTTCTTACAATTGTGCGTCATGCGCTTTATTAAATATTTTACTTAAAAATCTAATTTCTTATTATACAAGAGATAAGCAATTCATTGATGATGAAAAATTACAAAAAGGGGCATAGAAAGCGCCTAAGAGAGAAAATTATTTTAGATAATGGACAATCATTACTTGATTATGAAGTTTTAGAGCACATTTTATATTCAGCATATAGTAGAATTGATGTAAAACCGGTGGCAAAGAGTTTGATAGAAAGTTTTGGCAGCTTAAATAAAGTTTTTAATGCTGACCTGGAAGCGCTGCAAAACGTTGATGATGTCAGCAATGCAGCGATATCTGCCATCTTTTGTGTAAAACAAGCCTTTGTTCGTTCTGCAAGAGAAGAAATAAAAAACCTGCCTGTAATCGATAACTGGGAAAAATTGCTTGATTATTTAAGAATAAGTATAGGAAGCCTCAATAAGGAAAATTTTCGTGTCATCTATATGAATAAAAAGTATCGTCTAATAGCGGAAGACCTGCAAAATATTGGTACAGTAGATCAAACTCCTCTTTATGTCAGAGAGATCATCAAGCGCGCACTTTTGATTGGTTCAACATCCATTGTAATATCTCACAATCATCCAAGCGGAGATACACAACCTTCAAATAGCGATATATCTCTCACTAGACAACTAGCAGAAGCTTGCCAAAGTATAGGAATAGAATTAATAGACCACATTATTATTACATTCAGTAGCTATTTTAGTTTCAAGGAAAATAGGTTGTTGTGAAAGCCTTTATAGCTACAGTAACTTAGATTTACCGACAATCGTCATTCCGCTACGTGTTAGCGGCTAAGAGATACCGCGAATGAATCGCGGTATGACGTAGATTGCTGTCATCCCGCTGCTTGTTAGCGGCTGAGATACCGCCGCGGTATAGTAACTCGTCATCCCGCTACGTGTTAGCGGGATCTATCCGCGGTGGTATGACGGTAAGTTTTATTGTGGTATGATGGTGTAGTATAATGTTGGTAAACCTCAGTTACTTTAGCTATAAACGATTAAGATGAAGTTATCATATATCTATATACTTACAAATAAAGCTAATAGCACATTATATATTGGTGTAACTGCAAATTTGATCAAGAGGATTTGGGAACGCAAAAACAAAATTGTTTCAGGTTTTACATCAAGATATAATGTAAATAAACTTGTATATTTTGAAGAGTTTGAAGATATAAGTTTAGCTATTGCAAGAGAAAGGCGCCTGAAAGAATGGCCAAGGCAGTGGAAAATTAATTTGATCAATCAAAAGAATCCTAGCTGGATTGACTTATATTACTTAGCTTTAAGATAGCTATGCTGAGATCCCGCTACTTGTTAGTGGCTGAGATACCGCGGCGGTATGACGGTTTGCGGTGGTATGACAGTTAAGTAATTCGTCATCCCGCTACTTGTTAGCGGGATCTATCCGCAGCGGTATGACGTAGGACTGCTGTCATTCCGCTACGTGTTAGCGGCTGAGATACCGCGAATGAATCGCGGTATGACGTAGCAGCTATTTCTTGCAATCAAGTTTCGTTAAAAGTCAGATTGAATGGTTAAATCTTCCACCCAAATAACCACGCACTCTACTTGCTTGTTTGGATATATTTCTTGTACTAAGGTTTTATAGATTAACATCTGTTTTTTTATTTCATTTAATAAGGAAACAGAAACGTTACGGTGTGATTTGTAGTCAATTATGATTGCTTTATCTTGCGTTATGCATAGCCTATCTAGTCGTACTAATGCTGGTTCGCCATCGATTATTCCACTCAGTGTAATCTCTGATTTGCCTCCTAAGTCAAACAAATAGCCATATTTTTCATTAAAGGCCAATATTTTACTGTAAATTTCATCCTTATCTTCACTGATGTTGATGTTATCAAGGTATTTTCTGACCCAATTTTTTCTCCTTTCTTTTTCTATCTTGGGCATATACTGCAATATGCTGTGAATTATTAGGCCTCTTGCATAACCATCTGTCATCCAAGTAGCTGACACTGGGATCCATTCTGCTCCTTCTTTTTCACTGGATTCCAGCGTCACGCGCTGGAATGACATTGATAGGTTTGGCGGAAGGGAAATGACCGGAACGTCAAAATAATCACGTTTTTTATAAATGTAAGGGTAGTTTGCATTCACGCATAATACTTCAACTTTTTCTTTAAATATTGGCTGTAAATCCCTTTGTTTCTTTTCATATGGCTCTCCGTACTTAGTGATTAGATCATACCAAGAGCCCTTTTGCACTGGCTCTTTACTTAAGATGTATAACTCATCTTCAGCACGCGTGAGTGCTACGTATAATAAACGCAAATATTCATTATAATCCTCTAGTTTTTTCTCTCTTTTTACTTGATCGCAATAAGCGTTGTTGTTTTTTCCACACCAAAATGGCACTTCTGTTCCATCAAAGATAATGCTTTCACTGTTTCTTGGCACTGTGTTTGTATCAACCAAAAATACTATGGGAGCTTGCAGACCTTTTGATTTGTGAATTGTCATTATTCGCACAGCATTGCGTTCTGATTGCATATCATTCTTAATCTCCGGATTATTCTTCTTGATCCACTGAACAAGTGCTTGAAGAGATGGATTTTCAAATTGCAACACAAGGTTCATAAATTCGTCTAGAACCTCGAAGCACTCAAGACCTAGCCTTGCAGCAAATTTCTTCTTACCTGTACGCAATATATGTGTAAATAGTGTAAGAGGAGACTCTATGCGAGATAAGTTAATGAGATAGTTTAATTCACTATAGATAACCACAGAATAATCGTGAATTCTTTCCCATAGTGAATGCTCTTTACGGTCGTATGCAATGTTAAATAAATCATCCTCGGTAAAATTGAATAACGGTGATTTTAAAGCATTTGCAAGAGCTAGATCATTTGCCTGGAGGAGTAAAAATTCGGCCAAAGCTATTAAGTCCTGCACGGCTATATAGTCCATAATTCTAAAATAATCTCGGCCTACAACTGGCACATTTGCTTTTTTAAGTTCGCTTATTATGTAATCAACTAACACGTTTCGTTGTCGCACCAAAATCATAATGTCTCTTGGCTCTATATGGCGATCTTTAGCGACTAAAATTCGCCCTTCATTTAACCAATTGTGAATTCTGTTGGCTATTGTTTGAGCAAGTAATCGGTCTGCTATTATATAATTTTCCCTGCATGTCAGAGGAATTTGTAAAGCTTGCTGTTCTTTCTCTTTGCGCCTTGGTAACACTGGCCAAATTTCAATATATCCTTGGTCATTTTCTCTATGTGGAACATGTTTTATTTCATTATCATTAAAAGATATTTCTGCGCGGAAGTTATTAAATATTCTATCTACAAGCATCAAAACTTCTGGAGTTGAACGAAATGACTTTTCAAGTTGGCATGATATCCAATCTCTACCACCAGTTTTCGTATGAAAGTATTGTTGCATATAGTTGAATAGATGGGGATTTGCTCCTTGAAATCTGTATATGGATTGTTTTACGTCACCAACTACAAATAAGGTTCGCTTTTCATCATTACCGGCAAAAAATTCATCGCAGAGATTTGTTATAATTTTCCACTGGCTGATGCTATTGTCTTGTGCCTCGTCAACAAGGATGTGATCTATTTTTTGATCCAAGTTAAACAATATCCAATCTTTATAGTTTGGATTGCTGAGAAGATTTGTTGCTAAGTCAATTATATCATTGTAGTCAAGCAGTGCATTTTTTGATTTTTCACTATTATACAAATCAACATATACTTTAAATACACCAAGTAAGCTACTGGTTCTCTTGAATATTTGATAAGAGTTCATGTCTCTTATATGGGTAAATACTACATTCTGAACGCTCTCTATTATTTGCTCTGCATCTTTGAATTTCTCCAAAATACTTTTTGTTGCAATGGATGATATGCTCTTTTTTTCGTGCGATTCTGATTTTAGAAATACCTTGGCTAGGTTTTCTATTTTGGTGTCATTCCACTTTATTCCGGTGTCATCCGAGTAGCTGACACTGGTTCTTTTTTTCTGGATCCCAGCTGGGATGACAGTAGAATAAAGTATTTCACTATAACTCTGATCTCTTTTACTGCCTTCACTTAATATCTCGGCTAGTCTTTCCACGTGCTCGATTGTTTCACTCTGTAAGTCATGAATTTCATCTGGGGCGCTCAATTTATCTTTGATATATTTCGAATCATTTGCTGATATCGATCTTTTTATACATAAAGTATAAAGCAAATCGCGTAGTTTATTTTCATCAATTTCAGTTGCAATAAGGTTGATATCATCCTGCACGGTTTCGTTATGAAGCACTTTATTGAATATGATGGAATGTAATTCTTTGCATTCGCTCAGCGTGCAATTTGGAGCAATGCCAGCTTCTATAGGAAAGCTGGAGATTAATTTGTAACAGAAAGCGTGTATGGTTTGTATAGTTAGACCAAGATTTTCCAGTTCAGAGAAAAGCCTTCTTGCTCTTGTTAAGTGACGATCAAGTGCTTCATTTTTTCTGGATCCCTCCGTTATCCCAGCACTCTCCTTTGTCATCCCAGTGCTTGACACTGGGATCCATTCTTCCTTTTTTCTGGATTCCAGCGTCACGCGCTGGAATGACACCGATTCCTCACTTAAATGCAAGAGGTCTAGTTGTTCCAGATCCATTATTAATTCACTCTCTGAGCATATTGCCCACTTACTGAGTATGCTGTGAATGCGATTCTCCATTTCGTTTGCTGCAGCATTGGTGAATGTTAAGCAAAGAATATTTCTTTTGTTTTCTAATAAAAGTCTCAATACTCTGTCTATTAAGATTTTTGTTTTGCCTGTACCAGCGGACGCATTTACCCACACAGAGAAATTAGGATTTATGGCATTTGATCTCATCAGAAGTGCGAGAACCTTATAAAAGTTGACTAGAATAGCATTATACATATAATGTAAAAATAGTGTTAGTGAAGATATATAATGAAAAGTTTTTGTGTAAAGGCGCCTGCAAAAATCAATCTTTTTTTGCATGTTGTAGACAAAAAAGAAACAGGGTATCACTTGATTGAAGGTTTATTTGTCTTTGCTAATCTCTCTAATTTTTTGGAAATAAAAGTAGGTGAGAAGGATTCTAGATACGATAACTCTACAGTTGAATTTATAAACTCCGAGTCTAGAATAAATAACCAGTATAACACTGTAATGAAAGCGGTTAATCTGCTGCTTAGGCATGCTCCTGTACGCACTAAAGTCACTGTAAAGGTTGTAAAAAACATACCAATTGCTGCAGGACTTGGTAGCGGATCCTCAGATGCTGGAGCTGTGGTACGTACGCTAGGGAAGCTGTGGGAGATTGATAGGACGATTTTAAATGAAATAGCCTTAAACGTTGGTGCTGATGTTCCCGCAAGCGTAGATAGCAAGCCAGTTTTTGTTAGAGGTATTGGCGAAGAATTATGCCACATTAAAAAATTCTCTTTACCTACAAATGTGGTGCTTGTGAAACCGAAAAAAAGGTTTTTGAGTACACCAGAGGTATTTTCCAAACATGAAGGAAAATTTTCTGAGCCAATTAAATGGAGCGATGACGCTGAAAAGGATTTGTTGAAGTTTCTTAAAGAGACGAGAAACGATCTTCAAGAAATAGCAATAAGCTTTGTACCTGAAATTAAGGATGTGATATCAACACTTGAGTCACAAGAAGGCTCTATACTTTCTCGCATGTCAGGCAGTGGTGTATCATGCTTTGGAATATTCGATAGTGAGGAAAATGCAAAAGCTGCTGCAGTTAATATCGGAAAAAAGCAACCAGAATGGTGGGTATGTGACACTCAATTAATAGTTTGACTTATGGATGTAACTCCCTTAATTTCCGAGAATAAAAATCTTATAAATGGTTACAGGGAAGGAAAATTTTTGGTAAACAATCAAGAATATTATGGCTCAATTATAATTTTTCCTGAAAAGGTGATAAAATTGAAAGAAAGTGATATAAACAGCAAGGAGTATTTTGAATCTTTTTTAACAGAGGAAATAGAAATTTTGTTAATAGGTACTGGTAAAACACGCAATATACTAAGTTCTTCAGTGAAGTCCTATCTTATGGAACAAAAAGGTTTAAATTTTGAATTTATGACAACAGGTTCTGCATGCAGAACCCATAATATTCTGATATCCGAAGATAGATTTGTTGTCAGTTATCTAATAGCCATATAGCATGTTTGAAATGTTTACCCAGGATTTTTTCATCAACAGTCTAGTTGCAGTAGTCGTAATTAGCCTAGTAACAGGCGCTTTAGGATCGTTTATGATATGGCAAAGGTTATCTTATCTTGGTGATAGTTTGTCCCATTCTTCATTGCTCGGTGTTGCACTTGCTTTAATTTTTAAGATTAGCCCATCGCTTAGCATAATGCTCATTGCAATTACATTTGCTATACTACTTTCTCTTAATTTTAACAGATTATATTCTGCTGATACGATATTGAACATTGTTACCAATGTAGTTTTATCATCGAGTTTAATACTTATGTCTTTTCTTCCATCTGGCAATAATAGTATTATTAGCTCACTGTTTGGTGATATATTAACGCTCGATCAAAGTGATATAGTATTGATTTTTTTAACCTCTGCAGTAGTTACTTTGATATTAATATTTAGATGGCGTTATTGGTTAATGATTTCAATTAATCAAGATTTAGCAGTAGTTGAAAAAATTAATGTTACCTTTGTTAGACTAGAATTTTTAATCACTCTTGCTATATTTATAGCAATTGCTGCCCAACTAATAGGAATATTACTCATTGCTGCATTTTTGCTAATACCAGCAGCATCTGCAAGGCTCATTTCGAAAACTCCAATGCAGATGATTATTGTTGCAACAGTTTTTTCTGTGATCTCTGGGATATCAGGTCTCATGTTATCTGCAAGTTTTGATTTGTTAACTGGACCTGCAATTATACTTGTTGCAGCGGTATATTTAATTATCGCTTGTTTTATAAGGCTAGTATTAAGCAGGTTGGCTTAATTTTGATCTCGAATGTTAATAATTTTGTAATATACTCATTATAAAACATCACTATCTTAGCACAAAATAGTTTTTGCTATACTATTATTTATATGCTAATGATAAGTTGTTAATTTTATGGAGTAAGCAATATGAGCGAAGAAGGATTTTTTTCCAAATATATATCTTAACCTGTGAAAAAATTTTATAATTATATTACAGGAAAAACAGAAGAGTCAGATGATGTAGCAGGTGATGTGCATAATATTGCACAAGGAGACTCAGAGTCTTTGGATACTCATGTACAGTCAAATGAGAATGATATCATATAGATAGCATGAGGGTCACACCATCCAAAGTTAAAAAATTCCTAGAGAAACCTGATGCTTTACGTGGTGTGTTAATTCATGGAAGTGATAACAGTAGGGTTGATTTTTATGTACAAGAAATAATTGCTAATTTGGGTGAGTATTCAGTTCAGGTGATGGATTTTGCAATAGTGCATAAGTCACCCAGTTTACTGTTTTCTGAATTGGCAAACGTTTCGATGTTTACCAGCAAAAAATTAATTAAGCTGATAAATGTGAGTGGAGGTATATCCAAGGAGTTAAAAAATGTATTGGATTATAACGCAAGTGGTCATTATGTAATGATGGTAGCAAATGATCTTCCATATAATTCTGCGACTAAAAGTTATATGGAGAGTTCAAAAATTTTTGGTGTGATTGCTTGCTATAAGGACAGCAACAGCAATCTTTATGACATTATATCAAGTTACTTAAAACAAAATGATATAAAATGCACAAATGAGATAATCTACCATTTGCAATCTTACTTTAATCATAGCAAGCTGCCTATATGTTCAGAACTTGAGAAGTTAGTTTTATACTTAGGGGAGAGAAAAGACCTAAAACTTACTGATATAGAATTATGCTTTTCAACTTCCGGCAACGACTATGCTACACTTGATGATCTATGCTCTGCCATAGCAAGTAAAGATATGTCGCGTTTCATTAGAATTTCTGATGCATTGATATCGCAAGAAAATTTTTCACCGATAGCACTAATTCGCATTATATCAAATTATTTCCTACGCCTTGAAAACGTTTTGCTGTCAGTGCAAGGTGGAATGAGTGAGCAGGCTGCGATTGATCAGCTAAGCCCTCCATTGTTTTTTAAACAATTGCAGAGTTTTAAATCTCATTTGAAAAGTTTGCAACTTTCAGAACTTAAGAAGATCTTGGAAAAATTGATAAGCTTAGAAGTTACCTGTAAAAAAACTGATTTAGATAATAAAATGATTTTTCAACATGCACTGACGGGTAGCTGACTACTCGGATCCAGCCTTTCTTATAATTTCATCAAAATGTTGTATTTTAACATAAAATAGCTGCTTTTATGCCTACCAAAATTCATTCTTTAGTGTGTGTCTCACAAGTATTCTTTGCTAATAGGATATTTTCGAATATAATTGAATATAACTAGATAAAAATACAGATATGTTTGACATTTCAAAAATTGTAATAACACCTGAAATGTTAAAATTAGTTGCTGAAATTGATGAATTTAAAGGAGCATGGCAATTGTTTGGTAATTTAGCTCCAGAACGTTTACAAATGCTCAAGAAAATTGCAACAATTGAAAGTATTGGTTCTTCTACTCGTATTGAAGGGGCAAGATTATCAGACCGTGAAGTTGAGCAATTACTATCCAAACTTGATACACGCTCATTTCGTTCTCTAGATGAACGAGAAATAGCCGGATATGCGTATGTGTGTGAAGAAGTATTTCAAAACTTTAACAAGATGCCATTTACAGAAAACACTATAAAACAGTTTCACATCTGGCTTTTACAATTTTCATATAAAGATCAAAGGCACATGGGAGAATATAAAAAATTCCCCAATCATGTTGAAGCGTTTGATGAATCTGGAAAAAGCTTGGGCATAGTTTTTGAAACAGCCTCTCCATTTGAGACAGCAACACAAATGCAAGAACTTATTTATTGGACTAGCCAGCAATTAGAGGTGAAATCGTTACACCCTCTATTAATTATTGGCATTTTTATAGTTACTTTTTTAGCTATTCATCCCTTCCAGGATGGAAATGGCAGATTATCACGCATTCTCACAACTTTCTTGTTACTAAAGTTAGGGTATATCTATGTACCTTACAGTTCCCTTGAAAGTATAATTGAAAGTAATAAGGAGAGTTACTACTTAGCTTTGCGTCGTACTCAACAATCCTTGAAGACGAGCAGCTATGATTTTAATCCATGGCTTATATTCTTTTTAAGGTCACTACAAAAGCAAAAATTTCATCTTGAACAAAAGGTGTCACATGAAAAAGTGTTAAATCTCTATTTACCACCACTTTCTGCTAAAGTATTAGCACTACTCAGCAAACATGGACGTCTTACAATTAAGGATTTGGAAAATATTACTAAAGCAAACTGCAATACCTTAAAGAAGCACGTATCTAATCTCGTAAAGAGTAATCACATCACTCAGCATGGAAAAGGCAAAGCAACCTGGTATGTAATATAGAGCTCAATAGGATATGTATTCATTTTGAATTGTTAAATTATTCAGCTATAGAATATAGATCACAGCTGTACAAACATTGTAGTTTGAGCCCACTAGATCCCAGTGCCCTATTCTTGTCATCCCAGTGCCTTCTCCTGTCATCCCAGTGCCCAGACACTGGGATCCAGAAAAGTTTGCTTGTAAGCAAGCAAATTAGCATAGAAAGTGGTTACAACGTTTTCGATGAGATTGCAGAAAGGCTAGATTCCAGACTGGAATGACATCGTTCACTATGTACCATATTGCAATAGTTGTGGTCAAGGCACTGGGATCTGAAATTGCAGTGTTCGTACAGCTATAGAATATAGATCAGAAGTGACAGAGCTTAAAAAAAGGCCTAACATTCTTAATAAACGTAAAAAGCTTTATGAAAATCAGAGTTGGAGTAATAGGCTGCTTAGGCAGAATGGGCAAAAAAATACTCAATGAATTAATTACAAATACCAAAGTGGAAATAGCAGGTGCTGTTGCCCGTTCAGGCAGTAAGTACATAGATTCAGATATTGGACCAATTATAGCCAATCTAGGAATTAAAGTTACAAGTTCTATTAGTGGCATATTTGAGTCATCTGACGTTGTAATAGATTTTACAACTAAAGAATGTATGTTAGACTGCCTTAAAGCAGCTGTAAAATTTAAAACACCGCTGGTTAGTGGCACAACTGGAATAGAAGGTGTCGATTTGAAAGAATATGCTGCTGAAGTTCCAATATTATGGTCAGCAAATATGAGTGTTGGGGTTAATGTGTTGCTGAAATTGGTAAAAAAAGCTGCTGAGCTTTTAGGTAATGAATATGACGTTGAGATTTGGGAAATGCATCATAACTTAAAAAAGGATTCACCATCTGGAACAGCTATAGAACTTGGCAAAACAATTGCTAACGCTTCAAAAGTGGATTTTCAGTCCAATCAATATTTACATAGTGGTTCAAACATAAGGAAAAAGGGGGGAATAGGTTTTGCAGTATCTCGTGGAGGTGGAGTAATAGGAGATCACAGCGTGATGTTTGTTAATTCTGATGAACGGATAGAACTAAACCACAAAGCAATTGATTGCACAACATTTGCTAGAGGAGCTGTTCAAGCAGCAGTATGGCTATACGAAAATAAAAGAGAAATTCCGGGGCTCTATTCAATGCAGGATGTGATATGAGCAATACACGTGCCTCTGTTAAAGATTTAAATCTCTGGTACGGCTCTAAGCAAGTTTTATTCGATATAAATTTGAATATTTATAAAAGAAAAGTTACTACTTTTATCGGACCATCCGGGTGCGGTAAATCAACATTTTTGCGTTGTTTTAATCGTATGAATGACTATGTACCAGGTTGCAAAACTGTTGGTGAATTAGATATCGATGGGCTGGGTGATATATATTCACGCGATATGGATGTTGTACTACTTAGAGCAAAAGTTGGTATGGTATTTCAAAAGCCAAATCCTTTTCCAAAATCAATATATGATAATGTTGCTTGTGGGCCAAAATTGCATGGTATGGCGAAGGATAAGCAAAAATTGAATGAGATGGTGGAAAATAGTTTAACCAAGGTTGGTTTATGGGAAGAATTGAAGGACAGATTGCAAGATAGCGCACTCAATTTATCCGGTGGCCAACAACAGAGGCTATGCATCGCTCGCGCAATTGCAGTGAAGCCAACTATTTTATTAATGGATGAACCGTGCTCTGCTCTTGATCCAATGGCAACCAATGCAATCGAAAATCTTATACAAGAGCTGAAATTAAGATTTACTATAATTATGGTGACTCATTCAATGAAGCAAGCTAAAAAGTTATCTGATAGTGTAATTTTCTTTCATAATGGCAGAATTGTTGAGGCTGGAAGCACTCAAGAAATATTCGAAAATGCTCAATCTCCCTTAACAAAGGAGTATATCCTGGATCATTAAATTTCTGACCTTACCCAGAAAAAGTGGAGAGAAAGAAAAGAGTTTTTTTGGGTAAAATAAAATTTTGGAGGATTAGAAATGGTAAGAGAATATACGGCAGAATTCAAATTGGAAGCTGTTAAACTGGCAAATGAACAAAGAAAGGCAGGTCAAACAATTACAAAAATAGCAAGAGATTTAGGAATAAAGGGTGGTTTATTAGGAAAATGGATGAAGAAATATAACGAAAAAAAGTCAGCGGCAAATGCATTTCCAGGTAGAGGTAACATGGCTCCTTACGACAAAGAGAGGTTTGATTTACAAAGCAAGAGTAACAAGGGAAAGAGACATTTAAAAAAAAGCCCTGGCCAGTCAAAAAGAGTAAAATATTTTTTTATATAGTAACTGCTATAAAGTACAGGAATTATGTAGGATTTTCTGCTAGTGGCTACTATAAGTGGACCACAAGAAAAATAAGCAGTAGAGAATCAGCAAATAAAGAGCTACTCGAAGCTATTCAAAAAATATATCAAGTTTCTAAATGTAGATATGGAGCTCCTAAAATTCATGCTGAATTGAAGGCTTTGGGTAAAAGTTGCAATTTGAAAACGGTGCAAAGTATTATGCAGAAAAATGACATCAGGGCTATACTGAGAAGAAAGTTTAAAATTAAAAAACAACAAACAGATAATAGAGCTGTAGCTCCCAATATACTAGATCAAAACTTTATTGTTGATCAACCAAATAAAGTATGGGATTACTTACATCAAAACCAAGGAGGGATGGCTATATTTGGCAGCAATAATTCTCACGTATGGTAGTTAATGAGTAGTGCAATAAATAAACAATTGGTTATGAACTCTTTATTAATGGCCATTAATAGGCGTAAACCTGTTAAAAATCTACTGCTGCACAGTGACCAAGGTTCACAATATACTGCGCAAGGGTATCAATATCTCTTAGCTGTAAAGAATATAGATGAGTAATAAAGGCTGTTGTTACGACAATTCTGTTGCAGAAAGCTTCTTTAGCTCATTGAAAAGAGAAATACTTATTGATACTTCACAACACTCTGCTCAACAAACTAGAACTGCAATATTTGAATACATAGAAATTTTTTATAACAAACAACGTCACTATTAACTATTGCATTCCAGAACAATTTGATGCATCATTCTTTTTGTAAAAAACATTCCACACTTTCTCTCCACTTTTTCTGGGTAAGGTCACTTTTCCACTGATCATATTTAATCGCCATAACTTTACTCCTACTTTAACAATATTTTAATTATCATATATTATGGCAAGAAAGTCAACCCTACCTAATTTTGCTTAGTAAGCACACTAACTATGAAACAATCTATATTACCATCAAAAACAGAATTTATATTGCCCACTTCATGTCCGGTTCTTAAATCCTTCACCATTTGATATGGATGCATAACGTACGATCTGATCTGATTGCCCCAGCCTATATCGCATTTTTTACCATATTCTTCAGCCATTTTCTGTTCTTTTTTTTCCAGTTCAATTTGGTATAAACGTCCTTTAAGTAATTTTAACGCCTCATCTTTATTTCTGTGTTGAGAACGACCATTTTGGCATTGAACTACAACACCAGTTGGAATATGCGTAATGCGTACCGCACTTTCAGTCTTGTTCACATGCTGACCGCCTGCTCCGGAAGCACGATAGGTGTCGATCTTTAGATCCTTTTCATCCACAGCAATATCAATTGAATCTTCTATCACTGGAGTTACTCCTACACTTGCAAAACTGGTATGACGTTTACCATTTGCATCAAATGGCGATATTCTAACCAGCCTGTGAATTCCACTTTCACTTTTTGCCCACCCATAAGCTTTTTCTCCAACGATTTTTATCATTGCAGACTTTATACCAACTGACTCTCCTTCTAATTTTTCTACAACTTCAACTTTAAAGTTGTGATAAATTTCTGCCCACCTTATATACATGCGCATCAGCATTTCAGCCCAATCATTGCTCTCGGTTCCGCCAGCTCCTGAGTGGATTTCTAAAAAGCAGTTATTATTATCTGCTTCACCAGTAAATAAGGACTCTGTTTCTTTATACTTGATTAATTTCTCTAGCTTAGCTAATTCATTTTCAACTTCAGAGAAAAATTCTTCATCATTTTCATCAATAGCAGACTTCATTAAGCTGATGGCATCGTTGTAATCGCTTTCCAGCTTTAAAAACGACTCTACGTCATCCTTAATTTTAGAACGTTCTTTTAAAACTTCTTGTGCTTTTTGGTTATCTTGCCATAGGTCATCATTCGACGCTTGGGAGTCAAGCTCTTCAAGACGCAACTTTAATTTTTCTATGTCAAAGACACCTCCTGATAAGAGAAATACTTTTATTTAAGCTTTGAAAGTGTTCAAGAATTTCTGGATAAGTTTTCATTATACTTTAGATTTTAATATATTTACTATCAATAACAATAACAGTAAACAAAATAGAAATTTAACCATATGATAGTTAATTTAAATAATTTCATTATACTTTAATGTTTAAGGAAATCAAGCGCGTATATTTATTAAAAAACAAGGTAAAGTAATGAATATTGAAATAAGTTCCCATTATGGTTTAGACAAAAAGGCTATTGATGACTTAATAGAGTCACTTGATAACGAGGAGCTAGAGAATGTTCGTAATATTGTAAAAACGATAGACAGTGTTCAGTTAGCTTATTTTTTATCTACTTCGATCAGTGATCACAGGGAGAAATTAGTTAATATCCTCGATCAACATTTGTTAAGTGATGCCCTAGTGCATGTAGTGCCAGATTTACAAATAGAGATCATAGAAACATTGGGAATAGAAAATACAGCAAAGTTACTAATGCTCCTTGATGTAGAAGATATAGTAACCATAGTGAAAGATTTAGATAGAAAGTCTGTAGAAAATATACTTTACTATTTGCCCAGCAAAACTCAGAAATCGGTAGAGGAGTTGCTATCATATCCAGAAGAAAGTGCAGGAAGGTTAATACATAAAGATATGGTTATAGCTCCATATTATTGGACAATAAATCAACTGACAGAATTTGTGTGCAACTATAAAAAAATACCAGAAAAATTTCACCAGATATTCATTATCAACTCAAAATTAGAGCCTATAGGCAGTGTTAATTTAAATAAGGTAATATCTCACTCAGGAGACACAATAATAAAAGAGATAATGGATCATGACATAAAAATCATTAAAACTGGAATAGACCAAGAGGAAGTAGCAAGAATATTTAAAGATTACTCTCTATTATCGGCTCCGGTAGTAAATAAGAATGGTAAAATTATTGGTGTGATCTTAATTGAAGATGTGATAAAAGTTGTTCAACAAGAAACAGAAGAGGATGTACTCAAAATAAGCGGTGTATCTTCTAAAGCCGATATAAATGCCCCTATACATAAAACTATAATTAAAAGGCTACCTTGGTTACTGTTTAACCTCTTAGCTGCAACAATGTGTTCCATAGTAGTTGGCTTTTTCGATGATGTAATAAAAAGTTTTATAGTACTACCAATAATCATGCCGATAATTGCATCAATGAGCGGAAATGCAGGATCCCAAACAGTAACGCTAACCATCCGGGCAATCGCAACAAAATATCTAACTGAGCAAAATGCAAAAAGAATACTGATGAAAGAATTTTTAATAGGTCTTATAAACGGGGTGATCTTATCTACTATTTCATTAGTAGTGTTAGCAATAAGGTTTCACAACTTCAAAGTGGAGATGATTTTTGTGGTCTCCATGATTATGATGTCAATTATTGCAACGTTCATCGGAACTTTCATTCCTATAATGCTTCATCGCTTAAAGTCTGACCCTGCCGTTTCTTCTTCAATCCTAACATCGGCAACAACTGATATTCTCTCAGCTTTTATATTTCTTGGTTTAGCTACGATCTTTTTATTAAATAGCTAATACTATCTATAGCTATACCGCCGCGAACCGTCATGCCGCGATTCATTCGCGGTATCTCTTAGCATAGATCCCGCTAACAAGTAGCGGGATGACGAGAAAGGGGCTACTTGGATGACATTCTTCTTGGTGTGCCCAAATCACAATGTTCGTACATCTGTGGATTTATTCGCGGTATAGATATCGCTAACGAGTAGCGGAATGACGGTTTTTCAAATTGTCGTAAGTCAGTTTAGCTATAATATCAAGTTTCACCAACTATTTCTCTCTATTAAATAAGAATAAATTACCTATACAAAAATAGATTGGCAATATTTCAAGTCTGCCAAGCAGCATTAAAAACGATAGAAATAATTTTACTTCATTACTGAAAGAAGAATAGTTACCTGAAGGACCTATTAAGTTGCTGAACCCTGGACCAGAGTTTGTAAGCGTTGCAGAGACTGAACTGACGCTAGTTATAAAGTCTGCATTGCTTAAGTAAGACATCACTATTGATGAAATGGTAAACGTTAACATGAAAATTGCAAAAAATATAAAGACAGAGTGAACTTCATCATTCTCCAGGGTTTTTCCATTGAATTTTACTCCATTGTCTGCATCAGGGTTTAATAAAAGGTAAAAGTAATTTCTTATAGACCTTAAAAGAACAATCAAGCGGAAGATTTTGACACCACCACTTGAAGAACCACTACATCCACCAACAAAGGTGAGAAAAAAAGCTAAGACTGAAATGAAACTCCAATCTATATGATTACAGATTGCATAACCAGTTGACGTAATCAAGGAAGTGATGGTAAATGTGCTGCATCTAAATGATAATGACACTCCTAAATCAACATTTTTATACAACCAAAAACAAGCAAATAAAGATGAAACAATAGCTATCTTAAAAAAGTAAGAGACCTGCTCATCATAGCAAATGTCTAACCGTCTTATGATTTTTAAATAGCTAAGAAAAGGCAGAGAACCCAAAATCATAAAAACGATCGTTATGGCTTCTAGTATGGGATTATTATAGTGCCCTATAGAATCATTATAGTTAGCAAATCCACCAGTTGATACAGCAGACATTCCGTGACATATTGCATCAAATAGTGGCATACCAGCTAGATAATAGGAAAATATACATAACAAAATTAAGCCATAATATATTGCCGTAACATGAATCACTACGCTTCGCGTATTCGGCAACTTCCTTTTGGTAGCATCTGAATATTCATAATAAAGTAAATTATTTAGGCTGAGAACCTTAAACATAGGAAAAACTGCAATTCCTAAAGTGATTACACCAAAACCCCCCATGCCATGTAGCATTGCTCTCCACAGCAGTATTCCCGGAGATTGCTTTTCAATATCATTAAATATAGTTGCTCCTGTGGTTGTGATGCCAGATATCGTTTCAAACAATGCATCAACATAGCTCAGATTATCAAAATAGAAAGGAATAGCTGCAAACAGAGACAAGGCAATCCAGGTGCAACTAGTAATCGCAAAAATTGCCGGCATGCCATACAATCTACTTAATTTACCGAGTAAAATAAAAATTGCGCCAGATGTGCAGGTAATTATGAATCCAGCGAGAAAATTTTTCCATTCGTAGCTGAGATACTTATTGGTAATAGCAGGAATAAGCATTGCTAAGCTAAACAGCAATAGGAATATTCCCACAATAAATACAATTGAACGCAAATTTTGTAAACGTTGATGATTTTTCATAGAATTACTTCCTCGCTATACAAAGCCATAAAAGCTACTCTAACGTCAAGCATTTTGTTGGCCTTTATTAACAGTTATTAACAATATACTTGATTTACTTGTAAATATGTGTGATAATTAAATTTTTATTAGAGGTAAGATATGGTTGAATTAACTGATGCACAAGAAGAAATTCTAGGTTCATTAAGACAGGCAGTCAGGAATGACAATTTTCAAGAAGTCCAGAACGTACTCGACAATAAGGAACATAAGGAACATAATGATATACAAGCAGTTTTGAGCCACGAGGGGACTCTGACTAGTGACAAAGGTACCATTTAAATGATGTTATTGACTGTTCTAATGCTAGCGTTAGCACTAAAGTAAAGATCATTGAACTAATTTGGCAGAAAGCTGATCAAAAAACTCATGATTTTTTGTGTGATTACAAGGTAATAGAATTTTTTGAAGGTCAACCATATTTTGCGGATACAATAGATGATCTTAAACGCTTTCAAGGAAAAATTGACTATAATAGCACAGAATATTTTGCTCTTGCACGAGTTATTCAAGAAATAGAAAAGCACGAGAGGGTAAAGGATCTTGATTCCAACTTACAAGAAGCAATAGAAAACCTTGATATTGATCAAGTTAAAGCAGCATTAGAGAATTGTGGTGAAGATGTAGAAAGGGTTTTAGAGCGAGAGGTATATTGGAGTAGTGGAAGAGTAGATGCCCTTTTAGTTTATCCTCTGAAAGTTGAATATAGTGAAGAATTGAACCAAGAAGATGTGGAAAAGATAAAAGAAAGCTTTAAATTAATGTTTGATGCTGCTTCTCCAGGGCTCCTTGGGTTCGAGCCCAATGGAAATAACTATGTAATGGATAAACTTACATGTGCACAAAAACGTTTTGCTAAAATACCTGGAGTAGGTGAGCAATGCTTTCAAGATTTGATTCAAGAATTTGAGGAAAAACTTAGTAAAAATGAACTAGATAATGCCAAGATTAATGATCAGATAGCATGGGATAAAGAGTATGCGACTCGATTTTCACAAGAAATCAATCAGGATCCGTCTGAGAATGATGATCTTAACTTTATAGATGACACTGATCTAGATCAAAACACCGTAAACTCTGCACCAACTGCAGACAACAAAACCCCAGAAAAGAACGAAACAACCTTCTGGAGTGAACACAAAGGGAAAATTGCTCTGGGCGTTGTTGGACTGTGCGCAGTTGGTGCTGTTGCAGCCTATGTGCTAGCGTATCCTGTAGTTGCACTGGCTTTAACAGTTTTGGCAGCAGTTATATTAATGGGTGCTGGTATTGCTAAGGTTTTAGAAGATCCAAGTGTAGAAAGAACGTTTACAGAAGTACAACGTTAATAATGTCATCCCAGCGCGCCGCGCTGGGACAAAGAATATAAAAGACCGTCACGTTATATCATAAACTTTTGCTGAAGCTTTTTTCATGTCTTCACTTGAAAGTGGGATTAGACCAAGCCTAGATAGGTACCCACCTTCAATACCGATTGAATCTATAATTTCTTTTACGAATTCTCTTAATCCATCAACAGTATCCAAGTGTTCCCTCTTTATGTAAAGGTATAGAGGTCTTGCTAATATATATTTTCCCGATGATATATTTTCGTAAGTTGGCTCAATTCCTGCAATTGTGCTCCCTTGTATTTTATCTTGATTCCTCATTAAAAAGCTGAAACTAAATATCCCTAAGGCGTTCTTGTTACTTTTCAATTTTTGTATTATTATATTTTCATTAATTCCAACTTCTATATACCTTCCGTCATCCCTTATATTACCACATGCTTTCTTTCTTTCTTCCTGATCTTTATAATTCTCTTTGAAAATTCTCGAGTTCATGCATGAATATTGATCAAGCATAATAGAATTAACCAAAGTTTCGTATGTACCTGTATTTTGATGTGGACCATAAATTTCAATTTCTGTTTTTGGTAAGGCTTGATTGACATTAGACCAAAACTTCTTATTATTTTTTACTAATTTATCATTTTCTTGAGAATATGCAGATAAAGTTTCAAATAAGTCCTTTTTTGTGAAATCAAATCTATGGCTTTGATTTGAATTTGCAATGACAACTCCATCATAGCCAATGATGATTTCTATCACTTCATTAATTTTATTCCTTTTACATAGTTCTCTTTCTACTTCCTTCATAGGGCGAGATGAAGTGGTGATGTCTGGAGTGTCTTCCCCTATTCCTGAGCAAAACATTTTGAATCCTGATCCACTTCCTATCGATTCCACAACTGGAGTCTTAAAGGAGAATACACGGTTGAACTCTTCGGCTATAAACGAGATAAAAGGAAAAACAGTTGAAGATCCAACAATTCTGATGTATTTCCTGGCATCAGCATTTGATAGCGGCGTGAATAATACGAATACAAAAATCAGGAGAAAGTTTCTAAGCATTATTTTTAGTTAAGAACATAAATCTAATTATTGTAATAAAAAATCAAACTGAAAAGCTTTAATTGCATGACAAAAGCTACAGTTTACATTTAAATTTTATTTTATATTATTGTAAGTATTACACAACTTTAAGGGGCAATTATGGCAGTTATGCCAGATAAATGGATAAGAGAAAAAGCTGAAAACTTTAGAATGATAGAGCCTTTTGTGAATCACAAAAGCAGTAAGGGGGTCATATCTTTCGGACTATCGTCTTATGGTTACGATGCAAGAGTGGATAATAAATTTAAAATTTTTACTAACGTTAATTCAGCCATCGTGGACCCTAAAAATTTCTCTGAGAATAGTTTCATAGATAAGGAAACAGACGTATGCATAATTCCACCAAATAGCTTTGTGCTTGCAAGTACAGTGGAATATTTTCGTATACCAAGGAATGTACTGGTCATTTGTGTTGGTAAATCAACTTACGCAAGGTGTGGAATTATAGTAAACGTTACTCCCTTAGAACCTGGGTGGGAAGGTCATGTCACACTCGAATTCTCAAACACCACTCCACTTCCTGCAAAAATTTACGCTAATGAAGGCGCATGCCAATTCGTATTTTTAAGCGGCGAAAGTGAGTGTGAAAAATCATATGATGATATGAAAGGAAAATATATGAATCAGTATGGTATCACTTTGCCGCTGGTGAAGTGATTTACTGCGTATTATATAACATTTATTCTTATTTCGGATGCATCTTTAACTTCTATTTGATATTTTTTTCGCATTTCTTTTTTCTGATCATAGTCTATAGATGTATTTGTTAAATTGGAGGATGGTAACTCCGCGTATTTAAGATTTTCTATAATACCTTTTATATCATTTGGTATTCCCGGAAATTCTTCATCTAATCTCTTTTTAACCTCTTGCTTTACTTCTTCTAAAAATTCAACGTAAATTTTGTTGACATCACTAGCTTTTTCATCATCGCCCCAATACTCTCTTATAACTTCTTTATTGCTTTCAGATTGTTTTTTGAAAAGCTCGTTAACTATTACTGGAGCTTTATATACTGCTGCCTGTTTAGTTCTATCACTACCTAAAGGTGTTGCAACAAGGTGGTGTAAATGATCTAATGTTTCTATAATTTTATTAAAACTACCAACAAAACATGCCTCCTGATTACCATTGTAGGTTGTTTGAATATCGAGTAAATGTCTTATTAACGTAGCTTTTCTTTCTTCATCACTTATAATCGAGCTATCTTCAAGGGCCGTCATTATTAAATTAATGGCTTGCCTTAGCGTCAAGTTATAACGCGTATCGTTGTTCTGCCTTATACGTTCTAAACATTTAATAACTAACCTTCTCTTTTCTTCCTTAATTTCATCGATAATTTCTCTACTAGAAAAATCTATTCCATATACTCTTAAAGAAGAATTACTACTCTTTGCTTCTGCTATTGCTTCAACCAAAACTTTTGTAAATTCTGTTGAATTAGACTGGTTTAATCTCGCTTGTATTCCTTGATTTTGCATGATTTTCTCAGCAATCTCCTTAGAAGCTACATCAATAGGAAAATCTTTTGTTTCTTTAACATATGTTAAAAGAGCTTCATCAAAGCTTTCAGAAGGTGTGCCATACTTTGCAATTAAATTATCAATAGCTGACTGAATATGTTCATTAACTTGTGTGTCATGAGTGCTTTGACCTCCAACCAATACATGAAGATTGCGAACCATTAGTTGCCCGATCTCACGAACAGTATTTATTAACTCTCTTATTTCTGAGTAATTTACAAGAGCAAAACACAATAATAATGGAGAAATAAGAATGACAAATAATAAGAATGGTAAAAGAACTATAATACCAAAAATTGTATTTATTACTTTTTTTGCTATAGCTAACGGCCTTGGATCTGCCTCATTAGGCTGTAATCTTAATAAGGAAGATATTAGCCATAAAACGATTGCTATAGGTAGTATGATAAAAAGTGCTGTACATGAAAAAGCAAGGATAATAAAACAACATATTATTTTATTGAACGTACGTTTTATTTTGTTTGGATGATTTACAATATTATCTGCTCTTCTACCCACTTCATGCAGTCTATTTTCTAATTCCGCTTCAATATTCCGATTACCAAACATATTTTCCTTACTTAAATCCGTATATATTAACATTAGATAATTTACAGCATAAAGTCAAGAATCTTATTTAGCATAGCAAAAATTTACTTCCGCACTTTTTCATTGTTGCTTACAATAATTATAGCTACACCATGTGCTTTTCTTAATTAAAAACTTCAATTATCCATTATAACTGACTGAGTTTCTTGTTACTTTAGTTGTCATTTCAATCTCATACTCTGTCATCCCAGTGCGTGACACTTGGATCTTTTCTCAACAATTTCAAAAAAATCTATCAAAAAGGAGGATTACCATGTCTACAATAATTTTATCATCAATTTTTGGTCAAGCAGGCAGCATTTTTGGGCCAATTGGCCAGATTATCGGCTCAGAACTCGGTGCTTTTCTTGGTGCACAGCTAGATGGGGCAATGTTCGGCCTTGATGCCGAGCAAAAAGTAACGCATGGGGCGAGACTAAAGAATCTGCAGGTTCAAACCTCAACCTACGGCAGAACGATCCCAATTATCTATGGCACTGCTCGTGTTGCAGGGAACATTATTTGGTCACAGCCAATAAAAGAAGAGGCGATAACCACCAAAAGCAAAATTGGAAGAGGTATGAATGTTGAGTATAATTACTATGCAACGCTTGCAATTGCGATCTGCAAGGGGAAAGTAGAAAAATTAAACAGAATCTGGGCAGATACAACATCACTTAGCTTTGATGAAATAGATTATACTTTTTACCACGGTACAGAAAACCAAAATCCTGATCCATTCATATCGTCTATTGAAGGAGAAAAAAACGTGCCAGCTTATAGAGGAATATCTTACATAGTCATCAAGAATTTTCCTTTAGCAGACTATAATAACCGCGTTCCGGTATTCACATTTGAAGTGCAGACTATATTAAAGCCTAGCGGATTTTCAGTAGTAGAAAATATTCAGAATATCAATATAATACCAGGCTCAGGAGAGTTTGTATATGATACAAAAATACAGAAGAAAATCGCGCAAGAGAAAATAAGCAGCAACCAGTATATCCCATATGGGCTGGCACAGAGGGTAAATCATAATAATCACACTAAAGAGAGCGACGCAATACTTTCTTTGAATCAGTTGCAGGAGGATTTGCCAAATATTGAGTGGGTATCGGTAGTAGTCAATTGGTTTGTGAATGATCTGAACATTAAAGATTGTAAAATATACCCTGCAGTTGAATTTCAAGATGATTCCGCAATATTACCTGATGATTGGCAAGTAGGAAGTAGTACCAGAGATGATGCTCAGCTAATTTCAAAAGATGCGAGTGGAAACCCAAGATATGGTGGCACAGTTAGTGATTCAGCGCTAATAAGATATATAGAAGAGCTACACAGCAGAGGCTACAAGGTAATACTCTATCCGATGCCCTTACTTGACACAGAAAATAAAGAGTGGCGAGGAAAATTGAGCGGGACTCCTCAAGATATAAGTGATTTTTTTGAGAATCAATATAACAAATTTATAGAGCATTATGCAAGCATTGCCAAACAAACTAAAGTGGAAGGGTTTATCATTGGTTCTGAATTTGTTGAACTTACCAAAATCAGGGATGAACAAGGGAATTACCCTGCCGTTATAGAGCTAGTTAAGCTTGCAAAGCAGGTGAAACTTGCGCTTGGGGAAGAAGTCATAGTAACTTATGCTGCGGATTGGAGCGAATACCACTCATATGATGGTTGGTATAATATGGATGAACTGTGGTCTTCAGAGTACATCGACGTTGTTGGCATAGATGCTTATTTTCCACTGACTGATGGGCCAGAGCCTCCTTTTGGTTATTCCGCGGAAGATGTAATGGGTGGTTGGAGCAGTGGAGTGGGGTATGATTATTTCTATGATTACTCAAAGAGTGAACCTGAAAGAGTAAAGTATAACGACAGCAGGTATGCGTGGAAAAATATAGAGAAATGGTGGAGTGAAACTCACATAAATCCAGGTGGTAGTAAAACGAAATGGCAACCAAAAATGAAAAAAATATGGTTTACTGAGTATGGATTTCCCAGTATGAACGGCTGCACTAATGAGCCAAATGTGTTTGTTGATAAAGGCAGCATAGAGAGCAAATATCCACGATATTCAAACGGAGAGGTGAGCTTTCTTTCGCAAAAAATTGCAATTGAAGGAACGCTAAAGAAGTGGCAAAGCTCGGAAATGGTAGAAAAAATGTTTCTCTGGGCATGGGATGCAAGGCCATTTCCTTATTTCCCCAATTTGTGTGATATGTGGACTGACTGCCATAATTGGCAGACAGGACATTGGATTCAGGGAAAGCTTTCACAGCTTAATATTTCCGATGTTTTATCGGATCTATTACAAAAAGCAGGTTTAAAAAGCGATCAGTTCGATACGAGTAATGTTAAAGGATTATTGTCTGGATATGTAATAAATGACCAGCAATCGGTACGTTCAATTATTAAAATGCTGCAAAGTTGCTATTTTTTTGATGTGGTTGAACAGGACTCTAAACTGAAATTTGTCCAAAAGGGCAGGGGAGTTACAACTGTAATGCCAATTGGTGAAATGGTTTTCAATAACAGTTCAAAGTCGATGCAACTTGTTAATATTAGTCAACTGGATTTAAACAATAAAGTTAACATCGTTTACTTTAACCGCAATTTTGGCTATCCAATTGATGTTAAATATGCTGAGTTGCCAAAGCAAGGCACTGCTATAACAGTTGAAATACCACTCATTATGGAGGAGGGAGAGGCGCAAAATATAGCTGAGGTTTTACTTTATTCTTCGTGGCAAGAGAGAAATATATACAATTTCAAGCTGTCGATAAAATATGCGTGGCTTGTGCCAAGTGATGTAATAACGATTTTAGACGGTGAGAAAAAGCATACGGTGAGAATTATAAAAACGAAATTTGAAAGCATGTCCATTCAAGTAATTGGCGTTGGTTATGATCGCTCTATATATAAGCTCTCTTTTCCTTCAACAAGGTCACTTATGCTGAAGGAATACCCTCCCTCTCACGTTAGCAAAACCATCATAGAAATGATAGATTTACCGCATGTTAAAGATAATACCACAAGCTTTACTTTAATTAGCGAGGAAAAGAATTGGAAAGGAGCAACACTCTTTATTTCGTACAACGATAAGGATTATAAGCCTATCGCAAGCACAAACAAGCAGTCTACTTACGGATATGTAATGGAATCTACCGACGAGGGGCTTATAGTAGTGTTACGTTTTGGTGTATTGAGTTCTTCATATAACCATTATTTAAGTGATGGTGTCATTCCAGCGCTTGACCATATTTCTCCTGGATCCCAGTGTCTGGGCACTGGGATGACAGAAGAGGGTTTTACAAGCACTAATGTTAGTACTATAAATGTAAGCAATTTAGCACTGGTTGGAAAAGAGATAGTAAAATTTCAGAGTGCCGAACTTATAGATAAAAATAAATATAAGCTTAGCAACCTAATTAGAGGGCAAGAGGGCACCAAAGAGTATCAGCACACCGCAGGTGAAAAATTTACTCTGCTTGATGATTCAGTAATATCTTTCGAAGTGCAAAGGGGAAAAAAGTTTTACCTAAAAGCAGTGACTTACGGTGACTCGCTGGAAAATACGGAAGTGAAAGTGATAAATTCATTTAGTAATTGAAATTTAATAAAGTAAGTGCTAGAATTAATATACAGGTATTAATGGTAGAGATATAACATGTCAAAGGAAATGGTCAATGCGTTGAAAGCTGAAGTGAAGAAGCTCAAATGTGCTGATTTCAAAGCTAACACTTGGGACGAAGTAATTTCTGGTGAGGGAACATATAAGGATCTTAATAGAACACACGGCCTTGCTATTAACGGACAAAAAATAACTAACGAATTTATTAACAATCTGTATTCAAAACATAAAAATCTAATTCTACGGGATGAAAACGGAAAAGGGAATTATCGTCCATTTCTCAGACAAATTTTTACAGAAATGTTTAAACACGTTGGTGCAACAATTCCCAATAACTCTATTATTGAGGAGTTAATAAATAACTATTATCAGGGCGGATATACTCATTTTCTTCCTAATGATATGAGTCAAGCTCTTGGATCTTTTCATTTGTCAACGCAAAGCAACTGTATGACAAGAGAGTATATTATGGATTGTCGTGAACCCAATTGTATAAAGCTTAGTTTTAGCATGAAATATACAAAAATGCTTAACTATGATGATTGTACATATATCGAAACACCAGGTTTTTGCAGTTCAGCGGAGTTTAAACTGAAATGTGAAGATAAAAATGTAACATATGAAGATGGTAAAGTACTTCTTACCATTCCTAAAGAGCTAAAAAACTACAAAGTAAGTGGTAAGAATTTGTTTGATGTTATTGTTGAATATTTTCAGAAGCTTTGCGAAAAATTGGGCTTTAAATTTGAGACAAAAGTGGAACATAGCCTTGGTGAACCACTAAAGGTAGTAAGTGAGGCAAATGCATCTTCTGTTGAAGACTTAAAGCTTAAAGTGAATAATCAAAGGTAAGATATTGAAATTCGTGCTTTTCATGATTTTAGCTTAAGATTTCAGTGTCAAAGCACATAACTGTACGAACATTGTGATTTGAATCCACTAGGAGGGTGTCATCTAAGTAGCCTCCTTCTCCTGTCATCCCAGTGCCATGACTACTTGGATCCAGAAACTTAATTGCAAGTAAGTAAACTGCTTTGATGAAATTGTATAATGGAAACTAGATCCAAGTAGTCATGGCACTGCCCTACTGGATAGAGCCTTCACAGGCTTTTTCTTGAATAGCTACTCTTAATTTCAGTAGTTAATTTAATATACTAATGAAAAAAATACATTATAATTAAGTATATTTAATCCAGTAAATCATTAAGTGAAAACAGCTCTTTCGCAAAATATCATCTCTCTTATTATGATATTGTCTGTAGCAATTGTCGATATGGCAACTGACCTATACTCAGTTGCACTACCAAGCATTGCCAATTATTTTAAAGTAGAAGGCAGTGTAGTGCAGCTTACAATTAGCTTAAATCTAGTTGGATTTGCGGTATCTGGCTTAATTTATGGTCCATTATCGGACCATTATGGTAGGCGTCCAATGATGCTGATTGGTATGACAATTTTTACTTTGGCAAGTGTCATGTGTTATATAGCCGACAGTATTATGCTCTTGATACTAATTCGCTTCATACAAGGGGCAGGAGCTGGTGTTGCAGGTGTTGTTGGGTATGCAGCAATAAGGGATATGTACTCGGGTAGTGAATACTCGAGAGTAATTTCAAAATTAAATATGGTTGTGGCACTCTCACCTGGAATAGCTCCAGTGGTGGGCAGTTATATAATTTCACATGGGTATCATTGGAAATTTTTGTTTTTTATTATGTCACTCGCGGCAATTGCTATACTTATTTTTATCTACTTTAAGTTACAAGAAACACTCACTGTAAATAAAAATGAAACCAGTATAACTAACATAACTACTAATATCTTCAAGCAATATATATCAATATTTAGAAATTATCGTTTCCTTGGGTTTTCAGCCATTCATGGATTAACTTTCATGTGGCTTTGGGCATACATTGCTAACTACCCGTTCATATTTGAATCGATGGGCATTGAAGTACAGTATTTTGGCTACCTCATATCGATCATAGTCATATTTTACATAATTGGAACTTTAATTAATAGAAGGTATGTACCAAAAGTAGGGGTTAGCAAAATGCTAATAATAGGTTTGGTGTTACCGATAATATCCGATAGTTTATTGGTATATTTTTATTTCGCGGACAAGTTGAATATATTCATTCTTCAAACTGCTTGGATTCCAGCCAATATCGGACTTGCATTAATAATAAGCAATAACGTAACTTCTGCTTTAGAAACGATCAAAGGTATAGGGCTTGGTAGTGCAGTTCTCTCATTCTGCAATATGATGTTTGGGGCTATTGGAATATATATAGTAGGAAAATTTTTTCGCTATGGTATTTTACCAAATTTACTATTAACAATAGCATGCTCTACAATTGCAATTCTTATGTACAGCCGGCTCAAATATACTGAAAAACACGTGGAATAACCATTATCTGCGTAACCCAGAGCTCATGAATTATTAATGACTTTATCATGATAATATAATTTTACAGGGGGTGAGAGCTCATAGATTATTAACGACTTTATCATAACAATATAGTTTTACAGGAGGTATGGGATGAGCAATTCAAACAGAGATATAAATGCTGAATTACTTGAGGCTGTTAAAAACGGTGAAATTGATAAGGTAAAAAGTCTAATAAGTGAAGGAGCAAATGTTCATGCACAAGATGAATTTGGCAATGCTCCTTTACATTGGGCTGCTGGAAATGACAATACAGATGCAATAAATGCCTTATTAGCAGCAGGGGCTCATGTTAATAAGGAAAATGGTTGGGGACATACTCCTTTATATTTAGCTGCTACCTATAGCTGTAAAGAGGCAGTTGAAGTCCTATTGAGAGCAAATGCAGATGTTAATAAGGAGGGAAAGCTTTTTGGATATACTCCTTTACATTCAGCTGCTAAAAAAGATAGTAAAGAGGTAGTAGAAGTTTTACTAAATAATGGGGCAAATGTTAACGCAGTAAATCGAAATGGAGACACTCCTCTCAATTTAGCCACTAACGAAGAAATACGCACTCTATTAATAGATACTGCTTTACTTGAGGCTGCTAAAAGTGGTGATATTAATGAAGTAAAACATCTAATAAGTGAAGGAGCAGATGTTAATGCAGTTAAAGGTTTGCATACTTCTTTATATTGGGCTGCTAAAAATGGTCATGTTAGTATAATAGAAGTTCTATTAGATAATGGAGCAGATGTTGCTCATGTCAATTATTCTATGGAACGTGATGTGTTGACTCTATTACAAGAAAAAGAAGCTGAATATTGCAAGAGCTCTTTACATCTGGCTGCTAGGCTTGGCAACTTGAAAGAAGTAGAAAATCTATTAAGGGAAGGAGCAGATGTTAATGTAAAAAATGATAAAGGAAAGACTCCTTTACACTTTGCTGCTGAAAGTGGTTATCAGCAGGTGGTGCAAGCTCTATTGGATAAAGGGGCAAATGTTAATGCGAAAGATAAAAATGAAAAAACTCCCTTAAATTTAGCTAAGGCAGAAGAAATAAAAACTCTATTGCAAAACGCAGAAAAAACTGATGATGTTAATCCAGTATTGCAAGATGATGAAGAAGAAAGCCAAGTTTCACAAAATGCTGATTTATTTGAGGCTATTAAAGGAGATAATATTAATGAAGTAAAGCGTCTAATAAGCGAAGGAGCAGATGTTAATGCATTAGATGGAAACCGATTTACTCCTTTACGGCATGCTATTGCCAAAGGAAACAAAGATATGGTCTCGCTTTTAATTGATAGCAAAGCAGATGTTAATGCACAGTCTGAAACTGGACGCGCTCTTTTACATGTTGCTGTTGACGAAGCCAACAAAACGCAACCACTCGATACAAGCATAATAGAAGCTCTATTAAAAGTAGAAGGAATCAACGTTAATGCAGTAGATAAAGATGGAAAGACTCCTTTACATGAAGCTGCTAAAAGTTACAATCAGCAAATAGTAACAGTTCTATTAGAAGCAAAAGGAATTTATGTTACTC
This sequence comes from Wolbachia endosymbiont (group A) of Cydia strobilella, assembly GCF_964026745.1. NCBI lineage: Bacteria > Pseudomonadati > Pseudomonadota > Alphaproteobacteria > Rickettsiales > Anaplasmataceae > Wolbachia > Wolbachia endosymbiont (group A) of Cydia strobilella. The sequence goes on from NZ_OZ034694.1 coordinate 289,278, forward strand.
CACTAGATAATACTCGCAGCACTCCTTTAAATCTTGCCTCTCAACAAGGCAGGCAACATATAGTAAAAATTCTAGAAGAAACGCAAAAGGACATCGAAGCTTTGTATTCAGCCGTTAAAAGTGATAATTATGAGGAAGTTCAAAGTCTATTAAGTAAAAAAGTAAACGTTAATTCAATAGACAACGATGGAAAAACTCTTTTACATTTTGCTGCTAGAAAGGGCAATGTAGAAATAGTAAGAGCTCTAATACAAACAGGGGCAGATGTTAATATAGCAAATAAAGATGGAAGGGTTCCTTTATTTGAAGCTGCTTTCTATGGTCATAAAGATGCAACTGAAGTTTTATTAAATAATGGAGCAAAGGTTGATACAGTAATGGAATCACTTCTTCAGAGTATGATGGAATATAATTACAATAGTAGCCATAAAGATATAGTTAAAGCTTTATTAAACAAGGGAGCAAATGCTGATGCAGTAGATTCATATGGACATACTCTTTTGCATTGGGCTGCTAGAGAAGGTTATACGGATATAGCAGAACTTTTATTAGAAAAAGGAGCGAATGTTAATATACAAGATAACGATCTATGGACTCCTTTACATTTTGCTACAAAAAATAAAGTGTTTATGGGTTATGCAGATCGTCCAGCAAACGCCTCTGCGGAAACAGTAAAATTCTTAATAAAAAAAGGAGCAGATGTTAATATAGAAAATGAAGATGGAAATACTCCTTTCAAATTAGCCACTGATGAAGGAATAAAAACTCTATTGCAACCAGCAGAAAAATCTGATGATAGTTCAGCGGGTGGATCATCGACAGATAGTGAAGGGGGTCAAGAGGAAGAAAAACGAGTAGGTGATGATACTGAACTACAATCAGATAATAGCAAAGAAGGGGAAAAAACCAGCACCACCAGTGCAGAACAAGGAACTGATGTACAAGACAACGATGTAGGTCCTGTTGCTTCCACAGAACCTGCACAAACAGAAGAACAGCCGAGCTCTTTTTTTGGTAGTTTGTTTAGTATACTTATGAGAGGTTGTCCGGAAACAAGTAAAAGGCTATAATATCTGAAATTTTAGTACGGGGTAAAGATGAGAAAAAAGTATCCAACAGATCTAAGCGAAAGGGAATGGGCAAGAATAGAAAAACACTTCAGAGTATCATACAAGAAAGGAGGAAGGCCGCCAAAGTATAGCAAAAGAGAAATATTAGAAGCAATTTTCTATGTATTGCGTACAGGGTGTCAATGGCGGTATTTACCAAATGATTTTCCGCTATGGAAGACTGTGTATGAGCAGTTCAGGCAATGGAAGAAGCAGGGAATTTTTGAGAAAATGAATTATGAAATTACAAAATATAGTAGAAGAAAAATAGGAAGGAATGAGCAGCCGAGTGCCTGTATAGTAGATAGTCAATCTGTAAAGACTACAGAAAAGGGGGGATCAAAGGCTATGATGGAAGTAAAAAAGTAAAGAGTAGAAAAAGGCATATAATTACAGACACTCAGGGTTTTATACTAGGTTGTTACGTAGGCGCTGCTAACGAAAATGATAGAGATGGTATTAAAATAGCATTAAACAATATGAGAACAAAATATACTAAAGTTAAAAAAATGTGGGCTGACATGGGATACCAAGGAAGAAATTTAAAGAATCACATAAAGGAAGAATATGACATAGATATTGAAATTGTTAAAAGGCCTCCATGTAGATTTTGGGTGCACAAAGATACGCCACCTGAGCTACTACCAACAAGAGAACAAGGGTTTAAAGTACAGCCAAGAAGATGGGTTGTAGAAAGGACTTTTGCTTGGGTTAATAGGAATAGAAGGCTATCGAAGGAGTATGATTTACTCACAACATCCACTGAGAATTTCATATACCTAGCTATGAGTAGGGTTATGTTAAAGAGGGAATATGCTTGAATTTACTAGTTTCCGGACAACCTCTAATTTAAATTTAGGTGCACTTAGCCCATTCTGGTGATAACAAATTGGAATAGATAAGATATGATAACTAACTCTTCTGCGAGTATATAGTTTTGCCGGACACAACAGTACGTACTACGTGTCCTTTTACTTTGCGACCATCGAAAGGAGAATTCTTTGATTTACTAGCAAAGTTGTCAGTTTTAATTTCCCATTCATGATTGAGGTCAACTAAAATTAAGTCTGCAGCAAGGTTTTTTTGTATACGACCACGTGGTATGTGTATTATATCTGCAGGCTTATATGTCAATTTTGCAAGCACATCAAGTAGACCCATTTGCCCACTGTGATAGAGTTCAAGTGAAAGGGGCAGCATTGTTTCAAGACCAACAATACCAAATGCAGCATTTTCAAGTGGTAGATCTTTAGAACTACGATCATGCGGAGCGTGATCAGTTGCAATGCAATCAATCACACCTGTCTTTAAACCTTCAACCATAGCTAAACGATCTTCTTCAGTGCGAAGCGGCGGATTCATTTTTGCAATTGCTCCATGTTGTTTTACTATATCTTCAGTCAAAGTGAAGTGATGAGGGGTTACTTCGCACGTAACATTTAATCCCAAATCTTTTGCACGTTTAATAGCATCAAGTGAATCTTTTGAAGAGACATGTAGAATATGGTAGTGCACATTTTCCATATCCTTCATTAGCAGTATATCACGATTTACCATAACCGATTCTGACGCACTCAAGATCCCCTTTACTCCCAATTCTTCAGAAATTTTACCTTCGTTGATTGCGCCACCAGCAGATAAATTTAAATCTTCTGCATGTTGAGCAATAGGAACATTCAGCATACTTGAATAAAGCAGCGCCTGTCTCATAATCATTGGGTTCATAACTGGCATGCCATCATCGGTGAACCCAACCGCACCTGCTTCCTTTAAAAGTGCCATTTCAGTCAGGTGTTCTTCCGAAGTGGTGATTTTAGCGTAAAATTCAACGTTTACATGTGAAGTTTCAAGTGCTCTATATTTCAAATATTTAGCCAAAATAACGCTATCAATTGCTGGAACAGTGTTTGGCTGACAAACTACAGTTGTAACTCCCCCCGCAGCTGCAGATTTGCTGCCTGTATATATAGTTTCTTTATGTTCCTGGCCTGGTTCACGAAAATGTACGTGAATGTCAATAAGGCCTGGCATTAGAACAAGCCCTTTACAGTCTATTGTTTCATCAACTCCACTTGTTGAAAATAATGATTCACCAAAGTCAACAATTTTATCCCCTTCAGTCAATAATGAACCTTTTATATCAAGTTTAGTTTCCGGGTCGATAATACGAGCATTAGTATACGCAATTTTATAGCCTTCCTTTTGCCCTGTTTGCAACAAATCCCAAGTTTGAGTCATTATATTTGAGTATCGATTATAAAATAAATCTAAAGTTTTTTTAATAAAACACAACCAAATTAAAACACAGACTAAGAGCTGTCTTGAATTAAAGTGCTTTCATTATCCTAAAGATTTGGTTCTTATAACCTAGTTAGCTCAGTTTTAACGTTAATGTGTGAAGCTCTGAGTTCTGTTGAAGGATTTTCCAGCTGAATATCTAGCTCATTCTGTATGTTCGATAAACAAATTAAAGCTGAATCAAAAATTTCATCACACTGCTTTGCTTCATGTATATCATCAATTATTTCCTCGAATTCTTCCACATCATCCATTTCTTGCGGCGCACTTTTTAATATCGCTTTTATTTGGTTTAAGTTTTGACGAATTTTCTCCTGATATCCAACAATTCTCTCTTGATATATATCAATCATTTTTTGACATGCGTTGCCTCTAAATGGATGTTCTTTTTTCTCTTTTATGTAAGAATTTTGAAAGTCTTTACAGTTAAGGATTGCTTCTCTATGTTTTTTTATGTCATTAATTGCGCTGATTATCGACTTATCTATTTTCTTTAAATTTTCTTCCCGTTCTTCTCTTTTAATTATACTTTTGGATTCATTTTTTATCTGGTTCATTTTGTCATACAGGTTTCTGCATCCTTTGTAAGATGCCATTGGTTGTAACATTCCTTCTTTTACACCTTTATTGTAAAAATTCTTCAACTCATCACTTGATAGTATTGTTATAGCATCTTCCCTTTTACCTTGTGATTTAGGATACTTTTTATTCAATAAACTAACATGATTTAACAAGAAATCTCTAACTAGCCCTTCTTTTTTTACTTCGGATAATCTTTCTAGTGTTTCTATATATTTCAGAGTTTCCGCAAAGAGCTGTCCACCAGAGGGAGCAAATCCTTGAAGTGATTTACTCTGTGCTTTACAAAAATCGGTTTGTAAAAAATCTTCAGCTTGTTTTTTTATTACTGAAAGTTCATTAAAGGCTTTTTCTGGATTGATTTTTCTCAAAATACTAATAGCTTTTCTAATCGCTTTTTCTCTCTTTTTATTATCTTGCTTTTCATTTAATATGAGATGTTCAGTTTTGGTAAAAGCATTACCTTGATCACTCTTTGCAATGTTACAAACGATGTTTTTTACAACTTCTTCGGTTGCTGCATAATCTATTTCTTTTGCAAAGCAGTCAACAAACGATTGCCAAACTTTTTTATTAACAAGTTTACTTGTCTTATTTTCAAAATCTTCTATATCTTTGAATCCTAAAATAGTATAGAGATTTTTTTCGATTATTGGTTCGGCATGTTGTTTTGCCACTTTACCTTTTATATTGAATGGAAATTTACTAATCTTAGTTGTACCCACAATGTTACCTCAATATTAACGCTATCTATAAAAGTATAAAGATTTAATATTTAATTTTTAATTAATACTAGTACAGCTAACTACGGGAGCATTATGCTAGCATCAATTAACACTTTAACTTCTAACTTGTCATCAGTAATATTGTTTATATAAAAACTATAATTTTTTATGCCTGAACTTGGGAATATATTGCTATTGCTAGCCTGCTTATTGTCTTTGACATATTTGTTTTTACCGCTTAGTTCTTGTCGGTTTATTACCACTGCCATATTTTTTTGTGTATCAGCGTCAATGGCTATTTTGATCTACTGCCACATTACAAATGATTTTTCACTTGAAAACGTATACTACCACTCACACACAACAAAACCTTTGATCTACAAGATTTGTGGTGTTTGGGGAAACAAAGAAGGGTCCATGTTGCTTTGGACCTTAGTGCTTGTCATGTATTTATTACTAATGGATATTTATATACCTTCTGTCATCCCAGTCTCTTCTTCTGTCATCCCAGTGCCCAGACACTGGGATCCAGACAATTTAATTGCAAATGAGTACATCAAATGGCAGTGTAATAAAAACTGGATTCCAGTGTCAAGCACTGGAATGACACCAGAACGAACTAATGGTAGTAAATTAAAAAAAATATCTCTTATCACTCATGGGCTGATTTGCTTTTGTTTTTTGCTGTTCACTTTAATTGAATCCAGCCCCTTCACTAAAATGCCAGGCATTGAAACAGATGGATTGGGTTTTAATCCGATATTGCAGGATATAGGCCTTGCTATTCATCCACCGATATTATATTTGGGGTACCTTGGATTTAGCGTTCCTTTTTCGCTCTCTATAGCTGGATTAATTTTAAATACTGAAGGAAATGTTTGGGCTAAAATTGTCAGGCCTTGGGTACTTATTTCTTGGTCGCTGCTCACTTTGGGCATCAGCTTGGGTAGCTGGTGGGCATATCGCGAACTTGGGTGGGGTGGATTTTGGTTTTGGGATCCAGTGGAAAACGTTTCTTTGATGCCGTGGCTAATTGCAGTAGCGCTGACACATTTGTTGCTCGTGGTACGGAATTTCAATGTTTTAAGGAACTTTGCTATTTTACTTACGCTTACAACTTTTATATTGAGTGTGACTGGAACATTTCTAGTCCGCTCAGGAATACTTACCTCAGTGCACACGTTTGCAGATGACCCAAGATATGGACTATATATATTAGCTCTACTTGGTGTAATTACAGTCAGTAGCTTAGTAATATTTGTAGTATTTACGAGAAAAAATCACACGCCTGCGATGTCATTCCAATGCTTGACACTGGAATCCAGAAAGAAACTTGCTACTCAAGTGACAGAGGGTAGAAGATTCTTTTCACGCTTTACGATGATACTGATGAACAATTTATTATTCATCACTGCCTTTTTCATCGTGTTCGTTGGCACTTTATACCCTACAGTGCTTGAGTATTTAACCGGTGAATTAATTTCAGTTGGAGCACCATATTACAATTCTTTATTTAACTCTATTGCACTAGCTATTCTAGTGCTCACCATGATCGGGCAATACTGCAGTTGGCAGGGAAATAGTCTATTGCCAATATTCCGTGAATATAGATTTTCATTCTGCAGTGCTGCAGCTATTTTGCCGTTTATCTTTCACATGGAGCTAATAATTGTGCTATCAATTACTATCTCCATAGCATTATTAATCTTTGTTTTAGAAGCATACAGTAAAAGAATTCGTTTATTTAAGGTAGCATTTGGTGAATCAATTTTATTAGCAAGAAGAGTTTCTAAGTCCTACTATGCAATGATGCTTGCTCATGCTGGAGTGGCAATTCTAGTGCTTGGTATAGCTTATTCAGTTGGTTGGCAGGAGAAAAAAGAAAATTACTTAAAAATAGGGGATAGCATAACAGTCAATAAATTTAAAGTTACTTTACGCAATATTGAGCTAATAAAAGAAAAAAATTTCCATGCAGTGAGGGGTACAATGGATATCAGGAATTTGCTGAATAATAAGATATTAGGTGAAGTAACTCCTGAATATAGATTTTACCTTGCGGAAGGTCAGAAAAATGTTGAAAGCAGTATCTACCACAATTTGCTTTCTGATATTTATGTTGTAATTGGAGAGATTGATAAGAGTAAGAGCAAAATCGCAGCCAAAGTGCACTATAAACCTGGAATGTCTATAATCTGGCTTGGATCCTTTCTTATCGCTTTTGGTTCGCTCCTTGCTGCTTTTCCTTTTAGTGGACGAGCAAGGATTGTCTAGCTGTCGTGGATTTTATTAACAACGCTCCTAGGTCCAGAGTGCAACGTATGAGAAATTACCGAGCTATAGATACTGATTTGCAAAGGTTAGAACCAAAGAAAGTTATATTTTTTTATTGACAGACCTATATATTACGATATTCACTAAGGGATTAGTGAGTAATGGTTATACAATATGAATGGTGGGGTATCAGGCAAGGAAAAAGTTATACGCACTCCTTTCGATTTTAAGGAGCCTTACAGCGATTGGCGTCAAATTTTTAAACGTCCTAATCAACAGTGTAACCCTTCCAACTATGATTCGTCGAGCGAAATAAATGAACACGATATAGAAACTCAAAAGATTGAAGAAGGTGATGGCCATGATTCAGGTATTAGTTCCGATGATGAGGATGACCGGACAACTTATACAGCAGTACAATTAACTAATGATTCTCTTGATAGCCAAAGATATACAGGAATATGCATTCCAACACCAACTGATGGTTGGGTAGGTGAAAATAATCATCAGACTGGTTTATCAGGTGATTTGCCAGACGTGAGTAATAATCCACAAATTTTTGAAAGTACTGATTCAGTACAGCTAGATAATATTGTTTTTAGCAATCTAATTCAGCTTTCCTTGATTAGTCAAGAGCATAATTCTACCTGCAATGATCATGTAATTTGTGATTCAGGTCACAATTCTGACGATGAGGATCAGATTCCAGAGGACTTTCCTTCAAGGAAACGAGTACGATCGATTGAAATTGATCAGTTTGAACCGTTGTACAAGAAGAGGAAAATAGAAGCACAAAATAATCAAAAATATACAGAAAATGTATGTAATCCAACAAATGGTGGTTTGTTAGGTGAAAGTGATAATCCACAAACTTTTGAAAGCGATCCTTTACAGCATGGTAGTAATGGTTTAGGTTATAACTTCAATGGTTATAGTCAAGCAACTTATAGTAAATTAAGTGCTTCAGATCAAGAAGAGGGTCAAGGCTATTCTTTAGGTGGTTCTTGTGAAAATAAAGAAAATTTGACAAAGGGCGCTGGTGGTAGTAATCAGACTTTTGAAGGTGAACAGAAAAGCTCAGAATTTCCGAAAGTTGACAATTGGTCAGATAGTGATGGGAACTCAGAAGATAGTTCGGACTCAAAAAAGGGTTCGTACTATAGTTCAGGTAATCTTGATTCAATGGAGTTAACAGATGATTTGGATTCAGAAAATGATCGGGACCTAGAAGATGATAATCCTTTTCTAAAAGACTCACTTTTTATGAAACTAAAAATGTCGTTAGAGGTTGTCCGGAAACTAGTAAATTCAAGCATATTCCCTCTTTAACATAACCCTACTCATAGCTAGGTATATGAAATTCTCAGTGGATGTTGTGAGTAAATCATACTCCTTCGATAGCCTTCTATTCCTATTAACCCAAGCAAAAGTCCTTTCTACAACCCATCTTCTTGGCTGTACTTTAAACCCTTGTTCTCTTGTTGGTAGTAGCTCAGGTGGCGTATCTTTGTGCACCCAAAATCTACATGGAGGCCTTTTAACAATTTCAATATCTATGTCATATTCTTCCTTTATGTGATTCTTTAAATTTCTTCCTTGGTATCCCATGTCAGCCCACATTTTTTTAACTTTAGTATATTTTGTTCTCATATTGTTTAATGCTATTTTAATACCATCTCTATCATTTTCGTTAGCAGCACCTACGTAACAACCTAGTATAAAACCCTGAGTGTCTGTAATTATATGCCTTTTTCTACTCTTTACTTTTTTACTTCCATCATAGCCTTTGATCCCCCCTTTTCTGTAGTCTTTACAGATTGACTATCTACTATACAGGCACTCGGCTGCTCATTCCTTCCTATTTTTCTTCTACTATATTTTGTAATTTCATAATTCATTTTCTCAAAAATTCCCTGCTTCTTCCATTGCCTGAACTGCTCATACACAGTCTTCCATAGCGGAAAATCATTTGGTAAATACCGCCATTGACACCCTGTACGCAATACATAGAAAATTGCTTCTAATATTTCTCTTTTGCTATACTTTGGCGGCCTTCCTCCTTTCTTGTATGATACTCTGAAGTGTTTTTCTATTCTTGCCCATTCCCTTTCGCTTAGATCTGTTGGATACTTTTTTCTCATCTTTACCCCGTACTAAAATTTCAGATATTATAGCCTTTTACTTGTTTCCGGACAACCTCTTAACTCAAAGTAAACAGGATCTGATTGATAAATGCTGTGGGGAGGTGAGAGGTATAACAGAACAAAATGAACAAAAAGGTATAAAAAATACTCCAGAAAGTATTAAGTGCATAGTAGCTAAATACTTAGAAAAAGAAGTAATGTTAAATTTAAAATGTAGTTGTTGTAACAAAACTGTAACAAATACAGTATTTGAAGAAATAAAAGATCTTACTAGTGGTAGTCATATAAGTAACAGAAGTAACACTTTTGTATTTGATAACTTTCCCTATCAAAGTAAAGATAAAAACTGTAACAAAGAAAGTAAAGGTCAAAACTGTAACAAAGAAAGTGAAGATCAAAACTGTAACAAAAAAAATGAAGTGTCCGAAGAGGACATTATCAAAAGCATTGTTAGTAATTTATTGTTAGAAGGTGGGAAAGTAAAACGCCATAATTTTTTCGATGGGAATGAGTTTGAGCAGATAGTTACTTGTAATGGATTTGATGATGGTCTTTCTGAGAAATGTAAGGAAATTGAAAGCAAGCTAAAAGGTTTAGCATATGAAAGTATTGTAAACAAAAGCAAGCAGACTCAAAATGTATTAGGAGTAGACAAGGATAATAGATATTTTTGTATAGAGTACTCGCAAGATAGTATTGTTGAAGTTGCAGAAATCCTAAACAATGAAAAAGCCAAAGACTTAAATTTAAGAGTTGGCATACTCAAAATTGGAGAAAGTATAGTAAGAGTTGAAAATGTAGAAGAAATAGGGGGAAAAAGAAATTACATGGATGTCTCAAAAGGTGGTATTGAAATGTCTTTTACTACTGAGGTAGGAGAGATAAGTATTTATCTAAGTCCTAGTGAGAAAGGCAGCAATAAAATAAAAGTGGAGATTGATGGGGAAAACAGAGCAAGGCTTAATGAGTTAAAAAATAGGGGAAAAAGTTTAGGGGAAAACTGTCTTTTAGGAGGAAAAAGTGTTGAGGAAGCTATAGAGCATGAAAGTTTTGAAAGATATGGCAGTGTACCTAACACTGCTATGAAGGAACCTAGCTTAGGTTGCGTTGCTAACATAGCAAAGGGGGGATAAGCTTGCAGAGATAAAATGATGGGCCAAATTGGCAGTATTTCGCTTTTGTAATGTACTTCAAAATGGTAGTATGCAAGCTAGATAGAACTTAATTGACAGACAAGAATTAACTGATGGAAAAATTGACATAATCAAACAATCACAGAATAAACTAGTGAATTTTTTGAAAAGTATATAAAATTCAAGTTTAAGTAAATAGCATGGCACTTAGACTCATTCCAGACAACCTCGATATCAAGTTTAGTAAATATAGGGATTTGACTGCATTAATTAGCATTATTCTTATCATCTTTTCAATATTCACTGTTGTGCTGCGTGGAGTGAACTTAGGCATAGACTTTGCAGGCGGAATTTTGATAGAGATAAAATCTTCAGATGAGAATCACTCTATTCTCGATGCATTAAAAGAAAATGGTTTTACAGTGCAGAGTTCAAAAGCGGGTGATAATTTAGTCATGCGTTTTAAAGATGAAGGAGATGAAGATAAAATCAAAAAGATAAAAAGCATACTAGAAGAAAAGCTGGGGAGCTCAATAAGCTATCGTAAAATAGACTATGTTAGCCCACAAATAAGCTCAACACAAATATTTGAAGGAATGTTATCCATGTTGATCGCGATTGTTGGAATATTTTTTTACGTTTGGTTTAGATTTAATTGGCAATGTGGATTCAGTGGAATAACAGCACTGATTCATGACGTGATTTTAACTGTTGGTTTTATTAGCCTAACTGGCATTGAGTTTAATATTTCATCAGTTGCAGCTCTCCTTACTGTCATTGGTTATTCAATCAATAACTCAGTAATTATATATGATCGGATTCGAGAGTATCGCAGGAGTGGTAAAAGTGGGCGGATGAGTGAGGTAGTAGATGCAAGTATCAACGCTACATTATTTCGCACTATATTAACTTCTGGTACAACCCTTCTTGCTGCTCTTCCTTTGGTATTAATCTGCACAGATGCAGTGAGAGACTTCAGCTTGATCATTTTTTTTGGTATTTTGATTGGCACTTGTTCTGCAATATTTATTTCTGCTCCTATATTGACCTACAGAGCTTTGATAAGTAGATTGTAGAAGTGTTTAGTCGCGGTATAATATCAACTTATTATCTCTTATAGTGAAATGAAAATACCTTAAAAAGCTCATTCCAAGTAGTGAATGAGACATAGAATGAGTGTTAACGCTTGCCTGTACATCATTAATCAAAAAATTTCCTATTTTAACTTGAGGTATTTGAACCACTCCAGCTTTTATTTGACCTTTCGCAGTTTCATATATTTTAAAATCCTGAACATTTTGTAAGTTAATACCAACATGTAATGCGTCTTTTTGTGATAGAACAATATCGGTTGCTCCAGTATCAAGCAAAAACGTTATATTGCGATCATTGACTTGAGCCTGAATATAAAAGTGTCCATCATATGACTTCGTAAATTCAATACTTCCACTATTCTGACCGCTATTTTGAATTCTTCCTTTATATGGTAAAAAAGTACTGAGAAATCTGTCGCTTAGTTTGTCCCTTTGTGAATCAATAAGCATTGCAGTAGTGGCTATTATTAGCAACCAAATAACTAGATTTTTCACCGCGTTCATATTGTTAAAATTTGAAGCTATTAAAATAAATTTTAAAGATCAGCGTTAAAAGTTATTATTAAAAATAAGTAAATTTCATTGTTTTAGTACAATATTTAGTATACACTTTAAGAAGATATGTTTGATTTAATTTCATGTCAGAAGCAAAAAGTTTAATTTTGGCAGCTATCCTTTCCATGTTAATCATGGTGTCTTGGCGTATTATTTATGATAATTTTTTTAGTACAAACCAAAACCAGCCATTGATTGAAAATATTGAACATATCGAATCTTTTAACGACCTTGCTCCTATAATATACCAAAATCGTTCTGAAATTATTAATTCTACTCGAGAACAGAGGGTTAGTTTAACCAATAACATGATTAAAGGATCAATTTCTCTGAAAGGTGCAAGGTTTGATGACTTAATTTTAACTAATTACCACTTAGAACCGAGTTCTTCTTCTCCACAAGTGGTGTTACTGTCACCTGCAGAATCAAAAGATGTATATTTTGCAGAATTTGGGTGGCTCGATCCGAGTAACAAGATTAAAGTTCCAGATTCTAAAGCAGTCTGGCGAGCAGATAAACTTAATCAAAAAGAGGTCAATTTATCTTGGGACAATGAGAATGGCATTTTATTTAGAATGAAAATTAACCTCGACGATAATTACATGTTTAAAGTTGAGCAAGTTGTTGAAAATAATACAAAGGATAATGTAGTTTTGGTTCCTTATGGTAAAATTAACCGTAAACGTGACAATATCAACGAATCTTATTGGATATCCCATGAAGGAGTACTGGGTGCATTTGATAATAAACTAGAGGAGTGGACATATAAGGATATTTCCAAAAAACATTTAATAAAAGCAAGCACGAGTGAAAAAAATTGGTTTGGTTTTGCTGATAAATACTGGCTCACAGCCATCATACCTGAAAAATCTGATAAAATAAATGTAAGCATTAAACACACAAACGTTAATAATACTGATAAATTCCAAGTAGATTTTGTCAAACCTTACAAGAGCATACTTCCTGGTGCAAGCGTTTCTAATGTGAATTATTTTTTTGCTGGAGCAAAAAAGTTGAATTTACTGGATTCTTATAAGGACACTCTCAATATACCCCTGTTTGATAAAGCTGTAGATTTTGGTGTTCTTTACTTTATAACTAAACCAGTGTTTTTACTGCTTGAATATTTTAACTTCGTTTTAAAAAATTTTGGCTTAGCAATATTATTGCTGACTTTAGTAATCAAACTTTTGATGCTTTCCTTATTTAATAGATCATATATTTCGATGTTTAAGGTAAAAAGCCTGCAGCCTGAATTAACTCGTATAAAAGAGTTGTATAAAAATGACAGCTTAAAGCAGCGTAAAGAGACAATTGCATTGTTTAAGAGAAACAACGTAAATCCAATGTCGAGCATTTTTCCCATGCTAATACAAATACCGGTATTTTTTGCTCTATATAAAGTATTATTTGTTACTATAGAGATGAGGCATGCTCCTTTTTTTTTATGGATTAAGGATCTTTCAGCTCCTGACCCAACGAACATCTTTACATTATTTGGGTTGTTTAATTATAACTTTCCTATTTCTATAGGCATTTTACCTATAATTTTCGGTGCCACCATGATAATTCAGCAGAAGCTAAGTGAGAAAGATCAAACCAGTAAAGATGATATTCAAGTAAATGTTATGAAGTTTTTACCTTACATTTCTGTCTTTATTTTTTCTTCTTTTCCTGCCGGCCTGGTAATATATTGGATATTTAGTAATATTATAACTCTAATTCAACAGTCATTAATAAAGTTGTTTTTAACAAAAAAAGTGGTAGTAAATGTCGAGAATACTAATAGTTAATTCGATTTATTATACTGAAATAGCGAACCTTTTGCTTGAAGGTGCAATTGATAAATTAAAAGGCAGTAATGCCAGTTACGATGTAGTTGAGGTTCCTGGTACATTTGAGATACCAGCTACAATTCTTTTTGCAGTCAAGAGTGGGCATACTAATTATGATGGTTATTTAGCTCTTGGGTGCGTAATTCGCGGTGAAACCGATCATTATCAATATGTTTGTAAAGGAGTAATTGAAGGCTTAAATGAGGTTGTTATGCATTATGCAATACCCCTTGGTATGGGTGTAATTACCGCTGACAGCAAAGATAAAGCACTAGTTAGAGCTGATAAAAACAAAAAGAACGTTGGTGGCCATGCAGCCTCAACTGTTTTGCGTATGATAGATTTACACAATAAATTAAAATAATGGAGGAAAAACCAGTAGATAAAAAGTGGCGCATAAAAAGAAGCACGGCAAGATTTCTTGCTGTACAAATTGCTTATTCAAATATTTTCGTAGGTTACAACAAAAGCACTTTTAAACTGGAAAATTGTGAGCTTAAGGACTACATAAATAAGTTGAAAGATATATTTGAATGTGAAGAATTTGAACATCAGTTCTTAGAAAACTTGTTATATAAGGTTATAAAAAGCAGTGAAGAATATGATAAAATAATAGAGTCTTATTTACACCCAAGTTGGTCCCTTTCACGGTTAAATCTTATAAGCTTATCTATTTTGCGTGTTGCAATATGTGAGTTAGCTAATTGTGATACGCCAGTTCCAGTTGTCATTAATGAATATACTAACATTGCATCTGATTTACTTGATAAACCAAGCGAAATTGGTTTTATTAATGGGTTATTGGATAAGGCAAAAGATGCAGTTAAATTAAATAAAAATCCTTAGCAATTATAGCCAGCAAGCACAAGGTGTCATCCGAGTAGCTGCTGTATGAACATTGTCTACCAGATCCCAGTGCTTGACACTGGAATGGCTTTGTTGCATAGCAACTGAAAAAATCTGGTGGCTACTGACAAAATTCATTATAAAATAGCCATTTAACCTTGAAAGAAAAAATATGCCACAAAAAATGAGGGTCAGTAACCATAGCGAATATAACAAATTTCTAGAAAAAAGAGGAAATATTTTTCATTATATCAACGAAGCCATAGAAAAGTGGTACGAGAATGGTCCAAAAATACCAGGTGGCAACAATATTTATAGCGATAAAGTTGTAATTTTGGTGCACATAATAACTTGTTTATTTAGAATAGGCCTGAGGCAAACAGTTGGGTTTATAGCAGGATACCTTGAGCAAATTGGGAAAAATTTGCAAGTTATCAGCTATTCACAATCATCAAGAAGGTTTAAGAAACTCAATATTAAGATCAATGATTGCAGAATTGATAAAAATAATATGGAAGATATCGAAATTGCTATAGACAGTACAGGAATTAGTATATACAACAACACTCCTGGTCATAGCAAAGAAAATAGCGAAGATAGAAAGTATCGCAGCTATGAACAGACAAGAAAATTGCATGTAATGTTGAATACAAACAGCAAAAAAGCCATAGCTGTAAAATACAGTAACGGTGTCTACTCTGATCACTATGGAGCTTGTGATTTGCTAAAAGAAGTCGATTTTCAGTATGTCATAAAAGTACTATATGCAGATAGGGCATGTGATAGGCACAAGTTTTATAAGTTGTGTAACGAATATGATATAAAGACAAAAATTCCACCAATAAACAATGCGGCAGAACATCCAGAAATAGATTATATGTCTGACAGGAATGCTGCTATTAGGTTAATAAAATTATACGGTGAAGATGGCATGAAAGAATGGAAAAAAGAAGTAAATTATGGGAAAAGATCTTATATTGAAGGGTTTTTCTCAAGATTAAAGCAAATATTCGGATTTAGTTTTAGGAATAAATCTGAGATAAATCGAGAAAAAGAACTGCTAATCAAATGCTATTTGCTTAATAAATTCACTGATATTGGTATGGCTAAATTTGAGATAGTTACATGAATTTACCATAAATCACCATCTCATAAAGTGTGATGCAACAAAGCCATCCCAGTGTCAGCTACTTGGATGACAAGAAAGGGAGCACTGGAATGACATTATCTGTTGTGCAATTTACCTTCAAAAATGAATGTTTGTACAGTTATGTGTCAAGCACTGGGATGACAAGAAAGGGAACACTGGAATTTTTGTTTCAGCATTAGCCATGCATCTAAACAGATACGTTGCCTTGAGAATCGCAACATCCATGCAGTTATGCGCGTAACACTAAAAATCAAAAAAAACAAAGAGGCAGACTTAATCTACCTCTTTTATTTCACTTGGCTATACTGTCTGTTGTTGAGAAGCAACTTGTTCAACAATAAGCGAGCCTAAATAAGTGTTAACCTCTTTAGCGCCCTCTTTTTCTAAACCTAATGTTTTATTCCATTCTGTTTTATCTACTGTCTCGAACTTACCTTCTTTGTTTTTCACTTCTAGTGAATCTATCTCGAAGAGTGAAGTATTGCCTAGCTTATTGGTAAACTGATTAATATCAACAATAATACGGTAGTTCTTGCCTTCTAAGCTGAAGTCTATATAATGTTTATCCTTTTCTACCTGACCTTCTTCATCTTTAACTTGGTTATTCCTTGCAATTTCCCTAAATGCGTCTTTTGTTACTAGCAACCCATCCTTAATAACCTTCAGAGCTTTCAACTCAGATATTTCGTTATTTTTGCTGATAGCATATATTGCTAAATAAGTCAGCGCAGCAGCAACAAATGCTAAAACGCCCATTCCAAGTGGTGTAGCTGCAAAAGCTGCTAGCTTGCAAGTTGAAGGCCTCCAAAGCGGTGTTGAAAGTATTGCTAATCCACCTATAACGTATATAGCAGTAAATGCAACAAATACAGTGTTTGCTTTGTGGAGCTGGCCACAATGATTTTTGAAAGTTAGCATAAACGACTTCATTTAATAAAATATTAATATGCTTAAATTGTGTATAAAAGAACTGTCATAGTCAAGCTTTTTCGTAAGCTACCTGCCGCTTGAGCCAAAGCCCCCTGCATTGCGACCGGTTTCTTCTGCGCAGAATTCTTCTCTGTCATCCCAAATTACCTGAGATACAGGAGAAATAAGGATTTGTGCGATTCTATCTCCTCTTTTTATTTCGTATGGCTGATTACTTAGATTAATTAGACAAATTTTAACTTCACCTCGATAATCAGAGTCTATAGTGCCCGGAGAATTTAAGACAGTGATTCCATGTTTTGCAGCAAGACCAGAACGTGGGCGGATTTGCCCCTCAAAACCGTTTGGTATTGCAATCACAATTCCAGTTGGAACAAGTAATCTTTCAAGTGGATTTAAAACAGCAGAATCATTCAATGCAGCATAAAGATCCATGCCAGCACTCTGCGTAGTTGCATAACATGGAAGAGACAAGTCTTCTCCGTGTGATAATCTTTTTATTTCTACTTTAATTTTACTTCTTTGCACTCCAATTTACCATCTATGAAGACTCAATTATAGCATGTAAATTGTATCTGCAAAAGTGATAAATGTTACATCGTAAATGATGTCATTCCAGCGCGTGACGCTAGGCCATAAAATTCCTTGACAAGTTTAGTGCTCCTTTTTTTGTCATCCCAGTGCCTCTATGATGTCATTCCAGTCTGGAATCTAGTCCTTATTATGCAGCCACTTGGTTGAAATTAAGTCTTCTGGATCCCAGTGTCTGGGCACTGGGATGACATCATAAGGGCGCTGGGATGACACCCTGACAACCGTCATCCCGCTACTTGTTAGCGGGATCTAGAGATACCGCGAATGAATCGCGGTATGACGTAGATTGTTGTCATTCCAGTGTCAGCTACTTGAATGACACCCTCTTGGTATTCGTGTAGTTGCAAGCAGTATAGCTATAAATCACTCACAATCGATATGCTTGAATTACTCTCAGTAAATAAATCAAGCATAATGTTAGGTATTCTACCATCAACTATGTGAACAACTCCAGCACATTCCTCCGCCATTTTAACGTATGCCATAAGCCTTTCAATAAATTTTTCCCCTTTAATTTTCCCACAATCAATCGATGCATTTAAATTTTTAACAGATATCTTCCTGCCACCAATTTTATCTATTTCTTCATCTGTGTCACTCAAGATTATCATTTTAGATGCAGAAACTGCGATTGCGATTGCGCTTGCAGTGCTATCGGCATCAATATGATATGCTTCCCCATCTTTTCCATGACCAATTGGTGCAATAACTGGTATAAAATCTGATTCTTCAATAAAAAATAATATATCAGGATTGATTTCAGTGGGTCTACCGATGAACCCCATGTCTAATATCTTTTCGATATTATTTGATCTATCTTCTCTAAGCGTAGCGGTTATTTTTTCGGCTTTAATTAAGTTACCATCTTTTCCACATAATCCAATAGCTGAACCACCAGCAGAATTTATATACTGAACAATTTTTTTATTAACTGAACCACACAGTGCCATTTCAATGATTTTCATAGTGTCTTTGTCTGTAAGTCTGATACCATTCACAAACTTACTGTTCATATCCAGCATTTTTAACACTGAGTTAATTTCATATTCTCCGTCATGAATTATTACCGGATTTATACCAAGCTGCTTCAACAAGACAACATTATGCACAAAAGTATTAAATAGTGTTTCATCTAAGATTATTGTACCACCGCATTTAATGACAAAAGTCTCGCCTACAAAGCTAGGTATGTTAGATAGCACTTCAAGTAATATTTCTGCTTTTTGTTCAAATGATACCTCACCCTTTAAAAATTCACTACTCTTCATTTTTTTATCTTGTAAACTTGAAAAACTCATCTCTTACCTTGGTTATTTTATGCTTAACACGGATGCTCATTTGATGAATTGACACATTCTCATTATTAATCCATTTTTGAATATCTTCTATAACAGCACCTAAGCTTTTTTGACTTACTTTATCTATTTTTGTTAGCACAATGTTAAAGTTAATGTTATTATATATTAACCAATAAATGAAGTCTTTGTCTATTTCTTTTAATCCTACCTTGCTATCTATCAACACAAACACTCTTCTTAGATTTTCTCTTTGAATTAGATAATACTCAATTAAGTTTAAATATTGTATAATTTCCTCCTTGCCTGCATGAGAGTAGCCATACCCTGGTAGATCAACAAGTCTGAACTTATCATCGTACATAGAGTAAAAATTTATTTGTCTAGTGCATCCAGGTTTAGAGGAAACTCTGGCAGCTTTTTTGCTGTTTATCAGTAAGTTGATCAGACTGGATTTTCCTACATTTGATCTACCAGCAAACGCAATCTCTGGAGCCGACTCATTTGGTAATGATTTTATGTCCGAAGCTCCAAATATGAAATTGCAGTTTGATGTTATCTGTTTTGCCATTATATTCAACTAGAAGGTAGTAGGTATATTATAGTGTTATTGCTTGATATAAGAAATTTTTTATTTCAGTATATATTACTTAGCTAGATCTGTGCTATATGGATATGGAAAATAATTTACAAGACTTAAAGAAAAAATTTAATGATATAGAGAGGAATTTGGAAAATCCTACCAATTTAAGTCAAAAAGAATTCATTACCCTTTCAAAGGAATACTCTGAGCTCAGGCCAATAATCAAGATAATTGATGAATATAACACGCTGAAAGAGGAAATTTCAGACTTAGAAGAAATAATGAAAGATGAAAACAGCGAAGGTGATATAAAAGAGTTAGCAAAAGAAGAATTTTTCGAAAAGCACAAGGTATTATTACCAAAAATAAAAGCAAAATTAAAGTTAGCATTATTGCCCAAAGATGAAGATGACTCAAGAAATGCAATATTAGAAATTAGAGCAGGTACAGGCGGAGAAGAAGCAGCATTATTTGCAGCAATGTTATTTCGTATGTATCAAAAATATGCAGAAAGAAGAAATTGGAAGTTCGAGCCAATAAGCATTTCTAATACAGGTATAGGTGGCTATAAGGAAGCTTCTGCACTCATTAATGGAACAGAAGTTTTTGCAAGGTTGAAATTTGAATCAGGGGTGCACAGAGTACAGAGAGTGCCAGAAACTGAATCCTCAGGAAGGTTGCATACCTCTGCCGCTACTGTTGCGATATTACCTGAAGTAGAAGAAGTTGACTTTAAAATAGAAGAAAAAGACTTACGAATAGATGTTTATAGATCCAGTGGTCCTGGAGGGCAATCAGTGAATACAACTGACAGCGCAGTAAGGGTCACCCACTTGCCAACAGGGATAGTTGTGATACAGCAAGATGAAAAATCGCAGCACAAAAATAAAGCTAAAGCGCTCAAAGTATTGAGGGCAAGGCTATACGAAATTGAAAGACAAAAAAAAGAAATGGAAAGGTCAACAATGAGGAAAAGTCAGATTGGCTCTGGTGATCGTTCCGAGCGCATAAGAACATATAATTTTCCACAATCAAGAATAACAGACCACAGAATTAATCTAACTTCACATCGGCTAGAGCAGATTATAAAAGAAGGTGAACTAGATGAATTTATTGAGGCATTAATTTCACGCAATGAAGCAGAAAGATTGGCCGGGGAAAGTTAATCGCTCACATCTGTAAAAAGATCATTAATTATACCGGATCTTTTAAAAACAATAAACAGGCAGTAAAAACAAGTTCTAGTACTATCGCGGATAGAACAAGAACAGCTACACTAATTGTTTGACCATTGTAAACGTAGCTTGTTAAGCCGATAAAAATAGCCATGATAAAAGCTCTAATGAACGAGACTGCAGAAGAAACCGTACCTTTAATTTCAGGGAAAACATTTATTGATGCATTAAAAATCACTGCCTGGCAAATTGCACAACCGATAGAAAAAATAATCATAGACAGTGTTACTAAGTAGAAAGAGTGGGGTACAATTATACTGAATATTACAAGCAATAGAGACCCAATAGCACCCACGCTCGTGCCAGAAATTACACACCATATTTCTCCAAGTTTCTGCAAGATTTTGCCAGCAAATAGACTAATGAGTGAGAAGCACCCAACTATTGCACCTTGATGTAGTGCATAAATAGTGCTAGATAAACCAAAAGTCTTCATATACAGAAAAGGTCCACAAGTAATGAATGACATATAAGCGGCAGAAAAGAGGCTTGACATCAAAGACAACGTAACAAACCTCGGATTAGATAGTAGTTTTCTGTAATCTTTCATCGTTTTTTTCAAACTGAAAATATCGCGGTCCTTTTTTGTTTCTGGTAACGCTAAAAGCAGCAAAACCCAAGAGATCAAACAAAGTATTGCAACAGTTGCATAATTACCACGCCATCCTACAATTTCATTGATGAAACTGCCTAACACTGGCGCAATTGCCATGACAACTGTTAGAACAGAATTCATGATTCCAATAAATTTCACCGCTTCGTCACCTTTATAGCTGTCTGCAACGATTGCAAACACAACTACAGATGTGCTGACACCAATGCCCTGAACAAAGCGAGAGATTAAAAGCCAAAAAATCGACGGTGCAAAAACATAACCAACAGCGCCGATTAATAACAAAGTGTTACCTATGATCATAATTCTCCTTCTGCCGTAGCATTCAGACAATGGACCGAAAAACAACCCTCCTATGCAAAAGCCTAAAAAATTATAAGCAATAGTTAATTGAATTGTTCCTTCTGATACGTTAAAATAGCGCACCATATCAGGAAAACTAGGTACGGAAATGTCAATTTCAATGAACTTGGCAATGAGAGACAGGATTAACAGAAATGGTAGTAACATTTGAGATTTTTAATTAATGAATAAAAATATCACATTTAAAGCGTTGAAAGAAAACATTTTTTACTGTTATTAAAATGGTTAGAAACACCTCATGTGAAGGAATGGTGGATAAATTGGACACTAGGGTTAATTAAAGAAAAATATGACAACTATGTTAAAGCTCTTACTCTCTGTCCTAACTTTACTTATTTCCTCTTACTTTTTCAACAGTCCGTCTAAATTACTACAAGCAGTTTAATTTTTAGTAAATATGTCATTATTCAAAAATATGCAAGAAGCTTTACAGAAACTTAACATAATTTTATCATAAAAATGTCATTCTTAAGTCCTATGTAAAAACAAATTTTGGCACTAATTTAATTAACTATGAGCTGGATAAATTGGAAAATAAATTTTGTTTACTTTTACAATACCTTAAGATCTAATATCACTTTATCAGTCAAAAGTATCACAATAGGCTAGTATGTTCTTTACTCTTTTCTTAAAAATATTACCTATTTATATTACGATATTTATTGGTTATTTAGCAGGAAAATGTCTTAAAATTGATAGAAACACTATATCTCAAATACTCTTTTATATAGCTAATCCAATAGTGATTTTATATGGAGTCTCTCATACAGAAGTTAACTTAAAAGTAATTTCTCTGCCGATTTTGATATGGTTTATAGGTAGCACTATGTCCTTATCAGTGTATTATCTTTCTTCTTTTTTATTTAAGGATAACACAAGAAACATATTAGCATTTAGCTCGGGCAGCACAAGTATGGGTTATTTTGGCCTGCCGATTGCCATGGCTTTATTTGATGAAGATTCAGTATCTGTATATGTTGTTTGTTATATAGGAATGGCGCTATTTGAAAACAGCTTAGGATTTTACATAGCTGCAAATGGTATTTATACCGCAAAAGAATGCATATTAAAGTTGTTCAAACTTCCTTCGCTTTATGCGATGGTTCTGGGCTTCTTTTTAAGTATATACGATATACAAATACCTACTTTTTTAACAGATGTTATGATGAATATTAGAAGTACATTTGTCACATTAGGAATGGTGCTACTTGGAGTGAGCATTGCGAATATTGCAAGCTTTAAAATAGATTGGAAGCTTGCTTTGATCACTATTACAGCAAAGTACGTATTCTGGCCACTGTTTGTTTTAGGAATTGTCCTTTTAGACAAGCATGTTATAGGTATATACGATGAGAGCATATATAAAGCACTGATGTTGCTGGCTATTATTCCAGTTTCTGGGTCCAGTATAATACTTGCTAATATTTTGAATTATCAACCAGATAAAGCTACTCTGTTGCTTCTAATCAGTACTGCAGTGGGACTGTTTTATGTTCCACTAATAATATCATTATTTTTTACTAAACTTGTTCCTTTTTGATCAAAAAATTAAGCGCTTGCACAACCATTATTTGGGTAACAACACAAGACATTGATAAAACTTGAATTTATAGCTAAAGCAACTTCTACAATTTGGTAACCCGTCATCCCGCTACTAGTTAGCGCCGCGGCGGTAAATTGACCTTACCCAGAAAAAGTAGAGAGAAAGTTAAGACGTTTTTGGAGTAAAATAAAACGTTTTTTCAAAATATGACAAATAGAAGAGAATATACAGCAGAATTCAAATTAGAAGCTGTTAAGCTGGTTAAAGAAACAGGTCAAGCAAGTACAAAAATAGCAAAAGATCTAGGTATAGATGGCAGTATGTTAAGTAAGAAAATATGATGGAAAAATGTCTGGAGCATACGCATTTCCAGGCAAAGGCTCCTTATAACAAAGAAAGATTTGATCTAAAAAAAGAACTAACAAGAGAAAGAGACATCTTAAAAAAAGCCCTGGGCAAAGAAAAAGAGTAAAGTATTCTTTTATATAGAAATTGCTATAAAACACAGGAACTATGTAGGGTTTTGTACTGGTGGTATTGGTTGCTAAGGAAAAAAGCAGTAAAGAATTAGCAAAAGAAGGGCTTCTAGCAGATATTCAAAAAATAATCAAGCTTCTAAATGCAGATATGGAGCCCCTAAAATTCACGCTGAATTAAAAGCTTTAGGCAAAAATTAAAACAGTACAAAGTGTTATGCAAGAAAATGGCATTAAAGCCAAGTTTAGACGAAGGTTCAAAAATAAAAAACAGCAAATAAGCAACCGAGTTGTGGCTCCGAACACATTGGATCAAAATTTTACTACTGATCAGCCAAATAAAGTTTGGGATTACCTACATAAAAACTAAAGAAGGTTGTTGGCGGCAATAATTGACCTATATTCACGCATGGTGGTTAATGAGTAACATGATAATTAGTTATAGATTCTTTATTGATGGCCGTTGATAAACGCAAACCCGATAAAAATCTGCTGTTACATAGCGATCAAGGGTCACAGTATACCTCTCAAAATTACCAATTTCTATTGAATACAAAAAACATCATTTCCAGCATGAGCCATAAGGGCTGTTGTTACGATAACTCTGTTGCAGAAAAGTTCACTTAAAAGGGAGCTGCTTATTGATACTTCTCGCTCAACAAACCAGAACTACCATATTTGAATACATAGAAATCTTTTATAACAAATAACGTAGACATTCTACTATTAACTATTGCATTCCTGCACAATTTATTCTCATGATAAAAACGTCTTAACTTTCTCTCTACTTTTTCTGGGTAAGGTCACCTCTTTAGGTGCTCCTTTTTTCTTTCTTATACACACAAAAATCATATAGAATTGTAAATACAGCTTTTTTATTCTGATGCTTTTCAATTCTATAGCTCTGGTTGTCTCTCTATTACTATTTTTCTACATTATCGTAAAAAAACTGAGCGAAAAGAAAGCAAACCTTGAGGGTAATTTATGTAAATTAGAGCAAGAACTTCAAGAAACAAAGCAAACTTTGCTTACGAAGAATGAAGAAATAGTTGATTTAAGGGTCAAAAAAGCAGAACTTGAAGTAACTCTGCAAAAAGAACGTGAGGAAAAGAAAAAGGAAATAGAATTACTAACAAAAGCAGAGGAGAGATTAACAAACACTTTTAAAGCGCTCTCTCTTGATGCTTTGCAGACAAATAACAATAATTTTCTGAACTTAGCAAAGGAAGTAATCGATAGTAAATTAAAAGAAACGGAAAGCGATTTCAAAAAAAGACAAGCAACGATCAACGAAGTTGTAACTCCAATAAAAGAAAAATTAGAAAAATTTGATAATGAAATACGCGAGCTGGAAAAAGAGAGGGTAGGGGCCTATGAAGGTTTAAAGGAGCAAATTGGAGCGCTGATGAACCAAACTTCCAGCCTTGCTAATGCCTTGAGAAAGCCTCACATCAGAGGAAAGTGGGGTGAAATGCAACTCAAAAGGGTGGTAGAAATGGCGGGAATGATTGAATATTGCGATTTTTTTACTCAGCCGTCAGTGGTTGATAAAAACGAGGATAATTTATTGCGTCCTGATTTAATAATCAAAATGCCATCTGGAAAGCAAATAATAATAGATGCTAAAGTGCCGCTTGATTCTTACATGGATGCTATATCACAAAATGATTTGCAAATACAAAAGGAGAAATTAAAGAATCATTCCCTGGCAATAAAAAAACACATAAATGATTTGGGTAAAAAAGAGTATTGGAATCAATTTGAAAATACGCCAGAACTTGTGGTGCTTTTCTTAACAGGGGAGGGGGTTTTTAGCGCAGCACTGGAATATGAGCCTGCTTTGATAGAGATTGGAGTGGAAAAAAAAGTGATCATTGCAACACCGATCACTCTAATTGCGTTGCTGAGAGCAATAGCGTATGGATGGAAGCAAGAGATGATAGCTGAAAACGCAAAGAAAATCAGTGAACTAGGTCATATTTTATATGAGCGCATTTGCACAATGGGTGAAAACTTTGATAATTTGCGCAGGAGCTTAAAAAGTGCTGTTGATCATTATAATAAAACTGCTGGCTCTCTTGAAGCAAGGGTGTTTCCTGCTGCTCGAGAATTCAATAAGCTTGGTATACATGCAAAAAATAAAAGTTTAAGTGCTGCAAAGGAATTAGAGTCTTTACCACGCAGTTTACATACTGAGGAGCTGAAAGTAGATTAGGCATCTTAACAGGGAATGTTCAAAAAAGTGTGTCAAACCAAAAAAAAAGTAATAAATTGATATAAAAAAAATGGAGGTTTGACAATGAGTCAGAAAGTAGTAAACAGAACTACCGGTTTGGTAGATTACAAAGAACTGGAAGCAAATATACTGTCATCAATAAGGGAAGGCAGACCATTAACAGGAAGGGATGGAGCATTTACACCATTTATAAAAAAGCTGCTGGAGGCAAGTTTGGAAGGTGAAATAGAAAATCACTTATTAGCTGAAAGTGAAGAGAGGGTTTGGTTGGAAGAAGTGGAGTAGCGAATGGATATACAAAACGCTGGGTCTATATTCAGACTATAGAATAAGGTATTACAAACCGAAAGCATCACCAGCACAATATGTTATAAACTTTGGTAAAGAATCTGCTAGGAAAGCGTAGTGCGGATGCTGCGTTTGACGAGGCGGGAGCTGGAAACGTTAACATGGGAATTTGGATTGAGGCCTATTGTGAAAACAATGGATCAGCCACCAAACCCTAAAGTAGGCGCGCCAGTTCTTGACCCTACATATTTTTTTGAAGGTTAAATCCAGCTTAGGGTCGAGAAACTTAGATAAAGCCATAGCCAAAGTGTTTAAAAATATTAATAATTATACACACAATTATTCAACCATATTTTTGAAGATAGCTATGCCGCCGCGGTATCTCTTAGCCGCTAACAAGTAGCGGGATGACGATTGTTGGTAAATCTAAGTCAGTTTAGCTATAGGCAGCAATTTTCTGTATTTATTTTAAATTGAAGGAAGCTCAAATGAAAGATCATGTTTTGCTAAAAATCACAGAATGCAGTCTAACAGTGAACGGTTACGCTTTTGATCAAAAATGTTGTATAGTACACAATCAATTTTTCTGGATCCAAGTAGTCAAGGCACTGCCTTTGTGTTTGAGGCAAAATCGGCTATAACACTTAACATACTGCCTTTGCAAACAAATGTTCGTACAGTTATGTGTCAGCTACTTGCATGACGCCATTGCCTGAACGGGTACCAATGATTACCTATCAATCTCACCAAAAACTATATCGAGTGAGCCAATAATTGCTGCAACGTCAGCAAGCATGTGTCCTTTTGCCATAAAGTCTAAGGCTTGTAAATGCGCAAAGCCAGGTGCTCTTATTCGGCACCTATAAGGTCTATTGGTACCATCTGAAACTATATACACTCCAAACTCACCTTTTGGTGCCTCAACAACTGCGTAAGCCTCACCTTCTGGTACGTGATATCCTTCTGAATAGAGCTTAAAATGGTGAATCAGAGCTTCCATAGATTTTTTCATCTCTGCTCTTGACGGTGGAGAAATTTTTCTATCTTCAGTTTTTATTTGCCCTTCAGGCATTTTCTCTATGCACTGCTTCACCAAACTGATAGATTGCCTAATCTCTGCCATTCTAACTAGATAACGGTCATAACAGTCGCCATTTTGGCCGATCGGTATATCAAAATCTAGTTGATCATATATCTCATATGGCTGGCTTTTTCGCAAATCCCAAGCAAGCCCAGCAGCGCGCAACATTGGGCCACTAAAGCCCCAATCAAGTGCCTGTTTAATTGATATTTCACTAATTCCTACAGTGCGTTGCTTCCATATCCTATTTTCTGTTAAAAGTTCATCAACATCGTCTATATATTTTGGAAATTGCTCTATAAACTTTGCAATATCCTCAATCAAATCTTCTGGAACATCTGCTGCAATTCCACCTGGCCTGATGTAAGCTGCGTGAAACCTTGCACCTGAAGCTCTTTCGTAAAATTCCAGTATTTTTTCTCTTTCTTCAAAGAGCCATAAAAGAGGGGTCATTGCTCCAACATCAAGTGCTTGAGAAGAAACGTTCAGTAAATGATTTAGTATTCTCGTCAGTTCACAAAACAAGACACGTAAATACTTTGCCCTAATTGGCACTTCACATTGCAACAATTTCTCCACACAAAGTGAATATGCATGCTCTTGTGACATTGGTGATACGTAATCAAGGCGATCAAAATAAGGCAAAGCTTGAAGATACGTTTTATGTTCTATTAATTTTTCAGTACCGCGGTGCAAAAGCCCAATATGGGGATCTGCCCTCTCGATCACTTCACCATCCATCTCTAAAACAAGACGCAACACTCCATGTGCAGCTGGGTGCTGAGGTCCAAAATTTAACATCATTGTCTTTAGATCGGGCATGTCCAGTAGTTTAAGATATTAAAATTGTATAGGCTAAAGTGCGCTCAAAGTCAATAAACTTCTTGCATAGGCTACAACTATCATTCAATAGAAACAAAAACTTTTACAATGGCTAATAAGTGTTGGTAAAACCAAGTCACTTTAGCTATAGAATGACAAAAAAGGTTTGCATTAGCCAAATTTTTAGTTGAAGTAGCATAAGAGGTTAAAGGAAAAGCTTTGTGTTAATGGATTCATTTCAGGTATAGTATAGATAATACCACAATACTTATAAAATGGATCATGTTGTTAATGCGTATAATAGACTTGACACTCCTATAGTCAGGGGAGAAGGGGCATATCTTTTTGATAAAGATGGTAAAAAATATTTAGATTTTGCTGCAGGTATTTCTACAACTTCTTTAGGGCATTGTCATCCATACATTACAGATAAGCTGAAAGAGCAATCGAGCTCATTATGGCACTGCTCTAACATTTTCACTATTCCCGAGCAAGAAAGGCTTGCCGAGCGTTTAACAACCCTTACTTTTGCAGATAAAGTTTTTTTCTGCTCAAGTGGGCTTGAAGCAACAGAAGCTGCAATGAAGTTTATTCGTCGTTACTTTTATTCAAAAGGGCAAGCAAAACGTAATCGTATTATTACAATTGAAGGAGGCTTTCATGGCCGCAGTATTGCTGCAATTTCTGCTGGAGGCAATGAAAAATCACGCGAAGGTTTTGCTCCGCTCCTTTCTGGTTTTGATAAAGTGCCAAGAAATGACATTAAAGCATTAGAAGAAAAAATCAACAATGAAATAGCTGCTGTATTTTTAGAGCCCATACAAAGCGAAGGTGGAGTATATCCACTAGACGTAGAATATCTTCAAAAAGTAAGGGAAATAACAAAAGCTCAAGGAATAATTTTGTGCTTTGATGAAGTGCAGTGCGGATATGGACGCATCGGTTCTTTATTTCATTATCAAAATGTCGGCATTGAACCTGATATGCTAACCTGTGCGAAGGCTATGGGTAACGGTTTTCCTGTAGCTGCATGTTTAGTGAAAGATTATATAGCAGAAGCAATTACTCCAGGAACTCATGGATCAACCTATGGTGGCAATCCACTTGCCATGACTGTTGGTAATGCAGTGCTCGATATAATGCTAAAAGAAGGCTTTTTTGATCATGTTAAAAGAATTAGTAAATATTTAAAAGAAAAGCTGTTGCTTTTAGCTAAAGAATTTCCTGAGATGATTTTAGAAGTTCGTGGAGAAGGGTTACTAATGGGAATAGAACTAGCAACTCTTGTAGCTGATAAAATTATTAGTCGATCTCTTGATAAAGGTTTAATAATAACTAGGGTTTTAAA
Source organism: Wolbachia endosymbiont (group A) of Cydia strobilella (assembly GCF_964026745.1). NCBI lineage: Bacteria > Pseudomonadati > Pseudomonadota > Alphaproteobacteria > Rickettsiales > Anaplasmataceae > Wolbachia > Wolbachia endosymbiont (group A) of Cydia strobilella. The sequence goes on from NZ_OZ034694.1 coordinate 318,427, forward strand.
CAACAAAGTAGTAAGGGTAACCCCACCACTTATCATTGAGGATGAGCATGTGAACGCAGCGTGTAATATGCTTTATGATTTGTTTTTTAAGATTAAAGGTATATAAAATTCGGCAATATAAATTCAGGCTTGCAAATGCCTCTCATAACATGTAAAATTAATTTTATTTTTTATCACAATAACATCGTACTTTAATGGATTGGTTATTGGTCTTAGTATCATCAGCAATTTTTGTTTTGTTAGTTTTATCGTTTTTGTTCTCAGGAGCAGAAATAGGCTTAACCTCAATTAGCCGTTCTCGAGTTAATAAGCTAAAGCTAGACGGTAACAAAAAAGCCAGGGTAATAGATCGCTTATTAAATAGGAAAGAATTGACAATAGGAACGGTATTGCTCGGCAATACAATTATTAATATTACTTGCTCTGCTTTATTTACAGCAATATTTATCAATCTTTTTGGAAATGAGGGCATTCTCCTATCAACAATTATAATGACATTTTGTATTTTATTGTTCTGCGAAGTTCTACCAAAAACTTATGCTATTCAAAATCCTGAAAAATTTGCATCATTTTCTGCTTATTTTGTATTGTTTTTTGTAAAGATTTTTTCTCCATTGACACTAGGTATTCAATTTATTGTTAACCTCATCCTAAAATTATGTGGGCTGCATAAAGATAAGGAAGTGATATCTGCAGCGGATGCAATGCGTAATATGATTACTCTTCACCGCAGTGAAGGAACTATGTTGCAACAGGATTTAGATATGCTAAGCAGCATACTTGATTTGGCTGAGACAGAGATATCACAAATTATGACCCATAGAAGAAACCTATTTTCTCTTGATATAGATCGGAATAAAGAAGAGTTAATAAGAGAGATTTTAACCAGCAGTCACAGTAGAGTACCTTTATGGCAGAAGGAACCAGATAACATTGTAGGTGTAATTCACGTGAAAGCTCTAATAAATGCTTTGCGTGAAAAGAATAATAAAGCGGAAGAAGTTGACATTACCCAAGTTATGTCAAGGCCTTGGTTCATACCAGAAAGTACACCGCTCAGCGTGCAACTTCACAACTTCCGTAAGAACAGGAAACACCTTGCATTTGTTATTGATGAGTATGGAGCACTGCAGGGAATTGTAACTCTTGAGGATATACTGGAAGAAATAGTTGGAGAAATTTCGGATGAACATGATTTGATTACGGAGAATTTTATAAAGAAAATATCTGATAATATGTATCACATAGAAGGAAAATCTACTATTAGGGACATTAACAGGCAGTTATACTGGAATCTCCCTGATGAAGAAGCTACAACTCTAGCAGGTATGATTGTGAATGAAATAGAGCGCATTCCTGACGAAGGCGAGGAGTTTTCCATGTATGGTTTTCGCTTTAAGATTTTAAAAAAAGATAAAAATATTATTACTGTTGTTGAAGTGCAAGTAAAAATTGGTAATATTAGTGGCAGCAATTAATTAGTGGAGTTTCATGGAAGATACAGTAAAAATAACGGCTGAAGAGTTGAAGGGTTACATAGAGAGAATCGAAAAACTTGAACAAGAAAAGAGGGATGTGCAAGATCACATTCGTGATGTATATGCAAAAGCCGCAGATGAAGGTTGGGATATAAAAGTGATGAAACAAATTATTAGGCTGAGGAAGATGGATGATGATGACAGAGAGGAACAAGAAATATTGCTTGATACCTATAAACGTGCATTGGGAATGAGCTACGAAGAAGAGTTAAGTGAATAGCAGAATTGTAATTGGAATAAGTGGAGCATCTGGTTCTATTTACGGTGTGCGTATTTTAGAAGCGTTGAAAGACGTCGATTATGAAACTCATTTAGTGATAAGTCGTGCTGGGAAAGTAACTTTAGCTCACGAGATTAAAGAAAAACTTGAAGATATTACATCACTTGCAGATTTTTACTATTCTGAAGAAAAGATTGGAGAAAAAATAGCAAGCGGCTCATTTAAAACCTCAGGGATGATTGTAGCACCATGCTCTATGAAGACAATGTCTGAAATCGCATCAGGTGTTACTTCCAATCTATTGACAAGGGCTGCAGATGTAACGCTAAAAGAAAGAAGAAAGTTAGTTCTTATGGTGCGAGAGTCACCACTGCATCTTGGGCATTTACAAAATATGTTAAAATTAACGGAGATGGGAGCAATTATTGCTCCACCAGTGCCTGCTTTTTATATTAAACCGAAATCGTTGGATGATATTATTAATCATTCTGTTGGCAAAGTATTGGATTTATTTGATATCAAATTACCCGACTTTAAGGAGTGGCAAGGAAGTGACAATTATTATTGATGGTAAAAAAATAGCAAACGACCTATGTGAGAGGCTATCACAAAAAATTGATATTTTAAAGAGAGAGTATAACATTTTTCCTTGCCTGAAAGTAATTCTCATGGGTAGCAATCCAGCAAGTCAGGTTTATGTTCGCAACAAACAGAAAAAAGCAGAATCAATAGGCATAAGTTCTGAGACCATTGTTTTGCCTAATAATATTTTAGAAGATGAATTAATTGAAAAAATCAATGAATTAAATGAAGATCCATCTGTGCATGGCATTTTAGTGCAATTGCCTTTACCAAATCATATTAGTGCAAGCAGAGTAATTAACACAGTAAGTGTTGAAAAAGATGTAGATGGCTTTCATGATGAAAACGTTGGCAAATTAGTTAAAGGTGAAAAAAACTGCCTTATACCTTGCACTCCTAAAGGTTCTTTGCATTTAATTAAGTCAATTGAAGAGAACCTTTCCGGTAAAAACGCAGTGGTAATTGGTAGGTCAAATATCGTGGGCAAGCCAATGTTTTACCTGCTATTGCAAGAAAACTGCACTGTCACCATCTTGCATTCACAAAGCAAGGATTTAGCTGAATATTGCTCTAAAGCGGATATAGTAGTTGCAGCAGTCGGAAAGCCAAATTTTGTTCAAGCAGACTGGATAAAGAAAGGTGCAATAGTGATCGATGTTGGCATAAATAGCGTTAACGTAGGAAAGCTTGTAGGTGATGTTGACTTTGAAGGAATAAAAGGGAAAGCCAAAGCTATGACCCCAGTACCCGGGGGCGTTGGCCCAATGACCATTGCATTTCTAATGATGAACACTGTTATTGCTGCTTGCTTGCAAAAGGGAGTTGATGCTTCTGATTTCATTAGTTGAGGTATGAAGAGGAAAGCTATATGAAGATAGAATGTACCATATCACAATTAATAAAAAATTGAGATTTTTGAAATTCCTCAGTAGTCAAATTTATTAAATATTTAGGATCATCATCTATTCTTTTTTCTCTACAAGTATAGCTAAAGTGGCTTAGGTTTACCTACAATTTGAAAAACAACAAATTCGTCATTCCGCTACTTGTTAGCGGAATCTATGCTGAGATACCGCGGCGGTATGACGTAGGGAAACCTTTCTTGGGTTAGCTATAGTTAGTGGAATTGCAAAGTTTCTAGGCATAAAAAGCTTTGAACCTAATATATGAGCCAAACTTGATTTTCCAACCGTAGATACACCTGTAATAAAAATAATAGTCTTCATTTTGTGAATTTACTTGCTATATGAACTATCGGAGAAATTTTTTTATAGTTTATAGTATCTGACCTTACCCAGAAAAAGTGGAGAGAAAGTTTGGAATGTTTTTCACAAAGAGAATGATGAATCAAAATGCTCAGGAATGCAATAGTTAATAGTGACGTTGTTTGTTATAAAAAATTTCTATGTATTCAAATATTGCAGTTCTAGTTTGTTGAGCAGAGTGTTGTGAAGTATCAATAAGTATTTCTCTTTTCAATGAGCTAAAGAAGCTTTCCACAACAGAATTGTCGTAACAACAACCTTTATGACTCATCTATGTTTTTTATGGATAAGAGATATTGATAACCTTGCGAAGTATATTGTGAACCTTGATCACTATGTAATAGTAGATTTTTGGCAGGTTTACGCTTGTTAACGGCCATTAATAAAGAGTCCATAACCAATTGTTTATTTATTGAACTGCTCATTAACTACCATGCGTGAATATAGATCGATTATTGTTGCCAAATATAGCCATCCTTCTTTGGTTTTTATATAAGTAATCCCATACTTTATTTGGTTGATCGACAATAAAGTTTTGGTCTAATATATTGGGAGCTACTGTCCGTTTGTTGTTTCTTAATTTTAAATTTTCTTCTCAATATAGCCTGAATACCATTTTTCTGCATAATACTTTGCACTGTTTTTAAGTTGCAACTTTTACCCAAAGCCTTCAATTCAGCATGAATTTTAGGAGCTCCATATCTACATTTAGAAACTTGATATATTTTTTGAATAGCTGCGAGTAGCTCTTTATTTGCTGATTCTCTACTGCTTATTTTTCTTGTGGTCCACTTATAGTAGCCACTAGCAGAAAATCCTACATAATTCCTGTACTTTATAGCAGTTACTATATAAAAAAATATTTTACTCTTTTTGACTGGCCAGGGCTTTTTTTTAAATGTCTCTTTCCCTTGTTACTCTTGCTAACTCTCTTTGTAAATCAAACCTCTCTTTGTCGTAAGGAGCCATGTTACCTCTACCTGGAAATGCATCTGCTGCCGACTTTTTTTCGTTGTGTTTCTTTATCCATTTTCCTAATAAACCACCCTTTATTCCTAAATCCTTTGCTATTTTTGTAATTGTTTGACCTGTCTTTCTTTGTTCATTTGCCAGTTTAACAGCTTCCAATTTGAATTCTGCCGTATATTCTCTTGCCATTTCTAATCCTCCAAAATTTTATTTTACCCGAAAAAACTCCTTTCTTTCTCTCCACTTTTTCTGGGTAAGGTCAATATACCAGTGCCGAAAATAGTTGACAAAGATTGTGTATACTTATTACAATTGTTTGGGTACCAGAAGTTTTTACGGCAACAAAGTATGCACTAACTATAAGTAAGGAAGACTTTAAGCAGGCAATAAAAAAAATGAAGTAACGTTTAAAAGAGATTGAAGGAGAGAAGAAAAAGGTAAAAGGGAATACGGCAGAAAATGAATCTTATTACAAATAGCATAAAGGGCTTTTATTCTAGTGTTAAATCGGACCTAGATTGGCAAGCCAAACGTAGTCTTATTAGAACATTAGTAAAAGAAGTCAACATTGATCTTGATAAAGTAGATGTAGTATTTAAGATCAAAGAACTTGAAAACCCCGCCCAGAATGGACAAAATCAAAAGATGGTACATTGTCTAAGGGGTCTGGGCACTGGGATGACATCTTTTTTCTTGGTACAAATTACTCTTATGTCTCAATATTTGTACAGTTGTGTTATCGGCTGTTTGATGTTTACAACGCAGAAAGTTCATACGGTTGTAAGTCAAGCGGTAGGATGACAAGATTTTGCAAGGGTATTTTTTTTATAGGAGATTAATATGGAAATTTTTCTTGATAGCGTTGATTTAAATGAAATTAAAGGACTAAAGGAGTTCATTGACGGCATAACAACTAATCCTTCTTTAATAGCAAAGTCCGGGCGTAAAGATAAATACGAGGATTTAGTGCGTGAAATATGCTCTATTATAAAAGGGCCTGTTAGTGTTGAAGTTGTTGCAGATAGCCATGAAGAGATGATCACAGAAGGTCTGAATTTAGCAAAAATTGCTGATAATGTTGTGATCAAATTACCTCTTACACATGAAGGATTAATTTCTTGTAAAAAGTTATGGACAGAGCATAAAATACCTGTTAACATCACATTATGTTTTTCTCCTGGACAAGCACTGCTTGCCGCTAAGGTCGGTGCTTGTTTTATTTCCCCCTTTGTTGGTCGCCTTGATGATATAAGCTATGATGGCTTATCGCTAATAGAAGATATATGTACTATATATTCTAATTACGGTTTTGATACTAAAGTTCTTGTTGCATCAGTGAGAAGCCCAGCGCATGTAATAGAAGCTGCAAGGCTTGGTGCTGATTCAATTACTGTGCCAGCAAAAGTACTTAGACAATTAATTAATCACCCACTTACTGACCAAGGGCTAGCAATATTTGAAAAAGACTGGGGTGTAAAATAATAAACGGTTACAAATGAACATAAAAATTGGCGTATCCGTTCAGGCAATGGCGTCAACTTAAGAGCCTTCATTAGCAAACTCTCCTAAAGACATGATGGCGTTTGCTACCTTATTGCGGCTGCCCTGGTCGAATTTTAACTTTATAGCTAACCCAAGAAAGGTTTCCCTACATCATACCGCCGAGGCGCTAACGAGTAGCGGAATGACGAATTTGTTGTTTTTCAAATTGTAGGTAAACCTAAAGCTATAGAAAAAAAGAAGAACCAGTTTCTTAGGTTTTCATTGACATAATCCACTTCATATGCCATAATAAAATTTTATATCTTGGAGAAAAAAATGCAGGGGTTAGGTCAAATACTAATAGCAGTCAATTGTAGCCAAAACCTGAACAAGGATAATATAGCCGATAAAATAAAAGCTGAAATAGAGGCTAAGTCCAATGAAAGAAATTTAGGAACTATAGAAAAATTTCTTAAACGGTGGGAAAAAAATAATTTTGATCTAAAGAAATTTCCATGTGGTGATTTACTACAATTCGCAGCTAAATTTAATTGTGCAAAATTAGCAGAGCATTTGGTGGCAAATGGTTTTGATATTAATGACGGCTTTCCTTTGCATTGTGCTGCTCAGCACGGACATACACAAGTAGCGGAAATCTTACTTGCAGAAAAAGCAGACGTTAGCATGCAGGACCGAAAGGGATTCACTCCCTTAGATTATGCTGTTCACCTTGGGAATAAGATAGAAATGGTAAGGCTTCTGTTAAGGGCAGGAGCTACTAATGTACAAAATGGATGTGGATTTACTCCTTTGCATCATACTGCTGAGTGTGGATATGTACAAATGGTGGAAATCCTACTAAAAGAAGGAAGGACAGATGTTAATGCGCAAGATAAAAAAGGAAGAACTCCTTTGCATTATGCTGCCAGACATGGGCACACACAAGTAGTAGAAGTTTTGCTAGAAAAAGGAGCAGATGTTAATCTACAAGGCAAAGATGGAAAAACTCCTTTGCATTATACTGCTGAGAACGGGTATACACAAATAGCAGAGGCTCTATTAAAAGGAGGGGCAGGTGTTGATGTACAAGATAAAGACGGAAGGACTCCTTTATATTATGCTGTTTATTACACTCATGGTGAATATCCAAGACTAAATTATCAACATCCAAAAGTAGCAAAACTTCTACTAAATTATGGTGCAGATCCATCATTTATTCATAGACCTAAAGCTATAACAGCAGGAATTACTGTTGGTGTTATATCTGCTGTTGTAGTTCCACTAGTACTTGCCTATGCCACTGCATTACCTGCACTAGCAATAATTGGAATTACTGTAGCATCTGCACTGATAGTTGGTAGTATTACCTATGGAGTTACATATAAGTCATCAGAGTATTCATTAAACAGTAAGCTAAGTGAGGTTAGCTGCAGTAATGTTGATGGAAATAAACAAACTGTACAACCATAATTATTAATTCACCACAGTAACCGCGCCGTGGCAGTGTTTGTACTTCTTTCCAGAATTACAAGGGCACTTGTCGTTTCTTGAGACTTTGGGAAGTCTGCTATTTCTAGCAGAATGTAATCTATTGCCTATCTCTTGGTTGTCTGCCAACTTAAAGTGCGCTAGGCGATGAATGGTGAGTTCCTTCCATTTTTCAAGCATCGACTCAAACATCAAGAAAGCTTCGCGTTTAAATTCATTCAGTGGATCTTTCTGCCCCATAGCACGTAAGCTTATGCTTTGTCTTAGGCTCTCTAGAACTGAAAGGTGTTCCCTCCATAAATGATCAAGTGTCATTATCATCATTTGCTTCACGATCGTATTCCACAAATCTGTAGTGTGCTGACTGTTGAAATATTTTTCTTTCTCAGTAAAAAATTCTTGTATCTTATCATTTACATAATTCAAAGCTTCTTGTTTATTCAAAAACTTTGCCAAGTCTTCTTTATCAAGCGTTATTCCATACCTTGTATGGAATTCTTTGACTATATCTTCAATATAATCCTCATAATAGCCACTTTGGATTATACCTTCTACTACGCTCTCATTTACTTCGCTATACACTTCAAACAAATCATTAATTTCGTTGCCTAAGATATTGTTTCTCTGCTTAAAAATAACTTTACGTTGGTTATTGATTACGTCATCAAACTTAAGTAGAGATTTCCGCACGTCATAGTTTCTAGCTTCAACTTTCTTTTGCGCTTTCTCGAGTGCCTTATTGATCCATGGATGATGAATAGCTTCGTTATTCTTTAACCCTACTTTTTGTAAAAAGCTTCTCATTCTATCAGAACCAAATATTCTCATTAGGTCATCTTCGAGCGATAAAAAGAACTTAGAAAGTCCAGGATCCCCCTGACGACCAGAACGGCCGCGTAATTGATCATCTATTCTCCTGCTTTCATGTCTTTCGGTTCCAACCACACATAAACCACCAGCTTTTATAGCAATTTCCTTATCTTTTTTTACTCTTTCAATTATTTCTTGATATTTTTTTTCTCTTTCATCAGCATTTTTTATTTTCTTGAGCTCTACCTTTGCGATCATTTCAGCATTTCCACCAAGCTGAATATCAGTTCCACGCCCTGCCATGTTAGTTGCTATAGTGACACTACCTGGCACCCCAGCTTGCGCTATTATGTACGCCTCTTGTTCATGATAACGAGCATTCAATACTGAATGCTTAAGAGAATGGCTTTGCAAAAGCGCAGAAAGCTTCTCAGAGTTTTCGATGCTCACCGTGCCAACAAGGACCGGTTGAAGGCGTTTGTGGCATTCTTCTATAAACTTCAACACAGCATTAAATTTTTCCTTTTCTGTACCGTAAATTTCATCATCAATATCAACTCTTTTTACAGGTACATTGGTTGGAATTTTTACTACATTTAATCTGTATATATCACGAAACTCTTCTGCCTCTGTTGCTGCTGTTCCAGTCATTCCGGAGAGTTTATTGTACATACGAAAGTAATTCTGAAATGTAACCGATGCTAAAGTTTGGTTTTCATGCTGAATTTCAAGATTCTCCTTCGCTTCAAGTGCCTGATGAAGACCATCGGAATATCTCCTGCCCTCCATCATACGCCCAGTAAATTCATCAATAATCACTACCTTGCCATCCTTTACTATATAATCTTTATCAGCAGTAAACAGCTTATGTGCACGTAATGCTTGGTCTATATAATGAGTCATTATCATGCTGTCAGTATCATAGAGCGAGGAATTTTCAGGAATGAGATTGTATGACCTCAGTAGTTCCTCCACTCGTGAAATACCATCTTCAGTCAAGAATACCGTTCTACCTTTTTCATCTACTTCATAATCATAGTCAACTAATTTGGTTACTATTTTATTGATATGCTTATATATCTGATTGTTTTCCTCAACAGGGCCAGAAATAATAAGCGGAGTGCGAGCTTCATCAATGAGTATTGAGTCCACTTCATCAACTATTCCGTAGTGAAAGCCTCTCTGAACCATGTCTTCTTGAGAAAATTTCATATTATCTCGCAGGTAATCAAAGGCAAGTTCGTTATTTGTAGAATACACGATATCTGCACTGTAAGCCTCTTTTCTCTCCTCATCCGTCAAATTATTCGTAATGAATGCAACAGAAACCCCAAGAGAGTTATATAATTTGCTCATCCACTCCGTGTCTCGTTTCGCAAGGTAGTCGTTAACAGTTACGACGTGCACGCCTTTCCCTTCTAAGGAATTTAGATATGCTGCTAAAGTTGCAACGAGTGTCTTTCCCTCTCCTGTTTTCATTTCTGATATCATGCCACTGTGGAGTACCATTCCACCAATTAGCTGAACATCAAAGTGTCTCATGTTAAGAAACCTTCGGGAGGCTTCGCGCACAACCGCAAATGCAGGTACGAGAAGATCATTTAACGTTTTCCCATTTTTCAATTCTCGTTTGAATTCTTCAGTTTTACCAGCAAGCTCCTCATCAGATAAGCTCTGCATTTCCGCCTCTAGTGCATTAATTTGCTGAGCAATTTTTCTGAAGGATTTTATTATCTTCTTATTTGTTGATCCAAATATCTTTCTTATAAAAAAGAATGACAACGTAAAAATAAAAAATATAAGAATGGCTGTCAAAATTAGCGGAGAATCTAGCATAAACTTAAGTAAAGTCTTATTTAATATGAGATTATATTACTAAATGCAGCCTGCGGCAATTACATATTAGATTTGGGGAGTCTTTGGAAAGTCTTTTTTAAATCAAGAATTAAGAGTTTGCCAGGCAATTCCTACCCTCGAAGGCCTTTCTATCAACACATAAAGACTCTATTGCATTATTTTAGGTGTTTGGTAATCTTTAATTCTAGATCAAACAAATTTATAGCAGCCTGTATGAGGTAACTAGTTATGCACGGTAATATCTACCAGCTAAAGGTATTGATGCTATTTTTGCATCGAGGAGTGCTCTATCAGCACTCTTTTCGCTTAGGTACAGAAATAGAAGAGGCCAGAAAATTCGATGATTTAGTATTTGAATGTACCCAAGGTAGTAAGAAAGTATACCGTTTTTTGCAGGCTAAACACACACAAGATGAAGATAACAAGAAAATTGGAGTAGGGAACTTACTTACAAAAGATAAAAGTGGTGAGTTTGGATTAGCAAAGTATTTTGTTTCTTACCTAAAGATCAAAAATAATCAAGATTTTGCAGATGGTAACCTGAAAGATTTTATTATCTGTACTAATATCGATTTTGATCTGGATCAAAGTACAGCACAAAACACAGTGAGGAAATTGAAGGTAAAAACTTCAGGACCAAACGAGAAAATAGAAATTTTAGTTGAAGTAATCGACACTAGTGATGTCTTTTTTAAAGACGGCGGCACTAGATATAAGTTCTCTTGTACTCACGATAACATGATTTCAATAATGCAACCGACATTTAAGGGTGCTGTGGAAGAGACGATAAAAGAATTAGAAGAGGAGATAGAAAAACTTCAAAGTAAACCAGATCAGGACTCAAAAAGGAAATTGGAAAGAAATCAGACGTGGCAACGTGAATTTGGACGAATGATGAATGAAGGTAGGTTGGAAGACAATATAAAAGAATTTTTTGACAAATTAGTATTTGCAGTAAATCAGCCTAATGAAATAAAACTAGCGGATATTATCAAAAGTGAGCTAGGTGAGCAATTTAATGATATTGACAGAAAAAATGTTTACGCTCGCTTCCAAGAAAAAATGCTAGATTGGCTGAAAGAAAAAGGGAGACGTTTTCTTACACATGAAGACGGAAGAGAATTCTTTCGCAAGATGAAAGAAGAAATCTTAGGAGGCTTTCGATTTGAGGTAAGAAACCCAGTAGGATCGTTTACTGGAAGAAAAACAGAGCTAGAAAAACTGCATGAGTCAATACAAGAGAGTCAAGGTGTAGCCACAGTAATATCGCAACTGGTTTCTATTAGTGGGTTGGGAGGAATAGGTAAGACTGAGCTGGCCAAAAAATATATTGAAGAACACAGTAAAGATTATGACAACAATATTATATGGATAAAAGCTGAAACCCATGAAACCATGGTGCAGTCTTTTCTCAGGTTAGCTAGAGATCCTTTAGGCATTCCTACAGAAGATAGGGATATTGAATCTATTGTAAGAGACATATACGCTTTTTTCGCCAAGAGAAAAAGTCTCTTTGTTTTCGATAATGCAGAAGAATATAGAAGTGAAGGTCAAGATGCTGGTATTAGTCAATTCTTACCGTCCCACTTTTTATCATCTGATGATAATAAACCTAGTGTTTTGATTACCTCTCGTAATCAGAAATGGGGAGATATAAAATCATTAACATTGGGTGCATTTACTGAACCAGAATCAATAGACTTTATTAGAAAAGCATTAGGTATAAAAGATGGGTCACAAGAAAATGAAATAAAGAATTTGGCAGAAACATTACAGCATTTTCCTTTAGCTTTGCAGCAGGCAGTTGCATACATAAAAGAAAGGGATATAGCATTAAAGAATGTAGGCTTGAAGTTTGAAATTAGTGATTATTTAAAGAGATACAAAGAGGAAGCAGAAAAATTACTTGATTTTAAGTTTCCTAAAGACAGCGACAATAGCTACACCAAGACAACTTTTATAACCTGGAGAATTACTATTGATAAAATCAAAGATAACCCAGAGTATGGTCAGCAAGCCAAAGAAATTTTGGATATCATTGCCTATATTGCTCCTGACAACATTCCTGCAAAAATGTTTTTAGGGGTAGAACGCAATGAAGAAAAGTTAGGTGATGCTATCCAACTACTTAAACAATATTCAATGATCAACTCAGGAGAAGAGCAAAGTTCAGTCAACGTTCACAGGTTAGTGCAGCAAGTAACAAGAATAGAGTTAGAAAAGCAAGGCAAAGAAAAAGTTGTGAAAAAGACTTTTGAATTACTGAAAGAAAGCTTTCCTTATGACAGTGACAAATTAGAAGATTATGCTAAGAAACGACAATTATTACCACATTTAGAAGCGTTCTTATCACATATAGATAATTGGCTAAAAGAAAACCCTTTGAAAAAACAAACAATAGAGAAGGATTATCTAGGAGATTTATTAATATGGATGGGTGATGGATACCGTGACTTGGGTAATTCCAGAAGACAAAAGGAGCTGTTTGAACGGGCTTTAGTAGTTCAAGAGAAACATTATGGGCCTTATCACTTTCAAGTTGCTATAGCACGGGCAAACCTAGGTAACGCTTATGGGGATTTAGGTGATCATAAGAAAGAAAAGAAGTTACTTGAGCATGCTTTACCTATTCTTGAGAAACATTATGGACATGATCATTCTCAAGTTGCTATTATACTGATAAACCTAGGTAACGCTTATGGGAGCTTAGGCGATCCTCAGAAACAAAAGGAGTTGCTCAAACGGGCTTTAGCAATTCAAGAAAAACGTTATGAACCTGATCATTCTCAAGTTGCTATTATACTGACAAACCTCGGTATTGTTTATGGGGATTTAGGTAACCATGAGGAAAAAAAGGAGTTGCTTGAACGGGCTTTAGTAATTCAAGAGAAACATTATGGGCCTGATCATTTCCAAGTTGCTAGCACACTAATAAGTCTCGGTACCGCTTATAGGACTTTAGGTGATCCTCAGAAAGCAAAAGAGTTGCTTAGACGGGCTTTTACAATTCAAGAGGAACATTATGGTTCTGATCATTTTCAAGTTGCTATTACACTGATAAACCTCGGTATCGTTTACGGTACCTCAGGTGATCCTCAGAAGCAAAGGGAGTTGCTTGAACAGGCTTTACCTATTCTTGAGAAACACTATGGCTCTGATCATTTTCAAGTTGCCATTGCACTGACAAATCTAGGTAATGCTTATGGGGATTCAGGTAATCCTAGTAGGCAAAAGGAGTTGCTTGAACAGGCTTTACCTATTCTTGAAGAATACTATGGTTCTGATCATTTTCAGGTTGCCATTGCATTGGCCAATCTAGGTGATGCCTATGGAAATTTAGGTAATTCTCGGAAAGCAAAAGAGTTGCTTGAACGGGCTTTAGCAATTCAAGAAAAACATTATGGACCTGATCATTTCGAAGTTGCTAGAACATTAGTGAGCTTCGGTACCACTTATAGGACTTTAGGTGATCCTCAGAAAGCAAAAGAGTTACTTGAACAGGTTTAGCAATTCAAGAGAAACATTATGGCTCCGATCATTTCCAAGTTGCTATCACATTGACAAACCTAAGTAACGCTCATGGAGATTTAGGCAATCTTCAGAAAGCAAAAGAGTTGCTTGAACGGGCTTTAGCAATTCAAGAGAAACATTATGAGCCTAACCATTTTACAGTTGCTATAATACTAAAAAACCTAGGCGGAACTTATGGAGACTTAGGTGATTCTCAAAAAGCTAAAGAGTTGTTTGAACGGGCTTTACCTATTTTTGAGAAACATTACGGTCCTGATCATCTTGAAGTTGCTAAACTATTGGCAAACCTAAGTATTACCTATGGGGATTTAGGTAACCCTCAGAAAGCAAAGGAGTTGCTTGAGCAGGCCTCATTTATTCTTGAGAAGCATCATGTCCATGATTACTTCTAAAGTTGTTGAACTATGGGAAATTCTAGGCCCCGCTTATGGGGCTTCAGGCAGTCCCCAGAAGGCACAAAAATTTCTTGAGCAAGCTTTGCCTGTTTTTGAGAAATATTATGGCCGTGATCATTTTAAAGTTGCTAAAGTACGAGTGAGTCTCGGTAACGCTTACAAGGATTTATGTAACCCTCATAAAGCTAAAGAGCTGCTTGAAAGGGCTCTAGCGATTCAAAAGAAGCATTATGGGCCTGATCATTTTGAAGTTGCTAGAACACTAGCAAATCTAGGTAATGTTTACAGGGATTTAGGTAATCCTCAGAAAGCTAAAGAGTTGTTTGAGCGGGTTTCACCTGTTTTTGAGAAACACTATGGTTCTGGTCATATTCAAGTTGCTAAGCTACTGGTAAGCCACGGTGGCACTCATGGGGATTTAGGTGACCATAAGGAAAAAAAGGAGCTGCTTGAACAGGCCTTTCCTATTTTTGAAGAACATTACGGCCCTGATCATCCGGAAGTTGCCAAACTACTGGCAGACTTATGTGAAGTTTATGGTACCTTAGGTGACCACAAGAAACAACAGGAGTCGTTTGCACGGGCTGTATCTATCTTTAAGGAACATCAGAGTCCTAATCATTTCTGAAGTTGCTAAACTGCTGGCAGAATTAGACAAAGTTTAGGTTTTGAGCAATACTAGACTAACAACAACTCATTTGAGCTACACTTCCAAAACTAATCTGTTTGGATCTTCTATGTAATTTTTTATTTTAACGAGGAAAGTTACTGCTCCTTTGCCGTCAACTATTCTGTGATCGTAAGAGAGAGCAATGTACATCATAGGTCTGATTTCTACTGCATTACCAACAGCAACTGGCCTGTTTTGTATTGAATGCATTCCAAGTATTCCAGATTGCGGAGGGTTTATTATCGGAGTGGAAAGAAGTGAACCGTATACTCCACCGTTTGAGATGGTAAATGTTGCACCTTCCATTTCTGATACTTGTAATTTACCCTCACGAGCTTTTTTGCCAAGAGCAACTAAAGTCAACTCAATTTCTGCAAATGACATCTGATCGGCACCCCGAATAACTGGTACAACAAGACCTTTATCGGTGCCAACAGCAACACCTACGTCATAGTAATGTTTATATATGATTTCATCGCCTGAGATTTCAGCGTTAATTTCAGCAATTTCTTTCAATGCTTGCACCGCTGCCTTTATAAAAAACGACATAAAACCAAGTTTTATTCCATATTTTTTTTCAAAGGCGTCCTTATATTTTGCTCTTAGATCCATGACATTCTTCATGTCAATTTCATTGAACGTGGTCAGTATTGCAGCAGTATTTTGCGATGCTTTCAAACGAGCGGCAATTACTTGCCTTATTTTGCTCATTTTTACTCGTTCCTCTCTTTGCTCTCCATTTACTACACTTTTTGGCAATTCATATTGTTTTATTGCAGGTTGTTCAGCTTTGTTCATATGGCCTATCACATCTGCTTTTGTTATTCTGCCTCCCATGCCAGTTCCTTTGACGCTTTCTGCACTGATTGCATTTTCTTCCATAATTTTACGAGCTGATGGAGCATCTTTTTTAGCAGCACTTTCGCTTTTATCTTCTTTTCTCGCTTCCTCTTTTACTTCTCCCATGGAAAGCTTCGCTAACAATTGATCAGGACTTATTACATCATCTTCTTTTATAAGAAATTCAGTTATTTGCCCTGAAGCTTCTGCAGTTAATTCGAGTGCTGTTTTGTCAGTTTCAATTTCAAAGATCAAGTCATCTACTTTTACTGCTTCTCCAATACCCTTCTTTATTTTTACTATACCTTCTGTAACTGATTCACCACCAAGAGTTTTTGGTGCTCTGATTTCTATAATTTTGCTCATAAAACAACTTCCGTATAAAACTTTCTATAGATTTATACATGAAAAGAGACATGTAATAAACTAATAAATTCATTGAGGCTCTTATCATTTAGAAGTGGACAACAACTCCCAAATGTCATTCCAGCGTGTGACACTAAGTCATAAAAATTCCTTGACAAGCCTCGCCAGCTCCCTTATCATGAAAACGAAGCTATTTATTTATCTTCTCTGTACAGATTAAATGACAAAAAAACTCAACGTATCTGGCGTCTCATGTTTAATTTTTTGCACTATGTGCACTCTATGTCTTTATCAAATTTCTAGGTTTTTACCTACACAAGCTGAAATACGCTTATAAAGCATTTAAAACATTAAAAAACGCCAACTTAAAAGATGGATAGTGAATAACTAGCTACCCTAGGGTTTCTTTTGCCTTTTTTTCTGTTTAGTAAATTTCTTAATGTTTATAATTTAGATTAGTTGCAGCTTAAAAGCAGCTGAGTCGTGGTTATTAGACGTTTAGAATAAAAAAACGCCATACTTGAAAGTATAATGTAAGTAACTAGCCAACCACGGGGCTTCTTTTGCCTTTTTTTTCGCTTGGTAAATTTTTTAATATTTATAGCTAAACGACAACCGTCATCCCGCTGCTTGTTAGCGGGATCTAGAGATACCGCGAATGAATCGCGGTATGACGGTTAAATAATTCGTCATCCCGCTACGTGTTAGCGGGATCTAGAGATACCGTGACGGTATGACGGTTCGCGGTGGTATGACGATAAGGTTTATACCTTGTCATGCAAGTACTAGAATCCAGTAAGCTTATTTATGCATATAAAAGGTTATTATTTTGTAAAGTCAAAGTTGCTTTTGGTTTTAAGTTAAAGTACAATAAATGCAAAGGTTTATATAATGAATTAAACTGGATCCAAGTAGTCAGCTACTTGAATGACATCAGACAAACAATCGTACACATGCTAGTCAAAATAGGTACCAGAGGAAGCAAGCTTGCAGTTGCCCAGGCTTTGGAAGCAAAACAAAAGTTGCTGGATTCTTTTCCTAACTTATCTATTGAAATTGTTAAAATAAAAACTTCTGGAGATAAGTATGCAAACGCAAATCTTGCTGAAATAGGAGGCAAAGGATTATTCATTAAAGAAATTGAGACTGAATTGCTCGAAAATAATATAGACATGGCAGTTCATTCGCTAAAAGATATGCCTGCGTTTTTCTCAGGGGGTTTAACAATTCCTTGTGTTTTAGAAAGGCTAAGTTCATGCGATGCGTTTATTTCTCATAAACACAATAGCCTTGAGTCTTTGCCACAGCAGGTTACTATTGCCACTTCTTCAATAAGAAGAAAAGTTCAGTTGTTAAATGTTAGACCAGATTTAAATATAGTACCGCTACGTGGAAATGTAACAACCAGATTGCAAAATCAAAGTTTTGATGGAATAATTCTAGCTGAAGCAGGACTCATAAGATTAGAAAAACATCACTTGATTACAGAGGTATTGCCACCAAAAGTTATGTTAAGTGCAGTGGGGCAGGGGGCGGTTTGTATTCAATGTAGAAGGAATGATGTAAAAATTATCGATCTTTTAGAGAAAATTAATAATAATATGTCTTTTATAGGAGTGAAATCAGAGCGCAGTTTTATGAAGACAGTGAATGGTTCATGTTTTACACCACTTGCAGCTTTGGCTGAATATGTGAGCGAAAATATGCTACACCTTCGTTGTATGTTAGCAAGTGGAAAAAATATATACTTCACTGAGCGCACTTCATTTATAGAAGATGCGGAGAAAATGGGTATGGATGCAGGATTAGAGTTGAAATCAAAATGCTTATAAGCTTACCTAAAGTACGTGGAATCTATCGTTATGATGTCTTAATGTCTAAAGCGACGTGGTTAAATGTTGGTGGACGAGCTGATGTATTATTTAAACCATGTGATATTGAAGATTTAACATACTTGATTAAAAATACTGAACTGCCAGTTAGCGTTATTGGTGCAACATCCAACATAATAGTGCGAGATAGTGGCATTCGAGGAATAACAGTAAAATTAGGTAAGGAGTTTGCATATATTAAAAGTAAGGGTAACAACTCTATTGTAGCTGGGGGAGCTGTGCTGCTCAGCAACCTTGCTCACTTTGCGGGAAATCAGCAGATTAGTGGGTTGGAGTTTCTAGTTGGAATTCCAGGAACAGTTGGTGGCGGAATAGAAATGAATGCAGGTGCATATGGTAGTGATATCGCAAGTGTTGTACAATCCATAAAAGCAGTGAATCTAGAGGATGGAAACCTATATGAGTTCTCCAACGAAGAAATGGGGTATTTTTACCGTGGACATAGCCTAAAAGGAAATTGGATTTTTGTTGAAGCTGAGTTTAAAGGAGTAAACTCAGAGTATGAGCTTATACTGCAAAGGTTAAAGGAAGTTATTGAGAGGAAAAATAAAAGCCAGCCAATAAGAGGAAAAACTGCTGGGTGCATATTCAAAAATCCAAAAAACTACCGAGCATGGGAGTTAATTGATAAATCTGGCTGCCTAGGGTTAAATATTGGTGGAGCTAGAATCTCTAAGAAACATTGTAACTTCTTGCTCAATTACGATAATGCAACTGCATCTGACTTGGAAAACCTTGGCAACAAAGTAAAAGATGCAGTAAAGGATAAATTTAATGTTGAACTTGAGTGGGAAATAAGGGTTTTGGGTAGCTATTAGATAGTTTTTATAGCTTATGTATATTCGTTCAGGAGAACGGCAAATAAGGTAAACAAGTAATCTAAAAAAATAATCATAGAGAAACCGTGAGGTAATGTGGTTAATCTTGTAGAACTTTGCAAGAATCTAGAGAGAAAAATAGCAAAGTTATACCAATTCTCATTATTAGTGAATCAAATAAGCGATATTGTAGAGTTATTTAATTGTGGAGTGAGAAAGAAAGGCAATAGTATGGCTTTTTTTCCATTGTTATCTATCCGTTTATTGTGCAGTGGGAATTGGTATTAGCTGAACGGACACTATTGTTATACTATATCTTATATACAATTGTGCAATATGGACAATGGCAACAAATTTACTAGCGAAATTCAGTGATTTATGATTGATAATTAAAGTTCTTAATTAGTAACCGTTCACACTTAATTCTTCAATCTCACTAATAGAAAGGCCAGTAAATTTGACAATAGTGTTGACATCAACATTGTTAGCCAGCATTGCTTTTGCGACTTCGATTTTTCCTTCGATTTTTCCTTCCTCTTTACCGATTTTGATGCCTCTTTCTTCGCCAATTTGGATGCCTTTTTCAGTAGCAAGGTCAAGTCTGTATTCAAGAATGGCTTCTTCTTTCCGTAGATCCATTATTCTTTCTTCATAAGCTACTAAATCTTTTTCATTCCAGCTAAACCTGTCTAATTCATCGTAGGCTAACTTTATTATTGGTGCTTTTTCTGCTATTTTCCTTAAGTCTTCTTCCGTAGTTTCATCTGCATATTTGAAGAAAAATAACCAACGATCCACTATGCTTTCTAGCTGTTCTTCCTTATTCTTAGGAAATTTAGGTAGTTCAATAAATACAAATTGAAAATCTTTTAAGTCATGCTCATTGGTTTTCTCATCTCTTATAGTGTGGCTGGATATATAATCAAGCTTATCAGGAAATAAATTACAATTAGAGATAGCAATAAAGAAAACCTTCTTTAAATCAATGTACTTACCAGATTTATCAGCTTGCCTTGAGTAAGCCTTAGCAGCATATAGTTGAGCTCGTTTTTCGAAGCCTTTATCGCGAGTGAGCTGCATTTCAATCACATACCTAGCCCCACTAGAGTCCCTGCAAAGAACATCAACTATACTTTGCTTATCAGAGGCAATTTCAGGATCCATTATAGTACTGAGGAATTCCACTTCTTGTATAGTATTTATCTCGGTAAACCCTAAAATATCATTCAAAAAATGTATGAGAATATTCTTATTTTTTTCAGTGCCAAATATTTTTTTGAAGGTTAAATCCAGCTTAGGGTCGAGAAACTTAGATAAAGCCATAGCCAAAGTGCTTAAAAATATTAATAATTATACACTATTATTAACAATTATTCAACCATATTTTTGAAGATAGCTATGCCGCCGCGAACCGTCATACCGCCGCGGTATCTCTAGATCCCGCTAACAAGCAGCGGGATGACGAATTACTTAACCGTCATACCACCGCGAACCGTCATACCGCGATTCATTCGCGGTATCTCGGCATAGATTCCGCTAACAAGTAGCGGAATGACGATTGTGTATCGTGTTTTGCTAAAAATCACAGAATGCAGTCTGGTTACCTTAATTAGAAGTTTAGCTTTAACTTTAAATGGACTACTCAACCGTGACAGACTTAGCTAAATTTCTTGGACAATCTGCATCTAACCCTTTTTTTGCTGCAGTAAAGTAAGCAAGGAATTGCATAGCAACACTGTAGATGATTGGAGAGATAAAATTATCAGTGTCTGGAAGTTGCACCACATCTGCGCAAACTCCCCTTAGGAATGGCGCTCCTTGTTTATCACTGAAGGCAATTACTTTGCCTTTTCTTGCAATAATCTCTTGTATATTAGATAGCGTTTTAAAGAATAAATCATCATAAGGGATAATTGCTATAACAAGCACAGTAGAGTCTATTAAAGCAATAGAACCATGCTTCATTTCTCCCGCTGCAATACCAGTTGTATTGATATATGAAAGCTCTTTTATTTTCAATGCGCCTTCCATTGCAACTCCGTATGAACTTCCTCTGCCGATTAAAATAACGTTATTGTGTTCTAATATACTGCCCGATATATGTTGTATTTTCATCACATTCAAAACGTGCTCAACATACTCGGGAATAGAGTTAATAGCGTTGCTTAGCTGTTTTATTCTCTCTCCACCCAGTACACCTTTTATTTTTCCAAGCTCCACGGCAAAGCATGCTAAAGTTGCAAGTTGCGCAGAAAAGGTTTTTGTTGAAGCAACACCAATTTCTGGCCCAGCAAGAGTATGTAACACAATATCTGAGATCTTTTCAATGCTGCTGCTAAATGTATTAGTTATACTAATGATTGTTTGCTTCTGTGATTTTGCATAACGCAGCGCTTCTATGGTATCTGCAGTTTCACCAGATTGAGAGATAAATAACCCAATGCTGCCTTCTTCCAGCTTGACGTTGCTATACCTAAATTCTGATGAGATTTCTAGATATACTCGAACTTGAGCGACATTTTCCAGCCAATACTTTGCTATTAGCCCAGCAAAATAAGATGACCCGCATCCAACTATAGTAATGTAACTCAGCTCAGAAAACAATTTTTTGTTAGCAAATATTACCTCTTTATATTGCTTGTAAAATTGATTTATTGTTTTGTTTAATGCACGCGGTTGCTCAAAAATCTCTTTTAACATGAAGCTAGGGTAACCATTTTTGCTAATTAGAAAATCACTTGGACTACTATTTTCTATACTGCGTTTAACTTGTGTACCATTGTTGTATATACTAACTCCACTAGATTTTATCACTGCAATGTCATCATCTTCCAAATGCGATATTCTTTCCACAAATGCACTTAAAGCATTAGAGTCAGATGCAGCAAACACTGTGTTACAGTTATAGCCTATTGCTAAAGGCAAATTTCTCTTCGCAACAAATAAGGCGTCTGGATATTCTGCAAATAATAAGACCAAGGCAAATGAGCCATATAAGTTGTTTAAACACTTAAATAGAGAATCAATTGGCGACAATCCTTCATCAAGATATAAGGTTAGCATGTTTGGTATGATCTCTGTGTCAGTGTCAGTATGGAATGACATGCCCCTTTCTTCTAGGCCCTTTTTTAGCAGATTGTAATTCTCAATTATGCCGTTATGAGCAACAACAACATTATTTGTACGAATGGGGTGAGCATTTTTAAGGCCTGGGACTCCATGTGTAGCCCAGCGAGTATGTGCTATACCAACTGTACTGTGAGACATCTTGCTGTCATCAACAACTTCACATAACCTTTCGACTTTACCTTCTGATTTTTTGACTTCTATCTTACCTTCGTTATTTATGATTGCTATACCTGAGGAATCATATCCCCTATATTCCAATTTTTGTAACCCAGTTAGTAAGGTTGGTATTACTGAATCACCGCTACTTACTACACCAAATATTCCGCACACAAATGGATCACCAAACAAACTTTTTTCTAAACATGTTAAGCATTTTTGCCTTTATTACTGGTTGATTTATATTCTTTTTATCATTCTTTCGATTTTACCTTTTTAATTGGTTTAGCTGCTACTTTTTGAGTTTCTTTGCTTAAAACCTCAGATATAGCGGACTTTAGAACTTTTATCTCAACTTTTGGTGCTATTTCTATTATAAATTGTGCATTTGCCTCATCAACTTTATTAACTTCACCTATTATTCCACCAGAAGTAATGACTGTATCACCACGTTTTATTTGATCTATCATCTTTCTATGTTCTTTTAGTTTTTTTTGTTGCGGGCGAATAATGAGAAAATAAAATACCACAAATATTAAAATCAGTGGAATAAAACTAGCAAAAGATGCGCCGATACTTGATGTATTGCTAGTTGCATCTGCTGCAAAAACTTCAGAAATGAGCATATTTAATCCTAATTGTTAATGATAAAAACAAACCTATTTAAGTATTAATTACAATACCATGCCATGTCAAGTTTGGTGAAGGCGTTTCTCAATACCGGCAATAATACTGCGAATTCTAAGTTATGCTAAAACTAATATGGCGGGAGTGATGAGACTTGAACTCACGACCTCATGCGTGACAGGCATGCGCTCTAACCAACTGAGCTACACCCCCCTAATTTCTTTTTAGCATTTTCGGGCTTCAACTTTAAAGCTAATAAACATGTTGCCCTTTGTCAATATTTTTTGTTTGCGCTTTGCTGTCTTTTCTATTACTATGTAAATAATTTAATTTCACACATGGCTTGTACAAGTAGTCCCATTAGGGTTATGCCATGGAAGATAAACTATTTGGAGGAATGATATATGACAAATTTGCCTAAAGTCACTGTGCGTGATTTAGCTGAATCTGGTGTACATTTTGGTCACAAAATTAGTCGCTGGAACGCAAAAATGGCTCCATACATATATGGAGTGCATCAAGAAAATCGTATACATATAATTGATTTGCGAAAAACACTACCATTGCTACAGGTGGCCATGAAGGCTTTATATGACGTTGCATTTCAAGGTGGTCGCATTCTATTTGTTGGTACAAAGTTTCAAGCTTTTGATATTATTGCAAGTGAAGCGATTCGTTGTGGTCAATATTATGTGAATCATCGTTGGCTTGGTGGTATGCTTACTAATTGGGGCACTGTTTCTTCTTCGATAAAAACCTTGATGCAATATGAGAAAATATTAAATGACGAGGATAGCATTTTAACAAAGAAAGAATTGGGAAACATTGAAAAGAAAAAGCAAAAGCTTGATAAGGCGCTTGGCGGTATTAGAGAAATGGGAGCAATTCCTGATATCTTATTCATCATTGATACTAATAAAGAGCATATAGCGGTTAAGGAGGCTAAGAAGTTAGGAATTCCAATAGTTGCAATACTTGATACTAATTCTGATCCAGATGGTATTACTTATCTAATACCTGGAAATGATGACTCAAGAAAATCAATAGAGCTCTATTGTAAATTAGCTACCGACTCTATATTAGCTGGAATAGAGTCTAGTCTAGCAAAATCTGGAGTTAAGATTGATGATATAAGGGGTGATGAGTTTATTCAAGAAAAAGAAGATGGTATTGTGCAAACTAAAAGGAGACGTAGTAAAGTTTACAAAGAAGAAGAAAGGGAGGTAGTAACAAATGAAGATGAATCCAGATGATATAAGAGAATTACGTGATAGAACAGGGCTTGGCTTAAGTGACTGTAAAAAAGCATTAGAAGAATGTGATGGTGACATTAAGAAAGCCGTTGATAAGTTACGTACAATAGGTCTTGCTAAAGCTGACAAAAAATCTGATAGAGTAGCTTCAGATGGGCTCGTTGCTATGTGTTTGACTGAAAATTGTGGTGTATTGATTGAACTCAATTGCGAAACCGATTTTGTCGCAAGGAATGAGAAATTTATAGAGTTAGTTTTAAATTTAGCATCAATTGCTCATCAAGAACGCTGTACTAGCGTTGATGAGTTAAAAAATGCCAAGTATGAAAGCATTGGCACAGTGCAGGAAGCTATTATGAATGGTACGTCAGTTCTTGGTGAGAAGCTAGAGTTAAGCAAGCTTTGTTACTTAGAAGCTAAGGATGGAGTTATTGCTGGCTACGTACATGGTGATGTGTGTGGCTTAGGTAAGATTGGTGCTTTAATTGCATTGCAATCATCTGGTGATAAGGCGAAGCTACAAGAGATTGGGAAACAAATAGCTATGCATGTAGTTGCTATGAAGCCTGAAGCTTTGTCTATAGATGATTTAGATCAAATGAAGTTGAACAACGAACGTTCTATAATTGAAGAGCAAGTGAGGAGCTTAAATAAACCTGAAGAAGTAGCAAAAAAAATAGTAGATGGACGAATGGCTAAGTACTATGAAGAAGTTGTTTTACTGGAGCAAAAATTTATAAAGGATGATAAGATGAAGATTTCTGATTTTATAAAATCAAGCGAGTTGAGTGCTGTTAAACTCTCTAATTACAAGTTACTTGTTTTGGGTGATGCAGATTAAATAGCAAAAAATGTTTATTTCAACAAATGAAAAAAGCGAAATAAAATATTCCAGGGTGTTATTTAAAATCTCTGGTGAGGCTTTGATGGGATCAAAGCAATTTGGTCACGATATGGAGACTATAGGTGAGTTATCTAAAGGCATAGTTGAAGTTTGTAATCTTGGAGTTCAGGTATGTATTGTTGTTGGTGGTGGTAATATCTTTCGTGGCACATCTGCGTCTTTAAGTGGTTGTGAAAGAGCAAGCAGTGATTATATTGGAATGCTTGCAACTATAATCAATGCTTTAATTTTACAAAACTTTTTAGAAAAAAATTTAGTAGCTTCTAGGGTATTATCTGCAATACCCATGGCCACTGTATGCGAACCTTACATCAGAAGGAAAGCTATTCGTCATTTAGAAAAAGGTAGAGTGGTAATTTTTGCAGCAGGCACAGGCAACCCATTTTTTACTACAGATACAGCTGCAGCCTTACGTGCTGTTGAAATGAATTGTGATGTTATTCTAAAGGGTACGCAAGTAAATGGTGTATACTCCGCTGATCCGAAAAAAAATGAGGATGCTGTAATGTATGATAGGCTTTCTTACACGGATTTATTGACTCGTGATTTAAAAGTTATGGATGCATCAGCAATTTCACTTGCTCGTGAGAATTCTATTCCAATTATAGTTTTTTCTTTGAAGGGAGAAAAAATAGTCAATATTATTAAGGGTCAAGGTACTTATACTATAGTTTCAGATTGTAAACAGTAGGTAATTTATGTTAAATGAAATAAAAGCTAAAACAAAAGAAAGAATGCTAAAAACTATTCAGTCCTTTCATGATGATATTAAAGGCGTACGCACTGGTAGAGCTAGTGCATCTTTGCTTGATGGTATAGTTGTAAACATCTATGGTGGGCATCAAAAGTTAAATCAAGTTGCAGGCGTTTCGGTTATAGATAACAAAACCCTATCAATTAAAGTTTGGGACATTAGTGTTGTAGGTGAAGTGAAAAACGCTATATTAAATGCTAACCTGAATTTAAATCCTGTTGTCGAGGGTAGCACCATACGTATAGCTCTTCCGGACTTGACACAAGAAACCCGTGAAAAATTAGTGAAATTATTGCATCAGTTTGCTGAAAATGCACGGATTGCCATTAGAAATATACGTAGAGATATTATGGAAGAAACAGAAAAAATGAAGGAAAATAAAGAAATCTCAGAAGATGATTTTCATGGTGCTAAGAAGGAAATACAAAATATTACTGATGATAATATAAAAAAGATTGATGGTGAATTGTCCATCAAAGAAAAGGATATACTGAATCACTAAATGATATGGAGAAAGCTTACATAGCAAATGATGTCATTCCAGTGTTTGACACTGGAATCCAGTCTTTACTATACAACTATCTGATGCACTTGTTTGAAATCAAATTTCCTGGATCCCAGTGTCGGAGCACTGGGATGACACCAATTTTGCATTCAAGTATCAACTATTGGTGTCACTACAGTAACTCTCTTCCTGTCATGCAAGTAGCTGACACCTTCCAGGTGTCCATTGAAATCCAAAAAATTTCACTCAAGTCAAAATTAGGTTAAATTTAAATGTTGAATCAAGAATCTTTACCGAAACATTTAGCAATTATTATGGATGGTAATGGTAGATGGGCGAACAATCAAGGAAGGGTAAAAATTGATGGTTATAAAAAGGGCAGTGAAGTTGCATACGATATTGCCAAGTATTGTACGGACTTAACTATACCCTACTTAACTTTGTATGCATTCTCTATGGAGAATTGGCTTAGACCTAAAAACGAAACTGACTGTCTATTTGATTTATTTTACTCCGTTTTAACTAATGAAGATAAAGTCAATTTCATTTACAATTGTAACATTAAGTTGAATTTTATTGGCAATTTAAGTCTGTTACCCAGTAAAATATTGGATCAAATTAAAAAAGCAGAAGAAATGACACATAAGAACGATGGTTTATTACTCACTGTGGCAGTCAGTTACGGAGCAAAGCAAGAAATTACACAAGCTATAAGCAATATTATAAAAGAAAATATTGCTTATGTATCAGAAGAGGAATTTGAAAAATTTCTGTATACTAAAGATTTGCCAAAATTGGATTTATTAATTCGCACTGGCGGCGAAAAAAGGTTAAGCAACTTTTTATTATGGCAAGCAGCTTATGCTGAATTGTATTTTTGTGATACTTTATGGCCTGATTTTTCTTGTCAAGATTTGAGTAAAGCATTAGAAGATTATACAAAAAGAGAGAAAAAATATGGTAGATAATAATTTTATAATTAGAATGTTGTCCTCAATAGTAATATTATTCATATTTTCCTTTGCTACATATTTCAGTGATTTATCGTTTTACCTATTGATTTTTTCGATAGCAGTTTTATCTTCTTTTGAATGGTATAATCTAACCCAGGGAAACAAAATTTTATACGTTTTTGCATTATTATTGATTGCACTACCAAGCGCCTCATTAATATATTTATATAATCTACCACAGGGAAAATACGCATTAGTATGGTTCGTCTTAACCATTTGGGGAATTGACGTTACTGCCTACCTGTTTGGCAAGAATTTTGGTGGAGCTAAAATTTGCCCAATTATTAGCCCTGGAAAAACTTGGGCAGGACTTCTTGGTGCGATTTTAGCTGGAGTAGTGTGCACAATTTTTGGATCAATATTTTTTGGTCTATTTTCAATTTTTTATTCTCCAATCATTGGCCTTGCAATTGCTATTCTAGCGCAACTTGGCGATTTCACTGAGTCGCTTGTTAAAAGAGCTTACGGTGTTAAAGATAGTGGAAATATGATACCTGGCCATGGGGGAGTGCTCGACCGTATGGACAGTTTCATTTTTACTGCCCCTCTTATTGCTATTTACATAAGCTAAGTCTGCAGAAGTGCCATTAGAGCTCATCCCTAGTCAGCTCCCCAACCGCTTCTACAGTGCAGTCATGGACAAACGTCTTTTCACAATAAGGGCAGGCTATTTCCTCTTCTTCTCCCATATCTAAATATATTAATGGATGGCCGGAACCCTCATCATTCTCATCACCATGACAACAAACTTTTCTATTATTAACCCTCACTTTTGACATGCTGCTCCTTTAGCTTATAACATTTTATATATTGAATATACCCATTCAGAAATAAAAAACAACAAGCACTATTCTCCATTTTTTATCCTATTCAGGTTAATCAATTCGTTTTGAACACCTTTTGATACAAATTTGCTAACATCTTCTCCTAATCTTGCTATTTCCTTTACAAAGCTTGATGAGATAAATTGAGTATCTTCAGAAGCAGGAAGAAATATGGTTTCGATTTCAGGAAGAAGTTTATAATTTACCCAGCTCATTTGAAACTCGTAATCAAAATCCGATACTGCTCTTAATCCCCTAATAATAACAGAAGCATTCTGCTCTTTGGCAAACTTCACTAGCAACCCATTAAAAGATATAACATCTGCATCAATTCCTAGCCCTTTGATTTCATTTTCAGCCATGCTTGTGCGTAGCTTTGTGTCAAAGGCAGTATGCTTATTAACGTTTTCTGCAACTCCTATTATTAATTTATCGACTAGTTTACACGCTCTTTTGATTATGTCAAGATGCCCAAAAGTTATAGGGTCAAATGTGCCAGGGTAGATTCCTATTTTGTCATTAATGTTCATCCTTTATTTTTATAAACTACTTTAAAAACTTTTGATAGACATAATAACATTTTTTATCTAAAAATAAAAGTATACAGTTGGCCTGATAGCTCAGTTGGTAGAGCAAAGGACTGAAAATCCTTGTGTCGCTGGTTCGATTCCTGCTCAGGCCACCTTCTCTTTCTTGGCAAACTTGCCTTTTTGTTATAAAATACTCTATATCGTAATATAAATATTAGGGAGGCAAGTCATAGTATATAAATATTATAATAAACTATTTAATATCTTATTAATTATAGTTCTATTATTAAGCAATATTACTTATGCTGGCGTTAGTGAAAAGCCGGCATCTCAACATGTAACCAGAAAAGAAGAACCAGCGTCAACTGTCTTGACGGCAGAAAATACAGTAAATAATGACATAGTTGTTGGTTTGTTGAAAACGGAAGAAGCACATGAGCTTGGGCTATCTCAAAATATCTACGAGATGTTTAATAACTTTGGAGTTAAAACCGTACTCATTGACTACAATAAAATAATTAACTTAAAAGAAATCCAAGAAAAGTCGCTTATCTTTGCAAAACAAGATGAAACATTGGCAAAGAAGCTAACATTAGACCGAATAAAAGTTGAAGTTGCAAAGTTTGTTAAAGAGCACAAAATAAATAGAATATTTATTCCGGATAATTTACACTCAGCACCCACTCCTTGTCGCCAGCTTGTTACTGAAGCAATTGTAAAAATAGTGGATGATAACCCTGCAATTCATTTACTTGGCATATGTGAAGGCATAATGAATGCAAAGGGAATTGAAGTAGTGAGTGTTGTGAGTGATGAAGAGAAACGAAGATCTCATTTAAAATCAGCACCTAATCCACAGAAAGAGGATGTACCTCTCCAGCAGATAAAGATCGTTCCAAATAGTCGTTTAGCAGAAGTAGTAGCCAAATTCCTAATACCTAATGAAAATGGCTGGTTTTCAACATATTTTCCAGATGCTCATTCAGGAGCAGTAAGTAATACACCAGAAAATAGAAGAAAATTGGAGTCACTTGGATATAAAGTTGCAGCATTTTCCAGTGAGGGGGTAATAGAGGCTATTGAAGATAAGCATGGTAATGTTCACTTTCAAAGTCATCCAGAAGCCCTTGTTGTGAAGTCAGATAAAAACCTCTATTTATCAAATCACAAGGAACGTCAAGTGTCTACACTAGTTGCTATAGCGATTATGAATGATTTTCTTTATCGTGCTTAATGGCTATAGCTTTAGGCTTACCGACGATTTGATAAACGATAGATTTGTCATGTATCCGTTCAGGCAATGGCGTCAACTTAAGGAAAAATATCAGCGATAGTGTATAAAATTTCTCTCCAAATTTTTTATCATTAAATTATCCAAAGAGTGCAAGGGACAGCACTTTTGTTTCTATTTTATTGCAACAAAAAAGTTTAAAATGTGTCTTTTTTAGGTGAGGCATGCAAAAAGGAAAAGATCTTATCTTACAAATTAAAAATGCAATATACTCGAAAACTTTTCAGAAAATCCATTGTGTTGAGTTTTACACGAACAAGAAAACTTCCTTTTTCGACAGTATTTTCTATGATTTTAAAGTTAGTTAAAAAAAGTTTGGGAATAGAATGTGAACTTATGGAGCCATTGACATGTACCCTCAAAGCAAGCTTTTTCTAAAGCAAGGTATAAGATTTGCCATACAGGCTTTCAAGAATTTAAGCATCCAAACAGCCTATCAGGATGAACCTGAGTTGGAGAGGCTATAGACTTATTGCAGCAGATGGTTCTGGTATGAGATTACCCAGCTCTGGGGAAATTGTATCCGAGTTTGAACCAAATGGAAACTGACCTTACCCAGAAAAAGTGGAGAGAAAGTTTGGAATGTTTTTCACAAAGAGAATGATGAATCAAAATGCTCAGGAATGCAATAGTTAATAGTGACGTTGTTTGTTATAAAAAATTTCTATGTATTCAAATATTGCAGTTCTAGTTTGTTGAGCAGAGTGTTGTGAAGTATCAATAAGTATTTCTCTTTTCAATGAGCTAAAGAAGCTTTCCACAACAGAATTGTCGTAACAACAACCTTTATGACTCATCTATGTTTTTTATGGATAAGAGATATTGATAACCTTGCGAAGTATATTGTGAACCTTGATCACTATGTAATAGTAGATTTTTGGCAGGTTTACGCTTGTTAACGGCCATTAATAAAGAGTCCATAACCAATTGTTTATTTATTGAACTGCTCATTAACTACCATGCGTGAATATAGATCGATTATTGTTGCCAAATATAGCCATCCTTCTTTGGTTTTTATATAAGTAATCCCATACTTTATTTGGTTGATCGACAATAAAGTTTTGGTCTAATATATTGGGAGCTACTGTCCGTTTGTTGTTTCTTAATTTTAAATTTTCTTCTCAATATAGCCTGAATACCATTTTTCTGCATAATACTTTGCACTGTTTTTAAGTTGCAACTTTTACCCAAAGCCTTTAATTCAGCATGAATTTTAGGAGCTCCATATCTACATTTAGAAGCTTGATATATTTTTTGAATATCTGCTAATAACTCTTTATTTGCTGATTCTCTACTGCTTATTTTCCTTGTAGTCCACTTATAGTAGCCACTAGCAGAAAACCCTACATAATTCCTGCACTTTATAGTGTTTACTATGCTCTTTTATGAAAAAATATTTTACTCTTTTTGACTGGCCAGGGCTTTTTTTAAAATGTCTCTTTCTCTTGTTACTTTTGCTAACTCTTTCTGTAAATCAAATCTCTCTTTGTCATAAGGTGCTACATCTGGAAATGCATTTGCCGCTGACTTTTTTCGTTATATTTCTTCATCCATTTTCCTAATACACTATCCCTTATTCCTAGATCTCTTGCTACTTTTGCAACTGGTTGACCTACCTTTCTTTGTTCATTTGTCAGCTTAACAGCTTCCAATTTGAATTCTGCCGTATATTCTCTTGCCATTTCTAATCCTCCAAAATTTTATTTTACCCGAAAAAACTCCTTTCTTTCTCTCCACTTTTTCTGGGTAAGGTCAGTATGGGAAAAGGTGAAAGATGTACTAAAAAACCCAGAGATGATAAAAAAGGAATACCAACGTAGAGTATTAGAAAATAAAAATGATGAATCATCAGAGAAAAAGTTTGCAAGAAGAGAAAATCAAATAAAAGAAGGTATCGAAAAATTAATGGAAGATTATTATAGTCAAGAAAATGCAGGAGAGAAAGGATATATAAGCGAGGAAGAATTTAAACAGACAATGAGAAAAATGAAAGAACGCTTACAAGGGATAGAAGAAGAGAAAAAAAAGGTAGTTGATCAGAAGGCAGTAGAAAAAGGAATAAGTCTTATTATAAATAGCATAAAGAATTTTTATTCTAGTGTAAAATCGAACCTGGAACAGCTAGATTGGCAAACTAAGCGCGGCATTATTAAAGCATTAATAGGACAAATTAACATTGGTTGTGATCAGGTAGAAGTAGGATTTCAGATCGAAGAACCAGCACAGGATGGGGGAATTCTTAATT
This sequence comes from Wolbachia endosymbiont (group A) of Cydia strobilella, assembly GCF_964026745.1. Lineage (NCBI taxonomy): Bacteria > Pseudomonadati > Pseudomonadota > Alphaproteobacteria > Rickettsiales > Anaplasmataceae > Wolbachia > Wolbachia endosymbiont (group A) of Cydia strobilella. The sequence continues at coordinate 350,381 of NZ_OZ034694.1, forward strand.
TGTATCATTGTACTACACATCATAATAAGGGGGTTGGCAAAATGTGTCAAGCAAGTTTTTTCGTTTCTATAAATCTGGATTTCAGCGTTATGCGCTGGAATGACAACGTGAGGTAAATTTTTCAACATCCCAAAATTACAGAATTCAGTCTGTTTAATTAAGTGTGAACTGTTACACGAAAATTTTGTAAACAGATTAATATACCCTGTTTTTGCTATTCATCTAAAAATGGAACCATAGAGTACGTTGAGGAGCGTAAGCAAATTTTAATGCAAAAATTACTATCAAAAAATAGATTATGCAAGAGGTCTAATTATTCTGCCGCAATTTTGCTCTATCACACTTGCCACATTTAATATTCCAGCTTCATCATAATAATTTCCAATCACTTGCAAGGCAAGTGGTAAACCCTCATTGGAGAGCCCAACAGGAACAGAAATAGCAGGCAATCCTGCCAGACTTGCCGGCACAGTAAACACATCATTGATGCACATAATTAGCGGATCTGGCTTTTCATTTAAGCCAAAAGCTTCTGTTGGAGCAGATGGCACAAGTATGTAATCTATTTTTTCAAACGCTTTTATAAAATCATTTCTGATTAATGCCCTGATACACTGTGCTTTTTCGTAATATTCATTGTAATGACCTGAGGAAAGCGCATAAGCGCCAATTAAAATTCTTCTTTTCACCTCTTTACCGAAACCTTCTGCTCTTGTTAGTGAATACATTTCTTCAAGGGTATCAGCATCAACCCTGAACCCATAACGCACACCGTCATAACGAGCAAGATTGGATGAAGTTTCAGCAGAACAAATTAAATAATAGACTGGTATTGCATATTTAGTATGTGGCAGAGTAACGTCAACAACTTCAGCGCCATTTTCTTTTAAATAGGAAGCAACTTTCTCCCAATTATGGACTATTTCCTCTGAAATTCCATCCATCCTATATTCTTTTGGTATACCAATACGCTTACCCTTGACATCACCATTTATAAAGCTAGAAAATTTAGGCACTGGCTTTTCGCTTGATATTGAATCTTTTGTATCATAGCCACAGATTGCTTCCAGCATTAATGCTGAATCAGAGACAGAACGAGTAATGACTCCTGCTTGATCTAGAGAACTCGCAAATGCAATCATACCAAAACGCGAGCATCTTCCATAAGTTGGCTTTATTCCAACCACTCCACAATAAGCTGCTGGTTGGCGCACAGATCCACCGGTGTCACTCCCTAGTGCTCCAGCGCATAAAAATCCAGCCACCGATGCTGCAGATCCACCAGATGATCCACCAGGAACAACTTTTTCCCCATCGCTTTTTCTAATCCACACATTTTCAACAGGGCCAAAATAGCTATTTGTGTTCGCAGAACCCATAGCAAATTCATCCATATTAAGCTTACCGAGCATGGCTGCTCCACTTTTTAAAAGCAAGTCAGACACCGTAGATTCGTAAGTCGGAACGAAATTTTCCAGCATTTTTGAGCATGCTGTTGTTTTTATTCCTTTTGTACAGAATAGATCTTTGATGCCAACTGGTACACCCATGAGCGGCGAGATTAAATCATCCTTTTGCCTAGAGAAATGTTCATCTGCAGCTTTAGCAGCTTTCATTGCTATCTCTGGGGTTTTTGTTATAAATGCATTTAATTTCTCATTTTCAACCGCACTGATGTGCGCCTCTACGAGTTCAACGGCAGAAAAACTCTTTTTTTTGAGCCCGTCATGCATTTGTGTAATACTTAACTTTCTTAGTTCATTCATCAATATTTAATTTTTAGCAAGACGTTAATTATAACATGGCACGATAAAAAATCCATACATTTATAGTTACAGCTAGAAATGTAGCTAAGGTAACTTAGATTCACCGACAATCGTCATCCCGCTACTTGTTAGCGGCTAAGAGATACCACAGCGGTATGACGTAGAAGCTATACTTTTATACTCACCAACTCAGTATCCAATCCGGATTGTATCTTAAAAAGGTCAAAAGACTATAATAAGCAAAGGAGTGATACTGTGTCTGAGTGAAAATCGTTGAGATCCCAGTGTCTGCTGCTTGCATAGCATTTATTTACAAAAAAATAGTCATGCAAGAGACTTTGCTTGGATATTTGATATAATTTAGGTCTATTAAAGCAAAAAATACTAACATGAATGAAGTGATAACATTTGGTTGTCGTCTAAATTTTTACGAGAGCGAGTTAATCAAAGAAGCATTAAAAAAAGCAAAGAGAGAAAATGTTGTTGTGGTGCATAGCTGTGCAGTGACAAACGAAGCAGAACGTCAGGTAAAGCAAAAGATACGTAAGATTTACAAAAATGATCCAAATAAAGAAATTATCGTAGTTGGTTGTGCTGTTCAGTTGGATCCAGAAGTTTACAGTAGCATTCCTGGTGTAAGTAAAGTGCTCGGTAATCAAGATAAGCTAAAAGCTGAAAATTACTTACTAAATGACGATAAAATCTTGGTCAGTGATAACCAAGTAGAACCTGTTCTAATTAATGGATTTGAAGATAAGTCAAGGGCATTTATTGAAATTCAAAATGGTTGTAATCATAGCTGCACATTTTGTTCAATTACTGAGGCAAGAGGGAATAATCGATCTGTGCCAATAAACAGTATTATAGAGCAAATCAGGATCTTTGTAGAAAATGGATATCAAGAAGTAGTGTTTACAGGGGTTGATATTACTGACTTTGGTACAGATTTGTTGGGTAAGCCATCACTTGGTTCAATGATTAGGAGAGTTTTAAAGGATATACCAGAGTTGAAGAGGCTAAGACTTTCCTCTATCGATGTTGCTGAAGTTGACGACGAATTAATGGATTTAATAGCTAATGAGTCAAGACTTATGCCTCATTTACATTTGAGTCTACAATCTGGTAATAATTTAATACTAAAGAGAATGAAGCGTCGTCACAACAGAGAACAAGTGATAGAATTTTGTCATAAAATGAAGAGCTTGAGGCCTAATATAGCATTTGGCGCTGATATTATTGCTGGATTTCCAACAGAAACTGATGAAATGTTTCAGGATACAGTTGATTTACTGAAAAAAACAAATATAGTTTACCTACATGCTTTTCCATATTCAGAGCGGAAAAATACACCTGCTGCACGAATGCCACAAGTACCAGAGAATGTGCGTAAAGAACGAGTAAAAAATTTAAGAGAAGTAAATAAAGAAATTATGAGCAGTTTTTGTCAATCCTTGATCAACACTAAGCAAAGTGTTCTGGTTGAGCAAAATAATGTCGGTAGAGCAGAAAATTTTGCATTAATAAAGCTTGAATCAAAAGCTCAAGCCAAGAGTATTGTGGAAGTTAATGTTAAAGGAGTGGAAAATAATTATCTAATTGGAAATATTTTTTCTTAATTTTTGTACATTGAAGAAATATACGATATAGTAATTATACTGTAAATGATAATTGTGAATTCATTTATGATAACTAGAATATCTATTACTTTATTTTTGATTTTCATTTCATGTGTCTATTTTTTTATTACTTATATTAGTAATGATACACACATTGAGCAAGTACAACCCTTAAAATTAGAAACAGACAATAATAAAAGTGTGATACGTTCTGAGGAGGTTACTGCAAAAGAAATACCAATAAAATATCAAGAACTTGAAAGTAGTCCACCTTCTGTTTTCCAAGTAGCTGATCAGAAAAATATGTGGTCACGTATTGCAGATCAAGCTGAGCCTACAAAAGAAAAATCAAAAAAACTTGATTTTTATGTTAGCGCTAACGGTGGTAAGGTATACCATGATAATTCAGAAATATTTGTAAAGGGTATAAAGGCAATAGGGGAGAGAGTCCTAACTTTAGTTGAAAGTCATTATGGTTTTATAATAAAAAATATAGTGGCAGATGAAATTAAAAGTATACAGCAATTTGATGGTAAAATTGATTTCCAGTGGTTTAGCAGCATGTCTTTAGGTTACTATGCTGGAGAAAATGGTAAAATTGATTTTGAAGCCGCGTATTCTATAGCCAATATTGAAGATAGTAATTCTCCTCCGGTATTTGATAAATCAGCAAGTATATTTGCGTTTTTGTTAAACTTCTATTATAATCCCAGCGTTCAGGATACACAATTTGCTCCGTACATCGGTCTTGGTATAGGACCAACAGTTTTTAGATTAAAAAGGATTAATGGGTCACCCCAAAATTCAATGCCACTGAATGTTCCTTGGTTTGCTTATCAAATAAAACTTGGTGTTGATTATTCAATAATCCCAGAAATCAAAACCTTTCTCGGCTATCGTTACTTTAGCGTTCCGGTACCTGTTGCAGATGACATATCTACTCACAATATTGAAGTTGGTTTGATATTTAATTTTTAGTGATAATTTAATATATATATAAATTCTTATCTTTTCTATCTAACAAACCAAATGTTGGTACGATTGTTGCTTTTAAAAAAATGACAGTTTCTACTGTTCTAATATTATTCGCTAGCCTTTTTGATTTCTGATGCAATAAGCTTTGCTTATCTTCTCTATGTTCTATAAGCCCGCCGATTACCATAATTTCACCGCTCTTAATTTTTAACATAGAGTTCATTTCTCTGATTTCAACAATTGGAATGTCGCTATTTAATTTCATTTTACTCTGCTGTGCGACGTACTCTATATCTGGATCTTTAGTGTAGCCGTTAATTCTTGATAAAGTTGGATGTATATCCATGAATATTTCACTAGTATCAATGTTAATGCTTGGGTGGATTATTAGCACAACACCTATTGGGACGCTATTCATCTTGGTAATTAAGGTCTGATTAGAGTTTCTAGTATCTTTTTGTATATCGGAGGTAAAATAAATATGGTTTTTAGTAAATGAAATCATCGCTTGCTGATTATTTATAGCATGTACTCTGGGGCTTGAAATTACAGTTGAAGTGCCAAATTTGTCTAAATTTTTTACTAAATCTCCTAGATCATTTGCACCAAAATTCATTGCTAGGTTAATAATGGAGTTATCTTGATTTATTATAGACTTAGTTCCATCTTGTAAGTCATTTAAGTTCATACCAGAAAGGTATTTGTCATCTAGCACAACTTCAACTATTTTTGCCTCTATCATTACTTGAGAAGACGCTAACTTCTTAACCTTATTAATATATTCTTCAACAGCTTTGTGGATATCTTTTCTAGCATTCAAAATAATAACACCAGCTTCTCTGTTGGATGAAAGGAATTCGCCATCATCCACCCCGTTAACATCCATTATTGCATTCAAGCCTTTTTCTAATGAATTCCATAAGTCACTACTGTATTGAGACTTCATAACATTGTTATAGTCCCTATCAACGTTACTTCCATCACTGTTAGTAATATTGTTATTAATGACGAAACTGCTTTGAGCAGAATGTTGAATATTGATGAAGTCTACGTAATAATTTTGTGCGTATGGCAAGTCCTGCTCAATTCTAATTACACCATTACTTGTTGAGTAACGCAGTTTAGCGCTATTTGCTATACTCTGAATTACTTCGTTTATATCCTTATCTTTTAGCTTTAAAATAATATTACCTGATATTTTTGGGTCCATATCCAAGTTAACGTCAGAAAGTTTTCCTATCTCAATCAGCACATCCTTTACTGATACTTCTTCACTAACATTAATAGAAATAAGCTGATTACTGATTGTGAGATCGGGAAACTCTATTGGTAAAGGCATAATTTCTGGTATTGCCGGTTCATTAATCTCCAAAGAGGTGTTATATTGTTGCAACGGATAATCGTGCTTATAATTGTCTATGTTAATAGGATATTGCTTGGTAGGTAGATGTGTGCAAGAAATAATGAAGAGGAGTATTAAGCATTTAAAAATAGCCATTAGAACAGCATACAAAATCTATACTAATAGATTTCTATAAAAATATTAAAAATGTATTTAATCTCATTTTCATCGAGCAGATAATTGTCGTGTATTAGCTTTGGCTATGTATTTTTTGTATACTCTTCTTGTACTTAAATGTAGACCAGCATAGCCCTAATTTTTTTATATATTGTACTTCTTTCTCTGTATTTAATAATAGGCTTGAAAATAAATGGTAAGCCTATAATTGTTAAGCTTAGAGCTAGGGTTGAAAGTATACAACAGGCTTTGTGTTTACTATGTAGCTCTTTCAGATAAAGCATCAAAAATCTACAAAATTTTTTGTAATTTTCTTCGATGTTTTTTTTGCTATGAGCCTTGCTAATGAACATATCTATTGCGGTATGACCGTTATTGCACTTAATGTTAAGGTCTGCACCTTTTTCTGTTAACAACTGAGCTATATCAAAATAATCCTTTTGAACAGCAAGATGTAGAGGTGCAAAACCTTGTTGCTCACAAATGTTCATATTGGCTCTAACTTCCAATAACATTTTCACAATTTGTGTATGGCCTTTTTTAACTGCGAGTAGCAAGGGAGTTCTGTTACATTTAGTAACAGCATTAACGTTTACCTTAAGCTTCAATAAGAGCTTAACTGTTTTAGTGTTACCATTATGGCTAGCTTTATGCAGCCTAGCGTTACCATTAAAATCTTGATCGTTTGCTTCTATTCCCTTTGAAACAAGAAATGTTACCATTTTTCTATTATTATGCTCAATAGCGCAATCTAACGCATCAAAACCATGGTTGTTTTTTGTGCAAAAAAACTCTTTAAGTTTAATTTTATCGTTACTTGCTTGCTGTTTTTTTGCAATAAGTTTTACTATTTGCATTTTGTTGTTATACGCTGCTAGGAAAAGCGTAGTGTTATTTTCTGCATCTTTGGCTTCTATATTTGCACCTTTCTTTATCAGATATTCTATAATTTCTGCTCTGCTGTCATAATGTGCGGTGCATTGATAAATGGTTAAAAACAAAGGAGTACGAAAATTGTTATCTTCACATTCGAGATTTGCTCCGCTATCAATTAAAATTTGGACGCTTTTTTTAGAACCGTATAGTGAAGCTATATGAAGAGGAGTATAGCCCTCTTTGGCATCTTTTTCATTAATTTTTGCGCCTTTTGTTATCAAAAAATCTATTAATTCCGTGTCATCTTGTAGTGCAGCAAGGTGCAGTGGAGTGAATCCATTTTTATCCTTGGAATTAATTGTCAGTTGGTTAACAAAAAGTTTAGCAACTTTCTTGTGTCCATGCATAATGGCGTAATGCAGAGGGTTTCTATTTTCGTTGTCTACGACATTGAAATCAGCTTCGTGCTCTAGTAATGACTTTACTCCAACTAAATCGCCTTCTTTTGTGAACTTATGCAAGAGAGTGATTCCACTTGCATCTTTTGAGTTAATATCAAATCCATTTTCTACTAATTGGTTTATATCTTCCTCACGCGCCATATCACTTAAATCTCTAATTAAACTCTTTTCGCGTTAATAATACTCCTACTTGATTAAGTTTAAATGAATCTGTGAGAAATGGCTAGTGCATTCTTGCATAACAAACTTTTGGCAGCGCATTGGATGAAACGAAAAACTTACTTGACAAACTCCGCCAGCCCTCCTATCATGAAACTGAAGCTATTTATTTATCTTCGCAATCTCTGCAGTGGATTAATGACAAAAAACTTAATGTATTTGGCGTAAATCATGCTTAATTTTTTGCACTATGTGCACCTCATGTCTTTATAAAACTTTTAGGTTTCTACCTATACAAGCCGAAACGCGCTTATAAAGTGTTTAAGACAGTAAAAGACGTCAAATAGACAAGGGAGAATTTGAATACTAGCTACCCTAGGGTTTCTTTGCCTTTTTTTTTATTTGGTAAATTTCTTAACATTTATAGCTAAACGACAACTGTCATTCCTGTAAAGGTCAAGTATCCCGCTACTTGTTAGCGGGATCTAGAGATACCGTGACGGTATGACGTAGGATTGCTGTCATTCTGCTACTTGTTAGCGGCTGAGATACCGCGAATGAATCGCGGTATGACGGTTCGCGGTGGCATGACGATAAGCTCGTCATCCCGCTACTTGTTAGCGGCTGAGATACCGCGAATAAATCGCGGTATGACGGTTAGCGGTGGCGTGACGATAAGCTCGTCATTCCGCTACGTGTTAGCGGCTAAGAGATATCGCGGTGGTATAGCTATAAATTGTTGATATCTTTTTTATATCACATTTTTAACTTACAATAGTTAGCCAGCGTTCCTTACATTAACCAAATCTTTCAAATTCTGCACTCACCACTACCTATAACTCACTTTCACGCAATATTGATCGTTCTTAAAAAGCAATCTAACATTTTTTATTCCTTGATTGCGAAGCTTTGATGCAGCTGATTTAGCAGCCTGAGCACTTTTAAAAAATGCAACATATCCCTTACTTTCTGCACTGTCTTGTTTCGGGTGACGTTTCTGCATTTCTTTTTCATATTGCTTTCTGTAATGAGGAGTATTTTGTATCAATTGTTCTGACATCTTTCTTAGGTATTGAACTTTTACTTTTGCAAGCCCAGATTTATGAAATCCTAAGACTTGAGCTGCTTTTTCTGATAAGTCTATTATTCTGCCTTCAATAAAAGGCCCTCTATCGTTAACCCTTGTAACAAGCTTTCTTCCATTTTCTAAATTAGTGACAAGAACAAAGCAGGGTAAGGGCAAAGTCTTATGCGCTGCAGAGATCAAGTGACGGTTAAACGCTTCACCATTTGCTGTAAGTGTGCCATGATCTTCTATTCCATACCACGATGCTATCCCTATCTCTTCATAGTGTTTACAGTTTTTTGGGTGATAAGTTATACCATTTATTGTGTAGCTGCTGCCAATTTTATAATGACCTGCAGTGCAGTTAAACCTGTTGCTAAAACTGCAGCTACTTATCAAAACAAATATTAGACATAGAAAGGTTAGGTTTTTTATCATTGTATTCGGTAAGAGGGTTCGATACTATGAGGATTTTAAATTATACTATAATAAATTTAGTAATGAGTAAACATCTACTGCTAAATATTAACAAAACTCAAAAAGGAATAATACATATTATTGGTATAGGTGGAATCGGAATGAGTGCCATTGCTGAAATTCTTCACAATTCCAATTGCAAAGTTCAAGGCAGTGATGCACAATCAAACGACAATATAAATAAGTTACAAAAGCTAGGTATAGAGGTTTTTATTGGTCACAATGCTAATAATATAAGCCAAGCTCAAATAGTTGTACATTCTTCTGCAATAGAATCTGATAATGTGGAGTTAATTGCGGCAAAAAATAACAATAAAACCGTTTTGCATAGATCAGACATACTTGCTGAAATTATGAAAGGTAAATATGTGATAGCGGTTTCAGGTTCAAGCGGAAAGACAACAACAACCGCTATGATTGCTTCCATTTTTGATCATTCTGGCATTGATGCGACTGTAACTGTAGGAGGGATATTAAATTCCTATAAGAGCAACTTCAAACTTGGAGGGAGTGACACTTTTCTGATCGAGGCTGATGAGTCTGATGGAACTATGCTAAAAATCCCTGCAAAGATTGCTGTCATAACAAGTATCAACAATGACCACATAGATTATTACGGCACATTTGATAATATCAAAAATGCATTTTCCCAATTCGTGAATAATGCAGGTTCTGCAGTTTTACCTGATTCTGTAGACATCGATTATGATGCGGGTAATTCTATAACGTTTGGGTTTGAGAATGGTAGCATAAGAGCCAGCAACATTAAACAGCATGCTAACAGCATAGAATTTGATGTGTTGAACAACTGGATTCCAGCATTACGTGCTGGAATGACAAAAGGAAAGTGTACAGAGATGTCATCCCAGTGCGTGACACTGGGATCCAGCCCTTTAAAAAACATAGTACTATCAAATGCAATTGGAATTCACAAAGTAAGCAACGCCCTAGCTGCAATATCAGTTGCGATAAAGCTCGGAATTAGCGATGCAGATATTAAAAAAGGCCTTTTGGAATTTCAAGGAGTAGCAAGAAGATTCTCTTTGATTGCCGATATTAAAGGTGTTAAGTTAATTGAGGATTATGCCCATCATCCAAATGAAATATATGCAACTTTAACGGCTGCACGTTCGATTACTAAAGGAAAAGTAATAGGAATTATCGAACCACTTCGTTTTGCCCGCATTCGTAATTTTTTTGATGAATTCATACGAATTTTCATGATGTTTGATTATGTCATCCTCACTCCTGTTCATCCCCCAGAAGACAAGCCTATTCCTGGTTGTGGGATTGATGATATACAAAAAGCTTTAATCAGTAATGGATTTAATAACACAAAAATTATGAATGATGCTTTGCTCATTTCACATTTTATTAGTGATTCGACAAGTCCAAGTGATATAGTATTATTTATTGGTGCTGGTAGTAATATAGCTAAATTGGCAAAGGAAACTGCAGCACTTATTGCGGAAGTTAAGGTTTAATGTAATGAATAAGATAATCAATAACGTATTTGCAAGAGAAATTTTAGATAGCAGGGGTTACCCCACTATTGAGGTAGAAATTGAGCTCTGTGATGGTGCAATAGGCAGGGCATCTGTACCTTCTGGAGCTTCAACCGGTAAATTAGAAGCCTTGGAACTCAGGGACCAAGATGAGAAAAGGTATTGTGGTAAGGGAGTGCTGAAAGCTGTTCAAGCTGTAAATGGGATAATAGCAGATGAAATCATTGGAATGAATGCAGCGGACCAAAATGCAATTGATAAAGCATTAATTGAACTGGATGGAACAAAAAACAAATCAAAACTTGGAGCAAATGCAACTTTGGGTGTGTCTCTTGCAGTTGCAAAAGCAGCAGCAAACAGTTTCAAAATGCCGCTATATAGATATTTGGGAGGAAAGCAGACGAGTGTTATGCCGGTTCCACTCATTAACATAATTAATGGTGGAGTACATGCAGACAATAAGCTCGATTTCCAAGAATTCATGATTCTTCCGGTCGGTGCTGAGACTTTCAGCGAAGCGATTAGAATATCTGCGGAGGTATTCCACAACTTACGTAGCATTCTTAAGAAAAAAGGTTATAGCACAAATGTAGGGGATGAAGGTGGTTTTGCACCAAATATTGAAAGTACTGAAGAAGCACTTGATTTGATCATATACGCTATAGAATCAGCAGGTTATTCAGCGCAAAGTGATTTTGCACTAGGCCTTGATGTTGCTTCATCTACTTTTTATGAAGATGGAATTTACAAATTTGAACACAGAGATCTTACTTCAGAAGAGTTGACTGAATATTATTGTAATCTTGTGGAAAGATATCCAATAATTTCTATAGAAGATGCAATGAGTGAAGACGACTATGAAGGTTGGAAATTACTTACTGCAAAATTGGGGAGTAAAATTCAATTGGTTGGGGATGATTTGTTTGTTACAAATTGTGAACTGATATGCAAAGGAATAGAGGAAAAAATGGCAAATGCTGTACTGATCAAGCCAAATCAAATAGGGACGTTAACAGAAACTTTTGCTGCTATTGAAATGGCAAAATCAAATGGCTATAAAGCTGTTGTTTCTCATCGCTCAGGTGAAACAGAAGACACAACAATATCTCATATAGCAGTTGCGTCAAATTGCGGGCAAATAAAAACCGGGTCGCTATCGCGTTCTGATAGACTCGCGAAGTATAACGAGCTAATCAGAATAGAAAGCGCATTAGGAAAGGATGCTAAATATTATCGTGGGTTAGCATGGGTTTTATAGACGAAGTAAAATTGTGTTTAAAAGCTGGTGACGGTGGTGATGGCTGTGCAAGTTTTCGTCGAGAAAAGTTCGTTGAATTTGGTGGTCCAAATGGTGGTAATGGAGGAAAGGGTGGAAACATAGTTTTCATCAGCGACGCTAATCTCAACACTTTGCTTCATTTTCGTTATAGAAGACACATTAAAGCAGATAGTGGAAAAAATGGTGCAGGCAGGGATAGATCTGGCACAGCAGGGAAAGACGTTATACTTAAAGTTCCAGTCGGTGCACAAATAATTGATGAAGAAAGTGAAGAGATAATAGTAGACCTTGACAAGCCTGGTATGGAATTTCAAGTAGCACAGGGTGGAAAAGGTGGACTTGGAAATACTAATTTTAAATCTTCTACTAATAAGGCACCAAGACATTTTACTTACGGTCAGCCTGGCGAAGAAAAACATGTATTATTAAAACTAAAAGTTTTATCAGATGTTGGAATTATTGGCATGCCAAACGCAGGTAAATCAAAATTTTTGACTCGCTGCTCAAATTCCGATACAAAAGTAGGCGATTATCCATTTACCACCGTAAGACCTCATTTAGGCATGGTAAAAGTGGATGATAGCGAAGTTGTAATAGCAGATATTCCTGGAATAATTACTGATGCTCACCTTGGAGTTGGGCTCGGGCATAAATTTTTAAAGCACATAGAAAGGTGTCAAATTTTACTTCATTTAATCGATGTAACTCACGATGACGTTGTTTCGGCTTATAGTTGTATCCATAATGAATTGGAACTTTACAATAGTGATCTTGTTGAAAAAGAAGAGATTGTAGTATTAAACAAATGCGACTTATTGAGGGAAGCAGAAATTCTGGAAAAGAAGAATCACCTAGCTAATTATCTCAATAAAGAAGTGCTGTGCTTATCAATTAATGGTGATTTACAGCCTATTTTAAGATTATTAAGTGAAAAATTGAAAAAGAGTAATTCTAAGGAAATCGATGTATATGATCCTTTTAAAGCGTAAATTTTCTATTTATGGATGTACAAGAATGGTAGCGTGCAACCAGAACTAAGCGTACAGCTGTGCAAACATCGTGATTTGAGTCCACCAGAAGGGTGTCATCCCAGTGCCCAGACACTGGGATCCAGGAATTTTATTAAGTTGGTAAGCATAAAAGTAGCCGTTTTATGTTAAAATACAACGTTTTGATGATTATGAAAAGGCTGGATTCCAGACTGGAATGACACCATCATAAAGTGAATCAGTGTCAGCTACTTGCATCTACCATGCAAGTTAACTGAAAATTGCAATGTTCGTACACTTGACTACTTGGATCTAGTATGATTTAATTAACCAAGAAGTAGGCATGAAAAAATTATGTAGTGAACCAGTTTGCATAACACCAGGAGGAAAATATGGATAGAAAGACGAGAATAGAATCAGACAGCTTAGGGGAAGTAAAAGTACCAAGTGAACATTACTGGGGAGCACAGACTCAGCGTTCTTTAGAAAATTTTAAGATTGGCACAGAAAAAATGCCAGAGCCTCTGATTAAAGCATTAGCAATAGTAAAACTTGCAGCAGCGCGTGTTAATATGAAACATGGTGTTATAGATGATAGGGTAGGGGACGCAATTTGCACAGCCGCGAGGGAAGTAATAGATGGCAAATTTAATAATGAATTTCCGCTTGTTGTTTGGCAAACCGGATCCGGAACGCAGACTAATATGAATATGAATGAAGTGATCAGCAATCGTGCAATAGAGATTTTAGGTGGTAATTTGGGTAGTAAATCTCCAATACATCCAAATGATCATGTGAATTATGGTCAGTCGTCAAATGACACCTTTCCAACAGCAATGCATATAGCAGCAGCAGAGCAAATAAACTGCTTGCTTATTCCAAATCTTGAAAAATTGCATAAGGTGCTGGATAATAAGGTTCAGGAATTTAAAGATATAATAAAAGTAGGACGTACTCATCTGCAAGATGCAACGCCCCTAACACTAGGACAGGAGTTCTCTGGCTATGCAGTCCAGATTAAAAAGGGGATAGAGAGAGTAAAATCAACTTTAAGTGGTATATACGAGCTTGCACAAGGTGGCACTGCGGTTGGCACGGGACTCAATACTAAAAAGGGTTTTGCTGAAGATTTTGCAAAGCAAGTTGCAGGAATTACTAACCTTCCATTTACTTCAGCAGGCAATAAATTTGAAGCGCTAGCAGCAAATGATGCTTTAGTTGAGCTCAGTGGAACACTCAATACAGTAGCAGTCAGTTTAATGAAAATTGCAAATGATATAAGGTTGCTTGGTTCTGGTCCAAGATGCGGAATTGGGGAAATAATGTTACCGGAAAATGAGCCTGGTTCTTCAATTATGCCAGGTAAAGTGAATCCAACTCAGTGTGAAGCGGTGACTATGGTATGCACTCAAGTTATGGGAAATCATGTTGCTGTAACCATTAGTGGTTCAAACGGTCATTTTGAATTGAATGTGTTTAAGCCAGTGATAATTTACAATGTTTTGCAGTCTATAAGACTTTTAGCTGATGCAAGTTTAAATTTTACAGAAAAATGTGTAATTGGTATTAAAGCAAATGAAGAGAGGATAAAAGATTTACTGAATCAGTCGTTGATGTTGGTCACTATATTAAATACGCATATAGGGTACGACAATGCAGCAAAAATAGCGAAGCTTGCTTATAAAGAAAATATCACTCTAAAAGAAGCAGCAGCAAAACTTCAACTGCTCACTGAGGAAGAGTTTGAAAGGATAGTGAAACCAGAAGAAATGGTAAATTATTTGTAAACGCTCACACTTAATTCTTCAATCTCACTAATAGAAAGGCCAGTAAACTTGACAATAGTGTTAACATCAACATTATTATCTTGCTTTGTCTACCTTATTTTGCCGCTCCCCTGAACGGATACGGTTTAAGACATAAGATCCTTTTTCATAGCTATACTACGTTATCCAGCGTCTGGGCACTGGTTTCTTGGTACTTATTCCGCAATAATTTTTTTTTCCTTCAATAAACTTTGCAGTTCGCCTTTTTCGTACATCTCGCGAGTGATGTCGCAACCACCAATAAACTCTTCCTTTATATATAATTGTGGAATTGTTGGCCAATCAGAAAACTTTTTTATAGATTCACGTATTTCATCATTCTCCAACACGTTAATATACTTAAACTTCACGTTCAATTTTTTTAGGATTGACACGACGAGTCCAGAGAATCCGCATTGAGGAAAATCAGAAGTGCCTTTCATATACAATACCACATCATTTTCTGTTATATCTTTTTTTATTTGTTCAAAATTGCTCATAAATTCACCTTATTTTTAAGTATTAGTTTCCAGTTGCAAGGCGTGTATAGACTGACCTTCCAGAGCTTTATATACCATTTTATGCTGTTCTATTTTTGTCTTTCCAAGAAAACACTTGGAGTTTATTTTTAAATGATAATGGTCATCATCTCCAGCAAGATCATGAATCTTTATATCAGCGTCGGGGAACGATTGTTTGATGATCCTCTCTAATTCGTGAATTGCAATAGTCATTGATTTGCTTTAAATTACAATACTTTCATTATAAATCTAAAACGATTGAGCGCAATAAAAAGTTGCTATCATAAAAAATAGAAGCATACTATAATAATGGAATGACAAATTATGCAGGGAGGCTTTGTGGTGGGCGAAAGATTTAAATTCACATATCTATTGGTTTTGCTAACTTTTTCATTTAGGTGCTTATCTTACGATGATAAAATAAATAACTTAGAGAATGTTTACATCAAAGCTAACTATTTTGGAGCATTCTTCAATGCAATAGGTTCTCTAGAAGGAAAAGAAGATGCAGGTGACAATATAACAGAGGGGGTTTTTAGTTTTAATAAGAAGGAGCGAATTGAAGCTGGATACAGTCCTAAATATGTTCCAGGGTTTGCCGGTAGTGCTGCAATAGGGTATTTATTCAAAAATATGAGAGTTGAGTTTGAAGGCTTATATTCTCAGACTAACTTATATGATGAAGATTATTCAGATAAGAAAAAAGCAAGATATATTGAACTTCGTCGTCACAATGATGCGTCTACTGGAGCGGAATGCAATTCACCTTGGAGAAGTGGAAAGGTTGATATTCACATTCAAGAAAATTGTAGTGTTGAAGCAGAGTTCAGAGCTGCATTTAAGATGAAAAATGAAGGTTTTAATAACTTAGCTGGAATGGTCAATGTATATCGTGATTTTAATATAGCAAAAATGCCATTCACCCCATATGTTGGTATTGGTGCAGGTGTAACTAGGGTTAAATTTCTAGGAAAAACCAGATATGCCTTGGCTTACCAAGCAAAACTTGGTATCAATCACCAACTTACAGCACAAACTCAAGCATTTGCTGGTTTACGCTATTTTGGTATCCTTGATAACCAATTTAAAGATATTGTACCAGGAATAAAGATACTAGCTGGTGAAGGATATATTCCTGCCGGTGGAGGAAGTAAAGTTGATGAAACTGCACGTGTTGAATCAACAACTGCAACCATTACCAATAGGTTTGGCATATATGGCTTAGAGTTTGGGTTGGTTTATCACTTTTAACTTTATCCAATAAATTACATATGTGAAGATAGTAAATTCAGCGTGCTGAGAACATTAGAAAGACGAGATTTTAATTGATTTTCATATTTACTCCAATCTTGTATTGCCTTTCTTGCAACACCTGAATCAACTGCGGCTTTTGCAACAGCAGGAGCTACTATAGAAATTAATCTTGGGTCAAATGGAGTAGGTATTATATATTCACGTCCATAGCCCATTTTACGACCGCCATAGACTGCAGATATCTCACCTGGTACTGGCTCACGGGCAAGCTTTGCTATTGCATCTGCAGCTGCAATTTTCATTTCATCATTTATTGTTGTTGCATGTACATCAAGTGCCCCTCTAAATATATAAGGAAAACCCATTACGTTGTTGACTTGGTTGTTGTAATCTGACCTACCAGTTGCAATTATTGCATCTGGCCTCACAGATTTTGCAAACTCAGGCCTTACTTCTGGATCGGGATTGGCAAGAGCAAAAATAATCGGGTCTTTGCCCATACTCTTTAACATCTCTTCATTTAACACATCTTTTGCAGATAGTCCGATGAATACATCAGCGCCTTTTATTGTATCAAGTAGAGAACGTTCGGAAGTATCAATTGCATACTTTTCCTTCCACTCATTCATATCCTCGTTTCTACCTTTGTATATTACTCCTTGCTTATCACACAGCACTATATTTTTAGCGCCCATGGACTTTAGTATTTCTAAACATGCAATACCGGCTGCTCCAGCACCATTCATAATGATCTTAACGTCCTCTAATTTCTTTTCAACAATATCAAGAGCATTTTCTATGCCAGCTGCAACAACCACCGCAGTTCCATGCTGGTCATCATGGAACACTGGAATATCCATCAGTTCATTCAGGCGTTTCTCTATTATAAAACAATCGGGAGATCTTATATCTTCTAAATTTATCCCCCCCCAACTTGGCCCAAGATACCTTACTGCATTGATGAAATCTTCTATATTTTCTGTACCAACTTCTATATCAACTGCATCAATATCAGCAAAACGCTTAAATAAAACAGCTTTGCCTTCCATGACAGGTTTTGCAGCAAGAGGACCGATATTACCAAGTCCAAGCACTGCAGTGCCATTTGAAATGACAGCAACACAGTTGCTTTTTGCTGTATAATCATAAACAACCTCAGGATTTTTAGCTATTTCAAGGCACGGAGCTGCAACACCAGGGGAATAAGCAAGTGACAAATCATACTGGGTAGATAAAGGTTTTGTTGGCATGATTGAAATTTTACCAGGGTTACCACCTCTGCTGTGATACTTAAGCGCTTCTTGTTTTGTGGTACTATCTAAATCATCGTTCATCATTACATCCTTATATTTTAAGCTTGTATTTTTTAAGTATATGGAGTTTTTATAAATGTTCAATTGTAAATTATTAACTTGTGAACTCTGTTGTACTTCTGTATAAGTTTACCTATTACGTAAGATGATATTACATGCTTAAAAAAAACGTGCCTAATTTGCTTACAATTTCTCGTGCACTTGCAATACCAGCAATAATATTAAGTTTTTATATAGAAAATAAATATGCAGGCCTGATAACAATATCAATCTTTGTGTTTGCGTGCATTACGGATTTTTTTGATGGTTACCTGGCGCGTGCGTGGAAAGTCCAATCAAAGTTTGGCAAGCTATTTGATCCAATTGCTGACAAATTAATAGTGGTTTCAACGATAATTATGCTAGTTTATAAGCATAAGATAAATGATTTTACAATAGTACCATCGATTATCATCATCTGTCGGGAGATATTAGTCTCGGGTTTACGGGAGTTTCTGATAGCTACAAATGTTAGTCTACCTGTAAGCAAAGCTGGAAAAATTAAAACATTTTTGCAGATGGTTGCTGTAGTAGCGCTAATAATGAACGATTATTATATGATTCAATATACAGGTGCGATTTGTTTATGGGTTGCAGCTATTATAACTATGTGGTCAGGCTATAATTATATCCTAGCCGGCATCAAATAGATTGATTAAATCTCCTAGGAAATAGTTAATAGACAAGAGTAGTTAATATCTTAGTGATATTGACTCAGAAAGCAAAAAGGTGTATAATTATATTAACTTACAACTAATTAGGTTAATATTATGAAAATACCTAGTGGCAAATTTTCTTCTACTAAAAAGGTTCCAGGAAAGAATAAGAAAAAAAGAGATTTTGAACCATTAGAAGAGTTTTTTTGGGATTTTTGGCCAACAGTTGATAAAGAAGTCAAAAGAGAAAGGCTAGAACAAGAACTATTAGCACTAAAAAAAAGAGAGCTATATAGAAAATGTGCATCATTGGCAACAATGGTCCCATTTACATTGCTGATGGCGATTGAACTGGAAAAAACATATAGCGATCAGGTATTACTTGGCGTGATAAGTGGCGCGCTAAGCCACACTATATTACCTTTTACAGTCTTATCTCTTATTTGTACGCTATATTTAATTTACAATAATAGGAAGATAGCACAAAAAGAACGAGAGTTGGAGATTATTGAAAATGGAGAGGAAGTAAAGGAAAAAGAGCACAATATTTCTGATATAGGTCAGTGTTTGATCTATATTGAGGCTATAACAACTGCACTGGTTATTGTAGGTATGATAATGGGTGAAACATCTTCACTTGAAGCAGCAGAGGATGCAATTTTATTTCTTGCCAATGCAATTGCTTTTCTTGCAACTCTTGTTTCTTATATTGATAAGCATGAAAAAAATAAGAAAAAGGAAACAGAAAAGTCTGATCTTGATGAGAAATCTAGCAAGAAAACTAGCAATATATCTGTAGCCGGATTGGCGCTTGCTGGTTCTTCTGTATTTTTAATAAGAAGGATAATGTTAATAGCATTAGCATCGTCCTTAAATCCTGCTGTTGGACCTACTTTAGGCTTGGTAGGTATTGCAATTTTTATGGCTGTACAGGTCTTAACTATACATTCCTACAGTAAGACGCTGAAAGATCCAAAAGTGGAAGGACGAGGTGAATCAAGAAATGCAGGTAGTTCTGACCGTAGTTATAAAGAAGAAGGACCGGCTGTTGCCTAAGAAATTTATTTATTTAAGTAATATTTAGGTCTATACTTTATTTTGATCGAAAAAAATCTTATGTATAAGACTTTAATCACGTGCTTTATTTTCCTAATTTGCTCCTTTACACAATCGTATGCGGATGATCTTGAAAAAACTGAAACTGAACTATATGAAGAAGCAGTTGAACTTTTTGACCAGAAAAAATATAAACAAGCTATTAGGGCATTTCATAAGATAGAGGATTTGTATCCTTTTTCTTATTGGGCAATGAAAGCAAAATTATTATCTGGGGTCTCTCACTATAATATGGGTAACTATAGCAGTGCTGCAAGTGATATGGATGATTATATATATGTTTATTCAAATGGTGAAGATTTACCATATGTATACTACTTAAGAGTATTATCTTATTACATGCAAATTAATAAAGTGCAACTTGGACAGCAAACTGCATATAAAACTTTAGAGCTAGCCACTGAGTACATTAATCTCTTTCCAGGCAGCGAATATGTAGACGAGATAAAGGAAAGAGCAAAATTAATCACAGAACATATATCAACAAAAGAGTATTCTATCGGTAAATTTTACCTGAGGCGTGGTGAATATTTAGCAGCAATTAAGCGTTTCCAGAATATGGCAAGCTATAAGGATTCTAAATATTTTTCTAAGTCTATTAACCATTTAATAGCAGCCCATTCAGCTCTTGGCCTTGACTTAGAAGCTGAGCAGTATGAAAGTATGTTATTAGCAGAAAACCTGCAAGATGCCAAGCCAGAGGCTTGAAAATTTGCTTTAGCTTTTTCTATGCTTTGATATATAATTAGGTTTTTAACTATTTGAATATGGCTGGTCATTCACAATTTTCAAATATAAAACATCGGAAAGGCGCTCAGGATGCAAAGCGCTCTCAAAAATTTACGAAGATGATTAGAGAAATAACAGTTGCTGCAAAGCAAGGGCTGCCCGAACTCAACCCGCGCCTTCGCTCTGCTATATTTGCTGCACGCAAGGAAAATCTACCAAAAGATAAAATAGAAACAGCAATAAAAAATGCAACTGGTAACATTGCTGGAGAAAATTACGAGGAAATACAATATGAAGGTCATGGGCCTTCTGGTACTGCACTCATTGTCCATGCCTTGACTAATAACCGCAACCGTACTGCTTCTGAGGTACGTTATATATTTTCTCGCAAGGGTGGAAACTTGGGAGAAACAGGAAGTGTTAGTTACCTTTTTGATCATGTAGGTTTAATTGTCTATAAAGCAGAGGGTGTGAATTTTGATGATTTATTCAGTCATGGAATCGAATTAGAAGTATTGAATATTGAGGAAAATGACAAAGAAGGATTACACGTTATAACTTGTGAAATAAAAGATTTTGGTAAAGTACGCGATGCCTTTTATGCAAAATTCGGAGAACCAGAACTTGCTCGTCTTTCATGGCAGCCAAAAGATCTGATTGAAATTAGCGATAAAGAGTTGATTGATAAATTATCTGCATTGGTTGAAGAATTAGAAGATAATGATGATGTACAGTATGTGGAAGGTAATTTTACTTTTGTTGATGCTGTTTAAATGATGAAGCTGATTGTATTTATGCTGCTCTTTATCTTACCGTTATATACCGCTGAAACATCAACAGATCTTGCACAGCCATTCCAGCATGGAATCAGAAAAAAAAAAGCTACTTTGACGACAGAAAGTGATAGAAAGTTGTTATTCATATCCAGTACCATAAAATCTTCCTTTTTTGCCACGGAAGGGTTGGCGCCAAATACAGTGGTGAAATTGATCAACATATATAAAGATTTCGGTGTTGATTTTAAAAAAGACATTGTGCCGAAGAGTAAATTGGAGGTTCTTTTTGAGAGATTGCCTAATAATCAGAAGACTGAAGAAAAAATTTTATATGCTTCACTGACAATAAACAAGAAAGCTATTAGTTTATATCATTATAAATCGCAAGACGGCAAAGAAAGGTATTTTAATAAAGAAGGAATAAGCTTAAAAAATGGCGAAATTTTTGCAAATCCTTTAAATGGAGATTATCGCATATCCTCAAAATTTGGCAATAGAAAGCATCCTGTTCGCGGTAAAATTGCTTTTCACAAAGGAGTGGATTATGCAGCTAAACTTGGCACTCCCATATACGCTGCTGCAGAGGGTGTGATAGAATATATAGGAAAGAATGGTGGCTATGGAAATTACATCAAAATAAAACACAAAAATGAATATTCAACCTGTTACGCGCATATAAGTAGATTTAGTGGCGATATAAAGTTAGGCTCTAAAGTAAAGCAGGGGCAGGTCATCGCCTATGTTGGTAGCACTGGTGTTGCAACAGGCCCTCATTTACATTACGAAGTTATATATAACGGCAAACACATCGATCCGCTTACGATAGCGCATAAAACTGAAGTAAAATTGCCTGATCATGAATTAAGAGAGTTTAAACTATTTGTAAATAAGATAAATAAAACGATCAACAGAGAGAGTTCAAGTGAAAAAGAAGTTTAAAGACAATATGGATAAGAATACGATAAACGATAGAAATTTGAGTCAAATTCGGGCTTTTCCTGTACTAATAGCGCTAGGATTAATTTTATCGCTGCTTTTTTTGGCATATGACAGCACAATTGCACTTGGAGTTGCTGCCGTTTCAATTTTGACTTTTCTTCAAGGATTTTTTATTAATGACCCTAATGAAGCAAGAGTGATAGAATTTTTTGGTCATTATATTGGAACTTATTTTAAGTCTGGAATATGTGTAACGCTTCCCTTTTCAAGCAAATATATAGTTTCCCTAAAATTTCAGAATATTAACACAGAAAAAATAAAAGTTAATGATGCAAATGGAAGTCCAATAGAGATTTCTGCAGTAATTGTTTGGAGAGTGAGCAGTCCTGCAAAGGCGTATTATAATGTTAACAACTATCACGAATTTGTTTTTGTACAAAGTGACTCGGTAATTAGAGAATTGGCGAGCAATTATCCGTATGACAGCGAGAGCAATGAGGAATCTTTACGTAAAAATTCTGATAAAATTTCAGATGAATTGCGGTCAATGTTACAACAAAGATTAGATATTGCAGGAATTGAGATTACAGAAGCAAGAATATCGCATTTGGCGTATTCGTCCGAGATTGCACAAGCAATGTTAAGGCGTCAACAAGCACATGCTATCACTTCGGCAAGAAGGCATATAGTGCAAAATGCAATAGGAATTGTCGAGGAAGTAATAGCTCATTTTGAAAAAAACAAAAGCTTACAATTAGATGGCAAGCAAAAGGTTCAATTGATAAATAATTTGTTGGTTGCCCTAATCTCTGAGCAAGATGCACAACCGACGATTAGTTTAGATAATAATTAGCATAGAAGCCGATTGGGTTTCATAAATGCAAGTCACTATTAATTTCTTGATTAATAGACTAAATGATGTTATAAATTACACGCATTAGGGGTGCTCTAGAAAAGCTGAGAGTACATAAAGTACAACCCTTTGAACCTGATATTGTTAAAGCAAGCGTAGGAAAATGTATGTATATAAATATTGAAGAATGCTTCGGCTTCATTGCGTTAATTGCATCTCTAATTGGATTATCACCTCAAGTATATAAAGCATATATCACTAAAGTTACTCGTGATGTATCGATGTTAATGTTAGTAAACTATCTTATTTGTTCATTGTCTTGGATTGGCTATGGTCTTTACCAGAGCTCAATTTTTGTGGTGCTTAGCAATATTGCTGGATTAGTGATTAGCATAATATCAATTATTCAAAAATGTTACTACGATGCAAAACCTGCACCATGATCATGTGCTGCACTGCAGTACACAACAACAATATCGTTCTATTGTAGTGCTAAATGGAAAAATACCGAGCTCATCGTTTTTTAAACGAGATATACCTATTATTGCTGTAGATGGAGGAGCAAACAAGCTTCTATCAATTGGCGTAAAACCTGATCTTGTAGTAGGAGATTTGGATAGCGTAAATCTGGATTTACGTGCTAATTTGAATACGATATATCTACCTGATCAAGATTATTGCGACTTTTCTAAAGCAATGGCTCACTTAAAAACAGTAAAGTTATTGCCATCAATAGTAACGGGTATTACTGGAGGAGCAATTGATCACATACTACAGAATATTAACATTTTTCTAAGTATGGGCAGTATCTTTTACACACCTTCACCTCCCATGGTAGGTTACACTTTACAAAAAGGTATTACCCATTTTTTTTCTTTGCCAAAAAATACTAAAATATCTTTACTTGGTATACCGAGAGCTCAAATATCAACTAAAGGATTAAAATGGGAACTGCACCTTAGTAATCTTGCTTTTCCGGGAAAAAATTCTTGCTTTAATCGAAGTTTAGGCAATAAGGTATCCGTAGAAGTACACAGTGGTATATGTCTAGCAATGATTTATTTAGAGACAGTAGATGATGCTGCAAGACATCATGTGCGTCAAGTTAAGAAGTAAATAGACTTCTTGCATAACCCAAACTAAGTAGAAAAAAGGTATCATCCAAGTAGCTGACACTGGTTCCTTTATGACGTGTCATTCCAGTTTCAGCTACTTGAATGACAGCAGTCCTACGTCATACCGCCGCGGTATCTCTTAGCCGCTAACAAGCAGCGGGATGACGAATTGCTTAACCGTCATACCGCCACGAACCGTCATACCGCCGCAGACCGTCATACCGCGATTCATTCGCGGTATCTCTTAGCTGCTAACACGTAGTGGGATACTTGATCTTTACAGGGATGACGGTTGTCAGGCTAGCCTGTCATCCCAGTGCCCAGACACTGGGATCCAGGAATTTTATTAAGTTGGTAAGCATAAAAGTGTTATGTAAAATACAACGTTCTTGATGGGATTGCGTGAAAGGCTGGATCCCAGTGTCAAGCACTGGAATGACATCATAGGAGCACTGGGATGACACCCTACTTAACCGTCATACCGCGATTTATTCGCGGTATCTCAAAGCATAGATCCCGCTAACACGTAGCGGGATGACGATTGTCGTTTAGCTATAAACATTAAGAAATTTACTAAATGAAAAAAAAGGCAAAAGAAGCCCTGAGGTTATTATCCGCTTTAAAATATTGGCGTTTTTTATGTTTTAAACGCTTGACAAGCGAGATTCAGCCGCTTTTAATTGCAACTAACCTACGCTGCAAATGTTTAAGAAATTTACTAAGCAGAAAAAAAGACAAAGAATCCCCGAGTTAGCTAGTCTTTTACTATCTCTGTCGAGTATTGGCATTTTTTGATGTCTTGTAACGCTTTATAAGCGCGTTCAGCTTATTTAGATAAAAATCTAGATGTAGATGAAGTTTTGTAAAGACATACAGTATCTATATACTGCAAAAAATTGAACATAAGACGCCGATACATTAAGTAATCCTTACCTTTTAATCTGCAGATTGGCGAAAGCAAATACAATAGCTTCAGTTTCATGATAAGTGGGCTGGCGGAGTTTGTCAAGCAAGTTTTTTCGTTTCTACTGAATGACAGTTGTGGCTTGGGAGGTAGTGCAAGAAGTCTATTGTATTACTGAATTATTAATAATTCAGTAATAGTGCCTGCTATGTAGCTAAAAATTTCCTTTAACTTAAGCTATATGTAGCTAAAATAACTTGGGTTTACCGACAACCGTCATCCCGCTGCTTGTTAGCGGGATAACGCGGCGGTATGACCCTGACTTGCATTAGCTATGTATAATAAAGGGAATCTATGACAAAAGAATCATTGGTAAAAACTGATATAGTGAAAGTTGAAGACAAAAAGGCGGTAAGAAGCTTTTTTAAAATACTAGGTGGAGTGGCAGATGCTGTAAGATCGTGGATTGGTAACATCAGTCCTGATTTAAGCAACAGTCGCGATATCGATAGTTTAGTCTTGAAGATGAACGAGTGCTTAAATCCAAAGGGAGGGGAGGTTTCAGCACGTAAAAACGCTGTATCTCTTGGTAACTTGTACTTAAGCTTATCAGAGAAAGGTAAAATAAAATTTCTACAAACCCTGGCAGAAAAATTTAATCCGAATAAAGCGGAAATAGATGAGAAAATTAGAGAGTATAAGAAAAACCAAGATCCCGAGTTAAACTATAAATTTGAACAGGATTTAATAAAAATTCTTGAATCACCGCGTTCTAAAATATTGAAGCAATTTATTTCTTTACCAGAAGGCCTTAAGTTTATTGTTGATATGCGTTCTGACGTGCTTAAGCTAAAGAACCAATATAGAAGCTTGAATCCACTAGAAAGCGAATTAAAAAATATACTCTATACTTGGGTTGATGTTGATCTACTTGATCTTCGTCAAATCACCTGGGATTCACCTGCATCATTGCTAGAAAAACTTATAAAATATGAAGCTGTGCATAAAATTTCCTCTTGGGATGACTTAAAAAACAGGCTGGGTCTCTGTTTTGCTTTTTTTCATTACAAGATACCAAACGAACCTCTAATTTTTGTAGAGGTTGCATTGGTGGATAAGATTGCAGATAGCATTCAACACCTTTTAGATGAGTCAGTACCTTCAAATGATCCGAGTAATGCAAGCACTGCTATATTCTATTCAATATCAAACACTCAAGCAGGGTTATCTGGAATCAGCCTTGGTAATTTTTTGATCAAAAGGGTTGTAGAAAAGCTATCACAGGAGTTTAAAAGTATAAAAACATATGCAACTCTTTCTCCAATACCTGGCTTTACGAAATGGCTAAAAAACAATCTAAACCAAGATGTCACTTTATTGGGCAAACTAAATATAAAACAATCTAGTGCAGAAATTTTAGAAAGTGCAGAGCAATTAAAAACTAATGTTGAATGTATAAATGAAACTAAACAATGCATGCTTAAACTATGTGCATATTATTTACTAAAAGTGAATAATAGTAATGGAAATGCTTATGATCCGGTGGCGCATTTTCATTTAAGCAATGGTGCATCGATAAAACAATTAAACTGGATGGCGGATACTTCTGAAAAAGGTATTAGTCAGTCGGCTGGAATGATGGTAAATTATCTGTATGAGTTGCCTAAAATAGATAATAATCATGAAAACTATATGGTTAATAAAGTGATTTCCTGCTCGAAAAAAGTGTCGTCTATGTTGAAGGAGTAAATAGTCTCTTAATAAAGGATTGCCCTCACAACACTTAAAATGTAAAATGGTTCTACTTAAGTAAAATAGCCATAAATGAACAACATAAGAAATTTTGCAATAATAGCGCATATAGACCACGGTAAGTCAACGCTTGCTGACCGTTTAATAGAGGAATGTAACGGCCTTGAAGCAAGAGAAATGATCAATCAAATACTCGATTCAATGGATATAGAGCGTGAACGTGGCATTACAATTAAAGCACAGACGGTAAAACTTAATTATACGGCAAACGACGGTAATCAATATTGCCTAAATCTCATGGACACCCCAGGTCACGTTGACTTTTCTTACGAGGTAAGCCGAAGCTTAGCCGCATGTGAAGGTTCACTTTTAGTGGTAGATAGTAGCCAGGGCGTTGAAGCACAAACCCTTGCAAATGTATATAAAGCTATTGACAACAACCATGAAATAATAGTTGTGCTCAATAAAGTTGATCTTCCTGCTGCAGATCCAGAAAAGGTAAAACTCCAGGTTGAGGAAGTAATTGGCATTGACGCAAGTGAGTCAGTTTTAATATCAGCAAAAACTGGACTTGGAATAAAAGATGTACTGGAAGCAATAGTAGCAAAACTTCCAGCTCCTCAAGGTGATGTAAATGCTCCACTGCAAGCAATTTTGGTTGATAGTTGGTATGACACTTACTTAGGAGTAGTAATTTTAGTGCGAGTTAAAAATGGAGTGCTAAAAAAAGGCATGAGAATTGTTATGATGTCTAATAATGCTACATACCAGATAGATAATATCGGTATTTTCACCCCTAAAAAAGTGATGACGGGTGAACTTTCAGCGGGTGAAGTTGGTTTTATAACTGCTTCAATGAAGGAAGTAGCAGACTGCAAGGTAGGGGACACTATCACTGAGGAAAAGAGACCTTGTAGTGAAGCACTTCCTGGATTTAAAGAAGTGCATCCTGTGGTATTTTGTAGCATTTTTCCTCATAAAACGGATGATTTTAAATATTTAAGGGAAGCTCTAGAAAAGTTACATTTAAATGATGCAAGTTTTACCTTCGAGGCTGAAACTTCAAATGCACTAGGCTATGGATTTCGTTGTGGTTTTTTGGGAATGTTGCATCTTGAAGTTATTCAAGAAAGACTCGAGAGAGAGTTTGATTTAGACCTAACAGCAACTGCACCGAGTGTTATATATAGGGTTACAACACGAAGTGGTGAAATTTTGAATATTCATAACCCAAGTGATATGCCAGATCCAACGAAAATTGAAATTGTGGAAGAACCATGGATTACTGCAACCATAATGGTCCCTGACCAATACTTGGGAGAGATTCTATCTCTATGTGAAGAAAGGAGGGGAGAACAGGAGGATTTATCTTACATTGGTAACACAACAACAGCATTGTTAAGATATAAATTACCACTGTCTGAAGTTGTTTTTGACTTTTATGATCGATTAAAATCAATTTCCAAAGGATATGCAAGCTTAGATTGGGAAATTTCCAGCTATCTGGTAAGCCAAATAGATAAATTAAGCTTTTTAATTAATGGAGAGCCCGTAGATGCATTAGCCTGTATTGTTCACAAAAGTAGGGCAGAAAAAAGGGGGCGTGAAATATGTGCACGCTTGAAGGATTTAATACCACGTCAGCAATATAAAATCGCGATTCAAGCGGCAGTGGGCGGAAAAATTATTGCCAGAGAAACGATTAACCCATACAGAAAAGATGTAACAGCTAAACTCTATGGTGGAGATGTAACGCGAAGAATGAAACTACTTGAAAAGCAAAAGAAAGGTAAAAAAAGGTTGCATTCTATAGGGAACGTAAATATTCCACAGAATGCTTTTATTCAAGCTTTGAAGATAAGTGATTGATCTTAAAAGACTTCTTGTATAGTTTTTGGCAACAACCGTTAGAAACGAAAAAACTTACTTGACAAACTCCGCCAACCCCCTTATCATGAAACTGAAGCTATTTATTTATCTTCTCTGTACAGATTAAATGACAAAAAAACTCACGTATCTGGCGTCTCATGTTTAATTTTTTGCACTATGTGCACCTTATGTCTTTATCAAACTTCTACCTACATAAGCTGAAACGCGCTTATAAAGCGTTTAAAACATAAAAAAACGCCAACTTAAAAAATGGATAGTGAATAACTAGCTACCCTAGGGTTTCTTTTGCCTTTTTTTCTGTTTAGTAAATTTCTTAATGTTTCTAATTTAGATTAGTTGCGGTTTAAAAGCAACTGAATCGCGGTTATTAAGCATTTAGAATAAAAAAACGCCATACTTGAAAGTATAATGTAAGTAATTAGCCAACCACGGGGCTTCTTTTGCCTTTTTTTTCATTTGGTAAATTTCTTAATGTTTATGGCTAAACGACAACCGTCATCCCGCTACTTGTTAGCGGCTGAGATACCGCGGCGGTATGACGTAGGACTGCTGTCATCCCAGTGCTTGACACTGGGATCCAGTTGAGCTATTTCAACAAAAATACTGCATTTGAGATGAACGTTCCAGACTTATTTATAAATATAACAATTAAAGTCTGGATTCCAGCGTCAAGCACTGGAATAATATCGTTTACTATGTCTATATTACAATATTTGTGCAGTTGTGTGTCAACTACTTTTGTGGCACCGTTTGTTATTCAATCTTTATGCTAGTTTTACTAAAAATTATAGTATTTTAGGTATAATTGCAATATCTAAATTTAAGGTATAGAGATGAACCCTAGGAAAGTTTTTAATATTCTTTTTATAGTATTATTTATTTCTTTTTCTCATGTTGGGAGTGCTGCCGCTGACACTAATACTGATACAACTGCTCAAGTAATATGTAACATTATTGGCTACGTTTGGGGAATAGGCGGACCGCTTATGACCGTAGTGATAATAGGTGCAGCTTTGCTTGCGATATTTGGTAGAATGCCATGGCCAGCTCTTTTTGCACTCGGTATATTTTGTGCTGTATTTTTCGGTGCTAAAACTATCGTCATAAAAGTAATGGGTGGTATAGGCGGCACTGGAAATACTTCTTTGATGGACCAATGCGGAACAGGAAACACAAAAAAGAACTATTTTTTTCTAAAACAGACCTGATGCACGGCTTCAACTATATCTTCCACTTGCGGTAATGCTTTTTTTTCTAGATTTGCAGCGTAAGGTAAGGGGATGTCCTTGCCAGTTACACGTACAACTGGAGCATCAAGGTAGTCAAATCCTTGTTCCATAACAACGGCTGACAGCTCTGCTCCTATTCCTGCAAATGGCCATCCTTCTTCTACACTAACTAACCTATTAGTCTTCTGAATAGAGTTAATAACAGTTTGAGTGTCAAGTGGTCTTAAGGTTCTGAGGTCAATAACTTCAGCTTCTATACCTTTACTCGAAAGTAAATCTGCTGCATTTAAGGCATCCATTAATTTTAATGAAAAAGCAGTGATAGTTACATCCTTTCCTTCCCGTATAACAGCAGCTTTGCCTATCTCAAGTAGATAATCTTTGTTTGATAGCTCAGAGTCAGAAACTTCATGCTCATGTCCATAAGCTATTTCGTTTTCTAGAAATATTACCGGATTAGGGTCACGAATTGCAGCTTTAAGCAGACCTCTGCAATCTGAGGCAAAATAGGGTGCTATTACTTTTAACCCCGGTATATGCGAATACCAAGCTGCAAAGCATTGAGAATGTTGTGCAGCAACTCTTGCTGCAGCGCCATTTGGTCCACGAAATACTATAGGGCATCCAAGTTGTCCGCCTGACATATAATTTGTTTTTGCTGCGGAATTCACAATTTGGTCAATAGCTTGCATAGAAAAATTAAAAGTCATAAACTCGACTATTGGCTTTAATCCAGCAAATGCCGCTCCAACAGCAAGGCCAGCAAATCCATGTTCGGTAATAGGCGTATCAACTACTCTGTTTTCTCCAAACTCTTTCAGTAATCCTTTCGTTACTTTATAAGCACCATCATACTCTGCAACTTCTTCACCCATGATAAGCACATCAGAGTCGTTTTGCATTTCTTCTCTAATTGCTGTGCATAAAGCTTCTCTTACACTTAAGGTTGCCATTTATAAACTTTTATAGACTTTAACTAAAGTAACTATATCGGAATTACTGGGGGTAAGTAAAGTGTACAAATTAAGTTTTACAAACATCATGACCAACTCATTCCAAAAAAAAAATCTTCTCACGCTTGCTGGTTTTGGTTGCTAAAAATGATTGTATTGCTTGTGTTTTTAATAATATATACTGCTAAGTTAATAATAATTCACTTGGGAATAACAGAAAAATTCATGATAATTTTATATTTCAAATAGAATAAAATCCTTTTTATTGATACTGTCTTTTTTTGTAAAAAACATTCCTAACTTTTCCACCACTTTTTCTGGCTAAGGTCAGTATGACTTTTGCTTGAAATAACTGTTTATATGGTGCAATTTACAGCTTTTAGTTGCTAAAATTATAACTCTTAATTTAATAATTTTAATCCAGTAAGCTTTCAGGTTAATAAAATTAAATTATTTGAGTAAATGCAATACCATGTCTTTATTTGTGGGTAATAATAAGAATAACGAAGGTTGGCTCAACTACACTTCTATAATTTCAATTTTTATGTTAATGCTGTATAAAAGAAGTTTCTTTTGTCTGTGTCCACTTGTTTGAACCCAACCTTCTTTCTTGTTCGGGACTTAACACGTGAAGCGCGTAACTGAAATCTTCCTCACTCACTATAAGCCGTCTTTGCGCACCAGCGCTAATTTTTGCTTCATTCACTAATTGCTCTAACTCAGCCCCAGAATAGCCTTCAGTCTTGTCTGCAATGTCTTGGAGGCTTAGCTTTTCATCAGTTTTTGTACCTCGCATATAAAGTGCCAATATCTTTTGTCTCACCTCTATGTTTGGATTAGGGACATAAACCTTCTGACCTAAACGTCCAGGTCTAATAAGTGCTGGATCTATACCACCGATAAGGTTAGTTGCACCAATTACTATTATATCTTTTCTGCTCTTAAATCCATCTATTTCAGTTAACAACTGTGTTAAACTCTCTCGACAATGGTAAGCTGAGTTATTAGCGGTACTTCTTTTTTGTGCAACTGCATCTATTTCATCTATAAAGACTATACAAGGAGAATATTTTTTTGCTATTTTAAAAAGCTCGCGTACAGCATGTGCACCATGACCAATATATACTCCAATAAGTTCAGGACCTGAGATGCTTATGAAATTCATATTTGATTCACCTGCAATTGCACGAGCGATAAGTGTTTTACCATTTCCAGGAGGGCCATATAATATGTAACCTCTTAGTGAATTAATACTTTTATTTCCAAACAGCTTGCGCATTTCTTCTGTCATTTGGTCACAGCAAATCATCTGCAACCGTTGTTTTAAGGAGTCATCAATTATAGCATCAGCAAATGTTATTCTTTTATCATCTGAATTAGCTAATTCTATCGATATAGGCAGCTCTACTTCCTTTAGTTTGCTGAATACTTGATCATATACAAACCAAACAATAAAAAGGAGAACGACAAGTAACACACAAGGCATAGCTTCACTAACATAATGTGCAGCTAACTCATACCCTTTACTAAGCAACATTGTATGCATATAGGCAAACAAAAAAGCGATAGAGACAATAGTTGCCACGCATAGTAAACAGATTGAAATTCTTTTTAGTAATTCTGAAATTTCAATTTTTTTCATCTTAATACCTTATACCAATTTTAAACTAAGAATAATTTTATCTAGCTTACCTATTTTAGCTTGATTAGAGCGTTCAGAAAAATTATCAAGTACGTACTTTATTAAATACTAAAAACAATATATCACCATATTGTCACATACATCTTTAAAGTTTACCAAATTCATTTTCAAAAAACAAGATTTTATTATTAACCCGAATTCTGGATTAGATTTTAGGTAAATTATTGAAAGTCTTGAATTTTACTAAATTAGTAACTAGTCTTAAAATGCTTACTGCTTTATCGTAAATGCTAAAACAATAAGCTATTGATATTCTTGTTTTTTTTAATCTCCAATCCAGAATTCGGGTTAAAAACGCTAACTTGTATCTTCAAGAAGTAAGACATAATAGCTCTAAAATGTCTTGCAAGGAAAGGTAAAGCTGAACGCTAACTTATGCCAGAAAAATACCGTCTTGTTTGCCTTTTTGAGTAGTATCATCTTATTTTTCCTGTAAATTTTGTTTATAACGCCTAAGATTTACGATATTTTAATCCCGGTAGAATATCTTATAAAATCAGATTATATGTTATACCTATGGAAATAGATAACTTTCAGCAATATTACAACCAAGAAGAAATGAAGACAGTAACATTAGCTCAAATTTATAAAGACTTGGTAATAAAGATATTCGATATAGCCACAAGCAAAATGTAAGCTACTATTAATGGTATTATGGAAATAGCACCAACGATACCACCTACTATACCTACTACCAGAGGTGACGGAGTAGTAAGGCTTAATATAATAAGTGGGAGAGATATAACTGATAGTATTATAGAAATTACACCTACTGTTTTCAGAAGAGATAGAAATCCTTTTGAATCTAAGTGTTCTTTTTCCCTTAAATAATATAAAGAAAATGCTTATACACATTATAGCACAAAGTATTACTGCTGCTATTTTTATTATAGCTGCTGCTATAAGTGCTGCTAAATAAGCTATATTCATTGCAATTATCACACACCATAATAAAAAAGTCAACTCCATATGTTTAGGTTGTAAAATCCCAAAAAGCAGCCAGAATAGAATAAGCAAACATTTACGAATTGAATTTAGTGCAAACAAGGGTGTTGATATCAACCATACTCTGCAGAATCGCAATATGGTATGACTACATGCTTTTTATTGATTTGATTAACATAATCAGCAGAGAGTTTTGTTTTGCAAAAGATGTCTACAGTAACATACTGCAATTATTTGGAATTGTAGGGCTAGGTGCAATTGTAAGGCCACTTGGTGCATTCATATTTGGTCACGTTGGTGACAGGTATGGAAGGAGGATAGCATTAATAATTACTATCTTGCTAATATCGATACCATCAAGTCTCATTGCATTTATTCCAAGTCACAATCAAGTAGGTATAATTTCTACTATATTGCTTCTTGCAATCCATATAACACAAGGAATTGCACTTGGTGGTGAACAAGGAAGTTCTGTTTATCTTATAGAGCATTTATCCAGTAGGAAAGAGAACTTAGGGATGTATTTTGGAATGATGGGTTTTGGTCGCTCCATTGGCGTCTTGCTTTCTGCGGTGATAGTGATTATCTGCAAAAAAACTACTGATTTTTGTACCTGGGGTTGGAGATTGCCATTTATTTTCTCAGCTATTTTAGGATTAATTAGCGCGTATAGCATATACACATTGGGAGAAACTCCAGCATATGAAAAAAATCGAAAACAAAGAAATTTACCTGATTTGCCAATAATAGAGCTTATAAAACGCCACAAGAGAGCTCTTATACTTGCTATTTTAATATCTGTACCTGTTAATGTTGCTGTTGGATTTACCATATTTCTTCGAACTCTCGCAAAGGAAATAGCATCAGTGGATGTTTATGTAACAACATATATCAACGAAATTGTATTGATTATAACCAGTGTATTAATGCCGATATCTTCAATAGCGTTTGGAATGTTGGCTGATAAAGTTGGAAAAGAGCGCACTGCAATCTTATTTATAGCAATTACAATGGCACTGTGTTGTCCTGCGTTATCTATTGCATATTACTATAAAAATTATCTTGTGATTGCGTTGAGCGTAATGGTTCTCTCTATAATAGAAAGGGGTATAGTTCCCATAGGAATAGTTGCATCTGAACTCTTTCCTACCAATGTTAGATTTAGTGGTGTGAGCTTATCACGCAATATCTCTTATGCGTTACATGGAGGATTTACTCCTATGGTTTGTATTTGGTTGACTGTAACATTTCCTCAAACAAACCTTGCTGCTGGGCTTTATATAGTCTTCTGCTTGTTGATCAGTGTGGTAGCAATATTGCAAATAAAACCGCAAGATAAGAAATTTGATTGGTCTTAGTTTTCTCTTAAGTGTGTATTCTCCTAAGTTGAAAAAAGGTGTGAAAAATGCGCTAATCTCGCTAAATGAGAAAATTTTATTGCGGAAAAATTAGAACGATCAAAAACACATGCCATGATAAACTTTTTTATGCGTAACACTAATTTCTTATTCTATTCGTCTAAAAAAACAGTATTTCCAACTGTAAATTTAAGTCTTTACAAGCGTCACAAATATAGTATGATATAAGTTAGGCTTTATAGAAGGTATATGGCAACAAATACAGAAAATAATAATAGAATTAATATAGTACGTGAACAAGCAGGAAATGCTGTTCATTCAGATATTGCTTACTCAGAAAGAATACAAAAATCAGTAGAAAATGAAGCATTGTGTGATGCGTGGTCTGATTTTGAGTACTTTGAAGATGTGTTGAGAATAAAAAACAGCACCGATAGGGAAAACAGAATTAAGCAGCTTATCAAGGAAGATTTAGATATAAATGCTACAAAAAATGGCAAAACTATTCTAGACGTTGCTATAGAAAAAAAATGCTCATCAAAAGTTATAAGTTCATTAATAAGCAATGGCAGTAGGATTGATACTATAGATGCTAGCGATCGTACTGTACTGCATAGATCTGTTAGGAATGAAAATAGAAAAGTTGTTGAGTTGTTTTTAGAAGCTAATGAAAAAGAAGTGTCTCAGTACCTGGTAGCAAGGTTTTTGCCATTGTCTATGTTATGTCAAAAAATAGAAGTAAATGCTAAGGATAATGATGGTTGTACTGCTTTGGATTATGCTCAATATGGCAGTGAAATGTATAGCTTGCTGCAAAAATATGGAGCACAACATAGTGAAAAGTTTTTATACTCACGCAACCTTAATATAGGGGAATTAGATTTAAATAAACTTGTTTCTGACCATAACTACTGCTTTGATGTGCTTACAAAAGCATTAGAGATTGAGGACAGATGCGAAAAGGAAGAGGTTATAGATTGGTTGCTAAAAAATGGTGCTAACATTAATGTTAATAAAGGTGATCAAGCCCTACTGAGTGTTGCAGCTGAAAAAGGTGATGTTGAAAATGCTGTGCTATTGCTTGAAAGGGGAGCACATGAAGGAGTAAATTCTCAAGATGCTGAAGGAAGAACGTTATTACTAAATGCAATTATTCAAGATAAGTTGGGCCATGCAAAATATCTCATAAAACAAAGAGTTAACGTTAATATACCAGATAATAATGGAAATAGCTCACTACACTACGCTGTTGTCAATTTTATTAAGCAGCGCTTAATTGAATGTGATGAAACCTATACAGCTGACGCTACTTTTTATGATTTTCTTAAGAATGGTGCAGATCTCTATATCAAAAATCATGATAACCTTACAGCATTTGAATATGCTTTTCACGCAAGAATAGCTCCTAGGGAAGCTGTTTATTTATTCAAGCTATATATAGAAAGAGGTGATCAGAGTGAAAACATGCAGTTAGTAAAAAATTTCAAATTGCCTTCTGGTGAAACACTATTGGAGTATTTTTTCAACAATAAATTATTTGATAGTGCTCAATCTTGTATAGATCTAGGAGCAAATGTTTCGCATAATGGGTCATCTTTACTGATACAAGCTCTTCAGAATCGAGATATAAAAGGTATCGGGTTTCTTTTACGAAACAGAGCAGACATTCCAAATAACGCAAACATTTCAAATAATAAGAAAAACTGTAAGTTGTATTTCCAAGTAGCGGTTGGATGTGTAGCGATGTTTTCGCTTGGTATGGGAGCTGCAGCCACGTTTACTCTAATTAAAATGTCTCCGCTAGTGTTAGTAATAGTAGCTGTGACCTTCTTTTTGACTGCAATAGCATCTATGTCTCTGTTTGTATTATATAAAAAAGTAAAAGGGGAACGCAAACACGAGGTAATTGTTAATAATGCTGTATTTAACATAAGTCTAGAAGAAGCAGCTAATGATTTGTTTAGCGGGTTATCAACTATAGCAGAAAGAGGAGCAGAAGCAGGTGCACTATACCTGGAAGTAAAGGAAAAGACTGAAAGTGTAGCTAAAAAAATGACATCCAAAAAGGAATTAATTGAAGCAAGATTTCAAAATATACAAGAAAATTTCATTAATAAGTTAAGTAATTTTGAAGAACTTCAAGGTGCTAGAGATTCTAGTACTTTAAAGAAATTCTATGCTGCTGTTAAAGATGTTCTAAAGATACGCTCCAGCATTCCTATTTCCAATTTACATCTATTATCGCTTGTTTACCATTTATCATTGGAAGTATCATATGCTATTTTTCAGGCAATAACTGATCCAACTCTTGGAAGTACAATTTTAACTGCCATAAGTGAAAGAAAATTGCCTGAAGGTAAGCAGTGGGCTAAGGTATTAAAAAATACAGTACCAAACTTAATAAGAAATCAAGAAGTTGTGCGGAATGTTATAGTACCAACTCTTACTGATATTTTAAAGAGCCTATCAGAATCAAGAGAAGAAAGAAAATTTATAATCTATACTCTGGTCTGCCTGAAAGAAGTGATTGATGAAGTTTATACGACATCGGTACAAGAGTCATTGTATAGGATATTAGGAGTAGAACTTGCAAATAGTCTAAATGGTATGGTACAGGCAATAAGTAACCTATTAGGCTGCTATGGACACGAAGAAGTAGAACGTGCAAGAACCGCAAATGAGTTAGATTACAGAGTAGGTAAACTTACACCTGAAGAAACGCAGCAATTCGTTATAAACTTAGGAGAGAGAGTAGGATCTCTCAGGGAGTTTGAGGGTCGAGTTACAAATAAACAGTCAATTAGTAAATTGATAGATTATTGTTTGGACCCAAAACTGAATGATAGGGAAGCAGCCGCAACACTATTAAATTATATACTCACATGTACTGAAGATGGTCGTTATTTGGCCGCTGAAGCTGGTACTAATAATAATTTATCTAGCAACTCTAATGTTGTACTTATTACGCACGTGTCAGCAAATCGATCTGCACAGTTAGACTAGAGGCGGCTATATGGAAAAAAGTGAAGATAGTTTCAGAGATAAGCAAGCAAATGACAATTGATAGACTTAAACTATGTTCTCAATTTCTCAAAAAAATCCTTTAACAAAAAAGAGCATTCTGTTTCTAATATTCCACCATAAACTTCAGGTATATGGCTGCAAAATTGAAATATCTTAGCACCATTTTCAATTCCTCCACCTTTTGGATTATAAGCTCCAAAGTACAATCGTTTAATTCTGGCAAAGGAAATAGCTTGAGCACACATCGGACATGGTTCTAATGTTACGTACATATCAGCATCACAAAGCGTGGAAGTTGAAAATGCTTGTCTGATCGCTAACATCTCTGCATGCGCAGTTGGATCGCTGGATATATTGTGTGCAGAAGAAATGATATTGTCTCCACTCACTATTACAGCACCTATGGGCACCTCATCATTTTTTTGAGCGAGTTTGGCTTGCTCTATGGCAAGCTCCATATATTGATACTTAAACACTAGGCACTTATTTCTTATCAATTGCTGCTTTAACGAACGACACGAAAAGAGAATGAGGAGAAAACGGCTTTGATTGAAATTCTGGATGAAACTGCACACCAATAAACCACGGATGACTCTCTAACTCCACTGCCTCTATGCACGTTCCATCTTCTGATATGCCACTGCATAGCAGCCCATTTTTTTCCAAATCATCTTTATAATCTGAATTGATTATGTATCTATGCCTGTGTCTTTCTGAAATAGTAGTGTTACTATATGCATCCATCATTTTAGAGTTTGCATTTATATTACATTTGTATGCCCCAAGTCTCATGGTTCCACCAAGATCGTCATCTTGATCGCCAGCTAACTTAACGATTGGATGTTTACAGTTACGAAATTCTTCAGAGTGTGCATCTTCAAGCTTAACAACATTACGAGCAAATTCAATAATTGCAAGCTGCATACCAAGGCAAATTCCGAAAAATGGGATATTATTTGTACGGGCATAATTTATTGCTAATATTTTACCCTCTACTCCGTCATCACCAAACCCCCCTGGAACAAGGATTGCA
Organism: Wolbachia endosymbiont (group A) of Cydia strobilella; assembly: GCF_964026745.1. Taxonomy (NCBI): domain Bacteria; kingdom Pseudomonadati; phylum Pseudomonadota; class Alphaproteobacteria; order Rickettsiales; family Anaplasmataceae; genus Wolbachia; species Wolbachia endosymbiont (group A) of Cydia strobilella. Next base: position 388,975 of record NZ_OZ034694.1, read on the forward strand.
TGAGAATTCTGTAATTTCTCTCCTATAAGTTTTTCATTTATAGGTTTTTCTTCCTTCTCTCTTGAGTTAACCCAATTTATCTTTACTTTGACTTTATTACTAATCGCACCATGATTTAATGCTTCAACTAGTGATTTATATGCATCAGGGAATTCGGTATATTTTCCCACTATAGATACAGTAACTTCTTGTGTTGGGTGCCTTATAGAATGCACTATTTGATCCCATTCAATCAAGCTTGGTTTTGGCTTACTTAAATGAAAGTGCTCCAAAATTTGCGTATCAAGCCCACATTGGCTATACAACACCGGTAACTCATATATATGACTCACATCAGGAGCAGGTATCACATTGGATAAAGAAACATTGCAAAGCTTAGCTATTTTCTCTCTTTGATTATCGAAAATTTCTTTCTCACTGCGGCATAATATAATATCTGGTTGTAACCCCGCGGAATTTAACTCTCGAACTGAATGCTGCGTTGGTTTTGTCTTTAATTCTTGCGCTGCAGTAAGATATGGTATTAAAGTTAAGTGAATAAGGATAACTCTTTGTTTTCCTAATGTGTAGTTAACTTGACGTATAGCCTCCAAAAATGGTTGGCTTTCAATGTCACCTACAGTTCCGCCTATTTCACATATTACAAAATCTAAACCTTCCGTACCATTAAAAATGAACGATTTGATCAAATCTGTCACATGAGGAATGACTTGCACAGTTTTGCCCAGATAATCACCACGCCTCTCTTTCTTCAATAACTCATGATATATCTTACCAGTTGTTATATTGTCATCTTTTGTTGCTTTAATTCCAGTAAAACGCTCATAATGCCCAAGATCCAAATCAGTTTCAGCACCATCCTCGGTCACAAATACCTCTCCGTGCTGAGTTGGGTTCATTGTCCCAGGATCAATGTTGAGATACGGGTCAAGTTTTCTGATACGGATCTTAAAACCGTGAGCTTGAAGAAGCGCACCAACGCTTGAAGCAACTAAGCCTTTACCAAGCGACGATACAACTCCACCTGTAACAAAGATAAATTTAGCTTCCTTCATTAATTTTCAAATGGAACAGAAGTAGGTTCACTTTCTTGCTTTTTTTCTAATATAATTTTCTCTGCGATCGATTTTTTATGTACGTCTTTTGAACATAATCCTGACAATAGCAATGTATTTATAATAAACAATCCAGCAACAATAGCCGTTACTCTGCTGAGCGGGTTTTCAGAAGATTTCACTGGAATCATCGAGTTGACCCCCTGTTGTGTATTACTAAAACCACTTAACGAACTACTCCCAGGTGGCTGCAAGAGCACTAAAATTACTAACACAACAACCAATATTATTTGAAATATACTTAATACCGCTACTGACATTATAGATAGGGCTGAAAATAAAAATCTTAGCAGTACAAAGCACGTAAGTCAAGAACATCTGTCATCCAAGTAGTTTGAAATCTAAGTATGTATTTACTGCTTACCTTATTTTGATTAACATATGCATAAGACTTTGGGCTTAATATGTATCACATTTTAAAATACAAAGATTATGAACCAAAAATAGACGAAAGTGCTTTCATCGCAGGTGGTTCGCATATCATAGGCAAGGTTGAAATAGGAAGAGATGCAAGCATCTGGTTTAATTGTGTAATCAGAGGGGACGTTGGATCAATAAAAATAGGTAATGGAACAAATATTCAAGATGGAACGGTAATTCATGTGGATAGAAACCCAGGTGGTGACACAATTATTGGCAGTATGGTAACAGTGGGACATTTTTGTATGTTGCATGCATGCACGGTGCATGATAAAGCGTTTATTGGTATGGGCTCTACCGTGATGGACCATGCAGTTGTGGAGCCTGAAGCTATGGTAGCTGCTGGCTCACTGGTAACACACGGAAAAGTGATAAAAAGTGGGGAAATATGGGCTGGCAGGCCAGCAAAGTTCTTCAAAAAGATGTCGAATGAAGAAATTAAACATATTACACAATCAGCACAAAATTATATTATGCTAATGAAGGAATATAAAAACTGAAGTTCGCGTCAAGTGTTTTACTTGACACGTACATTTCGGCTTAACCCTTGTTACTTCTTTTTCCCATTCTCATTTACTTCTTGTGCTTTTGCCCCATCTACTTGAGTACTAGGTAATACTGCATATGTAATACCACCGGCTACGAGTGCAGATGCTACTGCTATACCAATCATTACTAACATCTCTAACTTAACTGTACGTTCAAGTGCAGTAAATGCTATCAGTCCAGCAGCAAGACCCATACCAACAGTAGCAGTGTACCGTGCTCCATTGCCTTGTTTTGGTTGCTCAGTTGTTTTGCTTTTATCTTCTAGTTTTCTATTTTTCTCCTCAGCTTCAGTCAATCGATTTTGTAAGTCTTTTGTTTCATCCTTTTTGGCTTTTAACTGAGCAGCAGTATCATTTGGTGCTGCTTGCAACTGCTGAACTTGATCTTTTAATGCTATTATTTCATTCTCTTTGGCTTTTAACTGAGCAGCATTTGGTTGGTTGTTTAACTGTGCTTCTAAATCTTTTATTTTATTTGTTAGTGTTGTTTTTTCACCCTCTAACTTCGTAACAGCAGCATCTGGTTGAGCTTTTAATGCTGTCATTTCATTCTCTTTCTCTGTTAACTTTTGCTGTAACGCCACAGCATCTAATGCTTCCAATTCTGTTATTTTAGCATTTTTCTCTTCTAACTGCTGCTGCAACGCTGTAGAATCTATTGCCTTTAGTTTTTCCACTTCAGCTTCTAAGTCTTGTTTTTCCTGCTGAGCTGTGTCCAATTGATCTTGTAATTCTTGTGTTTTAATTCTCAATTCCTCCTCAGCTTTCTTCTTTGCAGCTTCTAATTCTTCATTTTTCCCCTTTAACTGCTCTTCTGCAGCTTCCAATTCTGTTGTTTTAACATTTTTCTCTTCTAACAATTGTACTGTGGGATGGCAAGATAGGGCTTTTACCATAATCTCCTCTTTCCCATCGTTAAAGCCTAACAGATTTTTCATTTCTTTTAGGCGACTAAAATATTTGCCACCCTTTTTCCCAACGGATTTTACATTCATGATTGTATTATCTCCTAGTTCTTCTTGAGGATAAGAACCAGTAATATATAGTTGTTGATCATTTAGCGTACAGCCCACATAAAACTTGTCATCAATTATAGCACCACTCTTATCTACGTTTTTATACTTTTTAAATTCTTCATAATCATCTTTTTTTATAACAAGCACTATTTTATCATCGGCAACCTGTATTGTACCATTCTTTAAGCTTAGCATAACGAACCTCAATTATAATTTAACATTACATAATACCCTTAGAACCTAAGGTCAAGTAATATTTTTATCATAGCATAGAAAATTTATGTTCGTAAACAAAAAATTTTGGCGTAAAATTGCCGTATTTACTTAATTGTGCTATAGCTAAAGTAATTTAGGTTTACCGACCATCGTCATTCCGCTGCTTGTTAGCGGGATCTAGAGATACCGCGGCGGTATGACGTTGCTAGCTTAAGGTTTAAAATTGAGAAATATTTATGTTAAAAGAAAAATACGGCTTTAAAGAAGTTGAAGACAAATGCAACATATTATGGGAAGGTAGTAAAGTTTACAGGTGGAATGGTGAAAAGGATAACACTTTCACTATAGACACACCTCCACCGACAATATCGGGTAAATTGCATATTGGCCATATATTTAGCTATTGCCACACGGACTTTATTGCAAGGTTTCAGCGCATGCTGGGAAAAGATGTGTTTTACCCAATTGGGTTTGATGATAATGGGCTTCCCACTGAAAGATTGGTTGAGCAAACCTATAAAACCCGCGCAAAAGAAGTTGGCAGGGAAAAATTTATAGAGATGTGCCATGAGGTTATTGAAAAATCAAAGCAAGAATTCAAGGAACTATTTAAATCGGTCGGCATTAGTTATGACTGGGATTTGGAATATCACACGATCAGCAAGGAAACTGTGACGCTTTCACAGATGTCGTTTATTGATCTATATAATAAAGGGTATGCATATAGAAAAATGCAGCCCATCCTTTGGGACCCGGTTGATAAAACAGCAATTGCGCAAGCAGAAATAGAAGATAAAGTTTTTGAGTCATCCTTAAACACGATAGTTTTCTCTACTCAAGAAAATGAGCAAATCAATATTGCAACTACGCGACCTGAACTACTTCCAGCATGCGTTGCAGTTTTTTGTCATCCAGAGGATACGCGCTACACTCATCTGATCGGAAAAACAGCGGTAGTGCCAATAACAAAGGAAAAAGTACTAATCATTGCTGACGATAAGGTCAAAATAGATAAAGGCACTGGGCTTGTTATGTGCTGTACGTTTGGTGATGAGCTCGACATATATTGGCAGCAAAAGCATAATCTACCGATGAAAATTATCATCGATCAGGATGGAAGGATGGACCTAGATGATGTCATTCCAGTGCTTGACACTGGAATCCAGGAAAAAGAGCCAATGCCAGCGATGACAGAGGAAGATATCATGTCAGCGTATGGTCAGAAAAAAGAAGAATGGATCCCAGTGTCAGCTACTCGGATGACAGACGATATACTAAATGAAATAAATGGATTGAAAGTTACAGCAGCAAGAAAGAGGATGATCGAAATCCTAACTAAAAAAGGACTTTTGGTAGAAAGCACTAACATTTCTCATTCTGTTAAGTGTGCAGAAAGATCTGGTGCACCACTTGAGATATTGCCTACTTATCAATGGTTTATCAAGACTTTAGAGCAAAAAGCTCAAGTATTAGATAAAGTAAAAGAATGCAATTGGTATCCAAGCAATATGCGTAAACGCATGGAAGTGTGGATAGAAGGGCTAAATTGGGACTGGTGCATCTCAAGGCAGCGCTATTTTGGTGTGCCATTTCCAGCGTGGTATTCCAAGCGTAAAGGAGAAGAGGGCAAAATCATCCTAGCTGAAATAAAGGCCCTACCTATAGATCCATCGAAAGATTTACCAAAAGGGTATAGCAAAGAAGAGATTATCCCAGATCAAGATGTAATGGATACTTGGGCCACAAGTTCAATTACTCCTCAACTAAGTGCACTGGCAGTAAACAGTGAGTTTAGCTTACCAAATCATCGCTATGATACGATATTTCCTGCAGATCTGCGCAGTCAGAGCCATGAGATAATAAGAACTTGGGCTTTTTATACTATTTTAAAGGCACATTATCATGCAAATTCTTTACCTTGGAAAAACATTATGATCAGCGGTTGGTGTTTAGCAGATGATAAGAAAAAGATGAGTAAATCAAAGGGTAACATCATCACTCCTCATGTAATACTTGAAACTTATGGAGCTGATGTAGTGCGCTATTGGGCAGCGAACTCAAGGCTTGGAGTTGATACAGTCTACTCTGAAAATACATTCAAAATTGGCAAGCGCCTCGTTACAAAACTTTGGAACGCTAGCAAGTTCGTTTCCATGTTCATGGAAAAGCATCAAGTGATGAGCATAAATTCTGCTCACGAGACAATGGATAAGTGGATATTGTCTAAGTTATACAAAGTTATAGAAAGAGCAACAAATAACCTATTACAGTTTGAATACTGCGAAGCTTTGGGCGTAATAGAGGAATTTTTTTGGAAGGATTTTTGTGATAACTACTTGGAACTAGCAAAAAAGCGCGCATATGGAGATAAAGTAGACAGCGAAACAAACTTAAGTGCAAAACAAAGCTTGGCGTATGTACTGAATATTATTTTGCGGTTATTTGCACCTTTCTTGCCTTACATTACAGAAGAGATATACCACCAGTTGTATAGTTATAATTCTGTACACAATCAAAGTAATTGGCCGAGCAAAGAAGAACTTATCTACGATAAATATTCAGAGGAAATGGGAGATAATGTTATTCAGATATTAAATATTATCAGAAAGATAAAGGCAGATAATAATGTATCAGTTAAGCATCTGATAAAAAAGTTGATGATAAAAGCAGATCTACGAGAGGATAAGTTGGATCAATCCGCACAGGATGATTTGCAGGCAGTGTGCAATGCGGAAACGATAGAGTGGATGCAGTCTGAGCTTGAAACTGAAGACGGGAAATACATAGTGAATATAGACTTATACTGATTTTTATAGCTTCACTTCCTTTGATATCTATGCTATCATAGTCATTATTGATTGTGAGAGAATAATAATAGGGGATTTATATAATAAAGCCAATGCACCATATCTTATAGCTGGTGCTCTTGCTACTTTGGTATTGCTTGCGTCTGGGACACTTGCTGTTGCCCCTTATGTTAAGTTCTTGTCTTCAGTTGCAGCCTTTAATGTAGCTCTTCCTGTTGCTTTGAGTTTGTCTATACTTTCTATTTTGGTGCTTGCACTTTCATGTAAAATAATTAGTAATAATGAGAACAAAGATTTACGTGATAAAAATGTAGAATTGGAAGCAAAAGTAAAAGGTCAGTTAGAACATAAGGAGGAGATGCTTTCTCTTGAACACCAAGAGTTACGTGATGAAAATGTAAGATTGAATGAAAGAGTGGATTCTTTAATGGAGGAATTATCTCAACCTCAAAAAGAAATAGATTCCTTAAAAAGGCAGTTAGATGAATTAAAATATGAAGAAATTTTAGCTCTTTTATTAAAAGAAAGAATAACAGAATTGGAAACATGTTTAGAGGAGAAAAGGAAAAAAGTAGGAAAATTAGTAGTGCAGTTAAGAAAAAAAGGCGAAACTTCTTCTCTACAACCTGAATTAAAGAGTGCAAAGGAAAAGGAAGAAGAAATACTACTGATAAAAGAATTAAGTGAACTAACAAGAAAAATGCACCAACTAACTGCATATTTAGAACAAAAAGAAAAACGATGCAAGGAATTAGAAGAGGAAGAAACTAAAAATCTTGATAGGATAGGAGAGTTAAAAAAACTTAATGAAAAGTTGCGCAATAATAACAGTCAGTTGAAAAGTAGCAAAAAAGAGTTGGGTGACGAATACAATGAATTAAGAATATATAATTCTGATTTGGAAAGAAAAGTTAAACGTCTGCAAGCAGTAATTGGGCAGGAAGACAAGCAAAGTCATTCCATTTCTTCAGATATAAGCAGTGAACATTTATCAGAACTTGAAGGAATAGGTGAAAATGAGTCTGTTAATAAACAGTTCCCGAAACCAAAACCACCTTATATATCCACTCCAATAAGACCGCCATATAAAAAGCTGAATGATGCTTCATGTGATTCTGGATATACCAGTAGATGTTCTACCCCGATCAATAGCTAACTAGACATTATAAGTACAATGGTACACTCGATACACAAGGTCTAAGTCATTTTTTAGCTAGCAGGCTGAAAAAGGAAAGTTTGTTGTAGGTGCAGCACTATAATTCCTCCACAGATAAGAGAATTTTAATAAATATATACAAGACTGCTGAACGTGGGGGGGAGGGGAGTAATGAGCAATTTGCTTAGTGAGGCTAATGCATTTTATTTTGTAGCTAGTTCCTTAGCTACTCTTACGTTACTTACATCTTTAGCGCTTATTGTAACTTCTAATGTGCCTCTTCCTCTAATTCTTGCTTTAGCTACATTATCTATTTTGGTGCTTGCACTTTCATGTAAAATAATTAGTAATAATGAGAACAAAGATTTACGTGATAAAAATGTAGAATTGGAAGCAAAAGTAAAAGGTCAGTTAGAACATAAGGAGGAGATGCTTTCTCTTGAACACCAAGAGTTACGTGATGAAAATACAAGATTGAATGAAAGAGTAGATTCTTTAATGGAGGAATTGTGTCAATGCAAATTAGAAAGTGAAAAGAATAAGTTATGTTTAAAGTCAGAATATGAAGATGAGTTACGCTTAAGATTGGAATATGAAGATGAATTAAACTTGGAATTAGAACATAAAAGTAGGGAAGCTTCTTCTCTGCGTACTCAATTAACTATGTTAAGAAAAAAAGTAGAAGTAGAAGAAGTAAAACAATTAAAAACTTTAGAATCGGAAGAACAACATGAGAGCTCAGAAAGCGACATAGAAGAATTAGAGAAGAAGTTATGCCAGTCGGAAAAGGAAAAGAAAGAATTAGAAGGTAAAGTTAGTGATGAACGTCAAAAGCGCACTGATCTTGAAAGTAAAGTTGATAAATTGTGTACAAAGGAGAAAGAGTACTTATCTAAAATTAAGGAGCTGGAAAAGGAGTCATTATCTTTACAAAAAGAAGAGAAAGAATCTGATAACACATTAACAACAGTGAATGATGATCGCGATAATAAGGTGAAAGAATTAAACAGTTCACTTTTGAAGCAATCCTCTCAAATAGAACAACTTCAAAAAGCTTTATTGGAAAAGAAAAAAGAAGAAGTGCTTTTTTTGCAACGGATGATAGAATATGTAACAGATGAGGTAGAAAAATTAGTAAGGGAAAATGAAGTGATCAGAGATGATGATAAAAAAGTAATATTACAAGTGATTCAAGCAACAAAGTCTGTGTTAGTAGAAGAAGCTGCACAATATTTGCCAGGCGAAACGTCTGTTCCTTCATTTGTGGAAGATCCTGGATATACCAGTGGATGTTCTACCCCGACCAACAGCTGCCACACATTTTGAGTACAGTTGTACACTGGATACATAAAACCTTAGCTATTTTTAGCTAGCAGGCTGAAAAAGGAAAGTTTGTTGTAGGTGCAGCACTATAATTCCTCCACAGATAAGAGAATTTTAATAAATATATACAAGACTGCTGAACGTGGGGGGAGGAGGGGAGTAATGAGCAATTTGCTTAGTGAGGCTAACACATTTTATTTTATAGCTAGTTCCTTAGCTACTCTTACGTTACTTACATCTTTAGCGCTTATTGTAACTTCTAATGTGCCTCTTCCTCTAATTCTTGCTTTAGCTACATTATCTGTTTTGGTGCTTGCACTTTCGTATAAAATAATTCGTAATAATAAGAAAATAGAGATTGAGAGAAATAAATTCGCTCAGAAAGAGCAAGAGTTGGAAAATAAAATAACTCTAGGAAAGGAAGCTGAAGAAGCTGCAAACAAAGAAGTGAAGAATCAATTACATGAATTAACTAGAGAGAAGCAAAATTTAGACAAGAGAGCAAAAAGATTGGATCAGAAAGTAAATGAGTCAGAAGTTGAGAGAGAATCTCTTCTTGAAGAAAAAAAATCTTTAGAGAAAAAATTAGAAACAGCAAAGAATCGTACGTTTGAAATAGACAATGAATTGGACAAAACAAGAAAGGAAATAGGTAAGCTTAATGAGCAGGAAGAGAAATTAAAACTTGAAATCTCATGTTTAAAGAAACAGTTGGAAGAAAGAAGTAGATTTATTGCAAAGCTGAAGATGGAAGTGGATGATAATAAACATTTAGAGCTAGAGAATAAGGGGTTAAATGATAGAATAGAAACGTTACGTGAAGTACAAAAGGCACTACGTGAGAAAAAACATGAACTTAGTGAAAAAGTAGAGGCATTGAATAAGGAAGAAAATAAACTTTCTAAAGAAGTAGAGGAATTACGTGAAGAACAAGAAAGGCTGCATGCAAACTTAGATAAGCTACAATGTAAAATTAAAGAGGTCAACAAAGAAAAGAAAAATTTATCTAAAGAATTAAAAGAGAAATTTGAAGAGTTAGATGAAGCAAATGGTTTAATTAAAAATCAATCTTTTGAGTTAGATGGGATAAGAAAAGATTGTAATAATGAAGTAAAAAGTTTAAGAAATTCACTTTTAGAACGAGACAGTCAAATAGAAGATTTTTTGAAAGAGAAAGAAAAACAAGTGAATTTTGCGCAACTGTTGATAAGATGCGTAACAGACAATATAGAAGAACCAATAAGAAATAATGATGGAAAAGCAATATTAGATACGATTCAAATATTAAAGTCTGCGTTACAAGGAGAAATTGCACGGCTTTTGCCAGACGAAACGCCTTCTTCTTCGCTGGAAGATCTTGGATATGAATCATTATTTGTCAGTCGCTCATCCACCCAGACCAAGTTGCCAAATTCACTATTGACAGAATCTTATGAACGCAGTCAGTTCAATCAGAGTGAAAGTATTTGCAAAACACAACAATGAGTCTTATTATAAGATAAATCATGCAAGATAATGAACCCAATAATATGCGCACTGGATACACAAGACTTAAATAAGGCTATTTCTCTAGCTAATGCTCTGCGTGGTAAAGTTGGCATGGTAAAGCTGGGATTAGAATTTTTTGCTGCTCAAGGTCTTTCTGGAGTGCAAGAAGTTGCAAAATGCAATGTACCAATTTTTTTAGATCTGAAATTGCATGACATTCCAAACACTGTAGCCAAAACAGTTGAAGTAATAAAAGTTCTGAACATTGAAATGTTAACTCTGCACATCAGCGGTGGAACAAAAATGCTTGAAGAAGTGCTAAGTGTAGTGCAAGGCACAAAAATAAAGCTGATTGGAGTGACAGTGCTAACTAGTATGAGCAATGAGGATTTAAACGAGCTTGGAGTAGCAAGAGAGGCAAAATCACAGGTAATTTTGCTTGCAAAGCTTGCAAAAAAGATTGGACTCCATGGAGTAGTCTGTTCTGCACTAGAAGCTCAAGAAGTGCGCCGAGAGTGCGGTGAAGACTTTAAAATTATTACTCCAGGAATTCGTATAGATCCAGGTCATGACGACCAAAAAAGAACAGCAACACCAAAAGAAGCAATAAATTCAGGAGCTGATTATATCGTCATTGGCAGACCCATTACAAAAACTACAAGTAGTGCGGAGCTAATATTGAAATCCATGAAAGAATTTTAATATAATAACTTAATTTATAAAAATACTAACATATTAATTAGGAATAAGCATGAGTAATATCAATAGAATAATACGCGAAGTAATCAAGGAATTCCGCTCAAAATTACCAGATAAGAAAATAGAGGAATATTCTGGCAAATTGAATAAGCTACATATCTACCAGTGCAATAAGCATATAATAGAAAATAAGAAGCTATATCATTATACAATAAATGGGAAAACCCATGCTATGGGTCAGCATGGGCATAATTTTGTCAAGAGTTTAGAAGTTATCTTGAGGAATAAGCCACAAATTTCCTTAGAAGAGGTAATTGATTTTATGGAAAAAATAATTAATTTTGGTATTGATAGTTGTTATGGAGCATTTGAGATGATATTTGAATCTCGCTCTGGTGTTACAATAGATGATGCAGTTAATTTTGTAAAAGATAGCTTATCTAGTAAATTTTATGGATTCCATGGCAGTGGGATTTTCAAAGTAATATTAGAACTTAATCCAGAGAGCTCTCTTGAAGAGATAGAGAAACAATTTAGCAAAGTAGTAGATCCTTACTTTCTTAATGCTTGGAGTCGAGAAAGTGAAAGGGCTTTTGCTAAGATATGTAGGTTATGTAGAGAAGGACATGTGGAGAATATGCAGAAATTTGATTTTAGCAATTTTAATTTAGATCAAGATAGTGCTGGAGCATTAAGAGCACTGTTACAGTATTGTGTTGACGTTTCTAATCAAAAAGCTTTAGGTGATTCACATGAATTGCATAGAGAAGAGATGGAGGGGATATATAAATTTGATGATAATTACGATTTAAATTTAGATAGTGATCATAATGATAGTATCTGGCATTGAAATTATACTACAATAATAAAATAACTGGATAAAAATTATCACCAAAAAAATTCAAAAAAGTGCTTGACATAAAAGAACGAACATTATATAGTGTCATTATCTTTTATTTTACCTCGCTTAATTTAATTACTGGATTAAGCTTACAGTACTAAGCGTGGCACAAAGTGCCACGCTATTTTTCGGTTTACATTTTCAACAGATAAAAAATGATGCCATTTCAGTGCCAAGCACATAACTGTACGAACATTCATTTTTAAAGGTAAATTGCACAACAGATGATGTCATTCCAGTGCTTGACACTGGAATCCAGAAATTTTGCTTATAACTGAGCTGATGAGCTAAAGGTAGTTGTCTTACGCTAAAACAAACGTTTTTAATTAAGTTGCATAGAAGCTGGATCCCAGTGTCAAGCACTGGGATGACAAGAAAGGGAGCACTGGAATGACATCGTTTACTATGTACCATATTGCAATATTCGTACAACTGTGGGAAACATCTATGGATGCCATTCCTATTACCTTATTTCCATTTTTATTTCATTTTCAAAGGAGGCTATTATGTCACTTACCGATATCGCTCACCGTATCAATGAACTCGCTTCATCATGGGAGCAATTTAAATTAATAAATGATCGCAAACTAAAAGAAATTGAAAGCAAAGGGCGTGCTGATTCTGCAACAATTGAGCAGCTATGCAAGGTAAATAATGCCATTGATAGTTGCAAAGAGCGTTTAGACTTGATCGAAACTGCAGCTCAACGCCCAGAAGTAAATACAAATTTTAGCACAAGCGATAAATATTTTTCTGATTATATCCGCAAGGGAATGGAAAGCGGTTTATCACACAAAACCCTCAGTGGAGATGACAGTGATATCGTGGGGTATCTAGTTACTCCGCATATTGTAAAACGCATAAACAAGCGCGTAACTGATTCGTCCCCAATGCGACAAATATGCTCCAGTCAAAGAATCTCTACTGAAACATTGGATTACATTATAGAAGATTTTGACCGCGCCGGTGCAGGTTGGAGCAGTGAAACAGTAGATGATGAGGACGGTGGCAATAAGTCTAAGTATGATTTTGCAAAAGATACGGACACGCCCAAAATCCAAAAGATTTCCGTCACAACTTACGAGTTATATGCTCAACCACAAATATCACAAAAGTTACTCGATGATGCGTTTGTCGATGTTGAGAGTTGGCTGGTGGAAAAGATTGCCGAGACTTTTAGTAAGGAAGAAAGCGAAGCCTTCATTAAGGGTGAGGGCACTTTTCAACCAAAAGGAATTTTAGCTTATGAAAATGGAAACAGTTATAATAAAATAGAGCAAGTTAAAACTGAAAAATTAGATAGTGATTCAATAATGATGTTGTATTACTCTCTGGACGAATATTATTCCAAAAATGCGTCATTTTTGATGAACAGGAGTACGTTGCAGGATATCAGGCTGCTAAAATCTCAAACAGGTCAGTATCTCTGGCAGCCAAGTCTGTCGCTTGAAGCTCCAGATACTTTAATGGGAATACCAGTATATCAATCTGCCGATATGCCACCAGCGCCAAACAATCAGCTACCAGTAATTGCGATGGCAGATTTCAAACAAGCTTATAAGATTGTAGATAACAGAGGAATGAGAATATTAAGAGACCCTTATACGAATAAACCTTATGTGAGGTTTTTTGTCACTAAGCGTGTCGGCGGAGAGGTTGTAAACACCAGTGCTATTAAATTGTTGAAAGTTGCGAGCAAGTACTAAAAACTTCCGCAGCATCATCTTTATAGCTGATCAAGGCAACACGTCATACCGCGATTCATTCCATAACTGTACGAACATTGTGATTTTGGCCCATCAGGAGGGTGTCATCCCAGTGCTTGACACATATAGCTAAACTGACTTAGATTTACCGACAGTTTGAAAAACAAAAATTCGTCATTCCGCTACTTGTTAGCGGAATCTATGCTGAGATATCGCGGCGGTATGACGTAGGAAAACCTTTCTTGGGTTAGCTATAGTTTGCTATATTATGTGATTTTATTTTTAGCATTGCTTCTTACATTATGTAATTTTGTTTTCCATAATGTATATTATGTAATTTTCGATGCTAAAATCTGTTATAGCTCTCAGTATGATATGAGTGATTCTCTTTTAATAATTATTTTTTAAATAGTTTGTTGGTTCATCAATTTCTTTAGGATTGATATCTACAATTATTTTTCCGTTTTTTAACAGAATAATCCGATCTGATATTTTTGTTAAAAAATCCAAATTGTGAGAAGCGATAATCATAGTAATACCCATATCTCTAACTGATTGTAATAGTTCCACAACGTCGACTATTGTTGCTACGTCTAAACCAGACGTTGGCTCATCGCATAATAGAATCCTTGGATTCATCATTAAGCTTCTGGCAAGCGCAACCCGCTGTTTTTGCCCACCGGATAGATTACTAGGGTAATCATTTTTTTTAGAGGCAATACCCAAAGACTCAAGTAGTGAATCACTTTGATCCTGAGTTTTGTTTTTAAGTTTGGGAGCATATGTAAGATTTTCCCAGACAGTCATATGTGAGAAAAGTTGAAAATCCTGAAATACAAAACCAGTACTATCATTGCATTCAATGCTACCAGAATCTAAAACTTCGAGTTTTTGTATACAACGTAACAATGTTGATTTACCACTACCAGAAGGACCAGCAAGACCAACTATAGATTGTTCTATAATCAGGTTAATATTATTAAGTACTGGAACATTATTAAATAATTTACAAACATTATGCATTTTTATCATATATACCTTTCTGTTCAATCTTTTTGCCTATATATTCAATTAGTAATACAAGAGCGTAATAATAAGCCCCAGCAAGACAAAGTGGTATAAAATAAGTAAATTGTTCTGCTGCAAGCATTTGCGCAGAGCGCATAATATCAACACCACCAATAGTAGAGATTAATGCCGTTTCTTTAAGGAGTGCAATGATCTCATTTATCATTGCAGGAAGAATATTTTTAATAACTTGTGGTAATATAATATCTCTCCACATATAGAAACTAGGTATTTGTAAAGTTTTAGCTGCTTCAAACTGGTTTTTTGATATAGTTTCAATACCAGCTCGTAAAATCTCAGCAATATAAGCACAGCTATTTAGACCAAATGCTATAATGCCAGCACTAAATATGTTTAATTTAATTCCTGCAATGGTTGGAGTCATAAAATAAACAACACTTAACTGTAATATAAGGGGGGTGCCACGTATTACAGATATAATTCCATTAATTAATGGAATACAGATCTTATTATATCTGAGTACTGAAAATAACCCTCCTAGACTCATACCTAAAAGCAGTCCTCCAATCAATAATTTTAAAGTAAAGGCAAGGCCTGTTCCAACAAACAAGAAATTAGAAATTAATTCTTGCATCAGTTATCTCCTAGCCATTTTTCTGCTATCTTTTGTATTACACCTTTACTTTCTAAACTTTTTAACGCCTCGTTTATTTTATCCTTTAAATCAGATCCTTTATTCACAGCAATAGAATAACCATTATCTGACTTAGCGATGGCTGACCATGATAGACCAGGATTTTTTTTGCTAAATACTTTACCTTGGAATTCATCAATTAGGACGCTATCAACATGACCAGACTTTAATGTTTCTACAGCTTGATTATTATTGTCTATAGCAATAATTTGAGCTGTTGTAGGAACATGCTCTTTTAGCCAAATTTCCATGACAGTTCCTAGTTGAACGGCTATCTTCTTGTGAGTTAAGTTGTTTATACCGGCTATGGGTTTATTTTTGTGATATAGAATACCAAATTCCCCTGTATAATAACTATTTGAAAAATCAAAATTTTTTTCACGCTCTTCTGTGCTACCAATAGTAGATATAGCAGCATCTACAGAATTACTTTGCAATGCTGCAAATATAGTACTAAACTGCATATCTTTAAATATCGCTTCTTTACCTAACTCTTTTGCTACTAATTGAGCAAGCTCAATGTCAAAGCCAGTAAATTTACCATTTTCATAATATTCAAAAGGTGGATAATCTGCAGAAATTGCAAATCTAATGATATTATCGTGTTTATCTTCCTTGCATCCTGTTAATAGAATACTTATCGCTATAATAGCATTTAAAATGTATTTTTTCATATTACTAATTTATATTCATATTTTATTCATCTTGTGAATATAGACATTAAAAATTGAATAGTCAAGAAATAATGAATATAATTTCAAATATACTTATTACATATTCAATATGAGGAAAATGCATAATGCATGACAACACACTAGGTGAACATATTTTAAATATTATTCAAAATCATGAAATTTTAGAACAGAGCGATTTACAGACCTTACTCAAAAAAAGAGGGTATAACATTTCTCAGGCTACTTTATCAAGAAAATTGAAAGAACTTAAAATTGCCAAAGTTGCTGGTATGTATAAAGTAATTGACATCAACCAATATCGATTACCATTAATACTTAATATGCAAATTTCGGATTTTGGTTTAATAGTACTACACACTCAACCAGGACAAGCTAGCAGCCTAGCTTACTTTCTAGATCAGAAGTATGTTATTTATTCATTAAATAATAGCAAAAACATAGGAATTATAGGAACTATAGCAGGTGATGATACAGTATTATTGATCATCAAAAGTAAGGCTGAACTTAACAAAGTATTACAATCAATTTATGAAACATTTCCATATTTAAGTCCTGAATAAGAATGTTGTAAGTTAAAAATGTGATATAAAGGAGATGAGAGGGATTCCTGTGTTTAAATCTTTGTCTTCTTTTTTTCAATATACCTACATATCAGAATGGACAATTCATATAGAATCAGCATAGGTATTGCAAGCCCTACTTGGCTTAATACATCAGGTGGAGTTAAGATTGCAGCAATAATAAAAATTACCACTATTGCGATTCTACGTTTATTTGACAAACTTTGTGTAGTCAGTAGCCCAACTCTCACCATTAATGTGAGTATTACTGGAATTTGAAATGCAGTGCCAAAAGCAAACATAAATTGGAGAACGAGGTCTAAATATTCGCTAACTGATGGCATAAACTCTATTGGTATACCGAAAGATTTCCCACTATGTTCAAAAGTGATGAAAAACTTCCAGGCTAAAGGAAATATATAGTAATAGACTACAGTAGCTCCCGTTACAAATAAAACCGGTGTTGCAATTAAGTATGGCAACAACACTGCCCTTTCACTTTTATATAACCCAGGTGCTAAGAACATATAGAATTGCCATGCAAACACAGGAAAAGAGAGCAAAAGTGCACTCATCATTGCAACTCTAAGATACACAAAAAATGCCTCCGTTAAGTCTGTGTAAATTAAAGAAAAACCTTTGCTATCTTTTGTTGCTTCTATTAAAGGTGCGAGTAAAAAACGGTATATATTTTCCTTAAAGTAATAACAAAAACCAAAAGCAACGCAAAAAAATAGAAAGCAAAAGATAACTCTTTTTCTGAGTTCCGCAAAGTGCTCATAAAATGAGGCGTATTTGCTTGAGTTCCAGTTCATACTTTACTATAGCTCAATAATGCTATGTCTAACATTCTCAGCGAAAAAGCCCACTCATTGTCATACCACGCTGCAACCCTGCATATATCACCTGTAACATATGTACCAGTTAAATCCACAATTGCACTATAAGGGTTATGCACAAAATCTATTGAGACTAAAGGTTCCTCGCATATAGAAAGTACATTTGACATTGGATAACCCTCTGTCATCCTAGTACCCTCTGATGTCATCCGAGTAGCTGACACTGGGATCCAGAAATTAGATTCCAGCGTCACGCGCTGGAATGACGTAGAGGAGAGAGCTGCATCCTTAAACATTTCATTGATTTCTTTAACGGTCGCTTTCTTATCAGTCGTAAATGTAAAATCAACCATAGAAACATTGCTAACCGGAACTCTGACGGCAGTGCCATCTAGCTTGCCCTTTAATTCAGGAATTATAGAACCAATTGTTTTTGCTGCCCCGGTTGTAGTTGGCACCATAGATAATCCGCAAGCCCTTGCTCTACGCAAATCTTTATGATTACCATCAAGAACATTTTGATCATTCGTGTAGGCATGTATAGTAGTCATAAAACCGCTTTTTATACCTAAACTGGAGTGTAGGACTTTCACAATCGGAGCAAGGCAATTTGTAGTGCAAGAACCTGCTGATATCACTTTATGCTCTTTTTCGAGCATATCGTCATTCACACCATAAACTATAGTGACATCAGCATCCGGAACTGGAGCAGAGACAATTACTTTCTCTGCATTGTGCCTTATTGCTTCTTCACGTTTATTGAATGCACCAGTACATTCAAGTATTACATCAACATTCCAAGGAATATTTTCAGGATTCCGTTCTCTATATAAAGAAAACTTTTTGCCATTTATAGAAATCCAATTTTGAGACTCATTAAAATCAATATCACCACTGAATTTGCCATGAACAGAATCATATTTAATCAAATGTGCATGCTGCTTTGCACTGAGCGATCCATTGACAGCTACAACTTCTATTTGTTTGCTATATTCTTCTATTTCGAAAATAGCACGCAATACGCCTCTGCCTATTCTACCCAGACCATTAATTCCTACACGAATCGTCATCTCTTCATTCAAAAAATTTAATTATAGAGGATATCACTTGATATTTCATTTTATTCTTTTGCTTTTCTATCGATATGAACATTATAGCAAGGAGACAGGGTTAAAAACTTGCTTGACAAACTCCGCCAGCCCCCTTATCATGGAACTGAAGCTATTGTATTTGCTTTCGCCAATCTGCAGATTAAAAGGTAAGGATTACTTAATGTATCGGCGTCTTATGTTTAATTTTTTGCAGTATATAGATACTGTATGTCTTTACAAAACTTCATCTACATCTAGATTTTTATCTAAATAAGCTGAACGCGCTTATAAAGCGTTACAAGACATCAAAAAATGCCAATACTTGACAGAGATAGTAAAAGACTAGCTAACTCGGGGATTCTTTGTCTTTTTTTCTGCTTGGTAAATTTCTTAAACATTTGCAGCGTAGGTTAGTTGCAATTAAAAGCAGCTAAATCTTGCTTGTCAAACGTTTAAAACATAAAAAACGCCAATATTTTAAAGCAGATAATAACCCCAGGGCTTCTTTTGCCTTTTTTTTCATTTGGTAAATTTCTTAATGTTTATAGCTAAAAGAGCCCAAGAGAGGTCAATGCCCCTGTGATGTCATTCCAGTGCTTGACACTGGAATCCAGCCTTTATTATGCAGCCACTTGGTTGAAATTAAGTCTTCTGGATCCCAGTGTCAAGCACTGGGATGACAAAAAAAGGAGGCTACTCGGATGACAGGAGAAGGTACTGCCGTCATAAAGGAACCAGTTTCAGCTACTTTCATGACATCGTTGTAACATTGTACCATATTACAATTTAGCGTTTTTAGTAACTAAGAAAAGTGCTTCCCCCTTTTAGAGCACTGCATATAATAGAATTATATCGCAGTGCATTGCGAAACAAAATTCCCAATACTACAGGAGGCTTTATGAATAAGAAATTTCTCTATTCACCATTGTCAATAAAAAGCATAGGAGAAAACGGTGTATTTTCTGGTTATGCTAGCGTTTTTAATATAGTTGATAAACAAAATGATCTGATATTGCCTGGAGCATTTAAGGAAAATTTAAACAGAAATAAAATAAAACTCCTTTGGCAGCATAATCCTGACGAACCTATAGGTAGTATCATAGATATTTACGAAAATGATGTTGGTCTATATATAATTGCACATTTACTTTTGGGTATTCAGAAAGCAGAAGAAGTGTATTTGATGCTCAAAACTGGGGCAATTAACGGACTTTCCATCGGCTATATACCTATAGAGTATGATGTTGATCATAAAAGTGGAGCTAGAGTGTTAAAACAAGTGGAATTATGGGAAGTCAGTTTGGTCACTTTTCCTGCAAACTTGGCTGCTCAGGTAATCAATGTGAAAAATCAGAACAATGAACAGGAAGTGTTAGCAAGAGCGATAGAAAAAGCAAATGCTGTACTTGCAGACATGTACATTTCTGCTTAAAGTGTATTAGGCGGGCAAAGACTTTACCATAATTTGACACCTGTGTTAGTATTTGTTTAACATTTATACTAATATATATAATTTTATTACTATTAAAATTTTCTGTAAATTAAAGTTAAAAAATAAGGTAATTTTATGCTAAATATTAATAATAAGGTTAATTATGAAATTAATATTAAGCGAAAGGAAAAAAAATACAGCTGGTCTACTGTATTTGCTTGGTTATATCTAAAAACGATTGGACGAATATTGCCCAAGAGATGGAATAGATGGGCAGAAAATATTTTGTACTACGATAAAACTACTGCAAACAATGAAGTTCAAACTGATGCTTTTAAGACAATAGATGGAAGTGTTCAAGTTGACTTAAAACCTGAAGTTGTAGAGAAAGAGAGCCAAAGTGTAGTGATAAACAAAGATGGAGGGGTTCAGACTGATGGAGTAGCATTGATAACAGAGGAAGATGATGAAGCATTAGAAGAACAGCTGGAGGGCATAAATCAGGAATTAGAACTTGAACGTTTACAAAATGCTTCCTTAAAAGAAGAAAATAGAGAATTACGATCTGCAATTGAAGGACTTGAAAAGAATTATAAGGGACTTACAGAAGATGCAGGCGAACGAGAAGAGGAACTAACCAAACATGATAATAAGAGAGCAAGGAGAAGAAATTGAAGCTACTAGGAAAGATAATGAAAGTCTGCAAGCACAAATAATAGAACTTAAGAGTAGGTTAAAGGACAAGGAGGATAAATTAATTGAATTGAATCAACAATGGCAAGCTAGCAAATTAGTGGCTTTACTTAAATCACAGACTGATAAATTGTGTCAGGCTAAAGACAAAAATACTGAATTAGAAAATAAAGTCAGTGACTTAGGTCATGAAAACAAAGCTCTACGATTAAGTGTGAATACATTGACTGCTCAATTGGGTGAAATGGAGAACTTGGGAAAGCAATTACAAAGTGTTCAAGAATCTAAACAACAATTGGAGATTGATTTAGAAGGTCAATTGAAAGCTGACACTAAGAAACTACAGGAAGCAAAAGAAGGTCAATTGGCTAAAAAGGCAGGTGCAGTGAGTACAGTATCTACTGCAAAATCAACTCTTTCAAAATTACGAAACTTGCCCAATAAGCTTTCTAGGGATAAGGGTCTCAATAACTTTTTATCTGGGAAAAACGAGGAGTTAAAAAAAGGTTTTCCTGAATTTAAAGAGAAACATTTTTGCCATAACGTGCTTAATGAAACTATAAAGTCTCTATCAAATCAAGATGATGGCAAATTTGAAAGCAGTAAGCTGCTTGAATTATTAGAAAGTAATTTGAAACAATCCGCAAGGGAGATCATAGAAGCTAAGGTTAAAGAAGTTGTCAACGAACATTGTAACATTGGAAAAAATATGGGTAAAGAACTACGAGATGACACGTTAAAAGCCAAGTTGTCACCTTCTGTTAGAAAATGCGTAAAAAAATTAGAATTTAACAAACAAGAAGGGGTAAATAAGATTGTAGACTCTATCTTGCACAGCTTTAATAGCAAGAATAATAATAATAACGACTCAGGAGAATTGCTTAAAGAAATTGTTACAGGAAAATTAACAGAGGCTAAAATGAAATGTTTTTCAAATAAGATTCAAGAGTTACAACTGGCATTAAGCATAAGAGATAAATTTTTATCTCCAGATCAGGGAATGTGTAATCAAACTCAAGGAGGAGTAAACGAATATCAATTAACAGAAAAAGCTAAAAAAGAACATATACCTAATTCCTCTATGAGTTCCCCTAATATTGCAAGCATACATTCATTGAACAGTCAGAAAGCAGTTAGAATAGGTTCTTAGCATAAAGCACCAGCTCCTCTTTTGTTAAAGTGTAGGAGCTATCTTCCCAATGTTGTTTTAGCAATTCCAAGTTTCTACCTAAACTTTTTCCTGGCTGGTGACCTATACTTATTAAATCATCGCCAGATAAAGGAAATTTTGGAATATTGAATGTGTTAGCAAATGAAATGTATTCATCAACATTTTCTCCAGACTCAACACCACAAATTTTCACTAAATCACAATATAATTCTCTACCAAATAAAGATATGTATTTTTTTTGCTCTTTTTCTGAGAGTTCTGTTTTGATATCGTTGGATAGTAAAAATAGCAGCTTTTTCTTTTGCTTGTTCGAAAGACGTAAAAATTTGCTTACATATTCTCCAAGACTTAACCTGTCATTTTTTTTAGTAGCCCTAAGGAGTAACGCTAATTTTACTAGTGCATCAGTGCCCAAAAGAAGTGGCGAAGACAGAATTTCGCATTTTACTTCTTTTGGGATAATCTTTTGCAAAACATCAGATTCTTGCATGCTCTTAAGTGTTGGAAAAGGATCATTGCACTCCAGCAATTTAAGTATTTCATCTCTTATTCTCTCTCCAGAGAGGTTTTGGATCATATGCGAATGCTTTTTGCATACGCTTAGTATTTCATCACTCAAATCTCCGACACATATTTTTGCATGAAAACGAAAAGCTCTTAGAATACGTAGATAGTCTTCTTTAATTCTATCTTCAGCGTTGCCTATAAAGTTTAACCTTCGCGCTTTTAAGTCCTCTATACCACCAAAGTAGTCATATATATGGCCATGCTTATCTGCATACAGAGCATTAAATGTAAAGTCGCGCCTTGAAGCATCCGCTTGCCAATTATTGGTAAATTCTACTTTTGCATGCCTACCATCACATTTCACATCATGCCTTAGTGTTGTGATCTCAAAAGATCTTTGATTTAGAACTGCAGTGATAGTTCCATGTTTTAAGCCAGTTGGAATAGTTTTTATATTACGGAGTTTTAGCGCTTTAATCGTTTGATTGGGAAGCAAATTAGTAGCTAAATCGATGTCGTGAACATCACGCTGCAAAATTGAGTCTCTCACACATCCGCCGACAAGCCTAGCCTCACCACCAAATTCCTCTATGGCATCAATAATTAAACTAGTCTCATGGTCAACTTGCATTTAGGTTAGTACGTACTGCAAGTTCATATTATATGAAATGCTTGCAAAAGCCCTATATAAAAATATACAGAGCTATGAAGATTTATTTTACACTTCCAATTGTGATATTTGTTGTTGATGAAATGTTTTTTCTGTTCTTGATTCCTCCATACTACATCTTGGTGAGCTTGAAGGGTTTTGCTTCTCAGAGCGCTCTATGCGCTGCTTTATATCACTAACGCACTGCCCTACAACATCACCAATTTTTCCATCAGCATTTTCTGCCAATAACTTATCAAATCCCTTTTCAACCTCTGCTCTCTCAGAGATATCCTTTGAAAGGTTACAATATTCTAAGATCTCGTCTAGCTGCAGTTTTTTTGCTAATAGGAAATCTTCTTGTTCTTGCTCTTGTTTAAGTTTGGTTTCCTCTTGCAGTTGTTTTGCTAAACTTTTATTTCTATCAAGCAATGGTTCGAAATGCAATCCGCCTTTGTTTATTATATGCACAATACTACTATCATCATAATCAACTTTATTGTATTCACCTGCACTTTTTGAACCTGAATTGTCTATTAATTCATGCAAAGACAGATCTTGGTTATCAACAGTCTGGTTCTCTATAACATGTAGCTTTACCTTATACTTTTCACAAAGTATTCTGCCTTCAACGTCAGGATCACCCCACCTATCGTTACGCATAATGTTTGCTGTATAATCATCTACAGTTTCACTACGGTGCTGGCCATTGTTATCATGACTATTGACAATTGCATTTGTAAACCACTTTGGTGGATTCTTTTGCGCAAATTCCCTACAATCATTTCTTAATTTTTCGGCAGTAACTTGCTCTCCTGTCTGTTGTTCTAGACTTTGCCTGAACGAGTCAAAAAAACAGCTTCCATTACCAATTGCTTGTCCTACATAGAAATTGTCAGGGTAAGGGTTACTATTTAAAAGAGTTATTTCTTGCCCTGAGATCCTGGGCCTTTTTATTCCAACCTCAACATCATGAAAGTCACTTGGTAGTTTCCGTTTCTTAGCTGTAGTCATAGTTTTACCTTAATTTAAGCTATATATTACTATACTAACAAAATTGTCAATAAGCGACTAATTACGTATAGCAGAAATTTTTAAATTATGCAATAGTTATAATTTTACATAGCAAATATGAGTTTTAACTGCGGTATAGTTGGGTTACCAAACATAGGAAAATCAACCTTATTTAATGCGCTTACAGAGTCAAGTGCAGCCGAAGCTGCAAATTATCCTTTTTGCACAATCGAGCCAAATATAGGCAAGATTTCGATAAAAGATCAACGTTTGAAACAAATCGCAGCAATTGCAGGCTCAGAGAAGGTAATCTACAACCAATTAGAAGTTGTAGATATTGCAGGTCTGGTAAAGGGTGCGAGCAAAGGCGAAGGGCTTGGCAATAAATTTTTAAGCCATATCAGAGAAGTTGATGCCATCGTTCATCTGCTCAGGTGCTTTACGGATGACGATATCAGCCATATACACAGTAAAATAGATCCAATATCAGATGCTGAAGTGGTAGAAATGGAATTAATCCTAGCTGATATTGATAGCATAGAAAAAAGGCTTCCTCAATTGGAAAAGAAAGCAAAGCAAGGTGATAAAGAGCTAAAGAGACAACTTGAATTAATGCAAGAGGTTTTAGCTACTTTAAAATCAGGTAAACCTGCAAGAAGTTTGGAGAATATCGATGGAGATGAGATGAAGTCGCTTCAATTGCTGACAACAAAGCCCGTTATGTACGTTTGCAATGTTGAAGATACAAATGTTATAACTGGCAATGAATTATCTAAAAAGGTAGAGAGAATGGCAGAGGAAAATAAAAACAAATTTTATTGCATTTCAGCAAAACTCGAAGCAGATATTGCAAATCTTGATAGTGAAGAGGAAAAACAGAGTTTTTTATCAGAATTTGGCTTACAAGAATCAGGCCTTGATGGAGTAGCGCGTATTATGTATGAAGTGCTGAGTATGATAACTTTCTTTACTGTGGGCCCCAAAGAAGCACGGGCATGGCCAGTAAAAATAGGGTCAACAGCCGATAAAGCAGCAGGTGTAATCCACACTGATTTTGAGAAAGGCTTTATAAAAGCAGAGACAATAAGCTTTGCAGACTACATAAAGTATGGAAGTGAATCAGCTTGCAAAGACGCAGGAAAAATTCGCTTTGAAGGCAGAGATTACATCGTGCAAGATGGTGATATAATGCACTTTAGGTTTAATGTGTAGTTTATTATGCAGCCACTTATTTAAAGTTAAGTTTTCTGGATCCCAGTGTCTGGGCACTGGGATGACATCCTCCCTAGCGGAGATTGCTCTCAAATCACAATGTTCGTACAGTAAGCACTGACCACTTTGCTTCAATATTTGCGATGCCCCTGAACAGATACAAAAAATCTATTGTTTTTTTATAAATTAAATCCTAAGGCATTTTTTACTGTAGATTAATCATTTGATTATAGTATCATTTTAATTAAGCTTATGCTTGGGATATTTATGAAGAATATTTTATATTTTATATTATTAGCTGTCGTATTCGGATCACCCATCCTGTTTGCCGTAGAGCAGCTTGAAGAAAAGAAAATTGAATCAGTTCATAAAAACGAAAATGTAGGTGTAAGGAAGCAAGATAGCACAAATCAAAAAGATGAGTTAAAAAGCAACGTCGATGCTAAACAAACACAAGAGGCTGAGAGCAAAAGATTAGACGGCACTACCGATAAAGAGAAACTGCAACACAACGAGAACAAAGCTTTCGTGGTTGAAAAAACTATAAGTGAAGGTGAAAGGATTGATAAAGATTTGCCAAATGACCAGCTAGAAGGAAGCACAGACAAATTTGCTCAAAATTTACCAAATGTGGCCAATAAAGAAGTGAATAAAGATTTGAAACCAGAGCCTTTGCCTTTAAGTGCTGATTTAAATGAGAATACAGCTAACCCGCAAAAAAATCTACAAGCTGATCAGAGGATTGATATAAAAGATAATGAACTTTCAAAAAGTGATGCGAGTCAATTATTAGAGGGAAAAAAAGAAAAAGTAGAGAATCAGTCTGAAGAAAAAAAAGTGAAAGAAACAAACAGTAATTCCAAGGACCGCAATAGAGTAAAACCTATAACTAAAAAAGATGAAGAAGAGCAAAGTGAAAAGAAAAGTTTACAAAAATGGACAAAGCTAAACAGAGAACCAATAAAAGAATGGGGTCATAAAGACATACAAAGCAAGTCAATATATAAACGACAATATGATAGCCTTAATGAGCATCTTCCTACAACTGTGTTTATTGATGATTACAGTAAGCAATTTTTTTACTGCATTAAGAAGAACAACTTAACTTGCTTAAGAGGAGTAATAAGTAAGCTAGAAAAAATTGGATTAACAATTCAAGAGATACTAAGGTTTAGAAATAAATTGGGTGATACTCCTCTCATTTATTCAGTTAAACAAGGTGAGGTAGACATAGTGCGCTTTCTCTTATTACAAGGTGCTGATCTTAGAGTAGTTAACAATAATTTTCAATCCCCAATTGATATAGCAATCGAAAAAAAGCAGATCAATATAATAAATGCGATTGCCGAAATGATGCCACATCTTTTGGAGGATAGAAAAATAGACAATAAAGAAAGCTCAGCAATGTACGATTGGGCTGTGAAAACGAAAGAAATACAGTGCGATAAGCAAGATGATTAGATTTTTGATATTAATTTTAGTTGGTCATTTATGTTATGGAAACGAAACAAATGATGAAAAAAATCAGATTAGTGATTTTTTAAACGCTTTGCGTGATGCAAAATACGTATCTTACAGTAAAAAAGACTTTGCTGAATTTTTGGTGCAGTGCCACAAAGAGGGCGTGCCAGAAGATTTTAAGAAAGGTTTTGGTTCTAACTTAAATGGAGCTAATTTTAACCAACTGTACCTAAGTAAATCTGTTTTTGATGGAGTAAGTCTGATTGGTGCCGATTTTTCTAACACCGATTTATCCGATGTGTCTTTCATTGATGTTGATTTACGTGGTGCTAATTTTTCCAATGCTAATTTACATGGCATTAAAATAAAAGGTACAAATTTGAGTTTTACAAAATTTGTTTCTGCAAACTTAACAGATATCGTATTTGATCAGTCTAATGTTAGTTATGCTGATTTTATCAGTTCCGATCTCAAAAAAGTAAGTATGCACAACGTAATTGGTTTGCATACTAATTTCTCGAATGTGAAAATGAATTTCTCCAACTTATCAAACTCGAATGTTAGCCACGTAAATTTTAGTGATAGTGAAATAAACGATACTGTTATGCAGAAAAACAACCTTGATAATGCAAGTTTCTTTGGAGTGGATGCATATAAATTAAAGATACAATTTTCTTCATTAAAAAATGCTAACATATATGGTGCAGAGTTAAAAGAATCAGACTTTACAGGTAGCAATCTTTCCGATGCTTGCCTTAATTCTTCTATCATAATTAACAGTAACTTCGACGAAACTGATTTAAGCAACACACAAATTTCCTATGTGAATGACGATAATTCAAGTTTTGTTCAATCTATACTAAATGGTTCCAAGATAAAACATGCATATGTTTCTGAAGCAAATCTTCATGATGCTGATTTATCCAATATTGATTTTAGTTTTAGTGAACTGCATCAAGTTAATGTCTCTAATGCTGACATTCGTCACGGAAAGTTTCATAATACTAAAGTTGCAAATTCTAACATGAATGGCTCATTTTTTGACCATTCACTATTCACCTATGTGAAGATAGAAGATTCAGACCTTTCTACAACTTCAATGTATAAGATAAAAATCCAAGACTCTCAAGTTTATAACAGTACACTTTCTCGCCATAATATTGATTCTAGTGAAATAGAAAATTCAACATTCTTTAATTTATTAGCTGATAATTCGAGTTGGTCCAATTTAAAAGTAACTAATTCAAATTTTATTGAAAGCGATTTCAGATCTTCTTTGCTTCACGCTAATGCCTTTAGGAAAACTAGTTTTTTTCTTAGCAATTTGAGTAATTCAACAATTAGTGATATGTCTTTTCACTCTTCAAGCATATATAAAAGTTCAGTTGCTGATGTTCATTTAACAGATTGCAAGTTTGATAATTCGATTTTGATTGACAATCAAGGACAGAAAAAACTTGCAGGGTTAGAAAATGCTATAACTTCAATTGGAGATTTGCAAGAGAAAATATCACAGGGTGAAAAATTTAATGTAAATTATTCTTACTTTGAATTTAAGAATATGAATTTAGAAAATGCCGATTTTTCTAATTCAACATTGAGTAGAGCAAAGTTTGTAAACGTTAATTTGAATAAGGCAAATTTTGAAAAGACCGATTTGCGCTATACTGTCTTTGATAACTCTTCTCTCATTGGCACCAACTTATCAAATTCTAATTTAGAAGGTTCTAGCTTTTTAAACTCTGATCCAAAAAGCACCATGTTAAAAAATGCAAAGAAAAATGACCGTAAAAAGTGAGGGCGTATTATTGGTTCTATCCTCCCCTTCTGGAGCTGGAAAAACTACTATATCAGCAAAATTACTTGAGCAATCAACTAATTTAGTTAGGTCTGTTTCTATGACTACACGCAAGCCTCGCCCCGGCGAAATAAATGGAAAAGACTATTTTTTCGTTACCGAAGAAAAATTTCACGAGTTATGCAAAGCTGGCCAAATGCTTGAATACGCCAAAGTTTTTGAGAATTTTTATGGTATACCAAGAAATTTTATAGCGCAAAACCTGAGCAGTGGAATAAGCGTTTTACTCAGCATAGACTGGCAAGGAGCATTTCACTTATTCAAGCTCATGAGAAAAAAAGTTGTGAGTGTTTTTATACTTCCCCCTTCAATGGAAGAGCTTAGGTTGCGTTTGCAAA
The DNA here is from genome assembly GCF_964026745.1 of Wolbachia endosymbiont (group A) of Cydia strobilella. Classification (NCBI taxonomy): domain Bacteria; kingdom Pseudomonadati; phylum Pseudomonadota; class Alphaproteobacteria; order Rickettsiales; family Anaplasmataceae; genus Wolbachia; species Wolbachia endosymbiont (group A) of Cydia strobilella. The sequence continues at coordinate 417,613 of NZ_OZ034694.1, forward strand.
AGCGTAATAGTGATGATGCAAGCGAAATAGAGCGCAGATTAGCCGAAGCTCAAAAAGAGATAAGCAAACGTGATAAATATGATTATGTAATAATCAATGATGATATTGATAAAAGTGTAGAAGAGATAAGCTCCATACTAAATAAAGAAAGACTTAAAAAACTAAAAGAAAAACCAAGTCTGGAAGACTGATAAAAACATCAATTTGGATATTTGCAGCTATAGTTTCTTATCCTATTTTAGCCAATAGCACATTTCACAGTTTAGCTATATTTATTATTTTTTAAGATTAAATGGTTAAAATAGTAGCAACTGTTCAAGTGAGGTTTAACTATGACGGCAAATTTTCTCACAGAAATTAATTTTCTGCCTTTCCACCTATATTTTGATCACATATACAACGTTTAGCTCAATTTAAAAGTCAAACTTCTTGGTTGTTAGTTTAGTGCTGACAACTTAAATAGCTTTTAATATTGAGGTTTTAGTATGGGTATAGATATAACTGCACTAACTACTAATGCAGATAAATTAGGTGAATGCATAGATAAAAATAAAAAGCAAGAGCAGGATAGAAAAGACGAGCAATTGTATGGCATTATAGAGAGAAAGGTAAAAAAAGAAGAACACAAGCATGAAAAACCAAGAGGTCAAGATGGAACCCTCAAGAAGTGTAAAAGGTTATTTGAAAAAGATGCTAGTCCTGAAGTATTAACTAAATTAGAAGAATCACTTAGAGAACAAGAAAAATATTATAGGTATTATGTCCAATGCTTCCTTCCAGTGCTAGATAAAGCAATAGAACGATCGAAAAAAATATCAAATGAAACAAAAGAGCGAGTAAAGCAAGCAATTTCAGAAATTACTTATAATAGCAGATATTGTTTTACCCACAACCGTAGGGACAGCGAAACAGAAAGTGGCTACGGCAGTGATGTTGAAGATGATCATGAAGTAGAAATAAGCAACGAAATAACAAATAACAATGCTCTACTACTAAAAGCGATCAAAAATGGAAATAACAGGGAATTTAGAAAATATCTAAAAGATTGTACGGATATTAGCAGCATAAAAGATGAGAAAGGAAATAATATTTTACACCTAATAGTTACACAATTAGAGAAAAAACAAAAGTTTGATTTTTTAAATACAGTACTAAATGTGAGTAAGAAGGAAGAACTTAAAGCACAACTTGAAAAAGCTGTAAACGATAAAAATGGCAACGGTCAAACACCACTGCAAGCATTGTTACTTAGTAAAGTAACAAAAGAAAAACATAGTTTTGAGACTACACCTAGAAAAATTTTAACACCTTTAAAAAAACTTATACCACACTACGATAATACAATAGTATCTGCTATACAATTGCTCAAATTAGGAGCAAATATTGATGATTTGCAGTTGTCTAAAGAAGAATTACAAGACTTAAAAGAAGAGCAAAAGACATACTATCGTAATTTCTTAGAAAAATTAGCAGAGTCAGTAAAGAAGTCTAAGTTAGACCAAAAGACAGAAAACTCGGTAGTAATTAAAATCGCGAAAATTACCGACGGTGGTTACCCATTACATAAAGCAGTTTCAGATAAAAATATAGATAGATTTAATGATTTGCTACAGAGAGGTGATGATATGACTACTAAAAATGCAGATGGTGATACGGTCTTACACTGTGCTGTGACATTAAAGAAAGAAGCAAAGTGTAACTTTACTCAGCTTATACTAGAAAAAAACAAAGAACTGGTAAATACTCGAAACAAACAGCAAACACCTCTTCACCGATTACTTCAGTATATAGAAAAAAAGAGCGGGAAACAATCATGTACAGGTAAAAATTTTGAAAAAACTAAAAGGTATGAAACCCTAGAACTATTGCTAAAAAATGGTGCAGATATTACTGTGCAAGATAAAGATGAAAAAAATGCTCTGCACTATATTGCTTCATTCAAAGGAGAACAAAAAGTTGCATGTTTGAAGTTGACTTTAGGTAAGGATGAATTTAGTAAGGCTATAAATGCTGTTAACGGGAAAGAGCAAACACCTCTTCATCAGTTGCTTCAGCATATAAAAGAAAAGAATGAGGATCGATCATGTACAGATAGAAAATTTGAAAAAACAAATAGATATAAAGCCTTAGAGTTATTTTTACAAAACGGTGCAGATATTACTGTGCAAGATAAAGATGGAAAAAATGCTCTGCACTATATTGCTTCATTCAAAGGAGAACAAAAAGTTACATGTTTGGAATTGATTTTAGGTTTAGTAAAAAATGGAACAATATCTAAAGATAAATTAGGTAAAGCTATAAATGCTAAGAATGGAGAAGGGAACACACCCCTAGAATTGGCATTAAAGAAAAAAGCAGAAAAAAGAAGTATCGAACACCTATCGCAAGAAACAATTTTTGATTTAGCAACTAATTATGATAATACAACAAAGTTTTGTGCAGCATTATTACAAAACGGTGATTCTGGTTCTTTGTGGTTAAAAGATCCAGAATTCCATACTAAAAAGTACTATTTAACTTTACGAGATCTAAAAGATTATTCAGGGACTCCACAGAAAGCACAGGAGAAAGCTAAAGAACTAAAAGAGAAGCTTGAAGAAAAATACCACTGTAAAACTGCTTCAAAAAAATGCAAGTCTGGCATTAAAGAAGCAGGTTCTGGTATAAAAAAAGGAGTATCTGCTGTAGCAGGATTCATAGATCCAGCAAAAAGGACCCGCGAACTGTTAGCAATCACGATAACGATTACTGTTATTGCAATGGTAACATTTGCTTTCTTTCAGGGTCAAATGGCAATTGGAGCAGCCATTCCTATCATAGCTACTGCTGGAGTTATATGTCTTACTTTAACTTTAGGATTTAGTGGTATTAAGAAACTTTTTGAAAAATCAACCAACAAAGCACAGGACACATTTAACGACAAAAACCGCTCTAATTCAACAACAGAGCAGAATCAAGCTTCGAAGAACCTTGTTAATAATGATCAACAGAATTTAAGGAATGAGACTAAAAATCAAGCAGTACAAGAGTCACCAAATCAATCAGAGCATACTGAGAGTCCTCCAGACACTAAAATGAGTGCCATATCAATATATGAACTCGTTGAAAAATTGTGTAGGGATAGTGTAACTAGTAAACCCTCTTCTCTGGCGCTATGAAATCAATCTCACCGCTCAGAGTTTTTTCAGCCACTTTTTTATAATCAATTTTTACGTTAATTTGCCCTTTCTTTTCTTCAAGCCACGCTATAGTGTGCTTCATCCAGTTTTTGTCATCACGTTCAGGAAAGTCTTCACGAGCATGGGCACCTCTGCTTTCCTCGCGATTAGCTGCGCATTCCATGGTAATAACCGCTTGTGGGATCATGTTAGCAAGCTCCAGTGCTTCAACTAAATCACTATTCCACATCATACTGCGATCCTCAAGTGAAATATCAGGCATCATTTTTGCTACCTTTTTTATAGCTTTTTTGCCTTCTTCTAAAACTTCAGCAACACGGAACACTGATGCGTACTTTTGCATAGTGTTCTGCATTTCACTGCGTATTTTTGCTACTTTTAGCCCACCGGAGGCAAATCGCGTTTTATTAAATCTATCTACTATCCAGTCTGTGCAGTCTGAATGCAATTTTTTATGTGGTGTACCGGATTTTAGTTTCTCTCTTGCTCTGAGCGCTGCAGCTCTACCAAAAACCACAAGATCAAGAAGCGAGTTAGAACCAAGTCGATTTGCACCGTGCACAGAAACACATGCAGCTTCTCCAATTGCAAATAGTCCATCTACCACTTCTTCCTTACCTTGCTTCAGCGTGATCACTTCTCCATAATAATTGGTTGGAATGCCACCCATGTTATAGTGAACAGTCGGAATGACCGGTATTGGATCTTTAGTGACATCAACTCCAGCAAAAGTTCTTGCGGTTTCGCTGATGCCCGGCAATCTGAGTTTTATTACTTCCGGATCAAGATGCGCTATAGTTAAATACATATGATCTTTTTTTGGTCCAACCCCCCTTCCCTCTCTAATTTCAATTGTTATTGCGCGACTTACCACATCACGGGAAGCTAAATCTCTTGCTTTTGGTGCGTAACGTTCCATAAACTTCTCGCCCTGAGAATTAACGAGGTACCCCCCTTCACCACGGCATCCTTCTGTCATCAGGCACCCTGAGCCATATATTCCTGTTGGATGAAATTGTACAAATTCCATATCTTCAAGTGGTAATCCAGCCCTTACTACCATGCCATTACCATCACCTGTGCAGGTATGCGCACTTGTTGCAGAGAAATAAACACGTCCATATCCACCTGTTGCTAACACCACTCTATGCGCACGAAATCTATGTAATGTGCCGTCGCATAGCGACCAAGCAAGAACTCCGCAGCATGTTTCGCTATCCATAATTAAATCAATCACAAAGTATTCAACAAAAAATTCAGCGTTGAATTTAAGACACTGCTGATATAGAGTGTGAAGGATTGCGTGCCCAGTCTTATCTGCTGCCGCACAAGTGCGCTGCGCTGATTTTCCTTTACCAAAGTGAGTTGTCATTCCACCAAAGGAACGCTGGTATATTTTGCCATCTTCTGTACGAGAAAAAGGTACGCCAAAATTTTCAAGTTCAATAACAGCTTTAGCAGCGTTTTTACACATATATTCTATTGCATCTTGATCACCAAGCCAGTCTGAACCTTTTATTGTGTCATATGCATGCCAGCGCCAATCGTCTTCACCGATATTACCTAAAGCTGCACTAATTCCGCCTTGTGCTGCAACTGTATGACTTCGTGTAGGGAAAATTTTAGAAATGCAGGCAACTGAAAAATTAGTTGCAGCCATCCCAAGCGTTGCTCTGAGCCCTGCTCCACCTGCACCTACTACTACCACGTCATACTCATGTTCTATGATCTCATACGCTGACTTATCCATATTTACTTATTTTATCATTACAGGCTTATGATATCACAGAAGTAGAAAAAATCTATACAAGTTTTCTATAGTTAAGACGTCATGCCGCCGCGGCGCTAACAAGTAGCGGGATGACAGCAATCCTACGTCATACCGCCGCAGTATCTCAGCCACTAACACGTAGCGGGATGACGAGCTTATTGTCATGCCGCCGCGAACCGTCATACCGCCACGAACCGTCATACCGCGATTCATTCGCGGTATCTCTAGATCCCGCTAACAAGCAGCGGGATGACGATTGTCGTTTAGCTATAAATATTAAGAAATTTACCAAACGAAAAAAAAGGCAAAAGAAGCCCCGTGGTTATTATCCGCTTTAAAATATTGGCGTTTTTTATGTTTTAAACGCTTGACAAGCGAAATTCAGCTGCTTTTAATTGCAACTAACCTACGCTGCAAATGTTTAAGAAATTTACCAAGCAGAAAAAAAGACAAAGAATCCCCGAGTTAGCTAGTCTTTTACTATCTCTGTCGAGTATTGGCATTTTTTGATGTCTTGTAACGCTTTATAAGCGCGTTCAGCTTATTTAGATAAAAATCTAGATGTAGATGAAGTTTTGTAAAGACATACAGTATCTATATACTGCAAAAAATTGAACATAAGACGCCGATACATTAAGTAATCCTTACCTTTTAATCTGCAGATTGGCGAAAGCAAATACAATAGCTTCAGTTTCATGATAAGGGGGCTGGCGAAGGATGTCAAGTAATTTTCTTATTTCATTTAAATTGCTTGTAACCTTCTTATACACTCATCTTTACCAAGAATCACCATGATATCAATGATTCCAGGTGCATCCATTACTCCAGTTATAGGGGCGCGTAATGAGTGGTATACATCGCTTATTTTCATATCGTGCAATTTTGCACATTCCTTGATCTGAGAAGATAAAAAACCCTTATTCCAATTTTCATCACCGATCTTTGACAGAAATGACGCGAGTAACTTGATTATATCGAGGTTAGATTTGACAATTTGCTCAGCCTCTTCACTTAAATCAAGTGGCGGATCTTGAATATAAAATTTTGCTAAATCCAATAATTCGGTCAGGTAGTTTGCTCTTTTTTTTAGCTCTGTCAGTCCCTGCAGTAAATAGCCCTTTTTTTTGTCAGTTAGAGTATTTTCTCTAAGCATTAGAGTCAGAATATCTTCATTGCTCATATTACTAATATAGTGGTTATTCAAATGCTCCAGTTTTTTGAAATCGAGCCGTGCAGGTGAACGACCAATACTTTCTAAATTAAACCACTCTATTGCTTGCTCATCGCTAATAATCTCATCGTTGCCGTGACTCCAGCCAAGTCTCAGCAAGTAATTACGCATCGCTTTTGGCAATATTCCCATCTTTTCATAATCGCAAACGCTTGTGGCACCATGCCTTTTGGATAGCTTATTCCCATCTTCCCCATGGATAAGCGGCACATGTGCAAAGCGTGGAATGTCAAAATCAAGAGCCTGGTATATTAGCAGATGTTTAAAGGTATTAGTGAGATGGTCAGAACCGCGTATTATATCAGTTATTCCAGCATCATGATCGTCAATTACGACAGCAAAAATATATGTTGGAGTGTTGTCAGAGCGTAAGATCACTATATCATCAAGCTGGTTGCTATTTACTTTGATTTGGCCGTATATTTTATCATCAATAACGATCTCTTGTGAGTCTGGCACTTTGAAACGGATAACTGACCTCACACCGGATGTCATTCCAGCGCGTGACCACATATTTTCTTCTGGATCCCAGTGTCGGCTACTTGGATGACAAGAAGGAGGTTTTGTAGTACATTTATGCTTGTATATCTTGCCCTCTTCTCTTGCTTTTATTTTCTTTTCTGCAACTTCATCTTCAGGGCAATAACAGTGATACGCCCTACCCCTCTCAACTAAAAGGTTTGCTACTTCAATGTGCCGCTCTATTCTTTTTGACTGATATACTATTTCCCCATCATAGCTCATACCGAGCCATCTTAGCCCTTCTATAATTGCATCAATTGCTTCTTGTGTTGAACGTTTTCTGTCGGTGTCCTCAATTCTTAGCAAAAACCTGCCACCATGATGCTTTGCATAGAGCCAATTAAATAACGCAGTACGAGCTCCTCCAATGTGCAAAAATCCTGTTGGTGATGGAGCAAATCTCGTGACTATACCTGGCATATTTGTCTGTTACAGTAATGTAAATGATGATAGCTAAAATTTATGTTTGTAACAATTTAGAATTTATTTGTTCTGAGAGATAAAATTTACTTGTTTTTCATAAATTGTGTTGTATAACTTAGTATTGGTTGAGTATAGCGAGGTGAGTTATGGATGGACTTGTAGATATAGCAAAATTGCTTTCAGATAATGAAGCTAATATCAATTGGCGTTACACCGGCCCTTTTGATAAAACAAAACAAAGAGTACAGGCAGGTAATCTCCTGCATTTAGCTGCAAGAATACAAAACAAAGGTAAATTTGTAGACATTTGTAAGAAGAACATTGCTTCTGTAACTGCGCATAATGAATATGGAGATAATCCATTTCATGAAGCAGCAAGAAGTGGAATTTTGCTGCCTGCAGTACAAGAGATTGTGAATGACTTAGAGAAGGAAGCTAATAACAAAATTACGAAAGCAGAAGAAGCTGGAGATCGGAAAGAAGTAAGCAGATTGAAAGAGGAACTCAAATGTAATAAAAAATATATTAAAGATGCGCTCTGCAGTAAAGGCTATGCTTTTAATAAGAAGAGGGAAACTCCTCTTTATTACTTAAATGCTGCACAACAGAAAGAAATTAAGCAAATCGCAGGCATAAAAGACAGCTTTATATGTAACCAGAAGTTTCACCTGTGCTTATATATAATAGGAGCGATAGCATGTATCGCTGCTTTATGTTTGTCTTTATACTTTTTATTTTTAGTTTCTCAATCTTTTGCACTAAGCTCGATGGTTGCAATAGCTTCTGGCGGAGTCACATACCTGTCAGTTAAAGCATGTAGCAAGATACATGCCTTGCATAACGAAAGCACTTTAGTGGAAAATGCTAATGTACAACTTGCAGGAGAAAGTTTAGGTGTTTGATGAAGCTAGAAATTACTTGCAGGCAATGATATAGAAATTTACTTTCTTAACTTCAGAAAGTATACTCATACGATGATAGAAAAGAAGTACAGTAAGATTTTAATAGCAAACAGAGGAGAGATTGCCTGCAGGATTATCAGAACTGCCCATAAGATGGGTATATCTTGTGTGTGCATATACTCGGATGCAGATGTAAATTCTGTGCATGTAAGACAAGCAGATGAGTCAAGATATATCGGCCCTTCGCCATCTTGCCTCAGTTATTTAAACATTGAAAAAATATGTGAAGTAGCAGTTGAAACAGGTGCGCAGGCAGTTCATCCTGGCTATGGTTTTTTAGCAGAGAATCCAGATTTTCCACGTGCTCTTCAAAAACATAATATAGACTTCATCGGCCCCAGTGCAGAAACAATAGAAGTTACAGCCAACAAAATAACAGCAAAAGAAGCGGCAAGAAAAGCTGGAGTGAATGTAGTGCCAGGATATATGGGTAAGATCAGCGATGCTGCCCACGCAGCTCAAGTTGCTAAAGAGGTCGGTTTTCCCGTTATGCTCAAAGCTGCATCAGGCGGTGGTGGCAAAGGAATGCGAATTGTAAACTCCAAAAAAGAAATTGAACTAGCATTTACATCAGCCACAAATGAAGCAGAGAAAAGTTTTAAGGATGGCAGTATCTTTATAGAGAAATATATAGAGTTGCCAAGACATATTGAAATACAAATCATAGCAGATAAATATGGCAATATAGTTTGTCTTGGAGAAAGAGAATGCTCGATACAAAGGAATAATCAGAAAATAATAGAAGAAACGCCAAGTCCATTCATTAGTGAAGAAGTAAGACAAAAAATGTATGTTCAATGTGTTTCTCTGGCAAAGCAAGTTGGCTATTTTTCAGCAGGCACTGTTGAGTTTGTTGTAGATAAAGACCAAAACTTCTATTTTCTTGAGGTAAATACGAGATTGCAAGTTGAGCATCCAGTAACAGAATTTATAACTGGAATAGACATAGTAGAAGAAATGATTAGAACTTCCTGTGGAGAGAAATTGAGATTCAATCAGGATGATATTAAACTTACTGGTTCTGCAATAGAAAGTAGAATTTGCGCTGAAGACCCATCGAAGAAATTTTTCCCTTCCAGCGGAAGAATAAAATATTACGATAAACCGGGTGAAAATGATTATGTAAGAATAGATGATGGAGTTGCTGCAGGTTCAGAAATTAGCATGTTCTATGATTCGATGATTGCCAAAGTGATAACATATGGAAAAGATAGAGTAGAAGCGATCAGCAGAATGCAAAAAGCATTGTCTGAATGCTATATAGAAGGAGTAACAAATAATATAGAATTTCTAGAATCCATCTTCCATCACCCAAATTTTATCGCAGCAAAGCTCCATACGAGATTCATTCCAGATCATTACCCTAGTGGGTTTCACGGCGATTTTGTTACAGAAGAGTATATTAAAATATTTATTTTCACTGCGTTATGTATTCATTTAGAAAATGAAGAAAGGTATTATCATAAGGCAGTGAATGAAACGCTTGTAGTTGTAATAAATGACAATGAGTACTCTGTAAACGTAAAGTACCAAGATAATATATTAACAACAGTATATAACCACAATACATATTCTGTAGTAGGCAAGTGGAAATCAAGTCATAAATTACTATATATTACAATTAATGATGATGCTGATATAACATTTAAAGTAGAAAAACAAGGCAGTAAATACTTCATAAGACATGCAGGCATGAAAGCTGAGTGTTGTATATTTAAGCCTCATGTAGCTGAATTAAGTAGGTTAATGCTAAATAATGAAACAGAAGGGATTTCAGCAGATGCTGTAAAATCCCCAATATCTGGCTTATTAGTTAAATTACACGTAAATGTAGGAGATCAGGTAGAAATAGGACAACCTTTATTTGTTGTGGAAGCGATGAAAATGGAAAATATTATATGTGCTGAAGCAGCAATGGTGATAAAAAATATTCCCGTTCAAGAAGGAAAAAATGTGCAGATTGGTGATGTAGTCTGCTTTCTTAAATAACACAAGAAGTATAAACTTGACCCAAACAAGATAAATGAAAACACTTGATGAGCTATGGCAATGGCTATTGGTATGTGCAATAATAGAGTAATTACACCTAAAATGATCTGAATGATAACGGAGAGCAGCATAATATATACCGGTTTTAAACTGGCATTTTTTATTGTGAGTATTGCTGTCAGAACTAATATTAGCAATGCCAGTGCTCGATGTATAAATTGCACTGTTGCTCTGTTCTCAAAGATATTTAACCATGTAGGCTGTAAGAAAAATAAATCTTCTGGAACGATTTGTCCGTCCATTAGTGGAAAGGTATTGTAAATTAGACCAGCATTTAATCCTGCAACAAATGCGCCGAAAATTATTTGTATCATGATCAGAACTAAAATAATTCCTACGTAGTACTTGGTGTTACAACTAATCTTAAGTTTAGTTTGCTTTGGCCTGATTTGGTAATCAAAAAATTGATATGAAAATAATGCAAAGATAATTAATGCTAATAATAAGTGAAGTGCGAGCCTATAGTGGCTAACATGAGGCTTGGCTACCAAGCCGCTTTTTACCATATACCAACCAGCAAAAGCTTGTAAAGCTCCAAATAATAATGCCACAAATAGCTTTATTACTACCTTTTTAGATATTTTTCTTCTTAATGTAAAATATATAAATGGCAGGACAAAAACTAAACCTGTTAGTCTTGCAACCAATCTGTGTACATATTCTATTAAGTATATAGCGCGAAACTCCTCCATACTCATACCATAGTTAAGTGCTTTATATTCAGGTGTAGCTTCGTATTTTAATTTTTCTTGTAGCCAGTCTTGTTCACTCAGTGGTGGTAATGTTCCAGTAATGGGTTTCCACTCCGTGATTGACAATCCTGCTTTTGAAAGTCTGGTAAATCCACCAATCCCCACCATGAGAATTACCATAATACAGCAAAGAAAAAGCCAAATAGCTACAGGTTTTGCTTCCATAAACCATGTTTAGTTTTGTTCCATCGCTCAGGGTAAAAAATAAATTCCCACAAGGCAAGAAAAGCTGCAATGCTATGTAGCAGACTATAGATCGGAAAAAATATCGATACTATATAAAAATAAAAAGGCATCTTTTGCTGTTTGACAGCTATTACCAAAAGAATCAGGTTAGTAATGTATACCACTACAAAGTAGTACAAAAATAATTCATTTAAAACTTTAGTTAATATCAATGAAAGCAGTAAAAATGGAGTAGTAAAAAATATAAAAGCTGCAGAGCCAACAAAAAGATTCAATAGCAAAATTCCCTTAAATCCAGTGTGTTTATAAAGTGACTTTATATTTTTTAAATGAACAATATAAGTTTGCATATAGCCTTTGATCCAGCGCGCTCTTTGCTTAATCCAAGCAAATACAGCAATTGGTGACTCTTCCAATGTTTCTGAGTCAATCATCCTGGTTTTATATCCCATTTGCGCAAGTCTCAAACCGAGGTCAGCATCTTCGGTAACACTGTAAGCATCCCAGAAAAACACTTTTTTTAGAATTTTTACTGAAAAATGATTACTGCTACCACCCAAAGGCATTGGCATGTTCATTTTTTGGAATCCAGGCAATAAGTATTGAAACCAGTTCATATACTCCAGAGAAAAGGATTTTGTGAGAAAATTATAATCACAATTATAGTAATTTAATTTTGCCTGTACACAGGCTAACTTATCGTCGCCCTTATTAAATTCAATCAGTGCTTTTTTTAACTGCAATGGGTCTGGTTTATCGTCCGCATCATATATTACTGCATACTTTCCTCTAGCAAAGCTCATAGCATAATTGCATGACTTGGCTTTTGTTCTAGGCAAAGAATGAGGCACTTTTATTACTTCAAAATACTGCGGTAAAGTGTACTTTTCTATAGCTGCTAGCGTTTCTTGGTCATCACTTTCTACCTGAAGCTTCACATCTAATTTTGATTTTGGATAATCCAAACTTTCAATGCTTTCGATCAATTGCTCTATCACTGCACTTTCTTTAAAAGCAGACAATAAAATAGTATATATAGGAAAATCTTCTTCACTCAGCTTACTATAATCCACTTTTTGGTTGGAGGTTTCACATAAGTTAAAAATTGTAGCTATAAACTTGAATAAATAGCTAGAACATCCGATTATAAATATCAACATCAAAGCAAAATATGTATATTTCTCTGTTAGTGTTAAAATTGAAGTTACAATAAAGAAAGAAGCAAAAAATATTGAGCTTAGTTTAATGCTTTTGGCTGAAAAATTAGGATTCTTGTAATATAAGTAGTTGCTTGCAAATTCTGAAATACCAAAGTGCGAGTTAAGAAGATTTAAAATCTGTTCGCTATCCACTTTTATTAATACATAGTCAATACCGTAATGAGCTTCGACCCAACGGTTGATATCTCGGCTTGTGTCTTCAACCATAAAAAAAGTAGTATTATTTAATTTTTGCCAAGGAATTATATTAAATTTATAGTAAAAAAGTTTCTCTGGCTCTTTGCACAAACTAGAATCAAACTTAATTTTTTCTACATTATCAGCTTGAAGTATAGGCAATTGTTGCATTGAACCTAATGCAATTTTTTATTTAAGTCACGTGAAAATGAAGATATGACCTCGCTACTACGCTTATCATCTTTACGTTCATGCATTATTTTTTTTACAGCATCAGCAGCTATATTCGCTGTGTTAGCCTGTAAATCTCCAAGAGCTTTTTCAACTTGGTCAGTGACTTTCTTCAAGTTAGAATGGGCATTGTCATCTAATGTCTGATCTAGCTGCTGTCTATTGTGCTTAATGATACTATTAGCTTTATCAAGTGCTTCATTCATCATTTTATTAACTTCTGCATCTAATTCTTTGTATTTTTTAGAAGATTTTTTGTAATACTCCAACATATCTTTCCTGAATTTTTCAGTTTCTTCACTTGAAAATTTGCTTTTGTTACGCTTATTGTTAAGCGCATTTTTTATCACTTTCTTTAGCAATTTATACGAAAGGACAAAACTTACCAAGAAGGCAAGACCGATAATCAGTGATGTAGACATAAAAACCCCTAAAATTCTTTGGACACCAAGTCAGCAATAAATTCCTCTTCAATTTCAGAATTAGTCAATTTAGTATAATAAATTAAAGCAATACTAGTAGCCATTTGTTTTAACTGATCAGTATATTCAGATTTAAATTCTGCCACTTTTTTTTCAATAAGCTTGCTCTTTTTTTTATCTTCCTCTTCTAATATATTCTTAACATTAGCTCTCATTTCTTCTACCTGAGCAAGTGCATCATCTATGATTTTTTTTGCCTGTATTCTAGCTTGGGTTAAAGCTGCGTTATACTTGGTAATCTGATCTTCCGTAAGTCTTAAAAGATGAACAGAACTATTAAAAGAACCCAATACTTCTTTACTTCTAGTGCTTATTATTTCATCTAACTTTGGCAAAAATAAACAACTTACTACGAAAAAAAGTGAAGAGAAAAAAATTAAAAACCAAAAAACTTGAGAAAAGAAGGTTGAAACATCAAGCTGTGGCATCTGTTAAGCAGCAAATATTAATAACATTGCAAGTACAAACGCAAGCAATCCCATGATTTCAACCATGGCAGCACCAATATAAACATAACTTTTCATTTTACCTTCTGATTCAGGGTTTCTCGCAATCCCATTTAACACAGCAGAGAAGATATTAGCTATACCTAAACCAGCGCCGAGCATTCCAAACACAGCTAAACCAATTGCTATAAATTTTAAAGCTACTAAATCCATATATTACCTTTAATTATTTCTTTATAATATAATCGTAAAATATTCTACAAGGAAGTCAATTACTTTACTGCATCTGACAAATATACACATGTTAATATAGTAAATATATAAGCTTGTAAAATTGCAACAAATACTTCAAATCCTATCAATGCAATTATGAACAAAAACGGCGCAGGAGTGAAAAATATGTTCATATTTACAATAAACCCTGCTATCACTTTGATGATTGTATGACCAGCAATCATATTTGCTGCAAGCCTTATTGATAGGCTAACCGGCCTTACTAAATAAGCAAACAACTTAATAATAATTATTATAAGTGCAAGCCACGAAGGAGTTCCTTTTGGTAGCAATATGCGTAAAAATTCTACTCCCCTTTCTTTAAATCCAACAATCGTTATATAAATAAAAACCACCATCGATAAAGCGAAGGTGACTATCACATGACTTGTGACCGTGAAACTATAAGGAAGAACACCAACTAAATTACACGATAAAATGAAAATAAACACTGTAAATATCAATGGAATGTGCTGCAAGCCTTTGCTTCCAGTGTTATTTTCTATTATTGAAATAACAAAATCATATACATACTCAACTGCAGCTTGCAAATATCCTGGTATTACTGCCCCCTTCTTTATTCCAAAAAGTAAAAAGAGTATCACCAATATCACCGAAATCATCGTGAAAAGAGATGAATTGGTAAAGCTTACGTCATACCCAAATAACCTAGGTAACTCTATTACCGTATATACTTTAAACTGTTCCAGCGGATTTAATGCCATTTTAATCTGAATTATAAACAGTAAATAAAGTATGAATTTTATAGGACAAAGTCAAGAATTAAGATAAGGCTCTGTATTATTATAACATTAACATATTAACAAAATATGTAATTAGAATGTTAATTACAGTCAGCTCTGTATTTTAAAATTTACTAATCTTGTTAAATTATTCAATATCTTGACTTAATATCTTATTTTGATTATAATTTAATTTTTAGTGAGGTATATAATGAACGAAATAGATTTTATTAACACTAATCATCCTTTAAATTTGGAGCAGGAATTTGGTAACGGATACATCGAATCAGTAGATTGTTTCCTTGACGAAGATACTCGCGATTATTACATAGGACTCAACAATGCAATAATACACTTCTTTTTTGATGGTAACATTGATGAGGATGCCTGGGATTATGAAAGTCTTAAATTCTTTCTGGAGATAGATTTAAAAGGTGATATAGAAAAAATTCTTTCTCTTCGCAAGAAGATATAAAGTTACAAAAGCTTCTACATCATAAACAATGATGTAGAAGTATTCCACTACAACAAGCTTTAAAAGCACTACATTTTATATTACAATAACTTTTTTGTTTCTTGTTAGATCGATGAAATTCACGTTATCTTGGTTACTGGAGTATTTAGAAACCAATGCTAGTTTAGAAGAAATTACCGATAAATTAACTCACATAGGGTTAGAAGTAGAAGATGTGATCGACAATACCAAATTAGCTGGTTTTATTGTTGCAGAAGTATTAGAGGTGATACAGCATCCAAATGCTGATAAATTAAAATTATGTAAAGTAGATGACGGAAGTAAAATTCTACAAATAGTTTGCGGAGCAAACAATGTTAGAGAAGGTATGAAAACTGTGCTTGCATCTCTTGGTAGCACATTGCCAGAAAGTGATTTCACAATCAAGCCTACAAAAATACGAGGAGTGCTAAGTGAAGGGATGCTCTGCTCTGCTTCTGAACTTGCGTTGGTTCAAGAGGAAAGTGAAGGAATAATCGAGCTTTCCGATGATTATAAAGTAGGGGATAAATTTTTCAATTGTGACCCTGTAATTGATATAAATGTTACTCCAAACCGTGGAGATTGCTTAGGCATTTATGGAATAGCTCGCGACCTTGCTGCAACTGGAATTGGAACATTAAAGACTTTAAGCATTCCACAACTTACCAGCTCCATAAATTCACCAATCGATGTTGAAGTTACTGACGGAGAAAGTTTTATTAGTGGAATATACATCGCCAATGTAAAAAATCAAGAAAGCCCAAAGTGGCTAAAAGATAAATTGGAATCGATAGGAATGCGCTCCATTTCTACAATAGTTGATATCACGAACTATATTATGATATCTTTCAGCCGCCCAATGCACGCGTATGATGCAAAAAAAATAGAAGGAGAGCTCACAGTACGCAAAGCAAACGACGGAGAAAAATTTGCTGGTTTAAATGGTAAAGAATACTTATTAAACAAAGACATGAGCGTTATTGCAGGTGATAAAAATATTCATGGAGTTGCTGGAATTATAGGTGGAAAGTGCAGTGGATGTACACTTGAAACTACTGATATCTTTTTAGAGTCTGCTTGGTTTGACCCTATATCTATCGCTAAATCTGCAAGGCAAATAAACATCTCCACAGACGCTAGTTACAGATTTGCACGTTCTGTTGATCCCGAATTTACTTTTGATGGACTCAACCTTGCAGCTAAAATGATTCTGGATTTATGTGGTGGAGAAGCCTCAAGCGTAGTGTCTGCTGGCAGCTTAGATAGGGCTGACACCAAGGTGAGCTTTGATTACCAAGATGTAAACAAGTTTGGAAGTGTATCTGTATTGCCTGATGAAGTGTTCGATATCTTGACGAAACTAGGGTTTAATATTGATAAAAAAACCGAAGGCAATTGGAATGTACAAGTACCAAGCTGGAGACCGGACGTGACAATACCGGTTGACCTAATTGAAGAAGTAACAAGGATATACGGCTATGACAAAATAAAAGAAGAACCACTACCAAATAATGTTGAAGAAGTAGATAGTACATACGACAATTTGCGTATTTTGATGACAAACAGAGGGTTTCATGAAGTGCTAACCTGGTCGTTTATGAGTGAATCAACAGCTGAAAAATTTGGTTACTCGAATAAGTTATTTATCATCGATAATCCGTTTAACAATAACTTTAATATAATGAGACCAAGTATTATGCCAAATTTATTGCAAGTTACTGCTGATAATATTGCCCATGGAATATCTGATCTTGCAATCTTCGAAATCGGGCCGATTTACGATGGTGAAGCTCAGTCTAAACATGTTTTAAGTGGAATAAGAACAGGAAATAATTTACCGCGAAACCATTATAATACTAATAGGAAAGTAGATGTTTTTGACGCAAAGGCTGATTGCATAGCAGCTTTGGAGTTTTTTAACGTCAATTGCGATAATTTAACGATAGAGAGAGCAGAAAAAGAACATTACCACCCAGGAAAGTCAGGCACTCTCTCTTTTAAGAATAAAGTAGCAGGTTATTTTGGAGAGTTGCATCCTAATATATTAGATCTTTTTGACATCAAGCAAAAAGTTGTAGGTTTTGAGGTGATATTAGAAAATATTGAAAATTTACCTGTAAGTAGAAAGAAATTTATCGATTATAAATACCAAAGTGTAAAACGTGATTTTGCATTTATTGTAAATAAGGATGTGAAAGTAGGTAACATAATCAATGTGGTAAAAAAAAGCTCAGAGCTCATCACAGAAGTTTTAGTATTTGACGTATACCATGGAAATAATATAGAATCGAATAAGATGTCTATAGCATTGTCAGTTACTTTCTGCTCTCCAACTCACACTTTAACTGAAAAAGAGATCCAAAAAGAATCAAGTGCTATAGTTAATTTAGTATGTGAAAATACCGGAGGAACTTTGAGAACTTATCGTTGAGTCACAATCATAGTTTCCTGCCGTTGCTGTGTCACACTTACTTCATCCAATTTATTTCCAATATTGAATTCAATATCCTTGAAAAATCTATCCCACATTCCATGCAAATGCTCTTCTATTTTAGGCCACACATCATTTTTAAATGTTACCCCATCATCAGAAAATAAATTACCTAAAAAGGCTCCAACACCTTCATAATTTGACTGAAAACATTGAAGAAATGTCTCTCCTTCTTTATAAGTATTATGTGCCACATTTAACGCTTTTCTCTCTGTAGTCTCTTTATAAGCATTTGATGCTCCAATCTTTATTGCACCAAACATAACTTTACTCCAGTTCTTAACTTTCTGTATACAACCTTCACTATTTCCTGGTATATTATTTATTATATCTTTTGTCAAATTATCTATCAAAGGAGACAATAAACCTTGATAAAAGTGCTTGATATTATTTTTTGTTTTTATCACAGGACTTTTTATGCATTTTTCTGCCAAATAGTATTCAAGTTCCGCTTCCTCTAACAACTTCTTAACTGCTTCTTCGTTAAAAGTTTCACGCTCGAACTCCTTCAGTAAATCATCCTCTATTATTGCAAACTTTATTTTTTCGCGAGATTCTAGTTCTTCTATATAATCATTTTTTGTTTCTTCATTTATCAACAATCCTTTTTCTTCTAATTCTAACTGTTTTAATGCTTTGAGAATTTCTTGGTTATTTTTCAAATGCTTCTCTATTAATTTTGTACTTGGATGCTGTTCTCCTTTCCTATTTCGCTCACCTTCTAAATATTTGTTTAAATCCTCATTTTCTTCTATTACTTTCCTTAACGATATAGGTTGCTCTAAGCATTCTGCAATTTCCGCTCGGTGCGCATTAATCCTCTGTACTAAATCCGGCTCCTTTTCCTCTAACAGCTTACATGAATCCTCTATACCCTTTGCTTGGCCTTTGAGTACATTTTGTATTTTGCATTTCGTTATTTCTAAATATATCTTTGCTACAAAAGCATTTACTTTATCTGAAGCTTCTTTTAAATTCTCACTCAAAGAACCTTTTATCTCCTTTTCTAAATCCCGAAACTGGTCTATTAAGCTGAGCATGCCTAATAGGCCTAACTCACCCTTGGCTTTTTTCATTACTGATTTTACTAGCCTTTGCTCAACTTCTTGATCATCATACTCGAACTTAAAAAGACCTTCTAACCTTCTTCTTAAAACATCACCTGCTAAATTATTCTTTTTTACATCTCCATATATTTCTTTCAATTTTTCATGTATCCTAATATATCTTTTTTGTCCTTCTTTTTTTAAAAGATTAATCTCTTCTTTAGCATTACCTAGAGCTGTCTCTGTTTCTCTACTATGTATATATTTATAAACATCAATAATTGTTCTCTTAGCTATCTTCCCTTCTTCTTTAAGCCGCTTCCATTCTGCTTTAAATATAGGAAGCTCACTATCATCTAAAACATCCGGTACTTTTGCTCCTGCTTTTTTCAGATCTCTTATTATCACTTCTTTCTCACCTGGTAATTCCTTACCTTGACTCTCTAATTCCTGTCTCACTAAAGAATTTTTTATCTCATCTTCCAGTGAAAAACCTTCTTTCCGTCTATCCAGCTGAAACCTAACTGCTTGTATAAAGGCAACTTGATAGGCGTTGTATATTAAGTGAGTTGTCAACTTAAAATCTATGCTACTTACCACTTTTAACCTGAATTCGTCCAACAATTCCTTCAATTTATCATATGTAATCTCTTTCTTTTCTAGCTTTATCAGTTCTTCCATAGTCTTCGCAAATTCTTGAATAGAAGTTGCAAGCACATTCTTGATCTCATTACGTAAAGGCTTAAGACCATTTTTTAAGTGGATATTAGCTGATAATTTCAGTATGGTATTATGTTCTGAATCACGTGCAACATTAAACCAACTACCATCTTTATCTTCGTATAAATCTCTAAGTAGTTGTTTAAATTGCGGTGGAAACTTAACTTCCATATTCCACTTAATGTCTGCTTCAATAGCCTCTATCTCATGAAAAGACACCTCAATATTTTGGTGTTCATTTTGACATAACCCATTACTTATTTTAATAGCAGCAATCAAAAAATGAGATAATTTTTTATTTAAAAGATAAAAAGTAGCCAAAGCGAGTGTTGCAGGAATAAGTAATGCTGCAAGCACAGCGATATTAACAAGAATCACTATTGCAGCAAGAACACCATATGCCAATCTTTTTGCTGTACTTTCACTTACTTCACTTTTTTTTGTTTTATTCTCCTCTGAACTGATTTGTGTCTTATCATTTGTTTTTAATTTATTATATACGGCTAATCCTAACGCAGTGAAAACTATATAAGGAAACATTAAAACTGATAGAGCTAAATTTAATACTTTCTTCTCCGGGCAAGCTCGATTTACCTCTTTAAATATTCTACTTGATATATTATACCAAGAAGTAAAAAAATCAGAGTTATAATCTTTATAATGAAATATACTGAGTGGAACGTTAAAATTAGCTAACGGCTCTTGTTCTTCCACAGCATCAAAAAATTCTTCTTCCTCTTCTGAAGTAGCAAGACCTAAATCATTCCCTTCTTCTACATTAGAAACAGCTTCCATAGCATCAAAAGACTCTTCCTCTTCCAAAGTAACATTGGAAATAGATTCTACTTTACCTAAATCATCACTATTGTTATTTAAGTCAACAACTTTCTTACAATCTACAACAGCATGCATACCATAACCTTACCTCAAGTAACCTAAGTATAGCATAAACAATGACAACTTTCAACTACTAATAATTTAACCTAATACCAACTATCAAATTTTGGTACTCCTTAAAATAAAAGTTAGTTCCAATTTCTGTATTAATGTCCAAAGATAAGGTAAGGGTCTGCTCTTTTATATATTCAATCCACGTATTTATTGCTTCCTTAATTTTCTCATCTTCTGTTTTGATTATTACTCTGATTCTATCGGACATATGAAAATCAGCTTGTTTCCTGGTTTCCTGAATGAGCCTCACGACATCTCTTGCAAGCCCTTCTAGAATTAATTCATCATTTAGTTCAGTATTTAGAATGACAATCCCTTTATTGTTATCAAATACAGAGGAATATTCACTGTTTGCTTTTAACAATAGTTCATATTCGCCTTTTTCTATGATGCAATTTTCTGACTCATTACCTAAAAAAACTTGCTCATTTTCAACTTGCTTCCATTTTCCCTCTTTGACATATTGAACTAGTTTCTTAATTTTATCTGGTATTCTCTTTCCAAGCAGGGGAAAACTTAGCTTTAACTCTAGTGATGCAATATCTTCAAGTCTGTTTACTAACTCCAGTTTTTTTACATTTACCTCATCTTTTATCATCTCTTGATATTCATTCATGCTTGGTGTCATTCCAGCACTTTTTTCTTTCTGGATCCCAGTGTCAGCTACTCGGATGACAGGAGAGAACTCTGGGATGACGGGAGAGAGCTCTGGGATGACAGAAAACGGCTCACCTTCAAGAAAACTACAGGAAGACTGATGATAAATGATCATACTGCCAAGTGGCTGTCTGATACGTATGTTAAAAGTGTTTCTAATAGAGAGTGCAGAGTTGCATATCTCTCTCACCAAATCCATCTTGGCAATGAGCTGACTATCAAACTTCTCTAATTGTGGAAAATTAGCCAAATGAACAGATGTTTCTTCATACTTAAGCCCTTGCCATATATTCTCTGTTATAAGTGGCAACAAAGGAGCTGCAGCTCTTAGTATGTAATAAAAAACCGTATATAGAACATTATAAGCATCAGTTTTATCCTGATCCAAATCACTTTTCCAAAAACGCTCGCGACTGCGACGAATATACCAATTATTTAGCACTTCAAAAAAGTTCATTAAAATTTTGCAAGCCTCTTGGGAGTTATAGTTGTTCATAGAAGCTTGGATACCTTCTACAGCTTCAAAACACTTGGAAATTATGTAACGATCAATAGTGCTTTGATAATCCTTACAAACTTCAGCTTTAATTCCATCTGCATTTGCATACATAGTAAAAAAGTGATAACTGTTCCAAATAGGTTTTATTACGTTTTTCAGAACATCTCGTATTGAGTTTCCTTCTTTATCGAGTAGCAAATTACCACCACAAACAATAGATCCAGAAAGCATAAGAAAACGCAGTGCATCAGAACCGTATCTATCAAAAACCTCCATTGGATCTGCATAGTTATTCAAACGTTTGGACAATTTTTGCCCTTTTACATCCAAAACAACACCGTGGCATATGCAGTTCTTAAATGGTTCCCTATTAAACAAAGCAGTGGACAATACAAAGAGCGTATAAAACCACCCCCTGGTTTGCGCTATGTATTCAGTGATAAAATCCGCAGATTCAAACCACTCCTTATTTTCAAACGGATAGTGGATTTGCGCAAATGGCATCGAGCCAGATTCAAACCAGCAGTCAAACACGTCAGGTACACGGCGCATAACTGATTTTCCTGTTGGATCATCAGGATTTAGTCTTGTTAAAGTATCGATAAATGGTCTGTGCAAGTCGTCTATTTTAACATTAAAATCTCTCTCCAGTTCTTCTATTGAACCATATACATCTACTCTTGGATATCTCGCATCATCTGATTTCCATACAGGGATTGGCGTACCCCAGAATCGATTGCGTGAAATTGACCAGTCGTGTGCCCCTTCAAGCCATTTTCCAAATTGACCATCTCTAATGTGGTTTGGTATCCAATTAACTCTCTTATTTAGCTCTACCATTCTGCTTTTGAATTTTGTAACAGCAACATACCAAGAAGGCATAGTTCGATAGATCAAAGGAGTGTCAGTTCTCCAGCAGTGTGGATAATTGTGAATATATTGCTCAGTCTTAAACCAACTTCCCTGCCCTTTCAATTTTTTTATTACTGTATCATTGGCATCAAAAACATGAACCCCTGCCAAATCTGAAACTTCAGCAGTAAATTTTCCACTGTTATCAATTGGACAAATAACTGGAATATCATGGCTTTGGCAAAGGTAAAAATCTTCCTCACCAAATCCAGGAGCAGTATGCACAACGCCAGTACCGTCTTCTTCCGTCACATAATCAGCAATAAAAACGCGAAATGCATTTTTTGTGTCTTTAAAATAGTCAAACAGTGGTTTGTAAGAAAGACCTGCAAGATCATTCGCTTTAAGTTTTATATTGCAGTTTTCATATGGAATATTGTTTTGTTCAGAGTGGCTGATAAATTTCTCTAAGTAGCTTTCAGCAAAAATGTATATTTCACCATTCATTGAACTTCCTTCACTACTCCCTGTCATCCCAGTGCCCAGACACTGGGATCCAGAAATAGATTCCAGCGTCACGCGCTGGAATGACATCAAAGGGTGGACTGACACTGCACAATACTTAATATCTTTTCCTATTGCTAAAGCCAAGTTGCTCGGCAACGTCCAAGGAGTTGTAGTCCAAGCAAGTAATTTACACTTTCGTTTAACACTTTTAAATTGCTGTGGGTTTTCTAAAAGCTCAAATGCAACAGTTACAGCTTTGCTAACTTTTTCTCTATACGCGTTATCAAGCCTTGTTTCGAAATTAGATAATGGAGTTTCGCATGCCCAGCTATATGGTACAACGCGCACTGATTCATACACCAGACCCTTATCATAAAGCTGCTTGAATGCCCACATGACCGACTCCATGAATGATTTATCCATAGTCTTATAGTCATTGTGAAAGTCTACCCACCTTGCTTGCCTATTTACATACTTCTCCCACTCTGATGAAAATTTCATCACAGAAGTACGGCAATGATCGTTAAATTTATCTATACCAAACTTCTCTATCTCAGTTCTACCAGATATTCCAAGTTCTTTTTCTGCACCCATCTCAGCCGGCAATCCATGGCAATCCCAGCCAAATCTACGTTCAACCCTTTTTTGAAGCATAGTTTGATATCTTGCAAATGCGTCTTTGATGAAACCAGTGAGTAAATGTCCATAATGCGGAAGTCCATTTGCAAACGGAGGCCCATCGTAAAAGACAAAACAATTATCCTTGGAACGTTCTTCAACTGACCGCTCAAAAACTTTGTTTTCCTGCCAAAATTTTATGATTTCCTTTTCTAACGATAAAAAATCAGGACTACTTACTGTATCAGGATAATGCTTTGACTTCATGTTCGCTATGTAAAACTAAAGAATATAGGGCTTTCTGAAAAATTACAAATTCAAAAATATTTCCGTAGCTCACACCCCAACAAACTATTCTGCCGAGCTTCCAATACCTTTTTTTAAGTTTTACTTGCAGTTTTTATTGTTTTACTTAACATTAACCCAAGCTTTAGGGGTATTTTATGGATCAGAAGACAGATAAGTTTCCACAATTTTTAAAAATGTTGTGCTTTGTTGAAATGTGGGAACGTTTCTCTTACTATGGAATGAGGGCACTTTTGGTCCTATTTTTGACTTCTCACTTAGGTTTCACTGATGAGAGGGCCCTTACTATTTACTCATTATTTGCTGCAACAGGTTATGCTATACCAATACTTGGAGGTTTTTTAGCTGATAAGTTGATGGGATTCCGCAACATGGTGTTGCTTGGAGGGATAGTGATGATAGCAGGTCATGCTTGCATGTCATTGGTTAAGTTTGAACCAGGTTTATTATATTTAGGTTTATCTCTAATAGCCATAGGTACTGGTATGTTTAAAGGGAACGTAACTAACTTACTTAGTTCATGCTATGGCAAAGACGATCCTGAACGTAGCAGAGGCTTTACTTTATTTTACGTAGGTGTGAATATTGGAGCAATATTGGCTTCTATTTCATGTGGTTATGTAGCCCACTTGTTTGGCTGGCACTACGGCTTTGGTTTAGCTGGTATTGGGATGTCTATAGGGCTAATCTTTTTTCTCAAATTTCAGAATCTTTTAGGAGATAGCGGCCTTTCTCCTTATCCAGAGCTTATGAATAAGCGCATATTAGGGATTAAAATTTTTGGTATAGTATTGATAGGAAGCTTTCTGTCATCATCAATAATTGCTAAAATGCTTATACATAGTGAATTTTTTACTAATATGCTCATATTTATTGGAATAACAGCTCTGGGCATATTTATTTATATAATATCTAAATTATCAGCAGAACAAAGACGAAAATTAGTGGCATTATCTATTCTTGTGGTATTTTTCTTGTGTTTTTTTGCTTTAGAAATGCAGCTTGGCTCTTTGGTTAACTTATTCACCGAAAGAAACGTTATTAACAATGTATTAGGTATAACAATCCCAGCTTCAGTTTCTCAAGCCATAAATCCTTTGTCAATTATAATATTTGGCTTTCTTTTTGGAACATACATGAAGTTTAAGCAAAAATATGCAACTTCCATGTTTACCCTTGGCCTTCTGACAATGGCTATGTGTTTTTTCACACTGTACATAGGATGTTTAAACTCTAACATTGAAGGTAAAGTAGAATACTTATATTTAATAATTGCTATCTCCTTTATGGGACTGGGAGAATTATGTATTGCTCCATTAGTCCAAGAACAAGCAACTACACTAGCCCCCAAAAACCTTAGAGGAGTAGTGATGGGTATAGTAATGCTGTCATTAGCGTTTTCTAACCTAGCCGGAGTTGCAATATCAAAATTTATGTCAGTTCCTTCAGTAAATGGTAAAATAAATTATTTAGAATCTTTAGAAATATATAAAGAGGGTTTTTTAAAGGTGGGAATATTTAATTTAATGCTCGTTATTGTATTTTTATTCTTCTTCAATTTTATACATAAAGTTGTTACTAACTCATCTTGTACAAAAAATTGATATAGGTAAGCTCAAATTTGTAGGTTTAAGGTACCCGTTCAGCAGAGGTAGCAATTAAACTTTGTAACTTTTGAAAAAGATTATGATTGCATTTTTTCAATACTCTTTGCTTAAGATTTATATTTAACGCTGCTTAAAATCAGTGAAATGCACACCCCAGCAAACTACTCTGCCGAGCTTCCAACACTTTCACATTTACTATTTTGTCCCTGTATTTATCTTCAGAATCATCAATGCACACTGATTGCATATATGGGCTTTTACCAATAATTTGGTTTTGGTGTTTACCTTTTTTATCGCTAAATAGAACAGGTATAGTTTTACCTACCATACTCTGGTTAAACTCAAGTTGTTGCTTACTAATTAATTTCTGTAAACGAAGAAGGCGCTCTGTTTTAACCTCTTCTGGTACTTGATCTTTTCTTTCCGCTCCCGGTGTGCCTGGTCTTGGGCTGTATTTAAAACTATAAGCCTGAGCATATCTAACTTTTTCTACTAATTTCATAGTTTCTTCAAAATCTTTTTCGGTTTCTCCAGGAAAACCAACAATAAAATCAGAAGAAAATTCGATTTCAGGTTTCAATTTGCGAAATCTGTCTATTATTTCCAAATACTCCTCTGCAGTGTGTTTCCTGTTCATCGCGTGCAATATTTTATTCGAACCAGACTGCACAGGCAGGTGAACAAACGGCATGAGCTTTGGCTCTTCCGCATGTGCCAAGTAGAGAGATTCATGCATATCTCTTGGATGAGAAGTTGTATAACGAATCCTCTCTAGCTTTTCAATTTTAGCAATATGACTAATTAATTTTCCTAAATCCCACACTTCCCCTTCGCACTCCCCATGGTAAGCATTGACGTTCTGACCAAGCAAATTGATCTCATTTGCCCCATTTGCAACTAATTTCAATGCTTCACGAAATATTTCATTCACTGGCCGTGAATACTCAGCTCCACGAGTATAGGGCACTACACAAAACGTACAAAATTTATCACAACCCTCTTGTATGGCAAGAAACGCAGAAGACCCCTGGCTATTGCCATAGCATTCATCTGGCAATTTATCAAACTTTGCAACTTCAGGAAAATCAGTGTTTATTACATGACCTTTACTTCTGCTTGCTTTGACTATCAGCTCCGGTAAGGTAGCGATACTCTGCGGACCAACAACAATATCAACAAAAGGAGCCCTTCTGAACACTTCTTCTCCCTCTGCTTGCGCTACACACCCAGCCACCACTATAGTCATTTCTTTTCGTAACGAATGAATCTTCCCAAGCTCTGAGTAAAGTTTTTCTGCTGCCTTCTCTCTAATGTGACAAGTATTCAGTATCACTAAATCGGCTTTCCCTGCATCACTAACAACGTTGAACCCCAAAGGTTTAATTACATTTTCCATTAAAACGGAGTCATAAACGTTCATCTGACAGCCGTAAGTTTTAATATATAGGCCTTTCATATTTGGTATGTCTTTTTCAAAATTTCTTCACCCTACACGTAAATGTCTAACAGACCAGCGCGTGACGCTAGTGAACTTGCTAGCACAATAGATTTTGACAAAATTATACGAAAAACTGGATCCCAGTGTCAAGCACTGGGATGACAAGTTCTCGGCAACCCCTACGTCATACCATCACGGTATCTCTAGATCCCGCTAACAAGTAGCGGGATGACGGTTGTCAGGGTGTCATGAAAGTAGCTAACACTGGCTTCCATCCAAGAGGGCAGTGCCCTCTTCTTGTCATCCCAGTGCTTGACACTGGGATGGCTTTGTTGCATCGCTACTTATGAAAGGCTAACTATAGTTAGGATTATAAGCAACCTATTGAAAATCTTGTTTTTTTGCAATCAATCTGATCAAATTTAAGAATAGTAATTTATTATTTATATTAATAAATTTAATTCTATTGAAAATAGCTAAAGCATTGAAATTCTTGAATTTTAGCCGGATTAGTGAGTGGTAGTGAAATTTCTTTTACTCAAATTTAGGTATTCACTGACCGTTCTTGTTATAAATACCAGAATAATAAGCTACTGATATTCTCTACCTTTTTTATCTTTATCCATCATAGCTAGCGATGCAACAAAGCCCACTGGGATCCAGGAAAAAGAATGGTGTCATCCGAGTAGCTTGACACTGGCATCCAGGAAACTTAATTGCAAGTAATGCATTGAGTTTGGTGAGTATGGGTTTTGCGTTATAGAATGAAGCACTTTTGGTGAATTTGTAAAGAAAGCTGGATCCCAGTGGGCTTTGTTGCATAGCAACTGAAAAAATCTGGTGGCTACTGACAAAATTCATTATAAAATAGCCATTTAACCTTGAAAGAAAAAATATGCCACAAAAAATGAGGGTCAGTAACCATAGCGAATATAACAAATTTCTAGAAAAAAGAGGAAATATTTTTCATTATATCAACGAAGCCATAGAAAAGTGGTACGAGAATGGTCCAAAAATACCAGGTGGCAACAATATTTATAGCGATAAAGTTGTAATTTTGGTGCACATAATAACTTGTTTATTTAGAATAGGCCTGAGGCAAACAGTTGGGTTTATAGCAGGATACCTTGAGCAAATTGGGAAAAATTTGCAAGTTATCAGCTATTCACAATCATCAAGAAGGTTTAAGAAACTCAATATTAAGATCAATGATTGCAGAATTGATAAAAATAATATGGAAGATATCGAAATTGCTATAGACAGTACAGGAATTAGTATATACAACAACACTCCTGGTCATAGCAAAGAAAATAGCGAAGATAGAAAGTATCGCAGCTATGAACAGACAAGAAAATTGCATGTAATGTTGAATACAAACAGCAAAAAAGCCATAGCTGTAAAATACAGTAACGGTGTCTACTCTGATCACTATGGAGCTTGTGATTTGCTAAAAGAAGTCGATTTTCAGT
Source organism: Wolbachia endosymbiont (group A) of Cydia strobilella (assembly GCF_964026745.1). Taxonomy (NCBI): domain Bacteria; kingdom Pseudomonadati; phylum Pseudomonadota; class Alphaproteobacteria; order Rickettsiales; family Anaplasmataceae; genus Wolbachia; species Wolbachia endosymbiont (group A) of Cydia strobilella. The sequence goes on from NZ_OZ034694.1 coordinate 445,917, forward strand.
ATGTCATAAAAGTACTATATGCAGATAGGGCATATGACAGAGAAAAGCTCTATAAGCTGTGTAATCAATATGGTATAAAAACGAAAATTCCTCCGAAAAACAACGCAGCAGAGCATCCAAAGTTAGACTATATGGCTGAGAGAAATTCTGCAGTCAAGCTCATAAAGTCATATGATGAAGATAGTATAAAGAAGTGGAAAAAAGAGATGAGTTATGGAAAAAGATCTTATATAGAAAGTTTTTTCTCGCGACTGAAACAAACATTCGGGTTTAGTTTTAGGAATAAATCTGAGACAAATAGAGAGAAGGAACTACTTGTTAAATGCTATTTGCTCAATAAGTTCACTGATATTGGTATGGCTAAATTTGAGATAGCTTCATAAATTTATTGTGCGTTACCTACTATCCGAAGAGCGATGCAACAAAGCCATCCCAGTGTCAAGCACTGGGATGACAAGAAAGGGAGCACTGGAATTTTTATTTCAGTATTGTACATTAGCCATGCATCTGAACAGATACGAGCTTTCTGCTTTTTTTGGGTAAGGTCAGTCAAAAAGGTTTTACAACAACCATAATAACTATAACTATTATCAATACTGTAACTGCTTCATTTAAAACGCGAAAATAAATATGTGACTTCTTATTCGAACCCATTGCAAAATTTTTCCTATATTTTGCAAGTAGCATATGAATAATTAACATCAAAAGTATTGCAAATGCTTTTACATGAAACCATCCTTCACGATATGCTTCCCTAATAACCATTAGTGTAATTCCAAGACCAAGTGAGAAAAGCATTGCAGGGTTTATGATATATCTAAGTAGCCTCTTTTCCATTGTTTGAAGCAAGCTATCATTTTCCGATCCCGGTTTTACAGTTGCATGGTAGACATAAAGCCTGGGTAAATAAAGCATACCTGCCATCCACATGATAACAGAGATAACGTGAAAAGCCTCAAGCCAGTGGTAATAGTTCATTAGCAAAAATTTAAAATTCCTGGTATTGTGTTAGTTTAATGAAAAAGAAATCGATATGAAAGCAGAAAATTTCACTAAAGAACAGATAATTGGATTCTACAGGAAAATGCTACTCATACGCAGATTTGAGGAAAAAGCAGGACAATTATATGGGATGGGATTAATAGGCGGGTTCTGTCACCTATCAATAGGACAAGAAGCAGTTGCAGTTGGAACTCAAGCTGCATCAAAATTAGGTGACGCTTTTATCACAAGTTATAGAGACCATGGCTTAATGCTCGCATGTGATTCTGATCCAAATGTTGTAATGGCAGAGCTTACCGGCAAAGAAACAGGATGCTCGAAAGGTAAAGGTGGTTCGATGCACGTATTTGACGTTGAAAAAAAATTCTTCGGCGGGCATGGAATAGTGGGAGCACAAGTTCCAATTGGCACAGGAATAGCATTTGCTAATAAATATAAGAAAAAAGATAATGTGGTATTTACATATTTTGGCGACGGTGCTGCAAATCAAGGACAAGTATATGAATCGTTTAATATGGCATCTTTGTGGGAGTTGCCTGTGGTTTACATCATAGAAAATAATGAATACGCAATGGGAACCTCCGTGCAAAGGTCAACTTTAGTAACAGAGTTATATAAAAGAGGAGAAAGTTTTGGTATTCCTGGAAAACAAGTTGATGGAATGGATTTTTTCTCTGTTTATGAGGCTACAAGCGAAGCAGCGGAACACACACGCAGCGGAAAAGGGCCTATCCTGCTTGAAATGAAGACATATCGATATCGCGGTCACTCAATGTCAGATCCTGCTACTTATCGCTTAAAAGAAGAAGTTGAAGATATGAAGCAAAATCATGACCCTATAAGCACTTTAAAGAAATACATGACAGATAATAAAATGGCTTCAGAAGAAGAGTGCAAAGTAATTGATAAGGAAATACGTGATTTAGTAAAAAAGTCGGAAGATTTTGCCAAAAATAGTAAAGAACCAAGCGTTGATGAGCTGTATACTGATGTTTATAAATTTGTTAGCTAATTTTTTTATCCAGAACTGTACAAACATTGTATAGTAAACGATGTCATCCAAATAGCTCCTTCTCCCGTCATCCAAGTGCCCTCCTTTTTTTGTTATCCCAGTGCTCTGACTACTTGGATCCAGCTGAGTTGGTGAGTATAAAAGTATAGCTAACGCAAGCTCTACGTCATGCCGCCGCGAACCTTCATACCGCGATTCATTCGCGGTATCTCTAGATCCCGCTAACAAGCAGCGGGATGACGGTTGTCAGGCTAGCTGTCATCTCAGTAGTCTCCTTCTCCTGTCATCCGAGTAGCTGACACTGGTTCCTTTATGACGGCAGTAGCCCCTTCGGTGTCATTCCAGTGCTTGACACTGGAATGACACCAATAATTGACATTTCACTAGATATTCATTATAAATAATGGAATGCTACAAAGTATAAAAACCATATTAATAGAAGACGATAACGTTAGGCTGGATAGGTACATCAGAAGAATCTTTCCTGATCTAAAGCAATCTGTAATTGAAAAATCTTTAAGGAAAGGATTAATCAAAGTTGATGATTGCAAAGCAAAGTCCAGTGATAGAGTAAATTCTGGGCAAACTATAACGCTGAAGCACTTGAATTATATTGAAAACGCTAATTCTGATCGCAAATATAATGAAAAGTTAGTGAATCTACTAAGAGAGAACATATTATATGAAGACGAATATATACTAGCTATAAACAAACCCGCAGGGGTCATCGTTCAAGGTGGCGTAAAAGTAAAGATTAGCATGAGTGATTTGCTTGACCAAATAAGAGAGGGAGAAACATTTAAAATTGTCCATAGGCTAGATAGAGATACGAGTGGAGTGATAATATTCGCACGCAACGCTAATGTTGCCAGATACCTTATGGAAGAATTTAAAGGACGAAGAGTAAAAAAAACTTATTTAGCATTAACTTCTGGCATACCGAGCAAGGATAGTGGAACAATAGACTATCCATTGGTGAAAAAATATGTTTCAGGTCAAGAAAAAGTGGTCGTTGATGAAAATTCACCTCAGAATGCCACTACGCATTTTTCAATTATAGCAAAATCCAAACACAATGTTGCTTATTTAAAATTACAACCAATTACCGGCAGAACCCATCAGTTACGTGCACATTTAGCTCATATAAATTGCCCTATTCTTGGTGACGGTAAATATGGTGGTAAAAAAGCTTTTATTGATGGGATAGCAAATAAAATTCACCTTCATTCGCATTCTTTATCTTTAAAACTGCCAAACAATAAAGAAATCACTATCACCGCTCCTATCACTAAACACATCGAAAAATCCATTGAAGCGCTATTTTTCGACTGAAACGATTTCACCAATCAACTTTTCTGTCTTTGGCTTTAATTTGAAGCACAGATATTAGGCTAATTAATGCGCAGGCAGTAAGATAAATGCCTGCTGCAAGTTTTGTTTCGGTTTTTTCTATAAGCCACATGCATATGTATGGAGAAAGGCCACCAAAAATTCCTGCAGATATATTATTTGCTAAGCTTACGCCAGTGCATCTTACTTTTGTTGGAAACAGTTCACAAATAACAGAACCATATATTCCAAAAGATGCACCTACTGGTATAGTAATCAATAAGTAAGTTATTATTACGACATAGTGGTTAACGGAAGATAATAATGGTAATACACATGTACCAATCAGAGATAGCATAATCAGTACAGGAATCATTACGCGTTTTCTTCCAACTTTATCAGATAAAATTGCAAAAAGTACCGCAGATGCTGCAAATACAACCTGTATTACTATCCTCATTAAATCTTTAACACTAATAGATAAAATAACTAGCTCTTTTATTGATATATTATAAAACATTATTGCTGCGTAGACAATTGCATTCTGAGCAATTCCCAGATTGATTGAAATAATAAGCGGTCTTTTATAGTTTCTTACTAGTTCTAACAATGGTGAATGTGCTAAATTATTAGCGTACTTATTAGTTTTATATGCTAAGCTTTCTTTTAATATGTACCTAGTTAAAAAACCTATTGTCCCCCAAAAAAAGCAAAAATAAAAAAGCAACTTCCATCCCCATATTTCATAGTTCTCACCTGTAACTCTTTTGCAGATAAATATCATTGTTATGCATAAGAGCGTTCCAAGGGCTCCGCTAAAGGGCTTCATACTTCCTAAGAAACCTAGATTTTTTTTATCTTTTGAATGCTCTATCGTAAATGCTGTATTAATGCTTGTTTCACCTCCTGCAGTTATTCCTTGCACTATTCTACAAAACACAAGCAATACAGGTGAAAGCAACCCTATTTCTTTATACCCAGGTATAATTCCCATAATTGTGGATGATATTGAAATTAATATTACTGAAGTAAGTAAAGTCTTTCTTCTGCCATACTTATCTCCCATATAACCAAAAATTACTGCACCAATTGGTCTAAACGCAAAACCAATTGCAAAAACACCAAGGAATTTGAGTGTACTCAAATAATGATCTTCTGATGGGAAAAAAACGTTGATGATTGTATCTGTTAATACTCCAAAAAGAGTGAGTTCATACCACACAATCATGTTACAGATCATGCCCGATAGTATTGCTTTTTGGATATTATTCATGGTCTTTCAATTTAACATAACCTAATATATCATTAACCGGTGCTCCTTGCTATAAAATTTTTCATTCAATAACCTTCAAGGATAATTCACGTAAATGCTTATCCTCCACCTTGGAAGGAGCACCCATTAGAACATCTTCACCTTGCTGGTTCATAGGAAAACAGATTACTTCACGAATATTTGGCTCATCAGCAAGCAGCATAACTATTCTATCAACTCCTGGTGCTATTCCACCATGAGGAGGAACACCAAATCTGAATGCACGTACAAGTGCACCGAATCTTGTATCAACTTCTCCCCGGCTATAACCTGCAATGGCAAAAGCTTTATACATGATATCCAGTTTGTTATTACGAATCGCCCCACTTGACAGTTCTATTCCATTGCAAACAAGATCATATTGGTAAGCAAGGATATCCAGTGGATTTTTGTCCTCTAAATCTTTCAGACCACCGTGTGGCATGGAGAATGGGTTATGAAAGAAATCTATTTTTTTACTTTTATCGTCATATACAAAATATGGAAAATCAATGATCCAACAAAACTTGAAGATATTATCATCTATAAGACTGAGTTCTGACCCTAAAAGAGTGCGTACTTTTCCTGCAATGTTTGCCGCCTCATTCTCTTTGTCAGAAGCAAAAAATACACTATCTCCTGGCTCTATGTTTGTTGCTTCTCTTATGTGGTTTAGCCTATTTTCATCAAGAAATTTAGCAATTGGGCCTTTCGCAGTTCCATCTTTATCAAACGTTATATATCCGAGACCCTTAGCACCGAATTCTTTTTGCGCATGTTCTATCTTTTTATCAAAGAAGCTGCGTGGTTCCTCTGCTGTTTTAGGTGCAGGGATGGCTCTCACTACCATACCACGCTCAATATTGCTTTTGAAAATATTGAACCCTGAATCACGAAAAATTTCTGTAACATCGCTGATTAATAGTGGATTACGCAAATCTGGCTTGTCAGAACCATACTTAAGCATTGCCTCTTTGTATGTAATGCGTGGAAAATCTTTATCGACAGACTTGCGAGAAAATTTAGCAAACACTCTATATAAGGTAGACTCAATAATCTGAAAGATGTCTTCTTGAGTTACAAAAGACATTTCAAGATCTAGCTGATAAAACTCTCCCGGAGAACGGTCAGCCCTTGCGTCTTCATCACGAAAACACGGTGCAATTTGGAAATATTTATCAAACCCTGAAACCATGAGCAACTGTTTGAAAATCTGCGGAGCTTGTGGCAATGCATAGAACTTGCCAGGATTTAGCCTGCTTGGCACTAGGTAGTCGCGTGCTCCTTCAGGAGAGGAAGCAGTGAGTATTGGAGTTTGAATCTCTAAAAATCCTCGCTCTATCATGAGCTTGCGGAGCTCTGCAATAATTTGTGAGCGCAAAATAATATTGTTGCGGACTTTTTCACGTCTTAAGTCAAGAAATCGATATTTAAATCTCATGTTTTCTGGGTATTCTTGCTCGCCGGTAATGCTTGCCAATATACTTCTTTCTTCTTTTGCTATTTCTTCATCAAAGTGGAACTCAACTTCCGACTCAACGCGCAAATTGTTAACTATCACCTCGATTTCTCCGGTAGAAATAGAGCTGTTTACCGTATCTTCAGTTCTAGCTTCAACTATTCCTGTAACAGTAATTACACTCTCCAATTTTAAATTTGATATCTCATCAAAAAAGTCTTTGTCATTATTAAATACTAGCTGAGTGATTCCGTAGAAGTCTCTTAAATCAACAAAAATTAGGTTACCATGGTCGCGCTTACGATATAACCATCCAGAAAGGGTAACTTCCTTTTCTACGTCGTTCTTCCTCAGTTCATTGCACGTATGAGTTTTATAGCAGTTCATATTTGTTTTACTTCTAAATTCTTTAAGAAGTATAGAAATAAACCTTATTACATACAAGCCCGTTCGTCAGATATTTGCGCAATTTTCGAAATAGAGCAGTACTGCTTTTATATTGTCTTTACCCGCAAAAAAATTGCACAATTTCTATAATTATGGTATAATAGTAGGGGTATTTTTAATGAATTAGATACAGGAAATGCCACTTACACAGATCATATTATATAGCGTAACATTACTTGCTGTAGCTGCAGTATTTCTCTTTTTGAGAAAAATATACAAAAATCGCATTAGAAAAATCATATTTCCTAGAAAAGTTTTTAAAGAAGAGTGGGAAGAAGACAGAAAATTCAATGAATTATATCAAAAAAATAAGCAAAAAGAGTTGATGAAACAACAAGAAACGCTACGCGAGAAACAAAAAGATGTGCAAGTTTATAAAGAAGATCCAGAAATAGTTGACATAGCAAAACCGGTAGGTAAATGGACAAAGATGGTTATGATGGGTAATGGTTTAATGCAGCGTTTTGCACAATTGATACATAGAGAAGGCGGACAGAAAGGATTTTGGGAGCTGTTTGTAAAAGCTCAGGCTTCAACTCAAGGTAAACATAAGGGAAAGGGCAGATAATCCATGCTTGAATGTGAAAATTTATCCTGCACTCGTAATAATAAGGTACTATTTAAGAATCTCAGTTTTAAAGCTGAGCTAAAATCAAAGATTCTAATCACTGGTCCAAATGGTAGTGGTAAAACCAGCTTAATTAGAAGTTTATCTGGACTTTTACCGCCGGTATCAGGCAATATAAGGCACTGCGGAAAAGATATATATGATGATCCAAAATCCTATATATCTTCTATGGTCTATATAGGCCATAAGAATGCCTGTAAAGATAGCTTAACTGTTGCTCAAAACGTAGAATTCTGGGCAGGAATACGAAATACTAGAGAATTGATTGTGGCAGCTATTTGTTGCTTGCAGTTGCAACCTGTACTTAATATTAGATATGGCGAACTTTCTGCAGGCTGGAAAAGGAGAGTTGCGCTTGCTCGCCTCTTGATTTCTAATGCAAACGTTTGGCTGATAGATGAACCATTTTGTAATCTTGATAGTGCAACGTGTGAATTAGTGCTGAACCTAATCTCAATACGCTCTGAGCAAAATGGTATAGTAATTATTACAGGGCATAGCTCTACAGAGCAATTGTGTGATTTTACAACGATTGATATACGTAATTTCAATAGACTTCTTGTATAGTTTTTGGCAACAACCGCTAGAAATAAAAAACTTGCTTGACAAACTCCGCCAGCCCCCTTATCATAAACACTGAAGCTATTTATTTATCTTCTCTGTACAGATTAAATGACAAAAAAACTCACGTATCTGGCGTCTCATGTTTAATTTTTTGCACTATGTGCACCTTATGTCTTTATCAAACTTCTACCTACATAAGCTGAAACGCGCTTATAAAGCGTTTAAAACATAAAAAAACGCCATACTTGAAAGTATAATGTAAGTAATTAGCCAACTATGGGGCTTCTTTTGCCTTTTTTTCTGTTTAGTAAATTTCTTAAATATTTATAGCTAAACGACAACCGTCATCCCGCTGCTTGTTAGCGGGATCTAGAGATACCGCGAATGAATCGCGGTATGACGGTTAATTATTCTGCGGCGGTATGACGTAGAGCTCGCGTTAGCTATACTTTTATACTCACCAACTCAGTATCCAATCTGGATCCAAGTAGTCAGCTACTTGGATGACAACCTGTTGAGGCTGCGCTTACACATTCCACTTTCTATGCTCACCAAACAAATTTGCTTACTCGCAGCAAAATTTTCTGGATCCAAGTAGTCAGCTACTCGGATGACATCTTTGTGTTTGAGGCAAAACCAGCTATAACATTTCTTCGCAAACAAATGTTCGTACAGTTGTGCGCGTGATGCTGGAATCTAGACAACAATTAGATCCTATTGTCAAGCAATAAGCTACATGTGCTATTTATTTAGTAGATTAAATATGAAGTTTAAAACTCTGCTATTGACTTCCTGTAGAACTAGTGAAAACCAAACTTGCTTAAAACCACTTAATTAGTTATAGTTATAAGTTTAGGTACAGTAAAATGACAGCTTTTGTCCCCTTGATTATTTTTTTAATCTTGTATCTTGGAAGTGGTGCTTATTTTTCTTTTATCGGAACTGATAATCCACTTCATCAGGTTTCACCAGTAATCTGCTTATTACCAGCACTATTTTTTGCTGTCTCACGTGGTACAAATAAAATTCAGCATAACATCGATACTGTTATCAAGGGCATGGGTGACAAAAACACCCTTACTATGTGTTTAATTTTTTTATTTTCTGGAGCATTTTCTGCGGTGACTCAATCAATCGGTAGCGCAGACACTGTTGCTAATTTAATTCTTAATTTCCTTCCAGCAAGATTACTGCTGCCTGGAGTATTTTTGGCTTCTGCTTTTATTTCAACTGCAATTGGCACATCTATGGGAGTTGTTGCGCTGATGGTACCTATAGCTGTTAATCTGGCAAAAAGTGGAGCTTTTGGTCTCGAAATAGGAACTGCAACTGTAGTAGGTGGTGCCGTGTTTGGCGATAACCTTTCGATGATATCTGATACCACCATTGCATCTGTTTCTTCACAGGAAGCTTCAGCAAAAGATAAACTTAAAATGAACTCTAAAGTTGCACTTATTGCCAGCATTATAACACTCATCTACCTAGCAGTTGCCTCAAATAGTACAAAAATTATTTCTATATCAAATTTAGATTATTATTCTATAATAAAAATTATTCCTTACATTTCTTTAATAATCATGGGGCTGCTTGAAGTCGCCACTTTAGTAACAATAACTATAAACATAATTATTGCTGGTGTGCTAGGAATAACTTTTTTTGACTATGCTATCATTCAATTTCCTCATGACGTGTATAACGGTTTCAAAAAAGTAAACGAAATAGTGATATTTGCTCTATTTATCGGTGGATTGAGCCATATAATGTACAAGCAAGGTCAAAAAGCGTTGCATAAACTCATCGATGAAAGCAATATCACAAAAACTAAAGCTGAATTTGTGATAGCAGGAATTGCGTCTATGTTTACTACCTTAGTTGCCAATAATACCATTGCTATTTTACTAAGTGGTGGCATTGCAAAAAGGCTTGCACAAAAACACAGTATTGCGCCACATCGCAGCGCATACTTATTAGATGTTTTTGCTTGTGCTACAAAAGGTATCTTACCTTATGGTTCCCAACTATTGCTAGCAGGTAGCATCGCCTCTGTATCACCTATTTCTTTATTAACACAGGTATATTATTGCTTTATTCTAGCGGCAGTTACAATAGGCGAAATAATCATCAACAGCAGAAAAGAGAAACATTGTGCGGCTGCAACTTAGAGTTTCTCTTTTTTTACCCATAAGGAACGGAATTACTTGACACCCTTCGCCAACCCCCTTATCATGAAACTGAAGCTATTTATTTATCTTCGCAATCTGTGCAGGTTAATGACAAAAAACTTAGGGTATTTGGCGTCTCATGTTTAATTTTTCGCACTACGTGCATCGCATGTCTTTAAAAATTTCTGGGTTTTTACCTATATAAGCCGAAACGCGCTTACAAAGCGTTTAAGACAGCAAAAAACGTCAAATTGACAAGGGAGAATTTGAATGCTAGCTACTACGGGGTTTCTTTGCCTTTTTTCCTGCTTAGTAAATTTCTTAAACACTTGCGGTGTAGGTTAGTTGCAAGTTAAAAGCAGCTAAATCGCTCTTAATCAAGCGTTTTAGAATAAAAAAAACGCCGATATTTTAGTACATAGTAAATAGCCAACCACCATGGGGCTTTTTTTGCCTTTTTTTTCATTTGGTAAATTTCTTAAACATTTATAGTTGCAATTTAAGAGCCCGTAAAGGGTGTCATTCCAGTGCCCCTGTGATGTATTCCAGTGCTTGACACTGGAATACAGTTTTCCATATAATCTCATCGAAAATGTTGTAACCACTTTCCATGCTAGTTTGCTTGTTCACAAGCAAACTTTTCTGGATCCCAGTGTCTGGGCACTGGGATGACAAGAGAAGGTACTAGCCTGACACCCTGACAACCGTCATCCCGCTGCTTGTTAGCGGGATCTATGCTAATGCCCTTTTATTCTTTCAATTATGTTATTTCCATTTAAATCTGTCTGTTCCGCAACTTCAGTGAATACAGTTGAATACTCCCTAAAACTGATCGTCATAACTTTACCCTACTTTGAATAATATTTTGATCATTACATATTGTAACAAAAAAAATCAACTCATTTCTTCTAACGGCTCTATATTAAAGATAGAAAGTCCAGAAGCAATGACGTGTGCTAAGGCTTGGACAAGTTGCAGCGGTGAGATCTTTCTTATATTTTTAATTGTGTAATCTTCTGTGTTTGTAAATGTTTTTTCTATACCCCACTGCAGTAATAAGTACTTTACGTTCTGAATGATTTATGATGTAAATTATACGGTAGTTGCTAACCCTTATCCTATATTGCCCTCTAAAGCTATGACATAAAGGCTTTCCTAGATTAAAAGGATCAACTGTAAGGCGTTTCTTTATGGCCTCCTGAACCATTAATTTAATCTTTGCCGGAAGAGCTGGAATTTCTTTTTCAATAACATTTTTTAAGAATTTTATAGTGTAAGTTTTATTTCCAGATGTTTTCATCATCCTCTACTTCTTCTTCACCTTCAGAGAGGCGATCGTCAGCTATTTTGGATAGCTCTACATCTTCTTCGAACTCTTCTTCCACTAAATCTACTAAAACTTCAGGAATAGTTTTATTTTGAGTCTCTGCCATTTCTGTAAGATACTGAGCCAATTTACTGTCAAAACTTACATTAACATTGAGCTTTTTTTGACTGTGAGCCATATATTAACCAGAAAATACTACTATAAACTATAACATTTTTACTTAATTTTGTCAACTTCTCTATTCGTTGAAAAAACAATCTTGCATAAAAAAATCAACTCATCTCTTCCAAAGGCTCTATATTGAAGATAGAAAGTCCAGAAGCGATGACGTGTGCTAAGGCCTGCACGAGAAACATTCTTGCAGCGGTGAGGTTTAAGTTGTCTTCCAGTATGAAACGCATGTTTAAATCACTCTTGCCATACCCCCATAAAACGTGAAACGCTTCTGCAACTTCAAGTAAGTAGAAAGTAATTCTGTGTGGCTCACAAAGCCTTGCTGCAATTTCTACCACATCTGGCCACTTTGCTAAGGTTTTTATGAGGAAGAGCTCTCCACCTGTCCTTAAAAGTGAAGGATCTGCTGTTGGGAGCTCTTTTGGAGCATTACGCATTAACGAATGAGCACGAGCATGCGCATATTGCACGTAAAAAATAGGGTTGTCTTTTGACTGTTCTTTAACTTTAGCAAAATCAAAGTCCAAGACCATATCATTCTTGCGTGTTAGCATTATAAAACGAGTTATGTCCCTGCCAACTTCTTCCACTACATCTCTTGCTGTTAGGAAGTTTCCTGATCTTTTGGACATCTTAACAGGTTTGCCGTTCTCGAAAAAATTCACAATATTATGCAGTTTTACCTCTATTTTTGCTTGATCATCACTGAGCGCAGAGACGACTGCTTTGAGTCTTTTGACATAACCGCCGTGGTCACTACCAAGCTCTACGATCATATTGTTAAAACCACGCGATATCTTATCAAAATGGTAAGCGATATCCGAGGCAAAATAAGTCCAACTGCCGTCCTCTTTCTTCAATGCACGGTCAACGTCATCACCAAATTTTGTAGAGCGAAATAGCATCTCTTTTCTGGAAGTCCAATTTTCGCTTTCTTTGCCTTTTGGTTTCTCCAGGTACCCTTCATACACTAGACCCTTGTCAGACAATATCTTTATACTCTCTTCAATTTTGCCACTTTTTTGTAGCTCATACTCTGAAGTAAAAACATCATGATTTACTCCAAGTAAGTTCATGTCTTCCTTTATGATTTCTAAGATAGAACTTAAAGTATAGTCTCTAATCACTTGATTATCTTGCTTTTCTAGAAGCTCTGCGCCATATTTTTTGGCCAGCCCAGTCCCTATTGGTTTTAAATATTCACCTGGGTATAAACCTTTTTCGATGCTGATTTTTTCTCCCAGAGCTTCCTTATACCGCAAATATACTGACCGAATTAGCGTATCTATCTGCGCTCCAGCATCATTAATATAGTATTCCTTAGTAACTTTATAACCAACTTTTTTCAATAAATTTGCCAGAACGTCACCAAATACTGCCCCTCTTGCATGACCAATATGCAGTGGACCAGTTGGATTTGCAGATACAAATTCAACATTAATGGCCTGATTGTTCCCTATATCTAGGGTGCCAAACTCTGTTTTTAGCTCATTTATTTGTTTTAAAATTCCATGCCACACTTCTATTTTTAAGTGCATGTTGATGAAACCAGAGCCTGCTATTTCCACTTTTGCAACTTCATCAAAAAGTTCAAATTCTTTGGCTAAAACCTCTGCAATTTCAATGGGATTCTTCTTTTCATGCTTTGCAAGCACCATAGCAACATTTGTGTAAATGTCTCCATGGACTCTATTGCTTGGAGGCTCTATGATAAAGTTTGCTGCACTTGTGCTTATAACACCCCTTTGTTTCAACTCATTCAATTTACTAAAGATTAGAGAAGAAATCTGCTTAAAAATGTTCATTCACTATATTGCTATAAAATCTATAGCAGTATAGTGAATAAGTGGAACTAGTTGAAGGTTTATCTTAACTATTTTATCTTCCTGGATCAGAGTTTATATTAAGTCGTTGCCGTAACCATGGTAAGAGAAAGCCATACCTTCGCTGTAACCATCATTACCAGCATCAGGCTCTTCAACATCATCAGTTACTACCTGATCTTCAGTTGTGATTTTATCCTTGATCGTCTCGTCTACACCCTCATCACTATAAGAAAATTTGTTAGTATATGAATAGCGATTATTGATTTTATCACTATAGTTATGTTTTAACATAGAGACCTCCTATACAGTCAAAATTGGAATTACATTAAGATAGAACAAGCTATGAATATAACGTGAATGAAAGAAACTACAGATCACGAAATTTCCGGATAACTATGGAACCATTATAAAATAATAAAATTAAAAATTTAATAATTTTAATTATAAATCTAGCATATCAACTAACGGTATGATTTAAATTTTCTTTCAATTCCACTGTATCTTCGCCAGTTTTGCATACAGCCCGTCTTTACTCATTAGAAAGTCATGAGTTCCTACTTCTTCTACTTTTCCATGATTAATTACTATAATCTTGTCAGTCTTGAGTGCGGTTGATAGTCTGTGTGTAATTACGATTGTTGTTCTGTTTTGCATTAACTTGCTCAATGCTTTTTGCACGAGGTTCTCACTTTTGTAATCAAGGGCAGAGGTTGCTTCATCCAGTATTAAAACCTGAGGATTGTTGAGTATGGCCCTTGCTATTACAATACGTTGTTTTTGTCCTTCAGAAAGTTTTAATCCTCTTTTTCCTACAAATGTATCAAATTTATCAGGCAGCTTATCAATAAATTCCATCGCATAAGCGCTGATGGCTGCTTGCTTCACTTCCTCATATTCGGCACCTGGTTTGCCATATAGTATATTTTCCATTATTGAGCAAGAAAATATCATGTGATCTTGTGGCACTAAGCCAAACAACGATCTGAGGTCATTTAGCGCAATTGACTTAATATTGTGCCCATCGATAGTAATGCTACCTTTGTTTGGATCATGAAAACGGAGCAGAAGCTTTAAAATGGTGCTTTTACCACTGCCAGATGGTCCAACAATTGATACTGCTTGACCTGCCTCTATAGAAAACGATACATTGTTTAACGCTGGCTTATCAAGCTGAGATTCATAAAAAAATGTTACACCATTAAATGAAATTCCTTTTTGAACACTATAAATTTTTATAGGATCATCGGCATCTACTATAGAGCTTTTCATATTTTTAAATTCAAATAAACGCTCTACTATTCCAAGACCTCGTTGTAAATCACTGATATTATCGCTCAAATTATTTATAGCTCCTGCCGCAAGCGCTGAATAAAACACAAATGAGGAGAGTTCTCCAATAGTTATATTATTGCTTAAGACTTCTTTAATACCAAAAAAGAGCAAAACAACTAGTGAACCTATCACACACGTGATAACTAGAGTTACTAGAATAGCACGCAAGAGTACTAATTTTACGTATGATTTTGATACTGAGTTTAAATGTTCCTTAAAACGGATTTTTTCGTTTTCCTCGAGTACAAACGATTTGATAGTCACTATAGATCTAAAATTTTCCTCACTAAATGACGCAAGCTCACTTAATTTATCCTGGGCAAAGCGTGCATAGCTACGCACTTTTTTTCCAAGTGAGGTCATGATAATGAGTAGTATAGGTATTATTGCGGCTGCATACGCAGTTAGTTGTATATTTGTATATAATAACATAGCAACACTGCCAATCAGAATCACAAAATTTCGTAATATGGTTAGTAAGCTGCTGTTTATTATTGATTGCAGCACAGAGGTATCAGTAATTAACGCTGAGATAACATCTTGTACGCCTGTGTTCTCAAAGAAACTTGGTTGCAAGTTAGTGATACTGCTATATAAGTCATATCTGATTCTTGCGATAACTTTCTCGCTGCCAATGCCAATGAAATATAACCGAGTAAATGCAGTGAGAGAAATGGCTAAAACTATAAGTATTGCAACTAATAGTTTGGTAGTAAAATCGTGCTCTGTGCCAGAATCAATTATATTGCTTAAGCCTCTGCCAAAGAGGAGGATCGTTAAGGCTGAAAATAAAACTGCAATAAAAGCTATGACAAAATAGGATAGATTAGGCTTTATATAGTAAAATAACTGCCTAATATTAGATCGCATCTTATTTTAAAGTTTCTAAAGTTAAGTATATAGATTTTAGTTTCAGGGGAAAGGGGAAAGGTGTAGTATGAAGCAATTTAGGTTCTGCAGCTGTTGTGATTTTAGTCCACCAAGAAAGGGTAGTAGCTCGCAGAAACAAAAAACTTACTTGACAAACTCCGCCAGCCCCCTTATCATGAAACTGAAGCTATTGTATTTGCTTTCGCCAATCTGCAGATTAAAAGGTAAGGATTACTTAATGTATCGGCGTCTTATGTTCAATTTTTTGCAGTATATAGATACTGTATGTCTTTACAAAACTTCATCTACATCTAGATTTTTATCTAAATAAGCTGAACGCGCTTATAAAGCGTTACAAGACATCAAAAAATGCCAATACTCGACAGAGATAGTAAAAGACTAGCTAACTCGGGGATTCTTTGTCTTTTTTTCTGCTTAGTAAATTTCTTAAACATTTGCAGCGTAGGTTAGTTGCAATTAAAAGCAGCTAAATCTTGCTTGTCAAGCGTTTAAAACATAAAAAACGCCAATATTTTAAAGCAGATAATAACCCTAGGGCTTCTTTTGCCTTTTTTTTCGTTTGGTAAATTTCTTAATATTTATGGCTAAACGACAACCGTCATCCCGCTACGTGTTAGCGGGATCTATGTTAAGGTATGACGGTTAAGTAAGGGATCTATGTTAAGAGATACCGCGGCGGTATGACGGTTCGTGGCGGCGTGACGATAAGCTCGTCATCCCGCTACGTGTTAGCGGGATCTCTTGTTAGCGCCGCGGCGGTATGACGGTTCGTGGCGGCGTGACGATAAGCTCGTCACGCCGCTACGTGTTAGCGCCGCGGCGGTATAGCTATACTTAAAAATATGGTTGAATAGTTGTTAATAATAGTGTATAATTATTAATCTTTTCTCAGTATTTTTACTATGGCTCTTTCTAAATTTCTCGATCCAAAGTTAGATTTAACATTTAAGAAAATCTTTGGCACTGAAAAAAATAAGAATATTCTTATCCATTTTTTAAACGATATTTTAGGATGTACTGAAGTCAACACTATACAAGAAGTAGAATTCTTAAGCACCATTATGGACCCTGAAATTGCTTCTGATAAACAAAGCATTGTTGATGTTCTTTGCAGGGATTCTAGTGGGAACAGGTATATAATTGAGATGCAGCTCACTCGTGATAAAGGCTTTGAAAAACGCGCACAACTTTATGCTGCTAAGGCTTACTCAAGACAAGCTGATAAATCTGGTAAATACGTTGATTTAAAGAAGATTTTCTTTATCGCGATTTCAAATTGTACCTTATTCCCTGATAAGCTTGACTATATATCTAGCCATACCATAAGAGATGAAAAAACCAATGAGCATGACTTAAAAGATTTTCAATTTATCTTCATAGAGCTGCCAAAATTTCCTAAGAGTAGAGAAGAACAACTAGAAAGTGTAGTAGACCGTTGGCTATTTTTTTTCAAATATGCAGATGAAACAACGGACGAAGATCTCAGAAAAATTGCGGAAAAATCACCAATAATAAAGCTAGCATATGATGAATTAGATAAGTTTCACTGGAATGAAAAAGATCTAGTAGCTTATGAAGAAAGAATAATGGATCTGCGCAAAGAAGAAGCCATTCTTGAATACAGACTTGATCTTGCTAAAGAGGAAGGTAGAAAAGAGAGGGAAATTGAAGTCGCAAAGAATCTACTTAAAGCAGGTGTTTCTTTTAATATTATAGCTCAAACTACTGGTCTTTCTATGAGTGAGATCAAAGAATTGCAGAATTAAGTGTGAATGGTTACGAAAAATATAAGTTTTTGCGATAAACGACATAGTGATGTATTTGTTGTTCAGCATGTCAGTGGAATATTTTCTGGTATCTGTTCAGATGCATGGCTAATGCTGAAACAAAAATTCCAGTGCTCCTTTTTTTGTCATCCCAGTCTGGGATCCAGATTGGGCACTAAGTTGGTAAACACGAAAGCGCTTTACAACGTTTTTGATGGAACTGTGCAAAAGGACTGGATACCAGTGTCAGCTACTTGCATGACACCCATTTGTTCCTATAGTTGCTTTTCTCGTCTACCTTATTTTGCCACTCATCTGAACAGATACCCATTTTGGAGGGATACCAATAATAGTTGTGAGCGGTACAAGTTTAGTCCATATACCTTCCAAGCATAACACGCTCACGAAACTTTAATGCGATAGCTTGGTTTCTACTGAAAGACAGCATTATGCCAAGTGCGATGCTCGAAGATAAAAGAGAAGAACCACCATAGCTAAGTAACGGCAGGGTTATGCCGGTGGTAGGAAAAACACTCAATGTTACCCCTATGTTTATTATGAATTGTGTGATGAATTGCATTGAGATACCGAGAATCACTAACAGATTAAATAATTCATTTTCCCTATATGCAACGTAAAGCAAGCGGGCGGAAATGATACCAAATAACATCAATGTGGCTAAGCACGCAATCAAACCAAATTCTTCTGCTAAAACAGAAAACACAAAATCTGTATGACAATCAGGAAGAGAGGCTTTTACGCTACCTTCACCAGGTCCAACTCCAGTTAATTGACCTCTTTTGAATGCTTCTAATGATTTTGTGACTTGAAAGTTATCGCGTTGCGTAAAAAAGACAAAATTGTAAATCCTTTGCTTTATATGTGGGAGGCATAAGTAAGCTATTGTAGTTCCAGTTGTGGCCATTCCTATTATGCATAGAAAGTATAAAAGTGGTATACATGCAATAAACATTTGACCAATAAAAGAATATGTTAAAAGCATAGACATACTGAAATCAGGTTGCAAAAGTAACAACACAAAAACTAACAGAAATATTATGATTGATATGTGTATTTTAAACTTCATTTCGCTGGCCAAGATACTAGCTATAACAACAGAAAAAAATGGCCTTACGAACTCAGATGGTTGAACTGAAATTTTGACAATATGTAACCATCGTTTCGCACCTTTTACCTCTATACCAAGTATTATCGCAGTTGCTACTAGAATAGTAAATAAAGCGAAACCTGCGAATGAGAGGTTAAGTATAGTTCTTGTGTTGAGAAAAGAAAATGTTACCAAGGTAATTAGTGACAGGACTATATAAATTGTGTGACGCCGTATAAAATAATCTTGTGGTAAAGAAAGACGCTGCGCAATTACAGGGCTTGCTGAATAAACAAGAATGAAGCTTATAGTGAGCAAAAAAAACACTGGAAGGATGAGATAATAATCCAGCGTTCTATACCAGAGTTTAATATTCATTTTGTTCCAATGTGTAATGCCACTATTCCATAGCTCATATTATGAAACTCAACATTCTTAAAGCCTACCTCTTCAATTTCCATTTTAAAATCAGCCTGAGTTGGAAATTCTCTGATGCTCTTCACTAAATATTCATAAGAACTCTTGTCTTTAGCAACTATGCTGCCAATTTTAGGAATTACTTTAAATGAATATAAGTCATAAAGTTTGGTAAATATCTCATTTTGATAGTGCATAGGGGCAAATTCTAAGCAGATAAATTTCCCATGTGGTTTTAATACCCTGTGCGCCTCATTTAAAGCCTTCTTGCGGTCAGAAACATTTCGAATGCCAAAAGCTATTGTGCAATAATCAAATTCGGAGTCTTCAAATGGTAAACTTTCTGCACTTGCACATACCCAATCAAAATTAATTTGGTTTGAATTTATAGCTTTATCACGTCCTCTGTTTAGCATGTTTTGATTTATATCGCATACTGTAACCTTAGCACTTGGCTCTTTTCTTACTACTCTTATTGCTATATCTCCAGTTCCTCCAGCAACATCTAAAACCTTAGAGTTTTTTGTAAAATGCACACTATTTACCATCTTATCCTTCCATAATCTGTGCATTCCGAGGCTCATTATATCATTCATGGTGTCGTAGCGACTTGCCACGGAATCGAATACCTCTTTAACTAATTGCGATTTCTTCTTGATTTTTATAGTAGACATTACGTAAAGTCGCTCAACTCCTTTATAATTAGTAAAAATTAATTTGAATTAACGCAAATGTCAACGACAAGCCTTGAGCCTGTTAAAATCTTCTTCAGCGTGGTATGATGACCGAGTTAGTGGGCTTGATGCAACCACTAGGAACCCTTTGGAGTAAGCGATATATTTATAATGCTCAAATTCCTCTGGGGTAACATACCTATCAAGTTTTGCATGTTTTGGAGTTGGTTGTAGATATTGACCAATTGTAATAAAATCAACCTCAGCACTGCGCAAATCGTCCATAACCTGCAGTATTTCCTCTTTTGTTTCTCCAAGACCAACCATAAGCCCTGACTTTGTGAAAACTTTAGGATTAATCTGCTTTACCATCTTCAGTAAATATAGTGAATGAAAATAGCGAGCTCGTGGTCTTATTTTTGCATACAATCTCGGCACTGTTTCAATATTGTGGTTATAGACATCAGGTGATGCAACAGCGATTGCTTCAAATGCTCCTTTCTTATTTAAAAAATCAGGAGTTAAAATCTCTATTGTTGTTTCTGAAGTTATCTTTCTAATTTCTTCTATGCACTGTATAAACTGATTTGCGCCACCATCTGGTAAATCATCACGATCAACAGAAGTAATGACAACATGTTTTAAGTTTAACTTTTTTATTGCTTTTGCTAAATTTTCTGGTTCATGAGGGTCTAGTTTATCAGGAATGCCAGTTGCAACGTTGCAAAATGCACAAGCACGAGTGCAAACAGAACCGAGAATCATCACAGTAGCATGACGTTTATTCCAACATTCGCCAATATTTGGACATGCAGCCTCTTCGCACACTGTATGCAAGTTATGCAGTTTAACGATGTTTAAGGTTTCATTGAATACTTCACCGGTCGGAGCTTTTGCTCTGAGCCATTGAGGTTTGCTATGCATCTGAAACTGCTAACTCTACCTCTTGCTTTACTAAAACTTTTTTCAACCTTCTTTTTATCTTCTGCGCTTTCTCACTTAGTTTAATCGTTCTTGTGTTGAGCAAAAAAGCATCTAAATCACCTTTGTAATCTATAGTTCTCAAAGTTCTTGTTGCCACACGAAATCTAAACTTTTTATTCAATATATCACTTGTCAACGTAACCTTATGTAAATTTAAAAGAAAGGTACGCTTTGTTTTACGATTTGAATGTGATACCTTATTACCAAAAGATTTTTTTCTATTTGTTAATTCACAAACTCTACTCACTTCAATATACCAAATTATTCTATGTACTTAGATTACCTTATATAGTCAAATAGTCAATACTCTCTTGCTTAATTTTTATACCATATACTGCTTTATAGCCAAAAAATATCGTAATTTTTTCTATTATAAGAGAAATCATATGCTGAATTTCCAATGCTTTGCTGCCATTTGTTACTACCAGATGCAACACACCCGAATTTATATTCTGTGCATATGAGATCTTTTTCGGTTTTGTACACTCTGCTATTTCTTTCCCTACTATATTTCGCCAGTTTAAAATAAGACGTATTTCATTTTTGCTAATTTTATTTTTCATGCATTTTAATGCATAGTTTTCAATTATAGACTTTAATTTTTTTGGACCGCTACGTTTGAGCATTTTTCTGTTTTTTTAGTAGGTAGATAATATAAAAGTATACATATAACTTGAGATTTTGTCATTACTGCTACATGTTTGTGAGATACCGTGACGGTATGACCATAATCGTCACTCCGGAACGCATATTGCATAGTCGTCATTCCGCGGCGTGTTCGCGGAATCTAGCTCTGGTCACGCTACTTAGATGACAACCTTCTAACTGCTTTACAAAGGCTCTACCCTCTGGCCTCACACCGTAAAAGCAGTATTTTTATGCAAAACTTATCTCAACGTAGCACTTGTCAAGATCGTTCCATTCAAAAATTTTTGTTTTGCCTCATAATTAACCTTATAGCTGTTTTAATTGCAATTGGTTAAATTATTATTAACTTGCCAGGCTAGATCCAAAAAATAGCATAATCAATATGCAAATTGTAATAGAAATCACGTTTGCGTATGGTTTATTGCTATGCGGTTAATCTTTCCTCAATCCAAGCTGCTTGAATAGCTTCGAGTATTTTTTCGTTACAGCGTTTTTCATCATCATCAAATTCCTCTAAACTCAAGACCTTTTTTTTAAGCTCAGTGAATCTGATACTAATTATATTCTCATTTGGAAATTTTTCCTCCAGAGCTTCCACAATATCTTCTATATCAAGCCATTTCATACTTTTTTGTATTTATCTGCTAAGTTAAATTGGTGCCCATGGGGAGACTTGAACTCCCAAGGTCGCAAAACCCACGGATTTTAAGTCCGCTGCGTCTACCGATTCCGCCACACGGGCTTTTTTTATCTATCTAGAGTAAAACTCTACTACTAAATTGACTTCCATGTCTGCTGAATAAGGAACCTCAGAATATTGAGGTGACCTCAAATACTTCACTGAATGCTCTTTATTATCTGCTTCTAAATAATCCGGAGCCTTGCGCTCTTGTTTTTGTTCAGCCTCTACTACTACAGGGATTTTTGCTGCCCTTTCTCTTATTTTTATTATATCACCTGGCTTCACTCGATAACTCGATATGTTAACCACCTTATCATTAACTGTAACGTGCTTGTGAGATATGAGCTGCTTTGCTGAGTAAATTGTTGGAACAAGACCAGAGTGGTATAAAACAGAACTTAATCTCGATTCTAAGATACCGATAAAATTATCAGCCGTATAACCCTTTCTGTTATAAGCATCTAAAAATGTACGTCTGAGCTGCTTACTTGAAATCGCGTAGTAAAACTTAAATTTCTTATGCGCAGCAAACTGCTTACCAAAGTCGGATAACTTCTTGAATCCAAGAATACCATGTTGACCTGGAGGGTATTTCCTTTTGTTTACTGGGTCTTTAGCTCTACCCCATAAATTTACACCAAGTCTACGGCTAATCCTATACTTTCTAGTGATAACAGTTGTCATATAAAAACTCTCACGATTCAACTCTAGATTATTAAGGATTTTAGCACTCAGTGTCAACTTGTTTTTGCTGGTATAATCTTTTATACTTTATTTTTAAGTTTTTCTATGAATCATCTACCTTTGGAATCTATGGCAAACGCCATCCGTTTTTTATCAATTAATGCAGTACAAAAAGCAAACTCTGGACACCCAGGTATGCCACTTGGCATGGCAGATGTTGCAACTGTTTTGTTTGCTAAATATCTGAATCATAATCCTGATGATTCTAAATGGTTCAATAGAGATCGCTTTGTTTTATCAAACGGTCATGGGTCAATGTTACTATACTCAATATTATATTTGACAGGTTATATTAGCATAGATGAGCTAAAAAACTTCAGACAAATGGGATCCAAGACCCCAGGTCATCCAGAGTTCGGCTTGACTTCCGGGGTAGAGGCAACAACAGGCCCGCTCGGTCAGGGGTTTGCCGCTGCTGTTGGCATGGCACTTGCTGAATCGATACTTGAAAAGCAGTTTAGAATCAATCACTACACTTATGTGATGCTAGGGGATGGCTGTCTTATGGAAGGAATAAGCCATGAAGCAGCATCACTTGCTGGGCATCTTAAATTGAATAAGCTTATAGCTCTTTTTGATGATAATGATATTTCTATAGATGGCGCTACTTGCCTTTCCTGTTCTGACGATGTAGAGAAACGCTTCTTAGCGTATGGATGGAATGTTGACAAAATTGATGGCCATGATTTTGATGCCATATCCCTTGCAATAGAGCAAGCAAAAAAGTCTGATAAACCTACAATGATCTGCTGCAAAACTATTATCGGAAAATTTTCAAGCCGTGCTGGCACATCCTCTGCTCACAGTGGTGCTTTTTCGGAGGAAGACATAAAACAGATGAGAGAGAAATTAAACTGGAATTATGAACCATTCCATGTACCAGAAGATGTGAAAAATGCCTGGAAGAAAACTGTTGAGAGAGCAAAACAAAACTACACGATGTCATTCCAGCGCGTGACCAGGAAAGAAGAAAAAGAATGGATCCCAGTGTCAAGCACTGGGATGACAAGAGAGAGTACTGGGATGACAAAAGAGAATGCTGGGATGACAGGGTATCATGCAGAACTTCAAAGACGGTTAGATAAACATCTACCAGATAATATCGCTGGTGTTTTAGCTGACCTGAAGAAACAAATATGTGAGCTAATGCCAAACGAAGCTACTCGATCTTCTTTCGGCAGAGTAATGGAACTTTTAACTGAGTCTATGCCGGAATTAATCGGCGGTTCTGCTGATCTTACCGGGTCAAATTGCACTAAATATGAGCACATGCAGGTAATAAATAGCAATAATTATAGTGGCTCTTATGTCCACTATGGAGTGAGAGAGCACGCTATGGCAGCATGTATGAATGGTATGGCACTTCACGGCGCGATTCTTCCTTATGGCGGCACTTTTTTGGTATTTTCCGACTATTGTCGTCCTGCTATACGTCTTTCAGCTCTGATGAAGCAGCAGGTTATGTATGTCATGACTCACGACTCAATTGGAGTGGGAGAAGATGGCCCAACTCATCAGCCAATAGAGCATTTAGCCTCTTTGCGTGCTATACCAAATCTATATGTTTTTAGGCCAGCCGATGCAGTTGAAACTCTGGAGTGTGTTAGCATTGCACTCGAAAAGAAAGAATCTCCAGCACTGTTTGCGCTCTCAAGGCAAAACGTAAGTTACATGCGCAAGTTCTACTCTGATATCGATCAATCTGCTAATTTATCGAAGTTTGGTGCATATATTTTGTGTGAATGTTCAAAAGAATTAAAAGTGACGATATTTGCTACGGGGTCCGAGGTTGAAATTGCAGTTGAAGCAAGGGAGAAATTGCAGGAAAAGGGTATAGGTACAAGGATTGTTTCTATGCCATGCTGGAGGCTTTTTGACGAGCAAAGCGATGAATATAAAGCGGCAATATTAAATAATGACAGCATTAAAGTTGCAATTGAAGCCGGAAGTGAAATGGGTTGGCATAAATACATAGGTTCAAACGGTATATTTATTGGCATGAAAAGCTTCGGAGAATCAGCACCTTATAAAACACTTTATGAGCATTTTAATATCAACGCTGATCATGTGGTAAAATGTGTGTGTGAGAAGTTAGGTTGCATTTAGTAAACCTCTTGCATAACCATATGAAAGCCCACTCTTCTTTGTCATTCCAGCGCGTGACGTTATTTCCATCCAAGATGGTGTCATTCCAGTGCTCCTTTTTTTGTCATCCCAGTGCGTGACACTGGGATCTAGCCTTTATTATTTGGTTGAAATTAAGTCTTCTGGATCCCAATGTCAGCTACTTTCATGACATCATCATAAAGTAAAATGAGATCCCAGTGTCACGCACTGGGATAACAGGAGAAGGAGGCTACTTAGAGAGGATGTCATTCCAGCACTTGACACTGGAATCCAGTTTTCCATCCAAGACGGTGTCATCCCAGTGCTTGACACTGGGATGGCTTTGTTGCATCGCTCTTCGGATAGTAGGTAACGCACAATAAATTTATGAAGCTATCTCAAATTTAGCCATACCAATATCAGTGAACTTATTGAGCAAATAGCATTTAACAAGTAGTTCCTTCTCTCTATTTGTCTCAGATTTATTCCTAAAACTAAACCCGAATGTTTGTTTCAGTCGCGAGAAAAAACTTTCTATATAAGATCTTTTTCCATAACTCATCTCTTTTTTCCACTTCTTTATACTATCTTCATCATATGACTTTATGAGCTTGACTGCAGAATTTCTCTCAGCCATATAGTCTAACTTTGGATGCTCTGCTGCGTTGTTTTTCGGAGGAATTTTCGTTTTTATACCATATTGATTACACAGCTTATAGAGCTTTTCTCTGTCATATGCCCTATCTGCATATAGTACTTTTATGACATACTGAAAATCGACTTCTTTTAGCAAATCACAAGCTCCATAGTGATCAGAGTAGACACCGTTACTGTATTTTACAGCTATGGCTTTTTTGCTGTTTGTATTCAACATTACATGCAATTTTCTTGTCTGTTCATAGCTGCGATACTTTCTATCTTCGCTATTTTCTTTGCTATGACCAGGAGTGTTGTTGTATATACTAATTCCTGTACTGTCTATAGCAATTTCGATATCTTCCATATTATTTTTATCAATTCTGCAATCATTGATCTTAATATTGAGTTTCTTAAACCTTCTTGATGATTGTGAATAGCTGATAACTTGCAAATTTTTCCCAATTTGCTCAAGGTATCCTGCTATAAACCCAACTGTTTGCCTCAGGCCTATTCTAAATAAACAAGTTATTATGTGCACCAAAATTACAACTTTATCGCTATAAATATTGTTGCCACCTGGTATTTTTGGACCATTCTCGTACCACTTTTCTATGGCTTCGTTGATATAATGAAAAATATTTCCTCTTTTTTCTAGAAATTTGTTATATTCGCTATGGTTACTGACCCTCATTTTTTGTGGCATATTTTTTCTTTCAAGGTTAAATGGCTATTTTATAATGAATTTTGTCAGTAGCCACCAGATTTTTTCAGTTGCTATGCAACAAAGCCCACTGGAATCCAGGAAACTTAACTTTACACCAGGTAATAAGAACTGGATCCCAGTGGGCTTTGTTGCATCGCTACTTATGAAAGGCTAACTATAGTTAGGATTATAAGCAACCTATTGAAAATCTTGTTTTTTTGCAATCAATCTGATCAAATTTAAGAATAGTAATTTGTTATTTATATTAATAAATTTAATTCTATTGAAAATAGCTAAAGCATTGAAATTCTTGAATTTTAGCCGGATTGGTAAATGGTAGTGAAATTTCTTTTACTCAAATTTAGGTATTCATTGACCGTTCTTGTTATAAATACCAGAATAATAAGCTACTGATATTCCCTATCTTTTTTATCTTTAATCCATCATAGCTAGCGATGCAACAAAGCCATCCCAGTGTCAAGCACTGGGATGACACCTTTTCCGGTAGAAGATCACTATCAAATCACATTGCTCTGGTCATTATGATCACCATTATTTTGTTCAACTGATTGATCGACCCCAGGTGAAGAAGAATCATCATAAGGTTGTGTGTCAGACTTTTCTTCGTCAGACCCAAACAACCATGAAAAAAAACCACCAAAAAATGATGCAATTAATGAAAAAGGCTTCAGAGGTTGTCCGGAAACTAGTAAATTCAAGCATATTCCCTCTTTAACATAACCCTACTCATAGCTAGGTATATGAAATTCTCAGTGGATGTTGTGAGTAAATCATACTCCTTCGATAGCCTTCTATTCCTATTAACCCAAGCAAAAGTCCTTTCTACAACCCATCTTCTTGGCTGTACTTTAAACCCTTGTTCTCTTGTTGGTAGTAGCTCAGGTGGCGTATCTTTGTGCACCCAAAATCTACATGGAGGCCTTTTAACAATTTCAATATCTATGTCATATTCTTCCTTTATGTGATTCTTTAAATTTCTTCCTTGGTATCCCATGTCAGCCCACATTTTTTTAACTTTAGTATATTTTGTTCTCATATTGTTTAACGCTATTTTAATACCATCTCTATCATTTTCGTTAGCAGCACCTACGTAACAACCTAGTATAAAACCCTGAGTGTCTGTAATTATATGCCTTTTTCTACTCTTTACTTTTTTACTTCCATCATAGCCTTTGATCCCCCCTTTTCTGTAGTCTTTACAGATTGACTATCTACTATACAGGCACTCGGCTGCTCATTCCTTCCTATTTTTCTTCTACTATATTTTGTAATTTCATAATTCATTTTCTCAAAAATTCCCTGCTTCTTCCATTGCCTGAACTGCTCATACACAGTCTTCCATAGCGGAAAATCATTTGGTAAATACCGCCATTGACACCCTGTACGCAATACATAGAAAATTGCTTCTAATATTTCTCTTTTGCTATACTTTGGCGGCCTTCCTCCTTTCTTGTATGATACTCTGAAGTGTTTTTCTATTCTTGCCCATTCCCTTTCGCTTAGATCTGTTGGATACTTTTTTCTCATCTTTACCCCGTACTAAAATTTCAGATATTATAGCCTTTTACTTGTTTCCGGACAACCTCTAATAGATAAAAAGGGGTTGACGCCATTATTTCTTGCTGCCGAAAATGGTCATAAAGAAGCAGTATGTGCTTTAATGGAAAAGGGAGTAGATTTTTTATTGGGAAATAAAAATAGAATCCTAAAGTACTTAGAAAAACTAACCAAAAGTGATAATTTAAAACAGTTTCGAAAAGAGCAAAGGGATGATGAATATGAATCACTTAAATACTCATTGCTATGTCGTGATGATCATTCTTTAGTTGATATTGTTGGAGGAGATATATTCAATAGCTTAATGCATATACGGCTTGCTGGCATATCTGGTCTAACACCAAGTCAAAGAGAATTAAATAAAGAATTATTCAGTATCCTCCAAGCATACCTTTCTTTTAGTGATGAAGGTGATTATAATGAACATGGTTATATTGTGAGACTTAGAAATTTTTTACAAGACAATGGAGATAATCAAGATCTAGAAAAAGTCCTTAATCTTAGAAGAGGAGAATCTAAATTAACAGTATTACACATAATATCAAGTATAGCTGGGGTAGAAAAAGAATATGACGATTCTGTAGCTTTACTTTTGAAGGCAGGAGCTAACCCTAATGTAAAGGATGATAGAGGAAAGACACCCTTGCATTATGCTACTGGACCTAATAGTATAGCTTCTCTTATGGAAAAAGGAACTAATCTTAATGAGCAGGATAATGAAGGAAAAACACCCTTACATTGTATTGCAAGCACTGATTACAATGATCTCATCTCTTCACTTCTGGATAGTGGAGCTAGATCTGATATATGTGATAAACA
The DNA here is from genome assembly GCF_964026745.1 of Wolbachia endosymbiont (group A) of Cydia strobilella. NCBI lineage: Bacteria > Pseudomonadati > Pseudomonadota > Alphaproteobacteria > Rickettsiales > Anaplasmataceae > Wolbachia > Wolbachia endosymbiont (group A) of Cydia strobilella. Next base: position 474,229 of record NZ_OZ034694.1, read on the forward strand.
AGGAAAGACCCCACTAGACATAGCAATTGATAATTGTAACTACTATGCTGAAGGTTATCTTTTAACTGAGGATCACAAAAGGTTGCAGCAAGAATTAGACTGTATTCTTGGTGGTGTTGACAAAGATAACCCTTCTTCTCTAAGTAAAGGTCTTACTGTATTAGAAAAGTTTTTGAATGAACGCAAGGGTACTCAAGACTTAAAGAGAGTTTTAAGCCTTCATAACAATAAAGGGAAGTTACGAATCTTTCAATATATCAGAGATGTTTTTCATAATGATGAAACTTGTTGTAAAGAAGCAGAAAGATTGTTGCTGGCAGCAGGAATAAAAGATTTCAAAGGGTTAGATAGTGAAAAGCATCTGCTTAAATCTAGGACTCTATGGGATAATTTAATACTAGACCAGCAGGCAAAGTTAGAAGTGTTTTTAGATGAAGTAGGTAAAGCGCAAGACATGAATCAATTAGAACAAGTTGTAAACGAAGCTATAAAGTCTGGAATAAGGTTTAATTTTCCTCATCAAGGAAAGATGTATGAAGATAAGTATAACTTTATGGATTGTGTGATGAAAAGAATAAAAGAGATTAGTGAATTAGAAAAGAACTCCAAGGTTGCTAGTGATATAATATGTAAATTAGTATCAAAAGGAGCGGTGTGGTATGTTGTAGATAGTATGTATGTGCTCAATACACTGGAATTAGAATTTGAAGATCATGAAACTAATATGATAAAAGCTCATGGAAGTTGTGCAAATCTTACTCTCAAGTTTATGGAAGTTGTTAGAGGTGCAACTAATGGTAAGTTAAAAGATGCAAAAATGGACAACTCTACTTTCTACTTAGAGTATTCAGAGGATAGCATAATAGATGTCGCAAAGATAACAGATGGGGCAAGGAGCTTAGGGTTAACTCAAGGAAAAATAGAATACGGAAGAGATATAGTAAAGATCGGTAAAAGTGAGGTAGAAATTATAACGGAAAATGGCATAAGGCATTACACTAATCTTGCAGACAATAGTAATATAGTGTTAACTTTCTCTACTAGTTTAGGAGAATTAGAAGTTAATTTGTACCCTGACAAGCAAGATAAAATAATAGTAGAAGTTAGTAACAAAAAGGAAATACTGGAAAAGTTCAAAAATTGTAAAGAAGAAATAGGAAAGAATTGTTTGCTTGGTGGGCGCTTAGTTTACGATGCTATTAAACAGGGATATTTTGAAAGGTCTGGAAAACTTTGTCAATCCCTTGAAACAATTAGTCTATCTAAAAAAGTTTCAGAAGGAGTCAAAGCAGCGGTAAAAGGTTTAAAGTGTGGTGATATAGTGAGCTCTCCATCCAGTAATATATTTCCTCCAAAAGCGGTTACGCAGGAAGGTAAAACAAGAGCATGAACTCAAAGTTGCTTGGGGTCAAGTTTTGAGTATTTTACTAAAATAGCTTTAACATTTTTTTTGGGAATGTTTTAAATCCTATGGTGATGTTAAGTTAACAGCTTAAGGAGTTTTCTAAGTCAATTATCTTATTAAAAAAAATTACTTGACACTTATGGTTTTTTGGACATAGTCTTTTATATTAGATTCAAAGAAGACTGAATAGGTTGCTCCACACTTTCTACTTTCTCGAGCTTGGTGTTGGGCTTAAAGGTATTGACCTTACCCAGAAAAAGTGGAGAGAAAGTTTGGAATGTTTTTCACAAAGAGAATGATGAATCAAAATGCTCAGGAATGCAATAGTTAATAGTGACGTTGTTTGTTATAAAAAATTTCTATGTATTCAAATATTGCAGTTCTAGTTTGTTGAGCAGAGTGTTGTGAAGTATCAATAAGTATTTCTCTTTTCAATGAGCTAAAGAAGCTTTCCACAACAGAATTGTCGTAACAACAACCTTTATGACTCATCTATGTTTTTTATGGATAAGAGATATTGATAACCTTGCGAAGTATATTGTGAACCTTGATCACTATGTAATAGTAGATTTTTGGCAGGTTTACGCTTGTTAACGGCCATTAATAAAGAGTCCATAACCAATTGTTTATTTATTGAACTGCTCATTAACTACCATGCGTGAATATAGATCGATTATTGTTGCCAAATATAGCCATCCTTCTTTGGTTTTTATATAAGTAATCCCATACTTTATTTGGTTGATCGACAATAAAGTTTTGGTCTAATATATTGGGAGCTACTGTCCGTTTGTTGTTTCTTAATTTTAAATTTTCTTCTCAATATAGCCTGAATACCATTTTTCTGCATAATACTTTGCACTGTTTTTAAGTTGCAACTTTTACCCAAAGCCTTCAATTCAGCATGAATTTTAGGAGCTCCATATCTACATTTAGAAACTTGATATATTTTTTGAATAGCTGCGAGTAGCTCTTTATTTGCTGATTCTCTACTGCTTATTTTTCTTGTGGTCCACTTATAGTAGCCACTAGCAGAAAATCCTACATAATTCCTGTACTTTATAGCAGTTACTATATAAAAAAATATTTTACTCTTTTTGACTGGCCAGGGCTTTTTTTTAAATGTCTCTTTCCCTTGTTACTCTTGCTAACTCTCTTTGTAAATCAAACCTCTCTTTGTCGTAAGGAGCCATGTTACCTCTACCTGGAAATGCATCTGCTGCCGACTTTTTTTCGTTGTGTTTCTTTATCCATTTTCCTAATAAACCACCCTTTATTCCTAAATCCTTTGCTATTTTTGTAATTGTTTGACCTGCCTTTCTTTGTTCATTTGCCAGCTTAACAGCTTCCAATTTGAATTCTGCCGTATATTCTCTTGCCATTTCTAATCCTCCAAAATTTTATTTTACCCGAAAAAACTCCTTTCTTTCTCTCCACTTTTTCTGGGTAAGGTCAAGAAGCCTATTGTCTAATTATGTACCTAAATTTTATTACGGCACTTTCACTACTACTTTAACGAGTGAGCTACCTTTCTATAAAAGACCTATCGACTGTTGCAATTATAGGCGTAAACAAGAATGATAAAAGAGTACGAGATTGAGTAACTATGTACACTTCTGCTGGCATACCAGGGTATAGGTATACGTTTTTAAACTGAGCAAGCTCTGGTTTTGGTATCACTACACGTACTGAATAATAACGCCCTAGCCTTGGATCATCAAGGGCATCGGGAGAAATATTGCTTACTATACCATTAATTAAACTTAAACGACGTGCACTGTAAGCACTTAAACGAACTTTAACCTTTAGCCCTTCTAGCCCATCAATAGAGACTATGTTGCTATCTTTCTTTTGTGCTGACAGTATCTCTTCTATGTTTCTGGTCTGAATTTTAGCATCTATTATTAGGTCATCATCCGATGGCACTACGCTCATGATCGGAACTCCAGATTGTATAACACCACCTTCAGTATGGTATCTTATATCTGTGACTATCCCATCTTGAGGCGATTTAATTATTGTACGTGCTAATGAATCTTCAGCAACCATCAGTCTCTCTTTCAAGTCTGCAATAGACGTACTAACTTCCTTAAGTTCAGCGTTTGCTCTTTCTTGAGAATCATTTCTCACGTTTATAATTTCTAATTCGTTCTCTCCAATTTTTTGCTGCACTTGAGATATTGCAGAACGGTAATGTCCAACTCTGCCTTCAATTTCAGCAAACTGCTTTTCTAAAGCTAAAATGTGTGGTTTGCTTATATGGCCACTATCAAGTAATTGTCTTTTTGTTTCCAACTCCTCAGTTATCAAGTCATATTGCTTATGAGCTGCATTTAGTTGAAAGTTTAGCCCCGCTAATTCATCATTTAACTGCTTTATACGTTGTTGCAGTATGTCTGTTTTTCCCAATATGCTCTTTCTCTGAGAGTTGAACAACTTTACTTGATTCTTTATCGCTTTATTTACAAGTTCATCGTGAGATAATTTTTTAACCTCATCAGGAAACTCGAGCGTGTCCAAATCTACTCTGATTGCAAGAAGCCTTGCTTCTGTTGCTAAAAATGATAAGAGCTTCTCTTTGATGATACTTAAATTCGCCTTCTCGTTAACATCACTCAACAAAACTAGAGGCTCATCTTTTTTAACTGCTTGACCCTCTTTTACTAAAATTTTGCTTATTATTCCTCCGCCCAAGTGTTGAACTATTTTTCTATTTGAAGATACAATAACTTCTCCACTTGCATGCACCGCACCGTCAATTGGAGCTATAGCCGACCAAATACCACCTATCCCAAAAAAGATGAGTATTACTACCAGACCAAAAAATAGTGGTCCCCATGTTACTTTCAGGACTTCATTTACGTTATTACTTTCGCGTTTTAAAATAAAATTTATCACTGCATCAATCAATGCAAACGTCTTATCCAAAAATTTTGGGTACTTCTTCTTTTTATTTTTTGCTCCTTGCATATTTATATTATCACCATGGCCAATCAAGCCTGTCAAAGAAAATCCAGCGCTAAGCTTTTTTAACTTACTTATCATAATACTACTGTGAATTTGTGTTAACTCAAGATAACACACAAAAACAAAGAATCTATAATTTAAGCATTCCATTTAGACTGTAGAGCACCAGAATAAACTATTTAGTAACAATTCCTGCATCAACTATGTTTTTAAAATTTTTTGACGTTTAACTTTATTATAACTTTTTCTTTATTTTGTGAATATCTGAGTTACTTATATTATGTAAGAAATCTATTGCCAACTAGTCAATATTCTGTTAGGAATTAAGATAATATAAAGTTATTATGCTTAAATTGGAAAGCAGAAAGTTCCTGATTACTGGCGCATCAGGCGGAATAGGGCAAGCAATTGTAAAAATTATGCACAAAGCCGGAGCAACTTTATGTATTTCTGGCACAAAAAAAGAAGTGCTCGAAGAAGTTGCTAAACAATATGAAAAAAACATGCATGTACTCCCTTGTGATTTATCAAATGCTGAGGAAGTAAATCAACTAATAAATAGAGCAAGTGAGCTGATGGAAGGCTTTGACGGGCTCGTATGCAATGCGGGTATTACGCGAGACAGTTTATTATTGAGAATGACAGATGAAGCATGGCAAAAAGTAATTGATATTAACTTGAGCTCTACATTTAAGCTGAGTAGAGAAGCATGCAGAAAACTAATTAAGAATAATTGGGGAAGAATTATAAATATTTCCTCAATAATAGGGCTGACAGGAAACGCCGGGCAAGCAAATTATGCGGCGTCTAAAGCTGGAATAATAGCTATGAGCAAATCCATAGCAAAAGAAGTTGCAAGTCGTAATATAACAGTAAATTGTATTGCTCCTGGGTTTATAGATACTAAAATGACTGAAGTTTTAAATGAAGGACAAAAGGGAAAAATATTAGATAATATTCCAATGAAAAGAATGGGAACAGGGGAAGAAATAGCAGCAGGGGTCTTGTTTTTAGCAAGTGATGAAGCAAAATATATAACAGGGCATGTGCTCAATATTAATGGTGGGTTATTTATGTAGCAACACTTATGTATGGACAAATTATAATTTTTACTTTAAAATAAAAAATGTGTAGGTTTAGGTTTAGGTTAATTTATTACTTAGAGGCAAAAAAATGAGCTCTATAATGGAATTTTTTAGTGTTTTTTGCGTAGTATTGCTTTTCTCTTTCTCAGGTTATGCAGCTGACCCTGATATGGATGACACAACTAAAGTAATATGCAATATTATTGGTTATGTTTGGGGGATAGGCGGTCCACTTATGACGGTAGTAATAATTGGTGCAGCTTTGCTTGCAATATTTGGCAGGATGCCGTGGCCAGCCCTCTTTGCTCTTGGCATGTTCTGTGGTGTATTTTTTGGCGCTAAAACTATCATAACGAAAATTATGCCCAACGTAAGCGATGAAGCAAAAACTATGTTGGAAAAGTGTGGACAAAAATAATCCAAAAAGTGCAGAAATGCTTTTTTGTTATCCATTAAACCGCTTCATATCTTCAACTTGCAACAAATAAGGGCTATCTTTTGGTAAAGTTTTAACAGCTAGCTCAGCATATTTTGTAAATTGCTTTAAATCACCTTCAATACAAGCCTTTTTTGTCAAGGCAAAATAATGCATTGCCGTATCAGCTTCACATTTATATGCAATGCTTAAATACTTCCAGACAAAAGCGTTATCTGGTTCTACATTCAAAATCTGCTCCAGGTAAAAAATCGCCTTTTTTGCATCACCGTGTAATAATAAAGTATGAGATAATGCAAGTTTCACTAAATAACTGTTTTTCTCAGATAAATACCTAAGCGATTCCTCATACATTTTTATTGCTTCACTTAAATTTCCGGCCTTGTATAGCATTTCTGCTTTTAATTCATATAGGTATGGGTCATTGCGTGACTCTTGAATCAATGAATTAACTTTAGCAATAGCCTCTTCTATCTTTCCTTGCCTATAGCAAACTATAGCATTTACATACTCAGAATTATTTTCATATTTATTAGATAACACATGAATAGGAGCAAAGAAAGAGTCTAGCTTGGCAACCACACGCTCAAACTTTAGTAACTTATCCGCAAAAATTGGTTTTACGTTGTTTTTAACCTTATAATTTTGTACAGCAAATATACGTTTCTCACTAAGCGGGTGAGTGCGGAAATATTCCTCGGTGTTCTCATGCTCAATACTTTTAAAATAATCAAAAATCTCTTTCATACCTGAATTATCATAGCCAGATTCATCAAGATACCTTAAAGCATAGCTATCTGCTACACTTTCTTGCTCTTGAGAATAGTTAAAAAATAGCCTTGAACTAAACGCTACACCACTAAGCAAAATTGCACCAGCAACCTGAGGGTTAATGATAATACTAGAAACTAATCCTACCATATAACTAATCATTGCTATCGATTGAAAATAACCCATAGCACTACTCATTTGCAATATATGACCAGCAGATATGTGAGCAATCTCATGTGCTAATATACCAAGCAGGACATAAGGTTTAGCCGAATATTGTAAAAGTCCTAAATGAATGAAAATACTGTTATTGTTAATTACAAAAGCATTAATCGAATTGTCATTAATTATAAAAACTTTTATTTGCTCATGATCAATATCCGCAGCAGAAAATAAAGGTTGCGCTAGCTCTTTCACTATTGCTTCCACTTCACTATCTCTAATAATGTTAATAGAGTAAGCATTATTACAATATGCAAAAAAGAACAATAAGGTCAAAAACTTAGCAACTCTAAACATGAAAATTCTGTGCTTGTATAATTTATAGAAATTCTATATTTTAACACTTAAATTATACAAATTTATAAACGCTAGTTTAAATTTTTAACGTAACTGATAAGTTTGTCGATGGTAGTTAACTTAATTTTATGTTGTTCAGCAAATTTAAGTAACTGAGGTAAGCGCATCATAGAGCCATCATCATTCACTAATTCACAAATAACTGCTGAATGATCAAACCCTACTAACTTCGCCATTTCAACACTCGCTTCAGTATGACCAGCACGTTGTGCCACCCCACCTTTATGTGCAATTACAGGAAAAACATGACCTGGAGTTATGATGTCATCCTGAGTACCATCCTTGTTGATAGCAGCATGTATAGTTTTCGTTCTATCCTCTGCTGAAACACCGGTTGTAATGCCATAACGTGCATCAATTGATGTAGTAAATGCGGTATGATTTTCACCAATATTTTTCTTTTCCATGAAATTAAGGCCCAACCTTTTCATGTGAAATTTAGTCATTGCTAAGCAAACAACCCCTGTACCGTACCTAACCATAAAAGCCATATGTTCCGGCTTTATTTTCTCAGCTAAGACAATCAAATCGCCTTCATTTTCTCTATTTTCATCATCAACTAAAATGAATAATTTACCGGAACGAGCATCCTCTAATACATCTTCCACAGAAGAAATACCTGGTAGACTCATTGAAGCATAAGTGGCCTGTACCATAATAATTTACTTAAATTCAATCTTAACTATTTTATACAATTTCTCTCCATTTGGCACTGTCACTTCCACATATTCACCGACTTTTTTGCCGATTAAGGCACTCCCAAGTGGTGAACTAGTAGATATTAACTGCTTTGAAACATCAGCTTCATATTCGCCTACAACCTTATAAACATATTCCACTTCACCGTTATTATCACTTAACATGCTTAATGTCACAGTTGCACCAAACATTACTGAATCACCAGACAAATTTTTTACTTCTATTACTTCCGCATGTGAGAGCTTACTTTCTATCTCCATTATACGGCCTTCAATAAAACCTAACCTTTCCCGTGCTGCATGATACTCTGCGTTTTCAGACAAATCACCTTGATCACGAGCATCAGAAATAGCCTGTATCACAGAAGGTTTTTCTTCCTTTAATTTTTCAAGTTCGGCTTGCATATTCTCAAAACCTTCCCTCGTCATAGGAAATTTATTAATAATGGATGAAGCCATAATCACCACCTAAACGCAATTAAATTGAGTAACGAAATTACTCACAATGTTAAAAATATCACCTTTTATATCATCACTCATGTCATTTGACAACTTTTTTAAAACCCCAGGGTGTACAGTATGAAAATAATTAATAAGATCATGTTCAAATTTATTAATGTAACTTATTTGTATTTTACTTAACTGATTATATAGGTTAGAAAAAATATACATCAGCACTACTTGCTCTTCTATTGACATAGGTAAATGTTGTTTTTGCTTTAATAACTCGACAAGATATTTACCCTTATTCAAGGATAATTGAACACTAGCATCAAGATCAGAACCAAATTTTGCGAAATCTTCTAATTCTCTATACTGAGCTAAGCTTAGCTTTATAGAACCAGCAACTTTCTTCACAGACTTTAGTTGTGCAGCAGAACCAACCCGTGAAACTGACAAACCTATATTTACTGCAGGTCGAAATCCTTTATAAAATAATTCAGACTCAAGAAAGATCTGCCCATCGGTAATTGAAATAACATTTGTTGGCACATATGCAGATACATCACCAGCTTGAGTTTCGACAATTGGCAAAGCAGTTAAAGAACCCTGCCCTTTTTTATCAGACATTTTAGCAGCTCTTTCAAGCAAGCGAGAATGTACATAGAATATATCTCCAGGGTAAGCTTCACGACCAGGAGGACGTCTGAGCAATAAAGACATCTGCCTATATGCCACAGCATGCTTAGATAAATCATCATATATAATCAAACAATGCATTCCATTGTCACGGAAAAATTCCCCAATAGTGCAACCAGCATAAGGTGCTAAAAATTGCATAGGCGCGCAGTCAGATGCACTAGCCACAACTACAGTTGTATACTCTAATGCTCCGCTTTCTTTCAGCTTATTTACCACTTTTGCTACTGTTGAAATTTTTTGCCCAATAGCAACATAAACACAGTAAACTTTTTGATTTTCGTTTACCTCATCGTTAATCTTCTTCTGATTGATAATAGTATCAAGCGCAATAGTAGTTTTACCAATTTGTCTATCACCAATAATTAATTCACGCTGCCCTCTACCTATTGGAATTAGCAAATCTATAATTTTAATTCCTGTTTGCAGTGGCTCATGCACAGACTTACGATCAATAATGCCTGGCGCTTTAGATTCTATATCCATTCTGTTTTTGGCTCTAATTTCCCCACCGTCGTCCATAGGATGGCCCAACGCATTTACAACTCTCCCTAATAATTCATGCCCTACAGGCACCTGCACAACATCACCACTACATTTTACAACGTCCCCTTCTTTCACATCACGGTCATTACCAAGCACAACTATTCCAGCCGTATTATGATCTAAATCGAGAACTATTCCTTCTACACCACTTGCAAAAAATACCTTTTCACCGAATTTTGCTTTTTCCAGCCCATAAACCAATGCGATACCATCTGTTACTGAAATTACTTCACCTATATTTTCCCGCTTTATAGGATTATCAAACGTCTCAACCTTTTCTCTTATTATACTTGCTATCTCAGAAACATTCATACTGTTCTTCATACAAAATTCCTTACTTTTAATATTTCCATTTTACTTAAGTCAACTAACCTATCCAAGTAACTTTTTAGCGAAGCATCGATCAAATTAAAACCATACCTAACTACGAAGCCACCTAGTATAGAAGGGTCAACCACATTGCTTACTTTTATTATTTTACCAAGAAAGCTCAAAGATTCAGTAATTATTTTTATATCAGATTCCTTTAAAGTTTCTGCTGACTTTATAGTAATTTCGAATTCATTTTCATTTTCTCTTGCAAGACTTAAGAATTTTTCTAATATAAGGATCAATAAACTAGAGCGTTTATTTGCAAATATAACCATAATAAATTTTACTAAATTCTCACTCAAGTGCTCATTTATAGAAAGCATCACTTCTTTTTTGTGTGCAAAAGAAATCATAGGATGAGATAGGTACACAAAAACATCACGTTGATCCTTAAAAAAAGCCAACAAAAATTCTACTTCTTTCCTTATAATACCTAACCTGCTTCCTGAGACATGAAATAGCACTCTAGCGTAAGATGAAACTAAATTATTGTATTGGGTCTTTTTCATATTAAATCCAGTAAATCTAAATTAATTCAGCTACAAATCTTTCATTCTTCAATCCAAGCATTTTTTATATAAACAGGTCTTCTCTTTAAGGAAAGAAAATATAAATCATATCTGACTGAATAATCTAAAAAACTAAGGTTTTTACTTAAGAAATACTTAGAAGAATTTATAATAGACTGACATTGAAGATGAGATATCGGTATTTCTTTTCCAAGTAAACTTGTTTTAACTTCTATAAAAATCAGCTCCTTTTTTTTAGATACAATTAAGTCAATTTCACCGAACTTACAACGGTAACGGCGTTTTATAACATTATACCATTTCAGTTTTAAATATACTAAAACTAATAACTCGCCAAAGTAACCTACAAAGTAGCGTAACCTACTTACCACAAGAAGAACAATTATGATAACAATTAACTTTGTGTAACTACTTTGCCTCCTTCTTTATTTTTACTATAAACCTTACCTCTTGCTGCAATATCCCTATCAACCAGTTCTATCACTGCCATTGAAGCGCAATCACCCTTTCGAGTGCTAAATTTTATTATTCTAGAATACCCACCTTTACGATCTTGATAACGGCTGGCTAAGACGTTTAATAACTTATCAACTGCTAACTTACTATTATGAAGGCGTGAAAGCAAAAGTCTTCTACCATGTAAAGTATTCTTATTCTTAGCAATTGTAATAAACTTTTCGACATATGGACGAAGTTCCTTAGCTTTTGGTAAAGTAGTTACAATCTGCTCATGGTTAATTAATGAGATAGATAGATTCTTTAACGTCGATAATCTATGTTCAGTACAACGAGATAGTTTACGTTTTTTTATTCCATGTTTCATATATCACCTAATCTTCATCAGTATGTTGTTTAGCCAACTCATCTATATCCTTAGGTGGCCAGTTTAGCACATTCATACCCAAAGACAAGCCAAAATTAGTCAAAACTGCCTTAATCTCATTCAAAGACTTTCTGCCAAAATTAGCAGTTCTTAACATTTCACCTTCTGTCTTTTGTACAAGATCACCTATATAAGTGATGTTTTCGTTTTTCAGACAGTTATGAGACCTGACAGATAATTCCATTTCATCTACCTTACGCAATAAGACAGGGTCATAACCCAAATCTTTAGCACCACTAGACGAAGAAACCTGCGATTTTTTATAACTTACATCAGAACTAATAAAGGGCTGAAGTTGCTCCTGTAATATTCTTGCAGCAGAGTCAACAGCTTGACTCGGAGAAATTGTACCATCAGTTTCAATTGACAATATCAGCTTATCCTTATCAGTCACTTGGCCAACACGACTGTTCTCTACCCTGTACGAAACCCTGTTGACAGGGCTATACAAAGCATTAACTGGAATAAAACCAATTAAATCCTGTTCACTCATAAGCTTCAAAAGTTCATTTTCTTTATATTTAGTTACAGGAAGATAACCTTTTCCGCTAGCCACATATATGGTCATGTTAAGCTCCACATTTTGCCCCAGCGTACATATTAACAAATCTTTATTAACAATAGAGCATTGATCATCAGTTTCTATCATCCCAGCTAATACCTGGCAAGGCCCTTTAGCGTTTAAATTTAAGCATTTATTAGAAGCACCATTTAATTTACACCTCAACATACCCATATTTAATACTATATCAGTTACGTCTTCTCTCACCCCTTGAATTGAAGTGAACTCATGAGTTACACCTTCAATTTTTATTCCATAAACAGCACTACCTTTAAGAGAAGATAACATTACACGTCTTAATGCATTGCCTAATGTTAAAGCAAAACCACTTTCCAACGGTTCTAGCACTATATCACTTTTTTCACTTGAATCATCTGATATTACCTTAACTGAACTAGGTTTAATCAATTTATCTAAATTGCTACAGAGAGAAACATCATTATTATAATACATAAAACAACCTTTTCAAATATCCTATACTCTTCTTTTTTTTCTTAACCTGCACCCATTATGAGGAATTGCGGTTTTATCTGCAATTGAAGTCACAGTCAACCCACAGCTCTGAAGTGCTTTAACCGCAGCTTCGGTACCAAAGCCAGGGCCGCGAATTATTACAGAGACAACCTTCATACCAAATCTCTCCATTGCGTTCTTCGCAGCAGACTCCGCAGCCTTACCTGCAGCATAAGGTGTGGATTTTCTCGAACCTGAAAAACCACATGCACCCACAGAAGTTTGACATAGCGTATTACCATGAACATCAGTTACATTTACAAAAGTATTATTAAAAGTTGCACGAATATGGACAACACCAGTAATAAACTCCTTCTTACTCTTACTAACCGTTTTGACTTTTTTCATTAAAACTCACAATAATAATAAATTTTATTTTTTCCCAGCAATAGGCAACCGAGATCTACCTTTACGAGTCTTAGCATTAGTATGAGTCCTTTGCCCTCTCACAGGTAAACCTTTTCTATGTCTCACCCCTCTATAGCATCCCATTTCCACTAAAGATTTTATGTTCATAGCCACTTCTTTTCTGAGCTCACCTTCTATAACATAATTTTGTCTAATGAAACCGCTGATCTTTTCTATATCTTCATCTCGTAATTCTGAAACACGTTTGCGCTTATCAACTTCGCAAGCGTGACAAATTACATTCGCAGTAGCAATACCTATACCATATATATAAGTTAATGCAAAAGGAACACATTTCCTCACTGGAATATTTATGCCTGCAATACGTGCCACTGGTACCTCGATACTTTATTAATAACAACTCTTAATTTATACCATAAAACAACTCAGAGTCAAACCAAATTACAAGAAATTTTACTTTCAATCTCTTGCGTTACCTCATCAACACTCAAATTAGCGTCAATTGTTAATAATTTGCCTTTATAATACTCGCGTAAACCTTTCATTTGAAGGTGATATTCACTTATTCTCTTATTAATTGCAGACATATCAGCATCATCAATTCTTTTCTCTAACCTCGTACTTTTACATTTAGCACAAGTAGTACTCTTAAAAGAAGATACACTATATATGCTTTTACAGTCCAAACACGCGAGACGATTTTTTAACCTATCGATTGCAATATTATCGTCAAGCTGCAGCTCAATCACAATATCAACATCCCTATTATATTTTTCTTGCAAAACTTGAGTCAAAAAATGAGCTTGGTTTAAATTTCTCGGAAACCCGTCTAACAAGCAATTACCATCCATTGATGCAAGCTGGTCACGTAATAATCCACATATAATTTCATCTTGAATTAAATTACCAGATTCCACGGTACCCTTTATTTTTTTACCTAACTCACTACTGCTAGATATAATATTCCTTAATAAATCCCCTACTGAAATTAATTTTAAATTATATTTTGCTATTAACAAGCTTGACTGAGTACCTTTACCAGAACCTGGAGGACCAAAAATCGTAATGATCATCTTACTTTCCTCGTTTTAGACTCATATTTCTTTATCCAGTTGTCGTACCTATTTGAAAAAATATAAGATTGTATTTGCATAATAGTATCAGTAATAACGTTCACTATAATCAGTAAGCTCGTCCCACCAAAAATAAATGGTATATCATAATAATATCTCATAACTTCAGGTACAGTACATATGACTACCAAATACGCAGAGCCAATGAATGTCAACTTAAAAACTATATCTTGAAGGTAATCAGAAGTATGTTTCCCAGGCCTTCTACCAGGTATAAAACCACCATTTTTTTTAAGAAAATCTGCGTTTTCCTCTGGATTAAATATAAAATTGGTATAGAAAAAATTAAAAAATACTATCAGCACCAAATAGGCTACAATATATACTACTTTATTTGCCATAAAGTAATTCAAAATAAAATCAGAAAAAGCGTGCCCCTTATAGAAATTTGCAATTGAAATAGGTGTCAATAAAATTGCATTAGCAAAAATGGTTGGTACTACACCAGATAAATTAATCTTCAATGGAATATAAGTAAAATCGTCATTATGCAATCTTTTAAATTGCTTTTTAGGATGTTGAACAATAACCTTTCTATAAGAAGACTCTACAAAAATGACTAAGAGTAGCAGCAAAAAAAACAATACCAAAACAAAAAGGATAATAAATAACGATACGCTACCGTTTTTATTTAACGTTAACAAAGATGACAAAGCGCTGTGTAACTCTGATATTATACCCGTGAAAATGATTAATGAGATACCATTGCCTATACCGCTAGCGCTGATTCGTTCACCAAGCCATATTAAAAGCATAGTTCCACCTAAAAGGCTGAAAACACCTATTGTACGAAACATAACACCAGGTTCGATTACAACCAATACCCCTTCCCTATTCATCCCTTCCAATCCAACCAAAATTGGAATTGATTGAAATACACAAATTACTATGGTCAGATAGCGTATATAAGAATTCATCTTTCTACGGCCTGACTCTCCATCATTCTTAACTTCCTTCATTCCTTTAATCGCAGAAGAAAGTAACTGAATAATGATAGAAGCCATTATATATGGCATAACGTTCAATGCTAGAATTGTCATTCTAGCCAATGCACCACCAGAAAATAAATTAAATACTCCAAAAACGCCTGAGCCATCTTTGGGAAATATATCATTAATTACATCAAGATTAATTCCAGGAATAGGCACATAAGTACCCAAGCGATAGCAAATTAAAGCTATTAGCGTAAAAAATATACGCTTTAATAAATCGCCTTTATATAACAACGTAGGATCCGAGCTATTAAATGCTGATTTATTGCCCATGACTTACGATAGTATTTCCACACTACCACCAACTGAAGCTACAGATTTTTTTGCAGCTTCTGACGCAAAATCAACATGAAACACAAATTTTTCGCTCAACTTACCTTTATTAAGAAGTTTAATTTTATCCTTAATAGACTTTATAAAACCTAATTTATACAGCCTCTCCTTATCTATAACAGAGTCTTTCACTATTTTTTTAGCTTCCATTAAGCGCTGTATATCGCCAACATTAATTATAGAGTATATGCTCCTACGTATAGGCTTAAAACCTCTTTTAGGCAAACGAGTATATATAGACTGTTGTCCACCCTCAAAACCATTTATAGAAACTCCACTTCTAGCCTTCTGCCCTTTATGCCCTCTACCGGATGTTTTACCTTTACCACAACCGATACCTCTACCCAGCAACTTAGGCTTCTTTTTCTTAGATAATTTAGTAAATATAGAGTTTAATTTTACAGCATTATTCATACTTTACCTGTTTCCAACTATCTCGCTAATCTTTTTGCCTCTTTTGCTTGCTACCTGACGAGGAGATAACATACTATCAAAAGCCTTAAACACCGCACATATAACGTTATGAGGATTATTTGATCTAGTGGATTTAGCTACCACATCCTTTATACCTAACACCTCAAAAACTGATCTAATCGCTCCACCAGCAATAATACCTGTTCCGGCTCTTGCGGTTCTTAAAACTATCTCACCAGAACAAAATTTAGCTTTAATATCATGATGCAAAGTTCTACCTTCACGCAAGTACACTCTAATCATTGATTTCTTTGCAGCATTTACAGCTTTGACTCTTGCTTCAGCAACTTCTGCGTGCTTACCTATTCCACACCCTACCCTACCCTTCTCATCGCCAACAACAACCAAAATTGAAAATGAAAATCTTCTACCACCTTTGGTAACCGTTGTCACTCTTCGTACCGAAACTAAAAGCTCTGATAAATCATTATTATTTTGTAAATTCTTTATAGCCATATTCAAAACCTTCTAAAATTCAAATCCAGAACTTCTTAAAGCCTCAGCAAATTGAGAAACTAATCCTGTGTATTTATACGCTCCACGATCAAACGTAAGCTGCTGCTCTAATTTCATGCCAGACAGACGCTCAACCATTAAAGAAGAAACCTGTTTTATAGTTTCAGCGTTGACTTTCCCTTTACATACATCCTTAATTTTAGCATCCAAAGTAGAAGCTGAAGTGAGAGTTATTCCTTTTACATCATTAATTAACTGGACATAAAAATGCCTATTAGATTTAAATATGGATATACGTAAACGTTCAGCGCTCTTGTCAAGCTTCGCTCTATTACGTAACTTCCTTTTTTCAGAATTACTTAAAAAATTATACGATCTTTTCATTTTTATTACTTCTTTTTACTTACAACCTTACGCAGCATAAATTTGCCTTTTATTACAACACCCTTACCTTTATAAGGATCATATTTTCTAATTTTGCATATATCAGACGCCACCATATAGACCTTCTGCTTATCCATACCACTAACTACTAAGTGAGTTGGCTTTATGCACTTAATCTCAACATCTTTAGGCACTTTATATTTAACATTATGGCTATAACCAAGATATAAAGTCAAATACTTACCATCACACTCTGCCTTATATCCCACACCGTTAATCTCAAGATTAACAGAAAAACCATCAACCATGCCGTTAATGATATTATTAATATTACTCCTATAAGTGCCCCACATAGGCTTTATTTTATCATAATTATCTTTATCTTGATCAACAGAAAGCAATAGCTGATTATCAATAATCTGACACACAACATCCCTGATCAAGCTAACTTCCTTTTCAGCCTTAGCACTCTTTATTAACATACTACCATTATTATATTCAACTGAAACACCAGCAGGAATATTGATAGGAGCAGCACCTATACGAGACATGAATTTCTCCTATTATTTAAAACACACGACACAAAACTTCTCCACCAACCTTTAACTTATGTGCATTATAATCAGTCATCACTCCTTTGGGTGTCGATATAATAAAAATACCAAGACCATTATATGCTTTAGAAATGTCCTTATACTTATAATAACGACGACAACCAGGCTTTGACACCCTAACTATGTCACTAATTACAGGTGACTTCTCATAATACTTCAATTTTACAATGAAAGAAGGTAAATTATCTACAACTTGCTTTTCATAATCAAGGATATACCCTTCCTCTTTTAAAATCTCCAATATAGAAGAATTCATCTTAGAAAATAGTACCCTTGTTGCCCTATGCATTGCCAATTGAGCATTACGTATCCTTGTTAAAAAATCACCAATACTATCAGATAACGCCACAATATACTCCTTATATTATATTTACCAACTAGACTTTGTAACTCCTGGAATTTGCCCAAAAGAACATAAATCACGCAAAACAATTCTACATAAACCAAATTTTCTATATACTCCTCTTGGTCTCCCAGTTAAAGCACACCTATTTCTAATTTTGGTTTTAGAAGAATTTCTAGGCAATTTTTTAATTAATTTATTTTGAGCTGTAAACCTTTCTACAATAGACAAATTCTTATTATTTATTATAGATTTCAATTTTTCTCTTTTTTCTTTATATTGATCGCACAACTTTATTCTGCGAAGATTTCTTTCTATCATAGATTTTTTTGCCATATATTTCTCCTCTCAATTAATCAAAAAAAGGAAATTTAAGAGCCAGTAATAATTCCTTTGCTTCCTTATCACTAACTGCACTTGTTATAATATTAATATCCATACCTCTAATTTTACTTATTTTATCATAGTCTATTTCTAAAAACGAGATATGTTCCTTTATACCAAAGGAAAAATTACCATTACCGTCAAATTGCTTCACACTAAATCCTCTAAAATCTTTTTCCCTTGGCAAAGCAATATATATCAATCTTTCTAAAAACTCATACATTTTATCTCTACGCAAAGTTACTTTGCAACCTACTGTAGCACCTTTTCTGATCTTGAAGCCAGAAATAGATTTTTTTGCAAAAGTTGATAAAGGCTTCTGCCCAGCAATCAAATATAGGCTATCAAGTGGTTCATTTATTGCTTTACTATCTGTAGCAGCATCTCCAACGCCCATATTGATACACACCTTGACAAGTTTAGGCACTTGCATTATATTGCCGTAATTAAACTTATCCTTCAAGGACTTTACTATGCTATCTTTATACAATTCTTTAAACATATCAACCTAATCTATCACTTCTCCAGAAACTTTTGCAAAACGCACTTTTCTACCGTCTATAACCTTAAACCCCACTCTAGTTGGAGTTTTATATTTAGGGTCCAATGTTGCAACGTTGGATATATCAATAGCTAACTCTTTATTTAATATACCACCACTACTACCAGCTTTTGGTTTAGTATGTCTCTTATGCACATTCACTCCAGAAACAATTACTTTCTTTTTAGCATCACGTGCTATAACTTTGATTACCTTACCAATTTTTCCCTTATCTTTACCAGTTAAAACTATAACGTCGTCACCACTTTTTATTTTAGCACTCATTATAAAACCTCAACAGCTAATGACATTATCTTCATAAAAGAACCAGATGATAACTTTTTTACCGGACCAAACACCCGAGTGCCAAGTGGTTCACCTTGATCGTTAATCAAAACTACAGCATTGCTAGAAAAACGAATTACAGAACCATCAGATTTCCTAATAGGGCTTTTCACCCTCACCACAACTGCTCTATATACTTTTCCCTTCTCAACTTTCCCTCTTGGAGTAATAGATTTAGTAGATACAATAACTGTGTCACCTATAGATGCAGACTTTCTACCACCCAATAAACCAATACAAAGCACTGCACGCGCGCCAGAATTATCAGCTACTTCCAACAATGTATTTTTTTGAATCATATAAATATCCTATTCAATGTGAGCTATTAACAATAACCCATTTTTTAGTAGTAGAAATAGGCTTGTGCTCTTGTATTAAAACCTTGTCCCCTTCTTTACAACTATTATTCTCATCATGTGCTGTATACTTCTTGTATTTTTTTATAACCTTTTTATACAGCTCATCCTTATACACTTGTAATACCGAAACCTTTACAGTCTTATCACACTTAGCCTTAGTTACAGTACCACAAAAAACCTTTTTAGGCATTCTTTTCCTCTCTTCTTCTTTTATTTAATGTAGTTAAAATACGAGCTATGCTCTTTCTTATTAAGCTAAAACGCGAAATATTGTTGCACTGGCCCAGCTTCTTTTGAAAAACCAAATTAACAAACTCTTTTCTCAAATTCACAAGAATTTCATGCAATTCTTGCGAGGACCTCGATTCAATGTCAGCTATATCCATTGCAACTCCATTTAATTATGATTAGATACAAATTTACACTTCATAGGAAGCTTAGCAGTTGCCTTTTCAAGCGCCAATCTTGCTAAATGCATGGGAACATCACTGCTAATTTCAAACAACATTCTACCGGGCTTAGCTTTAAATACCCAAAACTCAACACTACCTTTCCCTTTACCCATACGCACATCCGCCGGCTTTTTACTAACAGGGGTATCAGGAAAAATTCTTATCCACACTTTACCAGAGCGTTTTAATGTTCTAGATATTACACGCCTTGCAGTTTCAATATGCTTAGATTGAATCCTACCTGCTTCCATAGCCTTTAGACCATAATCTCCAAAAGATAATGTGCTACCACCTTTCGTGTTACCCTTAATTCGTCCTTTAAATACTTTTTTATATTTACTTTTTTTAGGAATAAACATTTCAATATACCTAATTAGTTACCAATATAAACCCAGACCTTAACTCCTATGATGCCATATATAGTTTTTGCTTCAGCAAAAGCATAATCTATATTAGCACGTAAAGTATGCAAAGGCAAACGGCCTTCTTTATACCACTCAGTACGAGCTATCTCAGCTCCGCCAAGGCGCCCAGAACAACTTACTTTAATACCTCTAGCACCCATCCTCAAACAACTTTGAATAGCTTTTTTCATCGCTCTTCTAAATGAAACCCTTTTTTCTAACTGCTGTGCAATGCTGTTTGATATTAAAACTGCATCTATTTCAGACCTTTTAACCCCTACTACATTCACTTCCACATTATTTTTTACTTTTTCAGCTATCTTTTGCTTTATCTTCTCAATATCCGAGCCTTTCTTACCTATTATCACTCCAGGTCTAGAAGAATGTATTATTACAGATACCAAATCGATCGTACGCTCTATAATTACTTTAGAAACACCAGCATGCTTAAAAGATTCATTTATATAACTGCGAATAGATAAATCTTGATGCAACCCTTGTTTATAACCCTTCTCAGCATACCAAATAGATGACCAAGTATTAATTATTTTTAACCTAAATCCTTTAGGATTAACGTTTCCCATATTTTTGCACTTTCCTTATTAATTTTCTATTTTTATGAATCATATAATTTCCCCCAATTTTACAGTTATATTACTATAACGTTTACTAACTCTATTAGCTCTACCCATAGCTTTTGGACATACCCTACGCAAAGTAAGAGACTTACCTATTAAAATTTCTTTTATATATAAATTATCGATATCCAATCCATAATTTTGAGCATTAGCAATCGCAGAATTTAATACCTTCCTTATAAGACCTGCAGCTTTCTTTTCACAAAATCTTAATTGCACAGTGGCAAAAGAAACTTTTTTATTACGTACTAAACCAGCAACCAAATTCAATTTACGAGGAGTTGATTTTAAAACCCTAGAACCAGCTTTAACTATTACATCTCTGTTTTTCATATCAATTACCTTCTTGTCGCCTTTTTATCACCACTATGCCCAGTAAATTTACGAGTGGGTGAAAACTCACCAAACTTATGACCTATCATATTCTGATCATTAACATTCACAGGAATGTAATCCTTACCATTATAAACAGCAAACTTTAAACCTAAACAATTAGGAAGAATTACAGAAGCCCTGGAATGAACTTTTATAGCCATGTTAACAAACCCCTTGTTTAAAGCATTATTCACCGACTTTAATATAGAAGGATGACAAAAAGGAGGCTTCCATGCAGATCTACTCATAAACTAACCTTTCAATTGTTTTATATACTTATCACTAGATTTATTTCTCCTTCGAGTTTTCTTTCCTTTTGTTGCAACACCCCAAGGAGTAACAGGATGACGACCACCAGAGGTTTTTCCTTCCCCGCCTCCATGAGGATGGTCAACTGGATTCATTGCAACTCCACGTACAGTAGGTCTAATCCCAAGCCACCTACTTCTCCCAGCTTTACCCAACTTTCTATTCTTATGGTCAGGGTTAGATACTACACCAATAGTAGCCTTGCAAGAAGATAAAATCAACCTAATTTGACCAGACCTGAGTCGTAATAAAACATATTGGCCATCACGACCAACGATTTGTGCATAACAACCAGCAGCTCTAGCAATCGCAGCACCATTACCTGGCTTCAGCTCAACATTATGAACGAAAGAACCAACAGGTATATGCTTGAGTAGTAAACAATTCCCTGGCAAAATATCAGCATCATTCCCAGCTGTAACAACATCACCTGGCTTCATACCTTGAGGAGCTAATATATAAGACTTAATATCATCTTCCTTATATGATATTAACGCCAAAAACCCACTTCTATTTGGGTCATACTCTATTTTTTCAACTATACCTTGACCACTTCTATTACGCTTAAAATCTATCACTCTATACTTCTTTTTGTGACCACCACCCCTATGACGAGTTGTAATTCTACCATGATTATTTCTTCCACCACTGGACTTTTTACCGGATGTAAGAGACTTTTCTGGCTCATCTTTTGATAAACCAACTTTACTTACTAACACAGTCCCACGAGAAGACGGAGTAACAGGATTAAAAAATTTCATACCCATACTAAACGCTCATTATATCTAATTTTTGACCATCCATCAAAGAAAAATAAACTTTCTTTTTCTGTTTTTCACAACCAACCACACCCCTAAAACGCCTATATTTAGGCTTAATTCTAACAACATTTATAGAAGAAATTTTAACATCAAATAGAGACTCTATTGCCAACTTTATTTGACGCTTATTTACATTTACAAAAACATACAAAGAATATTTATTAAACTTCTCCCTCAAAAAAGAGGCCTTTTCTGTAATTATAGGAGATTTTATTATATTATTATATTTGATCATAACAATCTACCTTCAAGATGCTTTAAAGTATCCTTTGTCAACATCACGCATTCGTGATTCAATATATCAAAAACATTTAACCCAATAGGTTTGATTAAGTCTACATAGTGCAAGTTTTTAGCCGCACGCAACAAATCATCTCCATAATCACCAACTATCAAAAAGGAAGAAAATTTAAAATTTTTAATACATTTACACATTTCAGACGTTTTCTTCACATCAATATTTAAATTATCCAGAATAATTACTTGATTATTTAAATACTTTAGAGATAAAGCAATTTTTAAACCAAATTTGCGTACCTTCTTATTAAGAGAATAAGTATGACTCCTCACAACAGGGCCGAAAATAATCCCACCACCTCTAAATTGAGGAGATCGCAAGCTCCCTTGTCTTGCCCTACCGGTACGTTTTTGACCATAAGGTTTAGCTGTTGTACCAGAGACATCACTAATACCTTTTGTTTTATGAGTACCAGCTCTTCTCTTCGCTAATTGCCATCTCACTATATCATGCAAAATACTCAATTTTTGCTTAGCAGAAAATATCAAAGGATTGAGCTGAGCAGTACCTACATTATCATTAGATAGATTAACTAAATTACATTCCATAACTAACTTACCAAATTACTAGCATCATCATTTACATCTAACAGTAAACCTACCGGAAAAGGAACATCTTTATGTAAAGATTTTTTAACTGCATCTCTTACAAAAACATAGGAATTTTTAAACCCAGGAACATTATTACCCTTCACAGCAATTATACTATTTTCATGATCAATGGATAATATCTTCATATTTTGTGCAGTTATCCTGCTGTTACCTAAATGACCAGCCATTTTCTTTCCTTTGAATACTCTACCAGGATCCTGACATTGGCCAGTGGAACCTTGTGATCTGTGAGCAATAGAAACACCATGAGATGCCCTAAGCCCACTGAAATTATGCCGCTTCATCACACCAGCAAATCCTTTACCTATAGAATAACCCGTAATATCAAGATATTGACCAACCACAAAATGATTGATTCCCACTTTTTTACCACATTCTATTCCCGACAGGTCATTTAATCTACTTTCGTATAACTTACATTTATTATTTATACCCTTTTTCTTTAAATATTCCAACTGAGGTTTTGCTATATTTTTAAAATCTCCTGTGCCTAAAATGACTGAATTATAGCCACATTTATCTTGTCCTTTTATATCAATAATATGAGTTTCGCTGAGATGCAATAAAGTTACAGCCATGCGACTATTGTCAGAATACATAGCAGTATGACCAATATTCATCATTAGTAAACCAATTCTCCTCAGCGAATTTATTCTCTTCATTTCCTTCTCCTAAACCTTAACTTCCTTGACTTTTAAATCCACTTCTACGCCAGCAGAAAAAGATAAACCTGTAAGCATCTGCATCATAGTAGGAGTAAGATCATGTAAAACAATCAAACGCCTAGAAGTTCTCATTTCAAACTGTTCACGAGATTTTTTATCAACGTGAGGAGATCTATTAACAATAAATTTAGAATCTTTCCTTGGCAACGCAATCGGACCAGATAATTTTGCACTGGACCGCTTTAATTCATCAACAAATTTTCGAACACACTCCTCCAATAAAGAACAATCGAAAGCCTTAATGTTAATATATATATCTTGCTTCATCTTAGTTACTACACTCACTCCAAAATTTCAGAAACAACACCAGAACCAACAGTTCTACCGCCTTCTCTTATCGCAAAACGCAATCCCTTATCCATTGCTATCGGTACTTGCAATTCTACTTCTACACTCACATTATCTCCTGGCATTACCATCTCCTTCCCATCTAGCAATTTTATGCTCCCAGTTACATCCGTTGTCCTTAAATAAAACTGTGGCTGGTAATTCGCAAAAAATGGTGTATGCCTTCCTCCTTCCTCTTTCTTTAATATATAAACCTCCGCCTTAAACTTTCTATGCGGTGTTATCGTCCCCGGTTTCGCTAATACTTGCCCTCTCTCCACTTCTTCTCTTTTTGTTCCTCTTAACAATATTCCTACATTGAGTCCTGCACTTCCCTTATCCAGCAACTTCTTAAACATCTCAACACCTGTGCATATCGTCTTTTGCGTCGCTTTCAGACCTATTATCTCTATCTCTTCTCCCGTCTTTATCTCTCCCTTCTCTATTCTTCCTGTTACCACTGTTCCTCGCCCCGATATCGAAAATACATCTTCGATTGGCAATAAAAATGGTAAATCCACAGGCCTTGGTGGAACCGCTACATATTCATCTAACTTTTCCATCAATTTGTCTATTGATTTCTTTCCATATTCGCTGCTGTCATCCTCCAGCGCCTTGAGCGCTGAACCAACCACCACAGGCACTTCATCCCCTGGAAATCCGTATTTACTCAGTAATTCCCTCACTTCCATTTCTACTAAATCTATCATATCAGCATCAGCAACATCAGCTTTATTTATATACACCACGATATATCCAACACCTACCTGCTTCGCCAGCAATATATGCTCTCTCGTTTGTGGCATTGGCCCATCAACCCCCGACACTACCAATATCGCCGCATCCATCTGTGCTGCACCTACTATCATGTTCTTTACATAGTCAGCGTGTCCAGGACAATCAACGTGTGCATAATGCCTTTTTTCCGTCTGATACTCAACATGCGCTGTTGCTATCGTTATCCCCCTCTTCCTTTCTTCTGGCGCTTTATCTATCTGATCGTACGCTACAAAATTTCCATAATGCTTCGTTATCGCCGCTGTTAACGTCGTCTTCCCATGATCCACATGTCCTATTGTTCCCACATTTACATGCGGCTTTCCAAATGCTTCCACTATTGCTGTCATAATTTAAACTTTTCTACCTAAAATACAAATACATCAATAAATAATATGTTGATTTTATAAAAATACAACAAAAAAAAGAGCGGATAGTGGGAATCGAACCCACGTCACTAGCTTGGAAGGCTAGAGCTCTACCATTGAGCTATACCCGCACAATGGAGGAGGTAGGATTCGAACCTACGTACGCTCACGCGGACAGATTTACAGTCTGTTACCTTTAACCACTCGGTCACTCCTCCGCAAAAATTTGTTAAGAGAATACTATTTTAGCATCTTAACTTAAGCTCTTATTGTATTTAATACTAAACGCCTAAAATTAAAAAATCAAGCAATAAAACCTACCCTGATTAAAATCATGCAGATTTCATTTTATATAACACAATATTGCCAATAAAACGCCTAAACAAATAATGCGAATCATGCGTACCTGGCGCTTCTTCTGGATGATATTGCACAGAAAAGACTAGGTAATCCTTCATCATTATTCCCTCTACACTATTATCAAATAGAGAAATGTGAGTAATTTCAACATTACTTGGAAGAGAAGCTGAATCAACAACAAAACCATGATTTTGGCTAGTGATCTCAACTTTTCCACTAATTACATCATAAACTGGATGGTTACTCCCTCGGTGACCTATATCCATCTTGATGGTCTTTGCCCCCAAAGTAATCGCAAGTAATTGATGGCCCATGCATATGCCAAAAATTGGTATTTTAGATTTTATAATAATGTCTATTTCTGAAACTACACTTTCTCCTATTTCTTGCGGATCACCAGGACCATTTGAAAGCACTATACCATCTGGATTCATACTCAACACTTTTTGAGCAAAACCTGTGCTTGGTCTGATTAATTCAACTGTACAACCAAGTTCTATTAAGCGTGAAACTATACTGATTTTTACGCCAAAATCAACGATTACAATCCTATATTTTGCATTAAGGTCAATAGCTCTATCTGATGTCATTCCAGTGCGTGACACTGGAATCCATATATTTTTTGCTGGATCCGAGTAGTCAGCTACTTGGATGACAAAGTGCTCCGCTAGTCTATTATTTTCAAAACTGTTATTTAAACTAACCTTATTAGTTATTTCTATCCCATTTACAGGTTTGTATTCCTTCAATTTGTCTAATGCATGCGCCTTACTCGATGAGCATATCATTCCATTTTGAGATCCATGTTCTCTCAAATGTCTCGTTAAAGCTCTAGTATCAACTCCTGATATCCCAATCACGTTATTTTTCTCTAACCAATCATTTAAACTGATATATGAAGAAGGGTGGGACATAGAAGAAAGTTCACGCATAACCACACCACTTGCAAAAATTTTCTTTCCTTCATTATCCTTATGGTTTATTCCAACGTTACCAATATGAGGAAAAGTGAACGTTATAATTTGATCGGCAAAAGAAGGATCAGTTATAGTATGCTGATAACCGGTCATACCAGTGGTAAAACAGACCTCACCTATGCATTTGCCTTTTTTACCTACTGATTTTCCCCAAAAGCACTTGCCATCTTGTAAAATTAAAACTGCGTCCTGCACTTCATTATCTATTTAACTGATTCAAAACAGTATACAAGAATTTCAAATAATACGTAACTCTTTCTAAAATTCCAAATTTAACCACGAAGCAGCAAAAAATAACATGAAAAACTTTTAATACAATCTTTCATATAAAATATATAGTTGACTACCTTCATATTTCGTATTAGATATAGGTAAATCATAAGTAAAGTGGAGGGTAATAATGAACACTGGTACAAATCAATCAAAAAAAATAAATGAGAAGTGGTTAGCTGGAGGAATTGGCGCGCTATTATTTGTAATGATGCTACCGTCGATTCTTCTTTTAGCAAAAATAGCTATAGGGCTAATTATGGTTTCAGTTGCAGCAATAGCGATAAAAGTTGCCTTAAAAACAATATCGAATGCTTTAGAGGATAAACAGGCAGATCAAAGCCAAGCGACGCAACAAACAACACAAAGTAAAATTATAAACCTGGCTATTGGATTAACATCTATATTCGTAGGAGGATTATCACTATTCATTATAGCACAAACTGGCTTAATTGCAGCATGTGCAGCTATAACTGCTTTAGCTCTACACGAATATGTTAAAAATCAAGAAATAGGAAAAGAGATAAATGATAAATTCGATAAGGCAGCTGACGATACAATCAATTTTATTGTTAGCAGTGTTGAAAAACTTATTCCAACAAAGCCGCCAGGCATAACAGCCTAAACTGTCTCCGTTCAGGGCATAAGTGTTACAAGTAGCATTATATAAAGCGATTAATGGCATCCTCCTGATAATAGAATAATTGTATCTGTTCAGGGGCATCGCAAATATTGAAGCAAAAGTGGTCAGTGCTTACTATACGAATATTGTGATTTGAATCCACTAGGGAGGATGTCATCCCAGTGCCCAGACACTGGGACCCAGGAATTTTGATTAGAGATTAAATTGGTGAGTATAAAAGTAGCTAATCCTACGTTAAAATACAACGTTTTTAATGGGACTGCGTAAAAGGGCTGGATTCCAGTGTCAAGCACTGGAATGACACCTTTGTGTTTGAGGCAAAACCTGCTATAACATTTCTTCGCAAACAAACGTTCGTACAGTTATGTATCAGCTACTTTCATGGCACCATTTGTTGTAAACTCACATTTCTCTATGATTATCTTTATTTGCCGCTTTCCCGAACGGATGCTCTACAGTTATTTCCTCATTAATAGAGCGAGGTGCACCGGAACCAGGTACAACGATATTCTCGTGCGATTGCATATCCTTCTTTTCCTCACATGGTGTTTGCTTAATGAAATGTGCTGCTAAAACTTCATGTAAAGCTTTACCTTTTATAAGCACAGCCTCGTTTTGCTTAGCTAACTCTAAAATTTTCTTTGGTTCAACATCTTTACCGTCAATAGTTGATTTTTTAATACTAACTTGACCTAAATTTATATTTAGAACAACAGTACAGTTAAGGTCTTTTCCAGATTCATCTTTTGCACCCCAACTAATTTCGATGTCACATATTGCAAATTCTGTAAAGGAGTAGTTCCTCTGTTGTTTCTCATTCTTCTCAATTGTTACTATTCTTTCACCATTGCTGTATATTTTTGCTCTTTTTACCTCGCTTTTCTCTTCTTCCATTCTTTTAGTTTTTTCAGTGAAAAGACGACTGGTTTCTAAACTTTGTTCAGGTTTAGTAATGTTGATATTAAGATGGTCATAATGATTAAGAAGACGGTTTGCATATGGACATGGCACATAACACCCATCAAAGAAAGCAATTGCACTACCAGTTTTTAGAAATTCTTGTCCATCGCTCATTCCTTCACCAATTCGAATAAGATATCTACCCAACCTCTTTTTAAAATTTTCTTTTAACTCCTCCTGATCTTTAGAAGTAAGCTTCTTATCCAATATACCCATTATTTCTTTTCGCTTACTCAATACCACATAATTGAAAAGGGAAATATCATCCTCTCGATAATAATTTGCTATCTTGTCAAATGGATCTGCCGGCCAACCGTTATTATAATTTACGGAATCAGAAGAATCTTCACACTTATTATCCTTAAAATCAAAATTCAATCTTTCAAAATCTGATAATACTTTTTCTGCCCTATCTTCAAAAGACCGAAGTCCATCTTGAAGTTCTTTTCCATAACTCATTCCTTTGTCAATTTGAAGAACATATTGACCATATTTCTTTCTAAACTCCTCCTGTTCTTCGAGGAGAGGAAGATTCCTATCTAATATATCGATTATTTCTTTCCGCTTATTCAATATTACATAGTTAAAAAGGTCACTCTCCCCCTTCTTTTCATAATCGTCTGCTATTTTGTCAAAACACTTATTATCCTTAAACTCCAATTCCTCAAAATCTGAGAGCACACTTTGTACCTGAGTCTCATCGAATTGAAGATTTGCTTGAGGAGATAGAAGAGTCAACTTTTCTTCACTTCCCTTGGTACTCGAATTTTTGTACAAACCATTAAATAGATTTATAATACTAGAAAACATTTCACACCTCTATTGTTATAAGTAAACTTGATTATATCTTAATGCTAAATGTTGTAAAGCTAAAATTAGAAACTAAAAAAGCTAACATAAGTTCTGCATTGTTTGCAGCTTTATCAGCCTATTAGGCAGAATTATTAAAGAATTAGTTGAATAGGTATTATGATTCAATTTAACTCCATCCACAAGTTCTCCGCTTGTTACTCCAGTTGCAATGAACACTGATTCACCTCTTGCCATATCTTTTACGGCGTAGACTTTTTCTGGGTCATCAATATTTAAATTTTTTGCTCTTTCTCTTAACTGATCCGTATCAAGTACTAATCTTCCCTCCATCTGTCCGTCGATAGAGCTTAGCGCTGCAGCCGCAAGCACTCCCTCTGGTGCTCCTCCTATACCGATATACATATCATGATTGCCATTTACTAGTGAAACTATGGCCGCAACATCACCATCATCTATTAGTTTAATTTTTGATCCTAATTTCCTGATTTTCTCTATTAATTCACCATGCCTTTCACGTTTAAGTACAGTTACCACGAGATCATTCACTTTGCATTTTTTTGCCTTGGCTAAATTGTCTAGATTCTTTTCAATGCTATTTTTTAGTGAGACTACACCCTCTGGAAGATTTTTTCCCACTGCTATTTTTTCCATATAAACATCAGGTGCGTGTAAAAAATTACCTTTTTTCGTTGCAGCAAGAACAGACATTGCCCCTGATTTGTAATGAGCACAAATCGTAGTGCCCTCAAGTGGGTCAACAGCGATGTCGATTTCAGGACCATTTCCAGTGCCAACCTGCTCGCCAATATATAGCATCGGCGCTTCATCTCTCTCACCTTCACCAATTACGATAGTACCATTTATTTCCATTGAATTTAATACTGTACGCATTGCATCAACTGCAACCTGATCAGCCTTTTTTTCATCGCCGAAGCCTGCTAGTTTATATGCAGCAAGCGCCGCAGCTTCGGTCACTTTAACTAATTTATAGGCTAAATCTTCCATCATTTGCTTTAAGAACTATATTCAATATGTATCATGATATATCATGCTGCTTGAAACTGCAATATGTCTTGACTGATTATTAGGGAGTTGATATAATATAAGCATTATAGTAGTGGGATTATAGTGATGATGATGTTAGAAATTTCTATCTAGATATAGATAGAATTACAGGACGTGATAACACAGTTACTAGTTTGGAAGAACTAAAAAAGAGGTTAAGGAAAGAAGTTAATTTTCAAGATGAATGTGAAGGAGGCAATTCATTAGGGAACCTACTTCTAAAACATGCAACCGAAAATAACAACCCACGCGTTAAGGATTTTCTCCTCCAAAATGGGTGTGAACCCCTTCAACAAGAGCAAATAACCGCAGCAATAAACAAGGAAGAAGAGGCACCTAATGTGGAAGAGAATAGAGCAGACAGTAATGAAGTAGATTCTAGTAACTTCATAAACCCTGGTATGACTGCTGAAGTACTTTACGAGCAACTAATACAAGGGAAAGAAACAAATCTGGCAATTTTTGACTCGTTTGCAAATGCTGTAAGAGAGTCCAATATTACCGGCGATCGTGGCATATTTCTAGATGTTGTAAAATTGTTTACAGATTTAGATGCTGTAATCCATCTTACAGATACTGCTTCCAGAACTATATTGGGCATAGCTACAATAACAAAACAAGCTGACGTTGTTAAGGTACTTTTGGATAGTGGCAAATTTTATGAAGAAGAAAAATTTAACGCTCTATGTCTTGCTATTACTCAGGATAATGCCCAAGAAGCTGAGCTAATTTTAGGTTACGTGAGTCCTGCAAACAGGAAAGAGGCTTTACAAGTGGCCATACAGGTAGGTAAAACTGAAATTGTTAATGCGTTCTTGAATAGAGGTAAGCTTAATGAAGAAAATAGAGCAGAACCCAGCAGCAGTAATGGAAACATTGGTAGTAGACCTGTAGCAACAGTGCCTCCAGTTAGTACTAATGGTGATAATCGCAATCACGACAATGAAATACCTGTAGTAACAGAGACTAACCAAACTACCACGCCAAATAGTGATAATGTTAATGGCCAATCAAATCATAATAACAAAAATAAAACGCCTGTAATACCAGAGGCTAAGCAAACTGCCACACCAAATAATGATAATA
The DNA here is from genome assembly GCF_964026745.1 of Wolbachia endosymbiont (group A) of Cydia strobilella. Lineage (NCBI taxonomy): Bacteria > Pseudomonadati > Pseudomonadota > Alphaproteobacteria > Rickettsiales > Anaplasmataceae > Wolbachia > Wolbachia endosymbiont (group A) of Cydia strobilella. Next base: position 505,719 of record NZ_OZ034694.1, read on the forward strand.
AAGCTAACGGCTTTGTAGATGCTCAATTTTCTGTGCCAAATGAAAAAGAAGCTAAATATAAAAAAAGCAAGGAAAATTTTTACACCTCATTAACAAAAGATGTTGTTGGAGTTGTTATTACAGGATTATTCATTACTGCTGCTGTGATGGTTCCATTTGTAACTGGTGCAGTGATTTGTGGTGTTATAGCTGCTTTGGTTGCAATAGCTACCGGGTTGCATGTAAAAAATTCTACATTACCAAGTTATAGGGAGATGAGAGAGAATGAAGTTGAACGTGTAACAGGATGTCATCCCAGTGCCCAGACACTGGGATCCAGAAGGTCATAATAAAAACTAGATTCCAGCGTCACGCGCTGGAATGACACCCTCTGGTGGGCTCAAACCATATGAGTAGCCAACACTGCCACTATACTTACCTAGCAAATTTAGATCTAACACTAAACTGTGCTGCCACTAACTTTGCAATCGGTACTCTATAGGGTGAGCATGAAACATAATCTACCCCTGATTCGATGAGAAACTCTATAGATTTTGGATCTGCTCCATGCTCTCCACATATACCCAGTTTTATTTCTTTTCGGGTTTTTTTGCCTCTTTCAATGGCTATCTTGATTAACTCCCCTACCCCTTCGATGTCCAGCACTTCAAATGGGTCGTTTTCGAATATGTTGCTTTCCTTATAAGAATCAAGGAAATTAACTGAATCATCTCTTGAAAGTCCCATGGTTGTTTGCGTTAAATCATTAGTGCCAAAACTAAAAAACTCTGCATGTTTTGCTAATTTATCAGCAATCAGTGCTGCTCTTGGTAGTTCTATCATCGTTCCAATTGAATAAGCCTTGTCTGATGTCATTCCAGCGCGTGACGCTGGAATCTGCGTCTGGATCCCAGCTGAGATAACAGAGGATTCTTTCTTTGCTAGCTCGCATATCAGAATAAATTCTTTCTCGCTCATGATAAAAGGAATCATGATTTCAGGCTCCACTTCTATCTTCTTTTCTTTCTTTAATTCACTTGCAGCACTAAGTATTGCCCTAATCTGCATGCTATATATTTCAGGATGAGAAATAGCAAGTCTACAACCTCGATGGCCAAGCATTGGGTTCTTTTCTGATAACTGTGCTATTTTATTTTTTACTGACTCAACTGACTTACTAAGTGATTTGGCAATTTTTTCTATAGTAGACTGATCATTGGGTAAAAATTCATGCAAAGGTGGATCAAGCAACCGTATAGTGACTTCCCTGCCCTCCATAATAGAAAATATTTCTTTGAAATCAGACTTTTGCATTTCTTCTAGTTTAATGAGCGCATTTGCCCTTTCATTTTCATCGTCAGCTATTATCAACTTTTGAATGAATTCGATTCTATCACTAGCGAAAAACATATGTTCTGTGCGACATAAGCCTATACCTTCTGCACCGAATTCTTTTGCAATTTTTGCGTCTTTTGGAGTATCAGCGTTCGCTCTCACTTTGACCGTTTTGATTTCATCTATCCAGTTGATTACCGTTTTGAATTCTTGCGATAATTCAGGTGAAATTGTAGGGAGAATGCCAAGCATAACCTCCCCTGTTCCTCCGTTGATGGTAATTGGTTCACCTTTATTTACTTTTGTATCCCCTACAGAAAAGAAAGTTCCATCTTTATCGATATAAAGTCCACTCACACTGCAAATGCATGGCTTACCCATTCCACGGGTTACAACAGCAGCATGCGAGGTCATCCCTCCCCGTGCTGTTACTATGCCACTTGCAGCATTCATTCCATTAATATCTTCAGGACTCGTTTCTGACCTTACTAAAATCACTTTTTTGCCCTGCTCTGCAGCTTTTTCAGCATCACTTGCACTAAACACTACATATCCAGAAGCAACCCCTGGAGAAGCCGGCAGCCCCTTCCCTATTACTTTTTGGTCACTCTTAACGTCAAGAACTGGATGCAATAAATTGTCAAAGGTTTTTGGATCAATTCTCAATATTCCTTCTTCTTTTGTAATCGTTCCTTCGTTTACCATATCAACTATTATGCGAATAGCAGCTTCAGCCGTGCGCTTGCCAGACCTAGTCTGCAAAATCCATAATTTACCGTCCTGTACAGTAAATTCGATATCCTGCATGTCTTTATAATGCCTTTCAAGTTTTTCACATACCACACATAATTCTCGGTAGACACTTGGCAGCAACTTCTCCATGGTGTTTTTTTGCTCTCCGTCAATTGGCATAGGAGTATAAACACCAGAAACCACATCCTCACCCTGAGCATTAATCAGAAATTCACCAAAGTATTTTTTTTCTCCAGTTGAAGGATTTCGTGTAAATATCACACCAGTTGCAGAATTATCATTTAAATTACCAAAAACCATTGCTTGCACGTTGACCGCTGTTCCAAGGTTTTCAGGAATATTATGTATTCTTCTATAGGAAACAGCCCTATCATTTTTCCAAGAGGCAAATACTGCATTAACTGAGTTTAACAATTGCTCTTCAACGTTCTGCGGAAAATGTTTTCCTGTTTTTTCATGTACTATCCTTTTGAAATTGTTAACAATTTCTTTTAAAACATCAACATCAAGATCAGCTAAGCTTTTTGCTCCACTCTTTTGCTGCTTATTATCAACAACATCTTGAAATAGGTGATGATCAAGCTGTAGTACAACATTGGAGTACATCATGATGAAACGGCAGTAGCTATCGTAAGCAAAACGTTCGCCACTTTTTTTTGCAAGCCCAACAACGGTTTCATCATTTAGACCAACATTTAAAATAGTATCAAGCATGCCCGGCATTGAACTAACACTACCAGAGCGTATGGAAACTAATAAGGGATTATTTAAATCCCCAAATTTACAACCGATGTCATTTTCGAGCATCGCCATGTAGTTTTTGATTCCACTACATATGTCATTCCAGTGCGTGACCACATTTTTTTCTGGATCCGAGTAGTCAGCTACTTGGATAACAGAAGATCTATTGTCTTGATAATAGACTTTGCAAGCAGAGGTGGAAATTGTGAAACCAGGTGGAACAGGAATGCCAACATTGCACATTTCTGCTAAATTTGCCCCCTTTCCTCCCAGCAGATTTTTCATTTCTGCATTGCCTTCGCATTTACCCTGGCTAAAGTAATGTATTAACTTTTCCCCCATCATTTTCTCCGGATTTTCACTGATAAACACATTGTACATATAGCTCCAATAAACCTGTGAGAACTTGAAACCTTAGGATAATAAATTTTACAAAATTTTGCAACAACGTTCCTTACAACAACATCAGTAAAGTTAACAAAAAAGACGACAAATTATTGAATTATTATTAATAAGAATATATAATATAAAGATACATTTAAAAATTTTTTTATGGCTCTTTCTAAATTTCTCGACCCCAAGAATGATGTTGCGTTCCGGCGTATTTTTGGTACTGAAAAAAATAAAGACATCCTCATTCACTTTCTCAATGATATTTTGGGGTTCACTGGCAAAGATGAAATAAAAGAAATAGAATTCCTCAGCACTATTCAAGATGCTGAAATTGCCTCTAAAAAACAAAGTATCGTTGATGTTCTTTGCAGGGATGAAAATGGGGTGCAAGTAATAGTCGAAATGCAAGTTGCCAAAACTAAAGGCTTTGAAAAACGCGCTCAATATTACGCTGCTAAAGCTTATTCAAGGCAAGCTGATAAAGGTGATCAATATCAGGGTCTTAAAGAAATCATTTTTATAGCTATTGCTGATTGTATTCTCTTTCCTAATAAATCTGAGTATAAGTCAGATCATGTAATGTTAGATAAAGATAGCTATGAACATGATTTAAAAGATTTTTATTTTACATTTATTGAGTTACCAAAATTTCCTAAAACTAAAGAAGACCAATTGGAGAGTATAGTTGAAAAATGGATCTATTATTTTAAATATGCAGATGAAACTAGCGAAGAAGAATTGGAAAAGATAATAGGTAGTGATGTAATAATTAAAAAGGCATATGAAGAACTAAATAGATTCAACTGGTCAGAGAAAGAATTTATTGCCTACGAACAGGAAATAAAACGTATTCGTGATGAACGGGCTGTTCTTGAACAAAAACTTGATGATGCTAAAAAGGAAGGAAAAATTGAAGTTGCAAAAACAATGCTGGCTAATAATGTTGATGTCACCACTATTGTTAAGTTTACTGGCCTCTCCATGAGTGAGATCAAAGAATTGCAGAATTAAGTGGACCCGCAAACGGTTACACGAAATAATGCTGCAGCCTGACCAGGTGATAAGTACATTTAGCCTATTTATCTTTATACTTTCATGTCAATTTTATAAATCAAATTTATTTCTGTGAGTAGCTACAATTTAAAGACCTTGCTTCATCAATGTAATGGAACAAAACCTTTTTAGTAAGTTCAAAACCCTCTAAAGTCTCTCCTTCGCATCTTGCTGTAATGCAGTTTTGCGTATTTGATACCCTAAGAAGCCACCAACCTTTATTATCGGTTACCTTAACACCATCAAGATCTGAAAATACAATATTTTGCTGCTCCAGTGTTTTCTTTATTGACTCAATTATTTGAAACTTTTTCTCATCTTTCACTACAATCTTCACTTCATGAGTGATATATAACTTCGGTAAATCCTCAATCACCTGAGATAGGCTTTGGTTTTTCTTAAGCAAAATGTCAACTGCTTTAACAGCAGAATATAGCCCATCATCAAAACTTAGCTCAGAAAAGAAGAAGTGCCCGCTTAATTCACCAGCAAACTTTGCCTCTTCCTCTACCATCTTCTTCTTAACTAGTGAATGTCCAGTAGCACAGGTGATAACTTGCCCTCCTAACTTGCTAACAAAATCATGCACTTTCATACTCATTTTTACGTTAGCAATAACTTTGCTTTCTGGATATTCCTCCAACACTTCACGTGCAAAAATTATAAATAAATGGTCATTGGAAACAACGTTGCCTTTATTATCAATTAAGCGCACCCTATCGCTATCGCCATCTAGCGCAATGCCAAGATCACATCCATATTCCTTCACAATGTCAATTAATTGAGCAAGATTTTTTTCCTCTATGGGATCTGGATCATGCAGTGGAAATGCCCCATCTATAGAGTTATTGGTTACGATGTGCGTATGACCAGGCAAGATCTTTTCAATATACCTTATAATTCCACTTGCTGGACTATTTCCACAATCCCAGGCTATTTTTAATTTCTGTGTAGTATTATTCTTCACTGCACTTTTCAATATGCTAATGTACTCACTATATATATTTATGTTAATTAAGCTTCCAATTCTTGTGCTGTTTTTAATTGGACTGCTTATAATTTCCTTCATTTCTTGATCTGAGAAGACTTTTTTATTACTAAAAAATTTAAAGCCATTATATTCGCTGGGGTTATGAGAGGCAGTTATTATGATACCAAGATCCGCCTGTGTGATTTGTGTTGCAGCGTAAAGCATAGGTGAAGAGCATAGTCCAACGCGTATAACATTTGCACCGGATAAAGTTAAGCCCCTAATTAATTCTCTTTCTATACCTGGTGAATCTATTCTGCTGTCGTAGCCGACACAAACACTAGCTACGGTTTGGCCAAACTTTCTACCTATCTCGTACCCATCATTAATCTGCAAATCTTTGCCTACTATACCTCTAATATCGTATTTTCTTATAATGGTATTGTCCATACTGTACTTCTTGAAGTGACTACTATATAACATTTTGGCCAAATGCTCAAGTTTATTTATCCAACAATTAGTTGATTTTTTAAAGAAATCTGTTAATATTATAGTATATTTTTTAAAATGTAAAATTATGCCACAGGAAAACGAAAATGTATTTATAGCTGAAAGTCAAAGTTTAGATGTAGATGAACAAAAGAAAAATGATACTTTAAATGTCATTGAATCTTGCAACGATCTTCAGGATTTTATCAAAAGACTGGAGGAAGAAAATTTAATCTGGTACTTCATTGGTCCTTTACGCAAAGATGAGAACATTACAGGACAGATAAATTTAAAGTGGGAAAAGGAGTTCCAAAAATTTGAGCAATCAATAGACGCAACGCATAAAGAACTTAAGTCGTCTCTGCCTGGTCAAAATTTCTTAGTGTATCCAACAAAGGATAATGACTTCAAAATTAGATTTGAAAATGAAGAAAAATCAATAGAAATTAGCAATATTTTAAGAGCTAGCAGTGAAGGTAAGGTTTATAACATATCTTTAGGGAAAGATAGTCAAATAACTGCAACCAAAAAAGGCAGCGAAAGGCACTATGATTTTACTGGTTCAAGCTCATGTGAAATGACCATTAATTGGCAGGCTAAGGATTCTGAAGGTAACAGCATAGACTGTAGCATGACCGTAAAATTGGATTCTGGTGGTATACAGAGTGTTATTGGTGAGCCAAAATTTGGAGGAATAACGAGTTCAGAAGAAGTATTAAAGTTAGTTGGACAAAATAAAGAAGTTTTTATCAACAGAAAAACTCTGTATCAAGCTTTTACTGATATAGGTCAAGATATGGACAGTCTCGAGCCCACACAAGATCTATCATCGCAATTGCCTACACCAAGCAGCAGTGGGTATTCCTCTCCTAGCACACCTTCTTCACGTAGAAGTTCTATATCCACCAGCAGTGAATTTAGTGATGAAGATGAAATATTTGAGGATGATATGTCTGGTGATGAAGAAGAGTATGAGCAAGAAGGATTAAAAGATAAAGTAGATGAAATTATAAACGAAATTGAGGAATTAAAGGAAGGAAAAGAAACATTTGCTCAACATTTTGCAGCGCAGGCAAAGCAGCTTGAGGATCTAAGATTAGAACGTGACTCCTTGAGAGATAAAGTCAATGAACAACAGCGAGCGATATTTGAAAGAGGTCAAAGAATAAAGGAACAAGAGGAAGAACTACAGGATAAAAATGATGTAATAAAGAACTTAAATGATCAGTTGAAAGATAAGGAAGGTGAAACAAATGAGGCAAATAAAGAATTACAGAGAAAATTGAAGCAAAGTGAAACTAATTTAACTGTACTAAAGGAAAAGAATGCAAATTTGGAGAATGACCTGAAGAAAATAGTGGAAGGTTTAAACGATGATCATAAAAAGCAGTTGGCAGAACAGTTAATGGAAACAAAAAAGGAAAACAATACATTGGCTGAAACGGCGAACCAATTGTCTAAAGAATTAAATGGATTACAGAGAGAAAAGGAAGACTTAGAGAGGAAAATTCGACAACTTGAACCTGGAAGATCACTTGCAGATGAGCTAAGCGAAGAAAATACGAAGAGGGAAATAGAAAAACTTCAATATCAACTTAAGGAAAAGGAAGGGATGTTAACGTGTACACAGGAAGAGCTGGCATCTGTCAAAGAGAGTCTAGAGCAACTGCAGAACATATTACAGCAGGAAAAAGGTCAGGCAGCTACATCAACTCAAACTGAAGTTGAATATGAAAGTAGAGGAACAAGCATGCAGCAGCAAGACCAAGGTATACAAGCTGTAAACAACAACTCAAGCAGAACAGCTAGTGGGTTAAGACAAGAAAACAAAAAATTGACTAGAGACAAACTAACTATATCTGAACAATTAAAACAAAAAATAAGAGAGATTGACGAGTTAAAGAAAAATTTAAAGCAACTGCAAGAAGAAAATAAACAACTAAAACAAGAAGTTACCAAAAATGCAGGAGTTGATGCATCATCTTCAACAGGTCAAAAAGAAGCTAAAGAAGCAGAAGTTATACCGCAAAACATTATGGATTGGCCTGTTCCAATTCCAGATGATAAACCGGAAGAGCAGAAAACTCCATTAGAGCCAATCAAGGTAAATACAGAATTATCAGATCCAAAATCAATCTCCGCTGAGGGTCCGGAAAAATCTCCTCCTCTTTCAAAATGATGAGTTTTGCTTCTATAGCTGACCCAAGCAACACGTCATCCCGCGATTTATTCGCGTTATCTCAGCCGCTAACACGTAGCGGGATACTTAACCGTCATACCGTGATTTATTCACAGTATCTCTTAGCCACTAACAAGCAGCGGGATGACAGCAATCCTACGTCATGCCGCCGCGGTACCTCTAGATCCCGCTAACTAGTAGCGGAATGACGAATTTTTGTTTTTCAAATTATAGCTAAACATACTGTAATTGCTATTGAATGATGGAGAGACATACTCCATTATTTTAGCACGAAGTAACAAATTCAATGAATTGGTTCTTCAAAAATAATTTAAACTTTTACAGTAGGTCATGAAATATTATAGCGATCTCATTAAAAGAAACTTTTATAAGTATCGTTGATGAGAAAGGAAAAGTTGTTAAGGAAGAAGTTGTTGCAAGCGAAAGTAAGGCAATAGCAGATTAGCCAAGGCAAAAAATACGAACCCATAGGAATAGAAAGTGGATAGTTGTCAATATCAATGTGCAAAGAGTTAAGGAGTTTTGGATTACCAGTAATTTGTGTAGATGCAAGGCATATGGCAGCAGCGTTGTCTGCAAGAATCAATAAGAATGATAAAAACGATGCGAGGGGTATAGCGCAGATGATGAGAAGTGTTAGTAAAATCAGTTGTCAAATTAAAATAGCGCTTGGAAGCAGAAGACAGCTAATGTGTAGCAAACAGCAGGTTATTGGAACAATAAGAGGGTTGTTGAAGATACATGGTCGGTAAAGGATCAAAATTTGAAACTTTCGCTTTAAGAATACAAGAGGCAATAAATAATTTGGATGAAATCAGTAGGAGTGCAATTGAAGCGTTAGTTTGTAGTTTGGAAGCAATAGAAAAGTCATTAAGAAAGCTTGACAAAATGCTTTCAGAACAAGGTGAAAAAGACGATGATTGTAAATTGTTAACTACTGTTCCAGGAGTGGGGATTATAGTAGCAATGACGTATAAAGCTGCAATTGATAACCCACATAGGTTTGAGAAATCTGATACAGTTGGAGCATATATAGGGTTGACACCAAGGCAATATTCTTCTGGAGAAGTTGATCGGCATGGCAGCATATCAAAGATGGGACCAGCGGAATGTAGAAGTATGTTATATGAAGCTGCACAAACAATGCTTACAGTTACCAAGAGGACATTTAAATTAAAAAACTGTGGTTGCGAAGAAAAAAGGAATGAAAAAAGCAATTGTAGCAGTAGCAAGAAAATTAGCTGTAATTATGCATAGGATGTTGGTTGATAAAACAGAATTTTATTATCAATAAACATCAAAAGAGCATAGGACAATAATTTTATTGAAAATAAAGATAGCAATGCCGATGGAAGGGACAAGCAAGAACTTAGTTAGACTTCGTGGTAAATATGTTGCCGTCCACTTCCGCCTAACAAGTATAATGCGGCTTGACAAATTTATTGTCATCTCAGACCGCGGAGAGAACCATATGCTACTTTTAACTTATGTAAAATTACCAAGGATTATGGAGAAGATATGCTGTTTTGATTTGTGTGAAAATTATTGTTGACTTATGTGCAATTAGAGAACCTAAGTCACTTTAGCTATAATTCAGAATTGAGAGCTTTTAATAACTCTCTAACTCCCACTTAGGTCTTGGTGCAAAATTGAGAGAATCTATATAGCTTTTCTGTAACATTTCAATTCCTGCCCATCCAACCATTATTGCATTATCTGTACATAGGTTGTTGGGAGGAAAAAATATGTTTAAGTTTATGTGTTGCTTTAATTTTTCTCTCAAGAAATTATTTGCTGCAACTCCGCCGGTAATCACAAAGTCATTGATTTTGATATTTAAAGATTCGGCTATAATAATCGCATTACTAACCCTGTCCAGCAGTATGTCACTAATACACTCTTGAAACGAAGCACATACATCACACACATCTTGCTCGCTCATTTTCAGTTCTTGCACTAAGTTTTTTACTGCTGTTTTAATTCCAGAAAACGAAAAGTTACATCCAGAACGTTTTATCATTGCCCTTGGCAGTTTGAATCTTGTGCCATTGCCTTTTTTAGCCAACTTTTCAATTAATGGGCCTCCTGGGTAGCTTAAACCCAGCATCTTAGCAACTTTATCGAACGCTTCACCCAGCGAGTCATCAAGCGTTTCTCCAAGTTTAACGTATTTGCCTACATCCTGTGCAATTAAAAATTGACAGTGACCACCTGATATTAATAGGACTAAAAATGGAAATTTTACCTCATGCAGTAACCTAATAACCAATGCATGCGCTTCTAAGTGATTCACTGCAATGAACGGTTTTTGTGCTACATGCGCAATTGCTTTAGCCATCATTGTACCAACTATTAATCCACCTATGAGTCCTGGTCCTGATGTTGCTGCAATTGCATTGAGGTCACAAAAGTTAAGGTTAGATTTTTTTACAGCGCTTTTTATCAGGCCACTTAAATGTTCCATATGAGCACGTGAAGCTATCTCAGGAATCACCCCACCGCGTTTTTTGTGTTCTACTTGAGAAAGAATCTTGTGAGCAAGGACTTGCTTGTCACTATTTACAATCGCTACTGCAGTTTCGTCGCAGCTTGTTTCAACAGCTAAAATGGTTTTCATGTATATTTAGTTACTGTATTACCAAAACTATACTTTGAAACGCTGTAGAAGTTAACTGCAAAGTTAACTTCTATAGCTAAAAGATTTACCGACAACCATCATTCCGCTACGTGTTAGCTGATGAGATACCGCGCACAACTGTACGAACATTCATTCTTAAAGGTAAACTGCACAGCAAATGGTGTCATTCCAGTGCTTGACACTGGAATCCAGCCTTGCCGTAATCTCATCAAGAACGTTGTGTTTTAACATAAGATCAGCCACTTTTATGCTCACCAACTTAGTGCCCAATCCAAATTCCTGGATTCCAGTGTCAAGCACTGGAATGACACCATCTACTACTCAAATTACCTGCAAATTGCAATGTTCGTACACCAAAAGAATGAATCGCGGTATGACGGTTCGCGGCGGCATGACGTAGGAAAACCTGCACTATAAGCTAATCATCATCTCCAAATATAGAGCTAATTTTTTTGCCCCCAGGAGAAAATTTATTAGTCCAACTGCTTTGCACTTTGGTTACATCTTTAAAGACAGTTTTATTGCTGTATTCCTTGATTTCTTTATCTACTCTCTCCATTATTTGTGGATCCAGGTAGCTCTTTTTCCATTGGTCAGTAGCAAGGAACACTTTGTTTAAGTCTTGAGTGCGGATTAAGTATTCTTTATCTTTAGGGTAAACCTCCTGCGCCCAAGCAAATAGCTCAAAATAGCGTGCAAATAATTCAGATGCGCGTGATTTTGCAGTTTGATAAGCCTGTATCTCCTTAAATATAACTTGGCCGATAATTTTCTGCACAAGAATATTTGCTTGCTTTAGGTTCTGCTCAATATCCTGGTAAACTTTATGGAGAAATTCCTGTTCCAAACTTAAGTTCAGTTCATTTTCAACCATGTGTGAAAGTTCATGCACTATAATGTATGGGTTTGACTTCCTCAGTACAATAACATATCTATTTACACTGGAAGACCTGATTGTCTTACACACTCCCTCTTCCATATCCACTAATCCCTCTTGGTATATTTCAAATGAGAGCCTGTTTTGCTTTATTAGTGATAAAGTGAGGTTTAATGTGTTTCTAAACTTCTCAAATTGATAGAGATATTCGACATACCGTATTGCATTTTCACTGCTTCCTACTTGAGTTGCTTGTTTTATTAAATTCCTGATTAGCATACCTTATTATTAAAGGAATTCTTTTTATACTCAAGAATTGATTGGCTACAAAGTGTTTTTAGGAAGCCTGATTGCATAGCTAAAGTAATTCATGTTTACTGATAACCGTCATACCGCTGCTTGTCAGCGGGATCTATGGTGAGATACCGCGAATGAATCCATAGCTGTACGAACATTCATTTTTGAAGGTAAATTGCACAGCAAATGGTGTCATTCCAGTGCTCTTTTTTTGTCATCCCAGTCTGGGATCTATTTTGCATGTAACTCCAATTGTGTTTTGGCATAAAACGCGACACGTATTAGACTTATTTGCAAGCAAAGCTTGCTAGATCCAAGTAGTCAGGACACTGGAATGACACCATAGGGGCACTGCCGTCATAAAGGAACCAGTGTCAGCTACTTGGATGACAGCTAGCCTAACAACCGTCATCCCGCTGCTTGTTAGCGGGATCTAGAGATACCACGGGGTTGTAAAGTAATTTTTTACATCTAATGCTCGGCCAGTGCCTGCATGATACCACGTATTATCTATACCAAGGTGTTCTGCTTGTAGATATTATACCAACAATCCACTATTTTTTTTATGTCTTGTGGTTTAGTTTCTGGACCTATACTGATTCTAATTGAACACTCTGCTTGCTCTTTTGTTGCCCCCATTGCAAGCAAAACATGGGAAGGCTCAACTTTTCCAGAAGAACATGCGGAGCCATTACTAACTGCAATATGATTCAAGTCAAAATGCATAAGCTGCACATCACTCTTTACTCCTGGCATATAAATAAAACTTGTGTTTGGCAGCCTCTTAGAGTTTTTACCGAAGATTCTTATGTCACTGGCAAGATTTAATAATTCACACTCTAATTGATCACGTAGCTCCTTTACTTCATCCATTTTTGATAGAAGGTCTGGAATATTTTGCAGTGCAGCAGAAAGGCCTGCAATCGCAACAATATTTTCCGTACCACCACGAAATCCCTTCTCTTGTCCACCACCTATTATAATAGGTTCTATCGCAAGTTCTTTATTGAATATTAAAACTCCACTGCCTGCTACACCGCCAAATTTATGGGCGGATAAAGTGAGTAAATCCACTCCTAAATCTTCCATATTAACTTTAATTTTCCCAACACTTTGAGCAGTGTCAGTGTGGCAAATTGCTCCAAACTTGTGTACTATTTTAGCCATTTCCTCAATAGGTTGAATAACTCCGGTTTCGTTATTTGCCATCATAACTGAAACTATTGCTTTGTTTCCTTTAAGTTCGCTTAGAATTTTTTCTAGCTCTAAAAAGTCAACAATGCCCTCCTGATTAACAGGTATTATATATGGATTACATGCAGAATTAAGAATTGAAGGATGCTCTATAGCTGAAATTATATGCAGGTAGCCTGCTATTCCTCTCATAACAAGGTTATTCGCTTCAGTTGCACCAGACGTAAAAACTATTTCTTTATCACTTGAAACGCCAATAGCACCACGTACGTTATCTCTTGCATCCTGAAGAATCTTCCTCGCTTCTTGTCCTCTTTTATGTAGTGATGATGGATTGAGCGTTTGTTTTAACAAGACCTCAAATATACTTTTTTTTACATTTTCACTAATTGGAGCAGTTGCATTGTAATCAGCATATACGTAACCACTATTTTCTAAAGAGAATGGACTCATCTGTCACTTAAATAAGTTTACCATCAACTATAGCCATAACTATGTACGTTAGCTTTAACACGATAAAAAATTTATTGCAAAAACAGCGAAATTAATACATAATTAATAACTCACGTCATTAATACCTGTCAAGCGGGTTCTTATTAGGGGTTACCATGGTTGAAGTTTTTTTGAATAATGCAACAAGAAAGATAGAAGGTGAATACCACCAAAGCAAAGATGCCAACGCGCCGGTTGTGCTGGTTTTACATCATCATCCTCAATATGGTGGTAATATGGATAGTAAAATTGTACATAGTACATATACGTCTTTTATCGATAACAATTTTTCTGCATTGAAAATTAACTTTCGTGGTGTGGGAAAATCTACCGGAACTTTTGATAAGGGTATAGGAGAATTAACCAACGCTGCGGTAGCCATTGATTGGCTTCAGGAACATAATCCTAGCAATGTTCCAATTTGGATCGCTGGTTTTTCTTTTGGAGCATGGGTGGCTATGCAGCTAACAATGCGCCGCCCTGAGATAGTGGGTTTTATTGCTCTTTCTCTTCCGGTAACTAAGTACGATTTTTCTTTTCTTTCTCCCTGTCCAGTTTCTGGGCTTATAATACAAAGCAGTAATGATACAATCTCAGAAGAAAGCGATGTAACAGAATTAGCAAAAAGGTTGATAAATTCAGTAAGAAGTGATCACATGAAATACTATATAATAGATGATACTAATCACTTTCTAAAGGATAAAGAAGAGGAAGTGACTCAAATCGTGGACAATTATATAAAACTGCGCTTGAATAGTGCAACTATTTCTTCTCAAAAGGTCAAAAAAGAGGTAAGGGTAAAAGAATATGCCTAATCTTTACAAACAAGAGAAATGAGTGTAGTAATATAAATGAAAAGGTTTTGTTATGTTTAAAAAGCTATTATTTTTTGTTTTAGCTGTGTTTATGTTATCGGGGTGTTCCCTAAGTAAACAGCGTAAGTTAAAAAGTCCGTGTATAAAAAGCAATGAAAGCATTTCATGCGAGTTGTACTCTGTTAATGATCATTGGTTAGATAAGTATAGGGCATAGAAATTGTGCTATTTTTCCTATTCACAACTTCACTAATGATCGATCTCTCAATTGGAAAATGCAGTCTGCCTTTTCTGCAAGGAGATGATTGTGTGTTACTATAAGCATAGAGCTGTTATTTTCCTTTACGTATGAATGTAGCAGTAAAAACACCTTAAAAGAATTTGTTGGATCTAAATTTCCTGTTGGCTCATCTGCAAGTAAAAGCTTTGGAGAATTTACAATGCTTCTTGCAATTGCAACTCTCTGCCTTTCCCCACCCGAAACTTCAGATACCATGCTACTTGCTTTGTTTTCCAGACCAAATTTTTCCAACATTGCTTGCGAATTTTTTTTTGCTTCAGCTTTGCTTTTTCCTGCAATGAGTTGAGGAAGCATAATATTTTCCAACACCGATAACTCTTGTAACAAATAGTGAAATTGATAAACAAAACTAAGAAAATTTCTTCTTACATGAGTTTTATGCTTATTACTGGCTTGTGTGCAATTTATTCCATCTATCGTAACTATACCTGAAGTTGGCTTGTCCAACAAGCCTGCGATTTGCAATATAGTTGTTTTCCCTGCACCTGAATCGCCAATCAGCGCTACTACTTGCCCTCTTGTGACACTTAAGTTGATATCCTTTACAACAGCAGAATTGTTCTTGAAGCTTTTATCTACGGAAGTTAGTTCTAGTGCTACATTACCACCCATGTTTAAAAGATCCAGAAGGTATCTAAGTTTTAGTAATAATTAAACCGAAAAACTGTTACCACAACCACATTGAGACTTAGCAAAGGCATTCTTTATTTGAAAACCAGAACCACTGAGATCCTCAGTATAATCTATAACTGAGTTATTTAAAAATTTTGCTGAACAATTATCAACCATTAATACAGGGTTTCCATTTTCATCATTAATTACTATATCTTTACCTTTTTCGCTAAAACTGGAGTGGCTTCTATAGTCCTCACTTTCTTCATAGTCATCATCTTCGTCTTCGTCATCAAACTCATCATCGTAATCATCGTCTTCATCATCCAAAGATAGATTTTTATTCATTTGATCCATAAGAAAATTGTATTTGAAGCCAGAACATCCACCACCTGAAACTGCAACCCGTAAAATGGAACTCTTATCCCCTTCCTGCTCTGCAAGAGAGTGGATTTTTTTTAGTGCATTATCAGTTAAGTTGATGTTGTAATTTGTTGACATAGTAACCACCGTTTATTATTGATAACTTATTATAGTAGAAATTTTACATGTCAAACAATAATTTTCTATTAAATTATGCATGTTTTCCAAGCAAAACAAAAGGGAGATACTTCAAAGAGCCAGAAGATGAGAATCGCAGCTGCTTTCAGCGTGATAGGGACCGTATCATTCACTCTAATGCGTTTAGAAAATTGGAGTACAAAACACAAGTTTTTATCAATTATGAGCACGACTACTATCGCACTCGGCTTACTCATAGCCTTGAAGTTGCACAAATTGCAAGGTCCATTGCGCGTAGACTTGGCTTAAATGAGGATATCACTGAATGCATAGCGCTCGCACATGATCTTGGTCATCCTCCATTTGGTCATGCAGGTGAAGATGCTCTAAAGAAATCAGTTCAAGATTTGAATCTTGATAACGAGAAGTATGAGTTTGATCATAATGTTCAAGCTATAAGGATTTTAACTTACCTCGAACAAAAACATGCTGATTTTGATGGTATGAATCTAAGTTGGGAGGTGATTGAAGGAGTTGCAAAACATAACGGTCCCTTGCTTGGTCAAAACGCGGAGTCTTCTACAAATAATCAGCTGTTATTAGAATACAACAAAAAATATGATCTAAAGCTTGAAGAATTTTCAAGCATTGAAGCGCAAGTTGCTTCAATTGCCGATGATATTGCTTACAGTGTTCACGATCTTGATGATGCACTCAGGGCGAATTTAGTAACCATCGAAGATTTGCTGAATGTTCCTTTAATTGAAAAAATGTTTAAAGACATAAGGAGCAGATATTCAGAATTGCCTCAGAGCAAACTCATACATGAATCACTGAGTGGAACTATAGGAACTATGATAAGTGATGTTGTTTCTCAGACTGAAAGAAATATTGAAGATCACAAAATAAAAAGCGTAGAAGACGTAAGAAGTCTAAATAAAATGCTAGTCACATTTTCACCAGAAGTTGCGAATGCTACAAAAGAAATGAAAAGATTCAACATGGAGAAAATATACAGAAGCTATAAACTGAGTAGAACGATGAACAAAGCAAAACGCATAATACAGGAACTCTTTCAATGTTTTTATGAAAACCCAGGATTACTTCCCACAGAGTGGAGCAAACTCGCTTGTGAATCTCAGCGTTCAGTAATAATATGTGACTATATCTCAGGTATGACAGATAGATTTGCTATACACGAGCACAGAAGAATTTTTGATACCTCATACGAAATGACTTCTTTCTAATGACTGATGATCATTTCATGTCAATTGCATTAAGGCTTGCAGAAAAAAATCTTGGAAATGTTGCACCAAATCCTGCTGTCGGGTGTGTTATTGTAAAGGATGGTACAATTGTTAGTGAGGGATACACAGGGATTGGTGGGCGTCCGCATGCGGAGGTAGTCGCTTTGCAAAACGCTAAAGATTCAACTCATGGCGCAACTATATATATCACTCTTGAGCCATGTTGTCATCACGGAGTCACGGGGCCTTGCACTGCAAAAATCATAAAAGCTAGCATAAAAAGAGTAGTAATTGCAACTATTGACCCAGATAGTAGAGTTTCAGGCAGAGGCATGAAAGCTCTGAAAGAAGCAGGAATTGAAGTTGAGCAAGGTATTATGCAAAAAGAGGCAAAAGAACTGAATGTCGGTTTTTTCACCACTAAAGAATTACATAGACCATTTATAGCTTGCAAAGTCGCAACAACTCTTGACGGAAAAATCGCAACATTTACAGGCGATAGCAAATGGATAACAAGTGAAAATACGAGAAACTGGGTGCATGAGCTCAGAACGAAATATGATGCAATTATGATTGGCAGCAATACTCTTATTAATGATGATCCACTCTTAACTTGCAGATTACCAGGACTCGGAAGTAGATCGCCAATAAGGCTAATTATAGATAATCAAGGGAGATTAAAGGAAGAGCATAACATTGCAAAGACTGCAGACAAAGTAATAACTTGGGTCATCACAAATAAAGAAGTAGAGAAAAAAATAAAAAACATTAACTACTTAGTAGTTAATTCAAGCAACGCAGGTAAGGTTTGCCTAAAGGACATGGCATTAAAACTTGTTTCAGAAATTGGTATAACAAGATTATTAGTTGAAGGTGGAGGAGTGTTAATCACAGAACTATTAAAGTGTAATTTAATCGACAGGTTGATAATATGCCGCAGTGGTAAAATTTTAGGCAATGATGCCACTCCTTTTGTAGGAGATTTAGGGATTCAATTCATTAACAACTGTTATCAGTTTAAAAAAACAAAGATAATAGAGTTTAGTGAGGATATAGTTGAGGTTTGGGATAGGTCGTCATAATCCTTACATACTCAAACAGTAAAAAAAAGGTATCCGTTCAGCGGAGCGGTAAAATAAAAAGTAGACAAGGAGTGCTAAAAACATAATATCACAAGTAGTATGTGTGGTAAATATGTCTGATCTACTAGCTAGTCTTCTCAAGCTCTGTGAAAGCTTTAAAATAGAGATAGAGCAACTAAAAGCAGAGATAAAGAGGTTAGAGATAGAAAACGAAAATTTTAGATCTGAGAATAAGGCGCTAAGAATCGAAAATGCTGAATTGAAAGAAAGACTAGGTCTGAATTCACAAAATTCATCGATACCGAGCTCAAAAGAGTTATACAAGCTAAAGAAGAAAAAGAAAAAAAGTGACAGGAAAATAGGGGCACAGATTGGGCATGAAGGAAAGTATCGCCCTAAAATGGAAGCAGATGAAGTGGTGAAAATAGAGTTCTTGCGAGTGCGGAGGAGAAATTGCGATATCGAAAGAGCCATACATTCATCAAAAAGTTGATTTGCCAGCTTATGTTGTGGAATACCAATGGCCGCTGTTGCAAGTGTGGAAAAAGAAAAAGTAGCAGGCTACCAGAAGGTGTTACTGCGGATACATTTGGTCCAAAAGTTAAGTCAACAATTGCGGCGCTGAGCGGATTTTACAAGAACTCGAAAAGAGAAGTAGCAAATATTATAAAAAATATTTTCAACCTGGACATCAGTGTTGGTAGCGTGTCAAATAGCGAGGCTAGAGTTGCAGAAAAATGCCAAGAAGCATATGAGCAAATCGAGCAAGAAGTAAGTAAAAGTGAAGTTCTGCATATCGATGAAACGAGCCATTATAACAAAGGTAAACTTGGTTGGTGCTGGATGTTTGCCAGTAATACAGCAAGTTTTATAAAATTGACAGAGTCAAGAGGAATGAAGGTTTTACAAAATAGTAAGTTCTGCAATCGCAATAGCTTACGACAGGTACGCAGCATACAACTACTTTGCCGATAAGAACAGGCAAATCTGTTGGGCACATTTATCAAGAGATTTTGAAAGGTTAGCGCATAGTTGAAGTTAAAGTTCTGGGCTGTTACTTAAGAAACGTAGCCACTGAATTATTTGCACTAAAAAAGGCCTTGCTAAAAAATGAGATAGATGTTTTTAGATTTACCAGACGTGCCAGAAAGTTGCAAAAACGTACAAGGTATTACTTGAAGCCGTTTACCTGAAGCAATTGGAGCTTCTCGAGTTGCAAAGAATATTTTGAAATCTGAAAGAATGATGTGGAAATTTTTAGATGACCCAGAAAACATTCCGCTGACAAACAACCATGCTGAACAGCAGATACGGCATTATGTCGTTTATCGCAAAAATTCATATTTTACCCAATCGAAGCGGGGAACTTGAACGGATAATTTCATTATACTT
The DNA here is from genome assembly GCF_964026745.1 of Wolbachia endosymbiont (group A) of Cydia strobilella. Lineage (NCBI taxonomy): Bacteria > Pseudomonadati > Pseudomonadota > Alphaproteobacteria > Rickettsiales > Anaplasmataceae > Wolbachia > Wolbachia endosymbiont (group A) of Cydia strobilella. The sequence goes on from NZ_OZ034694.1 coordinate 525,080, forward strand.
GACATGGAAACAAATGGGCTTTCCAAAACCTCTTATCTATCATCTCTCACACCGCTTAGCTGAACGGATACAACCCAAGAAAGGTTTTTCTACGTCATACCGCCGCGGTATCTCAGCATAGATTCCGCTAACGAGTAGCGGAATGACGAATTTGTTGTTTTTCAAATTGTAGGTAAACCTAAGCCACTTTAGCTATATAGGGTCACAACAATAGATTTTTAAGATCGTTTACGGCCTTCTTAATATCTTCAGCCTTGAATATCGCCGATCCCGCAACTAAAATATCAGCACCTGCTTTTATTATATCAGCTGCGTTAGAAAAGTTAATTCCACCATCTACTGAAATTTGTGTTTTAAGATTACGCTCCTGTATCATTTTTTTTATAGTAGATATCTTGTTCAACTGTGAATGAATGAATTCCTGCCCTCCAAAGCCAGGGTTGACTGTCATAATCAGCACAATATCTAGCTCATGTATTATATATTCAAGCACACTTGGGGAAGTTGAAGGAACAATTGAGACTCCAGCTTGAATCGGTTTTTTTGCATCGTTTACATTTTTGTATGACTTTATCTTTCTTATCAACCTCTCAAGGTGTATCTCTGCTTCTGCATGTACAGTGATAATATCAGCACCAGCATTTATAAAGCTTTCAATGTGGTTACCAGGAGATTTGACCATTAAATGCACATCAAAAGGAAGATTGCTATATTTACGTATTGCAGAAACAACGCTAGGACCAATTGTAATATTTGGAACGAAATTCCCATCCATAACGTCTATGTGTATGTAATCCACACCTAAATCGCTAATTTTTCTTACTTCTTCCCCTAATTTTGCAAAATCTGCTGAAAGTATAGAAGGTGCAATTTTAATACTCATGAGCTGCCTTTTTTGCTAAAAAATAACTTATTTTTAAAACTCTGTCACCCTAAGCACCATCTGAGTAGCTAGAGACCGATATCGGTATGCCTATTTAACTAGATCTTAAATTAGATAAAAAAAGGTAGTCTTGATAAAACTTATTTACAGCAAGTTTTTTTACATTTGGACTTTCTGTTTGTTCTTTTTTGTACCCTAATTTATAGCTTATTGAATCCTTGTATAAACTGATCGTTTTGTATGCTTTGTTCATCTCTCTAGGAAAGATGCCATTAGCAATTACGACGCATAACCCCGTAGCTGTTGCAAAAGCTAGAGTGGTAAATGCTAGATTTTGTAAAAAATTTCTTCCACTAACTTTTTTTTCCTGTATATTAGCAGAGTGCTGTTTGTTTGACACTTCTTCTAGATATTCATGCCATATGTGATTGCAGTTCGTACATTTTACCTTTCTTCCAGACGCGCCAATTTGCTTAGGAGATACTAAGTAAGTTTTAGTACAACTATTACATTGTATTTTCATAGCACTTACATATAAAGTAGTAACAAGCTCAAATGATACAGAGCTACAAATTTAATATCAATATATATATAACAAATGGAAGGTTTGCAACTAAAAAAAACACAGAGTGAGATAGAAAATATTTGGAAAAATAGAGAAAAATTTAATGACTGTAATCTAAAGAAAACAGCAAGAATAGCAATTAAAGAGGCAATTGAGCTCCTTGATAGTGGCAAAATTAGAGTAGCAGAAAAGCTATCAAGTGGAGAATGGGTAGTACATAAGTGGATAAAGCAGGCAATATTATTACATTTTCTCACTGAAGAAAACAAAATAATAGACAATACCAATTGCTGGTTTGACAAGATCGGTAACAAATTTAGTGAATGGAATGAGGAGAAATTTCGCCAGTTAAAAATTAGAGCAGTTCCTGGGTGTTTTGTCCGCCGATCTGCTTATATAGGTACAAATGTTGTTCTAATGCCAAGTTTTATCAACGTTGGTGCATATGTTGATTCAGGAACAATGATAGATACCTGGTCAACGATTGGTAGCTGTGCGCAAATAGGAAAAAACTGTCATATTTCCGGTGGAGTGGGAATAGGTGGAGTTCTTGAGCCTATTCAAGCTTCACCTGTCATTATAGAAGATAATTGCTTTATTGGAGCACGTAGCGAAGTGGCCGAGGGTGTGGTAGTGAGAGAAGGATCAGTCCTTGGCATGGGTGTGTTTATTGGGGCATCAACAAAAATTATTGATAGAGAAACTGGCAAGGTATTTTATGGCAAAGTGCCGCCTTATTCTGTAGTGATACCAGGATCTATTCCATCTAAAAATAATATTTCAACCTATTGTGCAGTCATAGTAAAAAAAGTGGATGAAAAGACGAGATCGAAAATCTCTATAAATGAAATATTGAGGGATTAAACTATCTTACTCCTTGTCGTCACTTTTTTTATCATTATTACTAACCACAGTAATGGCATACGCACATAACTCTGAGAAAGAGACTCCATTTTCTTGAGATAGTTTATATAATTTTTGTAGACTTTCTTTTACTTTATTAGGAATATTCCCTCCACGTTCTTTTACAAGCCAGGAATCTTGATGATGAATTGGATGAGCATCACTTTTTGGATTTCCTATGTATATTGCAAAAGGTGAACTTTGCCCTTTGAAGTCACATTGTACAGTAAATTTTTTTATAGATTCAGCCATCTAAAGACCTCTACTTTTCTTTTTGGTCGATTTTATAGCAGGTGGAAGAGGTGGTTTCTTTATAAAATCTTGTCTATTGACAACACTTTCTCTACCTTCCAAAGCTCGGCGAACATCAGCTCTGCTTAATTGCGACTCTTTTGCTACCTTCATTCCATGCTTTGCCATAATATTAGCACATGCTAGTACTTTTTTTACCAATTCTAGATCACCATTTAGCATTTGAACTAGCACTTGAAACACTTCCGCTAAAGTTAGCCCATCAGCATTTATAACCTTGTTTTCTATAAAATTGACAGCTTCTTCAAATTTGTATTCAATACTATCATCTTGAGGTATAAGGGCAACATAATCGGTGTTTTTGTCGTCCATAACTGAAGCACTATTACTCACAAACTTAAGTTTATACTATATATATAAATACTCTACTATTTTATATTATGGCACGCTATAGTTAAACATTTATTAATAACATGCTCACTTATATACACGAATTAATTGACAAAAGTCAAGGATCAATATCCATCAGTGATTTCATGAATGCCGTTTTGTACCATGAAAAATACGGCTATTATACAAGTAAATTACCGCTTGGTAAGGATGGTGATTTTACTACCGCACCTGAGATCAGCCAATTATTTGGTGAAGTAATTGCAGTTTGGATAATGCATACATGGGAAAAATTAGGAAAGCCATCAAAATTTTCTCTAGTTGAACTTGGGCCAGGCAAAGGAACACTCATTCACGATATAATAAGAGTCACTAAAAAATACAGCAGCTTTTTTAATTCAATGTTGATCCACTTAGTTGAAATAAGCCCTACTTTACGGAAGATACAAAAGGAAAAATTAAAAAGCTTAGATGTTAATTGGCACAAAAATATTGACAACCTACCAGAACAACCAACCATTTTTTTAGCAAATGAGTTCTTTGACGCTCTTCCGATAGATCAGTTTGTATATCATGATGAGGGGTGGTATGAAAATATGGTGACAAAACAAGATGATGGCAGTCTCTTGGTGTCATGCCAGTGCGTGACACTGGAATCCAGAAAAAAAGAATCATGGATTCCAGTGTCAGCTACTCAGATGACAAATGGAAAATTTTTTAATGGTGCAGTGGTGGAAATATGTTCAGTTGGGGTTGAAATATTAAAAAAACTTGAGAAGAAGATATATAATAATAAAGGAGCTGCTTTGATTGTAGATTACGGTTATGTATACCCCGCATATAAGAGCACTTTGCAATCGATAAAACAACATAAGTATGCTAATTTTCTTGAGAATGTTGGTAATAGTGATATTACCGCACTTGTGAACTTTCAAGCGTTAAGAGATCCATTAAAGCATGTAGATTGTGAGATTTTAACTCAAAGGGAATTTTTATATCTTTTTGGCATAAAAGAAAGAACCCAGGCTTTAATGAAAAGCGCAAGTGATGAACAAAAGAATAGGATCTTTAGTGAATTCTTAAGGTTGACTGAAAATATGGGCACTCTTTTTAAAGCAATGCTATTGATATAGCTAACCCAAGAAAGGTTTCCCTACATCATACCGCCGCGATATCTCAGCATAGATTCCGCTAACGAGTAGCGGAATGACGAGCTTATTGTCATGCCGCCGCGAACCGTCATACCGCTGCGGTATCTCAGCCGCTAATAAGTAGCGGGATGACGGTTGTCTCCTAGCTGTCATCCCAGTACTGGTAGACTCAAATCACAATGCTCGTATAGCTGCAACCCTGGAGGTACTGTTTCTCACCCACTGCAAATATTGCACGGTACTGTCCACTTGGTCGTCGTGGCGCGTTTCAGGAAACATTAAAATCTCATACTCAAAATCGTTCAGCCATACTGCTTGATGTGGCAGAAAAACCTTGCCAGACTCTATAATCGGAACAATTTGATGAAATCGAGTGAGCTTGTCATCATGTGGCACTATTTCAATAATCGGTAAATCACTGTTTGTCTTTAGCTCTTGCACCAATTGTTGACCACTTGTTTTTGCTTCGATTAAAATTGCGTGTGGCGTCCATCTTGCAGCTAGTGACAAAACCTGTTCTTTAAGCTTTGGATACTCAAGCTTTGCGCGATATACGTCGAGTAAATAGAATTTATTATCTATTTTTGCCCAGGTGGTGCAGACACTAAAGTTGCTCATGTTACTTGTTGAAACCGCAGTATCCCAACTTTGTGTTACATGCGAGAGATTATCAGGAACATTTTTATAGCGCTTTAGAGGTTGTCCGGAAACAAGTAAAAGGCTATAATATCTGAAATTTTAGTACGGGGTAAAGATGAGAAAAAAGTATCCAACAGATCTAAGCGAAAGGGAATGGGCAAGAATAGAAAAACACTTCAGAGTATCATACAAGAAAGGAGGAAGGCCGCCAAAGTATAGCAAAAGAGAAATATTAGAAGCAATTTTCTATGTATTGCGTACAGGGTGTCAATGGCGGTATTTACCAAATGATTTTCCGCTATGGAAGACTGTGTATGAGCAGTTCAGGCAATGGAAGAAGCAGGGAATTTTTGAGAAAATGAATTATGAAATTACAAAATATAGTAGAAGAAAAATAGGAAGGAATGAGCAGCCGAGTGCCTGTATAGTAGATAGTCAATCTGTAAAGACTACAGAAAAGGGGGGATCAAAGGCTATGATGGAAGTAAAAAAGTAAAGAGTAGAAAAAGGCATATAATTACAGACACTCAGGGTTTTATACTAGGTTGTTACGTAGGCGCTGCTAACGAAAATGATAGAGATGGTATTAAAATAGCATTAAACAATATGAGAACAAAATATACTAAAGTTAAAAAAATGTGGGCTGACATGGGATACCAAGGAAGAAATTTAAAGAATCACATAAAGGAAGAATATGACATAGATATTGAAATTGTTAAAAGGCCTCCATGTAGATTTTGGGTGCACAAAGATACGCCACCTGAGCTACTACCAACAAGAGAACAAGGGTTTAAAGTACAGCCAAGAAGATGGGTTGTAGAAAGGACTTTTGCTTGGGTTAATAGGAATAGAAGGCTATCGAAGGAGTATGATTTACTCACAACATCCACTGAGAATTTCATATACCTAGCTATGAGTAGGGTTATGTTAAAGAGGGAATATGCTTGAATTTACTAGTTTCCGGACAACCTCTAATATGGAAGATATCGAAATTGCTATAGACAGTACAGGAATTAGTATATACAACAACACACAGCAAGGAAAATAGCACTGACAGAAAATATCGTGGCTATGAGCAAACGAGAAAATTGCACGTAATGTTGAATATAAACAACAAAAAAGCCATAGCTGTAAAATACAGTAACGGTGTCTACTCTGATCACTATGGAGCTTGTGATTTGCTAAAAGAAGTTGATTTTCAGCATGCCATAAAAGCACTATATGCAGATAGAGCATGTGATAGGCACAAGTTTTATAAGTTGTGTAACGAATATGATATAAAGACAAAAATTCCACCAATAAACAATGCGGCAGAACATCCAGAAATAGATTATATGTCTGACAGGAATGCTGCTATTAGGTTAATAAAATTATACGGTGAAGATGGCATGAAAGAATGGAAAAAAGAAGTAAATTATGGGAAAAGATCTTATATTGAAGGGTTTTTCTCAAGATTAAAGCAAATATTCGGATTTAGTTTTAGGAATAAATCTGAGATAAATCGAGAAAAAGAACTAAATGCTATTTGCTTAATAAATTCACTGATATTGGTATGGCTAAATTTGAGATAGTTACATGAATTTACCATAAATCACCATCTCATAAAGTGTGATGCAACAAAGCCATCCCAGTGTCTGGGCACTGGGATGACACCCTTTTGGATGGAAACCAGTGTCAGGTACTCGGATGACACCATTTACAACCACTCCCCTACCCTTTCTAGCTGTTTATAGCTGTTAAATCTCAGGAATTTATCGAAATATGGAGAGGCAATAAAGGGTGTGGAATTACTTAAATAGTTAGATAAAAAACCAGGCAGATCATTTTTTAATTCTTGCATTTTGTATCTATAATTTTGTATAGAAATAACTTTTATTTTATCATAATCAAGTTTCCAATAAGCAAGTTCTGAGACTTCTCTTTTTGTTATATGTTCTACCGCTAAGGCTTGTAAAATTAATTGCGGAAAAAATCCCGACATTACTTCTTCATTGGAAGGTGGTGTACCAAGCTTATAGTCTATAATTGCCACTTGCCCACTTGGTAGATACTCAACTCTATCACATCTTGCTATCAGTGAAATTTCTTGTGGCTTATTTGTCATCCAAGCAGTTTCATACTGATCACAAGAACCAGTGTCACGCGCTGGAATATGAAATATCGGACAGGAAAAGTTCTTTTCCAACTCAACATAATTGCTTCGAGTTTCATCAAATTCGACAAAAGATTGAATTATCTTTTGTAGTCTTACCCACCACATATTTGAAAAATTAAACTGACTAGTCGAGAATGCTTCTCGTGCAATGCTCATTGGAGATTTTTTGTTGCGTAAATATCTTGCAAGAATGTTGTGTACCATAGTGCCAAATTCCAATATCGATGGCTTGAAATTCAAGTCTCTTAATTGTTTAAGGCCCAGTATATATTCAACGTAAAATGAATAAGGATTACGAATTAGCTTTTCTATTGCACTGCAAGACATCACCTGCATTTTTTCTTTTCTAACTTCGGTTTGAGGTTTTGGCATAGGCTGAGTACATGGAACAGTACATTCAGGCGTATTTAATATCCTTAGCCAATCACGATACGGCTGCTTCCCCTCCTTGAGTAGAATTTCCAAACGCTGCAATAGAATTGGCTTTCTATGGCTTAGCGATCTTGTAATATAAACCTTACTTGCACAAAACAAATTGTGTAAAGTATAAAAAAAATACCCCTGCTCTTCTTGCGCAGAAGGAAGATTAAATTTTTCTCTCGTAAGTGCATTCAAAAGCGGACTTTGAAAGCTTGGCGCTTCATTAAATCCAGCAAGTATTACAACTTTGTTGTGATATAAGCTGAATTTATTCAAGTCACTTGCTACAAAGAAAAACTCTTTCTCTAAAAATAAGGTCAGAATTTGGCTATATAACTCTAAGGAGCATTTAATTCCTACACCCTCACATGCATTTGAGAAATTACAGGTAAAATTACCTATTTCACTATTTAGCTCTGAAAAATTTATACCAGATAATATATTAATACACTGCAAATGAGTTGCTACCACATCGAAAATAGAGCAATTTATAGAACGAAGTAAAGGATTAAATATAACCTCTAACTTACTGATAATAAGTAATATATCTTCTTTATGTTTTAGCTTTTTATGGGCATTGATAGCATTTATAATATCGCTCAGGCCATTTGTATTAAAGTTGCGTAATACCTCTATTTCAAATTCAGATAAAATCCGAGTGTACTCTTCTTGAGTGTAACCAAAAGTCACTAGCCTATGTTTAAGGAGCGAAAGTAATGACACACTGCTCCAATTTGAGGTCAAAACTTCGATACTATAAAGTAGGAGCGTTATATAAGGATAATTTTCCGGTATGGCACTGTGTTGCCTTGATAAACATGCTATACGAGTTGCAAGTAATTTATCAAAGACGACCAAAGAAACGTTTTCATAACCTTCATTCTCTATAATTAATGATGTCACTTGTGCTTCTTCCTCTCTGGAATCACAAGTGATGACTTCAATATTGCCAACATGTCCACTACTAACTTTGCTTAGATCGGCAGTTGTATCAAAGACATAGTCAGTTATTTCATTCTCTATAGTGTTCAAGCAGCTAACATCCCTTCTATCCACATTTAAATAATCGAGCAGATCTTTCAAACAATATTGATAGTGTTTTTTATCAAGCGATTTCCAGTCTTTCTCTTTAATTTTCAAATTCAAGTTAGGCAAAATTATTTTTCCAAATGGCAGATCATATATAGCCCTAATTAACGACTTATCCTTTCCAATTCCAACAAAGATTATATATTGGTCTTTTTGTAAAGAGATTATCATATTGTTTATGTAATCACTCTTATGTTTTAATATATCTACTACTTCTAAATCTTTTAAAGTTTTACTCCAAGTCTCAGTGAGTAAGCTTATGAAATTCTCTATTTTTTTTGAATGTTCATCAAATTGATAACAATCCGTTGTTTGGGTAGATTGAATTTTATCAAGCAGTGATGGCAGGCTATAAGCTAAATCAATTGGAAAATTATCATTATTTTTTCTATTCCACTCTAATATGAATTGAATGAGTAGCAGTGTCCTTTTTGTTGGCTTGATAACTTTAACCCTATCAAGATTTAATATTAAATCTTCCTCATCAATATTCTCTAGCGAAACTATCTCTGGCAAAATTATGCATTTTTTAGCATTATGATTCTTGAATGCACTCAGCAACGCTATCACATCCCTCTTGCAAGGAAGTATAATTTTTACTTCAGGAATTTTTTCTCTTTCATATTCAGAAAATATGTGCTGAACCAGCACATCAAAAAGAGATTCATCCACATTAACGGTAAAAACTCTTCCCACTAACAGTAACAATTAATACAATATTTTATTGTATAGAAATTATTCAAAATATAAACGTGCTTGTATGCTATTATATATTAAAATTTTTTATAACATTACATGGCAAACATTAGAATAGAAGTTTTAAATAAATGCGAGCAAATTGGCCGCAGATGGTTAGTCAACGTTTACTCGATTTACATACGCAAAGGATTACCATCCAAATTATATGAAGAAATTTGCGGGCTATTTTATAATAAAGTCATACAAGACTGCCGTTATTATTCCTACAATGAAAACCTTGAAGAAGTTCCGTATGATTTCATAGAACCACAAGCAAAGTGGGGCTTGGAAATAAGCTTCCTACCTGGCATGACCGATAATGTAGGCAACACAGTGAAACAAATTGTTAGAGAGTATTTAATAAGCAAAGGCTATATCGACCAGCCTGTCATCCCAGTGCTTGACACTGGGATCCAGAAAGAGAAAACGCAGATTCCAGCGTCACGCGCTGGAATGACACCAATTGAGATCAAAGCAAGAAGTTCAAAATTGATTCTAAGTCAAGGAGATTTACCAACCGAAGATGATATAAAACAAGAGTTCAACCCCATCACTGAGTATTGCACACTTATCTGTAAAGAAAATAATAACTATAGCTGGAAATATTATGGTAAATATAAGTCATTAAATACCCACTCCGGTGTCATTCCAGCGCGTGACCAGGAAAAAAAAGAATGGATCCCAGTGTCAAGCACTGGGATGACAGAAAAAAAGGCTGGGATGACAAAAGAGAGCACTGGAGTGATATCAAGTAGTAATGGGGCTAAATCTGTTGATTTAAATGTAAGTGACCAAGAACTTGAGAAAATCAGCAGAGATGGAATCGATGGTAATGGCACTTTAGGGCTCTCGCTGGCAGCAATGAAAGCTATAAAGGATTACTTTAAAAAACTTGGTAGAAATCCATATGATATTGAACTTGAGTCTCTGGCACAGACTTGGTCTGAACATTGTAAACACAATATTTTTTGCTCCCCTATTGATGAAATAAAAGACGGTCTATATGCTCATTATATTAAGCGTGCAACGCGTGAGATAAATTCTGACATATGCGTGTCAGTTTTCTCCGACAACGCAGGAGGAATAATTTTTGATGACGATTACTTGATTGTAGATAAAGTTGAAACTCACAATAGCCCTTCAGCTCTTGATCCATTTGGTGGAGCAATGACCGGAGTGCTTGGAGTTAATCGCGATATAGTGGGTTTCGGGAAAGGCGCAGAGCCTATAATGAATACCTATTACTTTTGCTTTGCCAAAGAAGCAAAAGGCAAGTTTTATAGGGACAAAGAGCGCACTGATGAGATCTTACCGCCAAAATATATAATGAAAGAAGTGATCCACGGTGTTAATGTTGCTGGTAATTGCTCTGGTATTCCAACGCAACTTGGATCGGTATATTTTGACGATAGATTTTGTGGCAAGCCGTTAGTTTTTGTTGGCAGTGTCGGAATTATTCCGCGCAACATAAATAACGCACCTTCACACATCAAAGGGCCTAAAAACAGCGATAAAATCGTAATTATTGGCGGAAGAGTTGGAAGAGACGGAATTCACGGTGCAACGTTTTCTTCAGAGGCTTTGTCGGGAAACAGCCCTTCAACGATTGTGCAAATTGGTGACCCTATAACACAAAAAAAACTATCCAATGCCGTCATAAAAGCAAGAGATCTTGGTCTTTATAATGCAATAACGGACAATGGAGCAGGTGGGCTGTCGTCGTCTATTGGTGAAATGGGAAAAGACGGATTTGAAGTTGATTTGAGCAAGGTTCTCCTTAAAAACGATGGTATGGCTCCGTGGGAAATATGGATATCAGAATCACAAGAGAGAATGACCTTAGCAGTGCCAGAAGAAAATCTCCCTATGTTTAAGCAAATCATGAAAAAACATGATGTGGAGGTTTGTGTGATTGGAGAGTTTAATGAGAGTGGTAAAGCCGTTGTTAAATGTCCTAAAGGGACAGTAATAATGGATATCGGAACTGAATTTCTGCATGATGGTAATCCTAAAATGCATTTACAGACAAAGCCGTGGTCTAAGGGGCTTCCAGCGCCACGCGCTGGAATGACAACAAGTTCGCCTTCTTTAGAAATTGAATTAAAAGAAATGTTAAGCAGACCAAACATTTGCAGTAAAGAGTTCATAGTGGTGCAATATGATCATGAGGTTCAAGGATCGTCAGTGTTAAAACCACTGCAAGGCAAGGGAAGAATGTGCAGCGAAGCTATTGTCTCAAGGCCTGTTCTTTCTTCAAATAAAGGTGTTGTAAAATCGCAAGGATTTGGCTCAAGTTATGGAGAAATTGACACCTACCACATGGCAGCATGTGCAATTGACACCGCGATACGCAACTATGTAGCCGCAGGAGGAAATATAAATCATCTAGCGTTGCTCGACAATTTTTGCTGGTGTGATGCTTATAATCCAGAAAGGTTGTGGCAACTAAAGAAAGCTGCAGAGGCTTGTTACGACTTCGCAACTGCATTTAAAACACCATTCATATCCGGAAAAGACAGTATGTTCAATGACTTCAAGGGATATGATGAAAATGGCGAGAAAGTGATAATCTCTGCACCACCTTCATTACTCATCTCAGCAATTGGAATTATAGAAAATATTGAAAATGCGGTATCGCTTGATGTAAAAATGCCAGGGGACTTGATATATGTGCTTGGAGAAACACTTGATGAACTTGGTAGATCTGAATATCAGTTATATAGTGGAATAGGTAATAACAACGTACCAAAAGTTGATGCAAAGAGCGCTAGGAAGTTGTATGAGCGTTACAACCAGGCAATAAAAGATGGCATAATTGCCTCTGCAATTGCACCAAACTTAGGCGGATTAGTTATTGCTCTGGCAAAATCGCTAATTGCAGGAGACCTTGGTGCTGAAATCGATCTTTCACTAGTGCCAATAGGAAAAATACAAAATACAGACATAATAAACAAGATAATAATGTTTTCTGAATCGCAAAGTAGAATTTTGGTTACTATTGCACCACAAAATCAGAAGAGGTTTGAAGAATTGTTTGAAGGTGCAGTTTATTCATGTATTGGCAAAGTAACAGAGAAAAAGGTGCTAAACATAAAGGATGTTTTAAAAGTAGATCTGAAAGATGTGGCATGCTAATATAAAATATTTTTCTTATTATGCTAAATAACTCTTTTACTATATGTAATGTTTATTTAGAATGAATGTATGTTATTAATTTTGGGTAGGTAATTATGTCTATTTTATCGATACTCCTGTTTATCAGTCTTTCTTTACTCAACACTTCAAATAAATTGATGATATGTGCTGCCTTATTTGTGGGAGCTGCTTTAGTTGTAAATTCAATGGTTGAATTTTATGGCAGAAGCAAAGCTACGTACAACTTAATAGTGTGTACAGCGCTATGTTGTGTTTTTAAATGGCAAAGTTTTAATTTGATGATATTGATTTCATATACTGCAATTTTAGTATCTCTTCTCTCAAGCATAATTATTTTTGAAAAATTGAAGTCCAAGTTGAATTTTCATATGGCAAATTTCATTACTTTAATTATAGCATCAGTGGTTGATAGTGCCGTTGTATGTGTTGGATTACTATACAAATTTTCTGCAGGTAAATGCTTATCAATATACATTAGAGATTTAATTTTTAAGTTTTCTTATGTGTCAGTATTGAGCATCTGCTTGTTTGTAGGAATGTATTTATTTTGCTTGGCGAACAAGAAGTATTTTAAGATTTCCACATAACCTGTTTTCTGATATAGCTAAACTGACTTTGGGTCCTGGGGGTGTATTTGGTGGTCCTAATACGTAACAACAGTTTAGAATTTATAGGTAGCCTAAACCCACAACTGTACAAACACTATGATTTTAGCCTATCAGGGGGGTGTCATTCCAGTGCCCAGACACTGGAATCCAGAAAAAAGAATGGTGTCATCCCAGTGCTTGACACATAGCTGTACGAACATTCATTTTTGAAGGTAAATTGCACAGCAAATGGTGTCATTCCAGTCTGGAATCCAGAAATTTTGCTTATAACTGAGCTGATGAGCTAAAGGTAGTTGTCTTACGCTAAAACAAACGTTTTTAATTAAGTTGCATAGAACCAGTGTCTGGGCACTGGCCCACTGGTGGGAATTGCTCCTAAACTACAACGTTCGTACAGCTATGTGCTTGACACTGGGATGACATCATAGGGGCACTGGCCTACTTAACCGTCATACCGTCGCGGTATCTCAGCCGCTAACAAGTAGCGGAATGACGATTTATCAAACGCTGCTTAATTTTCCGTAAGAGGTTGTCCGGAAACTAGTAAATTCAAGCATATTCCCTCTTTAACATAACCCTACTCATAGCTAGGTATATGAAATTCTCAGTGGATGTTGTGAGTAAATCATACTCCTTCGATAGCCTTCTATTCCTATTAACCCAAGCAAAAGTCCTTTCTACAACCCATCTTCTTGGCTGTACTTTAAACCCTTGTTCTCTTGTTGGTAGTAGCTCAGGTGGCGTATCTTTGTGCACCCAAAATCTACATGGAGGCCTTTTAACAATTTCAATATCTATGTCATATTCTTCCTTTATGTGATTCTTTAAATTTCTTCCTTGGTATCCCATGTCAGCCCACATTTTTTTAACTTTAGTATATTTTGTTCTCATATTGTTTAATGCTATTTTAATACCATCTCTATCATTTTCGTTAGCAGCACCTACGTAACAACCTAGTATAAAACCCTGAGTGTCTGTAATTATATGCCTTTTTCTACTCTTTACTTTTTTACTTCCATCATAGCCTTTGATCCCCCCTTTTCTGTAGTCTTTACAGATTGACTATCTACTATACAGGCACTCGGCTGCTCATTCCTTCCTATTTTTCTTCTACTATATTTTGTAATTTCATAATTCATTTTCTCAAAAATTCCCTGCTTCTTCCATTGCCTGAACTGCTCATACACAGTCTTCCATAGCGGAAAATCATTTGGTAAATACCGCCATTGACACCCTGTACGCAATACATAGAAAATTGCTTCTAATATTTCTCTTTTGCTATACTTTGGCGGCCTTCCTCCTTTCTTGTATGATACTCTGAAGTGTTTTTCTATTCTTGCCCATTCCCTTTCGCTTAGATCTGTTGGATACTTTTTTCTCATCTTTACCCCGTACTAAAATTTCAGATATTATAGCCTTTTACTTGTTTCCGGACAACCTCTAACAGTTGAAAAAATCAATAGAAAATCAATATATCACTATAAATTCACGTATTTTGAGGCTATAATGGTTAATACGCTATATGGTATAATATGGACGATTTTATCAGAGTTAAGGGCGCAAGGGAACATAATCTGCAAGGTGTAGACGTCAATATACCGAAAAATAAGCTAGTTGTTATAACTGGGCTAAGTGGTTCTGGCAAGTCTAGCCTTGCATTTGATACGATTTATGCAGAAGGCCAACGCCGGTACGTTGAAAGCCTGTCAGCTTACGCGCGTCAATTTCTCAACATTCAGGATAAACCAGATGTTGAGTCGATTACAGGTCTCTCTCCTGCAATATCTATCAACCAGAAATCGATCTCAAAAAATCCAAGGTCAACAGTTGGAACTGTTACCGAAATTTACGATTACTTGCGCTTAGTATATGCACGAATAGGAGTTCCTTATTCACCTGCAACTGGATTACCAATAACAAAACAAACGGTGTCTCAAATTGTAGATACTATAATTGCGTTACCTTTAGAAACTAAGATATATATACTTGCCCCTGTTGTGCGTGGTAGAAAGGGAGAACATCTTAAAGAGATATTGGAAATTAAAAGACAAGGTTACGTAAGGTTCAAAATAGATGGTGAAGTGTACAATGTAGATGACTTGCCTAAACTCGATAAGAACAAGAAACACGACATTTTTGTGGTTGCAGATAGAATATCAATATTGGGCGATATAGGAAATCGACTGCCAAGTAGTATAGAATCCGCACTAAAACTTGGTAATGGTCTAATGTATGTAGAAATAGTAAACCTACCTGACAACCATAATTCCGAGTATAAAAATGGTCAAATTCTGACTTTTTCAGAGAATTTTGCATGCCCCGAGTCTGGTTTCACTCTTGAGGAAATAGAACCAAGATTATTTTCTTTTAACAGCCCTTACGGTGCATGTGGTTCGTGTAATGGGCTTGGTAAAAAGCTGGCTATTGATGTGAAGCTGATAGTGCCAGATGAAACTCTTTCAATATCTGAAGGCGCTTTAAAGCCAGTGGGATCAATGTTCCGTCAAGTGCACACAGGTTATGGATTTTTAAAAAGTGCAATTCTATCACTGGCTGAAAATTGTAAATTTAGCCTTGATGTTCCGTGGAAGAACATAGATCAAGAAGTAAAAGATATGATACTCTTTGGCTTCGGTAAATTTCAAGGTTTGGTCAGTATCTTAGAAAACCAGATGGATTATGATGAAACGCTTGTTGAGCGATATTGCTCTGTTACTCACTGCAGAGAATGCACTGGCTATAGATTGAGAAAAGAAGCGCTTACAGTAAAAATTGATAGCAAACATATAGGTGAAATATCAGGGCTTAGTATCGATGAATCCCTTAAGTGGTTTGAAAATTTGCCAGACAAGCTCACAGAACAACAGAAGCAAATCTCAAATAAAATACTAAGTGAAATAATCAAGAGGCTAACATTTTTAAAGAATGTAGGGTTGAATTACCTAACGCTTGATCGAGAATCTAGCACTCTCTCTGGCGGCGAGAGTCAGAGGATCAGACTTGCTTCGCAAATTGGCTCAGGATTAACGGGGGTTTTATATGTTCTTGATGAACCCTCGATTGGCCTTCATCAATGTGATAATGATCGGTTAATTGCCACACTAAAAAACTTAAGAGACATGGGTAACACTGTAATCGTTGTTGAGCATGATGAAGATACAATAATGGCTGCTGATTATGCGATTGATATTGGTCCTGGAGCTGGCGTAAATGGTGGAAAAGTTGTTGCAGAAGGAACACCAGACCAGGTGCAAAGAAATTCGGGGAGCATAACAGGGCAATATTTGAGTGGAGAGAAAAAAATTTTAATTCCAAGGAGAAGAAAGCAAGCAACTCAGTTCATAAAAGTAATAAATGCATGTGAAAATAACTTAAAAAATGTGAACGTTAAATTTCCTATAGGGAATCTTATTTGTGTTACTGGAATATCAGGAGGGGGAAAATCAAGTTTAGTCATAGAAACGTTATATAAATATTCAGCACATAAGATACATCATTCGTCTGCAAGGTATGGTCAGTGTGATAGAATAGAAGGCCTTGAATATATAGATAAAGTTATAGAAGTTGATCAGTCGCCAATTGGTAGAACTCCTGCGTCAAATCCAGCAACATATGTTGGTATGTTCACTCATATAAGAAATTGGTTTGCAGGTCTTTCGGAGTCAAAAGCAAGGGGATATAATATAGGCCGGTTTTCATTTAATACCAGAGGGGGAAGGTGTGAGGCTTGTAAAGGTGATGGGCACTTAAAGATAGAGATGCATTTTCTACCGGACGTTTATGTGAAGTGTGAGCAATGTAAAGGGCGAAGGTATAATCGGGAAACATTGGAAGTTACTTATAAAGAAAAATCAATCTCTGATGTCCTTGATATGACGATAGATCAAGCTTGTGATTTTTTTGAAAACCTTCCAATGGTAAAAGAAAAGTTGATTTCTTTGCAGGAAGTGGGGCTTGGCTATATAAAACTCGGACAGTCGTCAACAACGTTGTCTGGGGGTGAAGCACAACGAATAAAGCTGTCCAAAGAGCTATCAAAACGATTTACCGGAAGAACATTGTATATTCTTGATGAGCCAACAACTGGATTACACTTTGAAGATATAAATAACTTACTAAAAATACTCCATAGATTAGTCAATCTGGGAAACACTGTTATAGTTATCGAGCACAATTTGCACGTTATAAAAACTGCAGATTATATAATAGACATCGGACCAGAGGGAGGAATAAAAGGCGGAGAAGTGATTGCTACTGGAACTCCAGAAGAAGTGGCAAAAATTCCAGAAAGTGTTACAGGCAGGCATCTTAAAACATATTTATTATAAACTATTTCTTAATTATATTAGGCTAGGTTGCATATTTATGATTTGGAGATAAGAATATCGATACTTTAGAAGGTACGTTGAATATGGAGTTGTACCTGCTAAGAAAGCAGAAGATAACACACTAGTTCCAGAAAATAGTTTCTATAAATCTGTACGTTACGTTGATAATGTGCTAGGACCTGTGAAAGATGTAATTTGTGGAGTTGAGAGTAAAGATGATTATAACAAGTATTATAAAAACAATGATAATTGTGAATACGTGGGTTACAGAGCAGAGAAAGTGTATTCATTGTGTGCACTGAGTGCTATTTTAGCAGCCAGCATAATATTGCAGCCTTTATGTTTAGTACTGGCATATTCGTCATACTTGCCAATTAAGTTATTATCAAAAATAACAGGGGACTATTGTTTAAAAGCAAGTACAAAGTCATTAGTTGATCATTCAAATGCATTTTTAAGTGCTGGGCAAGATTGTGCTAATGCAGTAGCTAGAGTATTTAACAAGATTGTAAGTTATGCTTGCGCTGCTATCGTTTGGGCTGCCGCGTCAATCATAACGCCACTTGTGTGGGCTTGTGACAAAGTGCAAAGTAAGTTGAGTGAAATACAGGAACCAGAAAAATATCAGCGTTTATCTACTGAGTTATAAGTTCTGCTTTTTCAGCAGTGGCTTAGTTTGAACTATATTGAGATGAAATAAAAAGTGAAAGAGTGTAAGCACAAGTTACTTTAGCTATACTATATAAATTTTATAATATATTTAATGAATTGTGAACCTTCTCTTACTAAACAAAGCTACAAATCTCATATTTCCAAACGTATGCGTAAGTTGCGAGTGTATCATTGATGAAAATCTTAATCTGTGTAGTGAATGTAACAAAAAAATCAATTTTCTAACTAAGCATTACTGCAATGTTTGTGGCGTAGTAATCTTAGACAATATTTATACGTGTGGTAAGTGCATCATCAATCCTCCACCGTTTAAAGTATTAAGATCAGTTTTTGCTTATGATCAACATAGTAGAAACATGAGAGGTTGTCCGGAAACTAGTAAATTCAAGCATATTCCCTCTTTAACATAACCCTACTCATAGCTAGGTATATGAAATTCTCAGTGGATGTTGTGAGTAAATCATACTCCTTCGATAGCCTTCTATTCCTATTAACCCAAGCAAAAGTCCTTTCTACAACCCATCTTCTTGGCTGTACTTTAAACCCTTGTTCTCTTGTTGGTAGTAGCTCAGGTGGCGTATCTTTGTGCACCCAAAATCTACATGGAGGCCTTTTAACAATTTCAATATCTATGTCATATTCTTCCTTTATGTGATTCTTTAAATTTCTTCCTTGGTATCCCATGTCAGCCCACATTTTTTTAACTTTAGTATATTTTGTTCTCATATTGTTTAATGCTATTTTAATACCATCTCTATCATTTTCGTTAGCAGCGCCTACGTAACAACCTAGTATAAAACCCTGAGTGTCTGTAATTATATGCCTTTTTCTACTCTTTACTTTTTTACTTCCATCATAGCCTTTGATCCCCCCTTTTCTGTAGTCTTTACAGATTGACTATCTACTATACAGGCACTCGGCTGCTCATTCCTTCCTATTTTTCTTCTACTATATTTTGTAATTTCATAATTCATTTTCTCAAAAATTCCCTGCTTCTTCCATTGCCTGAACTGCTCATACACAGTCTTCCATAGCGGAAAATCATTTGGTAAATACCGCCATTGACACCCTGTACGCAATACATAGAAAATTGCTTCTAATATTTCTCTTTTGCTATACTTTGGCGGCCTTCCTCCTTTCTTGTATGATACTCTGAAGTGTTTTTCTATTCTTGCCCATTCCCTTTCGCTTAGATCTGTTGGATACTTTTTTCTCATCTTTACCCCGTACTAAAATTTCAGATATTATAGCCTTTTACTTGTTTCCGGACAACCTCTGATTATAAATTTCAAATTTTTTGATAATTTGAATTACGTAAAAATCTATGCAAAGTGGATACACCAAGCTAATCAGGATACATTTCAGAACGCAGAGATCATAATCCCTATACCGTTACATAAAATGCGCTTGTTTAAACGTAAATATAATCAAGCAGCACTGCTTGCAAAAGAATTGAGTAAGTTGTCCAATTTATCCTATACGCCATTTGCAATAAAACGCCTTCGCCATACTGCGCCTCAAGCTGGTCTTTCACTTAAACAGCGTGAAAAAAATTTAAAGAAGGCTTTTAAAACAAGCAACAAGAAAATTATCGAAAATAAAATCGTGATATTAGTTGATGATGTGGTAACAACCGGAGCAACTGTAAGATCTTGCTCTCAGGAAATTTTAAACTCCGGTGCAAAAGAAGTGAGAGTGCTATCACTTGCAAGAACGGTGAATGATTGGACCTCTTGCATAAAAAATTAGCAGTCAGTATCATCCAAGTAGCTTGACTACTTGGATCTATTTTTTTCTAGATTCCAGCGCCAGCGTCACGCACATAGCTGTACGAACATTGTTTGCCAAGGAGGGTGTCATCCCAGTGCTTGACACTGGGATGGCTTTGTTGCATCGCTCTTCGGATAGTAGGTAACGCACAATAAATTTATGAAGCTATCTCAAATTTAGCCATACCAATATCAGTGAACTTATTGAGCAAATAGCATTTAACAAGTAGTTCCTTCTCTCTATTTGTCTCAGATTTATTCCTAAAACTAAACCCGAATGTTTGTTTCAGTCGCGAGAAAAAACTTTCTATATAAGATCTTTTTCCATAACTCATCTCTTTTTTCCACTTCTTTATACTATCTTCATCATATGACTTTATGAGCTTGACTGCAGAATTTCTCTCAGCCATATAGTCTAACTTTGGATGCTCTGCTGCGTTGTTTTTCGGAGGAATTTTCGTTTTTATACCATATTGATTACACAGCTTATAGAGCTTTTCTCTGTCATATGCCCTATCTGCATATAGTACTTTTATGACATACTGAAAATCGACTTCTTTTAGCAAATCACAAGCTCCATAGTGATCAGAGTAGACACCGTTACTGTATTTTACAGCTATGGCTTTTTTGCTGTTTGTATTCAACATTACATGCAATTTTCTTGTCTGTTCATAGCTGCGATACTTTCTATCTTCGCTATTTTCTTTGCTATGACCAGGAGTGTTGTTGTATATACTAATTCCTGTACTGTCTATAGCAATTTCGATATCTTCCATATTATTTTTATCAATTCTGCAATCATTGATCTTAATATTGAGTTTCTTAAACCTTCTTGATGATTGTGAATAGCTGATAACTTGCAAATTTTTCCCAATTTGCTCAAGGTATCCTGCTATAAACCCAACTGTTTGCCTCAGGCCTATTCTAAATAAACAAGTTATTATGTGCACCAAAATTACAACTTTATCGCTATAAATATTGTTGCCACCTGGTATTTTTGGACCATTCTCGTACCACTTTTCTATGGCTTCGTTGATATAATGAAAAATATTTCCTCTTTTTTCTAGAAATTTGTTATATTCGCTATGGTTACTGACCCTCATTTTTTGTGGCATATTTTTTCTTTCAAGGTTAAATGGCTATTTTATAATGAATTTTGTCAGTAGCCACCAGATTTTTTCAGTTGCTATGCAACAAAGCCCACTGGAATCCAGGAAACTTAACTTTACACCAGGTAATAAGAACTGGATCCCAGTGGGCTTTGTTGCATCGCTACTTATGAAAGGCTAACTATAGTTAGGATTATAAGCAACCTATTGAAAATCTTGTTTTTTTGCAATCAATCTGATCAAATTTAAGAATAGTAATTTGTTATTTATATTAATAAATTTAATTCTATTGAAAATAGCTAAAGCATTGAAATTCTTGAATTTTAGCCGGATTGGTAAATGGTAGTGAAATTTCTTTTACTCAAATTTAGGTATTCATTGACCGTTCTTGTTATAAATACCAGAATAATAAGCTACTGATATTCCCTATCTTTTTTATCTTTAATCCATCATAGCTAGCGATGCAACAAAGCCATCCCAGTGTCAAGCACTGGAATGACAGCAATCCTACGTCATACCGCGATTCATTCCATAGCTGTACGAACATTGTCTAGCAGGAGGGTGTCATCCCAGCGCCCCTATGATGTCATCCCAGTGCTTGACACTGGGATCTAGAAAAATTGATTGTGCACTATGCAACATTTTCGATCAAAAGCTGGATTCCAGTGTCAGCTACTTTCATCTGCCACGCGAATTGCCTGCAAATTGCAATGTTCATACAGTTATGAGCTAGTGTACATAATTGCACATGGGTTTTTACAAATTTGAAAATTAGTGTTAAATAAAAATATAAATGCAAAAGGAAAAGAAATGATTGAACTTAAAGGCCCAGAAATTTGTGCAGGCGGAAATAAGAAAAATTTGATTATTTTTTTACATGGTTGGGGCTCAAGTGGCGATAATTTCATTCACCTTGCTAAAGTTATGAGCAAGTTTTTACTGGGTTCATATTTTGCAGTACCCAATGCTCCGTTTGAAAGAGAAATAGGTGATGGTTATCAGTGGTTCAGCTTGGAAGATCGTAGTGAGGAAGCGCTATATAATGGAGTAAAAAATGCTACATCAATTGTAAATCATTTCATTGATACAAAATTAAAGGAGCTTAATTTAAAAGATACGCAACTTTCTTTAGTTGGATTTTCTCAAGGAGCAATGCTTGCAATACATACAGCTCTCACCCGCTCTCAATCCTGTGCATCAGTTGTTGCATACTCTGGTAGATTTCTTTCACCTTCAAAAACTGCACCAGAGATCAAGTCAAAACCTAACATATGTGTTATCCATGGTGATGCTGACGACGTGGTACCTTTTTCGTCCCTCGACTTAGCGGTTAAAGCTCTGAAAGAAAATGGAGTAAATGTTGAAGGACACCCAATTCATGCATTAGGGCATATTATTAATGAAGAGGGAATAAAATTAGGAGTAGAATTTATCAAGAAGAATTTTAAAAATTAATTTTCATGCACTTGTTTTGCTTTGGTTATGGATATGTAGCTAAATTTTTATCGAAAAAATTACTGAACTTAGGTTGGAAAGTCAGTGGCACATCAAGAAGTAAAGATATACAAAATGTAATCCTCTTTAATTATGAGAAGGTTAGCCAAGATCTGCTTAAAAGCGCAACGCACGTTTTAATTTCTATTCCTCCAGATGGTGATGATGTTGTGGAGAGATACGGTGATTGCCTGCAAAATGTTAAATGGTTTGGTTATTTGTCTGCAACTAGCGTCTATGGTGATCACTCTGGTAATTGGGTGAATGAGGAATCTGAAACAAAACCTATAGAAATCAGAGGAGAAAAGCGCCTTAGATCTGAAAGGAAGTGGCTGAATAGCAGATTGCCTGTACATATTTTTCGTTTAGCTGGAATATACGGTCCTGGTAGGAACGTGTTAATTGACTTGCAGCTTAGCAAAGCAAGAAATGTGAAAAAAGAAGGGCATTTTTTTTCTCGTATTCACGTTGAAGATATATCGAATATTTTATTTTCTTCCATGCAAAACATAAAACCTGGTGAAATATACAATTGTGCAGACGATTTACCCACTACACAATCTGAAGTGATAATGTATGCAGCCAAACTTCTCAATGTTAGCCCTCCAGAGCCAATTGAGTTACCAGATTATGCACAGAGTTTTTATTTAGGATCAAAAAGAGTAAGTAATGTTAAAATTAAAAAAGATCTTAATGTCTCTCTAATTTATCCTAACTACAAGGTGGGATTAGAGAGTTTGCATGTAAAAAAAACTGAAATCACATCAGAATGATAGATAGGCTTATTGTCACTGCCATTAAGTTAAGGAAAGAATGGTTAAAAACTGAACTAAAAAGTCAGAAATAATTAAGGATTTATGACAAATGCTGAAACAGAATAGAGTAAACTTTAAAGCAGATAAACTCTGAAGTGTAAATTACTTAAGAAATAGTGACCTTACCCAGAAAAAGTGGAGAGAAAGAAAAGAGTTTTTTTGGGTAAAATAAAATTTTGGAGGATTAGAAATGGTAAGAGAATATACAGCAGAATTCAAATTGGAAGCTGTTAAACTGGCAAATGAACAAAGAAAGGCAGGTCAAACAATTACAAAAATAGCAAGAGATTTAGGAATAAAGGGTGGTTTATTAGGAAAATGGATGAAGAAATATAACGAAAAAAAGTCAGCGGCAATGCATTTCCAGGTAGAGGTAACATGGCTCCTTACGACAAAGAGAGGTTTGATTTACAAAGCAAGAGTAACAAGGGAAAGAGACATTTAAAAAAAAGCCCTGGCCAGTCAAAAAGAGTAAAATATTTTTTTATATAGTAACTGCTATAAAGTACAGGAATTATGTAGGATTTTCTGCTAGTGGCTACTATAAGTGGACCACAAGAAAAATAAGCAGTAGAGAATCAGCAAATAAAGAGCTACTCGAAGCTATTCAAAAAATATATCAAGTTTCTAAATGTAGATATGGAGCTCCTAAAATTCATGCTGAATTGAAGGCTTTGGGTAAAAGTTGCAATTTGAAAACGGTGCAAAGTATTATGCAGAAAAATGACATCAGGGCTATACTGAGAAGAAAGTTTAAAATTAAAAAACAACAAACAGATAATAGAGCTGTAGCTCCCAATATACTAGATCAAAACTTTATTGTTGATCAACCAAATAAAGTATGGGATTACTTACATCAAAACCAAGGAGGGATGGCTATATTTGGCAGCAATAATTCTCACGTATGGTAGTTAATGAGTAGTGCAATAAATAAACAATTGGTTATGAACTCTTTATTAATGGCCATTAATAGGCGTAAACCTGTTAAAAATCTACTGCTGCACAGTGACCAAGGTTCACAATATACTGCGCAAGGGTATCAATATCTCTTAGCTGTAAAGAATATAGATGAGTAATAAAGGCTGTTGTTACGACAATTCTGTTGCAGAAAGCTTCTTTAGCTCATTGAAAAGAGAAATACTTATTGATACTTCACAACACTCTGCTCAACAAACTAGAACTGCAATATTTGAATACATAGAAATTTTTTATAACAAACAACGTCACTATTAACTATTGCATTCCAGAACAATTTGATGCATCATTCTTTTTGTAAAAAACATTCCACACTTTCTCTCCACTTTTTCTGGGTAAGGTCATTTTTGCCTTGACCAAGAAAAAATTCAGCTATTGCCTTACTTTCTCTTGCAACAACTTCTTCCTTAACAATTTTTCCTTTCTCATCAACGATACTTATAAAAGTTTCTTTTAGTGAGATCGCTATAATATTCCATGAGACTGCTCCTACTAATAAAAGTTTAAATTATTTTTGAAGAACTTATTCTACTGAATTCGTTACTTCGTGCTAAAATAATGGACTCCATCATTCAACAGCAATTACAGTATGTTTACCCTTTTTCTTGTTATTTTTCTAATCTATAGCTAGCGTTCAAAACCATATTCGAAAATACGTTTTCGGATTTTTTTTAATGCTGTTTATTTCATCCTCAACATCGTCTCTACCTTTATGAACTAAGTAGCAGCATTAAAAATTATAACGTACCCCTATCTCTAGAGTTGCATCTGGTATTTGTTTTGCTTTTATACCACTTAGTTGCCCACCCATGGTCATACCAACTGCACCAATTATCTGCGGAGTAATTTCATAATCAACACCTAACTTTAGTTTATAGGAAATAGAACTCAGTATTTTATCTACTACAGATGAACCAGCAGCTTCACCACCTGATTCTGGAGCACCTTGTGTTTCTTCTTCCTTTTCTTTTTCTTCTTGTGAACTATTGCCATCACCATCAACTGTATCACTAACACCAAAGCCAAAAGGTGTTATTTGGAGATATCCTCCTAAACCTCCGCTGACATATAGTTTAACGGGATCAATATCAAGGTCAGGATAGAAGCGGTAGTTTGCCAATAAGCTAGCTCCTATGCTCTTTAATGACTTAATATTACTGAGAACCTCAAGTTCAAATTTAGAGTTTTGGTCATAATGGTAACCAAGAACAACACCAGGTTTCATTTTAAAGCCACCACCCCAACCAGCACCAAAGTTTAAACCTGCATAGTACTTATCTTCTGACTTACTTGCACTATTACTAGCTGCACCTGCTAGAGATGAAGTAAGCAACACAGCCAAAACGCACAATCTCTTTATTTTCATATAACTCCTCATACAAAAAAATATATAATGCATAAGTATATATCCTTTATATTAAAAAAGATATAACTACATGTCAAAAAAAGTATAGCCATAAAATCAGATTATATAAAACGTACTACTCAGGTCTTTTATATAACTATATTTACTATCTTATTTGGTACAGCATATACAGTGCGAACTTTGCTTTGATCGATCTTACTGGACACAGAGTCTATCGCTATTTTCTTCAATTCTTCTTGAGGTAAGTTAATTGCCACCTTGATTGTTGTACGTAATTTTCCATTGATTTGCACTGCTATAGTTACCGTATCGTCAACTAATAATGATTCATCAGCTTTTGGCCAAGGTTGACCTCCTATTTCTTGCCATAGGCTTTCAGCTAGATGTGGTATGAATGGTTCGATTACTCTGATTAATATACATATACCTTCATCAATAAGAGATTTTCCAGTTTTTACGTCTATTTCAGCTATTAAATTCGTCATCTCACGAAATTTTGCCACTACACAGTTTAATCTGCAGTTTTCCAAGTCATCTGTAAGTCCGTGTAAGAGTTTATGAATTTTTTTTCTGTACTCTAGAAGTCCACCCATAACATTTTCATTATCATAGTGTATATTTACAGGTCTTAGCTGCATGACCATACGCCACAATTTATTTACATAACGAGAACAACCTTCCACGCCATCATCGGACCATTCCATATCTTTCTCCGGAGGAGTGTCGGACAACACAAACAAGCGAGCAGTATCAGCACCATACTTTTCTATGATAAAGTTTGGGTCAACTGTATTCTTTTTCGATTTGCTCATTTTTTCAACTTTGCCCACTTGAACTTTTGCACCTCGCGCTATTAATTCTTTTGCTTCTGCGGGAAATAGCCACTTACCATTTTCGTCTTTATAAGTTGCATGGCAGACCATTCCTTGAGTGATTAAAGTAGAGAAAGGCTCTTTAATATCAAAATAGCCACATTTGGTTAAAGCACGGCAGAAAAATCTTGAATAAAGCAAATGCAGAATTGCATGTTCTATCCCACCTATATAATAATCAACAGGCATAAAACGATTACATGCATCTTTGTCTATTGATTTATCTTCACTACAGAATGCAGCAAAATACCAGGAAGATTCAAAAAAGGTGTCGAATGTATCAGTTTCACGCTCTGCTTGCTTTCCGCACTTTGGACAATCAACAAATTTCCAAGTTGGGTGCTTATCCAGCGGATTGCCACCACTTGTAAATTCTACATCTATTGGTAGAACTACAGGAAGGTCTTTTTCTGGCACTGGAACAGTTCCGCAATCTTTGCAATATATGATAGGTATAGGGCATCCCCAATAACGCTGCCTTGAAACTCCCCAATCGTGCAAACGATAGTTTATTGTTTTTTTGCCTATTTTTTTTTCTTCAAATTTTTTAACTATGGCTTCCTTTGCTTCACTAACCATTAATCCGTTTAAGAATTCGGAGTTAAACATTGTCCCGTCTCCAGTATACGCCTCCTTTGTCATCTGAGTAGCTTGACACTGGGATCCATTGTAAGAATTCTGGTCACGCGCTGGAATGACACCTAAGTGGGCTGAAGAAATAACGGGAATTATCGGCAAATTATATTTCTGTGCAAATTCAAAGTCACGCTGATCATGTGCAGGGCAACCAAAAATCGCGCCTTCCCCATATTCCATCAACACAAAATTCGCTATGTAAAGCGGCAATTCCTTATCAAGAAATGGATGTTTGACGTTTAATCCGGTGTAAACTCCTATTTTTTCATCGTTCTCTCTTTTTGATTTTATTTCCTGGATCCCAGTGTCAAGCACTGGGATGACAACAGAAGAACCATTCTTTAAATCCTGCACAATAGGATGCTCTGCTGCCACTGCACAAAAAGAAGCCCCAAACAAAGTATGAGGATAAGTTGTAAAAACTTTTAATTTCTTATTCAGGCCAACTACTTCAAACTCTATAGTTGCTCCTTCAGATTTTCCTATCCAACGCTCCTGCATTGTTTTGACTTTTTCTGGCCAATTTTTCAAACTTTGCAGGCACTTGAGTAAATCTTCAGCGAAATCAGTAATCTTTAAAAACCATTGGGACAACTTACGTTTTTCAACAACTGCACCTGATCGCCATCCTTTTCCATCAACCACCTGTTCATTTGCAAGCACTGTTTGGTCCACTGGATCCCAGTTAACCCATGATTCTTTTCGATAGGCAAGCCCATGCTTTAAAAAATCCAGGAAAAATTTTTGTTCGTGTTTGTAATAATCAGGCTCACATGTGGAGAGTTCACGCTCCCAATTATAAGAAAGACCTATAGATTTCAACTGTGTACGCATATTATCTATATTCTCTTTTGTCCATGTTTCGGGGCTAATATTGTTATCCCTTGCTGCATTCTCAGCTGGTAATCCAAACGCATCCCAGCCAATTGGATGCAAAACCTCAAATCCATTAGCTCTCTTGTAACGCGCTATCACATCCCCTATTGCATAGTTACGTAAGTGTCCCATATGAATTTTACCAGATGGATATGGAAACATTTCCAACACGTAACACTTTTCTTGTTTACCACTCTTGCTTACAGAAAAATCCCATTTATCTTGATAAAATTTTTCAACACTTTTAAAATCATATTTCATATAAATCCAAATTCAATTACAGTTCATATGCATCAAAGGATCAACCGCTTGGCCATTATGTCGTATTGTGAAACACATCTGTGGATCTTTATCTTGTGTGCTTGATTTACCTGCAGATCCAATTACTTGACCTTGCTTTACTTTATCGCCAATTTCAACATGTATGTTTTTTAAATAGGAGTACACAGTCATGTAATTATCTTTGTGTTCCACTATAATTAAATTCCCATACCATCTCAGCCCTTTGCCTACATATATCACTTTGCCTGGTGCAGAGGAAACTACGTTCGTTCCATTTTGAGCAGCAATTTTTATGCCATCCTTACACATTTCATCAGAAGAGGTAGCTGAACCTTTAACTGGCATTACAAATTTACAATTTACCCCCACATTTTGTGTATTATTGTTATCTTTGTATATCCTATTTATGATGGCTTTTCTACTTTCTTTTTGCACTGAAGGCTCCCTAATTAAATGGTACTCTCTTGTATATTCCAGATCTCTTTTTCCGTAAAATTCTTCGCCTTTAAGCAGCACAGGTGCAGGTTTTTGCAGGCCACAGCCTATTAATATTGCTAATAACATAAGAAATGAGGCTATATGCCACATTTTAAACTCTCACAAAACTCCAAAATTTTAGCGAGACGTAGTGTTTCACGCCTGCTTGTTACTTTCCTCGTTATTTATTTTACTAGTTAAATAGTCCCTCAAATCGGTGAGTTCTTGCAACAAATTCTTTGTGACTTTTATATCATTACCAAATTCTTTTTGCACTCCTTTTATTGTATATCCTTTATCATATAGCATGTATTTTACTTTCTTTATGGCCTCTATACACTTGCGATCATATAGCCTTCTTCCTTTACGCTTTGTAGGCTTAATTTGATGAAATTGACCTTCCCAAAATCTCAAAACATGCTGTTCCAAATGTAGCTCTTCAGCTACTTCCCCAATCGTATAAAATAATTTTTCCTTGTTCATTAATTATTGATTGATTTTTTTATAATTTTTGAAGGCCTAAAAGAAACTGAATTTCTTGCCTGAATCATCACTTTCTCCGATGTATTTGGTATATTTCCTGGTCTTTCCTTCTTTTTCTTAACCAAGAATGTTCCAAATGACGATATTTTTACTATTCCATCCTTTACCAAGCTTGTCTTTATTTCGTCCAATATATCATCTATTATCGAAACAGAGTCTTCCTTTGATAATCCTATTTCTTGGTTTATATCTCCAGCTATCGTTGCCTTAGTTACTGTTGTGTCTTTTGTTGTAACGTGATCCATTATTGATAAATATTACAATACGTAAATATAATATAGCAATCGACTCGAGATTCAGCTACTTTATTTTTTAGAGTATGTCTCTTTTGTTGCATAATTTAAAATACCGGCAACTATCAATATCGCAAATATTGCAAAAAGTGCCATTTTATGATCTGTAAAAAGTGCTAACATTGACACTATAACTCCACTGCCAATAAACATAAATCCATTGATAATGGATGATGATGTGCTGATGTATTTTCGTTTCACAATCTCGCTGCCGACAGTAAAATTAAGCATATGTCCTCCCGCAAAAAACCCGAACATTAACATACAAAAGTACACAACGTGGACTGTTAAATGGCTGTATAGTAAAATAATAATTGAGACGCCTTGCAATAAAGCAAAAGCAGAAATTACATGTTTCCTATTTTTAAATAAGTTTGAGATTCGATCTGCAATTGGAGCACCAACTGCAAGACCAAGCCATAGTATTGCAGTTGCTATACCTGACTCCATTGCATTGAGTTCTGAGTTGCCCAGTAACCTTGGAGCCCACAAGGTATTAAGTGCTAAAAATGTTCCAAAAGTAATAGCACCCACCACTGAAGTTATCCAGATATCTCTTAATTTTAGCACTGTTAATATAGAGCACATTACTGTCTTCATAGAGCTTTTTATTGTGCGCTTTTCTGAGCTGCTTTCTGGAAGTGTGTTTGGACAAAAAAGCGTAAGTACAAATATCAACACACCAAATAGTATTATGCATACAATCAGATTTTTCCAATATGCATCTTCGGCAAGCAAGTTAGAGAACAGTATTTGAATTACCAAAGCAGAAAGGCTTGAAATTGTCTGCACTAGTGAAAACATTAGTCCAAATTGGACAGCGGAAAAACATATGCTACTTGTGTGAGCAGCACCAATAAAACCAAATGATGCTCCAGTTGCAATCAACACTTGAGACAAAATCAAATGGGAGAAATTGTCACTATTAATAAGGACAAAAAACCCCAAGATCATAGTTGATAACGAGAAAAAATAAATTTTCTTACTGGAAAAAACATTAAACGTTGCTCCACTAAAAAATTGTAAGATGGCGAAAGTCCAAGTATATGCTGAATTAGCCAGTGCAACTTGCGCGATTGTAAGTCCAAGTTCCTTTTCGAGATTTACACTTATAAAGGTATAAATTATCTGCATGTTGCTGAATATAACAACCAAGTTACTAATCAGCCAAATGAACCAAGCCTTAGCTCTGCTTTCCATAAGATTTATTTTTATAAGTAATCTATTAGAAATTTAACACTAAGTCTCTTTTTAAGCTATTGTTTCCTGACTACTGTTATAGCTAACCCAAAAAACGGTTTCCCTACGTCATGCCGCCGCGGTATCTCTTAGCCGCTAACAAGCAGCGGGATGACGATTGTCAGGGTGTCATCCCAGCGCCCCTATGATGTCATCCGAGTAGCCAACACTGGTTTCCATCCAAGACGGTGTCATTCCAGTGCTTGACACTGGAATCCAGACTTTAATTGTTATACTTGTAAATAATCTGGTGAAAATAAACGTTCATCTCAAAATGCAGTATTTTTGTTGAAATAGCTCAACTGGATCCCAGTGTCTGGGCACTGGGATGACACCATAGGAGGCTACTTGGATGACAAAAAAAGGAGCACTGGGATGACAGCAGTCCTACGTCATACCGCCGCGGTATCTCTAGATCCCGCTAACAAGCAGCGGGATGACGAGCTTATCGTCACGCCGCCACGAACCGTCATACCGCGATTTATTCGCGGTATCTCAGCCGCTAACAAGTAGCGGGATGACGGTTGTCAGGGTGTCATGAAAGTAGCTGACACTGGAATCCAGAAAAAAAGAAATATGTATCAGCTACTTTCATTTGCTGCGCCTCGAAAATAAACGTTCATGTAGCTAAGCCATAAATCCAGTATAAAGACCTTTAATCATTGGCTTCGTAGTACTTCTCAACCAACTTATTAAGTAACCTTACACCAAAACCTACTGCTCCTCTTGGACAAATGTCAGTACCTTTCTCGTGCCAAGCAGTGCCTGCGATATCTAAATGTGCCCAGCAAGTTTCATTCACAAAACGCTGTAAAAACTGTGCAGCCATTATGCTATCTCCACCAGAGCCTGCAGGAGCGATGTTTTGAACATCAGCAATCGGTGAATCAATAATTTTGTCATAAGTTTCATTCATAGGAAAACGCCATAACTTCTCATTTACTTCATTTCCTGCATCAATCAGACGGTTTGCTAATTCATCATTATTTGAAAAAAGACCAGCATATTCGTTATTTCCAAGTGCAACCACTATAGCACCAGTTAAAGTTGCAAGATCAATCATAAATTTTGGTGAGAATCTATCTTGCGTATACCATAAAGCATCTGCAAGTATGAGCCTTCCTTCTGCATCGGTGTTCAACACTTCTATTGTTTGTCCAGACATTGAAGTTACTACATCACTTGGTCTTTGAGCATTACCACCCACTGCATTTTCTGCAAGTGCGACCACACCGATCGCATTTACTTTTGCTTTTCGTCCTGCTAAAGCATGCATCACCCCAACCACAGTAGCAGAGCCTGCCATGTCATATTTCATTGACTCCATACCACGTGAAGGTTTGAGTGATACTCCACCAGTGTCAAACGTTATACCTTTACCAACAAAAGCTATAGGCTTTTGTTCTTTAGAAGCTCCATTCCATTTTATCACTACTAATTTTGGTTCTTTACTACTTCCTTGTGCAACTCCAAGCAAGGCTCCCATTTTTTTCTCTTCCATCTGCTTTTTATCAAGCACCTCGATTTCAAGGCCAAGCTTAGTAAGTTCTTTTTTTATATGATCAGCATAGGATTCTGGATATAGAATGTTAGGAGGCTCTGTTATAAAAGAGCGCGCAAGGAATATACTCTCACCTTCTTGCCTTAAGTGCTCAAATGATCTTTCAGCATTACTTAATTGTTCATCTTTTACTAATACGGTAATCTCCTCTACCTCTGTAATTTTCTCATCCTTTTTAGTTTTATACTTATCAAACTTAAAACTACGCAGAAACGCACCATATGCAACATTTGCTGCACTACCTTCGATTAAAACCGCTGCTTTTTTAATTTTTAATCTGCTTAGCTCACAATATATTTTACCACCAATATTTAATTCTTTATTTTCATTCCATTCATCCTTCTTACCCAGTCCAACAACTATAACATTTTTTTCTTCTGGCAAAGCAGTAGAGAAAAATTCACCAAAACTTCCATTGAAATCGCTAAATTGCTTTATATTATCTATGACCTGTTTCCCTTGCAAAACTCCGCCATCATTTACGGTTTCGTTGTCTTCAAATAAACCCATTACTATTGTTTTAAAATCGGGCGAAATTTTAGAAATTGTTATTTTCATTGCTGGTATCTCCGTTGCAAATAATTGTAAACTGTACATAAAACATAGCAAAAACATCAGTAAGATATTTTTCATATACATCCTAAGTACAATAACACTTAAGTTTACTATGGACTCCCTTACATGCAAGGTTTTTTATCTTTTATTAGAGAACTTATTATATCCGCCCAAGGTAATGTTAAACGTATAGGTTTTTATGACCTGATCACTGTAAGTAAATGGTGTTATGAGAAGGCTTGCAAGCCCATTACTAACAAAATCTTCAAGAACAGGATCAGCGCAATTATCGCAATTATGGTCAGCAAAAAACATTTGCGTTGTGAATTCTGGAAAATCCGGATGTTGAACTAGAAAGTTGATATGTGGAGCTCTATCACCAATTTTACCAGGTACTATCGTAATAAAATTATAATAGCCAAGATTATTCACTACAAACCTTCCTGATCCAGCAAAATTCAGATCATCCTCTATATTCTTATCGTAATGGTTCACGCCGCGTGAATTCGCGTGCCATATAGAAACTACAGCATTTTGTATTGGTAAGCAGTTTATATCAGTAATTCTACCCACTATGTGTATTAATTCCCCTATTGCACTATTTGGAGAACCAGGTTTCCTTCTTAAATTGTTTGAAGAGCTAAAATTTTTTGGCCTTGCATCAAGGTCATATATTTCCGGAGTTTTAATGCAGTTGAGCAAAACAGGATCAGCTGCAAATAGCGGCAAACTGAATATCATTTGTACTAAAAGTGCTAACAAGATATTTTTCACATTCATTTCATTTATAATAGACTTCTTGCATAACCATATAACAAACTTTTATTGGAAATAGAAACGAAAAAACTTGCTTGACACCCTTCGCCAGCCCCCTTATCATGAAACTGAAGGTATTCAGTTATCTTCATCTGTGCAGATTAAACAGCAAGAAAACAACG
This sequence comes from Wolbachia endosymbiont (group A) of Cydia strobilella, assembly GCF_964026745.1. Lineage (NCBI taxonomy): Bacteria > Pseudomonadati > Pseudomonadota > Alphaproteobacteria > Rickettsiales > Anaplasmataceae > Wolbachia > Wolbachia endosymbiont (group A) of Cydia strobilella. The sequence goes on from NZ_OZ034694.1 coordinate 558,829, forward strand.
TAGTTGGCGTCTTATTTTTAATTTTTTGCACTATGTGCACCTTATGTCTTCACAATATTTCTAGGTTTTTACCTACACAAGCTGAAACGCGCTATTTAAAACATTAAAAAACGCCAACTTAAAAAATGGATAGTGAATAACTAGCTACCCTAGGGTTTCTTTTGCCTTTTTTTCTGTTTAGTAAATTGTATCCGTTCAGCGGAGTGGTAGAATAAGGTAGACAAAGCAAGATAATAAAGATAATCATAGAGCAAAAGTGAGGTAATGTGGTAAACCTTTTAGAACTTTGCAAAAATTTACAGCAAAAAATAGGAAAACTGAAAGCAGAGATAGAAAACTTAAAAGCAGAAAATAAAGCTTTAAAGATAGAGAACGCTGAATTAAAGGAAAGGCTTGGTTTAAACTCGAAAAATTCATCTCTACCGAGCTCTAAAGAATTGTACAAAACAAAAAAGGACAAGCCAAAAAGCGAAAGGAATGTTGGCGATCAGGTTGGGCATAAAGGAAATTTTCATGCCACAATGGAAGCGGATAAAGTAGTAAAAATAGAGTTGCCTAATATTTGCGAATGCGGAGGAGAGCTTGTAATATGCGAAAAACCTTATGTTCACCAAAAAGTTGATCTTCCGGAAATTAGGCCTTATGTAGTAATTGGAACATGGTCGTTGTTGGAGATGCAGAAAAAGAAAAAGTAGCAAGTTACCAGAAGGTGTTACGCCAGATACATTTGGTCCAAGGGTTAAGTCTATAATTGCAGCACTCAGCGGATTTTACAAAAACTCAAAGCGTGAAGTGGCTAGTATCATAAATGACATTTTTAATTTGAACATAAGTGTTGGCAGCATATCAAATCTTACTATTACCCACAAATATAAATGTACTTATAAATAAAGTATTACAATATTAAAGTTTGCAAATATTGAGGGTATAAAAATGGCAAACGAGAGTAATGAATGGGCTAAAAATGAATTTGGAGATGCTGTACTTGGAGATAAAAGATTAACTGACCGATTAGTAAAGATTGCTGATAGTTTGATAAGTTTACCTGAAAGCTCAATTAATGAGGCATGCGGAAGTTGGTCAGAAGCAAAAGCAGCATAACGTTTTTTTCAAAATGAGAACGTAAAAGAAGTCGATATTCTAGCTTCACACATTGATAAAACAGTTGAAAGAACAAAAGCTCATAAAAGAATTCTTGTGATTCAAGATACAACTTATATTTCATACTCAAGCCATAAGCGGATTGGGAACTATTGCTGGAAAAGGAGCAGTAATGCATACAGCCCTTGCTGTTAGTACGGAAGCTGGGAATACTGGATCAAAAGATTTACTCGAGGCAACTCATTTCTGAAGAAGAAAAAAGACTAAAGAGCCATCGTAACAACGTTCATATTGAGGATAAAGAAAGTATGAAATGGCTAGAAAGTTTAAAGAAAACAAATAATATTATAGATCTGGCCCAAACCGAAGCTATAACTGTATGTGGCAGAGAAGCAGATATGCATGATTTTTTTGAACTTGCACATAATCTTAACTCAGCAATTTTAGTAAGAGCTCGCCACAACAGAAATGTAAATAAAAAATTCATGCATACCAGGAACAAGCAAAAATTATGGTCATTTATCCAAGGCCTCCCTTGCGCTGGAAAAGTAGAAGTTGAAATCCCTGCTAGAGATAACAAGCAAAAAAGGACAGCGTTTTTAGAAATTAGATTCGGAAAATTTATCACATGAAGGCCATATAAAATGTAAAGAAGGTCACATAAAATATAAACCGACAGAGTCTACAACTTCACGCAATTCATGTTGTTGAAAAAAACTCTCCTCCCGAAGCAAGTCCTCTAGAGTGGATGCTTTTTTCCGGTCAGTACTTTTGAAGAAGCTGTTGAAAAAGTTAGTTGGTATTGTTTGAGATGGAAAATAGAGATATTGCATAAGATTTTAAAATCTGGTCTCAAAGTTGAGGAATGTAGACTTGGAACAGCAGAAAGATTAATGAGGTATTTAACAGTCATGAGCATTATTGCTTGGAGAATTTTCTTTATTACATCAATTGCAAGAACTAACCCAACATTACTATGTACTGCCTTATTAGCTGAGGAAGAATGGAAAGTTTTATATGTTAAAATACACAGGAAACCATGTCCAAATATAGCCCCTACTATAAAAGAAGCCGTTTCGTGAACTTGGAGGTCATTTAGCAAGAAAAAGCGACCCAAAACCAGGACCAATTACTCTTTGGAAAGGGTGGAGACGTCTCTTTGATCTAGCAGAAGGATGGAGACTTGCTCATGAACCTCATATTTGTGGGTAATAGTAAGGTTTCTAAGGGAGGGAGTAGTAGTAATACTGCTTCCTTACCTGACCAGTTTGCTCGTGATAAAGGTTTTGAGAAACGAGCTCAACTATATGCTGCTAAGGCTTACTCAAGGCAAGCTGATAAATCTGGTAAGTACATTGATTTAAAGAAGGTTTTCTTTATTGCTATCTCTAATTGTAATTTATTTCCTGATAAGCTTGATTATATATCCAGCCACACTATAAGAGATGAGAAAACCAATGAGCATGACTTAAAAGATTTTCAATTTGTATTTATTGAACTACCTAAATTTCCTAAGAATAAGGAAGAACAGCTAGAAAGCATAGTGGATCGTTGGTTATTTTTCTTCAGTGCGACCCGGAAAGCCGTGGTTTTGTGATGGTTAAATTCCATCTTCCCTAGACATCGGGGATAATGTATGTCTCACATTTCAAAGGATGGCAACCTTTGGGATGCAAGCATGAGATAAAAGCAGGTAACACTAAACCTCATGGTGAATCCCTGCAAACAGAGTTAGATATGATTACGAGAGGAACCTATGTTTGAATTGTCGTCAAAGCATAGTATGCGAAAAGAGGTTGAACTACGCATAGACCAAAATGGTACGAAGCAAAAGGGGAACTAAAGATTGAAGACTTTAGTTATTGATGTTCCCAACTTCCGGCAAATAGTAGGAATCTAAGTTTAACGTGAAACGAAGCTATGGAACGGAGTAACCACATAAAAGCTCTTATATTCATTAAATATAAGTAGGTAGCCAACCACAAGCTGCTATGTGGAAGGATTGTTTAAGAAGCTAATGCCCAAAGTAATATCTGGGATATGCAGACGTAAACACTTTAATTTGGAAGGTAAAGTGGTGAATAGTAGTGAATATGTTATGGACCAGCAAAAAGCTAGGTATGAATGGAATGGAATTCCTTGGCGAAAGCTGAAGAAATCTTCATTTAAGCTACAAAAACGAATTTACCAAGCCTCTAAATGTAATGATATCAAAAAGATGCATAATCTTCAAAAATTATTGCTCAAATCAACAAGTGCAAAAACACTCGCTGTTAGGAAAGTAACACAGGACAATAGGGGGAAGAAGACTGCAGGTATTGATGGAAAGGCTAATCTTAATCAAAAAGAAAGATTACAACTATCATATTCTTTAGATATAAAAGAAAAAGCAAAGCCATCAAGACGCGTCTGAATCCCAAAACCTGGTAAGCCATCGGAGCATCGCCCGCTTGGTATACCTACTATATCACAAACACTTGTAAAAATGGCTTTAGAACCAGAATGGGAGGCAAAACTTGAGCCAAACACTTATGGTTTTAGACCTGGTAGATCATGTCATGATGCAATTGAAGCCATATTTGATGTGCTAAAACAGAAAACAGCATATGTATTAGATGCTGATATTTCTGGATGTTTGACAATATTAACCATAATAAACTGCTTGAAAACCACACCAACGTTAAAGAAAATCATAAGAAGATGGTTAAGGGCAGGCGTTATGGAAGATGGAAAGTTTCAATCCACAAAACGTGGTACAATTCAAGGAGGCACCGTTGCTAGCTTGTGTTGCATTACACGGATTAGAGCAACATGTCAAAAAAGCATTAACAAACGAACTCTTTCAATGCATGAAAAGAAAATATGGTAGGATATCGCATAAAAACGCGCAAAAGTCTATTAGTGTAATTTTCTACTGTGATGATTTTGTCATCATACATGAAAACGAAGAGATTATTCTTAAAGCAAAAATTTTAGTTGAAGAATGGTTAGAAACCATTGGACTAAAATTAAAGCCCTCTAAAACAAGAATTTCTCATACATTAAGAACCATTGACGAAACAAAACCAGGATTTGATTTTCTTGGATTTTCAATAAGACAATATCCAACAAAAGAAAGTAAAAAAGGTTACACATTATTAATAAAACCAAGTCGTAATTCTATAAAGCAGCATACATTTGCTATTAAACATAAACTTAGAGAAATGCGTGGGGCACCACAGGAAGTAATAATAAGGAATCTCAATCCAATAAACAGAGGATGGAGTCAATATTACTCTTCGGTAGTTTCATGTAAAATCTTTAGCTCATTGGATAATACTATACATAGAAAGCTCTGGAAGTGGGCAGTCTTTAGGCACCCAAACAAAGGGAAATGCTGGATAAAAAGAAAATACTTTAAAAAGTATAATAACGATAACTGGCGTTTTATGACAAGTAACAAGATACATCTTATTATACACAGCGATCATGTTATTAAACGACATATCAAAGTGCAAAAAACCAGATCTCCATATGATGGTGATTGGGTATATTGGGGTAATCGTCTTAGAGAAATACCAGATAAGCCATCGAGAGTAATAAAACTATTGAAGTTACAACAAAGTAAATGCGGTAATTGTAGACTATGGTTTGAAAGTGATGATATAATAGAAATACATCATAAAGACCGGAATAGACGAAACAATATGATCAAAAATTTATCTTTGTTACATGGGCATTGTCACGATGAATTACACAGGAGGTGTGCATGACAAGCACCAAATTAGAGAGAAGCCGTATGAGGCGCAAAGTCTCACGTACGGTTTTGAAGTCGAGTGAGGAGGGGCGACCTTCTTCACTTAGACAACAGTATGCAGATGAAACTACAGATGAAGACCTAAGGAATATAGCAGAAAAATCACCAATAATAAAGTTAGCCTACGATGAATTAGACAGGTTTAGCTGGAATGAAAAAGATTTAGTAGCATATGAAGAAAGAATAATGGATCTGCGGAAAGAAGAAGCCATTCTTGAATACAAACTTGAGGAAGGTATAGAGAAAGGAAAAATCGAAGTTGCAAAAAATTTACTTAAAGCTGGTGTATCTGTTAATTTAATAGCTGAATCCACTGGCCTTTCTCAAGCTGAAATTGTACAGCTTAAGCAAGAAGTGGCCTAAGTATCACGTTTTTCAGGGCTTTTTTAGCTCGGCAGTGGTCTGAAAAGTCCATTTTTCACTTTATAAAATGTTTATATTTTACCACCTACTTTATTTGAATAAGTTCTTCTGCCACACTCTGAACGGATACTTGAATCAGGCTCAAGTTGACAAGTAGATGTTATCTTGTTATAATAAATATTTATTAATTTAATCTTAACTTAAGAGGGTATTTATGGTAGCAAGTGATAGTGTTTTAAAAAGGTATGCGTTAGCCTATATAAAGAAATTAGGTAATAATAATAATATTGAAGGGTTTCTACAGTATTGTAATAATACACCGAATTTAACTTGGAGCAAGGAGAATTTTAAAAATGTGTATGAAGAATTTACACATCCAAATTCAAGCAATAGGCACGATACAGGAAGCAGAAATGATCAATATAACGCAGGGAATAACGCACAACCTACAGGCTCTCAGATTACACATATACATGTACACAATAGAGGTTTAGACTTTTGGGATTATTTGCTATTACAATGCTGGATGGATTCTTCATTCGGTGAACGTGGTCACACTACGGTTAATAATATAACGAATATTAACAAAGAATCAGAAGACAGTAGAAAGCTATTAGCTTTGGGTATAGTAGCTGCAGTTGTGTGTGTTGCTTTCCATGCTGGTATGTGTTTTTGGTATAACAGCAGCAGAAAAGTGGCTAGAAAAGAAGAAAAAATAGATTACCTGGATAGTAAATTTAAAACGTTCAGAAATATAGAATTTGCGGTTGGCGTTGTTTCTTTGGCAGCTTTGGTAGCTTGTGCTGTTTACCCAGTCTTACCAGTGTGGGGTTTAGCTATCCTTGGCGTTAATTCTCTCGTATGTTTTGCTGGTGGTTTAGCTTTTCATATGAAGCATGAGGAAGAATCAGAAAATATCGAGAAAGCTAAAGGAGCGGTAGATAGCTGTCTTAGACAAGGGCATGGTTATGGAGATTCTTCTCGTTATGATGCACCACCTCCTTACTTTTCTCAAGATCCTAATACTACTCCAACTGCTCCTCCTTGTAGTGAATTTGATAATTCTAATGCGAAACGGCAGTTTGAGAATTGTGAGGGGTTCACGTATGATAGAAATCAATAGTTTTATTTTTAGCCAAATTAATTGAATCAAGCCACAAAATCTGCTAAAGTTAACTTTATGAAAGCACCCTTAGCTCAGTTGGATTAGAGCATTTGACTACGGATCAAAAGGTCGGGCGTTCAAGTCGCTCAGGGTGCACCACATTTTATAGGAAGCAGAAGTCACACTTGAAATTAATATATGCAATACCTATCTTTAAAGGTTAAGCACTAAACTATTATATATGAGCAAAAAAGACTACTATGATCTGCTGGAAGTAGGCAGAAATGCCAGTATTGATGAGATAAAAAAAGCGTATAAAAAATTAGCATTAAAATATCATCCTGATAGAAATCCTGGCAATCAAGAAGCAGAGGAAAAATTTAAAGAAGTAACAGCTGCATATGAAGTTCTGTCTGACTCTGAGAAAAGGGCAGGCTATGACCGTTATGGCCACGAAGGTGCTTCTGGTGGATTTCAAGGCTTTAGCTCTGCAGGAGATTTTAGCGACATATTCAATGACTTCTTTGGTGGAGGATTCGGTGGTGGTGCAAGTAGATCGAGAGCAAAAAGAAGTACAACAGGAGTATCTGGAGCAGACCTACGTTATGATCTTGAAATTACCTTAGAAGATGCATTTAAAGGAATACAAGCGCCTATACATTATGTGACAAATGTAAAATGTGATACATGCCAAGGCACAGGTGGCGAAGGAGCAATTAAACCAGTTCAGTGCCACACATGCCAGGGAAGCGGTAGGATTAGAACTCAACAAGGCTTTTTTACCATCGAAAGAACATGTACTACATGCTATGGGGAAGGAGAAATAATACAAAACAAATGTAAGAAATGTGGTGGAAGTGGACGTAGAAGAGATGAAGTAAATATATCCGTTTCAATTCCAAAAGGCATAGAAGAAGGAGCTAAGGTAAGGATAAGTGGTAAAGGAGAAGCTGGAACAAAAGGTGGAAAAAGTGGAGATTTATACGTATACGTGAAAATAATTTTCCATAAAATCTTTACTAGAAATAAAGCAGATTTACACTGTAAAGTGCCTATAAGAATGACACTAGCAGTGCTTGGTGGTGAAATCGATATTCAATCAATTGATGGAGCTAAAATAAAAGTAAAGGTCCCTGAAGGCACTCAAACTGGTACCAAACTACGTTGTAGGGAAAAGGGTATGCCATATATGAACTCACATGCTCGTGGTGATTTATACGTACAGGTAATAGTTGAGACTTTAAATCCAAAAAATTTAACTAAAAAGCAAATTGAACTATTAAAAGCGCTTGAAGAAGAGGAAAATGCAAGTGTACAACAGCAATCTGAAGGGTTTTTTAGTAAAGTAAAAAAAAAATAAGAAATCTGCTAAATGACATAAAGGGGTAACTGTTTACGGGTTTTCATTTAATCCTGCAATTCTTTGACCTTATTAATGGAAAACTTAACAATAGTGTTATTATTAGCCAACAGAAACTTCTTAGTTCCTTAAAACTATGTAAAAGCAATAAATTTCTTTATTTAAGGTCGAAGTTTTGCTATTCTCAGGTTTTAATAATTTAAATTTAATGAATATAAACAAAAATGAGTTTTTATTTCTTCCGCTTGGGGGAGTAGGAAGAATCGGGATGAATGTTAGCCTATATCATTACCAAGGTAAGTGGATTATGATCGACCTTGGTGTTGGTTTTGCAGATGAAACTATGCCAGGTGTTGAGCTGCTCATTGCTGATATAGATTTTATTGCTCAAAGAAAAAAAGATTTACTTGGAATAATAATTACACATGCACATGAGGACCACTGCGGTGCAGTGCCCCACTTGTGGGAAGAGTTGCAGTGCTCCATATATACAACAAAGTTTACGGTTAATTTTCTTAAAGAGAAACTAAAAGAATTTCGATTGGAAGGTATAGTGCCTGTGAAAGAGGTAGACATAAATGGCAGCATAAATTTGGGTCCTTTTACCGTCGAGTTTATAAATGTAACTCATTCAATTCCTGAGGCAAATTCAATATTAATTAGCACTGAAATGGGTAGTGCACTCCATACCGGAGACTGGAAATTTGATCCAAAACCTGTTGTTGGATTAACTTCTAATATGGAGCGTCTAAAAGAAATTGGCGATAAAGGTGACCTGCTTGCAGCAATTTGCGATTCAACCAATATATTAAGCAAGCATCACCCTGAGTCAGAAGGTGAAATTTATAATAATATTTATAACATAATAAAGCGGTCTAAAAAATTAGTTGCTGTTTCGCTATTCGCTTCAAATGTGGCACGAATTGAAACGATAAGCCAAGCTGCAAAAGCACTAAATAGAAAAGTAGTTTTACTTGGTAGATCTTTATGGAGAATAGTGAAAGTTGCGCAAGATAGTGGTTATTTAACTGATTCTCCTCAGTTTCTTGAAGCAAAGGAAGCAGTAAATTTTCCAAGGGAAGAACTGGTGCTACTTTGCACAGGTTGTCAAGGTGAGCCACTGGCAGCTACCGCAAGACTTGCTGCTAAGAGTCATCAAGCATTTAAAATGCAGCAAGGTGATACCATGATCTTTTCGTCAAAAATCATTCCTGGAAATGAAACTCGTGCGCACAACATGCTCAATGCCTTTATTGAGATGGGGGTAGAAGTTATTACTGAAAAAACAGAGCATGTTCATGCTTCTGGGCATCCAACAAGAGAAGAGCTAAAGGAAATGTATTCTTTAATAAAACCGAAGATGTCTATTCCAGTTCACGGCGAATATATTCACACGCATGCACATGTAAAATTTGCTAAAGAGTGCGGTGTGGCAAAAGCAATAATGATTGCACCAGGTGATATTGTTAATTTGGAGAACGGAGAAAAGGTTGATTCAATTGATGTTGACTACTTTGGTATTGATGGTATGTTGCTACGTCATCCGGAGAGCAGTGTTATAAAAATGCGTAAAAGAATGAGAGATGCCGGAGTTATTGTGGTAACAGCAGTTGTAAACAAGAAAAATAAATTGCTTGCTAAACCAAAAGTATTTGTACCTGGTGTTTTTGAAGTGCTAGAAGATGCAGCTACCATACAGAAAATTGTCAAGAAAGTTGAGTCGTTGTTTAGTTTGCAGCCAACAAAAAAAATTAAAAATAAGATTGAAAGTTCAATATTGAGTATCTTAAAGGAATATTTACTAAAAAGGCCTATAATTGAGGTTCAGATAGAACAGGTATGAAATGAATGAAGCTATTCGTTCATCTGGTGTTATTTATTTCGTTATTTATTCCTTATTTTACAAAAGCTGCTTTATATGTTGATATAAAAAAAAGCAGTGTTGGTAACATTGGTCTTGTTGTATCTAAATGTACATGTAAAACAGCGTTGGAAAGCGAATTAAGCGAAAATATTGCAAAGGTAATAGGAACAAATTTATCTAATTGTGGCTTATTTAATGTAAAACGTGGCGCGGAAGCTGAATCTAAATCTTGGAAAAGCGATACTGTAGTCACAGTAAGTTTAAGCGAAATATCTGGTAGTGCATTAGAGCTATCATTTCGTTTATTTGACGCTTTTACAAAAAGAGAATTACTTACTCAGTCAGTTGTTTTTCCAGCAAAAGACTGGAGAAAAATTGGTCACCTCGTTTCGGATGTGATACATGATAGATTAATTGGTGAGAAAGGGCACTTCAACACAAAAATCACGTATATCGCTGAAGAAAAAGATAGCAACTACAAATCTGTGCGTAAAATTGCTGTGATGAATCAAGATGGAAGTAATATAAAATACTTAACAAATGGCGATAGATTTGTGTCAACACCGAGATTCTCACCAAATGGAAAGGGCATTGTTTATATCTCGTACGCAAATGGTAAAAGTTATATAATATTAAAAAATTTAAAAGATAACACTGAATCAATAATCAGCGCATTTGAAGGAGTTGTTTCTGCACCAAGATTTTCTCCCGATGGTAAATCTCTTTTAATTTCCCACTCATTGGGTGGTGAAACGAATATATTATCTTTGGATTTAAGTAGTAAACGAACAAAAAAAATTACTAAAGGTTCAGCTATAAGCACTTCTCCCTCTTTTTCTCCAGATCAAAAGTATATGGCTTTTAGTTCTGATATAAGTGGGAGTCAGCAACTGTACGTTATCGATTTTACTAACAAAAGTAAAAAACCTAAAAGAATTAGTTTTGGAAGTGGAAGATATGCTACGCCTGTTTGGTCGCCAAAAGGAGATCTGATAGCTTTTACAAAGATTCAGTCAGGAAAATTTTACATAGGAGTTATGAAGCCAGATGGCAAAGAAGAACGTCTGCTTTCAGAGGGGCATAAAATTGAATCCCCGGCATGGTTACCAAATGGTAGAGAAATCATTTTTACAAGAACAGAATCACCAAGCAACTCTAAACTATATTTAGTAGACTTAGTAAAGAAAAATCAAAAAATGGTTTCCACTCCCACAAATGCTTCTTTACCGGATTGGTCTTATTTTTGAAAGTAGATCTATTATAGATTTGATATGAGCCTTATTTTACTTTAATTGCTTATAACCTTTGGCACTACGAAATACCCATGCTCAGGTTTTGTATTGGACAATATCTCTTTTTTAATGTTTTGAGAATTTATAACATCATCGCGTACATGAATGTCCTTGTCTATGCTGCCATAACGCATAGGAGAAACACCTTCAGTATTAACTTGCAATAAAGTATCATGTATCCAATCCAGCATTGTCAGTTCTTTGGAGTAGTGATCAATCTCGTCATTTGATAACTTAATCCTTACAAGCTGTGCAATTTTAAGCATTTCTTCTTTGGTAATTGTTATTTTTCTCTTATTTGCAAATTCTATTAGTGAAGTAATAACGTCTTCTGTTGACTTAGCTGGCATCTTTACCTCCTTGGATAAAGTGAGTTAAAATATCTACGACCGAAACAACTTCTATTTTACCAGTTTTTTCAAGTTTGTGAAGTATGGTATCCGTAATCACTAATTTATCTAAAGAAGAGGAAGAGATTTTCTCAACTGCACTTCCTGAAAGCACACCGTGTGTGATGCATGAAGTTACGGACTTTGCTCCGTAACTTTTTAAAGCAAGAGCTGCATTACACAATGTTCCACCAGAGTCAACTATATCATCAACAATGACACAATTTTTGTTTGCAACTTCTCCTATTATGTTCATTACTTGAGATGTGCCTGCTTTCTCCCTATATTTATCTACTACAATAATCTTATCACTTAACCCTATCTTGTACTTTTCCTCTAAAGTCTTTGCAAAAGCACGTGCTCTACCAATTGCTCCAACATCAGGTGCAACAATTGCCAAATTTTCCGTGTGTATAGAGTCAACAAATGCTTCAAAGCAGTTCAAATTAGTTATCGGTACATCAAAGAATCCTTCAATTTGACTTGAGTGCAAATCAATAACTGCAACACTACTTGCACCTGCAGTTTGAATAAGATTTGCAACTAATTTGGCACTTAAAGCAGACTGCACATTATTGTTCTTGATAATTCTATCTTGCCTGCTATATCCATAATAAGGAATAATTACTACTATCCTTTTGGCTCCTAATCTATTTACTGCATCAATTATGAGCAGAAGCTCCATAAGGTTATCATTCACAGGGGGAGAAAGAGATTGTATTATATATACTTCTTGATTATATAGATCATTTGCTACTTCTACATTTACCTCGCCATCGGTAAACTTTGATATCCAAGCAGAGGATGGTTGAACATCTAGCCGGTTAACTACTGATTCCCCTAATTCCTTACTAGCATTACCTATTATTATCTTCATAACGCACTAATTGAGTTTTTAAGATTATACAGAAATTGTGAAATAATTGAAATGTAAGTGTCTTTATCTAGCATTCTTGTCGGTGAATTAGGTACCTCTTGTACAATGACCTGTCATTTTCACGCGTTGTTTCAATATACAGACCCAAATTGAAACAACTATACAAAATCCTGCTTATGTTTCAAGATAAATGACTTTAATGAAATATAATTTATCTAGTCATTTGTATCTGCTAACATACTACACTTCCCATTGTAGAGCCTCTGCAACTTACTGAAATTTATAATCGCTTTATAAAAAGCTTTATACTCTTTGCTTAATTGGAGGCGCTACCTCTGCACTTTCTGCTCTGTCTAGGGTACTACTTGGTTTTTCTGCAGTAATTTTTTGAATGCTACCATCTACCTTATTCTTGATATCTGCTCCATATGATCTTAATACTTCAATAGCTTTCTCGTTTCCACTATTCAGCGCAATATCCAAAGCATCCATTCCATCATTATTTTTGTGGTTGATAAAATTCTCTAACTCAAAGATTTTTATATATTGCTCAATGATGAATTCTACCACTTTTCCAGGGCAATTATTAGCGGCAGGAAAGAGTACTGCATTGTTATTATTGTCTTTCTTTGTTACATCTGCTTTGAGCTTGTCTATCAAATACTTGATAATTTCTATTCTGCTATCATCTTCTGCTTCAGTGCACTGCCTAGCAGCTAAAAACAGAGCTGTTCGCCCATTATTGTCCACATCTTCAATATCTTGTCCCTTATCAATTAAGGCTTGTATTATATTTTTGTTCCCATATAAAGCAGCAAAGTGAAGAGGAGTATACCCTTCGGTACTTTCTCTTTCATTAATCAATGCACCATGGCTAGCTAGTAATTCTATAAATTCTGGCGTATTTGCAAAAACTGCAAAGTGCATTGGTGTTAGATCATCTTTACCATGATTTTGAGTTTTTGCATTAACGTTTGCTCCATTTTTTATCAGCAATTTTGCTATTTCTAATTGTTTGCGTCCGATGGCAATATGCAGTGGCGTACGATTGCGTTCATAATGATCATTGACGTTTGTGCCACATTTTATTAGTAGTTCTGCAGCTTCAATATTACCTTCCTGAATTGCAACGTATAAGGAAGCATATCCATCTTTTGTTTCCTCTGTCATACGAAATTGCGAACATGTTAGTTCATATATTATTAAGGATTATTATTAAGTTTTTATTAATACAATATTAATGTAGCGGGATGACGAGCTTATCGTCATCCCGCCGCGAACCGTCATACCACTGCGAACCGTCATACCGCCGCGGTATCTCTAGATCCCGCTAACAAGCAGCGGGATGACGGTTTTTCAAATTATCGTAAGTCAGTTTAGCTATAGCTACAAGTTTCATTCTTCCCTTACAAATAACTTTACTGCGTCCTTTTTTCGGATTCAGAATTAGCAAGAAACGTTCTTGTAAGGTGGTCTACTAAAATTTTGCTTTATAAAACAATGTCTGAACTATGCAATTAATACATTATCAACACAACTGATTCATAAAAGCAAATATTATAACCACGAAGAGAGAAAATGTTATGCTTAGTTTAATAAGAAAGACCTTGAGAAAAAAAATGACTCATCAGGTAAACGATTCGAAATTGAAAGAGAAAGATGAAAAAAGTATTTTAAAATTAGCATCAAAAATAGAAGGCAAAGAAAGTAGCATTGCTGAAGAACTAGAAAAAATATCTGAAAAGGAAAAACAAAGAATTCTTACTACGGAAGTAAGCAAACATCGGGGTAAAGAACCAACTATTATATCACTTGCTTATGCTATACTACGTAAAGATAGTATAGCTGTTGAGAAAATGTTAAGAGTAGCTAAAGAAAACGGTATTCTGAAAGACATTCTTGACGCAACAACAACTATAAAATATCCAGGTGGTCAGGAAGAAACTTGCACACCACTTACTTATGCCATATTATGTAAAAATAGCAAAACTATTGAAGAAACTTTAAAAGTCTCTAAAGAAAACGGTATTCTGAAAGATATTCTTAACGCAACAACAACTATAAAATATCCAGATGGTCGGAGAGCAACTGTTACACCACTTGCTTATGCTATACTATATGAAGATAGTATAGCTATTGAAGAAATTTTAAAAGTCTCTAAGGAGAACGGTATTCTGAAAGATATTCTTAACACAACAGCAACTATAAGATATCCAGATAACAAGGAAGTGACTTACGCGCCACTTGCTTATGCTATGTTCTGGAAGGATAGCAAAGCTATTAAAGAAATTCTAGTAGCAGCTGAAGAGAACAGTATTCTGAAAGATATTCTTAACACAACAACAACCATGAAATATCTAGACCGGGAAGTGACTTACACACCACTTGCTCATGCTATGTTCTGGGAGGATGGCAAAATTATTAAAGAAATTCTAGTAGCAGCTGAAGAGAACAGTATTCTGAAAGATATTCTTGACGCAACAACAACTATAAAATATCTAGATGGTCAAGAAGAAATTTACACACCGCTTACTTACGCCATATCATGTAAAAATAGCAAAACTATTGAAGAAATTTTAAAAGTCTCTAAAGAAAACGATATTCTGAAAGACATTCTTGACGCAACAACAACTATAAAATATCTAGATGGTCAGAAAGAAATTTACACACCGCTTACTTACGCTATATCATGTAAAAATAGCAAAACTATTGAAGAAATTTTAAAAATCTCTAAAGAAAACGGTATTCTGAAAGATATTCTTGATGCAACAACAACTATAAAATGTCCAGATGGTCATGAAGAAACTTGCGCACCGCTTACTTATGCTATACTACGTAAAGATAGTATAGCTGTTGAGAAAATGTTAAGAGTAGCTAAAGAAAACGATATTCTGAAAGACATTCTTGACGCAACAACAACTATAAAACATTCAGATAGCCGGGAAGTAACTTACACACTACTTGCTTATGCTATACTGCGTGAAAATAGTATAGCTATTGAAGAAATTTTAAAAATCTCTAAGGAGAACAGTATTCTGAAAGATATTCTTAACGCAACAATAACTATAAAATGTCCAGATGGTCGGAGAGTAACTGTTACACCACTTGCTTATGCTATACTACGTAAAGATAGTATGGCTGTTGAGAAAATGTTAAGAGTAGCTAAAGAAAACGGTATTCTGAAAGACATTCTTGACGCAACAACAACTATAAAATATCCAGATGGTCAGGAAGAAACTTGCACACCACTTGCTTATGCTATACTACGTAAAGATAGTATAGCTGTTGAGAAAATGTTAAGAGTAGCTAAAGAAAACGGTATTCTGAAAGACATTCTTAACACAACAATAACCATAAAACATAAAAATAATCAAAAAGTAACTGATAAGTTACTTGCCGCATTACATGATCGCAAAGTTATTCAAGAAATTTTAGACATAGCTAGAGAAAACGATATTCTGAAAGACATTCTTAATGCAACAATAACTATAAAATATCCAGATAGTGAAGAAAAAATCTACACACCACTTACTTATACAATATCATGTAAAAGCAACGAAGCTTTTAATACAACAAGAGCTATAAATCAAGATGGTCAGGAAAAAACTCACATCCCATTTCCTACCGTTTCCGTACTTGATGAAAGAGAAACTGAATTAAAATTAAAAGAAAAAAGACAAAGTAGAAGAGATGAGGGATTAAATTTTAACAATGGTAGTAGTGACAAAAATGTTGAAATAAAAGTTAATGGGGATATCTTGTTGCAGCATAGTAGTGGAACTAAAAATGAAATAAATCATACTGCTGTACGTAATGATGTAGGGGGGGTAAAGCTTCCTATAGAAAGTAGAACAAATGTTAAAGTACGGAATATAAGTGGATGCAAAGTAATGACTGTAGCTTCTATGGTGATTGAGTTGGTAGATAGTAAAGCGACATGTGTACTGTTAAAACCCACCACTAAATTGGAAGAAGTAGCTATAACATATTTTCAAGGTTTAACACTATATTTATGAAACTTAATTTATATGTGCTAAACAAGATGCTGATTAGTTTTATAGCTAACCCAAGAAAGGTTTCCCTACGTCATACCGCCGCGGTATCTCTAGATCCCGCTGCGGGATGACGATTGTCGTTTAGCCATAAATATTTAAGAAATTTACCAAATGAAAAAAAAGGCAAAAGAAGCCCTGGGGTTATTATCTGCTTTAAAATATTGGCGTTTTTTATGTTTTAAACGCTTGACAAGCAAGATTTAGCTGCTTTTAATTGCAACTAACCTATGCTGCAAATGTTTAAGAAATTTACCAAGCAGAAAAAAAGACAAAGAATCCCCGAGTTAGCTAGTCTTTTACTATCTCTGTCGAGTATTGGCATTTTTTGATGTCTTGTAACGCTTTATAAGCGCGTTCAGCTTATTTAGATAAAAATCTAGATGTAGATGAAGTTTTGTAAAGACATACAGTATCTATATACTGCAAAAAATTGAACATAAGACGCCGATACATTAAGTAATCCTTACCTTTTAATCTGCAGATTGGCGAAAGCAAATACAATAGCTTCAGTTTCATGATAAGGGGGCTGGCGGAGTTTGTCAAGGAAGTTTTTCGTTTCTGTGAACCACCTGCTAACCGACAGCTAACATTAACTACCGATATCGTATCTGAAGAAGCCCCCTGGCCATTCTAAAAAATTTAATGCTGAGTACACCTTACTTTTGGCTTCCTCTATAGTGCTCCCTTCTGCTACTATATTTAGCACTCTTCCGCCATCGGAAACTAAGTTACCACTTTCATCGAATTTAGTACCAGCATGAAACACCAACACACCAGGAATGCTTTCAATCTTATCTAATCCTTTAATTACTTCTCCCTTTTGATAATCACCCGGATAGCCTTTACTTGCAACAACTACACAAACTGTAGATTTGTTGTTAAGTTCCACCATTTTGACATTTAACTTTCCTTCTGCAACTGACAACATCAATTTTAACAAATCGCAATTTGAATCAAATCTAGGTAATATAGATTGCGTTTCTGGATCACCGAATCTAACGTTATACTCGAGAAGTTTTGGGCTATCTTTGCAAATCATTAAACCAGCAAAGAGTACTCCTTTATAAGACGTACCCATGTTAACCAATGCTTGAGCTGTAGGGTATATTATTTTTTGGATAATTTTTTGCTCCATGTCCTTACTTATAATTGAAGGTGATGAGTACGACCCCATACCTCCAGTATTTTGGCTTTCATTACTTTCATCAACTCTCTTATAATCTTTTGCACACCCAAGAGTTACTACTTTCAACCCATCAATAAGAGCAAAAAAACTTACTTCTTCTCCAACTAAAAACTCTTCTATGATTATTTCTTCACCTGATTCACCAAATTTTTTCTCCACTAGCATTGAATTTATTGCTGAAAAAGCTTCGCTTTCTGTATTACATATAACCACCCCTTTTCCTGCTGCAATTCCATTTGCTTTCACTACAAGTGGAAACTTTATTTTATTGCTACGTACAAAATCTTTAGCTAACCCTTCATCAACAAAACACTCGTACTTGGCAGTTGGTATACCATATCGTTTACATAGTCCCTTGGTGAAAGACTTCGATCCCTCAAGTTTTGCAGTTGCTTGACTTGGAGCAAAAACATTTATTCCCTCTGCAACTAAATCATCAGCAAGCCCATCAATTATTGGTTGTTCTGGACCAATAACAACCAACTCTATATTTTC
This sequence comes from Wolbachia endosymbiont (group A) of Cydia strobilella, assembly GCF_964026745.1. NCBI lineage: Bacteria > Pseudomonadati > Pseudomonadota > Alphaproteobacteria > Rickettsiales > Anaplasmataceae > Wolbachia > Wolbachia endosymbiont (group A) of Cydia strobilella. The sequence goes on from NZ_OZ034694.1 coordinate 576,712, forward strand.
TCTCTTGCAAAATTGTGTAACATCCACTGAATTTTGAATATTTACATCCACAAGAGCCCCAAGATCTTTCATAGCTTGGCGACCAGGAGTTACATATAACTCAGTCAAGATAGGAGATTTTTTTAGAGCCCAAAGTAGAGCGTGCTCACGCCCACCAGAACCTATAACCAGAACCTTCATCTTTATTTCCTCGCTTTTCTATATGTCAAAATTATTATTTGCTTATAACAGTATCATTACTCATGTATTTTTGCAACACGTTTGGTATTGCAATCGACCCGTCAGAATTTTGATAATTCTCCATTATGGCAATAATCGTTCTTCCTATAGCTAAAGCTGAGCCGTTTAAAGTGTGAATATATTTTTTCATCTTTTTATCAGTTTCTGAAGAGTATTTAGCGTTCATCCTTCTTGCTTGAAATGCACCACAATTTGAGCAGCTTGATATTTCTCTATATTTATTTTGCCCAGGTAACCATACCTCTATGTCATAAGTCCTTTGTGCAGCAAAACCCATATCGCCACTGCAAAGCAGCATTACTCTGTATGGCAATTCTAATTTTTTTAATATCTCTTCAGCAACACTCGTCATACGCTCAAGCTCATCATTTGATTGGTCTTCAGTTGTGATGCTTACCAACTCCACTTTACCAAATTGGTGTTGCCTTATCATGCCCCTGGTATCGCGACCTGCACTACCTGCTTCTTTACGAAAGCACTCCGAATATGCAGTAAAGCGAATAGGCAGTTCTTTTTCTTCCATTATTTTGTCAGCAACTAAATTTGTTAAAAACACTTCACTTGTGGGAATCAACCTCAATTCGTCGGTAGTTAAATACGAATCGTCAGAAAATTTCGGTAGCTGACCAACATTATACATAGCTTCGTTTTTCACCAAAGCCGGGTGGTACACCTCAGTATAGCCAAATTCATTAACATGCATTTCAAGCATACAATTTATTAGCGCTCGTCCAAGCTTAGCTAACTGTCCTTTTAATATCGTAAATCTTGATCCGGAAATTCTCGCCGCTTGTTCGAAGTCCATTAAACCTAATTTTTCTCCGAGTTCATAATGAGATTCTGGTACAAAATCAAACTGTCTTTTTCCTCCATATCTTCTCACCTCTAAATTAGAGTTCTCATCTGCGCCTATTGGCACATCTTGCGCAGGAATATTCGGCAAGTTAGATAAAACATTCACTAACTTATCCTTTTCTGCTTGTTCTTTTAAGCTGATTGCCTCTATCTCATTTGTGATGCTTTTTGACAACTCTATTTGCTCTTCACAGGGGCTCTTGCTCATTTTAAGCTTTTTTATTTCCTCTGTGATTTCATTGCGCTGCCTATTCAAATCCTGCAGTTTAGTGGTTAATGATCTTTTCTCGTGATCGATTTCTAATATCTCTTCCGCAGTAGATTCTCTAATTCCCCTGCTTTTCATTGCCTTTTCAAATCCTTCAGGGTTTTTGCGTATATATTCTATATCGTGCATATATTGTGCTATTACTAACATTGTTACTGTACTCCAAAAGCTCTTAATATTCAATATATTCTCATACTACTAAAATTATTATGGTTGATTTTTTTGTTAGAATTTGTTAAAATTTAATTAACTTAGCGTTCATAGGGTGTAGTATGTTGGGTATTACAAAAAATAATCAGAAAGAGAGCACTGACTTTGCTGGTGAGGAATTCGTTATCTACGCTACTTGTGTATGCCTAGCAGCCACATTCGCTGCTGGCTGTTTAGGGGCGGTAATAGGATCCCCTCTATTGACCTTTCCACTTGCTATGCTCATCTCTAACCCCGTAGTTTGGGTTTTAATGGGAATAATTCTTACAGTAGCATACAAAATGGTTGTTGAACCTTTATTTTACTTAGCGAAGAACTATATTAATGGAAAAAGAGCAAGTCAAGGTGAGCAAAAAACTCAAGATGGAGATAGTGGTATTGTACCAGGAAGTGAACCCAATTCAAGGAACAGTAGTCGTAGAAGCTCTTTGGATAGTGGTTTGGGTGGTAAAGAGTTTCACGAAGATTTGGACACTCTTGTGCATCAGACAAACAGAAAAAACTATAGTTACTGGTTAGATGATAATGACATTACACATATTGCAAGAGTTGTATATGGGTACTCACAAAGTGAACATAGTAATAATAATGTCTATTTTCTTGCCCCTAGCTATTCTAATGGTTGGGACGAACTCACAAAAGAATTTCTTCAGAATTATAGAGGTGAATTCAAACAAAATTCTAAATTGATATTTACTTCGGTTCTTCATATTAACAATAATCATTGGGTAACTTTGGTTATTAAACCTGATGCAGGTGATAAAAAATTTAGAGCTTATTACTGTGACTCATTTGGTAATCAATTGCCAGATAATGTGCTAAATATTGTTAAAAGAGAACTGCAAAAAGAGGAATGGGTATTAGACATAAGAATTTCCCCAACTAAGCAGCAAAGTGACGGGTATAACTGTGGAATATTTGCGTTAGAAAATGCTCATAAAATTACACAAATGCTTAACGAAGACAAATCATTTGACGAAATTGACAAAAAGTTATCAGAATATAAATTTGATTTGAATGAGAAAAGAGAAGAATTTACAAGAGCGCTTATGGAAGATGAGAAATGTAAGGAAGATCTAAGAAATCGTAAGCGTCCGCCAAGGACGAAAACATCTCAGTCTTCTATTTCAAGGGAGAATGCAAGTTTGTGTTGCATTATGTAATCAATGAAAAATTACCATTGACCTTATGCCCCTCCAAATAGGAAATTTGACAATTGATTCTCCAGTTATTTTAGCTCCAATGTCTGGAGTGACTGATTATCCGTTTAGAAGTATTGTGAAGAAACTTGGTGCAAGTTTGTTAGTTTCAGAGATGATTGCAAGCAGAGCTATGATTATGCAAACTCGCCAGAGTTTGCAAAAAGCAAAAGTCGATGCATTAACTGCTGTTCAGCTTGCTGGATGCGAACCGAATGTTATGGCAGAAGCTGCAAAATTGAATGAGGATATGGGAGCTAAAATTATAGATATAAATTTTGGTTGCCCTGTTAAGAAAGTTGTAAACGGTTATGCAGGATCAGCACTAATGCGTGATGAAAAAAAGGCTGCTGAAATAATTGAAGCTGTAGTCAAGGCAGTGAATGTGCCAGTTACAGTAAAAATGCGCACTGGATGGAACGATGAAAATCGCAATGCCCCGAGACTTGCGAAAATTGCCGAAGACTTAGGAGCAAAAATGATCACTGTGCATGGAAGAACAAGAGCGCAGCTTTATAATGGTCAAGCAGATTGGAAATTCGTTAGAAATGTTAAAGAGCAAGTGAAAATTCCAGTTATAGTAAATGGCGATATTAAAAATTTAAATGATATTCAGAATGCTCTCAAAGAATCTGGAGCAGACGGAGTGATGATAGGTCGTGGTGCCTACGGTAAACCTTGGCTGATTAATCAAGCAATGAACTTTCTCAGTGGAAGTGAAACTTCTGAGCCAACAGCTTCAGAGAGATTAAGCATCATACTCGAGCATTACGACAATATTCTTGAGTACTATGGAAATGACACAGGAATAAAGATGGCCCGCAAACACATAGGTTGGTACAGTAGCGGGCTTCAAGGCTCATCTGAATTTCGTGTGAGAGTAAATAACATGACAGATAGCACAGAAGTGAAAGAAAATATTATTGGCTTTTTTGGTCAAGAGACACACTAGCTGTACTCAATTCGACTGATCGTATGCCACTACGCTCTCTTCCTCACCAGAGTGTAAATGACAACCATTATCCATCAACCATTCCTCGTCATAAGTTTCAATATCAAAATATTTTTCATATTTATCCACATTATCACAAAGTGAAAGTGCTCTGATCTTATTCATAATCAAACCTGTACCAGCAGGAATTAATCTTCCTACTATAACATTTTCTTTTAATCCACTTAAAGGATCACTCTTCCCGCAGAATGCTGCTTCTGTAAGTACTTTTGTTGTCTCTTGGAAAGAGGCAGCAGAAATAAAGGAGCTAGTTTCAAGACTTGCCCTAGTAATCCCCTGCAGAATAGGAAGATAATGAGTAGGCCGTTTGCCAGAGTTACTCATAGCATCATTTTCCCTATCAACTTCCAGCTTGTCAATGCTTTCGCCAACCAAGTACATAGTATCACCAGGATCAGTAATTTCCACTTTTTGTAGCATTTGTTTTAAGATCACCTCTAAATGCTTATTGTCTATACGAACACCCTGCAATCTATAAACTTGCTGTATTTCAGAAATCATATAGTGCGCTAAAGCTTCTAACCCAAGCACACGTAAAATATCATGGAGATCAGGGTCACCATCCATCAATAGATCACCTTTACGTACAAAATCACCTTCATTGACTATTACATGCTTACTTCTTGATACCAAATATTCAACTGGAGAAATTTGTTCATCTACAGGTTTAATTAATATACTGCGTTTTCCTCTACGGCCTTTTTCAGAAAACGCTACATAGCCATCTATCTCACTAACAATAGCATGCTCTTTAGGACGACGTGCTTCAAATAACTCTATAACCCTCGGTAAACCACCAGTAATATCACGAGTTTTAACTGACTCTCTTGGTGTTCTTGTAATAACATCACCTGCATGAACCTTCTGGCCATCTTGTACATTGAGCACTGCACCGATTGGTATAAAATAACATGCTTCAACGCCACTTGCGAGTGTCATTACTTTACCATTATCGTCAAGCAGCACAATACGAGGACGTAAATTAGCTCCACCAGAATGCAATTTCCAGTCTTTTACTACTTTGCTTGATATTCCTGTAGATTCATCCATCACTTCAGTGATCGAAATTCCATCTTTTAAGTCCTGATAAGACACTGTACCAGTCTTCTCCGTGATAATAGGCAATGTATAAGGATCCCATTCCGCAACTTTATCGCCAATTTTTACTGACCCACTCTCATCTACATAAAGCTTAGCGCCGTAAGGTACACTGTGCTTCAACTTCTCACTACCAAGGCTATCAATCAACACGACTTCACAGGAACGGCTTATCACAATTTTATTTCCGTTTCTATCTATAATTATATTACTATTGTTTAACTTTATTTTAGCATTAATAGAAGCTATAATATTCGAGGATTCAACGCCTCTAGTCATTACTCCACCTATATGAAAAGTACGCATCGTTAACTGAGTACCTGGCTCTCCAACAGATTGAGCAGCTATAACACCAACTGCTTCACCTATTGAAACAATTTTACCAGTTGCAAGGTCTCTTCCATAACATAAAGAACATACACCAGGACTTATTTCACAAGTTAAAGGCGATCTAATTTTTACAACATCAAGACCTGCAATGCTGATTTGCTTTACCTTATCCTCATCAATCAATTCCCCTGCTTTTACTAATAATTCTTTTGTCACTGGGTTATATATATCATTTGCAGCTGTTCTACCCAGCACAACACTCTCTAGAGATGCAACTATAGTACTTCCTTCAACTGTAGCTCTCACAACAAGACCATTTTTTGTTTTACAGTCATGCTTTGTAACTATGCAATTTTGAGATACATCAACTAAACGACGAGTTAAGTATCCAGAGTTTGCAGTTTTAAGTGCAGTGTCAGCTAAACCTTTACGCGCACCGTGAGTAGAATTAAAGTATTCAAATACGTTCAATCCTTCACGGAAATTAGAAATTATAGGTGTTTCTATAATCTCACCAGAAGGTTTGGTCATGAGCCCTCGCATTCCTGCTAGCTGTTTCATCTGTGAAGTAGAACCCCTTGCACCAGAGTTAACCATCATATACACTGAGTTGTACTTACTATTTCCATCATATATAGATATTGCTTTTAACATATCATTAGCTATCATATCCGTACACTTAGACCATTCATCTATAACCTTGTTATACCTCTCACTTCTAGTTATTAGCCCATCTTGATATTGCATAGAGAATTTCTTAATTTCACCCCTCGCGTGATCAACATGTGTAGCTTTAGTTTCAGGTATAACCATATCACAACGACCAAAAGAGACACCAGAAAATGTGGCATACTCAAAGCCAAGTACCATTAATTTATCAGAAAATGCCACTGTAGCACTTTGACCACAGTTACGATATACCAAATCAACTATACCAGTTATTTCCTTGACTGTTAATATCTGATTTATTAGATCGAAGCCTAGATTCTCATGCTTAGGAAAAATTTGCCATAATATTAAACGGCCAGGAGTTGTACAAACAGTTTTATAGTGAGTTTCACCGCTGCTATTAATATACTCCATCCTATACTTTATACTAGAATGAATATGTAAAGTACCATCACTCAAGGAATGCTCAACTTCACAAAAAGCACCAAAAGATGGTAAATTATCTTCCTTAGGTTCTTGTAAAGTCAGATAATATATACCAAGTACTATATCTTTACTAGGAACTATAATCGGTCTGCCATTAGAAGGACTTAAAACGTTATTAGTGGACATCATCAACACCCTAGCTTCAAGCTGAGCTTCCAATGAAATTGGCACATGCACTGCCATTTGATCACCATCAAAATCAGCATTAAACGCCGTACAGACAAGCGGATGAAGCTGTATTGCTTTGCCTTCAATAAGGATTGGCTCAAAAGCCTGAATACCAAGTCTATGTAGCGTAGGCGCTCTATTCAACAAAACAGGATGCTCTTTTATTACCTCTTCAAGCATATCCCAAACTTCTGGTTTTTCTGCTCTTATCAACTTACTAGCAAACTTAATAGTTGGAGCCATACCATACATCTTAAGCTTTGAGTAAACAAAAGGTTTGAATAGTTCAAGAGCCATTCTTTTTGGTAATCCACACTGATTTAGTTTCAAAGTTGGACCAACAACTATTACAGAACGTCCAGAGTAGTCTACCCTTTTTCCTAAGAGGTTCTGGCGAAAACGACCCTGTTTTCCTTTTAACATATCACTAATGGACTTTTTATATCCAACAGCACCAGCTTTATTTACCAAAGTATTACGACGACTATTATCAAAAAGAGAATCAACTGCTTCTTGTAACATCCTTTTTTCATTACGAATCATAATCTCAGGAGGATTTAAGCTCAACAATTTCCTCAACCTGTTATTTCTATTAATAATAGTCCTATAATGATGATTCAGATCAGAAACTGCAGGACGACCACTCTCAAGCGATACCAAAGGACGCAAATCAGGTGGTAAAATAGGTATAGTTGTAAGTATCATCCACTCAGGCCTATTTCCAGATTTAATGAAGTTTTCAACAATACGCAATCTCTTTATAATTTTCTTTCTTCTTATCTCAGAAGCAACAGATTCTAATTCTAGTCTTAAATCCTTCCTAATTTCATGTAAATCAAGGCGCGTTAGCAACTCTCTTATAGCTTCAACACCTTGCATAGCTACAAAACTATCGATCCCATAGCTATCTTTAGCTTCATTATAAGCTTTTTCACTAATAATCTCACCTTTTTCAAAAGGCGAAACAAGAGGATCTATTACGATATAATTATCGCTATATAAAATATTCTCAATATCTCTGAGAGACATATCCAATAATGCTCCAATTCTTGAAGGAAGCGATTTCAAAAACCATATATGAGCAACAGGAGATGCAAGCTCTATATGACCCATCCTTTCTCTTCTTACTTTAGAAGATGTAACTTCTACTCCGCATTTTTCGCATATGCGACCTCTGTGTCTTCTTTTTTTGTATTTTCCACATAAACATTCATCGTCATTGACAGGGCCAAAAACCTTAGGGCAAAATAATCCACCTTTCTCAACTTTGAACGTACGATAATTTGCAGTTGAAACATCTTCTATCTCACCACAAGATATACGCTTAATACTTTCAGGGCTAGCAATCGATATGCTAACCTCATTAAAAGGTTGTGCAATGTTAGTGTGAGATATATCTTCAATCACTACATCATTTTGCTTTAAATCTACATTTAAACATAAAGAACGTAGTTCTTTTATCATCACATTAAAGGATTCAGGAATTCCACATTCAAAATTACTGTCACCTTTTATTATCGATTCATAAATCTTAACTCTACCATTAATATCATCAGACTTCACAGTTAACATTTCCTGCAAAGTATAAGCAGCACCATAGGCTTGTAATGCCCAACATTCCATTTCACCAAAACGCTGACCACCAAAATGAGATTTTCCTCCAAGAGGTTGTTGAGTAACCAAACTATAAGGCCCTACTGAACGCGCATGAATTTTACCATCAACCAAGTGGTGCAACTTAAGCATGTACATGTAACCAACTGTAACCTTGCGGTCGAATTTTTCACCACTGCAACCGTCATATAATACAGCTTGTCCAGAGTTATCTAAACCAGCAAGTTCAAATAATTTTGCTATTTGTTCATCTTTTGGACCCTCAAATACAGGTGCAGCAACAGGAACGCCATCACGTAATTTGCGTGCAAATTCAATGAGATTATTATCACTAATATTACGAATATCATTACAGATAGATACGTTACTGCCATAGCTATAAACCTCAATCAGGAAGTTACGTAAATTGCTGTATGAACTTTTACAAGAGTTCAAATAGTTCTCTACTAACTCATTCAACTCGTCATTTAGTGCATTCTTATTAGGTGTATTTAAAACAGAAGCCGTTATTTCATCATCATCAATATTTTCAATTTTTTTATTATCAAGGTATGCTACTGCAAATTGTGTAAAATTATCATCGTTAAGGGACCTAATTCCCTTGCAAAAAGCACTTTTGATCTTATTGATCTCATCGAGAATATTACTTACCTTTTCCCCTAATTTTCTACAAGCCCAACCTACATGCGTTTCCAGTATTTGCCCTACATTCATTCGTGAAGGAACACCAAGAGGGTTAAGAATAATATCAACAGGAGTACCATCTTCCAAATAAGGCATATCTTCCACTGGCACAACTCGAGAAATCACACCTTTATTTCCATGTCTACCAGCCATTTTATCCCCTGGTTGCAGACTATGTTTCACAGCAATGAAAACTTTTACTGACATCGACACACCTTGAGGCAGGTCATAACCTTCATGTAATTTTTCTACTTTTCGCTTAAACTGTGCTATTGCATGTGATACTTTTTCATCAAAATCTTTTTTTAAGCTCTTAACTTGCTCAGAAATGGATTGGTTTTTTAATCCTATACCCCACCATTGCTCACGTTCAATAGAGTCAAATTTTTCTCGATCTTGAGAACCAGAATTAATAAGAAGTTTCTTCAGTTCATCATAGAAATATTCACTAGTAACATTGATTATATAATCTCGCTCTTCCTCAAAGTCATTTATCTCTTTTTGTTTGATGAGTAATGCCCTTTCATTTTCTTCAACCCCCCTGCGTGTAAAGACTTGTACATCAATTACTGTCCCTTCAACATCTGGAGATGTATATAAAGAGGAATCCGTACAATCGAATGACTTTTCACCAAAAATTGTCATTAATAACTTCGTTTCAGGAGGCAATGAAAGAGAAGGTTTAGGTGTAACTTTACCTACCAGAATACAGCCTGGACCAACTCTTGTACCAATTTTCACTATACCACTATCATCCAAGTGATATAGATTTTCTTCATTAACACCAGGTATAGCACGAGTTATTTTTTCTGATCCTAAAGGGGTATCATGTACAACACAGTCAAATTCTTCTATATGAATAGAAGTAAAGAGATCTTTTTTAACAACTTCACTAGAAATAATAATAGAGTCTTCAAAATTATAACCTTGCCAAGACATAAAAGCGACTAGCAAATTTTTACCAAGCGCCAACTCACCACTGTTAATTGCAGGACCATCAGCTATTACATCACCCTTTTTAACATAATCACCTACGCACACTAGCGGTCTTTGATTAATACAAGTATTATGGTTAGAACGCTGAAATTTCCTTAGATGATAAATATCTACGTCCAAGTAGTTAACCCTTTCTTTATCAAAAGCACGTATAACTATAGAGTTACTATCAGAACTATCAACTATGCCATCGCGTTTTGCTAAAACTACAGCACCAGAGCCAGAAGCTACAAAAGACTCCATACCAGTAGCAACCAGAGGAGCGGTAGGCTTCAATAAAGGTACGGCCTGACGTTGCATATTTGAGCCCATTAATGCTCTATTAGCATCATCATTTTCTAAAAATGGAATCAAGGAAGCTGCAACTGATATTACCTGCTTAGGAGATACGTCAATGTAACTAACTTGGTCGCTACTTACCATGACGAAGCTACCAGCATATCTACAGTATAGCATGTCATCAACAAAGCAATTATTTTCATCAAGCTTTACGCTAGTGTCAGCTATATGATGTGAGCCTTCGTCTATAGCAGAAAGATACTCAATTTGATCAGTAACAACCCTATTGACTACTTTTCTATAAGGGCTTTCAATGAAACCATATTTATTAATACGCGCGTATATAGCTAAGCTGTTGATTAACCCTATATTTTGCCCTTCAGGAGTCTCAATAGGGCAAATTCTTCCATAATGAGTTGGATGAACATCACGCACCTCAAATCCTGCCCGTTCTCTTGTTAAACCGCCAGGACCTAACGCGGATAACCTTCTTTTATGTGTTATTTCAGATAACGGATTAGTCTGATCCATAAATTGAGATAATTGAGAAGAATTGAAGAAATCTCTTAAGACATTAGTTAACACTTTTGGATTAATAAAATCAGATGGAGAAACTTTATCTAAACTAGAAGTGGACATAGAATCAACTATTGCGCGTTCCAATTTCAACAACCCAGTTCTAAATTGATTTTCTATAAACTCTCCAACTGATCTTACTCTTCTGTTTCCTAAATGATCAATATCATCTACAGATCCTTGACCGTCACGTAACAATACTATTTTTTTCACAATTTCAATAATATCTTCATGCGTTAAAACAGTTAAATCCTCATCATAATTTAATCCAAGGTAAGAGTTAAGCTTCAACCTACCAATGTTAGACAAATCATAATATTCCGGACTGAAGAAAAGATTACGGAAAAACTCTTCTACTATCTCTAAAACAGGAACTTCACCAGGACGCAAAACTCTATATATTTCATATAGTGCATCCTGATAAGACATGTTTTCATCTAAGAAAAGCGTATTTAATATATAAGGTCCAACAAACAAATTATCTATGTTCAACACTGATATTTCATCTACAGATAATAACTCAAGCTTCTTTATGTCTTCCAGCTTTATAGATTCACCAGCAGATAAAATTTTCGTAGAGCTAGCACTATCCATTAAATCTTCTGCGAGGAATAAACCACATATAGAATTAAAAGGAACCAGATACTCTTTCAATTCATTATCATATAGCTTTTTAGCTAGTCTTGAGGTAATACGAACGTTAGCTTTAAGCAGCACATTACCTTCAATATCCATTAAGTCGAAAGGCAGCCTCACTCCTTTAAATTTATCAGGAACAAAAGGCACTTTCCAACCATCTTTATGTTTTACATACTTTATTTTCTCATAAAATCTATCGAGTATATCATTATTTGATAGACCCAACGCCTTTAATAAAACTGAAATTGGCAATTTTCTTTTTCTATCAACACGAAAATACAAATGGTCTTTAACATCAAATTCAATATCAAGCCAAGAACCCCTATAAGGAATAATTCTAGCAGAATAGATCAATTTACCAGAATTGTAAGTTTTTCCCTTATCGCTATCAAAAAATACACCAGGAGACCTATGCATTTGTGAGACGATAACTTTTTCCACACCATTAATGATGAAAGTGCCCTTATCAGTCATCATAGGCAACCCACAAAAGTGGACTTTCTGCTCTTCTATAGATTTTACAACGGTTGCAAGTTTAGAATGATCTCCACTCTCTTTAATCGATTTATATTCATCAAGAGAAATACCATCCTGCATAACAACAAGACGTATAGAAGCAATAACCTGAGCAGAAAAAGTTACACCACGCTTTATACACTCAGATTCATCATACTTAGGATCATCTACCCTACAACTTATAAACTCAATAGTAGCCCTACGCAAAGGATCATTTATTGGAAAGATTGTATGAAAGATAACTTCAAGTCTTTCATTACCCTTATTCTTAGGAGTAAAAGAATCATATGATTCTTTTTGAACCTTAACCAAATCCAATAAAGAATCTTTTAAATCAATCGACCTAGAATAAGAAACTCTAGGAACAAAAGCACCAGAAGCGTACATATAAGAAGAATCAACCATTAAAATACCCCAAACTAATTAAAAGAGCTATATCAATATAAAATTAATACATTAAATATTATTCAAGCTCCACTTTAGTTGCTCCTGCTTCAATAAGTTTTTGCTTGATTTTTTCTGCTTCGTCTTTAGGAACATTAGCAGTCAAATCTTTAGGTAAAGATTCAACCAACTCTTTTGCTTCTTTTAAACCCAATGTAGAATTAACCTCTCTCACAGCTTTAATAACTCCTATTTTTTTACTCGCATCAATTTCTTTAATCACAACTTTATACTCAGCTTTTTCTTGAGCAGCAGGAGCAGCAGCATTATCACCAATAGGCGCCCCAGCACCAACAGCTCCACCAAGAAAAGAACCAGCAGGCAACCCTATTTTCTCTTCTAAAACTTTTACAAGTTCAGAAGCCTCTAATAGGTTTAAAGATAATATTTTATCAACCAAATCACTTGTTACATTACTCATAATTACCACCTTACTTAACAACAAATTTATTTTTTAGAACTATAATAATCCAAAACTCTCATAAGCCTCATAGAAGATGAATTAATAGACAACGCTAACCGAGCAGGAATATCATAAGATATTAAACGCATAATTTTAACACGCAATTCATCCAGAGAAGGCAACTTAGCCAGTTTATTAACATCTTCCACTGTTAACAATTCATTTAAATGAGCTGCGCAAATCACAGACATTTTTTCTTTGTTAGCATTAGTAAAATCAACTATTAATTTTGCAGCTTCTACTATGCCACTAGAGTATATAATAGCAACAGGACCGGAAAATTTGCCTGATAAATAAGAGAATTTACCAGTCCTTTCCAAAGCCAAGCGCGCTAGAGTGTTTTTAACTACTAATACCCCACCTGCTATAGACTTCAGACTATTCCTCAGAGTTAATGAATCATTAGCATTTATAGATTTAAAATTTACTAATATCAAGAAATCATTATTTACAAATACGTTTATTGTGCTCTGTATAAATTCATCCTTATCTTTACGCTTCACGGTATCACTCCCTTAAATTATATCTTCCACTTTGCCTATCTTATAAGCTTTACCCATAGTTGAATTTAAAAAAACACCCTTAAAGTAAATTCCTTTCGCAGAAATAGGTTTATTATCTTTAATTACTTTAAGAAAGGCTTTTAAATTTTCTAGCAAGTCATCAATATCAAATTTAATATTTCCTAATTTACCATGAATAACACCATTTTTATCTGTTCTAAATTTTACCTGACCAGACTTAATGGTTTTAATAGCTTCTGCAATGTTAGAAGTCACAGTACCAAATTTAGGGTTAGGCATCAGCCCTTTAGCACCCAATACTTTTGCAATAGGAGTGATTTTTGCCATAAAATCAGGAGTAGTAATGCACCAATCAACATCTAACTTTCTACCTTTTTTTATTTCTTCAACTAAATCCTCTCCTCCTGCAATATCAGCACCAGCTTTTTCAGCTTCTAATAAATGTTTATCTTGAGCGAAAACAGCTACTTTAATATTCTTCCCGATACCTTTAGGCAAAACTACTGTACCACGCACCTGCTCTTCAGATTTACGTGAATCTACGCCTAAATTGACCGCAATATCAACTGATTCATTAAATTTTGCTGAAGCAGACTCAACAATCTTCTTCAAACACTGCTTAGGATTATCATTATATGTATTCATTTACCTAACCTTCCACAACTTCTATACCCATAGATTTTGCAGTGCCTACAACCATTTTCACTGCTGAATCTTCATTATCCACTTTCATATCAACCATCTTGCACTTTGCTACTTTAATTATAGCAGACATAGGTAATTTAGCCACTAATTCTTTACCAGGATTACCAGAACTTTTACTTAATTTAGCCTCCTGCTTAAGTAAATAAGCCACAGGCGGACCGCTGACAGTAAAATCATGAGAGCGATCATCCTTTATGGAAATTCGCACTGTTACTAAATCGCCTACTTTATAATTAGCGTTAGCAGCACTAGTAACTTTATTAAAAGCTTCACAAAACTTAGGAACAGGTATACCACGTGGACCAAGTACTGAAGCAATTTTCGGTCCTGGAACTGCTTTCCCAGCTTCCATAAGTAAGTTAATCTTAGCAACTATAACACTCATAATTAATCCTCTATTTTCTCTACTTGAGCCAGATCAAGCTCTATTATTGTCGGCTTACCTAAAATCGATACTTCCACATTAATAATTTTTTTCTCATCGTTTACCATATTTACCTTACCAGTAAAATTTTGAAAAAGACCATCATTAATTTTCACTTTTTCACCTTTTTCATAACCATAACCTAACTTCTTTGTCTCTTGAGCATTATAAAGTGCATTACACATTGAGTGAATCTCATCATCCAAAATCACCTTCGGAATATTACCGTTTTTCAAAAATCCATAAACCTTAAGAGATTTTGGTATATTATTGATAAAATTCAATACTTCATCGCATAAATTCACGTATAAAAAGACATAACCAGGAAAGCATTTCCTTCGTGTAGCAATTTTCTTAGATTTCAACTCTACTTCACTTAGCTCTTCATATGGAATAAAAACTTCCTTAAAGTAATCATTAACACCCAATCTCATAGAATTTTCCAATATATGTTGGCGCACTTTCTCTTCACAATTGGAAGCAACTCTCAAGATATACCATTTATATCTATTAAATTCTTTACACTTTAAACTTATCTCATCATCTGAAATCATCTCAAAATCACCAGATTCGCCACTGCAGAATCCAGGCGTTTGATTCAAAATATTTTTGCTTTCATCACACAGATGCATATATACATACACTTCACATAATTCTTTTATATCAGACTTTGAATTACATACCGTTTGATAAGGAATAAACACTTCCTTAAAATAAACAGCATTACTTACCAATTCGCGTATGTTTTGCTCATATCCATAATCAACTTTAATGATATACCATTTATATTCACATTCCATAAATAATTCCAAATAAAGCCTTAATTACGTAAAGAGACATAAAATCCACAAAACAGAAGAAAATCGAAAAGCATAATATAACAATCATTACAACAAATAGAGATGACAACACCTCCTGTTTCTTTACCCAAGCAATTCTTCGTATTTCTTGCTTTATATCACAGAAAAAACCACACAAACTTTTTAACATTTCCACCACAACATTAATGCAGGAGCGATAGGAATTGAACCTACAACCTCTGGTTTTGGAGACCAGCGCTCTACCAATTGAGCTACACTCCTATAACTCAAACTCTCACTCCAAAATTTCAGAAACAACACCAGAACCAACAGTTCTACCGCCTTCTCTTATCGCAAAACGCAATCCCTTATCCATTGCTATCGGTACTTGCAATTCTACTTCTACACTCACATTATCTCCTGGCATTACCATCTCCTTCCCATCTAGCAATTTTATGCTCCCAGTTACATCCGTTGTCCTTAAATAAAACTGTGGCTGGTAATTCGCAAAAAATGGTGTATGCCTTCCTCCTTCCTCTTTCTTTAATATATAAACCTCCGCCTTAAACTTTCTATGCGGTGTTATCGTCCCCGGTTTCGCTAATACTTGCCCTCTCTCCACTTCTTCTCTTTTTGTTCCTCTTAACAATATTCCTACATTGAGTCCTGCACTTCCCTTATCCAGCAACTTCTTAAACATCTCAACACCTGTGCATATCGTCTTTTGCGTCGCTTTCAGACCTATTATCTCTATCTCTTCTCCCGTCTTTATCTCTCCCTTCTCTATTCTTCCTGTTACCACTGTTCCTCGCCCCGATATCGAAAATACATCTTCGATTGGCAATAAAAATGGTAAATCCACAGGCCTTGGTGGAACCGCTACATATTCATCTAACTTTTCCATCAATTTGTCTATTGATTTCTTTCCATATTCGCTGCTGTCATCCTCCAGCGCCTTGAGCGCTGAACCAACCACCACAGGCACTTCATCCCCTGGAAATCCGTATTTACTCAGTAATTCCCTCACTTCCATTTCTACTAAATCTATCATATCAGCATCAGCAACATCAGCTTTATTTATATACACCACGATATATCCAACACCTACCTGCTTCGCCAGCAATATATGCTCTCTCGTTTGTGGCATTGGCCCATCAACCCCCGACACTACCAATATCGCCGCATCCATCTGTGCTGCACCTACTATCATGTTCTTTACATAGTCAGCGTGTCCAGGACAATCAACGTGTGCATAATGCCTTTTTTCCGTCTGATACTCAACATGCGCTGTTGCTATCGTTATCCCCCTCTTCCTTTCTTCTGGCGCTTTATCTATCTGATCGTACGCTACAAAATTTCCATAATGCTTCGTTATCGCCGCTGTTAACGTCGTCTTCCCATGATCCACATGTCCTATTGTTCCCACATTTACATGCGGCTTTCCAAATGCTTCCACTACTGCTGTCATAATTATTACCCTTAATTATACTCTAACTTTAACTCATCAACCACATATTGTGGCACTTGCTCATAACAAGAAAAATGCATACTATACTGCGCCCTTCCCTGAGACATAGAACGCAAAACGTTGATATAACCAAACATATTTGCAAGAGGTACCGAAGCAGTAATTATTTTACTATTATTACCTAAATCGAGCATATCAGCAACATTTCCTCTTCTACTATTTATATCACCCATAACATCACCCATATATTCTTCAGGAGTAATGATTTCAACTTTCATTATAGGCTCCAGCATTTTTGGACCAGCTTTATTTGCCATCTCTTTAAAAGCACCTTTAGCAGCAAGTTCAAAAGCTAAAGGACTAGAATCAACCTCATGAAAAGCACCATCAAGAAGGGTAGCCTTAAAATCAATCAACGGAAATCCCGAAATTATACCACCTTCTTTTATCAACTCCAAGCCATTTTCTACCCCAGGAATATACTCTTTTGGAATAGCACCACCTACAATTTTACTTTCAAATTGAAACCCAGAACCAGGCTCAAGAGGTTCAAATTTTATTTTAACCTTAGCAAACTGACCAGCTCCACCAGATTGTTTTTTATGAGTGTAATCAATTTCAACAGATTTAGTGATAGTTTCACGATATGCAACCTGAGGAGCACCGACGTTAGCCTCAACGTTAAATTCGCGCTTCATTCTATCAACAATAATCTCAAGATGGAGCTCACCCATGCCTTTCAATATAGTCTGGCCACTTTCCGCATTTACTGACATTCTCAAAGAAGGATCTTCTGCAACCAACCTATTTAGAGCAATACCTAATTTTTCCTGATCTGAAGTGGTTTTAGGTTCTACAGCAATTTCAATAACAGGCTCAGGAAATTCCATACGCTCCAATAATATAGGAAAATCAACAGAACATAAAGTATCTCCGGTAGTTGTTTTCTTTAGCCCAACTAAAGCAACTATATCTCCAGCCCTAGCCTCAGTTATATCTTCTCGGTTATTTGCATGCATAAGTAACATTCTGCCAATCCCTTCAGTTTCGTTTTTTAACGCATTTGAAACGGTAGATTTAGACTTTAATTTACCAGAATAAATACGGATAAACGTCAAGCTGCCTACAAATTTATCCGTCATCACTTTAAATGCAAGAGCAACAAATTTCTCTTTTTCTGAAGGTTTGACCTCAATTTTCTTTTCTGAATCTTTAGGATCAATTCCAACAATTACATCAACATCAATAGGAGAAGGTAAAAAGTCAACCACACCATCTAAAAGTGGTTGTACGCCTTTATTTTTAAAAGCTGATCCACATAACACAGGAACAAATTTTCCTTTAATGGTCCCATTTCTCACGCATTTTTTCAGTAAATCTACTGGCAGATCATTAGACTCAAAGTAAGTATTCATCGCTTCATCATCCATCTCAGCTGCAGCATCTAATAAAAGATTTCGATATTCTTGAGCCTTATCAAGCAAATCAGAAGGAATATCTTCATAAGAAAATTTAGCGCCCAACGTTTCTTCTTGCCATATAATGGCTTTCATAGAAATAAGGTCAATTATACCTTTGAAATCTTTCTCACTCCCTATTGGTAAATGAATAACTAAAGGTGCTGCACCAAGCTTAGTCTTTATCATATCAACACATCGATAAAAATTTGCCCCTATTCTATCCATCTTATTAACAAAGCAGATACGAGGAACGCTATATTTATCAGCTTGACGCCACACTGTCTCAGATTGAGGTTCAACTCCAGCAACTCCATCAAATACAGCAACTGCACCATCCAAAACCCTTAAAGATCTCTCAACTTCAATAGTGAAATCAACGTGACCAGGAGTGTCTATTATATTGACCCTATGATCATTCCAAAAACATGTTGTTGCAGCAGATGTGATTGTAATACCACGCTCTTTTTCCTGCTCCATCCAATCCATAGAAGCTGCACCATCGTGCACTTCACCAATTCTATTTTGCTTACCAGTATAAAATAAAATACGCTCTGTTGTGGTAGTCTTACCAGCATCTATGTGAGCCATTATCCCTATATTTCTGTATTTAGATATTCCAATTTCCATATCACAATTAATTAGCTAACATTAAAAACGAAGATGAGAAAATGCCTTATTAGCTTCAGCCATTTTATATTTTTCTTCGCACATCTTAAACGCACCACCGCGTTTATTATAAGCATCCAGTATTTCAGATTGCAAACAATCAACAGTGGTTTTTCCACTCTTTTTTCGAGCAGCAGAAGTTGCTTTAGCAATCCACCTTAACGCTAAAGAAACCGCTCTATCTTGTCGAACTTCAACAGGTACTTGATAAGTTGCACCACCAATGCGTCGAGAACGCACTTCTATAGAAGGAGTAACATTTCCTACTGCTGTCTCAAAAATTGATAACCCACCTTCGCCTATTTTCTTTTCAGCTAAAGACAAAGCGTCATAGATAATCTTTTCTGCAGTAGATTTTTTACCACATTTCATGATTGTATTAATGAAACGCATCAGCAAAACACTGCCGTAACGCGAATCAGGACTTATTTCTCTTTTTTTTGCTTTATTCCGACGAGCCATAAACTTTAACCAGATTTCTTTACACCATATTTTGAACGAGCTTTCTTTCGATTTTGCACACCACGCAGATCAAGGGCACCTCTTATTATGTGATAACGCACACCTGGCAAATCTTTAACCCGCCCACCACGTATCAAAACAACAGAGTGTTCTTGTAAATTATGACCTTCACCAGGTATATAAGCCGTCACTTCACCATACCCACTAATTTTTACTCTGGCTACTTTACGGAGTGCTGAGTTAGGCTTTCTAGGAGTTGTAGTATACACCTTAGTGCAAACACCTCTCCTTTGAGGGTTGCTTTCTCCCAAAGCTGGTACCTTTTTCTTATGGGTCAATCCTAATCTACCCTTACGTATTAATTGATTTATCGTAGGCATATGTTATAAACTCAAGCTCATTAAAATAACTAAGTTTTTAGTTATAAAATAATAAACCTCAATAGTCAATATAAAAATAAACATTACTACTCTAATAATTAAGCTCAACTGCCTTGAAAGCCATCAGTAGACTTCTTGCACTACCTCCCAAGCCACAACTGTCATTCAGTAGAAACGAAAAAACTTACTTGACACCCTTCGCCAGCCCTCTTATCATGAAACTGAAGCTATTTATTTATCTTCTCTGTACAGATTAAATGACAAAAAAACTCAACGTATCTAGCGTCTCATGTTTAATTTTTTGCACTATGTGCACCTTATGTCTTTATCAAATTTCTAGGTTTTTACCTACACAAGCTGAAATATGCTTATAAAGCATTTAAAACATTAAAAAACGCCAACTTAAAAAATGGATAGTGAATAATTAGCTACCCTAGGGTTTCTTTTGCCTTTTTTTCTGTTTAGTAAATTTCTTAAACATTTATGACTAAAGGTTAGTTGCATTAAAAAGCAGCTAAATCGCGGTTATTAAGCGTTTAGAATAAAAAAACGCCATACTTGAAAGTATAACGTAAGTAATTAGCCAACCATGGGGCTTCTTTTGCCTTTTTTTTATTTGGTAAATTTCTTAAACATTTATAGCTAAACGACAATCGTCATCCCGCTGCTTGTTAGCGGGATCTCTTGTTAGCGCCGCGGCGGCATGACGTAGAAGCTATACTTTTATGCTCACCAACTTAGCTGGATCCAAGTAGTCAAGCTACTTGGATCTGCAAATTGCAATGTTCGTACAGCTGCGTGCTTGACACTGGGATTTAGTGCAGCTACCCTAAACTGGAAGCTCATCTTGCTATTTTTGGCTGAAAGAAACATATTTTTAGAATAATGAAAACAATCAGCACTTTAATTCAAGAAGGATCGGAGTTATTATCGTCACATAAAGTTGAATCACCACATTTAGATTGTGAAATCATCATGCAGCACGTACTTGGAGTGGAAAGATCATTTATAATTGTGAACCATGCTGATCAAGTGCCGATGGAGAAAGAACTTTTATTTTGGAAATTAACAAAAAAAAGAGCGGAAAGATATCCAATATCGCAAATAATAGGTAATCGTGAATTCTGGAGTAAAAATTTTATAGTTAACCAGCATGTTTTAGATCCAAGGCCAGATAGTGAAACAATAATCCTAGCAGTGTTAAAATATTACCCAAACAAAAAACAGAAACTAAAAATTGCAGATTTTGGTACAGGCACAGGTTGTTTATTGATATCCGTACTTAGTGAGTATGAATATGCTGTTGGCGTCGGTTTTGAAAAAAGCTTGGAAGCATATAAAGTTGCCTATCAGAACACAAAAAAACATGATCTTCTCAGCAGAGCCAAAATATTTCCAAGTTCGTGGACAGAGTGCAGAGGTTCATTCGATCTTATAATCAGTAATCCTCCATATATTAAAAGAAGCAAATTGAAAGACTTGCAAGCTGAAGTGCAAAAGGAACCAAGAATTGCCCTTGATGGTGGTATTGATGGTTTGAGCTGTTACTTGAGCATTTTTCCAATATTGAGAAAGTGCCTTAAAAAAAATGGGTTTGCGATATTGGAGATAGGTGAAGATCAAAGCAATATTGACAAAATAATCCCCTCATACGAATTAGCTTTTCAGGAATATGTATATGACTTAGCGGGAATGAAGAGATGCATTGTTGTGAAAAGAACATAGCTAATGTTTTTTTGCCTTCATCCCATATTATCCTATATCATCCCAGTACCCTCTACCTAGTCATCCAAGTAGCGTGACTACTTGGATCTATATTTAACTAGATCCTATGGTCAAGCCATAGGACGACAGGAACGGTTTTATGCATTTTTTAAAGGGCAACATGTTTAAGCTTTGCTGGCAAAATGGAAAGTAAGACCAGCCTCTATACCGTGTGTGTGAAATAGTTGATTACCTATATTTATTTCCTCAGTTACTTTGCTACCTGAGCTAGGATTAAGCTTCTTTTTTTTATCATTATTAGGGTCGTCTACCACTTGTCCTAACCTTTTTGCTGTAAGCTTAATATCGCTACCAATAGCACCAAAACCTCTATATCCGATATGCATATTTACATCTTCGTTTATGCGATAGTCAAAGCCAGCTTTTAATTGACCTGCGGGTCTTATTGACGGTTTTTCAAACATCGTCATTCTTGTTGCACCGATCCCAATACCAACGTAAGGAGAAAAAGAGAAACGGTCACTTTTCCAATGATGATAAACATTTGCCATTACAGATATGTTCTCAATTTGGTCATGACTAACTGCAGCACTATAGAGATAAGTTTCTTTATCAGGATCCTCACCAGTCTCCTTTAGGTATGAAACAGTTATTTGGCTACTTGTTAAACCAATATTATCCACTTTTACAGAAGAATACATCCCTTCCAATTCAGCCCTATAGCTGTTGTTACCCAATTCTCCTGTGTAACCAAATGCCACATTTGCAGCAAAAGGTGGATTATAATCTCCTTTATACTCACTTAGTGACTGACCTTCTGTGTTCTGAGCACCCCTGTCATTTATAGACAAATTTTTGATACCTGTAGTGCTTGTTTTTAGTACGCTTGTGTTATTTAAATATTGACCGTAATACCCACTACCAAAGTAAAACCCTTCTGTTTCACTTGCAAAAGATTGTTGTGACAACAATAAAGCAAATGCTGTAACCGCTAATGTTTTTTTACTAATCATTATTACTCCCCTAGTTAAAATAGCTAATCTAATACTAATTAATTAAAAATGGCTTAATATGAAAAACCTAATTATTTGCATAACTTGCACTTTTCTGAGCTAAAAATAGGCAAAGTTAACCTTACTTCTCGTCATTTTTTAATTTATCCTCATCTTCAAATTCATCCTCCTCTTCTTCGTCATCAAACCCATCATCGCTCCTATCCTCATCTTCCTCGTCATCATCTTCAAACTTATCGTCGATATCTTCGTCTGCAAATTCATCTGATTCATCATATACTGCATCTTCGGTTTTAGTTTCAGCAGGATAATCAACTGAATTAGGTCCCTCAAGAACATTATTCCCCTCGTTATTAACCTTATCTTTGCTCGCAGCGGCAGAAAGAACTTTGTTTGGGTCATATGGTTCTTGTGTAGGCACACGAGTTTGTTTGAGCAGCCTTCTTGTGAAGGTGGTATCACTGTAGTACAAAATTTTCTTTGATTTAATTGGGTAAGTCGACTCTATTAAAATTATCTGATCGTCACGTGGCAACATAATAACTTCTTGAGGCAATAGCAATGCTCTCTGTATTTCAGAGATATGTAATGACCTTGAAGCAGGATTTAAATCTAAAAATTTAGGCTTATTCAACGATTCTTGTTGTACAGTTTTGTTTCCTATAAGTTGCGATATTAAATTAGCTGTTTCAATATTATTGGCTGCAAAAGTTATTCTGTAAGTCGAGTTTGACAAAAAGGAGTTCATCCCTGCCTCTTCGTATATTCCTTTGAGCTGCTCAGTATCTTGAACAATTAAGAATAACCTAACTCGATAACCACGAAAATATGCAATACCTGTTTGAAATTGCTCCATTTTTCCAAGTGTAGGAAACTCATCCATTAAAAACAATACGCCATAAGGCTCGTCATCCGATGGCAATTTTCTACATAAAAACTCAGTTGCCTGTTGGTAAAAAACCTGCATTAAAGGCCTGAGCCTAGTCAAGTTGTCAGGAGTTAAACCAACATAAACTGTAGTTTTCTTCTTTTTAAAATCTAAAATATTAAAATCACTTGACGCAGTTGCAGTATCAATCAATGGGTTTGCCCACAATTCAAGTGATGAGTTCATGGTTGATACAACACCCGACCTTTCTTTATCAGCTTTTTGTAAAAAAGCTGCAATGTTCATATATGCTACAGGGTGTAGTATTTTACCCATTGTATCAAGAGCAACAGCAAGATTATAGACTACATCATCACTACGCATCGTACGCACAACTTCACCAAAAGATTTGACTTTCTCTGGTGCAGCAAGTAAGTATAATACCACTCCAACAAATAAACTTCTTGCTTCATTTTGCCAAAAGTCTTGTTCAGGCATAATTAGGTTGGCTATTTTCTGCACATCGTCAACCATCTGTCCAGGTTTTTCACTAATCCATTGTAATGGATTGTAACAGTGACTTATTCCATCTGGCTGCGCTGGATTCCATACGTATACTTTTTGTCCTTGTCGTTCTCGCCAACCACTTGTTATTTCATAGTTTTCTAACTTTATGTCGTGTACAATTACCGAGTCAGTCCAAAATAATAAATTAGGAATTACAAAACCAACACCTTTACCAGAACCTGTAGGTGCAAATAATAATGCATGCTGAAACCCATCAGCAATAAAGTAGCCTCTTTTATCTTTACCAAGCAGTAATCCCTTTTTGCTTCTTAATCCTGCTTTTCGTATGTCTTTCTCTGATGCCCACTGCGAATCTCCATGCAGTGATTCTTTCTTTTTAAATGGTCGCCACTCAATTATCCTTTCTCTTAAATTCCATAAGATAATCATTAAAACAATGATAGGCAGTGCAGAAGATATAATTAATGTGATTTTGAGCTCAAGGCTATATAACTCTGGATGATGCCAACAATATTGTATATGATCAAAAATCGTTGGCCAAAGAGCTTGAGGGAAAGGCGTCAAACTAGGATTAATTGCCTTAAAATCCACAGCATCCGGACCATCAGCAAACAGAACAAACAATATACCAGATAGATAGAAGCAAAACTCAAGTACGCTAAAAGCTACTACACCTCCTATGAGAATATTACGTAGGTGATTTCCATTACTCATAAACTACTCTTCCTTAACTTATGTATAAATTTAAGCATTTTCGCTCGCAGATCTAGTAAATAATATCTCAGAAATGCTTCTTTTGCCCCCACCGGTTCTTTTTAGCTGAATAACAATATCAATCACATTTCTAATGTATGGTATAATTTGGTCTGGAGGAATGCCAAGATTTGCCTGCAT
Organism: Wolbachia endosymbiont (group A) of Cydia strobilella; assembly: GCF_964026745.1. Classification (NCBI taxonomy): domain Bacteria; kingdom Pseudomonadati; phylum Pseudomonadota; class Alphaproteobacteria; order Rickettsiales; family Anaplasmataceae; genus Wolbachia; species Wolbachia endosymbiont (group A) of Cydia strobilella. Next base: position 601,375 of record NZ_OZ034694.1, read on the forward strand.
AACCATCAATTTTATTTGCTCAAGGGCCATTGTTGGACTATCTGCATGAAGGGTTGATATTGATCCAGGGTGACCAGTATTTATCGCCCTGAGAAAACTAAAAGCTTCCGCTCCACGGAGCTCACCAACTATTATTCTGTCTGGCCTTAAACGTAAGCACGCTTCTATCAAATCTTGAGTGGTTACTTTTGCTCTGCCCTGCCCTCCTTTAGAGGCAATTAGATGGACTTTATTGGGATGATCGTTCAAAACGATTTCCCTTGCATCCTCAACAGTAATAATTCTTTCCTCAGCTGGAATAGCACGCAAAGTAGCATTAGTAAAAGTAGTCTTACCAGTGGAAGTTCCACCACTAATTATAATATTTTTCTTACTTATTACAGCGTATTCTAAAAACTCTTTTATTTTTTTTTGCCTTAACAATAAATCCAAATGACGGTCAACTGGATTATCAGTTGCTTCTGTAACAGTTTCAGAAAAAGCCCCCATTTTTTCGTAATCATCGAGTGCTAACTGCATGCTAGAAGGCTTACGAATCGACATGACTACTTTATCAGGTTCACATGCTGGCGGAAATACTATCTGTATACGATAACCATTTGGTAATGTTGCCGAAAGTAACGGCGCTTCTTCGCTAAGTTTTTGTTCTGTAGCTTGAGCAATCAGTCTGCCAAGAGATTTCAAATGGTTAAGATCGAATACTTCTAATTTTTCACACCTTATTTCACCGCGATTTTCAATCCATACTTCCTTTGGCTTATTTATTGATATTTCATTTACGCCTTCTTCTTGAAATATGCCTTGTAATGGCTCCAAATATGTATCAAGTGCAGCATAGTTCATTTCATTGATTTAATATTGCCTGTGGAGGAAATACTATATCTTGGTTAACAAATACTTTCAATGCAGTGCCTTGATCAACATAAATAGTTGGTTTTTTATCTGTATATCTGCCCACTACATCCCGCATATCTTTAGAAAAATCCTCGATTGATTTCCCGATTGCTTCATCATAAACAGACTTGCTTTTTCTTTGAATTTGTTCTAACAGTTGATTTACAATTTCCAGGCTTATATTTACCTCGTCTTCTTCAATTCCTAGTGCTTTTGCTATTTCCTCTTTCATTATTTTTAGTAAATCTTGTCTGCTTTTGGCACTCCGAATTCTTCCGATAGCCCCAAGGCCTAATTTCCATTTGTCACTAGATATCTTCTTTTCTGGGTCAATAATGAGTTGGAGAGAAGAAAAATCTATTTCGGTTGCAGTGATAGACTTTACTGCATCTCTGATAGTTAGCGTATCAACAAGATTAGAAGCCTTTTGCCCTATAACAGCAGAACCAATCGAAACACCAGCAAGTGTCACTGAAGAGAATAACGCACTTACTATTTTGTTATCAACTATTCCTGCTATTCCTGCTCTACCAAGCTCGTCAGTACTAAGTGATGAGATTGCAATATCTATTCCATGTGGCAGAATCACTCTATTCCAGTTTATATTTACACGAGATTTAGCAACATTCGAGTCAAATGAATAACTGCCTATCAATCTTGAGCCTTTAGGTATTAAAACTGTATCACCAGTTTCTGCATAAACATCTCTACTCACCATAGCACGCAGCATTCCTTGCAGATCAGAGTTTATTGCAGTTTCAAGAACAGCATCAATAATTTTACCTTGAGTAATCATTAAACCAAGCTTTCCTACTCTGGTAGCTTTGCTCGATTGTGCTGAAGTGTCGGATAAAATAGCATCAGCAGCCTTGTTCTCTCCACTACCACCTGAAATTGTCAACATCTGTGCACTACGTCTGTCTCTAGGATAACCGCCACCCCCTATTGTAGGAAACGAGGTAGGTAAATTGCCCATAACATTACTAGAAGGAAAGTTTTGCTTTGGCAAAATAGGTATATTTGACACAGGAGTTTCTTTTGGTTTCTCTTCTTCTTTTTTCATCACTTCTTCTTTTCTAATTTGTTTTACTTCTGGTATGATTAGTGGTGTAGGAAGAGGAGGTAAGGGTGGTAAGGGATCAGTTATTATTCTTTCAGGAACCATTACATTATCTGGAACTTGTTCCAACTTTCCTTTCAATTCTTGAACGTTTTGCTTTGTTTCCTCTTTTTTAATAACTTCTGAACCCTCTTTAGGAGAAGGACTAAAATAGAGATAATACACTCCACCAGCCAGAAGCACTAAAATAATGACCATCAATGCCCTATGACCTTGATTAGAGCCAACTGTTACTACCTTATTCTCTATTTCTGATTCATCTTCTGAATTGTTACGCCTTTCTTTATTCATATTGCATGTACCACAGCTAAAGTGACCTATTTATAATTTCAACTTCACCATCTTCATAACGCATAAATAGCTTTTTATGTACTCCTTTTATTATAACATAATCATCAAATAACAGCCTTTTACAAGGTTTATCCTCCCCTTCTACAAAAACCTGAGGTATTTTATTATTATTTCTAAATTTTAAATAGGTTAAATAACCATCATCAAATAACTCGATCGGAACTATATCCGCATTACCACCTTCATCAATATATGTATAATTGTACTTCGTATCATTTTCTTGTATTATTTTTTCTAGCTTGTCTGTAGTATATTGCATTTGAGTAGGTAAAGAAACCTCATCTAAATCAACATCAAATTCACCTTCTTCTTGAGGATAATAAAAACGTACTACGTAAGATATATCCTTTTCAGCAGAATAATCGTGATCCACTTTCTTAGCATCAGTATCCGGGTATTTATCGTAGTTTGGCCTTGAGATTAAATCAAAAATGTAATTTCTTTTTTTAGTTGTCGTAATAATCATGTTAGTGCGACTACTAACTTCAAATGGCATGATAAGCAATTTATTGTCATAAGGATTAATTTTCCAACTTGATGCATCACCAACAGCGATATTTTTAACTTTTTCTCCTTCCGCAAATTCAATATAAGAATAGTAACCCTGACTAAAAACCACCGTAAATACTTCATTAGGGCTATACACAAAAGTCTTTATTCTACTATCTATAGAAATAGGCTCATTATAATTAATGGATGCGTTTAAATTGCCACTTACAAGTAAAGCTAAAACTAATAATATCCTATACATATTCATCATCTACTCTATATGAAATAACTTGAAATCCTAATGGGTTAATATATCTTTGCTGATCATCCATTTCAAGCGATGCATATCTATATGACATAATAACTATCTTATTTTTTCTCGTAGAACTTCCATCTTTCCGTGTAAATTCCACAAAAAATCTCACCTGAAGAGCATCGTTACCCAACTTTTGAATTGAGCGAATTTTAAATTCACTTTTGGTATCTGAATATAAATTAAAAAGATCATCCATATTCTGCGATCCTACATAATTTCTAAATTCATTATACACATTAGGTGAGGAAAACAACCTCACCTTTGTATAATAGTTATAATTATAATGATATGGATCAAAAACCTCCCTTGCTTTTATATACTCTGAAATAAAATAATCGTTTAGCGCTTCATCTGCAGAATACTGTTTTACTGTGACAGGATCAACCAATTGCACTATTCCTGATTTCTTGTCAATTTCTATAACAAATGGCTCAATAGTGCTACTTGTGCTAATTTTAAATATGACTAATATGCTGATAGAGATCGTTGCTAATAATATTAATGCAAATAAAAGTAGAATATTCCTTTGAGCAATAACTGTGCTGTAGCGGTTTGAATTCCAATTTATATCCTTATCTAAGGATTCAGTATTTTTTTCTCGCTTAAAAAATCTTAGCATTTTAGTATTCCTAAAAATCTTAACTTATGTTAATAAACATAGCAAATTAACAAAGTAGTTACAGCAAAAAAGCTAAAAAACTCTTAATCTATGGCCTAATTTACCAAACTTTGTCTCCATATATGAATCGTTATATTTATTACGTTCCACAATAAGTGGTAGACACTTTGTAACTCCTATACCACTACTTTCCAATTCTGACAATTTCCTATCATTGTTTGTAAGTAATTGGATTTTGTTAATGTTCAATTTCTTAAGCATTTTAGCTGCAACAGCAAAACTCCTTTCATCATCTTCAAAACCCAATATTCTATTTGCATCAACAGTATCAAGATTATGTCCTCTTTGCATACTGTACGCTCTTAACTTATTAGTTAAACCAATGCCTCTTCCATCTTGCATCAAATACAATATAATACCACTTCCAGAGTCAGCTATCATTTGAATTGCTTGATGTAACTGACTTCTGCAATCGCATGACAAGCTATCTAACAAGTCACCCGTATAGCACGAAGAATGAATTCTCACTAATGGTTCGTCATCTTTATCTGGATTGCCAATGATAATTGCATGATGTTCTCTTCCACCACTTTCGGTTCTATAAGATATGATATTTACTTCTTGAGTCTGTTTTAAAAATAATGATGTTTTGCACACTTCATATACATCCTGATTTTCTTGAAAATTATTTATGAATGACGTGTCCAGTGCAATAAGGTCATTTTTCTCGCACCAATTTCGCATTTCATGGTTATTCTCAAAAGTCATATCAGCCACTAACGCGTATGGCAATAATTCTGAGAACTTAAGCAAGGCAATAGCACATTCATCTATTGTCTTTGAGCATTGCAACTCTTTTATGCAATCTTCCTTTGAACAGTTTATTAAATAGAGCAGTTCATCAAAATTATTCACCAACAGACGTTTGCTGTTATGTTCTTTATTCTGAGATATGTATTTTACCTTACTTGAAGTTAAAGTAACATATACATTACTTGATGTAAGCTTGTATTGATTAAATAAATCTCTTTCTAAAGCCTCAGCAGCAGCAAACAATAGGTAATTACTTTCATCATATATTACAATTGGCCGACCGCGCCTGATTTCGCTGATAGCTCTTTCTACCTTATTGCTACTCTGATTTCCTATAAACATTTTTACCCATATTAAACAGCGATAAAAACTGGTGCGGCCGAGAAGACTTGAACTTCCAAGGCCTTATGAGCCACAGCGACCTCAACGCTGCGTGTCTACCAATTCCACCACGGCCGCACTATATTCTAGTTTTTATATAATTATTTTAAATTACTTAATCATTTTAGAATTTTTCATCTAGAGTGTCAATCTGATACTAGAATAATTTAGAAATTGTTTGTATAATTTGATTATGAATTTTGTGATTATAAATTTTAATCATTTAAGATAACCTTACTACTAATTTTTAACTTAGGTTTTTATACAAATGAATATAGCTAATATCTTTATTTTTTTAGCTCTCTCTCTTATAACTAGCTTTCATTTCGTCCATGCACAAATATTATACACATGGTCTCAAGTTATCCCAGAAAATAAACTAAGCATACGCGCAATTACGGACAATGACATGTGTCCCATTGTTTATGTTGATGGCGAGGAAACAGAAATGCTGAATCGCAGCTCAATTAACAATGGTGATCATAACGAAACAGTTTGTGAACTGACAGTACAAACAAGTGCCAAAAACATTAGTATTGAGGATCTACGGGTTCCTATATTACCAAAAAAGGTTAATAAAATTGCTTTCATTGGTGACACGGGCTGTAGAATAAATATGTTATTTCAGCAGGAATGTAATTCGGTAGATAGCTGGCCTTTAAAAAAAAATTTAGATTCAATCGCCCTTCATAAACCAGATTTAATTATCCATGTTGGTGATTATCATTATAGACAAACAAAATGTAGAAATACAAAAAAGTGTGGCGATATTTATGGATATAATAAAGAAGTTTGGTACGCTGATTGGTTTGAGCCTGCAAAGGATATTTTATCACAATCCCCTTTCCTTTTTGTTCGTGGAAACCATGAGAGTTGTGATAGAGCTTATGAAGGATGGTTCAGGTATCTAGATTCATACCCCTTTTCGTCTGAAAAATGTGGAAACTTCGTTTCTAGTTGGTCCTTAGATGCTGGACCGATGAAATTTTTTATCTTCGACTCTTCATCCGGTGAGGATATTTTTACAACCCAAAGCACAATTGATGCTTTTGAGAGGCAATTTGATAAATTGATACAAAATAGTTCTGACAAGCCCATGTGGTTTTTAACTCATAAACCGCTTTGGAGATCTCCAAAAAAAGAATTTTTGACATTAAAAAGCCATGGTAATCTTACACAAATCGAAGCTTTTGGAGATAAATTTCCAAGCAATGTTACTACCATAGTTTCTGGCCACATTCATATAGCCCAGATTTTATTAATGGATAATGTTCCAGACCAAATTATAGTTGGAAACGGTGGTGCATCATTACACGCTCAAGATCAAGAATCTGTTTATCAAAATGTAGAATTTGACTATTTAAATGGTAAAAACTACTTAGCACACGAGGTTAGAAACTTTTTTGGCTTTGGCTTTGCAATACTAAATTTAGATGATCACGAATTTACCTTCTATAATCAACACAATAAGGAAATGTATTCTGCGAAGCTAACAGAAGATTTTAAACTTAAACGGATTAAAACTATAGTCGATTCATTTTAGGATTTGTTATTAGCTATTTTAAAAACGCTACTTAAACATTTTTTTTAATCGATTGATTTCATCAGCAAATTTTGAGTCGGTCTTTATAAAATTTTCTACTTGTTTTACTGCATGTATAACAGTAGCATGGTCTCTGCCACCAAAGTTTCTCCCAATATCTGGTAGGCTTTTTTGCGTAAATTTTTTGGCAAAATACATAGCTATTTGTCTTGGCCTTGCAAGACTGCGAAGCCTTCTATTGGATTGCATATCTGCAACCTTTATATTGAAAAATTCAGCTACTTTCTTTTGTATTTCTTCTATTGTGACTGACCTATGATTTGACCTAAGAAGATCGATTAGGGTTTCACTAGCTGATTCTACCGTCATACTTCTTCCAATTAATGAGGTATGGGTAACCTTATTTAATGCTCCTTCTAATTCTCTTATATTAGATTTTATGTTCCTTGCTAAAAACTCTAGGACATCTTTCGGAACATACATATTCATCTGCTCCACTTTTGCCTGCAATATACCAAGCCTCAATTCAAAAGTTGTTTCATTAATATCTGCCACCAACCCCCAACCGAGTCGTGATTTTATTCTTTCTTCCACTCCATCAAGATCACTAGGAGACCTATCAGCTGATATAACCAATTGTTTATTTTGGTCTATCAATGCATTGAAAGTGTGAAAAAATTCTTCTTGTGTACTATCTTTACCACTGATAAATTGCACATCATCTACCATCAATACATCTACTGATCTAAATTGCTCTTTAAATAACATAATATCTTTGCTTCGCAGCGCTGTAATATATTGGTACATGAATTTCTCTGCTGATAAATACACCACTTTTCTTTTTGCTGATGGGGAATTGACTATGTGCCAAGCTATAGCATGCATTAGATGTGTTTTACCAAGTCCCACTCCACCATATAGAAACAAAGGATTGCTGCCTAATATTGGATCTATAGATTCTGCCACACGCTTTGCCGCCGTAAATGCTAATTCATTTGGCTTTCCCACTACAAAATTATCAAAGGTGAACCTTGGATCCAGCGGCGAACCAAGATTATGATTACTTTCCTCTCTGTTTTTTAGTATAACATTAAAATTTGAATTCCTCTCCTCAATTACTTGAATATCAATAGAACGTATACTTTTATCTTCGCTTTGCCATAATGATAATATTTTTTTCATGTAATGAACTGTAATCCACTCTTTTATAAACCTTGTTGACACGGATAAAAGAACTTCCCCATTTCTGCTACTGACAAATTTTAGTGAACTCAGCCAGCTATTATATGTTGCTTCTCCATAAAGATTATAAAGACAATTTTGGATTTTTTCCCAAGTAACATTGTGATCCGTTACTGTAATGATCTGATCAAAAAACATAGTAGAAACCTTAGGGCTAGTTAAGTTCATATACCACACCAAGAAAAAAGCAATAATTAGAAAAATACAAGATAATCAATAGCTTACTGCAAAATGAAAAGCTAATACTACTTAATACATACTAAAAATTATGGTGATTTTTTGATGGGTTGTAAAGGGTATAAAAACATTAAAATTGATCATTTTTATTTCAAAAAAATGAAAAATTTGTAAATGTCGCTTGTATCGAGGATTAGAAGCATGCTATTAAAAACAGTAATACATTATGTATAAATAAGATGTTAAATTTACTGGCAAATAAGTAAAGTATTCATATAAATATAGCTAACCTAATATAGATTGACTGAAGCAAATTTATGATTATATTAAGTAATTTGAGTTGTTATGCTGTATTCGGTATTGAACTAGAGTTTTACATTGAAGGAATAGAAAAAGAATACTTATTTCTGAATAGCATCAAAAATAAAATAGCATCTCTTGAATTTTCTTGCGAGAAGGAGAATTCTACACATCAGTATGAGATAAAAAGTGGTTGTTATACGAACTCCGACAATTTAATTAAGCATTTTGAGTTAGCAAAACAATCACTTACTGAAACAGCACAAAAACTAGGTGGGAATATATCTTTTAAAGCAAAGCCCTATTTGGATAGAGCAGGCAGTGCATTAAATGTGCATGTTAATCTCGTGAATTCAAATAACGATAACTTATTTTATATCAATGAGCAAAAGTACAGTGACTATCTGATTCATAGTATTGGTGGATTATGTGCAATGATGAAAAAACATATGTTGTTTTTTGCTCCAAATGATGATTCATATTTAAGATTTCAGTATCCGGATATTCACACTCCAACTACGATTAGTTGGGGAGTAAATAACAGAACTGCTGCGATAAGAATTCCCTATTTTGGCAACGATTCCAAAAGATGCCGCCTAGAGCACCGTGTTCCTGGAACAGATTGTAACCTTGAAAAAGTACTCACAGCAATAATTGAAGGTATAGTTTTTGGTATAGAGAACAAAATTGCTCCGCCAAATAGAGTGTATGGCATTGCATCTGATCCTCAATATAAGATGGAGAGTTTGATATAGCAACTACCTGTTAAACCCTAACCCATTAAACTCCTTTGAGGTAATTGGCCATTCTAGCACTTTCCTCACATCATTATTTACATTCCCATACTGTAATAGCAAGTCTGCAGCAGATAGTTTTTGCGTGCTTTTAGACTTAAGCCCTACATTGGTAAGGTCGCTCGATGGCTGCTTAGGAAGTGGATTACCAAGCGCATCCATGTGTTTAGGTAAAGGTTCCATAACAATATTTGTAGCACTAGAAACGGAATGACTATCTTTAGTATCAGCGCTTTTAGAAAGTGAATTACCTTTGAAATCCATATGTTTAGGTAGTCCATTTTTCATTTCTTCTTCTGCTCTTTTATTTTTTAATTCTTCTTCTAGCTCAGTTTCAGTTCTTTTTGGTTCTTTTACGGTATCTTTTTCTTCACCTTCATCTTCTGAAACTTTATCTCCTGAAACACGAGTAATTTCAGCTTTAGTTCTTATTTTATGAATCAGCGAAAGTAATAAGTAAGTAACTGCAGCAGCAGAAACGATAATGGCTATCTTTGCGGCAATGTGGATTGCTGTTAAAAATATTAAAGCTGATAAAGCTCCAGCTAATCCAGACACAATAACTTTATTTTTGCCTTTTGTTATATTTAGAATTGCCACCATAATAACCTCTCAAATACTGTTCTAGAATTATTATACAGGAATTTTCTTATACTTGCAATTTTGCGAAAATTTTAATTATTTGCATAAAGTTTTAAAGCTACACAAGGATTAATTAATATGCAATGTATCTCGACTATAATATTGTACAAACACACATATTCAGCTAACATTCAACATGCAGAGCTTACTCATAGAGCGAAACAGGGCGGTGGTATTATTACTTATAGTAATTTTTATCTTCGGTTCATACGTTTATGTAAAAATGCCAAGGGAAAGCAATCCTGATATACAGATTCCTATAATCAGCGTGTTTGTTGGACTTCCTGGGATTTCTGCTCAAGATAGTGAAAAGCTATTAGTGCTTCCTATAGAAAATGAACTAAGATCCATCGAAGGTGTAAGAGAATTGAGAGCTTTTGCAACTAATGATGGTGCTCACATGATACTCGAATTTGGAACAGAGTATGATAATAAAGAAGTGCTCGATAATGTCCGTTCAAAGCTTTCAAACATAAAATCGAAGTTACCTGTTGAAGCGGAATCTCCAATAATAAATGAAATAAACTTGAGTCTATTTCCCATATTAAATGTTGGCTTAATTGGTAATCTGCCAGAAAGAGCCTTAACTGAAATAGCACGCAAGTTAAAGAAAGAAATAGAATCTCTGCCAAATGTTCTCAAAGTTGAAGTGGCAGGTATTCGTAAAGAAACAGTGGAAGTGATAGTTGAGCCCACAGTTCTAACAAAATATAACATTCAATCAAACGAAATATTCCAAGCTATATCAAGCAATAATAGACTAGTGGGAGCTGGGTCACTGGCCGGTAAATATTCGATTAAAATATCAGGGTTATTAAAAGATATAGAAGATATTATGAATATTCCTATTAGATCTCAAGGCGATGCAGTTTTGAGAATCAAAGATATAGCAAAAGTATACCCTAGGTTTGAGGATCACCAAGGATTTGCTCGCATTAATGGATTACCTAGTGTCATGCTAGAAATTTCAAAACGTAACGGAAAAAACATAATAGACACAGTAAATCAAGTAAAATACTTAATGGATAAGGCAAAAGATCAATTACCTGAAAATTTAAAAGTGGTGTACTTAAACGACCAGTCAAAAAACGTCCGCGATGTGCTTGATGACTTGGAAAACGGCATAATATTTGCTGTGTTGTTAATATTGATCATAATGATGCTTTCTATGGGAACAAGGATTGCTATTCTTGTGGCACTCTCGATACCCGGTTCCTTTCTCATTGGGATAATAGCTCTTTACTTTATGGGTATGACCTTAAATATCGTTGTGCTCTTCAGTTTAATTATGGCTGTTGGCATGCTGGTTGATGATGCAATTGTGATCAGCGAATATGCCGATAGAAAGATGATCTGCGGAATGGATAAAGTAGAAGCTTTTTACACTTCAGTTCGTGATATGTTTTATCCGGTTCTATCATCAACGTTAACTAAATTAGCAGTGTTTTTTCCTCTATTATTCTGGCCTGATACTGTTGGTAAATTCATGCAGTACATACCAATTACAATAATTCTAACTTTGACTGGATCGCTCATTATGGCTTTGGTTTTTATACCAACACTTGGTGCAATATTTGGTAAGCCTTCGATAACTTCAAAAAAAGAAATAAAAAAAATGAGTGCTATAGAAAGTGGTGAAATAAAAAATGCTGGGCCTATAATAAGAGCTTACGTACGCATGCTAGAGAAGGTTTTGGATCATCCTAAAAAATTCGTATGTGCTACTGTATTCGTTTTGTTTTCATTTAGTGTGCTGTACTTTACTTTTGGTCCTGGAGTAAAGTTTTTTCCGAAAGTGGATTCAGATAATATTTTAATCAGTGTTAAAGCAAAAGAAAGCTTATCAGCCAAAGAACGAGATCTGATACTCAAAGAAGTGGAAGAACGCATTTTGAGCATTGAAAAAGAAATTCATGTTTCTTATGCTAGATCAGGAGCATTTTCAGACAACGTTATCGCCAGAATACAACTAGAACTTATGGATTGGCGCTTCAGGCGCAAAGCTAAGCACATACTAAATGATATAAGGAGCAGTGTGCAAGACATGAAAGGAATAATAATTAATGTTCAAGAGGAAAAGCCAGGACCGTCGGCTGACAAGCCAATACAAATTAACCTCAGCGGGAGTGTATCCAGTTTGAATTTAGCAGCAGAGAAAATTCTAGAAATTATGAACCAACCTTCATCCGGGTTTATAAATATTCAAGATAGCAGATCAGCACCTGAAATAGAGTGGAATATGAGTGTTGATAAGAGTAAGGCTACAAGCTCTGAAGTAAGTGTTGCAACCATTGGCGATTTTATAAAGATGGTTACAAATGGAGTGTTGATTGGAAAATATAGACCAAATAACACGGATGAAGAAATCGATATTGTACTCCGTTTCCCTGGAAAGGATCGCAACATGAAGACTATAGACAATCTTTTTATCAATACAGTTAATGGCCCGTATCCTATGAGCAATATAGTAAAATATGCTCCCGAAAAAAAGGTAAACAAACTAAACAGGATTGATGGATTACGCATAGTGACAATCTCTGCTGACGTTGATACTGGCTATCTTGTTGATGAAAGAGTAAAGTTCATTCAGAATTCTATTGCCCAGGATTGGGACAAGGGAGTAAAAATTGATTTTAAAGGCGACAAAGAAGATCAACAAAAATCAGGAGCATTTTTGTTAAAGGCTTTTATATTAGCGATTACACTAATGATATTGGTATTAGTGACACAGTTTAATAATCTATACCATACATTTATCGTAATGACAGCAGTGTTTTTATCCACAACATGTGTGTTTTTTGTTTTCTTTCTTATCCAACAAGTTTTCGTAGTTGTTATGTGTGGAGTGGGGATAATTGCTTTGGCGGGAATTATAGTGAATAATAACATACTATTACTTGATGCCTTTCATCACCAAATTAAGGTACACAAAAATGACATCAAGCGATGTGTAATAAACGCTGCAATTTCTCGCGTTAGGCCAATATTGCTTACCGTTGCAACCACAGTTCTTGGTTTAATACCGATGATTACCAGGTTAAATATCAATTTTTTTACGCTACAAATCACATATGATGCTCCATCAAGCCAGTGGTGGGTTGACATTTCAACAACCATAGCAAGTGGAATATTGGTTGCAACGGTTTTAACTTTATTCTTTACTCCTGCGTTGCTTGTTATACAAAGACATGAAAAAACTTGACTTAAATTAGCAATCATTTAACATTTAAGATAGTGTTCTTTGCCCGTTGGAGCTATAATTATAACTAATTACATTGGATTTATTTATTATGATTGCTAATCGTAAAAGCAGTGTTAAGCAGAAAAGTAACAAGAATAACATAGTTGGAAGCCTTGATGTAATAAAAACAGCAGGAGAGCTTTCACTTCAAAAAGGTTTAGATTTTGATGTTGTAATAAAGGCACTAGAAAGTGCTATAGAAGCAGTGGCTTATCAAAAATATGGTAGCAAAAGTAAAATTGTAGTTAATATAGATAGAAACACAGGCAAAGTTACTTCATACAGAAAACTAAAAGTTATTGATGACGAATCAAATAGAGAAGAGAATACTGAGTATGAATCAATTACGCTGACACAAGCTAAATTAATAAAAGAAGATGCAAAAATTGGAGATACTGTTAGTGAATTACTCTCTCTTAACACTGATCTTGCTTCAGCAAGAATTGCCCAGCAAAAAATTGCTCAAATAATTAAAGATGAAGAGTCAAAAAAGCAATATGAGGAATTTAAAGATAAGGTGGGAGAAATAAGGTATGGTATTGTTAAACAAGTAGAATATTCAGATCTTATTATAGACATAAATGGCACTAAGGCATATCTTCCATTACGAAATTTAACCGGTGGTGAATCATTTCGTGAAGGCGATAAGGTTAAAACTTATATACAGACTGTTAAGCGCTCTGATGATGGACGTCAAATTATTCTTTCTAGGACTCATGAAGGCTTTTTAGAGGCATTATTAAATCAAGAAATACCAGAAATTGCTGACGAATTAGTGACAATTAAAGGTATAGCTAGAGATGCTGGTTCAAGGTCTAAGGTTGCCGTTTTCTCTCCCGACAAGAACATTGATCCAGTAGGTGCTTGTGTTGGAGTTAAGGGAGATAGAATAAAAACTATTATACACGAATTAAATGGTGAAAAAATTGACGTTATAAATTACTCCTCAGATTTGGGTCAATTTGTTATTAAAGCCATTACTCCTGCAGAAGTATCGAAGGTTATTATTGATGAAAATGAAAATTGCATAGAGTTAATAGTTGCTGAAGATCAATTGAGTTTAGCGATAGGAAAAAAGGGCCAGAATGTAAGATTAGCTTCAGAGCTTGTTGGATGGAAAATTGAGATATTAAGCACTCAGCAAGAATCAGAAAGGCGAAGTAAAGAACTTAGTCAATGTTCAGCTTTATTTGCTGAAGCTTTAAACTTAGAAGAGATTATGGGTCAGCTATTGGTAACAGAAGGTTTTTCAAGTGTAGAAGACATATCTAGCGCTTCAATTAAAGAGCTTGCTTCAATAGAGGGCTTTAATGAAGATATTGCAAACGAACTTCACAATAGAGCAAATAAGTACCTGAAAGCAGAAAATGATAGAAAAATAGAAGAGCTAAAAAGTTTAGGTATGGAGGATGATGTAATCAATTTAACTTTATCAATAGACAATAAAATTGCTCTTAGTAAGCATGATATTAAGACTTTAGAGGACATAGCAGATTTATCAAGTTATGAGTTTTGCAGCATACTCTCTTCCTCATCCGATAGCAAAGAAGATCTAAAAGATACAGTAGATTCAATAATCATAGAAGCACGTAAAAAGCTTGGATTAATATAATAAAATAATATGAATAATGAAGATATCAGTGATAAAAAATTAACGCTCCAAGGTTTAAGCAAGCTTAAATTAGACCTCAATTTAAACTCTTCAGCTAGCCCAAGTACTGGAGCTACAGTAGTAAAAAAAAGAAGAAAAAAATCTCATGATGCAGAAGAACATAATTTATTTGACGAGAGTAAATTATGTTCTTTAACAGAGAAAGAACAAATTTTTCGCATTAATGCTGTGCAGAATGCTGCTTTGCTGAAAGAAAGAAACCAGAGAGAAGAAAAAGAGAAAACAGCAAAAGAAGACAGCAATAAAGAGATTGACGAGAAAAATGAAGCGGACGCTTTATCTAAGGAAATAAATAAGCAAGTTTTAAGTAATACCCACTTAGTTGAACCAAAAGAAGATAGTATTGACCATGAGGACAACGATAAAAAGTCTTTTAAAGTCAACAAAGATATATATTCTAAGCATTCTAAACTGGTAATTGCACAGGCAATAGATGAAAAAACTGAACAACCCCCTGTATTTAAGCAAAGATTTGGTATAAGAAGTAGAAAGTCAAAGTTTACCAAGGGTAAAAATATATCAAGAGAAGTTATTATACCAGACAAAATAACTATCAGGGAGTTATCTATTCGCATGGCAGAAGATAGCAAGAGTGTGCTAAAAATGTTCAAAGAAGAAGTCGGTGAGAGTTATAGAGTAGATGATCTGGTGGATCCAGATATAGCATGTGAAATAGTGGAAAAATTTAATCATATGGCTAAACGAGTGAGCGATACCAACAGAGAAAAAGATTTATTTTTTATAGAAGGCAGAGAAAGCCTGCCTAAAAAACCTAAACCACCAATCGTCACTTTTATGGGACACGTCGATCATGGTAAAACCTCATTGCTCGATGCATTTCGTGAATCTAATGTTGCAGAAAGAGAGTCAGGTGGCATAACTCAACACATAGGTGCTTATCAAATAACGACAAAAGATAAGCAAAAAATTACCTTTATTGATACACCAGGACATGAAGCGTTCACTGCGATGCGTGCACGTGGTGCCAATATTACTAATATAGTTGTAATAGTAGTTGCAGCTGACGATGGAATCATGAAACAAACAGTTGAAGCAATAAATCATGCAAAAGCAGCAAATGTTTCTATTATAGTTGCTATTAATAAAATTGATAAATCTGAGCCTGGTGATGTGGAGAAAGTAATGAGTAGCTTACCTCAATATGATCTCATTCCTGAAGAGCTTGGTGGTGATGTTATGATTGTGCCAGTATCAGCAAAAAAGAAAACTAATTTAGATAAACTAGAAGAGACGATTTTGTTAGTCGCTGAATTAATGAAGCTAGAAGCAATAGAAGATTGTCGAGCACTTGGATGGGTAATAGAATCCAAAATAGATAAAGCGAAAGGAATATCAGCTACATTGATAGTTGAGGAAGGAACGTTAAAGGTTGGTGATATATTGGTAGTTGGTACAACATACAGTAAAGTACGTAGTATGGTTAATCACCTTGGTCAAAGAGAAAAAGCAGCACTACCCTCTGCTCCAATTGAAATTACTGGTCTAAATGGTGTACCAAATGCTGGAGATAAATTTGTTGTTGTAAATTCTGAAAAGCAGGCGCGTGAAATTGTTGAATACAGGCTAGAGTTAATCAAGAAAAAGAAAGAAGATTTGGGCGACAATAATTTAGATATATTCAGTCGTAATAACAGCGAAACAGAAGAACTATCTGTAGTTTTAAAGTGCGATGTAACTGGTTCTATTGAAGCAATATCAAGTTCAATTGATAAACTCGGTAAAGACCAAGTGAAATTAAATATCCTACACAAAGCAGTAGGAGGGATAACAGATTCAGATGTGCTGCTTGCAGAAGCATCAAGTGCAGTAATTTTAGCTTTTAATGTAAAAGTGGACTCAAAAATAAGGGACTTGGCAAAACAAAAAGGTATAGAAATACATACTTATAACATAATATACGAGCTCATTGACGACATGAGAATGTATTTAACTAAAATGTTAAAGCCTGTTACACGAGAGGTTCGTGTTGGCTTTGCATCTGTGAGGCAAATATTTAACGTATCTAAAGCTGGTAATATCATTGGATGTTACGTAAGTGATGGAGTCATAAGAAAAGATTCTTTAATTAAGGTAATGCGTGGTGGCAAATTGGTGCATGAAGGAAAGTTAAAAGCACTACGTAGATTTAAAGATGATGTTAAAGAAGTAGGTGTAAACTTTGAATGCGGAGTATCACTAGAGGGTAATGTCGATATTAAAGTTGGAGATATTTTGGAAGCTTATCAATTAGTGCAAGAAGAAAGGGTGTTATAGTAGCTGGATATGAAAAAGGAAATTAGAAACCTAAAGATAGCATCGGTATTGCATAGAGCAATATCAAGAGTTCTAATGGAAGGTAAGGTGTTCAATAAAAATGTAGCGGTATCTGACGTAAAATTAAGTAAAGATTTGAAAAAAGCAGATGTATATATTGTGTTATCTTCATTGAATATTCAAGTAGCTGACTACTTAGATCCAGAAAAAAGACGCACTGGAGATCCTTCTGAGAATAATTGTGATATTAATACTGTTGTTAATGAAATGAACCAATCTGCATGGTCAATACGTAAATCTATATTGTGTTATGTTGATTTGCGATTTATACCTGAACTAGTTTTCAAGCCTGACTTAGCGTTCGATAATTTTGTTAATGTAAGCAAAATATTACATAATCACACTTAATTAATGCATTTCAATCGTTACTTTTCATTAATGAGGTTGCACAGTTTAACAGGTTTGTGGCTTGTGCTATTTCCCAGTTTGAGCGGTATTCTTTTAGCCTCAACTTCTCTATCATATCAGGCTCTTTTTCTCCTTGTTTTGTTTACTATAGGTGCATTTTTAATGAGACCCGCAGGGTGCATAATCAATGATATCTTCGATAGAAAAATAGATGCGCACGTTGAACGAACAAAATATAGGCCACTTGCAAGTGGTGCATTAAACATAAAGCAGGCTTTGGCTTTACTTTCACTGTTACTGTCTATTGCCCTGGTAATCTTATTATTAACTAATAAAACTACACTTATACTTGGAATAATCTCAATGTGTATGATAGCTACTTACCCTTTATTAAAGCGGTATGTTTGGTGGCCACAATTGTTCTTAGGGTTTACCTTCAATATGGGATCGCTCATGGGCTCAGCAGCAATAACAAACCAGATCAGTATAGAATCCTTGCTGTTTTATATAGGATGCGTCTTTTGGACACTTAGCTATGACACCATATACGCCCATCAAGATAAAAAAGATGATGAAAAACTCGGGATGAAATCTACCGCATTATATTTTGGTGATACAACAAAATCTTGGTTGAAAAGATTTTATTTAATATCTCTTATGACGTGGCTATATGCTGGTATCTTATCATCATTAAATAACATTTTTTATATTGCTCTACTTGCTGTAGGGTTCATATTTCACCGCCAATACAAAAATTTCAATCCTGACGATCCCAGTCAATGCATGTCCATATTTAAAAATAATTCCTACGTAGGGTTGCTGCTCTTTTTCGGCATTCTTTTAGATAGAATTATCACCTAGGTCTCAAGAGTTTCGGCTCTAATGAAATCAATAGACTCAGGTAGCCCGCAGAAACAAAAAAACTTGCTTGACAAACTCCGCCAGCCCTCTTATCATGAAACTGAAGCTATTGTATTTGCTTTCGCCAATCTGCAGATTAAAAGGTAAGGATTACTTAATGTATCGGCGTCTTATGTTCAATTTTTTGCAGTATATAGATACTGTATGTCTTTACAAAACTTCATCTACATCTAGATTTTTATCTAAATAAGCTGAACGCGCTTATAAAGCGTTACAAGACATCAAAAAATGCCAATACTCGACAGAGATAGTAAAAGACTAGCTAACTCGGGGGTTCTTTGTCTTTTTTTCTGCTTAGTAAATTTCTTAAACATTTGCAGCGTAAGTTAGTTGCAATTAAAAGCGGCTGAATCTCGCTTGTCAAGCGTTTAAAACATAAAAAACGCCAATATTTTAAAGCGGATAATAACCCCAGGGCTTCTTTTGCCTTTTTTTTCATTTGGTAAATTTCTTAATATTTACAGCTAAACAACAACCGTCATCCCTAAGTATCCCGCTGCTTGTTAGCGGCTGAGATACCGCGAATGAATCGCGGTATGACGGTTCGCGGCAGGATGACGATAAGCTCGTCATCCCACTACTTGTTAGCGGCTAAGAGATACCGCGGCGGTATAGCTATAGGATGACAAAAAAAAGGGCACTGTGACGGACTTAAATCACAATTATCAGTTAATGCCAATCGCGGCATTATAAAAAACGCCAAACTTTTTTCTGCTTTTATGCAAGAAGTCTAGTCCATATATTCCTCCCACTTCTCCGCGACTTTCCTTACTATTTCCTCACTCATCTCAATTTTCTTTCCCCACTCTCGTTTGGTTTCAGGCGGGATTTTATTTGTCGCATCAAATCCCATTTTACCTCCAAGTCCACTTTCAGGGGAAGCAAAGTCTAAATAATCAATAGGTGTATTTTCTATCATGATTGTATCACGCACAGGGTCCATCCTCGTTGACATTGCCCACATTACTTCCTTCCAATCACGTACATTTATATCATTATCAACAACGATAATAAACTTCGTGTATAAAAACTGCTTTAAAAAAGAAAGTATGCCCATAACAATTCTTTTTGCCTGCCCTGGATAGGATTTTTTTATCGACACTATCGCTATTCTATATGAGCAACCTTCCGGTGGCAGATAAAAGTCCACTATCTCTGGAAATTGATTGATAAGAATGGGCACAAAAATTTCATTGAGTGCTTCACCAAGAATCGATGGTTCATCAGGTGGCTTGCCAGTGAAAGTGCTAAGATATATCGGGTTTTTACGCATAGTAATTGCAGTAATATTAAATTCTGGAAATTGCTCAACAGAATTATAGTAGCCAGTGTGGTCTCCATATGGTCCCTCATCTTGATATCTATCCAAACTCACATAGCCTTCCAGAACGATTTCCGCGTGAGCTGGCACTTGAAGTGGAATAGTCTTACAATTTACAAGTTCAAGCGGCTTCTTTCGCAGCAGTCCAGCAAATTGGTATTCTGACAATGTTTCTGGCACTGGAGTTACCGCAGCAATAATCGTTGCAGGATCACTACCGATCACAGCAGCAGCAGGAAATTTCATATTTCTGCCTTCTTCCTTCCAACGCTTATGGTGAGTTGCGCCACCCCTGTGTGCAAGCCAACGCATTAGTGTTGTTTTTTTATCTATAACCTGCATACGATATATTCCAAGATTAAAATTATCTTGCTTTTCTTTCGTGGGTCCTTTCGTTACCACAATTGGCCAGGTGATAAGTGGTGCAGGTTCATTTGGCCAGCATGTTTGAATGGGCAGTAGACTTAGGTCCACTTCATCTCCGGTTAGCACTACCTCTTGACATGGAGCCTTGCTCACGACTTTACTTCGCATCGATAACACGACTTTCAACAAAGGAAACATTTTTATAGCATCCTTAAAGTTTTTTGGCGGCTCAGGTGATTGCAAAAATGCTAAAAGTTTACCAAGATCTCTTAGTTCATCAGGGTTTATGTTCAACCCCAATGCAATCCTCTTAATAGTACCAAATAAATTCACCAAAACTGGAATCGAATTTTTGCCATTTTCTGTGATAACATTTTCAAAAATGATCGCTGGCCCTTTGCTTGACAAAACTCTGCGATGAATTTCTGTCATTTCAAGAACTGTTGAAACTTCCTCCTTAATCCTAATCAGATCTTTTTTTTCTTCTAAGGCTTTGATGAAGTCACGTAAGTTGTTGTACATATTCCAGTTTTTAAAATTTTAAGTTTACATTTAGTTTTCAAGCACTTTATTGAAATTTGACCTATGCACTACTTTCCTGCCTAGCGAGCTTTCAGTTAATTTGAGATCAAATCCTCATATTGCTTACTAAGTTTGTATTTCCTTCCTCTATTGGAAAAATCTACAATCTTGATAAACCCCATTTCCACCCACTTTTTACAAAGTTGCGCACTGGTACGAGGCTTAAAATTAAATAGTTCGCCAACCTGACTAGCTGTAATAGCGGAAAACTCCTGGAAGAGCTCAAGAGCTTTGCGTTGTTTAGGATCAAGCTTACGTATAAGATCAGTCTGATCAGCGTGGTATTCTTCTTTATTTATACGTTGTAAAACGTTCTCAAATGAATTTGCCATACCTTCTACGAAATACTCCACCCACTTAGTAATATCTGCTTCAGCTCGTCCCATGTAATAGTTGTGCGATGGACCTATACTGATTGCTTCATAATACGCTCCTAGATTCTTAGCATAATATTCTTCCAATGAATAAAGTCCTTTTAGGTCATACCCACCAAGGTGTAAAATTAATGTAGTCAACAATCTTGCAGTACGACCATTACCGTCATAGTAAGGGTGAATTGTTACAAATTGATAATGCGCAATACCTGCAATAATTGGGCAAGGCACTTGCTCACTGTTACGAATCCAATCAATCATACTGCTCATGAGCTTTGGTACATCCTTTGCTTCAGGTGGCATATAAATTATTGCACGTGTAAGACTATCGCGGATAACATTTTGACCATCACGATAAGGTGTTGATTTTATTTTAGATTTTCCACTTGCTATTACTAGAGCATGTAGTGTTTGAACAGCTTTCTCAGTAATGGGTATTCTCCTTGCTGCCCATTGTTCAACTTGAGTTAAAGCTGCATAATATCCTTTAACCTCATTTTCATCTCTCCTATATTTTGGAAAGTGGCTTTTACCACTTAAAACCTCTTTAATCTGTTTAGGTTCAAGTCGATTTCCTTCAATCATAGTAGAATAGTGTGTGGTATAAAGCCGTGCAGTTTCACGAAGGGACGAGAGCATCGATACAGTGAGTGGCAAATGTAACACTTTTTCTTTTGCTGCTTCAATCTTCATAAGGCAATTAGCAATTTTAGAAGTAATCGTATAATTTGGCATCGGCATAATATCTGCATTACATTACTTCTATATTATGCTGATAAAATGCAGATAATACAACATTTACACGACGCCGACCATAAACAGCAATAAATTCGGCTGATTGAGAAAGAAGTTTGTCTTGTAGAATAGCTATTTCTTTTTCTCTGCCAATTATTGGTTCACTCATATGTTTATTCCGCGGAAAATTATACACAGCGGAAACAACTTAAATCTATGCTCCGTGCGCTTTTGCTGTTTGCATCTTAAACTTTCTGATTAGTTTTGCGCTTAGTTTTTATTGTTAAAGTTTGCATTTGAAGCAAAACTGGTTATAAAATACACTTGATACAAATGTTTTCATACATTAATATTAGATGCTTCTTTTAATATACAGATAAATGTGTACTAAAAGTTTTATGTTGTAGGTTTTTAAATAAATTGTATGTCTAGAATATCGTTTTTATTGATCCTTATACTGGCAGTAGCAAGTTTACCAGTAATAAACAATTGGCTTTCAAATCGCAGCCAAATGCTAAACGATGATTATATAGGTGAGAAATTAGATAATTATATAAGTAGAAATTTTGATAAGATCGTAAAAACTCTCAAAGAGGAGTCGATTAAAAGTAGTTACGCTGCTCGAGATAACGCGACCAAAGGTAAAATTTTACAGTACAAAAATGAAATATTCGACTCCGCTTATCCTTACTCAGGAAATGAAAATAGTAGTGTTATAGCTGTAGGCTTCCTTGACTATTCTTGTGGACATTGCAAAGCTATAAAGAATGATATAAAGCAGTTAATTAACGACGGCAAAATTAAGTATATCTTTAGGGATGCTCCAATACTTGGTAACGCTTCTTTAAAGGCAGCAAAAAGTGCTTTAGCTGTCTATTTTCTCGATAAAGAAAAATATTTCGATTTTCACCATGCTGCTTTAAGTCACAAAGGAGAATTTTCAGACGAAAGCATATTGGATATAGTGAAAAACATAGGGATTGATGAGGACGATTTTAATGATTCCATAAAAGATAACGCGGACAAAATTGAGCAAATGATAAACAACAGTAGGCTTCTAGTAAGAGATTTGGGAGTAGGTGGTACACCTTTTTTAATAATTGGAGATAGCCTGTTTGTAGGAGCAACTGATTTGAATGTATTACGCAAAAAAGTAGATGAATTAAGTCACAAGCAAGGCTAGTTACAGTTTGCCATAAAATTTTATTTTTTTGCTTGACAACTCAAATGAACCTGAGTATAGTAACTGTGGGTGTGACAGCAGTTTAACTCAGTAGTCTCATCCACTTTCCATAGCGTCATTTACTATGTGAAACGCTTTCAAATTACAACATTTTCTTCAACCAAACTATTTTACTTTCACAGGAGGGTATATGTCATTCACAGAAATTAGATTTCCAGAAAATATATCTTATGGTTCCACTGGAGGACCGGAATTTTCCACTGACGTTGTAACAACTCACAATGGTTGTGAACAGCGCAACATCAATTGGTCTCATGCACGCACTAGATACAACATAGCTTACGGGGTCAGATCAAACGAGCAACTACTAGAACTAATAACATTTTTTCATGCACGAAAAGGTAAAGCAATAGGGTTTCGTTTTAAGGATTGGTCGGATTTTATAGCCATTAATCAAGAGATTGGTATAGGAGATAACAAAAAAACGACTTTTCAGCTAATCAAAACTTATGTAAGTGGGGAAGATAAGCATATACGTATGATCAAAAAGCCAGTACATGGGACAGTAAAGATTTATTTAAATGGTAAAGAAGAGAGTGAATATTCAGTAAATTATTCAACTGGAGAAATAACATTTATGAAGCCACCAGTAAAAGATGTGATAATCACTGCGAGCTTTGAATTTGATGTGCCCGTGCGCTTTGATACAGATTACTTAAACGCTTCTATTGATGACTATGGAAGCAATAGCTGGAATAATATCCCCTTGGTGGAAGTGAAATTTTAGTTATAAGCGAGCATAGATCCACATCATAGTAGGGCTACTAGTCTACCATAAATTGAAAAATTAAGCACCACTGAGGCTCTATACCTAAATGAGCCTCAGTATATGCAATTATTTTAAACTTTATCACCAGCTATATACTACAATGTTGCTGAGCTTTGCTAACATTTACACTTGAAGCTTGGGGAGATTCTAACTCAGTGCTTTTTTCTTCCTGCAAAATAGAAAGCTTCAACAACTCCTTTAGAGTTGATTTTGCAAGTGTTGTATCATCTTTGTTTAAGATGTAGTCTAGCATGCCGTTTTTCTGTAAGAGATTAACAAAATATCTATCTCCCTCATTAAGAACCTCTATCTTGTTAAGAGGTTGTCCGGAAACAAGTAAAAGGCTATAAGAGGTTGTCCGGAAACAAGTAAAAGGCTATAATATCTGAAATTTTAGTACGGGGTAAAGATGAGAAAAAAGTATCCAACAGATCTAAGCGAAAGGGAATGGGCAAGAATAGAAAAACACTTCAGAGTATCATACAAGAAAGGAGGAAGGCCGCCAAAGTATAGCAAAAGAGAAATATTAGAAGCAATTTTCTATGTATTGCGTACAGGGTGTCAATGGCGGTATTTACCAAATGATTTTCCGCTATGGAAGACTGTGTATGAGCAGTTCAGGCAATGGAAGAAGCAGGGAATTTTTGAGAAAATGAATTATGAAATTACAAAATATAGTAGAAGAAAAATAGGAAGGAATGAGCAGCCGAGTGCCTGTATAGTAGATAGTCAATCTGTAAAGACTACAGAAAAGGGGGGATCAAAGGCTATGATGGAAGTAAAAAAGTAAAGAGTAGAAAAAGGCATATAATTACAGACACTCAGGGTTTTATACTAGGTTGTTACGTAGGCGCTGCTAACGAAAATGATAGAGATGGTATTAAAATAGCATTAAACAATATGAGAACAAAATATACTAAAGTTAAAAAAATGTGGGCTGACATGGGATACCAAGGAAGAAATTTAAAGAATCACATAAAGGAAGAATATGACATAGATATTGAAATTGTTAAAAGGCCTCCATGTAGATTTTGGGTGCACAAAGATACGCCACCTGAGCTACTACCAACAAGAGAACAAGGGTTTAAAGTACAGCCAAGAAGATGGGTTGTAGAAAGGACTTTTGCTTGGGTTAATAGGAATAGAAGGCTATCGAAGGAGTATGATTTACTCACAACATCCACTGAGAATTTCATATACCTAGCTATGAGTAGGGTTATGTTAAAGAGGGAATATGCTTGAATTTACTAGTTTCCGGACAACCTCTAAAGGTTTCCATATAGTCTGCTTAGTTTTAGTAAGCTCCTGACTATCTTTTAGCAATGAAGAATTATTGGATATCATCATTTCTTTGCCTCACTTGTTAACGATAATTTAATAATAACCCAATTAATAATTTCTGTCAATAATTAATTATGAAAAACAAAGTTGCAATTTGAATAGATAAGCTATAAGTAATATACGACCAGCAATAGCCATACAATAGACTTCTTGTATAACCCACACTAAGTAGAAAAAAGGTGTCATCCAAGTAGCTGACACTGCTCTCCTTTGTCATTCCAGTGCTTGACACTGGAATGACACCGAAGGGGCTACTGCCGTCTTGGATGGAAACCAGTGTCAGAACTAGTTAACCATGGGGCTTCTTTTGCCTTTTTTTCCATTTGGTAAATTTCTTAAATATTTATGGCTAACATGAAGCTAAGTACGAACTTTGTTAAACATAACAAATGGTGCCATTCCAGTGCTCCTTTTTTTGTCATCCCAGTGCTTGACACTGGGATCCAGTTTTCCATATAATCTCATCGAAAATGTTGTAACCACTTTCTGTGCTAGTTTGCTTGCTTACAAGCAAACTTTCCTGGATCCCAGTGTCAAGCACTGGGATGACATCATAGGGACACTGGGATTACACCCTGACAATCGTCATCCAGCTACTTGTTAGCGGCTAAGAGATACCGCGAATGAATCGCGGTATGACGGTTCGTGGCGGCATGACGATAACCTCGTCTCACTGCCATTAAGTTAAGGAAAAAAGATAGATTTTATGGGATAATGATGTATACCAATAAGTTTAAAGGTAGTATGAGTAAAAAAGGCAGTAATAAAATTTATTCAAAATGAATTGGCAAGTCTAGAATTTATAGAATCCCATAAATCATCTTCAAAAGATTTTATGAGAAAGAGGAAGTTATCTTTTATTGACATATTTATCTTAATTTTAAGAAAAAGTGTAAAGTCGCTGCAAGTAATACTAAACGAATTTATTTTATATAGGAAAAAAGACTATACCGTTACTGCTAGTGCTTTTAGTCAAGCAAGAAAAAAAATGAAACACAGTGCATTTTCAGAAATTAACGAAGGTGTGGTTTCCTTGTACTACCAAGACCAAAAATTTAAAACTTGTTTTGGCTTTAGAGTGTTAGCTCTTGATGCCTCCAAAATCATTTTACCAACAAGCGTTGAAATAAAAAATGAATTTGGCTCAAGAAAAATACGTAACCAAAAACCAAAAGATTTAGGTGATTATGCAAGTGCAACCTTTGCGGTTTGTTAAGATGTGCTAAATAATGTTGCCATAAGGTCAGTGTTAGATAGAGGTAACACTCATGAAATTAACTTAGCAGATGAAATGCTTAAAGTTGTAAATACTAATGACTTACTGATTTGTATATTTATCTTATAAATTTCTTTCTAGCCTTACAAAAAGAAAAATTGCTTATGTCATTCGATGTCCCAGATCATCTTTTAATGAAGTGAATGCTATGTTTGAAGAAAAAAGCCCATCTAGTGTTGAGGTTACCATATGTGCTCAGCGTAAGATAAAACAAGAAAATAGTGGAATAACGCTTCAAAGTGGTACTGCCATCTGGTGAAATTGAAGTGTTAGCTACATCATTAATGGATGAACAAAAGTTTCAAACTGGAGGATTTAAGGAGTTATATTTTTTACGCTGGGGAGTTGAGACATTTTTTGCAAAACTCAAAGGAAGACTAAGTCTAGAAAATTTTACAGGAAAAAGTGTTGAGTCTGTTAAACAGGATTTTTGGTCAGCTATCTTTATTAGCAACCTAGAAAGTGTTATGACAGAAGATGTAGAAGAAGCGTTGAATATGGACTTAACCGATGATAAGCTTAAGAGGAGCATTAACAAATCTGTCTCATTTAACGCGATCAAAAACTTGGCTTTCGACATTTTTGCTACGGAATCAGATACTTACTGCATTATGGATCAATTATCAAAGCTATTTTTGATGAACACTTTGGCGGTAAGAAAGGGAAGGAAAGTTGATCATCATAAGGTACCTTATCTTCGTTCGTTCAATTACCAAAAAAGGGTTAGAAAACACATATTTTGACTAGAGGTAGTATTCATATCTTCTGATAATAACTGGGTAGCTTATTGCCATAGCTTCTGTAAAATGACTTCTAAACAAACTATTTCTTAAGTAATTTACACTTCAGAGTTTATCTGCTTTAAAGTTTACTCTATTCTGTTTCAGTATTTGTCATAAATCCTTAATTATTTCTGACTTTTTAGTTCAGTTTTTAACCATTCTTTCCTTAACTTAATGGCAGTGAACCTCGTCATCCCGCTACTTGTTAGCGGGATCTCTTGTTAGCGGCTGAGATACCGCGAATGAATCGCGGTATGACGGTTCGCGGCGGTATGGACGTAGGAAAACCTTTCTTGGGTCAGCTATAGAGACTCTCATCTTTAGCGAGCTTCAAGGTAATTGGTTGCTATTTGCGAAAATATTCGCATAATTTAAGTAACATTACTTAATAAAAATTAACTATGGAGCTTAATAAGATTGCAGCATCGATTTTACTTTCTGGGCTAATCATTATGATAGTTAGTAATGTAGTTGATATGCTTTACAGTCCAGAAGAATATAAGATTGAACACCAAACGATAGTAGCTGCTGGCAGCAATGAGTTCCAGCAAAAAATCGAGCAAGTGGCGCTTGATATTGGAGCGCTCATGCAGAATGCTAGCTTTGAGAAAGGTAAATCAGCAGCAAAAAAATGTATAGCCTGCCATAGTTTTGAGAAAGGTGGAATGAATAAAGTAGGACCAAACTTATGGAACATAGTTGGAAATAAAAAGGCCCATCTTGGTAACTCATTCAATTACTCAAAAGCAGTGCTTGAAAGAGGTGGAAAATGGGGGTATGAGGAGCTATTTGCCTTTTTAAAGAACCCAAAAGCCTATATAAAAGGTACACGTATGGCATTTGCAGGTATTTCCAATCCACAAGAAATTGCAGATCTAGTTAGTTATTTGCATCAATTGAGTGATAGCCCGGTTGCTTTGCCAAAGTAGTATGGATTATTGTAAATTGTTTGATGGAAATAATGGTCACATAGCATATCGAAAGCTACAAGGAAAGAAAGCTTCTGTAGTTTTTTTCGGTGGATTTGCATCCAATATGGATGGAACTAAAGCAACTGCTATTTACAAATTTTGCCAAGAAAATGACGTAGCACTTGTGCTATTTGATTATTTTGGTCACGGTCATTCAAGTGGTAATTTTATTGATTACACGATAAGTGATTGGCAAAAAAATTGTGCTAAAGTAATGAGTGAATTAACTAGCGATAAACAAATAATTATAGGTTCAAGTATGGGAGGATGGCTGATGTTGCTCACTGCCCTTCAATTTCCAGAAAAAATTGCAGCACTAATTGGTATATCGTCTGCTCCCGATTTTACTGAAGATTTGATATTCAAGCAATTGTCAGGCAAGCAAAAAGAAGAACTAGATTCTAAAGGTGTAATAGATTTTACTTCAGAGCATTGTACATACAAAATAACTAAAAATTTGATCGAAGATGGCAGAAAGAACCTTCTTTTAAACAAAAAGACAATAGATATAAACTGTCCTGTGCGCTTGCTGCATAGCATTAATGATAAAGATGTTCCTTATCAAACTTCATTGAATTTAGCTGAAAAAATTAAGTCAACCGATGTTGAAGTACACTTAATAAAATCAGCAGAGCACAATATGTCTGACAATCATTCACTGGAAGTTTTATTTAAGACCATTAGAGAATTTTGTAACCAGACTGCATTCTGTGATTTTTAGCAAAACACGATTTTTCATTTGAGCTTTCTTCAACTTAAAATAAATACAGAAAATTGCTGCCTATAGCTAAACTGACTTAGATTTACCGACAATTTGAAAAACCGTCATCCCGCTACGTGTTAGCGGCTGAGATACCGCGGCGGTATGACGGTTCGCACCATCACACTTTGGAACCTTACAGATATTGAGCAAATCCAATAATATCCTTGATTTCTTTTATATTATGGGTTGCAATTTCTGCTGCTTTCTTTGTGCCTTTTTTTAATATTTCATGTAAATGGAATTGGTCTTTTAAAAGATCATTCATTTTCTCACGTATGGGTGATATAACACTGATAATTAAATCAGCTAACTCTTTTTTGAAGTGCTTCATGTCATGTTTGTTCACTTCTTCACATACTTTTTCTGCATTTACATTACTAAGCACTGAATAAATGTTTATCAAATTGCTTATTTCTGGTCGGCACTTTAAAGTAGCAAAGCCTAGAATTGAATCTGTTTTTGCTTTTTCTATTTTTTTGACAATTAAGTCATCCGTATCATCAAGGTTAATGCACGAATGTTCTGAAGGATCAGATTTACTCATCTTGCTTGTGCCATCCCTTAAGCTCATTATCCTTGATGTGCAATCCAAAGTTAAGATTTCAGGTACGATGAAATAATCCAGCTTATAATGATTGTTAAAAGCTGATGCAATATCACGTGCAAGCTCCAAATGCTGTTTTTGATCATCACCAACAGGAACGTATTTAGTTTGATACAACAATATATCTGCAGCCATAAGTACTGGATAACTATATAATCCAAGAGAGGCTTTTTGTTTATCGCTGCCAGCTTTATCTTTAAATTGAGTCATGCGATTAAGCCAACCAATTGGTGTATAGCATCCAAGCAGCCAGCCCAGTTCTGCATGACCACTAACTGTGGACTGACTAAAAATAATGGACTTTTCTGTATCTATTCCGCATGCAATATAAGCTGCTGCTGTTTTGAAAATATTACTTTTTAATTCACTTGCGGGAAGCTTATTTGCTGTGATTGCGTGTAGGTCGACAATACAAAAAAGAGATTTGTATTTATCCTGTAAGTCTATCCACTGTTTGATTGCACCAAGATAATTACCTAAATGTAGTACGCCACTTGGCTGGATACCTGAAAAGACAATACTTGTCATTATACATTTACCTCATGCTAATCGCTTCCACAATCAGCAGATTTCTTAGAAAGAATAACCATTGCAGGACGGAGCAACCTATTTTTGATAGTATAGCCAGTTTGTAGTACTTCTACAATGGTGCCAGGCTTTTTTTCATTGTCTTCTCTTTCCACAACAGCTTGGTGTAAATTACTATCAAAAAGCTCACCAAGTGGATCTACTTCCTCTATTCCATGTTTTTTTAGATCATTTATAATTTTTTGATAAGCTACTTTAATCCCCTCATGAACAGGATCACCGTCTTTCAAAATTTCCATTACTCTTTTTAAATTGTCGCACGAGTCGATCATATCACGTGCAAGTTTTGTGACTGCGTAGTCACTTGCATCGCTAATTTGCTTTTGCATTATACGTTTGACGTTTTCATTATCTGCAACAGCACGGCGTAAATGATCTTCAAGCTGAACTGCACGTTCTTTTAATGTATTGAGATCTTCATTTAAATCATCAGTTTGCTTATGGTTATCACTTTGTTGGTCGTCACCTTTCTGCCTACTTACCATATCAGCAAACTTCTTCTTTTTCTCCTTACTGCTATCTGACATATCATTACCCTTAAGAATCTAATAAATATATAACAATTAATCTGAAAATATCAAGCGCCAGCTACATTCGTCTTTCTATGCTCGCATTTAAAAAGTTAATTAAAGTAGTTTTATAAAAAGAATCAGAAAAAGTACTAATATCATTTTGTGCCATATTAATGTAGTGTCTAGCTTTTTCCATAGAAAGCTGAATGGCATTATGGTGATTAATATAGTGTAATGCTTGGTCAAAATTGTGTCTAGCTGAAGAAAAGCATTTTTCCCAGAATTTTTGCTCTGCTGGACTGCCCTTTTCGTATGCTATAATAGCAGGTAAGGTGACTTTACCTTCGAAAAAGTCTTTTCCGACTTGCTTTCCAGAAGTGCCTTGATTAGCAGTATAATCGAGCATATCATCAACTATTTGAAATGCCATACCAAAATTAAAACCAAAATTCTTTAGCCTCTCTGTTTCGTCATTTGTTGCACCAGATACTGTTGATGCAGCTTCACAGCATGCAGAAAATAAAGATGCTGTCTTTTCTCCAATGATATCAAAATAATTTTCCCTGACTGTGTGGGGGTCAAAGCGTGCTGTCATCTGCTTTATTTCACCCTTCACAAGTAAATGCGATGCTTTAGATAAAATAGAGAGAATATTTAAATTTCCACACTCTATAAGCCATCTAAATGCTAGAGTCAACAATAGATCACCAACTAAAATGCTTGATTTATTTCCCCAAATCTTATTCGCTGTTTTAACTCCATGGCGTGCTTCACTTTCATCGAGCACATCATCATGAAGTAAAGTAGCATTGTGTATAAACTCTACCGATGCAGCAACGTTGATCCTATTCTCCCCAGAATAGTTTAGCATTTTACATATAATAAAAACTAGTTTAGGCCTTATTTTTTTTCCACCTGACCTAACAAGATGAGATATAATATCAGTAGCAAGCTTAGCATCTTCATCATTGACATTTTTGAAGACAAAGTCATTCATAGCTGACAAATCAGAAGATACAATATCGTCTAATTTATCGCTGTTTGTTAAATCAGTATTTAGCATTTTAAGAGACTTATGCCTCTTGCCCTTGTGCTTTCTCGTTCTCTACTTTCTTCTTTTCTGTTTTCTTTGGTTCTGTTTCTAAAGTTACTATGCCTTTTTTGATAAACCACAGTACTCTTTCAGTTGCCTGCGCGCCTACACTTAGCCAATGTTTTAATCTATCAGCTTTCACCACAACACGATTTTTATTGTCTTTTGGTAACATTGGATCATATTGTCCTATTTTCTCAATAAAACGCCCATCTCTTGGTGCTCGTGAATCAGCTACAACTATCCTATAAAAAGGGCGTTTCTTTGCGCCAAACCTCGCCAACCTTATTTTAACTGCCATGTTAACCTTTATTCATATATTAGCCACAATTTTATACAATGAGCCGTTTTAAGTCAAATGAATTATACAACTTTTGCACCTTATAATATAATTACCAATAATGTAGGGCAGTGCCGGGCGCACAGCTATACGAACATTCATTTTTGAAGGTAAATTGCACAGCAAATGGTGTCATTCCAGTGCTTGACACTGGAATCCAGCCTTTTTTTAATCATTAAAACGTTGTATTTTAACATAAAACGGCTACTTTTATGCTTACCAACTTAATAAAATTCCTGGATCCCAGTGTCTGGGCACTGGGATGACATCCTTTCTAGTGAAGATTGCTCTCAAATCGCAATGTTCGTACAGTTGTGTGTCTGGGCACTGGATGCGTTTGAAGCAACTTATAAGATTTTTGACTATATATTATCAAGTATAGCGTGATTAATTTCGATTTTATACTTTGATTCCAGATAGCTAATTAATTGCTCTTTTAGCGATATCATCACACGTTTTCCGGTGTCAAGCGTGTTTAATTTGCCATTTGATGAATGCATTTCTTTTAGAACACCTATTATAATTTCATTATTGTATTGAATAGGATCTGTCACTGAACCAGTTGTTTTCATATTGAAAATCTCTTCTACAAAAGAAAAGGGGTAGTTTTGTTGATCCACTTTATTGCGGTGCATCTGCTGACCTTTAACTAATTCCACACCTTGAATTTCTTCCAAATCTGTTTTTTCTCTTAGTTGAACTGCAACCTCTTGCCCGAATTTAAACATTCTTTCTTTTATAAACTCACTACGCCAAAGCTCTACCGCTAATGCCTTGCCTTCTTCAAAACTTTGCAATTTGGGTGGAAAGATATCGACGATTTTTACACTAACAACGGCGTCCCCAACGCCCTTAAAATAACCTTTCTGATCCTTTTCTCGCGAAAAAATGAAAGAAATCAAATCACCAGAATCTCCTACGTTATTACCGCTTTGATCTTTTCCACTCGCATCTACTGGACCAATAGTTTGTATAGGTAAATTATATTCACTCAATATTTCTTCAATTTCTGAACCATTGTATATCTTATAGTTCACTTGGTTTATGAAATCATTGACTCTTTCAAAAGACTTTTGGTTAGTTAGAACTGACTTTATGTCTTTTTTTAAATCAACTAAGTCTTCATCAGAGATTTGATGCGCACTTTCCACTTTTACTATGTGCCAACCAAAACTGCTTGCTAAAACTTCACTTACTTCACCTACTTTAAGAGCAAATACCTTCTCTCTCACGTCTTCTGGTAAAAAATCCTTAGTTATATTATTTACTCTAGTTTCCTCAAGTTTTGCTTTGCCAAACTCTTCTACTATCTGTTCAAAGCTTGTTTTACCCTCCTCAAATGCTCTTCTTGCTGTCTCAGCTTCTTCTTTGGTAGAAAATATTGCATTGAATATATCTCTTTGATTTTTAAGTTCTTGTTGTTCTATTATACCATCAACTTCTTCATCTGAGATCTTGATTTGATCTTCAAAATACTTTTGGCCTAGGGAAATATATTGCGCAGTTCGATACTCAGGATAATAAAAATGGGATTTATTTCTTTCGTACAAATCAAGTAAGGCTTGATCATCTGGTTCAGGAATGTTTGTAACTGCATCTTCAGTTATTTTAACAATATCAACTACTCTAGTTTGGTAGCGACTTTTGTATATCTGCTCATCAATTTTCTCGCCAAAAGTTACTGGATAATTATCTTTAAATAATGAAGTCATGAACATCATTGCAGGCAGGACTTTCTCTAGCTTTGCTATATACTCTTTCTCTGTCATATGCAGGTCATTTAGCGTTTCATAGAATTTATTTTTGTCAAATTCACCTTTATCATTTTGAAAGTATTTGGTGTTTTTAATATGGTTTTTTATAGATTCTTCTCCAACTGTCAACCCCAGCTCACTAGTTAGGTTAAACAATAGTTTTTGCTCTATAAGTGCGTTAAGCAAATCATATTTCAGCTTTTTTACTTGTTCTCTACTCGCATCAGATCCAGAAATTTGTTTTCCATAATTTTGATATAGCGACTTATACTCATCTGACGTTATAACTTCTTTTCCAACCCTAGCTACCTCTTCTTTTTCATCATCACCTGATAAAAGGTTGCCAATTCCCATGAAGATTAACAAGCAAGCTAAAAGGACAACGGTTACTTTAGTGAAAAAATTTTTAACATTCATTTTAAACCCAGTTAATTAATGATTAATTATAGAATAGTGATAATTTAATGCTTGTAAACCTGTTGCTTTATTAGCTAATATATATAATATTACAATATATTAACTTAAAATTTAACTCTCTAATCTTAAATAGGAACATATGTTTAACTGAGTTATACTATACCTTAGGAAGGGGAAATATTTTGTTTGAAATATGCTTAAAGGTAAGCGCATTTAATTAACTTAAGAGGTGGGAAGTGACAAACAAAAAGTTATTGAATGACAAAATTAATGCTTTTTTAGTTTTAATAGTTTATATTTTAGCTCTGTATAACAGTAAGGGATACTTTAAATGGGAGATGCTTTTTTGATGTCAATGGAATCTTCTAAGGGCAATAACGATAGAAATAAACAGTTTCTA
Source organism: Wolbachia endosymbiont (group A) of Cydia strobilella (assembly GCF_964026745.1). NCBI lineage: Bacteria > Pseudomonadati > Pseudomonadota > Alphaproteobacteria > Rickettsiales > Anaplasmataceae > Wolbachia > Wolbachia endosymbiont (group A) of Cydia strobilella. Next base: position 635,803 of record NZ_OZ034694.1, read on the forward strand.
GTGCAAATAGCTGCTTGGTTAGTAGACAACACTGGTTTAACTTTTAATCAAATAGCACAATGTTGCAGATTGGCCCTTGAAGAAGTACAAGACATAGCTGATGAGGAAATAGAAGTAGAAAAATATAACCCTATTATTTCTGGAATAATTACTGAAAAAGAAATCGATGATTGCAAAAAAAATCCAAATCGTGTACCAAATTTGATTATAAAAAATATAAAAAAAAGGAGTAAAGCGATTGGTAGCATTCTTGGCTTTGCCTCTACGGCAAGACGTAGAGATAAACCTGATGCGATTTATTATTTAGTAAAAAAATTTCCTATCTTGGACAATAACGTTATAGCTAAATTAATTAGTACAACAAATTACACAGTTGAGCAGGTAAGAGATGGATCTCATCATAACATGCAAAATATAAAACCCCAAGATCCTGTACTACTCGGCTTATGTAGTCAAGAAAATTTAGAAGCAGAAGTGGAAAAAGCAAAAGTAGAAGAGGAGAAGCAAGAAAGGTTAAAAAAATATAAAGAATAGCTATTGAAAATCCTCAAATTTTTGTGTTTTGTTAACATTAAATTAACTTGACTTGCTAGTGTTTATTAGTATAATGTAAGTAAAGTACGGGGTTTAATGATAATTAAGCTTAATACGCACTGAAACTAACTCAGCCTAATTTATTATCTTATAGTCACATTTTAGGTTAGTAAGCATCAATTAAAATTTTTGGAGGATTATGACAACAATCAATGAAGATGTTTTGGCAAAAGGAAAGGTTACAGCTCAACCTGAAAAAAGTGAGCAAATTTACAATAACGATACAGTAAAACAGATGGTCAATGAAGGTACTGAGAAAAACAGAAAAACATTAGATCTGAGCGAATTAAAAGAGAAAACAGCAGAAGAATTGTTAGAGTTAGCTGAAGAAAGAAAAATTTCAACTAACGGTAAAAGCAATGGTAGAATGCTAAAGCAGGAAATAATATTCAGCTTAATGAAAAAAATGAGTGAAGAAGGAGGCATAACCACAGGGAGTGGAATAGTGGAAATATTGCCTGATGGTTTTGGTTTCTTACGTTCAGCAAGTGCAAATTATGCCCCAAGTACCGATGATGTTTATATTTCTAACGGGCAAATAAAGAAGTTTAATTTACGTACAGGAGATATGGCATATGGAGAAATAAGGCCACCTGGTGATAAAGAGAGATATTTTACTTTAACTAAGGTTCAAAGTATAAACTCTACTGAAGTAAGTGAATTAAGAAAGTACGTCCATTTTGATAATTTGCTTCCTCTTTATCCTGAGGAAAGCATAGTACTTGAGTGTAATAATGGTGATGATAAAAAAGGCTTAAGCATGCGTGCTATAGATATAGTAGCTCCTCTTGGAAAAGGGCAAAGAGCGTTAGTAGTTGCTCCACCTCGCACAGGAAAAACTGTATTGCTTCAGCAAATGGCTAACTCTATAGCTATAAATCACCCTGAAGTAGAATTAATAGTGTTACTTATAGATGAAAGACCTGAAGAAGTAACAGATATGATACGTTCTGTAAAAGGTGAGGTAGTAAGTTCTACATTCGATGAGCCTGCTTACCGTCACGTACAGCTTGCTGAAATAGTAATAGAAAAAGCTAAAAGAATGGTTGAGCATAAAAAAGATGTGGTAATTCTACTTGACAATATTACTAGACTTGCACGTGCTTATAATGCGGTTATTCCTTCGTCTGGGAAAGTTCTAACTGGTGGTGTAGATTCAAACGCACTGCAGAGACCAAAACGCTTTTTTGGAGCAGCTCGTAATATTGAGAATGGGGGTTCTTTAACTATAATCGCCACAGCTCTTATAGAGACTGGTTCAAAAATGGATGAAGTTATTTTTGAAGAGTTTAAAGGTACAGGAAATGCTGAGATCATACTTGATAGAAAACTTTCTGATAAACGTATATTTCCAGCTATTGATATTACAAAATCCGGAACAAGGAAGGAAGAGCTATTAGTTGATAAGGCTATACTAAATAAAATATGGGTGGTGCGTAGGATACTCAATCCTATGGGACCCGTTGAAGCAATGGAATTTTTACGTGACAAACTACTTTTAACAAAGAGCAATGCTGACTTTTTTAACTCCATGAATCACTAAAAGTAAGCCAGTTATGATGGATATGCTGAGCAAAAAGTAAAACGCTCTTATAGCTAAAATAATTTGGATTTACCAAAATATATTTATAGTTAAGTTGGCAATTTACCTTAAGTTAGCGCGTGACACTGGAATGACACCCTTGGTGGCAGACAGCTAAAGGAAAATATCAACTAGGTTTATAATCTATCACTACCGTGTTTGCAATTTTGTCGTGAAAAGCTTGTTTATGTTCATCACCTACTGCACATACTAAAACTAAGATTAGTATAGCTAAGAATAAAATGGGATTACAAAGTGATATGCAATAAATTATAAAAAGAGCTATAGTCCTTTTCATTGCTTGCATTGTAGTGATTGACTCAAATGTATCTTTGTCTTTTACACGCATGCTAAATAACAAGTGTCCTGGAGTGCCGCCAAATTTTACTAGCATGAATATATGAAATATACATGGTATCATTAAAAATAAAGAAAATACAATCGTGGTGATTACAATTATTGCACCCATGATCCCTTGTATTGCGTGTGTAAGTGAGAAACCCACCGCCATTAAACCAAATGGTATTGCGATAAATAAAATACAATCAACTATAAATGCTAGAGTACGTCTTGTCATCGTTGAGTAGTTTACTTTTTTATCCATGTACTACCTATAAAGAAAAATATCAACTAGATTTATAGTCTATCACTACTGTTTTTGCAATTTTATCGTAAAAAGTCTGTTTGCGTTGATCAAATACTGCAAACAAAAATAAAATTAGCACAATTAAAAGATATAGAAAAGTATAACCATGATAATGCAGATGAAGCAAAAAGCGAAAAATAATCCAGATGCTTCCCTTAGAAATACATCTTATTGTTGCTTGCATAAGGGTAACATTTGTAAATGTATTAGCATCTTTAATATGCATACCACACAATAGTTTTCCTGGGGTACCACCAAGTTTTGTTACCATTAATATTTTGGATATTGTTAGTACTAATGTTGCGACCACTGTAGAAACTATAAATGGTATTTCTGTTGCTAGTTGTGCAAGTTCCTGAAAAGAGTCTTTATCTTTATCTTGATCTTGTAATGATACGATGAATACACCATAGATAAAACCGAAGATAAAATGAGGGGAAAATATGATGAGGTCAAGTATTTCTGCTACAATACGCCTTGTAAATCCTACATAATTTACTTTAACATTTATTTCAGTATTCATAACCCCACCTATATTTCATAATATCATCATATGATATAAAAATACGTTATTAAATAACCGTAAATATACTAACTTGGGTAATATTAGCTACTTGTGCCACTCTATTATTTAAATTAATATTAAATCATTTATAACTAGGGAAGTTATGTCAACACTAATCACAGTTGCATATGGCGACGGTATCGGACCAGAAATCATGGAAGCGGTGCTGTCGATATTGCGCGAAGCAGAAGCGGAAATCTCAATAGATATTATTGAAATAGGGGAGCGTGTTTACAGTAAAGAATGGTCTCACGGAATTTCTCCAAGTGGTTGGGAATCAATTGAAAGGACAAAAATATTATTAAAATCTCCGACAACAACTCCTCAAGGTAAAGGGCACAAAAGCTTAAACGTTGCACTCAGAAAAAATCTAGGGTTGTATGCAAATATCAGACCATGCATTTCATATCATCCTGTTATAGAAAATAAATTCGATAAGTTTGATATCGTAGTGATACGTGAAAATGAAGAGGACGTTTACACCGGAATAGAGCATAGGCTCACTGGTGACTCTTACCAATGCACTAAAATTATTACTAGATCTGGCTCAGAGAAGATATGCAGGTACGCTTTTGAATATGCAAAAAAACACAACAGAAAAAAAGTAACTTGCCTGACTAAAGATAACATCATGAAAATGACTGACGGAACTTTCCATGCCGCGTTTGATCGCATTGCAAAGGAATACCCAGATATAAAGGCAGAACATTATATAGTTGATATTGGAATGGCGCGTGTTGCAACAGAACCGGAGAATTTTGATGTTATAGTAACCGAGAACTTATATGGCGACATATTATCAGATATAGTCGCACAAACCTCTGGATCTGTGGGGCTTGCCGGAAGTAGCAACATCGGGAATGAATACGCAATGTTTGAAGCAGTGCACGGTTCTGCCCCTGATATTGCAGGAAAAAACATAGCCAATCCTTCTGGTCTTTTAAATGCTGCAGTGCATATGCTAATTTACATAGGTCAAGTGGGTACTGCAAAACTAATCTACGATGCATGGCTCAAGACTTTGGAGGATGGAATACACACTGCCGATTTATATAAGGAGAAAAGAAGTAAACAGAAAGTTGGTACAAAAGAATTTGCAGAAGCTGTTATAGACAATCTAGGAAAAAAACCGAAAACATTATCTGAGCTTATAATTGGCAGTGATCCAAATAGTAAAGTGGATAAAATACAGGATAATTATGAACAGGATTATAAGATTAAAAAACTAGTGGGTAGCGATATAACGCTTGCCTGGAGTAAGCCGGCTGACTTTGACCAAATAGTGAAGTTGTTTGAAACAAGTAATCCGCAGATTATAGCAATATATTCAAAAGGCCTTGCGATTTGGCCAGGAAGTTCAAAGTCTTCAAGTGACCAAATAACCTGCAGGTTCATTGCAAATAATGAAATTACAAATAGTGATGTGAATAACTTGCTAATCAAATTTGAGGAACATAATTTTGATGTGGTGAGAATGGATAAGTTGTATTTGTATGATGGGAAAGAGGGTTTCTTCTCTTAGTGGTTGCTTGATATTTTTATGCTTGTGTGAAACATTAAATATATTATACTAATAGTATCGTGTATTTATGTGAGGTGTAGTAATGAGTCAACATTTTAAGTTAACTGGTCAGGAGTTTTATGATAATAATGATCTGTTTAACGTACTAGAGATAAAAGCTGAACAAATTGTAGGTAAGGATTATCAAGCTCTTAGCAAGTTTCTGAAAAAACAATATAATAAATTGATACTTGTAAACCATCCTGACAAAGGTGGAGACAAAAATAGATTTGATCAGATTTATAAAGCTTATCAAGAGCTAAAAGAGTACATTGAACCTTTAGAGTCAGGAAATCCTTGTGTTAAAGTCAGTGTTGGTGCTGAAAGTAATGGACGTTTAACAGCACGTGAATTTCATTATAGAAAGAAGCTGTTCGATACACTAGGGATTGGTGAAGAAGCTATAGGTAAAGATTTTGATGAATTGACTTCTATATTAAAAAAGAATGATAGTGCGTTTGAAGAGGATGTGGAATACTGTTTTTCAGGAGATATTTATGGCAGTTTTTTTAGGCCGTCAGACCCTGGCGAGCTTAATAAACGCTTATCAAAACCTAGTATACGGCTATTTCTTTATATTTCTCCTCTAAAGGAAAAAAAGAACCTAGTAGATGAGGATAAAAAAGAATTAGCGTTAAGATTTATAGAACGTAAAAATGCCTTACTATTTATTCGGACTCTTAGTGTTCTACCCTTAGGCCTGTTAACTACAGTTACTATAGGTTGCTATTTTTCATGGTGGATCATAGCATTTAACATCGCTATTAGTAGAGCCTTTGGTTTATTAGTGAATTATTATATGGAAAAGTATAAAAATTCAGAAATTTCCACTGATGAATTCATAAGTAAAATGAACTATATCGCGCTAGGCAGTAAGCTTCTTATCAACTATCCTTTAGCTGCTTTTTCTGTTTATCTACTTACAACAAATTTCATTGCTAATAGATTAACTGTTGGTGGAACCATACTTGGTTCACTATTGTTATTGGCAGTATTAATTGAAATGTTAGCTCCTGTTTTCTCAAAAGGCTGTGAAATATATGCTGAAAAGCACACAAAAGATTTACTAGAAGAGGATCCAAGAGATAGGGTACAAGAGGAAACTGACCTGTTAGGATGGTATGATCCACGAAAACTGTTAATGCCAATTGTTATGCCTCTTATTAAAAAGTGTTTTGCGGAAGTGGCAAGCGAATTTGCTGAGAGGAATTTTGATGAGGTAAAAACTGATATGTCTGATGTTAATGCTGAAGGACTATCTAAGCCTAAAGGAATTGAATTTGCACAGCAACCAGTGTAGTATAAGCTTTTAGCTCTATGCATGGACTCAAAAAAAGTAGAACTGATATTTGAAAAATTCAAGCAATCAAATCCTGCACCAAAAATAGAGCTGAATTATACCAATGATTTTACGTTATTAGTTGCGATAGTTCTATCAGCGCGAACAACTGATATAAGCGTTAATAAAATTACAAAGGAGCTATTTAGTATCACTGATACGCCAGAAAAAATGCTGAGTTTTGGGCAGAGTGAGCTAAGAAAATGCATAAGCAGTATTGGTTTATATAATTCCAAAGCAAAAAACATAATCGGGCTCAGCAAAATATTGATTGAGAGGTACAATAGCAAAGTGCCTACTGATTTCGATGATTTGGTGTCTTTGCCGGGAGTGGGAAGAAAGAGCGCTAATGTGTTCTTAAATTCGGGGCTTGGCATTCCAACATTGGCAGTTGATACTCACGTTTTTAGAGTGAGCAATAGAATCGGGCTTGTGAAAGAAAAAGATGTGTTTAAAACAGAACAATCTCTTTTAAATGTGGTTCCCAAAAAATACCTGCTTTATGCTCATCATTGGCTAGTTTTGCATGGTAGATATGTTTGCAAAGCACAGAAACCTTCGTGTGAAACGTGCATAATTCATGATTTATGTGAATTTGAGTGCAAAAGGTATAAAGTCTAGTATTTCTTTTTTTGTCATCCAAGTAGCTATAGAAACGAAAAAACTTACTTGACACATTTTGCTGGAATGATACAAGTTATTATTCAAACAACAGTTATGCAAGAGATCTGATTACATCTAAGCTAACAATGGACCACTAGATATATTACTAACTACGTTGACCTGATTCAATATTTTATTAGTGGGATTGAAATAATTTTCTATAAATTCCTTATATATAGCTGTTAACTTGTGTATATCGTTTACTGATACGCATTCGTTTATCTGATGTGCAGTTTTGTTGATTATACCAAATTCAATCACTGGACAAACATCTTTGATAAACGCAGCGTCAGATGTGCCACCACTTGTGCTAAGTATAGCATCAATGTTGGTAACCTTACTTATTGCATCAAGCATAATATCAGTATTTCTATCGGGAGTAGAGAGGAAAACGTCCCTGCTGCTATGCATAGAAAGTTTATAATCGTTAGTTACACTGGAGCATATTTCATCAATCAACTTATATAAGCCACCCGGTGTTTGTTCATTGTTATATCGAATGTTAAAACGTGTAGTTGCTGAGCCAGGTATTAGATTGCTAGTATTATTTCCAACATCGATAGTAGTAACTTCGCAATGTGAAGGCTGAAAATATTTATTACCATGATCAAAAGTAGTATTTTTTACCTTACTCAATATCGATATTACCTTATATATTGGATTGTCTGCTAGGTCTGGGTAGGCAACGTGCCCTTGTTTTCCATGGCAAATTAATTCAAATGTTACAGAACCTCTTCTGCCTATTTTTATGGTATCACCTAATTTCTCACTACTGGTTGGTTCGCCAACCACACAAAAATCTATCTTTTTCTGCTTATTTTTCATCCATTCCAAAACTGCCTTTGTTCCATATTCTTCCATGCTTTCTTCAGCACTGGTAATCAATGCACTTATTGAACCATTGAACTGAAACTTCTCTGCAATCAAATTTACCATAGCAGCAATAAATGCAGCTACTCCGCTTTTCATATCAGCGGCCCCTCTTCCATATAGCATTCCATCCCTCACTTCTGGTTTAAATGGACCAAATGCCCAATCTTTTAACTGACCCGGTGGTACAACATCAACGTGCCCAGCAAAGCACAAATTTGGTACTCCATTTATATATTTCGCATAAAGATTTTTAACTTTATCACCAAATTCTAAAATCTCACAATCAAAGCCGCTCTTTTTGAAGATTGTTGCTATATACTCTATTGCCCCGCTGTCTTCTGGTGTTATACTCTCAAAAGAGATCAATTTCCTAGTTAGCTCTACAGGGTCAATTTTCATGTCAATCTTAAAATACTTATACTGCTATATTGTAAACACTCTATGCACTATTTAAAACAAATATTACATCAAACCGAACAAACTTTTCTAAGGGAAGTAATAACAGATTACTACCTTGCTGATGATATCTATGAAATATGCACACGACACGGAAATGACGTCTTTCTAGTTGCAGATAAAAATACAGCAAAACTTTTAAACAAAAACGTACTTAATAAAATTCCTAACTTAATTATTCCAGCTCCACCTGCCATTCCAGTGTCACGCGCTGGGATGACATCAGGTAGAGAAATGACACCAAGCAGAGCTGCCTCTCTTGAAACCGTAAATCTAGTTAGAAACAAAGCAAAAGACAGTGACTTAATAGTTGCATTTGGTAGCGGCACTGTTAACGATATCTGCAAATATGCAAGCTACCTCGAGAAAAAAGATTATATATCGTTCCCAACAGCCGCTTCTATGAATGGATATACCTCTGCAAATGCTTCAATATTAGTAAATGGATATAAAAAATCGTTCAAAGCACATCTTCCAAGAGCAGTATATATAGATATAGACATACTTGCCAATGCACCACTGCGTCTCACATTAAGCGGATTTGCAGATTTCATTTGTCGTTCAACAGTTCAGGCTGACTGGCTACTATCTCATTTGTTGCTTGGCACAGAATACAATGAATTACCTTTTACACTTGTTCGCGATTTGGAGCAAATTTTGCTAAGAGAGTATACGGCGCTTACTAAAAGAAGTAGAAAAGTGGTCCTATTACTTATGGAAGTTCTACTAATTTCAGGACTTGGAATGGTAATATCAAAAGGCAGCTATTCTGCAAGCCAAGGAGAGCATATGATAGCTCACGCAATGGAAATGGTAACAAGAGATCATTCCTTACTACATGGCGAAAAAATTGCTGTTACGACGATTACCATGGCTAATTTGCAGGAAAAGATATTATCAATACAAAACCCGATTATCAAACCGACCACTTTAGATGTAAAACATATAACTCAGTGCTTTGATAATATCGAATTTGTAAGAACTTTTGAACAGAAGCAAATTATGCAGCAAAAAATCCAAGAGATTATTTGTAAAGAATGGCATAATATTTCCAGTTTAATTAAGCAAAATTTACTACCTGCAAAACACCTGCAAAAAATATTTGAAGATCTATCAATTCCACACTTACCAGAGCACCTCAGTTGGAATAAAGAACAATATTGTAAAGTGGTCGATCTTGCGTTTACAACAAGAGATAGATTCACCTTTCTTGACTTAGCTAACTGCATAGAAGAAAGTTAAGTTTTGTAGTGAAATTCTGTCATTTAAAGAGATCATAGGCCAAAAGCTAAACCCTTTTCACAATCTCTTATCCATTGTCTCCTCACCTGAGTGGATATACAACTCATTCCAAGTAACTGACACTGGGTTTCACCAATAGCACTGCTTTGCTAAACATAGTTTAGTTCGAGTGGCTGAGGAGGGACTTGAACCCCCGACCAAGAGATTATGATCCTCCTGCTCTACCAACTGAGCTACTCAGCCTAATTAAAAACCTTATTATACACACGATCTATATGTTTCGTATAATACTTCAAATCAAACAAAGATTCAAGTTTTTCCGAGTTAATAACCTTAAGTAAGGGTTTATCTTGTTTCAATTCGGCCAGAAAATCACTGTTGTTTTGTTTCACTTTCATTGCATTGCTCTGAACAATTTTATACGCCTCTTCCCTCGCCAAACCACTATTTACTAACTCAAGCAATACACGCTGTGAGAAAACTAAACCTTTTGAAGAATTTAAGTTCTTTTCAATGTTTTCCTTATTGATCACCAATTTATCTATCAAATCTGTTAATCGCACTAAAGCAAAATCCATTGTTATACAAGCATCAGGAGCAATGCATCTTTCCACAGACGAGTGTGATATATCACGTTCGTGCCACAATGCAACATTTTCTAACGCAGGAAAAACATAACTGCGTATTAAACGTGAGAGTCCAGTCAGATTTTCACTTAAAATAGGATTACATTTGTGTGGCATAGCAGAGCTTCCCTTCTGCCCAGTGGAAAAATGCTCAGAAATTTCGCCGATTTCAGTTCTTTGCAAATGACGAATTTCAACAGCAACATTTTCTATTGAACTTGCAATTACTCCCAAAACTGAAAAGAACATGGCATGTCTATCACGAGGAATGATTTGAGATGATATGGTTTCAGGTATGAGTCCCATTTCTTTCGCTACATATTCTTCAACAAACGGATCAACATTTGCAAAATTGCCTACTGCACCTGATATTTTACAAATTGAGATCTCTTTTTGCGCGCTAATTAATCTCTGATAATTGCGTTTAAATTCAGCATAAAATCTGGCAAATTTTATTCCAAGAGTTGTTGGTTCTGCATGCATTCCGTGACTGCGTCCAACACAAACAATATCTTTATAGTCCTCAGCTTTTTTTTTCAATGCTGCAAGTAAATTTTTTAGATTCTCGAGCAAAATATCACAGGACTCTTTCAGTTGCACCGCAAGGCATGTATCCAAAACATCAGAACTTGTCATTCCATAATGAAGATAACGAACATCAACTCCCGCTTTTTTAGCAATATATGTCAGAAAAGCTATAACATCATGTTTTACAATGGATTCAATTTCGTTGATACATTCAACATCAAATTCAATAGCACCAGAGAGGTTCTCAGCAATATTATTCGGAATCACTCCTAACTTTGCTTGAGCTTCACACGCTAATTTTTCTATTTTAAGCCATATATTAAATTTATTATTTTCCTCCCAAATGGAAGACATTTCTTTTCTGCTATAGCGGGGAATCATTTTTGATTTATTCCAATAATGGTGTCATTCCAGTGCGTGACACTGGAATCCAGATATAAAAGTATTTGCAAATTATTCAATGGACAACGGATTCTAGAAGCATAAAATAATGTCCATGATGAAATAAACTGGATCCCAGTGTCACGCACTGGGATGACATGAGGGAAGCACTGGGATGACACCAGCTTAGCCATGGCAGACATTTCTTTACGGCTATAGCGTGGGATCATTTTTGATTTACTCCAATAATGGTGTCATTCCAGTGCGTGACACTGGAATCCAGGTATAAAAGTATTTGCAAATTATTCAATGGACAACGGATTCTAGAAGCATAAAATAATGTCCATGATGAAATAAACTGGATCCCAGTGTCACGCACTGGGATGACATGAGGGAAGCACTGGGATGACACCAGCTTAGCCATGGCAGACATTTCTTTACGACTATAACAAGGGATCATCTTTGATCAGCTATCATCACCATCAGTAGCTTCTTTATTCGCATCTTGCTCTGCCTCTTGTTGCTCAGACTTCTGATTTTGCAATTTTACTTGCCTTAGCTCATTTGCATCTGTTTCGGATTTCACGACGTATATAGTAATTGGTACTACTACTTCACTATGTAATTCTACGTTTACTTGGTATTCACCCAAGTTTTTGATGCTTACTCCACCAAAAGATAAACTACGGTGATCTATCACATGTCCTTCTTGTAGTAAAATTTTCGCAATTTCACGTGTTGTTACAGAACCAAAAATTTTACCATCCTCTGAAGCTTGCTTTATTAATACCACAAACTTATCATGTAGTGACAACGCAAGCTCTTTTGCTACATTTAATCTTTTTATATTCTCTTCTTCCAGTAATAAACGTTGCTCCTCTAGCTTTGTTAAATTTTCCTTGGTAGCTTTCACCGCTTTTCTTTGTGGAAAAAGAAAATTACGTGCATAACCTGGTTTAACTTTGACAACTTCACCAAGCTTACCTAAAGTCCTTATATTTTCCTTTAAAATTATCAACATAAATTACCTAAACTTTTTTAGTACAGTAAGGAATAAGAGCTAAAAAACGTGCCCTTATGATCGCTAAGCGTAACTTCCTTTGTTTTTTTGCACATACGCCTGTTAATCTTCTAGGTAATATCCTACCATAGTCAGAGGTAAACTTGGATAATAAATCTATATTCTTATAATCTATGTCTTCATCTTTAGACGCAGCAAGAGGGCAAACTTTAGAACGCCTAAAGCCAGTCCTATTATTTACAGATACGTAAGAATTATTAAAACTATTTCGTCTTTTCATCATTATGCGCTTTGCTCCTCAATTTGTTTATTCATCATATGAGATTTACCTTCAAAAATTTTATCAACCTGCACAGGAAAGTGGCGAATAACGTTCTCATTAAGTTTCATTCTACGCATAAATTCATCCAGAATGCTTGCAGTAGAACTTATGCACATTATACAATAATGACCGCTCTTCATTTTATTTTTGTGATATGCAAAATCCAAAAGACCCCAATGTTCATACTTGATTAATCCTGATGCTTCAATGTTTTTCAAAAGCATTTCCAACGCTTTGCTCGATTGAGTTGGACCGTTTATTCTAAAATCTTTCAAAATATCTTGAAAAATCTTTATTAGATGTTCTGAAATATTTCTCTTCAAAGCATTTACTGCGTTATGGATAAACGCACTTTTAGTACTGCCTCCTAGAAATTTTGTAAAATCTTGCGTTATTCCTAAATCTTTTAGGTCATCTTTCAACTCTTTATCGATTTTTGACTTCACTTCTTTCAAATTTGAAAGATCTTCTTCTAATTCAACCCATAAAATTTTTGTAAGATCTTCCAAGAAATCAGAGTAAGCAACTAGACTTTCTTTAATGTCCTCAGCACGCACTTCTAACTCTTGTTTTGTAAGCTTGTCATTTCCTTTTTTCAGAATATCCCTGATTTGCTGGAACATAATATCTGCTTTAATATTTTTCAATGAAACAGCTAGCTCTTGGACCATCTCCTCTACTTCTTGCTGTAACAATCCTTGTTGTGCTATAAAAGTAAATTCATAAAGATTCACTATATCTTCCTTTAATACCGATTAAATATTTCATTATATAAAGCTTTTTTATATAAGCAAGTTATTTGTATTAATTTCTACGCCTTTAATCCAGCTTAAATTAGATATTTCATAAATTACTTGAGGAGCAATTGAGTATGCACCTGGTAATAAGATGCTCACTTTATGTTTTTCGAGAAGAAGTTTTAGCATTATTTTGGTTCTGCCTTCATCTTTCAATATTGTGTTTAATTCCATAGCGGCTTTTTGCGAATCCGTGCACTCAGTGGTGAGAACTAATTCTTTTATTGTAGAAGTGACTCTTTTTGTAAACTCAGATATATCCTTGCCTGCTAATCTTGTTGTATTTTCCGAAGCTTCAAGATCAATTATCACAAATGTTCCTGGTGAAAATAAATCTCTTTTTTCTTCTATTATTTCATTATTATAGAATGCTATTTCAGAAACGTTATGGGGATCAGAAAGTGTGAGGATAACAAACCTTCCACGCTCTGAAGTTCTCATACGTGCATTTAATATTACCCCAGCAGTTTTTGCTGTTCTATTTTCTCCGATAAACCCAATATTTAACTTTTCCAGAAGAGTTCTAAATTTTTCAAGCGGATGATTAGTTAAATAAAATCCTAGTGAAAATAACTCATGTTCTAATTTTTCCTCTTCATCAAAATCTTCCACATTCTCAAGTTTCGGTTTGAGGACATCAAGACTACCAAACAAAGCAGCTTGACTTGATTCTCTATCCTGTTTGTTTTTATTTGCAAAGTAAATCAGCGTGTCCATTGACTCATATAGCTGCTTTCTGTTCTTATGCACGCTATCGAATGCTCCGGATTTAATCAGGCTTTCTAGCGCTCTCTTATTTATTATATGACCTGAATTTTGAATGAATTCCCATATGTCCTTACAAGCGCTTGAACGTACGTTCACTATTCCTTCCGCTATAGAAAAACCAACATTCCTCAAGGCAGCAATACCATAACGTATGCGTTCATCCTCTATTGAGAATTCAGCTTGAGACTTGTTTATATCAGGTGAAAGAACGGTAACGCCACTAAACTTTGCTGCATGATAAAATAAATTCAGTTTATCTCTATCATCAATATTCAGATTCATTAGTGCTGTAAAAAATTCTAATGGATAATTAGCTTTAAGGTAAGCCGTTTGATAAGATATAACCGCATATGCTGCAGCATGAGATTTATTGAACCCATAACCAGCAAATTTTGCAACAAGGTCAAAGATATAACTTGCCCTGTCATAATCAACGCCATTTTTTGTTGCCCCTTGGATGAAAAGTTCACGTTGTTTATCCATCTCTTCCTTAATTTTCTTACCCATGGCACGTCTTAGCAAATCTGCTTCTGCGAGACTATATCCAGAGAGAATACGCGCTATTTCCATCACTTGTTCTTGGTAAATTATTACCCCAAATGTCTCTTTTAATACTTCCTCAAGTAACGGATGAATATAATCTGGCTTTTCAAGGCCATGCTTTCTTGCAACGTAAGTTGGAATGTTATCCATAGGTCCTGGACGATAAAGGGAAATTAAAGCGATAATATCTTCAATGCAGTCCGGTTTTAGTTTAATTAAAGCTTCTCTCATTCCCGAACTTTCAAGCTGAAACACTCCAATTGAATCACCGCTTGAGAGTATCTCATAGGTTTTTTGGTCATTTAAAGGAACTGAAGAAATATCAATCTTTTTTCCATCACGATTAATTAAACGACATACATGATCTATTAGCGTTAGCGTACCAAGCCCAAGAAAATCAAATTTTATTAGCCCAGCTTTCTCCACATATTTCATGCTGTATTGAGTGATTGGCAAAGCTGAATTTGGATCATAATACACAGGAACAAAATTTTCCAACTTTTGATCACATATTACAATTCCAGCAGCATGGGTTGAAACGTGACGATATATTCCTTCAAGCTTAAGAGATATATCAAGAAGCTTTGCAATTACCTCATCACTATCTCGTTCTTTCTGCAGGTTTTGATCAAACTCTATCGCTTGTGATAAAGTTACAGGATTTACTGGATTAAATGGAACCATTTTAGATATTTTATCCACTTGAGAGTAAGGCATTTGCAATACTCTACCAACATCACGCAATACTGCCCTTGCCTGCAATTTACCAAAAGTGATTATTTGAGCAACATAACCGTACTTTTTCTGAACATAATCAATAACCAGGTCCCTTTTCTCTTGGCAGAAATCGATATCAAAGTCAGGCATCGATACACGATCAGGATTCAAAAATCTTTCAAATATTAGGCCAAACTTTATTGGATCAAGGTCTGTAATCTGCAAGCCCCAAGCAACAATTGATCCAGCACCAGAGCCTCTTCCTGGACCAACTGGAATGCCATTTGCTTTGCTCCAACGAATGAAATCAGAAACTATCAAAAAGTAGCCAGCGTAGTTCATCGAAGTTATCACACTCAGTTCGTAATTCAGCCGATCGTAGTATTGTTTAAGGTCTATGTCTGTCTCATTCGCAATACGGAATTCTAATCCTGCAACTGCCTGCTCCCTCAGTTCTTCATTCTCAGTTTTATTTTCTCTACAAGGAAATTTAGGCAAAATAGGCTGCCTGCTTCTTGGCATGTAAGAGCACCGCTTAGCTATCACTAAAGTGTTATGAATTGCTTCGGGAATGTCGCTGAACAGCTCCTCCATTTCTGCCACAGACTTGAAGTAATGCTCGGTAGTTAACTTCTTTCTGTTATTCTCCAGGGCATAACTCCCCTCCGATATACACGTTAATATATCATAAGCCTCATAGTCAGACCTATTTGGAAAAAACACATCGTTCGTTGCAACTAGTGGTATATTGCGCTGATAAGCAAAGTCTATCAAAGCTTCTTCAAGCTCTAGCTCTTTATTCAACCCATGACGCTGCAATTCAACATATAAATGACCATTGAATGCTGAAAGCAGTTTTTCAACCGTTTCTTTATCTTGCCTCAACAATAGTTGAGCCAAACATCCACCGGTTAAAGCGATCAGACCCGTACTTAAATTCAATAGCTCATCAAAATCAACGTAAGGAATATCGCTGTTATTCTTGCGCTTTCTAAAAGACTCACTCACCAAAGTGACTAAATTAGTGTACCCTTGCTCATTTTTTGCAAGCAATAATATAGGTAAATTTTGTTCTGAATGTTTAACTATAATATTGCATCCTATTATTAGCTGTATTCCCCTACTTGCCGCATATTCTGCAAACTCAAGTGAACCAAATAAATTACCTGAATCAGTAATTGCAACCGCTGGCATTTTATTTCGCAAACAAAGGCCGATCAGCTCCTCAATTTTAACCGAGCTTTCAAGCAGCGAATAAACACTATGAACACGTAAGTGTATGAACATAAGAAACTTTAGATCAACAAAAAAGGATAACATTAATTTACTCATGAGAACATAATTTTCATGAGAACAAAAGCCTATAAAATTCTAAAATTAAAATACAAAAACTTACTTGACAAACTCCGCCAGCTCCCTTATCATGATAGTGGAGCTATTGTATTTGCTTTCGCCAATCTGCAGATTAAAAGGTAAGGATTACTTAATGTATCGGCGTCTTATGTTCAATTTTTTGCAGTATATAGATACTGTATGTCTTTACAAAACTTCATCTACATCTAGATTTTTATCTAAATAAGCTGAACGCGCTTATAAAGCGTTACAAGACATCAAAAAATGCCAATACTCGACAGAGATAGTAAAAGACTAGCTAACTCGGGGATTCTTTGTCTTTTTTTCTGCTTAGTAAATTTCTTAAACATTTGCAGCGTAAGTTAGTTGCAATTAAAAGCGGCTGAATCTCGCTTGTCAAGCGTTTAAAACATAAAAAACGCCAATATTTTAAAGCGGATAATAACCACGGGGCTTCTTTTGCCTTTTTTTTCATTTGGTAAATTTCTTAATGTTTATGGCTAAACGACAACCGTCATCCCGCTACTTGTTAGCGGGATCTCTTGTTAGCGGCTAAGGGATACCGCGAATGAATCGCGGTATGACGTAGGGATTGCATTAGCTATAATTCTTTAGTTTTCACTTTTCTTTTAACCTTGCAATGATATTTTCTTTGCCGATAAAAATTAATAGTTTAGCGAGCTCTGGTCCTGTTTCTGTTCCTGTTAAAGCTAAGCGCAACTGCATAAATAGGTCTTTTGCCTTTATATCTACTGTGTGCCGAATAGTTGTGACCCACTCTGATAATGTGTTTTCATTATAATCGTCTTGAGGCAATGTATTGAGCGCGATTTTTATAAGCTCCTTATCAAGAATCACAGGCTCTATATCGGATTTGCATATTTTCCACCACTTGGCCACCTCAGAAAACCTTTCTATATTGTTCTTTATAAAATACCAAAACTCTGAGGAGTCCACTCCAATTTGATTTAAACGTTCTTGTATAATTTCAAATGGCATTTGTTGCAGCACTTTGCTATTTAGCTTGTATGCTTCACTCAAGCTAAATTGCGTACATGCTGAGCTAAATTTTTTAATGTCAAATGAATCAATCAAAGATTGCATACAGGCGCAAGCTTCAATTGGATTGGATGTTCCAAGCTTCACTAAATAACTAACTAGTGCCATCGGTTCAATTTCATCTTCTTTTATAGATTTAATGTCCAGCACGCCGGTTCGCTTGGATATTTTGCTATCATCAAAATGTAGCAGAGAAAGGTGAGCAAATGTAGGGATTTTCGCTTTTAATGCTTTAATCATTTGGATTTGCACTGCGGTATTAGTTACATGATCTTCCCCGCGTACAATATGAGTTACATTAAAGTCAACATCATCAGTAACAGAAGGTAACATGTATGTGTAAATTCCATCTTCTCTTTTTACCACAGGATCGCTGATGTGACTTGTTGCAATATTTATTTCACCTTTAACTTCATCATTCCATTTAACAACTTCATTTCTATCCAACTTAAATCTAAAATGTGGTCTTCTTCCTTCTTGCTCATAACTAATTTTCTCTTGCTCAGTTAGAAGTAACGCGCTTCTGTCATATACAGGGGGAAGTCCTTGTTTTAACTGCAATTTTCGTTTAATGTCTAACTCTTCTCTTGTTTCATAGCATGCATAAATATGCCCTTCTTTTATTAACTGCAAAAACACCTCATTGTAACGCTCAAAGCGCTCTGATTGCTTGAAACTTGCATCCCAATTGATACCAATCCATTTCAAATCTTGTATGATATCATTTATATATTTGACATCTGAACGCTGAAGGTCAGTATCATCAAAACGGAGTAAAAATTTTCCATTTTGATTGCGTGTGTACATCCAACAAACCAAGGCAGTTCGTACGTTTCCTACGTGGAGGTAGCCAGTTGGGCTTGGAGCGAATCTTGTTAGCATTTAAATAGCAATATTGTTTACTCTAATTTATTTTAATTTTATATAAATATATGGCTAGAGCAAGCGAGATCTGCTAATACAATTGAGCAAGAGAAGAATAAGTATGGCTATAGCGTTGTGGCACCTTTGATATTTGATGGATTAAGACCATATGATAAATTCAAGAAAATTCACAGCTTGACGGCAAAGGCTAATGTAGCATTATATTGGTATCATGACTAACTTAGAAAAGATGAGAGAAAAACTGCAAGATCAAATAAATTATCATAATGTTTTGTATCACCAAAAAAATAAGCCAGAAATAAGTGATGCTGAATATGATGAACTGAAGAAAAAGTTAGCTGAAATAGAGCCAGAAATTTATGCGACACAAGATAGTGTTGGTGCTCCACCTGATGAGAGGTTTTCTAAGGTGGAACATCAAGAACCTATGCTTTCCCTTGAGAATGCTTATGATGAACAAGGTGTAGAGAAATTTTTGTCTAAAATAAAGAGGTTTTTAATTGAGGACAAAATAGAGATATTATGTGAACCAAAAATTGATGGGTTGTCGTTTTCTGCAATTTATGAGGATGGAAGATTTGTTAAAGCTGCAACTCGAGGTGATGGTTTTGTAGGGGAAGATGTCACTCACAATGTTGCAACAATAAAAGGCTTTCCTAAGTTTTTGCAAGGTGTGCAAGGAAGACTAGAAGTAAGAGGTGAAATATACATCAGTAACAGCGACTTTTTAAAGTTAAATGAAAACGATGAATTTGCCAATCCTCGAAATGCAGCCGCTGGTTCTCTAAAGCAATTGGATGCAAACATTACAGCAAGCAGACCTCTTAGATATTTTGCTTATTCTTTGATTGGTGGAGCAGAGAAAAGTCAAAGTGAGGTACTAAATAAGCTTGAGGCACTTGGTTTTTGCGTAAATGAGCATCAGTCCTTAACGAGTAGTTTAGATGGAATGCTGAAGTTCTATAATGAAGTCTATAACTGTCGCTATAACTTGGATTATGATATTGATGGAATAGTCTATAAAGTAAATGATTTGGTACTACAAAATCGTCTAGGGAATACTCACAAAGCACCGCGCTCAGCACTTGCATACAAGTTTTCTGCGGTTTATGCAAAAACAAAGTTAAACAAGATATTTATACAGGTGGGCAGAACAGGGGTTTTAACTCCAGTTGCAGATTTAGTGCCAGTTAATATTGGTGGGGTGCTAGTTAGTAGAGCAAGTCTGCATAACCAAGATGAGATAAAACGTAAAGACATAAGAGAGGGAGATATTGTAACAATCAAAAGGGCAGGGGATGTAATTCCCCAGATCGTTGAAGTAAGCAGAGATTCTCGTCTTCCAAATACACCTGAATTTGTGTTTCCTGAAGTATGCCCTGAATGTGGTAGTAAAGTACGTCAGGTTGAGGGAGAGGCTGCAGTAAGATGTCCTGAGGAATTTGCCTGTAAAGCTCAAATAATAGAAAAACTAAAGCATTTTGTATCGAAAGATGCATTTGACATTGTTGGCCTTGGTGATAAGCAGATAGAGTTTTTTTACGACCTTGGTCTGATAAAACAAATTCCCGATATTTTTACTTTAGAAGAAAGATTGGATGAATTTAATCTGGAAGAACAGTCTGGTTGGGGCGAGAAATCTATAGCTAATTTGTTAAATTCTATACAAAGCAGAAGGGTAATAACTCTAGATAGGTTTATATTTTCTTTAGGTATTAGATTTATTGGCCAAGTTGCAGCAGAATTGCTTGCAGATTATTATGTTTCTTATAATAACTGGTATAATTCGATGATTGAACTGTCATTAGATAATACTGAGCTAGTAGGTATAGATGGCATAGGAAAAAAAGGGGCTGAATCTTTGGAATCATTTTTTTCTAAGGAACATAACATCAAAATGTTAAATGATCTTACTGCTTGTCTTCAAATTCTTCCTGTGAGCTCCAACTCTAGTGACTCTGTTTTAAATAATAAAATTATAGTGTTTACTGGTAAGCTACTTGCTATGAGTAGAGGAGAGGCAAAAGTAAGAGCCAAAACTCTGGGAGCAAAGGTCAGCTCACATCTTTCTGCTAAAACTGACTACCTAATTGCAGGAGAAAAACCAGGATCCAAATATAAAAAGGCAGTGGAATTAGGTGTAGAAATTTTAGATGAAGACCAGTGGCATAAAGTGATAAGTTTGGGAGTGTTCAAATGAAACTTGGATTGTATATTAAATCAAAGTTGCAAGACTATTTAGAGAGTAGCCAATTCTTTCCATCCAAGAATCATTTTATTGACTTGCCTCAATTTTTCAACAGAAGGCAAGTCTTCTGTGCTGAGCGGTAGGCGGACAGTTTGATGTTCTATAAGACCAATATCATGCAAAAGTGCTTTAGTAGGTATTGGGTTGCTGGCAGTAAATAACGCTTCGCAAGCCTGTTGCCAGATATCTGCCTGAGGGTTCCTGCCATTGAGGCACTTCTTAACATATTCATGTGCTACATATGGCCAAACATTGGAAGCAACGGAAACCAGGCCAGCCGCACCATAAGCGGCCATATCGGATATCATATTATCATCTCCACAAAAGACCTCAATATTTGGTGCAACTTTCTTATACTGAGCTAAAGTATCAACAGTGCCACTTGAATCTTTGATAGCCCAAAATTTTTCGTGGCTGGATAAGTTGCGTACAGTTTCAGCGTGAAGATTTATTCCTGCTCTTGATGGAATATTGTAAAACATAACCGGCACATGTGCTTTCTCAAGCAGCTTTTCAAACCATAAAGTCTGCCCCATAATTCCGGGCTTTGCATAAATGGGAGTTGTCATTAGATAGCCATGAATAGGCATACCCTTGCAAAAATCAAGCCATTCAAGAGTCTGATATAGATTCACTCCTGGTACGCCAATTATAATTTTCGTATTTAATTTTAGCTTACATACGAATTCAACTAATGTACGCTTTTCAGAATCAGTAAGCGATAGGCTCTCACCTGTGCTACCCAGCAACACTACGCCATTTTCAGCTTTAACTTGCATTGTCAGTAAACGCTGCAAACTGCTATAATCTATACTATCTCCATTGCAATTAAAAGGAGTAACACAAGCAGTCCATAAAAATGTAGATTTCAATTTAAATTGTTAAAATGGTATTTCATCGTCGAGTAGTTCATCTTTTATATCGTTGTCAAAACTTTCGTGTTTATCTTTTTGTTCTGTTTCACCTTGTTTGTACTCACTTGGCTTGTAATCAGAATTTGGCGCACTATTTCGTGAATCCAAGAGAGTAAGAGCGCTATTAAAATTATATAGAACCACCTCTGTTGTGTATCTTTCACCACCGTTTTGGTCAGTCCATTTTCTAGTTCTCAAAGAACCTTCAACATAAACTTTACTGCCTTTACGTGCAAAATCTTTGACGATTTTTACTAATCCTTCACTAAAAATTACGATATTATGCCACTCTGTCTTTTCAGAGCGCATACCGGAAAGTTTGTCAGTCCAACTTTCAGACGTGGCTATTGAAAAACTTGCCATTTCTTTTCCATTTTGTGTAGTCCTAATTTCAGGATCTTTTCCTAAATTACCAACTAGTATGACTTTGTTTATGGTACCACCAGACATAATTATGCTCTAAATAAATCCTTTTATTATCTTATGTGAAAATACTATTGTCAAATTTAATTAAAAGTGCGCTTGGAGGGATTCGAACCCACGGCCTTTGCCTCCGGAGGGCAACGCTCTATCCAACTGAGCTACAAGCGCATATATATTTAAGTTATTTAATAGATAAGCCATCCAAGTCAAATTTTTGTTTTGGATAAAGCGTAAACATAATACTCCCATATCCAAAATATACATTTTGAGAATCATTCGCATGCTTTTTTATTGCTTTTTGATCTACGGTCCATACAAAAGTTACATAATTTTCAGTGACTGAGTGCACTTTTAAATCCTTAGTATTTATAAACAGTTTTCCATTTACCCATATTTTCCATGTATCGGGAGAAAGATATAAAATTGAGTCTAAACTCACTACCTTACAGTTGAAATTATCTGATACCTCCTCTTTTACAGCTCTTGAAGATCGTAAATTGAACTTTTCCATTTCATTGACCATTCTATTAACTGGCTCTTCATCAAAAAAAATGCTTTTTACGTTACTATATTGTGACAAAACGTCAAAGTCACTTTCCACTGCTTCTCTTATTATATCGTCCCGATCTGTATAGCTTAGTTTTTGATTGTTGATAAAGAAACACTCTTTTGCACGCAAATTTGCTATATCAATAAAATCGTCGATTTCTTGATTGCCAACTTTAAGAATACTTTCAAAATATCTTTTTTCTATCATCATTCCATACTGAGAATGATGACAAACCATTTCATCATTACCTTGTTTTTCTATATATACGCATAAATTTCCACTATTTAATCCTAATATTTTATGCTCAATAAAATCTTCATTGCCAATATATTGTCGGCAAGAATACTCCTTACAAATTTCTATGCTTTCTATGATATCTTCACAACTGCAATATGCATTAACATTGGAAATGAGTAGCGTAAAAATAAAAAACAGCTTTATGTTCATCACCTTATCTACTTAATATAGTATACCAATCAAAGACTATATTAGCTCTCACTATCTCTATCATATTACCATTCAAAATCTGATTCATAGTTGCAGCATCAATATTTCTCTGCTTATTTAAAATGAGAGATTTGATCATAACATAACCGGGCAGATTTGGAATAGACTGTAGAAATAAAAAAATATGCTTATCGCTGATTGAGCTTAAATTTAGGACCACTTCACTTTTTATTACTTTTGTGCGTTCACTTTTGTTGTGGAGCTCAACTTCTTCGGGTATAGAAATTGATATTTCAGGTTCTAATATATAGTACTTTTTATATAACTTGCTAAGCTCGAAATTTAAATTTGCAATGTATCTGCTACTATGTAAATTTGAAGAAGAAATTTTTTTCCATAAATCTAGGTTTTTATTTAGAACAACTTCCTTTTTTTGAATTCCAGTAATCTGTAAATTAATAGAACGTATTTTATCAATCGCAATTTGGTTTTTATTATAAATCTTTTCGTTATAGATAACAACATATGTTAATAACCCTATTAATCCAACAGATAATAACAAATACGATATAAACTGAATTGTAGCTTTTCTTTTTAATTGAGAGATAGTCATTAATCTACATTGCCTCTCCTATTTCAACATCAATAGATAGATTTTGCTCTTTAGCAGCAGGTAAGCTAGAAATATTAATGTCATAGGTACGAAAATTATCGTTTAAATTTTTTCGTAGTTTCTCGTATTGATGAGAAATATTTTTACCGGATTGAAAATTAAACTTTAAAGTTGTGGTAATATAACTTTTTGCCTCATTATAATTCCATTCAAATGATCGAAGCTCTATACCTGGTATTTTTAACTTTTCTACATACTTAACTTGTGTAAGAGGAGAGTATTCTATTTTTGATAAAATATTATTGATATTAATAAAATCATAAATTTCATCTATTTTTTTTACATTATAGCTTTGGCTAAGTTTTGTTAATTGGTTATTTAAGGTGTTCTGCTTTGCTGATAAATTATCAGCGACATTGAAATTTGAATACAAATTTAGCAAACAAAGGGTGTTTGTTATAACTAAAACCAGGGCGAAGTATAGAAAAATTCGAGGAGAGTTTAAATAAAGGTAATTGAATAGATAAAATTCTTTAGTTTCCTTTGTATTAAAAATAGCTGCTAATTTATTCTTAAAGCTATGAAACAAAATTATGGTATCGCAAAAGTTATCTTTTTCACTTATAGCTAGTTCTGCTCCTAATAGTTTGCCTAACTCATATGGAGTTAATATGTTCACACTGTTCTCTGAAAAATTTATGACTGATAAACTAGCTTTGATATCTTCTGACACTATGATACAAAGGTCGATAGGGTTATTTTTTTCAAACCCAAACTTAGTTAAGGATCGAATAGTATCTTGCACTTCCTGATATATTCCACCAGCGATAATTCCTGGTAAATTATCATTAGTAAATGATGTTAAGCGCGTAAATACCATTTTATTCTCTTTAAGAACCACTTGTCTATAGCCTCCCGTTTTAGTTGCAGCAACTATAATTTTCCAATTATTAGGATCTTTATGTAGAATCTTTTTTGTTATATTACTTATTTCTATAGGAAACATTAATATTCCCTTAAAGTTGGAGCCTATCTCAATAAACACATTCAACCAATATTCTACTAAATGCTTTGCTTTTGATGAAACAAGAAGATAGCACCAGTTTTGATTGAATTTGTTTGGCTTCTCAACCAAAAAAACTGAACTTATGTCATTATTACGAGAAAAATGCTCCATCTTTGTTTTTGCTGATAGATAGGCACTAATCTTGTTTGCCCTTGTAATAAACTGTAGCGAGTAATTTTGATCTGCATGATTAAGCACCAGGTATAAAGGTGCTTTTTTATCTGACGAAAGACATGAAATTAAATCGGAAACTGCTTTATCGTTTTTGCCCTTAACAAAATACCTTTTATTTAAAGTATTATTTTTAAAATATAGTAACATTATGCCTTCTTCTCCAATAGAAAGCATAAACTTACTTTTGGATTTTGAACTAAACATATTAACAAAGCATATACTTATCTAGAATTAAAAAGGCAATTTATTGAAATTCATTAAACGTTAGAGGGAAATATTGTTATAAATTTTCGCAGCAACATTATTTATATTATAATTTTTTTTATAAAATTACCACTAATATTAAGTTATTTAGATAACAAGTTAAGAAAATTCATTAAGACGAATTTGTTGTTTTTCAAATTGTAGGTAAACCTAAGCCACTTTAGCTATATCTGCCGATTGACTTTAATTAATAAGAGTTATTAATCTATTTACTATTCTTGTAATATTATTTCTAATGGTAAAGAAATATATATTTTTCTGGAACAGTTGTTATTTCAGATACAGAATTTATTGTAAGTAAACTAACCATTTGCTGAAGAGCGCTCATCTTCTGTGGTACTTGATGATGGAGCAACTAATTTGCTCAAAATCTCATCTTTTGGTCCCATAGCGTAAATGACACCATCTGACATGAGGATCACCTTATCAACTACGGACAATAACGGTAGCTTGTGAGTGATGATAACAGTAGTAGTATTTTGTTTTCTTGCAATGCCAATTGCATTAATTAAGCATGCCTCTCCATTGCTATCTAAGTTAGCGTTTGGTTCATCAAGTACTAAAAGTTTTGTGTGACCATAAAAAGCTCTGGCAAGTCCAAGAAGCTGTTTTTGGCCGCCAGAGAGCGTTACTCCTCCAGGACCTCCTATTGTTGTATCATATCCATTTGGTAAGCTTAGTATTAGTTCATGTATTCCTGCAATTTTTGCTGCTTTGATTATTTCTTCAGGATTTGGATCTGGCCTCATGCGAGCAATATTAGCTTTGACACTAGTGTTAAATAACTCAATATCCTGAGGTAAGTAGCCAACATAATTACCAAAATTTTCTCGATTCCAAGTATATACATCAGCGCCATCTAGTCTGACTACACCAGATATTGGCTTCCATACACCAACAGTTAATTTTGCGATAGTGGATTTACCAGAAGCACTTGCACCAATAACACCAACTACATCTCCAGGATCTATAATGAATGATATTCCTTTTACTGTCGGCTTATTGCTTCCATAAGGAGTAAAAAATACTCTATCAAATTCCAATTTTCCTTCAGGTTCTGGTAGAGCCATCGTTTGCTCTCTTTTTGGCGATGTTAATATAAGTCTTTGTAGCCTTCCATATGACATTCTAGCCTGATTTAAAAACTTCCAAGTATGAACCGCAGCGTCAAATGGTGCTAATACTCTACCCATTAAAATTGAAGCAGCGATGATGCTACCGGCAGTCTTATGAGCTGTGATTGCAAGTAATGCACCTGTTCCAATTACTGATATTTGCAGAGTTGAGCGCAAAAATTTAGTGATTCCAGTAATTACATTAGAGCGATTTTGTGCTTTAATTTGCATTGCTCGGTTCTGATCATTTCGTTTACACCAATCAGAGACTATGAATTCTGACATGCCCATAGCTTCAACCACTTCTGCATTTCTTGTTGCAACATCTATAGCATTGATATTCCGTATAGTTTCTTCGTTGGTTTCTTGTAATATTCGTTTAGTGGCAAGTTCATTCCATATTGCCATAGAGACTAATATAATAATTCCAGTAATAGCTATAAACCCCGTGGAGGTATGTATCATGAAAATCACAACAAGGTAAATTAACGACCATGGAGTATCAAACAGTGAGAATATACCATTTCCTGTAATGAAATTTTTTATCACTCCGAGATCTCGTATTGCTTCACCACTTGAAGTTGAGCTCTGCACTGACGTTAGCCTGATTGACCTTACTATCAGATCTGGTGTTGCAGTTTTATCGATCCAATCACCTATTTTTGCCATGGCTAAATATCGACAAGTTTCAAGCATTGCAGAACATGCAAATGCAGATAAAGTGATAATTGTCAGCATAGTTAGTGTTGATACACTTTCGCTCGATATCACCCGATCAAGCACTTGAGAGGTATAAAGTGGTAGGAATAACATTAATAAATTGATTCCCGCACTAAACCAAAAGATAAACCAAAATGCACTTTTGCATTTTTCTAGGCAAACATATAGAGTACTTTGCTTCAATTCTTTTTTTATTGATGGCGTAATTTCCACAATCTTCCTCTTAATTTGATTACATGCACCATATACAATTTTTATTACAAAAATATTAATAACGGTAGTTAGCTTACTTTAAGTGAGTAAAATATTAATATATGTGAATAGGAAATATAAACAATGGTAAAAAGAAGTATAGTTAATATTTCCTTCATTGCCTATAGCGAAGCTACGTCATACCGCGATTCATTCCATAGCTGTACGAACATTCATTTTTGAAGGTAAACTGCACAGCAAATGGTGTCATGAAAGTAGCTGACACTGGGATGGCTTTGTTGCATCGCTACTTATGAAAGGCTAACTATAATTAGGATTATAAGCAACTTATTGAAAATCTTGTTTTTTTGCAATCAATCTGATCAAATTTAAGAATAGTAATTTGTTATTTATATTAATAAATTTAATTCTATTGAAAATAGCTAAAGCATTGAAATTCTTGAATTTTAGCCAGATTAGTGAGTGGTAGTGAAATTTCTTTTACTCAAATTTAGGTATTCACTGACCGTTCTTGTTATAAATACCAGAATAATAAGCTACTGATATTCTCCACCTTTTTTATCTTTAATCCATCATAGCTAGCGATGCAACAAAGCCCACCGATTCATTCTACTGCAACGCAGAAAATTCGTACAATTGTGCATAATGTGGGGCTTCTGGCTACATTTTTCTATTGAACTCACCTTTTCTCTATGTGACAGATTTCGTATTAAATTTTAAATTTAATGCGCCTAGATATACAAGCATTCCTAGCAAAACCATAGGTATAGAAAGCAACTGCCCCATAGTTAAATCAAGCCACAAATAGCCAATTTGATAGTCTGGTTCGCGAAAAAACTCAACGAAAAAACGTGCTATTCCATACCACATAACTGCAATACCAGTTAACGCACCGTGATACAGTCTTATTCTAGTTAAGAAAAACAGTGAATTTGCAACTGCAAAAAGTAGCAGTCCTTCAAAAAGTGCCTCATAAAGCTGGCTTGGATGATGCAGCAAATTATCACCACTCTCTGGAAATACCATACCCCATGGCATAGTTGTAACTCTGCCAAATAACTCTCCGTTTATAAAATTGCCTATGCGACCTAAAAATAAACCTATGGGAACTCCGCAAGAAACTAGGTCCAGTGCATAAAATGTAGGGATATTATGTCTTTTACACGAAATTATTACTGCAAGCAAAACTCCTATAGCACCACCATGAAATGACATCCCTCCTTCCCAGGTCTTCAATATCTCAATAGGGTTGCTTATATAAAGAACTGGATCATATATCAATACGTAGCCAAGTCTACCTCCAAGGATAATACCTACAATAGTGGCTGTTAATAACGAATCGTAAAAATTCTTAGTAAATATTTTTTGGTCATCTAGCTTATGTAAATACCAATATGCAAACACTATACCCAAAACGTAGGCTAAGGAATACCAATATATAGAAACAGGACCGATGCTGAAAATTACTGGATTTAAAGACATATTTTGCTATAAATTATTCTTAGACAATCTACTTTTTTCACGATCCCACTCTCTCTGTTTTATGGTTGCTCTCTTATCGTAGAGTTTTTTTCCTTTTACAATGGCAATTTTAGTTTTTGCAAATCCTTTATCGTTAAAATAGACCGAAAGCGGCACAACAGTTATCCCAGCAGTCTTGATTTGACCAATTAGTTTATTTATCTCCTTTTTATGCAAGAGTAATTTACGTTCCCTTTTTGGTTTATGATTTTTTCGGTTCGCAGCTTTATATTCTGCAATATGCATATTGTGCAGCCATACTTCGCTATTCTTTTCAACAACGTAGGCGTCGGAAATATTTACTTTTCTTTCTCTTAGCGATTTAACTTCACTGCTTAATAAGACCATACCCGCTTCAAATTCTTCTAAGATGAAATATTCAAACCTTGCTTTCCTATTTTCTGCAATAACTTCCATATCTAAAGATATCTTTAAGCTTCAATATATTACAGAGTTTTTGACTTAATTCATAATAAAACAGTTATCCCAATAAATATAAGGTGCCAGGCTAGTCTGATAGCAACAGGATAACAAAAATCAAGTAAGTACTTCTTTTGCCTTTCCAGATACAAGTTCCTGCTTTACTCCTTTCATTTCAGTTTTAGGCTTTGACATTATATATTGACCAGCACCAACTATGAGCGCAGATCCTGCAGCTAGTCCAATTATTGCTGGTACAGATAGGGCAGTAGCAAATGCAAGTGCAACACCAACTATCACTGCAGTTACAAAACACACAACAACACCTTTTACAATTGCATTTTTTGCAGACTGTTCTTTTTCTTTCATAATTGCATTTTTTCCAATTTGTTTTTCTTCCTTTTTCTCTGGAAGCTGCATTACATCTTTATTTTCAGTAAGATCCTTTGGCGTTTTTTTATTCTCATTTTTTAACGTTTGCTTTTTTTCCGCTTCCTCTAAAAGCTGAATTATACCTTGATCTTTAGTGAGGTCTCTTGGCGTTTTTCCATCAACATCTTTTAATGAAGGGTCTGCTTCAGTGTGTAGCAGAACTTTTACTATACCTTCGTGGCCATTTTTAGCAGCAAGATGTAAAGGAGTACGTCTATCACCATTTTTTGCCTTAACCTTTGCTCCTTTTGCGATTAGAGTTTTTACTATATCTTCGTGGCCATTTTCAGCAGCAACATGCAAAGGAGTCCATTTATCAGCATCCTTTATATTAACATCTGCTTTCTCAACTAGAATTTTTACTACCTCTATGTGGTTATTTTCAGCAGCAAGATGTAAAGCAGTACATCTATCATCATTTTCTGCATTAACCTTTGCTCCTTTTTTGATTAGAATGTCTACTACATCTTTATGGCCCTCTCTGGCAGCAAGATGTAAAGGAGTACATCCATCATCATCTTTTGCATTAACGTTTACTCCTTTATTTAATAGGTTTTTCACCTCCTCCTCATTATTATGTTTAACAGCTGAATGCAAAGCTTTGATGTTCTCTTGTGCCTTTAATAGAGCTCCTTTTACCACTTCATGGCCTTTTTGAGAAGCAAATGTTAAAGGAGTCCATTTATAATGATCTTTCGCATTAACATCTGCTCCTTTTTCAATTAGAGTTTCTACTATATCTTCGCGGCCATTTGCAGCAGCAAGATGTAAAGGAGTCCACCCATCACTATTTTTTGCATCAACGTTGATTCCTTCTGCTTTTGATAGAACTTGTACTATCTCTTTGTGGCCATTTGTAATAGCAAGATGTAAAGGAGCCCATCCTTTATCATTTTCTGCATTAACATTTGCTCCTTTTCCAATTAGAGTGTTTACTACATTTTCGTGGTTCTTTTCAACAGCAAAATGTAAAGAAGTCCATCCATCACCATTTTTTGCATCAACAATTGCTCCTTTTTCAGTTAGAATGGTTACTACATCTTTGTGGCCATAGTGAGCAGCAATATGTAAAGGAGTAATTTTATTATCATGTTCTGCATTAATATCTGCCCCGTTTTCAATCAGAGCTTTTGCTACATTTGCATAGTTCCAATAAGAAGCAAGATGTAACAATTTGACTTTCTTAGAATTTTGACCACAAGATATAGTAAATATGTAATTTATGCCAGATCCACTATCGTTGTCAGGTTTACTCTTTTCCCACTCTTGACATAAATCTGGATCTTCTTCTTGTAACTTAGCTTTTATTTTTTCAACTATATTGTCCTTGCTCAAATCTGAAAGGTCATTTATTTTTTTTAATATTTCCATAAATTTGTCATATTTCATAACTTCCTCACTTAAAAAACATAACTTAGTTGTTATATCTTTCAACATAGAAGTCAAGAACCTAAATATTCGTTATTATCTTTCCTTAAAGAGTCATTTAAGTTATATTACAGACTATGAAAAACCTCAACTTTAGGAAGGAAATCAAGTTTTTTTCTCTGTCATTTATAATTTTATTTGTTCTATGGACTGTATTGTCTGGTTATTTTGAGCCGTTTTTTATTTTTTGTGGAGTGTTTTCCTCTATATTCACATCGTTTATCTTTAGAAGGTTGATAAACGCTGAAAGAGCTCTTAGCCAGATTTTAAATAGTACGAGTAGACTGTCGTTTTATAAGTTAGTAAGTTATATACCATGGTTAATGTACCAAATCATTTTATCAAGTGTTTATGTAACAAAAAAGGTGCTACAACTCAAATCTAAGCTTGAGCCAATCATTATTCTAAGAAAATGCAAAGGGCATAATGATGAAAGCATTGCGTTATTTGCCAATTCAGTCACAATCACTCCCGGAACTTTAACTATCAATGTTGAAAGTAAGCAGAAAACATATTTCTCTACCATGTATTTGATAGATAAAGATCTTGAAAGCGGCATTTCTGAAATAGAAAATAAAATCTTAAAAATACTACGTTCAGTTAAGTAATTGCTTTAAATAAGTTAACAGCATCCTTATATTCCCTTACAAGACTTTCAAGCATTTCTTTTGGAAGGCTATTGTTAACAATAGAACATAAATAATTATACAAATCTTCTAACCTTAATACGTTATTTCTCTTCTTGCTGTTGAATTTATACGGAAAAATACCTTCCATAACTTCAATAGTAGTAGCCTTGTTTAAAAATACATTTTCACTTGTCACGCTTATTCTTGCTAAAACAGTGTTAATTTCAGGTTCGTCACTCGTATAAAAATCTGATAGCTGAGTTATTCTAATAACGTACAAAGTTACTATTTTTGACAAGCAATTATCAGCATATTCACAATTTTTTATTACCTCCCACTGAGTAACCTGAGATTTACCTATTTTTGCATTGTTCGGTAATTTACTCATTGAACTTTCTCCATTTAATCCAGTGTAATAAATTATACTAATACTTTGTTAAATAAATAATAACGCGATTACAAAAATATATACTTATAGTAGTATATTATACAAAAATAGCACAATATCTAAGCATTAAAGCTAGTTTTAGCTGGGTACATGGGGCTATTCGTTATTTTGTGTTGTCCAGTGAGGTCCAAAATTAGAGGTCCACTCATATAAAGAGTTTAGTCTGCCTTCTTTGCTATAAAATAAGTTTTCCTTTTGAGCTGTTTTGTTAGTATTAACTAAATTCTAAACTAACTGTGCTATAATGAAAAAGATAAAACTCGGAATACTAATTTCAGGTAGGGGGTCGAATATGCAGGCCTTAATAGAAGCATGTCAAGATCAGAATTTTTCCGCAGAAGTTGCATGTGTTATCACAAATAATAGCGAAGCTGCTGGTCTGAAAATAGCAGAGCAAGCAGGAATCTCAGCGTTTATTGTTAAAGATAAACCGCTTGATGCTGGTAAAATTCACGAAATACTTGTTCAACATAAGGTTGATTTAATTTGCCTTGCAGGGTTTATGAGAATTCTCAAAGCTGATTTTCTGAGTAAATGGCATAACAAGGTGATAAATATTCATCCCTCTTTACTTCCGTCTTTTAAAGGCCTAAACGCTCAAGAGCAAGCTCTAAAAGCAGGTGTAAAAATTACAGGTTGTACTGTACATTATGTCACTCCTGAAGTTGATGCTGGAGCCATAATTGCTCAAGTTGTTGTACCAGTGTTACCAGCTGATGATATTCAAAGCCTCTCAGAACGCATTCTAGCTGAGGAGCATAAGTGTTATGTAGAAGCAGTAAGGTCAATAGCAGAAGATATATGACTGTAATAATTATTGACCTTGAGCGTTTTTTCCAACTTCAACAAAAAATAAATTTTCAGGTTCCAGTAAAGAACTTGCCAGTTCGTTTACTTCCTCTAATTTAACATCATTAATGATATTCGCATAATTATTTATACGGTTAACATCACGATCATTTATCTGCATATTATCTAGCAGCGTTGCTGTATTTGTGTTATTGGACAGGAAAAGGACAAGATTATTTACCAAGCCAATTTTTGCATCCTTGAACAATTGTTCGTCAATTCCTTGCTTTTTTATTCTGCTAAATGTATCTTTTACTGCTGATATAGCTTTGCCAGCAGTAGAACTATCAGTACTTATAAATCCAGATATAATATTTCCATGTTTATTGGAAATAATACTTGCATAAACACCATAAGTAATACCCAAGTTTTGCCTCAGTTCTGTCATTAATATTGAATTCAGCCTCATGCCACCAAGTGCATCAATTAAGACACCAGCGTTATAATAATTAGGATCTTCATAAGCTATACCTTTTTGAGCAAAAAGTATCACACTCTGTGGTATATCCATAAAAATATTCTTACTTTCTGCAGAACCAAAATTATTTTTTACAGGTATTTTTCTAACTTTTGATCTTTTTGACGGCAATTTAGATAAATATTTATCTAATAGCGTAATAATTTCTTCTTTTTTTGCACAACCAGCAACACTGATAACTATGTTATCTTTAGCAAAATTACGCTTTATGTATGTTAAAACATCGTCTCTAGTAATGCTCATTATAGTATCAAGAGTACCGTACACACTTTTTGAGTAAGGATGTTTTTTAAACAATAACGTATCTAATTCTTTTCCAGCAACAAAATAAGGATTTTTTTCAAGATTATTAAAATCAACTTTGGCTTTCTCGAAAACTCTATTCAACCCTTCAGGGTCAACTTTAGGACGCATTATAGTATCGCTCAGTAATGAAATTGCTTCCTCTAGATTGTCAGACAAAGTATTTAATGAAACCCTAAATGCTTCTAAATCAGCAATAAAATTTAAACTAATCCCTTTATCTTCAAGCTTTTTCGCAAAATCTTTGGCATCATTTTTTCCTGCCCCTTCTTGAATTATAAGAGAAGTAAACCAGGTAAGTCCCTGTTTTTCTGCATTCTCATACACATAACCTGCATCCTTGAATGATATATTTAGTGAAACTTTTGGCAAATCATGATTTTCTACAAATAAAAACTTAAATCCTTTACGGGTAGTGACCTCCTCTATATTTAGGTTACCACTTGCTTGTAAATTAAAGCCTAGACAGAAAAAAAATAGAAATATAATTTTACTTATTCTCATTATTATCTCCTTTTGGTAATAAACGACCAATTAACTTATTAGCAGAAAAAATAGCACGGATTTTATTATTTACATCCTCTAGATTGACATCATTAATCTTGCTATATGAAATATCTATTTCATCAAGTGGAATGCCAAGTGCTAGGTGCGGCACATAAAACATTGCTATATGAGTTAAGTCAGATAGATTATCAAACTGTGCTGCTTTGTATCTATATTTTGAGCTTTGTAATCCCTCGCTCGTCACCCCTTTAGATACGAAGCCATTAATAGTATTATCTAACTCTCTTTCAACAATATCTAAATTAGCGCCACTTTTTGGAATTATCATAATATCAATGTAGCCATCACTAAAAGCTAGGCTATTATAATAAGCAAACACTGATACTGCAACATCTTTATCTAAAACCAAATCTTTATACAGTTTGCTGGATTTGCCGCCACCTAAAATGTCAACCGCTAAATGAGCAGCAGAGGCTTCATTTATGTGATCAAATAAGGGAACACGATAACGAAAATATAAAACTGATTCTTTTACTTCAGTGCTCTCTAAGGTCACCGATAGACCTGCGTTATGTACTGGTTCCTGATTAGGGTAATGCCTAATTATAGGCTTAGCTTTAATTTCGCCATATTTTTCTTCTGCTAATTTCACTACTTCATCAAGTTCCACATCACCCACAATCAGTAATATTGCATTGCCGGAGTGATAATAGTTATCATGAAACCTCGTTATGTCATCCAAATTGTAAGTTTTGATATCGCTCTCCCAGCCGATAACAGACCTACCATAGCCAGTACGGTAAAATGCACTATCCATTTCTTCCCATAACAAGTTATGAGGTTGGTTATCAAATCTCATTTTTCTTTCTTCCAGTACAATGTTTTTTTCTCTATCTATTTTGTCTTGAGTAACATTAAAGTTTCCCATTCTATCTGCTTCAACTTCCATTGCCAGTGGTAAATCTTTTTTGGGGACCAACTCATAATAACAGGTATATTCTTTAGTGGTAAACGCGTTAAATTTAGCCCCAATGCTACTCATAGTGGCTTCTATGTCTTTAAACTTTCCTGTAGTTTTAAACATTAAGTGTTCAAAGTAGTGAGCCAATCCTGCTTTGCCGATTGGATCATCCATTCCCCCAACTTTGTATATTACTGCATGTAAAACGGCTGGAATCCGATGATTAGA
Source organism: Wolbachia endosymbiont (group A) of Cydia strobilella (assembly GCF_964026745.1). Taxonomy (NCBI): domain Bacteria; kingdom Pseudomonadati; phylum Pseudomonadota; class Alphaproteobacteria; order Rickettsiales; family Anaplasmataceae; genus Wolbachia; species Wolbachia endosymbiont (group A) of Cydia strobilella. The sequence goes on from NZ_OZ034694.1 coordinate 671,275, forward strand.
AACAACATAAACATCTAGTCCGTTACTGAGTTTAGTATATTTTATGTTGTGCTCTATGTTTAAAGCATTCGAAGAAATTGGGTAAGTAAAAAAAAGTACAGGTAGTATAAGAAAACTAAAAAACTTATGAAGCATTATTTCGACCTAATATAAAAACAATTATTTTATTCCTCATTTTGTTTAGAAATAAGCATATCGTATATATACCACTTATATAACAATGTAAACATTCCACAAACTATAGATAAATCTGCTAAATTAAAGGCTGGCCAATACCAATCATCAATATGAAAATATATGAAATCATATACAGCTCCCCAATAGATCCTATCAACTACGTTTCCGATTGCTCCACCAATCATCAGAGAAAAACCAAGGTAAGTTGACTGATCGTCAGACTTGTATATCAAATATGCAAGTATACCAATTATTAGTATTGAAAATGCTGAAAAAAAGAAACCGCCATGTGGTAAAGCGCTACACATTCCAAAACTAATACCTGAATTCCAAACTTCAACTAGTTTTATAAAACTAGCGATCTCAATTGATTCTCCTTCATCAATCAATGAGTTTATGTACAATTTGCTCGTTTGGTCAATCAATACTATAATTAATATAACAACTAAGCATAACTTTTTCATAAATTTGCCTTTAACCTATAAACTTTAAGTATATCATAATTTATCTGTTTTGTTAACTCCTCAATACTATGGAATTTTTTTTCTGACCTTATGAATTTTAAAAGTTGTATATTGACTTTATGACTATATACGTCTTCATCAAAATCGAATATGTGCATTTCTATTATAGGCTTTTTCAGATCCTTAAAAGTAGGTCTCATACCAATATTGACTACTCCATATAACCAATTTGGATTACTATCAGGAAAAGTCACTCTAGCGTAATATGTGCCAAACTTAGGTTTTATCATGCAATCTTCTATAGGAATATTTATGGTTGGAAATCCTATTTCTCTACCTCTACATGCACCTTTTGTCACAACACCAGAAACTTGATAAGGCCTGCCGAGCAATTTATTAGCAATTTCTATTTCGCCCCTTTGTACATACTCCCTTATTGAAGAAGAGCAAATTTTGCCGTCAATTGTTAATGGCTCTAATTTAGTCAAAGAGTATCCATATATTTCAGAATATTTCTCTAGAGTTAATATATTACCCAATCGTTTATGACCAAAAGTGCAATTTTCTCCGACAATTATGTGTTTAGCGCCATATTTATCTATTAAAATCTCACTGATAAAGTCATCGCAGCTAACCTCAGAAAAACCTCTATTAAAATTAATAATATATAAGTAATCTATACCATAGCTGCTGATTAGTTCCTTTTTTTGTTCTTGGTCTATTAACCTAAAATTGTTTCTACCAAATAAAACAGTTGATGGGTGAGGCTCAAAAGTTAAAACTGCAGAGGGTAATCCTCTTTCTTGTGCTACCTTCTTTAGAGTAGAAATTGCAAACTCGTGTCCTAAATGAATGCCATCGAAATTTCCGAAGGTTAGTGCTATATTATTTTCTATTCCTTGCTCACAATTATAAATAATTTTCATACAATTTGATGTTTTTACATGTTTCTTATATATAATAACTATATTTTAGTAAGCTACGGAGATAAATTGTGAAAAATGTTGTGATATATGTAAAGAAGGGCTGTCCATACTGCATAAGGGCAAAGGATTTACTAGATAAAAAAGGTGTGAAGTATGAAGAAATTGATGTGCTCAAAAACTCAGATCTATTTAACGACATAAAATCAAAGTATAACGTTAGAACAGTTCCACAGATTTTTATCAACGATAAGCACATTGGGGGGTGTGACAAATTGATGGATCTTGAAAAAGAAGGAAAGTTGGATGATATGCTAAATAATAATGACAATCACACTGATGTCACAACCTACACAAACAGCAATGATGAATGTGGAGAGTGTGTTATACCACATGATGATTTTATGTAACTTTTTATCTTGTTTTGTCGTGTAATACGTAAATGAAAACTAGTATGCTCACTTTAAACAATTCTTAATGAATTAAAAATACAATTCATTCAGTGAGTTTTTTTAGTGGGAAAAAATGACAAAAAATATTTCAATTATTAGCAGAAACTTAATTAGTATCGAATTAGTTAACAAACAAGATTTAGAGAATTTCATCAAGATTTTCACAGTGCTTGATAAACATATAGCAGCTAAAACACTTTTTACAGAAGAAGTGAAAATAGAGTACAAGCAGCACAACGGCAAAGAAGTTGTTGAATTGCTAAAAGATACAGGCTTTACATATCATGATATTGAAAATGTATTGAATCACCTGAGTAAACACGGAATGGAAGTGCCCAGCAGTGTTATAGCACACACCCTTTTTGCTGCATACAATCATGCACTTGAATTTAAGGATGTAGCATTTTCCTTTTCTGAAGGCTCTCCACAATTTAACATCAGAGTGAGTAAGAACACCTTCATAATAACTCCTATGAGTGAGGAGAATTTGGAATTGAATTCACAAAGTAGCAAGAAATTAATAGAGTCACTAAAGAGCGAAAAAAGTATTTATGATTGTATAACAGAAGAAAATACCATTAAAGTTATAGTGCATTCTGAAATGCATCAAGCTATAAATTTGATTATAAAATCACTGATAAAGTCTCGCCTTTTAGCAAAAGAGGAAGAAGGAAAATTCAAAGAGAAATTGAGACAACTTGCTTTTAAGGATCAAGCTTTTGTTGAGTATTCTAGCATCAGAACCATCAATAGGTATCCACATAATCATCCTCTGAGGAAGCATGAAAGTGTTACTAAGGATATAGAAAATATTTTATGTGATTTCATAACAAATGAGAACAGCGAGTTTGCTATAGAGCGACTAAATAGGCTGAGCTCAGCAGTTTCTCCGGATACTCCAAGAATCATCACTAAAACTATAGATAAACTTGTTAAGTTTCACTAAGGTATACGAGAGCCAATAGACTTCTTATATTACCTTCTGTCATCCAAGTAGCTTGGCTACTTGGTTCTTTTTTTGGGTTCCAGCTATGTACATAGCTGTATGAACATTGTAGCCGTTATTCAAGTAGCCCGCAGAAGCGAAAAACTTACTTGACAAACTCCGCCAACTCCCTTATCATGAAACTGAAGCTATTTATTTATCTTCTCTGTACAGATTAAATGACAAAAAAACTCACGTATCTGGCGTCTCATGTTTAATTTTTTGCACTATGTGCACCTTATGTCTTTATAAAACTTCTAGGTTTTTACCTAATATAAGCTAAAATGCGCTTATAAAGCATTTAAAACATAAAAAAACGCCAACTTAAAAAATGGATAGTGAATAACTAGCTACCCTAGGGTTTCTTTTGCCTTTTTTTTCGTTTGGTAAATTTTTTAACATTTATAGCTAAACGACAACCGTCATCCCGCTACTTGTTAGCGGGATCTAGAGATACCGCGAATGAATCGCGGTATGACGGTTCGTGGCGGTATGACGGTTCGCGGTGGCATGACGTAGAATTTTATATTCACCAACTCAGTATTCCAACCTGGATTGTATCTTATCGGTAAAAAAGAAGAGCTATTTTAGGAAGTTTTTATAGGACTAAAACCAAAGAAAACTTGCATATAAGTTTATCAAGATGTAAAATTGAAGTTATTTTAAAAGAATAGGTTAGTTATGAATCTTGTAACAAAATCTGCTATCGATTTTACTGCTTCATCTGTTCTCTCTGACGGAGAAATTGTTGATGATTTCTGTCTGAGTAAGCGCATAAAAAATAAGTATGCTGTCCTTTTTTTCTATCCACTTGATTTTACTTTTGTTTGCCCAACTGAATTGATATCGCTCAATAATAGAATAAATGAGTTTGCAAAGCGTGGTGTTGAAGTGATAGGAATAAGTGTAGATTCAAAATTTTCACATTATAAATGGCGAAACACTCCAGTTAATGATGGTGGTATTGGAGAGATTAGCTACACTTTAGTGTCTGATATCAAAAAGTCTATATCAAGAGACTATGGGGTCTTATATGATGACTCAATTGCGCTGAGAGCAACTTTCGTTATTGATGATAAATTTATTGTACGTCATCAATCGATAAATGATTTGCCTTTAGGGCGTAATATCGATGAATTCGTTAGAATCGTTGATGCAATTAAACATAATGAGGAGCATGGTGAAGTATGTCCAGCAGGGTGGAAGAAAGGTAAGCCAGCAATGCAGGCAAGCGATGAAGGAGTAGCTGATTATCTAAACTCATACAGTGAAGAATTATAAATTTAGTACAAAAGTTCTTATTATTGGATCTGGGGCAGCGGGTTATGCTGCCGCTATATATGCAGCACGTGCAAACTTAGAGCCAATTGTAGTAACGGGAATGCAGCCTGGTGGTCAGCTTACAATTACTACAGATGTTGAAAACTATCCTGGTTTTGTTTCAATACAGGGTCCAGAACTAATGGAGCAAATGAGGTTGCATGCAGAAAAGGTTGGAGCAAAAATAATAGATGATGAGATAAAAAGCGTTGAACAACTTGAGGACTTTAATGAGTATAGATTTAGATCTTCTGGTAATATCAATGACTACTATTCAGATGCAATTATCATTGCATCTGGTGCGCAAGCGAAGTGGCTTGGTTTAGAAAGTGAAAAGAAATTTCAGGGTTATGGGGTTTCAGCTTGTGCGACTTGCGATGGTGCATTTTTTAGGAATAAAGTTGTAGCTGTGATTGGTGGTGGAAACACTGCTGTTGAAGAAGCAATATTTTTAACTCGATTTGCCAAAGAAGTGATATTAATACACAGGCGTGATAAATTAAGAGCGGAAAAAGTAATGCAAGGTAGGCTCTTTAAAAATGATAAAATAAAAGTAATGTGGAACCATACCGTAGAGCAGATTCTTGGAGAAGAAAATCCAAAAAGGGTTGCTGGTATTGCGATTAAATCAGCAGAGATCGATAAAACCCAAGAATTAAAAGTGGATGGAGTGTTCATTGCAATCGGGCATGCACCAAATACGGGTATTTTTAAAGGCTTTGTTGAAATGGATGAGCAGGGTTACATCATTACAAAACCTGGAACAACTTTAACTAGTAGGGCAGGAGTGTTTGCTGCAGGTGATGTTCAAGATAAGGTATATCGTCAAGCAGTAGTTGCAGCAGGAACAGGATGCATGGCTGCGCTTGATGCAGAAAAGTTTTTGGAGTCGTAGTTAATTCTAGGATTTTAGATAAATTGCTTGCAATTTTCCTTTTCTTTTACATAATTATATTAGTAAATCATTAATAAAGAGGGTTTAGTATGCCTTATAGAAACGGTGTAGCATATTATGGAGCTTATGGAGGTGGTGATAACACGGCATCGCAAGCTCGAAATCCGACAACTTCAAGACAGCTAAGTGAATCAACAAAACAGCTATTTAAGGCTATTGATGATGGAAACCTAGAAGATTTTAAAGAAGCTCTGGCAGAGGGTGCGGATGTTAATGCGTTTGATAAAGAAGGCATGACACCTTTGATGTCCATAGTTACTAATTTGTCTGCAGGCTCTGAAACAGAAAAAGAATATCAGAATATGATTAGGTTGCTCCTACTGCACCGGAGCATAGATGTTAATATTTCTGAACAAAATAATAACAATACAGTTTTGCATCTAGCAATGTGCTTTCAACAAAAGAAAACTTTACAACTCTTACTAAGTCATCCAAACATAAACACTTATCTAACCAATAAAAACCATCAAAATCCTGAGGGATGTGCTAGACAAAATCGTGCTGGGCATTTGATAATAGAAATACAAAAAGCACAGAAAGGAAAAGAATTATTAGCTGCTCTTTCTAGAGGAAATATTTGCCAAGCGAAAACACTATTGAATCAAGAGCTTCATCCTAATTGCTGGAGAAGAACCCAAGATGGAAGAATAAAAACACCACTTAGCTTAATTATTCGATTATGTTTACGAACGATAACAGAAGATGAAAAAGAAGTATTGACAAAACTTTTAAAACATAAAGACCTAGATTTTAGTTACGAGCAGTATGCACAATTAAAGCAAACAATTGAACAAGCTATTCAGAGCCGATTAACTGATACTATTAATAGAAAAGATTTAGATGATGTGAAAAAATTAGTAGAAGATAATTGTTTTATAAATCGTGCAGTTGTTACTGCTGCATTGGGGGGTGTTGATAATCCAGTTAACTCTATTAAAGATTATTTAAATGAAAAATTTCCTGCAAATACGAATAATATACCAGAAGATTTTGAGAAGTTTTTACAAGGGCTTGAAAGAACAAAAGCTCAACTTGTAGAGAAAGAGCAAGAGCTAACGAATAAAACTGGCAAAATTTCACAATTAGAAAAAGATTTAGTACAAGTAAGGCAGGAAAAATCGGCTCAACAAAGTGAATTGATTGAATTTAAAAGAATTGTGTGTGGAAGAGCAAGCGACACTGTCGAAATTTCACGATTAAAAAGAGATTTGGAACAAGTAAGGGAAGAAAGAGATAGGCTTTCATCAGAAAATAGACTGCTCCGTAGTAATAAAAACGAAAAATCCTCGCAAGCAATTTCTTCTGGTAGAAAACTAAGCAACTACGCTTCTGCATGTTTTATATTGCTTGGAGTATATACTGTTGTTGCATGTTTAGTAATAGAAGATTATCCAGGGATAATAAGTGCTTTCTTTACAGCAGTTGCACTGGCTTTTTTTTTATTAGGATGTTGTAGTTTATATAAAGCAAACACAATACTTAGTGATGTTGAAAGCACTCAGCTTGGTGGTTTAGAACGAAGTTAAAGTTTTGATTTCTTCTCCAGGCCCTGCTGAAAATTTTTGTACATGTTAAAAACATCTTGATAATTGAGGTGAGTGTAAATTTGAGTAGTTTCCAGGCTTGAGTGACCAAGCAGTTGTTGTATTGATCTTATGTCAATATCTTCCTGAAGCAAATGAGTAGCAAAACTATGGCGAAATGCATGTGGAGATAAAATTTCTGGTAAATTTAACATTCTCCTTATTTTTTGCAAACGATTGGCCACATAAGTTCTTCCCAATTTTTTTCCTCTTACTCCCACAAAAAGATGTTGTGCTTCATCAAGGTAAGGACAGGCTTTTACATATTCTTGTATACATTTTTTTACTACTGGGAGAATGAATACCTGCCTTTGTTTATCTCCCTTACCTGTTACTATTAAACTTTCATTGTTAATATCACTAACCCTAAGGTTCAACGCTTCACTGATTCTTAAGCCTGTACTATATAGCAGGACGATAATCGCAATTTCTCTTTTTACCACCCAAGATTCGCCCAGATCGGATAGTTTCATTTCTTCCAATAAAGTTTTTATATCAGGTATTGATAATGCTTTGGGCAAAGTTCTTCTCTGAATTGGCCTTGATAAGGAAAATACAGCTTCATTGTCTATATTGTGGTTATTTTTTATGTACTTGAAGAAATTTCTGATTACTGAGAGTGCTCGAGTGTTGGATCTTGCGTTTACACCTCTTGCGTAACGAGAGGTAAGCCAACTTCTTAACTCAGGTACGCTCAATTTTTCCAAAGTGCCGACATTTACTTCTCCACCAATGTGAGTATTTAGGAAACTTATAAGATCCTTCAAGTCCCTCATGTATGACTCTAAAGTGTTTGGTGAATAAGATCTGTTGCACCTCAGCCACTCATACCATTTTTCAATGATTGAACCGAGGTCCACAATTATTTTTTAAAGAAAGCATCGATGCACGCATCTCGAAAGGCTTCATTTATATCAGGATGAGAGTGACAAATTCTGTATATATCCTCTGCTGCTGCGCCATATGCCATTGCAACTGCTGCTTCGTTGATTAGCGTATCAGCGTATGCTCCTATGATATGCACACCTAGTATTGTATCTGCTCTGCTACAAGTCAGCACTTTCACGAATCCTTCAGCATCATCAGTGATTTTTGCTCTGCCGTTTGCAGCAAATTGACATTTACCAACTTTGTACTTACGGCCAGCATTTTTGAGTTCCTCTTCGGTTTTACCAATCGAAGAAACCGCAGGGTGAGTGTAAATGACAGATGGTATGATTCCATAATCAACGTGAGGTGACTGTCCTGCTATTATCTCTGCAACTGCCACTCCTTCTTCCTCTGCTTTATGAGCAAGCATTGCTCCACCAATCACATCACCAATAGCAAATATTCCTTTCACATTAGTTTCATATCTGTTGTTAACTTGAACGAAACCGCGATTATCTTTTTCTATTTTTTCATCAATACCAAGATTCTCAGTGCATGGTTTGCGTCCTGCTGCCACCAATACCTTATCCGCCTCTATAGTGTTTGTTTGATTATCTTTTACAGAGCAAACTTTCATACTCAAAGAATTACTACTTTGTTTTATCTCCTCAACTTTAGTGCTAAGTAAAAATTTTATTCCTTGTTTTTGTAGACTAGAAAGTAGAGACTTACTTAATTCTCCATCCATTGCTGCAGCGATTCTGTCAAAAAATTCTACTACAGTGACTTCAGACCCTAGCCTCCTCCATACAGAAGACATTTCAAGCCCTATTGCCCCAGCTCCGATTACGACAAGTTTTTTTGGTACTTCAGTTAAAGATAATGCACCAGTTGATGAAATAATACTTTTCTCATCGATATTAATTCCTGGCAAAGAAATAACATCAGAACCGGTTGCAATTACTATATTTTTTGTCTTCAGCACCTTACCTTCAACTGAAACTTCAAGATTACCTTGGTCAAAAGAAGTAATTTTCCCAAGCCCATTGATTTTAGTGATTTTGTGAAGGTTAAACAGATATTCTATACCTTTTCCAAGTTCCTGAACTCTGGCGTCCTTATAGCCTAGCATTTCTTTTAAATCGAAACTTGCGTCCTTAATTTTTATGCCAAGCTTCGACAGATCATTTTTCGTGTGAGCATACTGATAGGAAGAATGGAGCAATGCTTTGGAGGGTATGCACCCAACCCGCAGGCACGTACCACCAAAAATGCTATTTTTATCTATGCAGGCAACTTTCAATCCAAGTTTTGCAGCAGCGATAGCACACTTATAGCCTCCTGGGCCACCACCTATAACAATTAAATCATAATCAGTCATAAAAAACAAACCTATTTTCTAAAGAATAAACACCTTTTCCCTCAGTTGTTACATATATCTTATTGCGAGTAAACACTGGAGTGTGAAACACATTACCAGGTACTTTGACTACCTTTCCTGCACTTTCAGATCCCGGAAAAGCAAACATTGAACCTTTATTGCTTGTCACCCACAGTGTATGGGCATGCATAATTGGAGCAAACAATTGCGTATTTTCTATTAAATCAGATGCCCAGACTGTTTCTCCATTTTTTATATCCAGGCCAATTATTTTATCGTCTTTAGTAACTATAAAAATTCTTCCGCCTTCTTTTTGTTTCTCTGCAGGAATAAGAGGACTATAATATGACTCAATGTCTGATACACTTTTTACTTGCAGTGACTTTGACCATAAAATATTTCCTGATTTCACGTCAATGCTATAAATATAAGAATTATTTGTAGCTATTAAAGTATCGCCAAGCACTCTCGGTGTAGTAGTTACATCTGTGAGCTGTGTATCCAAAAGGTTTGTAGCCAATTTTTGGCTCCACAATTTTTTACCGTCTTCATTAAAAGCTATTAACTCACCATTTGAAAATGGTGCTATTATTTTATCATTAGAAATTGCTGGCGATATGGAATACAAACCTCGAACCTCATTGATGCCGTTTTGATAAGTCCAAACGAAGCTGCCATCTTTTATATCAAACACGTACAGATAATTATCAATAGTCAATACTACCAATTTATTGTTTATTACTGCTGCTTTCCCTCTTACTGGAGCTCTCAATTCTTTTTCCCACTGAATCTCGCCGGTTTTTGCATCTATTGTGTGTAGAACGTTATCCACTATAAAGAAAACGTTTCCTCTGTGACGCAATAGGCTCATGTTACTAATTTTTTTTCTGTGTGAGAGGTGTAATTTCCAATTCATAGCCTTTGAGTTATCAATATCAAAGGAATATAAAGCGCCGTGCTTGTCTGATAAAATAACGCTATTTTCTGTAAGCACTGGAGCTACATATCCTTGAGATAGTTTTTTATCCACTAGACTTATTCTCTCGCTTGCCATTGTGTAACTGCTACACAATAACATTATCATGACAATTATTACTTTCATTATTTATTGAAAACAAGATTCATTAATATACATCTTAAGAACCTTAATTACAACGGAAATGTTCTTGCTGCATGTTAAAAACGTTGATTTATGAACGAAATATTATATTATTATGTGAGATAATGTATACTCTTAGAGGTAGTACACCTCATCCACTATGCGGCAACGTGCATAGCTGTACGAACATTGAGATATAAAAGTAATTTATACCAAGAAGAAAGATGTTATCCAAATAGCCTCTTTTCCTGTCATCCCAGTGCTTGACACTGGGATGGCTCTGTTGCATCGCAACTGAAAAAATCTGGTGGCTACTGACAAAATTCATTATAAAATAGCCATTTAACCGCTTAAGGAAAAATATGCCACAAAAAATGAGAGTTAGTAACTGCCATGAATATAACAAATTTCTAGAAAAAAGAGGAAATATTTTTCGTTACATCGATAAAGCTATCGAAAATTGGTATGAAAATAGTCCAAAAATGCAGGGCGGCAACTATATTTATAGTGATAAAGTTGTGATTTTAGTGCATATAATCGTTAATCTTTTTAGAATTGGCTTAAGACAAACAGTCGGGTTTATAAAAGGATATTTGCAACAAATAGGAAGAGATTTGGCAGTTATCAGCTATTCGCAAGCTTCAAAAAAAACTTAATATTAAGATCAATGATTGCAGAATTGATAAAAATAATATGGAAGATATCGAAATTGCCATAGATAGCACAAGCATCAGCATTTATAACAACACACAGCAAGGAAAATAGCGCTGACAGAAAATATCGTGGTTATGAACAGACAAGAAAATTGCATGTAATGTTGAATATAAACAGCAAAAAAGCCATAGCTGCAAAATACAGTAACGGTCTGATCACTATGGAGCTTGCGATTTACTTAAAGGAGTTAATTTTCAGCATGCCATAAAAGCACTATATGCAGACAGAGCATATGAAAGACATAAACTCTATAAATTGTGTGATGAATGCGGCATAAAGACAAAAATTCCTCCAAAAAAACAATGCAGCAGAGCATCCAAAGTATGGCAGAGAGAAATGCTGCAATTAGACTAATAAAGTCATACAGCGAAGATGGAATGAAGAGGTGGAAAAGGCAAACAAACTACGGAAAAAGATCTTATGTAGAAAGTTTTTTCTCGCGACTGAAACAAACATTCGGGTTTAATTTTCGGAACAAATCTGAAATTAATCGTGGGAAGGAACTGCTACTCAAGTGTTATTTGCTTAATCAATTTACTGACATTGGTATGGCTAAATTTGAAATGGCTACATGAATTTATCGTAAATTACCACCGCATAGTTGTAACATTGTACCATATTACAATGTTCGTACAGTTGTGTGCGCGACCGGGGGTTTTATACTATTCTAGAAGTAACATACGGAAAAGGGGGGATTCGAACCCCCGACATATTTTCATATGTGCACGCTTTCCAAGCGTGTGCTTTAGACCACTCAGCCACCTTTCCATGCTTATTCATAATATTGAAAATTGTACTGCTAAACAATATAAAAACCTGGTATATAGGGTTCACCACGAAAATTCACAGTATTGTTAAACTTGCTTCTGCAAGTTGGAAATGTTTTATCGCAACCTGCGAGTATTGAATATTTATCTCCAGCAAAAATTTGGTATGGAGGCGAAGTAAACAACGTAACTACTTTATTTTTATATTCTTTTACTACACCTTCAAACGCTATTGAGCCAAAGAATTTTACTACTCCGTGCTTATAATATTCATCACTCTCAGTTAAATTCGTGTCTTCAAATCTTCTTTCGTCTATTACTTTAGTGATTGTACTTATTTTACTAAATTTTTTAGTATCGGCTTTACATTTATCATCGCAAAATTGTGCTCTGCATGCAGGAGAGTATAATTCTGCTATGCTTCTCTCAAGCTTTGCTGAAAGCCCTCTAATTTCAACAATAAATCTTCCACTACTTAATGTCACTTTACCAAAAATTCCTGAATGTAGATTCATTGTTCCCTGGGTCAAGTTTTTATAATTCACAAGAAATATTTCAATATTTGCAAAGTCGTACTTTCCTGATAAAACATCTTCTTCTTTAATATCAGCACTATTTAATATCCCTTCAATTTCTAGATTATCAGTTTTTAAATCGCTGTTTAATATTATACTACTGGCTGTAAATCCACTTGAAGATTTATAGAGTATATTATCAATATTTAAATCTTCATCATAGTCAGTGAATCCCATTACTTCTCCACCTGCGAGCTTTAATTTCCAGCACGTAGCGGTGGTAAGTAATTCTCCAGCTAAATGATTTTTTAGTGTGGTTTGCATAGGGGCCTCCTGCTTAATTGATTAAATTTGAAAGTAGCTATACGGCCAGTAGAATAAGGGCAGTGTGTTCTTTTCTCATCATCTAAGTAGCCATAAAGCGTCATTCCGGTGACCATAGGGTGTCATTCCAGTGCTTGACACTGGAATCCAGGAAATTTTGCTTGTAAGTAAGCAAACTGATTTGGTGAGCATAAAAAGTGGCTGATCTTATGCTGAATAAACGCTTTTGATGAAGTTGCATGGAAAGCTGGATCCCAGTGTCTGGGCACTGGGATGACATCCTTCTTGGTGGAGTGTCCTCAAATCACAATGTTCGTACAGTTGTGTGTCACGCACTGGGATGACAGGAGAGAGGACACCATATGTTTATTTGATCGACAAATAAACACTAACAGACAAGAATACACCACAGTTAACTGTGGTGTGTACTGGCTGGTTAGAAAGAAAACTTCACACCAGTAAGAAGGAGAATTCCTTGGTTAGAAGGTACATCAGCATCAGACTCATCTTTCAGCTTACCTGTTTCGTTAGTCATAAAATAATGGAGAGCTGCGTAAGGAACAAATTTGCTCTTACTGCATGCAGGAGACAGATCATATTGAACGCCAAGTGCACCATCATGAAGCATATCTTTGTCATTCATTCTGCTGCCAAAATACGTCAAACTTGTGTAGATATTCTCATGTTGATACCCAGCTCCTACAGTCCAATACATGGTATCTATACTATCTTTACCAAATTGAGCTTTCAGCCCTTCCACTCTTTTGCCATCAGTAGCATCTTTACTATCAATTTCCGTATAGGTATCACCAATTAATTTTTTAATACCCTTCGGTTGACCAGATTTGCCCAAGTATGCAAAAGAGGCAGCAAACTTTACGCCTTGATCTTCATTAATCTTATAATCAGCGCTTACACCAAAATTAACACCCATCAGGTCATTATACTCCACAAATTCCTTATAAAGATGCTTATCTTTACTTGGTTGCTTTGGAAAGCCATATTCACCAACTGCAGAAGTTTTAACTTTTATGTTATGTTTATCAAAGTCATATTCATATGATGCACCAGCACTTACTATGTGCTCATAGTCTGGGCCGACATGCTTTATCGTTTCCTTATGTTCTATCTTACCGCCTTTATCTTCTGAAACTGTTTCTTTTACAGTAAACAAACCACTATCATAACGAGGTGAGTAGCTGATACCAAATCTTGCGCCCATATAATTTGGTGAGTAGTAAGCAACTCTAAATGGCAGTGTAGTCATAACGCCTTTGTTATATTTCCCTGCCATGCGGAAAGAGAATTTTTCACTTTCACTCGAAAAACTTTCAGTGTAAAGACGTGGTGTTACATAAAATGGAAAGCTAGCAGCGCTTCCTTCTAAGTTCACTTTTCTGAACCAGTCACTATCTGCAGCTCCGTCAACAGTCGCAATTCTTGTTGCATCAAGCCTCATCAGAGCCTCAGGACCAAATTGGTAACCAAGCTTCACGTCACCATATTTTGAGTTAACAAACACATGCGCACTTCTGCCTTTTGCAGCATAAACACCCTGTGAAGCTCCCTTACCTTCGGTCACTGGAACATGAAACTGCACGTCAGCACCATAAAGAAGACCTAAATCTTCATTCTTATTTTCTGCTCTGAGGTGCAATATCGCGTCAGCAATCATACCCATATCGTTGCTGTAATCACCAATATTTCCTATTCCTTCATAGAATATTGGATTTGCTCCTCTTGTTATATCTGGAGTGGCATTATAATACTCTGTAGATCTGTTTGGCATAACGTTATAACGTTTATAATCTGCGCCACTTGGTCCAGCTTTGCCATAACCTTGAGCATCAACAACACCACCAAAAGTTATTCTTAAATTACTTTGCCCTTGATTGGTATCGATAATATCAACTCCACCAACTGAAACAACAGGACTTGCCTTACCTTTTTCCTCTGTATTTTTGTTAACAACTTTTATATCCTTCTTTACATCTTTAGCTTCAACTTTAGCATTCTTAGTTTTAGAACGCTTAGTTTTTGAAACTTTACCTTTTTCTATATTAGAATTCTTAGCGTTTAGAGCTTTCGCTTTTGAATCCTCTATAAGCTTTGCTTTTTTCTCATTTGCTAGCCTGATCTCCTCTTTTTTCTTAAGCTCTTCAGCTTTTTTTCTTGGATCAGCATTACATATTCTGTCCATCTTTTCTTTCAGTTTTTTATTTGATGTTTTCATAACTTCCACTTTTCCAGAAGTTTTTGTGCTCTCTTGCTTTTTTATTTCCTTCATACTCTCATCAGGAAAGTCAGCTGCAAAACTGCTGAAAGAACATAAAGTTAATAAAGAAACTAGAGCAGTTCTAGTATACATAGACTTTTTCATGAAGTGCCCCCAAAAAATTTCGAAATCATATCTTAAATGTAAATAGTATAAAAATGTTGAAAATTCAACTTAAAGCAACCTTATAACGAAAATAAAAGTAAAATGCAATACCTTAAAAGCAACTTTCTTAATATGCTCAACGTGTATATTAACCAAAATTTAGTACAGAGGTTCGCTTGTTAGTGCATTATAACTCGACTATTTATTCTATGGAAGTAAAATTTTTCCACCACAAGTTATTTGCCATTCTTCTTTAAATTTCTTTAGGTATTCTTTTTTTTCGCACTCTAAAAGCAGCTCTTCCACACTTTTGTTGTAGCTTTCAGTAGTAATCCTTCCCTGATGATGCATGAACCTTAAGTAAATCAAATAAGTGTTAATTACATCTGTTTCACAATAATCTCGAATCTCTTGTATCTTGCCGCTATCGTATAAGTCCATAACTTGTGACCCATCAACTCCAATCTTACCAGGAAGATTAAATGCTGCACAAACTTCGTTCATTTTTACTCTCGCAGAAGCTCCAAAATCAGAGAGGGATTCAAGCAAATCACAATGCCAATCACTGCTATATCTCTGATTGTAACTATTCCACTTATCGCCAGCTTTATGAAAATATTCTGCTTGAATGCCATGGACCATAGCACGATACTTCAGCACTGGTATATCAAAAGTGCGTCCGTTGAACGAAACTAATCTTGGCTTTTTCTCTGATATGTAGTTAAAAAATCCTTTCACTAGCTCCTTTTCACTGGAATTTAGTGTGCCTCCAGATCTTATTTCTTGCAGTGTGAACACCTCATAACCACTCTGGTAGCTTATATTGCAAAGTAAAAAACTAATAACTACAACAAGGTGAAAAGGCTGACGCAGAAAAGAGTTTTGCCCGTTTGTTATTTCAAGATGATATTTTGTTAATGCATCCCTCTTCTCTTCTACACTACTATCATCACTAATATTGAGTAAATTTTTGCAGGAATTTACATCTGGTATAGTTTCAATATCAAATACCAATAAAGAATTAAGCATTGCCTATATACTCCTCCGGACGGTCGATCCAAGGTCGCACTTTCACAAATAAAAAGAGGTGTACCTTGCACTCAAATAATTTTTCTAGTTCAGCACGCGCTTCGATATTAATTTTTTTAATATTACTGCCATCTTTTCCTAGTACTATTTTTTTATGACTATCTTTCAACACAAATATGATCTGTTTGATGACTAAACTCTTATCTTTTTTTTCCTCAAATTGTTCAGTTATAACAGCTGTAGAGTATGGCAATTCTTCACGCAAGTTCAAGAATAATTTTTCTCTCGTAATTTCTGCTGATAAAAAATTTGTCGAGGAATCGGTTATTTGATCTTCTTCATAAAACCAGGGGCTCACCGATGCAACTTCAGACAAGTAATTCATCAAATCAGAAAGTCCATCATTCTTTAATGCTGATATCATAAAAACCTTTTCAAATTTATAAAGCAAATTCAGATGCTCATGCGCCATCTTTAATTCAGGCCTTTTTACCAAATCAGTTTTATTGATAACCAAAATGCATCTGCCTTTTGTGCGCTGCAGCCGCATAAATATAGTCTTAATTCTTTCTATATTTTTCAAATAATTGCTTACATCAACAAGCAACAAAGTGATGTCACTATCCTTAACTGCCGACCATGCAGATTTGACTAAAGCTTTTTCAAGTTTTGTTTCTGCTGAGAAAATTCCTGGGGAGTCAGTAAAGACAATTTGTGTGTTGTTGCATGTTGCAACACCCCTTATTTGCGTCCTTGTTGTTTGCACTTTAGGGGTGACAATTGCAATTTTCTTGCCTATGATGCTGTTAATTAATGTAGACTTCCCAGCATTTGGTAAGCCAGCTATGGTTACAAATAAGCATTTTTGTTCTTTCACAAAGAAAATTATAAAGAAAACTGAATGCCCGCGTCAAGCTACTTATATGACAAGAAGGATGACAGAACCCTTTTTGGTTAGCATGCAAAAAGGAAAAAAACTTATTCTACAAATTAAAAATACAATATACTCAAAAACTTTTCAGAAAATCCATAGGAGGGTTTGCTAATGAAGGCTCTTGAGTTGACGCCATTGCCTGAACGACTGCTTGATTTAAGGGTAACGTTTTAACCATAAGGTCACTAACTCCTTAATATGTGTGTTCATAATTTGATTTTCCACGAAAGACATAATAGCAATAACCAGTGTAAGTTAAAATGATTGGTAAAAGCGGTATTATAACAATGAGCATTAAAGATAAACTTGGCCCAGAAGCAGCTGCATCCAGAATGGTATATTGAAAAGGTATAATCCATGGGTAGATACTAATTCCTAAACCTAAATATCCCATAAAAAAAATAGCAATACTGAGAAAGAATGGACGGTACTCCCGTTCAGTATTCTGAAGATCAAACCACAGCATGAAAAATAGCCAAGATGTGAGTAATGGAATAGAAAATAAATAATAAAAATTTGGCATGCTAAACCAAAAGTTTTTAATACGTTCATTTGAAAATGGTGTCACTACACTCACTAGTCCCATGAAAATACCTACAAAACCAAGCGTATAAGAAGCAACCTTGCGTGCCCATTCTTGTGTTATATTTTCTGTCTTCATTATGAGCCATGTAGAACCTAAAAGTGCATATCCAAATATCACAGCAATACCTGTCATTACACTAAAAGCACTTGCCCAATCAAATTGGCCACCAGAAAAGTTGCGTCCGTTTACTTCTACACCATGTATAAATGCACCTAAAATCATGCCTTGGCAAAATGCAGCACCAAGTGACCCAAAATGAAAGGCATAATCCCATAATCGCCTGTATTTTCCTTCTGCCTTAAAACGAAACTCAAAGGATACTCCGCGCACTATAAGGCCAAGCAGCATAATAATGATTGGAATATAAAAAGCAGGCATTAATATTGAATATGCAAGAGGAAAAGCAGCAAACAACCCTCCACCACCCAATACCAACCATGTTTCGTTTCCATCCCAAAATGGTGCAATTGAGCTTATCATGTGATCACGGCATTTATCTGACGGTGCAAAAGGAAGTAAAATACCAATACCTAAATCAAACCCATCCATTAAAATATACAGTAAAACAGCTATGGCAATTAGTAATCCCCAGATTAGGGGTAAATTAATTAAGGAAGAAAAATCAAACATGATTGTTGTCCTTTCCAGATGTACCAGCATCAATCACTGAAGCTCCAATACCGTGTTTATAAAATTGCTCTTCTTCTTTAATGACAGGAATTCCTTTGTATATAAGTTTCAGAATATAGTAACTACCTGCTCCAAATATAAGGGTATACATAACGATAAATGCAATCAAAGACCATGCAACCTGAGGACCGGTAATCGCAGATGAAAATGATTCAATTGTGCGCATAATTCCATATACAGTGTAAGGTTGACGGCCAATTTCAGTAGTAAACCAACCTGCAAGTAACGCTATGAACCCAGACGGCATCATTGATATCCACCATCCATGTAAGAAACAACTTTGGAATAATTTGCCACGAAGATACTGTATAACACTTACTGACCCAATTATGATCATTAAAATTCCAACTCCAACCATTATACGGAAGGACCAGAATACCCATACTACAGGTGGTCTATCTTCTTTTTTCCATTCCTTTAATCCTTTTACTTCTCCTAAAAAATCATGTGTTAAGATCAAGCTGGCAAGATTAGGAATTTTTATCTCGTAGTGATTAATTTCATTTTGCTGATCCGGATAAGCAAATAAAAGTAAGCCAGCCCCTTTTTCGGTTTCCCATATACCTTCCATTGCAGCAATCTTAGCAGGTTGATGCTTTAGTGTATTTAATCCATGCCTATCTCCCATGAACAGCTGAAATGGTGCAGCTAAAGCTACCATAATGGTTGCCATACCAAGCATAATTCTTGCTTGAGGAGCATGTCGTTTTCTCCAAAGATAAAATGCTCCTACACCACCAACCACAAAAGCTGTTGTAAGATAGGCTGCTGTTACCATATGAATAAAGCGATAAGGGAAAGAAGGATTAAAAATAATCTCTAACCAATTGGTTGGATATAGGAGACCATTCTCACCAATCGTGAATCCAGCGGGTGTTTGCATCCAACTGTTGGCCGCAATAATCCAAAAAGCTGAAATAAGCGTTCCCACTGCAACAATACAAGTAGAAGCAAAGTGCATACGAGAACTTACTCTATTCCATCCAAATAGCATAATACTCAAAAAAGATGCCTCCAGAAAAAAGGCTGTTAAAACCTCAAAGGAAAATAGAGGGCCGAGAACATTGGCTATGCGGTCAGAAAAAATCGACCAATTGGTACCAAGTTGATATGACATTACAACTCCAGATACCACTCCCATGCCAAAAGCAACGGCAAAAATCTTGATCCAGAATTTATAAACATCACGGAAACGTGTATCACCAGTCTTAAGCCAACACCATTCCAAAAAGGCTAGAAAACTTGCAAGCCCGATCGTGAAAGCAGGAAATATAATGTGAAAGCCTATTGTGAAGGCAAACTGAATTCGAGCTAATAATAAAGGGTCAAATTTAAACATTTTACCTAATACCCATGTATTACAAATAATAGCCAAATCTGCCTATAATTCAATCCATTTTTTCACAAAATTGACCTTACCCAGAAAAAGTAGAGAGAAAGTTAAGACGTTTTTGTCATGAGAATAAATTGTGCAGGAATACAACTGTTCTCCCTTGTCATACCGTCACGGTATCTCTAGATCCCGCTAACACGTAGCGGAATGACGAATTACTTAACCATCATTACACCGTCATACCGCGATTCATTCGCGGTATCTCAAAGCATAGATCCCGCTAACACGTAGCGGGATGACGGTTGTTGTTTAGCTATAAATATTAAGAAATTTACCAAATGAAAAAAAAGGCAAAAGAAGCCCTGGGGTTATTATCCGCTTTAAAATATTGGCGTTTTTTATGTTTTAAACGCTTGACAAGCGAGATTCAGCCGCTTTTAATTGCAACTAACTTACGCTGCAAATGTTTAAGAAATTTACTAAGCAGAAAAAAAGACAAAGAATCCCCGAGTTAGCTAGTCTTTTACTATCTCTGTCGAGTATTGGCATTTTTTGATGTCTTGTAACGCTTTATAAGCGCGTTCAGCTTATTTAGATAAAAACCTAGATGTAGATGAAGTTTTGTAAAGACATACAGTATCTATATACTGCAAAAAATTGAACATAAGACGCCGATACATTAAGTAATCCTTACCTTTTAATCTGCAGATTGGCGAAAGCAAATACAATAGCTTCAGTTTCATGATAAGGGGGTTGGCGAAGGGTGTCAAGTAACTTTTGCATTTAATCCATTTCTATGGCTTATATAATAATCGTTATTGTAGTATAATTTAGAATAATGCAATAGATACCTAAATGTTTTAGCTATTAATTATATGTTGCATAAAAGCATATATTGCCCTACCATCCAAGTAGGTTAGAAATAAAGAGGTTTTTATGAGTTTTACTTTACCTGAATTACCATACGATAAAACAGCTTTGGAGCCTTATATATCTGCAAAAACCTTAGATTTTCATTATGATAAGCACCATAAAGGATATTTAAATAAACTCAACGAGCTAGTTGAAAATACGGATTATCAACATGTAAAAATTGAGGAATTAATAACAAAAGTGCATGGTAATAGCGGCAACTTGCCTATATTTAATAATGCAGCACAAGTTTGGAACCATACTTTTTATTGGAATTCAATGAAAAAAAATGGTGGTGGTAAGCCTAAAGATGGTAGTCTTCTAGCAAAAAAAATTCAAGACGATATCGGTGGCTTTGATAAATTTTATGAAGAATTTTCGAGTCATGGAGTAAGCCAGTTTGGCAGTGGATGGGTATGGTTAGTGCTCGAAAAAGGTAGGTTAGGAAAGCTCAAAATCACCAAGACTCCAAATGCAGATTTGCCAATAATTTATGGCCAAGTGCCACTACTCACTATGGATGTGTGGGAGCACGCCTATTATTTAGATTGTCAAAACCGTAGAATTGACTACATAAAAGTTTTCCTTGATCATTTGATTAATTGGGATTTTGCAGAAGAGAACTTAGAAGAATATATGAGATGAATATACCCCGGGTAACAAAATTAGATAATGGTCTGCGCATAATAACTGAGCAGGTGCGTGATATTGATTCCGTAGCTTTAAGCATACGAGTTGGTGTTGGCAGTAGAGCAGAAAGTGCAAAGCAAAATGGAATATCCCATTTTTTAGAACACATGGCTTTCAAAGGGACGAAGACAAGAACTGCCTTTGAAATTGCAAAAGCTTTTGATGACATAGGTGGAGTTTTCAACGCTAGCACCGGTAGGGAAAGCACCACCTATTATGCAAAAGTCCTCAAGAAAGACATAAAAACTGGTATTGATATATTAATAGATATATTGATGAATTCCACGTTTCCAGAAGATGAATTGGAACGTGAGAAGGGTGTTGTAATACAAGAGATTTTTCAAACTAATGATTCACCAAGTGACATTATTTTCGACAAATATTTTGAGGCAGCTTATAAAGACCAACCATTTGGTAGGTCAATCTTAGGCACGCAAAATACTGTAAAATCTTTTACTCGAGGAGATCTAGATAATTACATAAATGAGCATTACTTTGGTGAGAATATGCTATTTGCCGTTGCAGGAAATGTTGAACATGAAGAAGTTGTTGCATTAACCAAAGATTTTCTCTCAAAGATTCATTCTAAAAAGCTGAAAAAAAGCCAAAATGCGAGCTGTACTGGTGGTGAGTATTTAGAACATCGTAAATTAGATCAGGTACACTTGCTAATTGGTCTACCTAGTGTTTCTCGCCATGACGATAAATATCACACGTTTCAAGTGCTTGATTCTATATTAGGGAGCGGAATGTCATCACGTTTATTCCAGGAAGTAAGGGAAAAGCAGGGATTAGCTTACTCTGTTTATTCATTTAATTCCAGCTATACTAATACAGGAATGTTTTCCATTTTTGCTGGTACAGACAGTAGTAACTTAGATAAGCTTTTAAAATCTATAACGACAGAGTTGAAGAAGTTGTCTACAGATGATCTGAAGGAAGAAGAAGTAAATAGAGTGAAAGAGCGAGTAAAATCCCAAATTTTAATGTCACGCGAAAGTGTTAGCTCACGTGCTGAAACATTGGGACACTACTACGGTAACTATAATAGGTACATCAGTAAAAATGAATTAATAGAAAAAATTAGTGCAGTTACCACTGCTAACGTAAAAAAAGCAGCAGAAGAATTGTTATCTCAGCATGAAAAAACCACTCTAGCTGCAATTGGAGAAATTGAATCATTGCCAAGTTACGATAAAGTGGTTTCTATGCTTAAAGCTTAGTGTACTTTAATTATGTTGCTTAAGCTCACTAAAAAGTTCAATGAACGGTTGCAAAATCCTTTCTATAAAAAGTTTGCTTTCTGGTTCATCGCGTATATTACTTATCAGTTTATTCAAAGTTTTCTCGCTGTTTCGTAAAAATAAATAGCTTTCTACTGCTTGCACACCAGACAAGACAGTCAAAATTCCTCCTATCACTAGACAAGCAGCTATAGCAGGTACGGTACCCACTGCAATTGCAGTTGCGATTAATGATAACCCAGCTAAGAATGTAACGGCTGAAACGCAAAACGCTATTTGATGTTTTTCTTTATTGTTAACCATAAATACCTCACAAAAACTATATTTTTAACATACCAGTGTTGTCATGTATTGTCAAGTTTTTAAAGAAGATTAAAAAATGCAACGCACATGTGCAAAAGACGCTAACTATGGATTAGCCAAGGAAGAAAGAGTAGGAAGAGGAAGGCTTTTTCTGTTTTAGGGAATATAAAATAAGCGTAGAAAAATATGAACTAGGTGTATAATTCACAGTGTAGTGGTGTCTCACTAATCCAATTATTTTTCTCCCGATCTAGCCTATCATCTAATATAGCCTGCCTTATTGATGCCATTAACTTATTCATAAAGAAAATATTATGAATGGTAACGAGCGTGTAAGCCAGGAGCTCTTTAGCTTTCAGTAAATGGTGTATATAAGCTCTTGAATGTTTTCTGCAGGTAAAGCATAAACAGTCACTTTCAATTGGGTTGTTGTCCAGCTCAAATCGTTGATTCCGCAAATTAATATGCTCTTTGCACTTTGAAGAAATAGAATTTCTGTTTTTTACTTTAACAAGTGCGCCACCATGCCTTGCTAAGCGGGTTGGATGCACGCAATCAAACGTGTCAATTCCAAGCTCTACTCCGCGAAAGATGTCCACAATTCCACCAATACCAAGCAAATGAGTAGGCCTGTCTTTTTTCAGGTGGTCCATAGTGAAAGAAACTACATCATGCATCTGCTCTTTACTTTGACCAAGTGATCCACCTATTGCTTGACCAAAAAATGGCAAATCGTTGATAAAATCACAACTTTCTCTACGTAAATCTTGATACACTCCGCCTTGACTAATTCCATACAGTGCCTGCTTGCCATTATTGTTTTTTTCAAATTCATTTAAAGAACGTTCAGCCCATCTGTGGCTCATGAGCATTGATTTTGCTGTGTATTCTTTGCTTACGTGAAATGGAGTGCATTCATCTAAAACTAGGATTAAATCTGCACCTAATTTCTGTTGAATTTGTACAGATTTTTCAGGAGTTAAGCAATAAATTTTACCATTAATGTAAGAACGAAAAATTGCCCCATCCTCATTAATTTTGATCAAAGTTTTTTGTTTTTTTCTTATTCCTTTTATCTCTTCCGAAACTGATCCGTGGCCTAAGCTAAATATCTGATATCCACCTGAGTCAGTTAGCATTGGCCCATTCCATCCTATCATCTTGCGCAAACCACCAAGTTTTGCAACAGTATTCTCTCCTGGTTGAAGCATTAGGTGATAGGTGTTGGAAAGTATGATTTGGGTACCAGCTTCACTTATTCTTTCAATATCTGCAGCTTTAATTGCAGCTTTTGTTGCGCAGAATATAAAAGCGGGGGTTTCTACGCTTCCATTTGGAGTTTTAATTGTTCCAACTCTTGCAGAACCTGATTGCTTGATTCTCTTGAATGAAAATTCTTCTTTCATCTATTTGCCTGAAAGTTCTGTTATGATGTTTTCTACTTTCTCAGGAGTAAGATTTTCATAGAAGTCATTATTGATCTGCACAACGGGAGCATTAACGCATGCACCTAGGCATTCAACTTCTTTTAAAGTGAACAAATTATCTTTAGTAGTCTCACCGATATTGATTCCAAGTTTTTTTTTAAAGGTATTTAAAACTTCTTCACTATTGCACAACCAGCAAGGAGTTGTTCTACAAATTTGTATTAGATATTTGCCTACTGGTTTTAAATTATACATGGTGTAAAAATTTGCCACTTCATATACACGAATATGTGGAATATGCAGCATATCAGCAACATAACGCATAGCAGATTCAGAAACCCATCCGCATTGCTCTTGAACCAGATATAGTAAAGGCATAACAGCACTACCTTCTCTACCTTTGGGATACATCTCTATAAACTTTCCCGCTTTCTTGAGGTTTTCTGATGTAAAACTAAACTGCTCTTCTTTTTCTATCATTCATGAGACTCGTGTAAACTTTAACAGATTATACCTGTAGAACCAATGATTGCAATTGTTGGTTTTTTGAGAAATAGCATAAAGCTTCTTAGCCCTCTTCAAGCTTATATTTACCTTTTAGTATAAAATATTATATTAATTTTTTAATTTTAGTTAAAATTTTCATTGACATTAACACACAGGAGTAATCATAATAGCATTTTATTAATATTTTAAATAAAATTATGTCTATATTAAGAAGATTGCTCGGATCAACTCAAATACACCGGAAATTAAAGAAGCGATAGGTTTTAATCCAACAAACGTAGAATTAATTGAGGGGAATGGAGTTGCTTACGGACTCAGCTATCAAGATAATGGTAATGGGAGCAGTAAAGTAAAATTACTTATTAGTCCATTATATCAATCAAAAACATACGAATGTGGTACAAATATCAGCGTAGCAAATGAATTCAAAGATCAATTATCTCTCACATTAATAGAAGATTCAGCTGAAATAGATAAAGTTGGAGTTATCTTTCCTGAAGAAGGAATTAGCGAAGAAGGAGAAAAATGCGTTAAAGGCTTATCTTTTAACACTTACGGAATTAAACAATCAGTTAATACTCCTTCAGTTGAACATTTAGATAAAAGAAAATTACAAAAGAATATTGATAATAATAGTCTTGCAAATGTGGGCAATAGTTACTTTCAACCAAGAGCAGTGAAAGTTGGTAATGGTGACGTAATTGTAATCGCCCATAACTTAAAGGATCAAACTTTAGTTTCTTGGTACTTAAAGTCAAGCGAGAGCGGAAAATTTAAGGTATTGACTGGAGAAAAAGGTGTTACAGAAAGAAAATTGTTCAATTTTGATAATCAGGGGCAATTGGCATTAAATGGAAACACGATGCTTTATTCGCAAGTGAGCAAAAGGATTACTAAGGAAAATCAAGAGGTGAGAAAAACACGTATTTTTAAATTTGATATGGCTAAAGTGATTCAGGGTCTGAAGGATGGAGTTAATGGCTTTTTACTTGGTAATCGAAAAGGTCAAATAGATAATAAAGCACTATCTCTTTCTAGAGAACATGAAATAAGCTTTTTGCAGTATGTTGAACAAACGGAAGGAAATGATCTAGTTGCTTTTCTTGAAAATGACCAATCAGCTAATGAGCAGAGGTTACATATAGCAACTCTACTTAAAAATGGATCAGTGTCAGATTTTCCTATCTATCAATTTACAGATCCTATAGAGCAATTATATATTAAAGGCAACGGTCAGGGTGGTTTTATCGTAACTGCGGTAAGTGGAGAAAATATTGTAACTTTTAATCAAAACGGCTCTGGAAAATCTTCTGAAGCAACAATAATACCGGCAAATAGCATCAAAACTCTCAGTGATTTTGTTAATATCATTAACGGTCGATTAACGCCAGATATTATTTCTAGTAGTACCGTGGCTCCTATAACTGTTGCAGAAACGGTTGTGACTTCTAAGAAGACGCCGACTGCTGCAATTACTAGCACAGCAGAAACCGACGCTGTGAAGACTACTAAATTGACAACGGAAGCCGTTGCACCTACTTCTACAATAAGTAAACCTTCAACGGAGTCAACGACAGTAGCAAAAACAACTACTACTTCACAAGCGACCACGGTTGCTACAACGTCAACTAGTGTGCCGATAGTAACTTCAGGGACTGAGACAAGTACTGTAAAACCTACAGCAGCGACTGGTGCGTCGACTTCTACGATGAGTAAACCTTCAACAGAGTCAACGACTCAAACAAGTACAGTAACAGTGAAGCCAACAACAGAAGCCGTTGCACCTACTTCTACAACGAATAAACCTTCAACAGAGTCAACGACTCAAACAAGCACAGTAACAGTGGAACCAACTGCGCCAACAACAAGCTCAGAGAAAACTACACAAACAGTATTTAGTATACCAAGTACTAGAACAAAAGAGTCAACAACTCCTATATTCACCACGACTTTACTTCCTCAGTCTACTTCTTCACCACAACCTACTCAACTTGCTATAGGGTCTAATAAGGCAGGAATGATAGGGGGATCTTTGGTTGGAGCAATAGGTATTGTTGGAATTATAGGATTCATAGCATATAGATATGTTAAGGGTCGTAATGCTGCTCCTGTATTAGAACTAACTGATTTGGGTTATAGAAGGCGATCATCTTCAAGTAGCGATGAAGAAATTTTTACCACTGGTAACAGAATGCGAACTATATATCAATCTGAAACAGTGCTAAATAGTATATCAGTAGAAAGTAGTAGTCGATCAAGAAGTAGCTCATCGTCTTCAAGCGGTGGACCAGGCTCTTGACTAACTGAAGCGGAGTCTAAAAGTGAAAAAAGCTTATCTTGGGATAGTGATGATGTGCCGGAATATCACCTTTAGCTATTTGTCTAAATGTTTTTAATATGTAGACTGTTAGGAAATTGTCTTTTGCTTTTGTGATTTTCATGTTAAAGTATAATTCCTAGGTGAAATAAGTAGCTGCTGTTGTGTGATAAACATAGCAGAGGAAAGTCCGGGCTCCAAGGAAAAATAGTGACGGGTAATGCCCGCCGGAGGTAACTCCAGTTATAGGGCTACAGAAAATTACCGCCTAAAATATTTTTAGGTAAGGGTGAAAAGGTGTGGTAAGAGCACACCATGGCAATGGCAACATTGGTAGTCGAGTAACCAACACTAGGAGCAAGATTAAATAGAAGTAGATTTTATGTTTTCCTCATATCTACTCGGGTAAATCGCATGCGGTAAATGGTAACATTTACTCCAGATAAATAGCTACATAAACAGAACTCGGCTTATATTTCACCTAGGCGTTCACATGATACGTGCGATATAAGCCATGCTATATTTAAATGTGTAGGCATTTCATGCGTTGTCCTTCACTTGTTCTGCTTGATAGCCATCACTACTTTCGCCTACATTAACATTAGAATATTCATCATCATCAATATACTCTTTCAGAACATACCCTCTGCCCCAAACGGTTTCTATGTGGCTTTTTCCATCATTTGCACTTTCAAGTTTCTTACGTAATTTGCACATAAAAACATCAACTATCTTGTTATCTGAAGGTTCATCCAAGCCATTGTAAAGATGATTTAAGAACATTTCTTTTGTTAGTACTGTTCCTTTACGCAGTGCTAGCAATTCTATCATAGAATACTCTTTATTAGTAAGGTGAACCGTTTTACCTTTCACCTCAACAACCCTGTGATCAAAATTGATATTTATATTACCAATCTTTATCACCGATTCAGGATGGCCTTTAGTACGACGCACTATGGCCTTAATTCGAGCTAATAACTCGCTTTTATGAAATGGCTTGGTTAAGTAATCATCGGCACCATACCCGAGTCCTTTAGCTTTGTGATTGACAGCGGATATGCATGAAAGTATTAAGACAGGAACTTTGATTTTTGCACTTCTTAGTCTTAACAATATATCATATCCGTCAATATCACCAGGTAAGTGTATATCTAAAATAACTAGGTCATAGTAATCTCCGTTTGAGGAAACCATA
The DNA here is from genome assembly GCF_964026745.1 of Wolbachia endosymbiont (group A) of Cydia strobilella. Taxonomy (NCBI): domain Bacteria; kingdom Pseudomonadati; phylum Pseudomonadota; class Alphaproteobacteria; order Rickettsiales; family Anaplasmataceae; genus Wolbachia; species Wolbachia endosymbiont (group A) of Cydia strobilella. The sequence continues at coordinate 699,351 of NZ_OZ034694.1, forward strand.
TTATTGTTATAATCTTGTGCAGAAGTAACAACGTCACAGAAGTGTCCATCAGAAGTTAAGGCGTTAACTACAGTCTTTGCACTTACTTGATCATCTTCAATTAATAATATACGCATATTTTACACCCCATAAATAATTTATAATTTTAGTAATATATATAACTAAGGAAAGTAATAAATCAAATTTTTATTAACAAATGATCAAAATTACACTTATTAATTAATAGTAAATATATTGTTCCAAAGTTATATAAATAGATCTAAAATATAATAGACATACCATGATAGTAATAATATTTTTAGTAAATATTGAATTAAAGTTACTATTATTAAAAGAATACTTCGGTTAATAAATATTTAACTATTCTATATGTCTGTGTTATATTTTTAATTTACTTATCCTACTATTTTAAAGTATAAGTAATATTTTCAGGAATATTGTGTGGCAATATCAATTTTAGGTGCTGGTGCATGGGGTACAGCAATCGCAATTTCATTAGGTAGTAAGAAAGATGTGATTTTGTGGACTCACAATGAAACTACATTTGAATCAATCAACGGGAAAAGAGAAAGTGACAAGCTACCCGGTTGTCGAATTTCTGATAATGTGTCAGTAAAATTGGCTATTGAAGACATAATTAATGCTTCAGTAACAATCCTCGCTGTTCCCACTCAGTCTCTGAGGAAGGTATGTCAGCAATTGCATAATTGTAATCTGAAAAAAGATGTAGCAATAATTTTAGCTTGTAAGGGAATAGAAAAGTCTACATTAAAATTACCTAGTGAAATAGTAAATGAAATTTTACCTAACAATCCTATTGCTATTTTTTCAGGTCCTAGCTTTGCTGTAGAAGTTGCAAGAAAATTACCCTATTCAATGGTTCTTGCATGCCAAAATAACACATTAGGTTCAAAGCTAGTATCAGAGCTGCAACAAGAAAATGTTAAATTGGAGTTTAGTAACGACATTATAGGAGTACAGATTTGTGCAGCGTTAAAGAACGTTTTTGCTATAGCGTGTGGGATTGTTCTAGGTAGTAAACTTGGGTTTAATGCTCATGCAGCATTGATTACGAAAAGTATGAGCGAAATTAAGGCTTTATACTCAGCAAAAATTGGTGACGGTAGTGTGGATATAAATACACTACTTGGGCCAGCATGTCTGGGTGACCTAATTATGACATGCACATCCTTGAATTCAAGAAACTTATCTTTTGGGTTTAAAATAGGTAATAGTGACAATGGCTTTAATGTTCAGCAGATTTTGTCAGAAGGCAAGTCAGTGATTGAAGGTTTTAGCACTGCTGAGTCCATATTTAATTTAGCAGGAAAGCTAAAGATAAAAATGCCTATATGTGAAGCGGTCTATAGATTATTGTATGAAAGCGCCTCTATAGAGGATACTCTTTCTGTTCTTATAAGTTAATTTTGTATTTGGATATATTGTGAAATTTTTATATAAATTAATATCAACGTGGTGGCTGTCTGGAACAGTAAAAAAAATGCCAGGTACTGTGGGTAGTTTGGCTTCTTTTCCGCTTGTTCCTGTAATCCTGAGCAACAAAATTTTAGGTGCAGCAATTATTTCTTTTTTATTCTTAATTGGATTATGGTCTACAGGTAATTATATAAAACATTACAAGACTTCATGTGATCCAAAAGAGGTAGTAATTGACGAAGTGGTTGGTCAATTGCTGACGATACTTTTAGTTTCGATATTGTTAAGCCAAGAGATGAATTGTTCTTCATTGTTGTTGTGCTTTTTTTCTTTTAGGTTTTTTGATATAATAAAAACGTGGCCTATAAATTTAATCGATAAAAATACCAAAGGTCCTTTAGGTATTATGCTAGATGACGTTATAGCTGCAATTTTAGCCTGTGTTCTTATAGGAGCCTTTTATTGTTTATTGTTGGTGTATGCAGGATAAAAAAATTTATTATTCAAGCTTAATTGTTCAAAATCTAAAGGATTATATACTGTACACAGCGAATTTATCTGAGTGGGAAGTACACGATGAATTTGATAACATCATATTTACAATAAATGGTACCAGGGAGTCATTATTTAATTTTGTGTTCTGTGGAGATCAATGTACCGAGCTTTCTATACAAAAAACTCTAGATTATCTCAGAACAAGAGATATAGAAGCAACATGGGTAATAAATTCACATATGAAAATAAGAGATATTTTAGAAAAGTGTGAAATAAAACACGTTAGCACACCAAAAAAAGCTTTACTTAATATGAAAAATTACTTTTTACCTGCTGATGTTATTCCAAACTTGAGGTTAAATGCTGTGAATGGTAGCAACCTCTTAGAACAGTTAGATCTACACACTTCTAAAATTTTTTATCATGGCGTTGGAATTGTCAGCACATTTTTTCGCGGATTATCAAATTATGATGATAAGAACTCAAGATTAAGATTTTTTCTTGTAACACTAAATAATGAAATTATTGGGACATGCGGTCTTTATGTTCAAGATAGCGTAGCTGGTTTTTATAGTGATGGAGTTTTACCAATTTACAGGAATCGTGGAATAGGTACCCAAATGGTTTTAGAAAGAATAAAGATAGCTAAACAGCTTGAATGCAAATATATAGTAGCACATTGTATGAAATCTTCTGTGAACCTTTATAAGAGATTGGGCTTTCAAATGTTAGGCAATCTTTACTTATATACCTCTTCAGCATAATTCTGAGCGGTTACAAATTTTTACATTTGTTTTAAAAGTGCTATGTTTTTTTTGTATGAAGTGGTTTTAATATTGATTCTAATATTATTCTTTCTCTCTTATTCTAAATTAAAAATTAGTAATAAGATTAAGAACTTACAGCATCAAAATGTTATCATAAATAATTTAATTGATACTGTGAATGATGGGTTTTATATTTGGGATGCAAAAAAACGTATAGAAAAGTTCTCTCCCAATTTACTAATTTTGCTTAATACTGTTTTTTACTCATTTAATGAGTTTGTGAATTTTTTTGAGCAATCAGAAAGCTTAATCAAAAATTTTGTTGAGGCAAAGGAAATAAATAAATCTTTTACTCTAGATTTAAAGTCAAAAGACAGTGAGGTTTATTGCATATGTTACGGTAGAAGCATAATAGATGATTCTAACAATGTGATAGGTGTGCTGTTATGGATAAGGAATGTCTCAGACTGTAAGATAAAGGCTAACGGACTTGAGTTAGAAAATAGTAAGCTTACACAGGAAGTGGAGAGCTATAAAAACGTTTTCAACTCTTTACCATTTCCAATACTAAGATATAACAAGAGTAGAAAGGTGGAATTTTATAACTTGTTTTATGATAAATATGTAGATGGTTCTAAGAAATTTGCTATTACCGGTAGCGCTCATAGCACAAAACCAGGAAGACATGTCATAACTTATAAGAACGAACCTAAGGTTTTCGATTTTGTTAAAATTCCAATACAAGGTTCTGGTAGCATAGTAATGTATGGGAAAGATGTTAGTGATGCAGAGAAATTATATACTGAATTAAACAGTTATTTAGCTACACAGAAAAATTTGCTTGAGAGGTTACCGGTTGCTATAGTAATATATAGTAAGAATCAAAAGCTAAAATTTTATAATAATGCTTTTATAAAAACCTTTCAATTTGACCCAAAATTTTTGGCATCTTACCCAACTTATCACGAAGTTATGCTTTACCTCTTCGAATCTAAAAAGCTTTTAGAAAAAGAGGATTTTCAAACTATTAGTAACCAAAGACATGAGTTGTTCAAAAAATTATTTGAATCGTACGATGATACGATGCACTTCACAAACGGAAAAGCGTTCAGGGTATTAACAATACCCTACGCTTCGGAAGGTTTGCTGTTCTCTTACGAAGAATGCAAAAGATAATACTTAAACTCCTTCTCTCTCTACCATGAGCTGTTTTACTTTCGCTATTGCTCTTGCTGGATTAAGTCCTTTAGGACAAGTTTTTGTGCAATTCATTATTGTATGACAACGATACAACTTGAATGGGTCGTTTAAAACATCAAGTCTTTCACCTGTCTTATTATCACGGCTGTCAGCAATCCATCTGTAAGCTTGTAATAGTATTGCTGGTCCTAAAAATTTATCACTATTCCACCAGTAGCTTGGGCAACCAGTCGAACAGCAAGCACATAATATACAGTCGGACAAGCCATCTAATTTTTTTCTATCTTCAGAAGATTGAGAGTATTCTTTATTTGGTAGGGCAGGCTTATCTGCTTGTAACCAAGGTTTAATTGATTTGTATTGCTCATAAAATTGGCTCAAATCCGAGACTAGGTCCTTTATTACATACATGTGAGGTAATGGATATATTTTTACGTCACCTTTTATATCATGTATAGATCTAGTACATGCAAGAGTATTGGTTCCGTCAATATTCATGGCACAAGATCCACATATGCCTTCTCTACAAGAACGTCTGAAAGTTAAAGTCGAATCTATTTCATCCTTTATTTTTATTAATGCATCAAGTACCATAGGGCCACAACTATCCATATCAATAAAAAATGTGTCTATTCTAGGGTTTTTCTCGTCATCAGCAGACCAACGGTAAATTTGAAATCTTCTGATGTTTTTTGCTCTAGCAGGAATAGGATAAATTTTGCCCTTTTGATTAATTTTAGAATTCTTTGGCAAAGAAAACTGAACCATATCACTTACCTTTTATTGTTTATAGCTAAAACCCTTTGTAGATAACATATTTTATTATCATCTACTATATTTTTATTAAATTCCTTTTAAATCGCACACATATTGTAGCCAAGCGAAGCTAAAATCTCTCTTTCTAGATTTTTCATTATAATTTCTTCATCTTTTTTTTGGTGATCATAACCAAGTAAATGCAGTAATCCATGCACTAACATGTGTGCAATGTGAGCAAGAATGGGTATATAATACTCATGCGATTCTCTTTTTATTGTGTCTATTGAAATTGCTATGTCTCCTAAATCGCACTCATTAGACAATTGTTCATACGGAAATGATAGTACGTTAGTTGGCTTATCCATTTCTCTAAATTTTAAATTAAGTTGATGTAGCAAGTCATCATCAGCCAGAGCTATTGATATATTTGGTTTATAGTGGTCTATTTTTAATTCTTTTAGAGAAGCATTGATGACACCTAATACAAAATTTTTAGGATTTTCTATAATGCTGCACCATTTCTTGTCAAGAATATTTACTTCTAACATGAGTGACACATCAGTAAGGGTGTCATGCAAATAGCTGACACTGGAATCCAAAAAAGAAGAGTTATAGACCCTTGTGTCATGTACACAACTGTACGAATATTGTACACTAGAAGGATGTCATCCCAGTGTCTAGGCACTGGGATCCAGGAATTTTGATTAGACATCAAGTTAGTGAATATAAAAGTAGCTAATCTTATATTAAAACACAACGGCTTTAATGTGGTTGCATTAAGGCTGGATTCCAGTGTCAAGCACTGGAATGACACCTTTGTGTTTGATGCAAAATCGGCTATAACGTTTAATGCACTGCCTTCGAGACAAATATTCATACAGCTGTGCGTTGTGTGCTGAGATGACATCATTTAGGAACTGAAATGACAGGTATTACACATCACTCATCCTTATTATTTCATTCCATTCAATTTCCGAAACTGGGGCAATTGATAAACGTGGTTGTTTTAATATAGTCATATTTTTCAAAAGTGGGTTTTGTTTTATATTATTTAACGTTACTTGGTTATTTAAAGGTTTCAAAAACTTTACATTCACTAATCCGAACTTGGGATCATTAACATGATAATACTCTTTAAATACTTCAACGATTCCAAGTATTGCTTTCTCTTTACCTGTATGATAAAAAAACGCAAGATCGCTTGCTTTCATAATTTTCATGTAATTTTGAGCTTGATAATTGCGCACACCATCCCACTCAACTACCTGCTCCTTTTCCATTTTTTGCCATGAGTATTCACTTGGCTCTGACTTAAGTAGCCAAAATTGCATTATTTTTTTCTTCTTAAGTAAGCTGGTATATCATAGATATTGCTGCCCCACTTAGCTCCTTCGCTTACCTGTTCAGCTGGTTTTGTTTCCAGTGTTTTGTCTTGTGTACTTTCACTTTGACTATATGGCCACTTAAATTTCTCTTTCTCTGAGTCTTCGCTCTGACTTATAGGTGAAGTTTCTGATTTATTATTGCGACCATCAATGCCAGTTGCAAGAACAGAAACTCTAACTCTTCCCTCCATCGCTTGATCAAAAGTAGCACCAAATATTATATTTGCATTTTCATCTACTTCTTCACGCACTCTATTGGCTGCAGCATCAACTTCAAACAGAGTCATATCTCCGCCACCAGTAATGTTAATTAATATTCCTTGCGCACCTTTCATTGATACATTATCAAGCAATGGATTAGATATTGCAGCCTCTGCAGCACTAATTGCTCTATCTTCTCCTTCTGCCTCTCCGGTGCCGATCATCGCTTTGCCCATCTCGCTCATTACTGTTTCTATATCAGCGAAGTCAAGATTGATAAGCCCTGGCATGACCATCAAGTCAGTTACTCCTCTGATGCCAATGTGCAGAACATTATCAGCAAGTTTAAATGCATCAGAAAATGTAGTTTTTTCATTTGCAATTCTAAATAAATTCTGATTTGGAATGACAATAAGTGTATCCACGTATTTTTGCAGTTCTTCAAGTCCAAGCTCTGCAATGCGCATACGGCGCACACCTTCAAAACCGAACGGTTTAGTTACAACTCCAACAGTCAATATCTTTTTTTCTTTTGGCGCTCTATCCTTAACTGCGGCTCTTGCTTCTCTGGCTGCTTTTGCAATTACCGGTGCTGCACCGGTTCCAGTACCACCGCCCATTCCTGCTGTGATGAAAAGCATATGACTATCTTTTATATGCTCCATAATCTCATCAATTGACTCTTCTGCTGCACCTTTGCCAACATCAGGCAAAGCACCAGCACCAAGCCCCTTAGTTAAATTAATGCCAAGCTGAATTTTTTTATCACATAACGACTTTTCTAGTGCTTGAGCATCGGTATTTGCGACAACAAAATTCACTCCTTGCAAATTAGATTGGATCATGTTATTCACAGCATTTCCACCAGCACCACCCACTCCCACAACGGTAATCCTTGGGTGTAATATAGGCAACTCCGGCAGACTAAGATCAATAGACATTTAAATTACTCAAATTTAGCGAATTCACTTGATAATAAGTTACCGCTTTTTTAATAATATGCAAATACTTTTCACTTCTATAGGCGTAAATAGTAAACGGGATTTACTTATTCTTAACATTTATACTAATAAGTGCCGTTAATTATAATAACTAGATTCTTAGATGACATCACTTAACCGATGCAAAAAATAGAAAACGTTTATAAAAAGGGACAGAAACCTATCCCTTTTTATTTTGTTGAAGATTATTATATTGTCTGATCTTTCCCTTTCAATGCTTCAACTGCAACATCTTTTAATTTTGAGGCAACTTGATATGTTCCATAAACAGCAGCAACTGCAGCAATTGCCATTATGGCACCCGCAACTATCTGATCAGCAACACCTGTTCCGATAAATCCAGGTAATGAAGCAGCTATTGCTTGATTTGTTCCAACAAAGTAACTGGCAGTCTTAGCAAGAAACCCAGAAGCTTCTGCTGCACTAACAAAGCCTGCTTTCATATGCATTGCTGTAAAGACAACACTTGCAACTGCAAGCGGAAATAATGCTGTTCTCCCTTTATTATGCATAGCGTACTGACCAGCTCCACCAGCAGCACCAGGAATTCCCCAGTATTTTTCAGCTTGTATATATCCTTCTGAAATAGCATGAAAAATGCCATCCTCTTTTCTATACTCATAATTTGTTAATGCCATAACTCTACTCCTTAAATAGAATGTTAAAATTTCATTAAGGAAGCATATAGTAAAAAAAATTGCCTGTCAAGTAAACTAATTTTTTAATATACCTTTATTCTGTAATTGAGCGCTTCAGCAATGTGTGCTCTTTTTACTTCTTCACTTTTTGCAAGATCTGCAATAGTTCTTGCAACTTTTAATACGCGTGTGTAGCCTCGATTGGAAATGTAATTTTCTTTCAGTACGTATTTTAGCAATTCTAACCCTGCCTGATCTGGTTCAGTAAATTTATTAAATGCTTCACCGCTTACTTCTGAATTGCAACGAATATTTAATTCACTATAGCGCTCAGTTTGAACTTTTCTTGCTGCTATCACTCTTTCTCTTATAATTTTAGTACTTTCTCCCTCCACAGAGATTTCAGGAGAGAGTATGCTAACGTTTGGCATTTCAATGCATATGTCTATTCTATCAAGCAATGGGCCTGATATTTTGTTTTTGTAATCTGTGCCACACTTTGGAGCTTTGTTGCACGATCTGCTTGCATCACCTAAATAACCGCACCTGCAAGGGTTCATTGCAGCTATCAGTTGAAAATTGGCAGGGTAGGTTATGTGAGCATTTGCCCTTGCAACGGTAACTTTTCTATCTTCAAGTGGTTGGCGCAGAGAATCAAGCACGAGTCTTGGAAATTCAGGTAGCTCATCAAGAAATAACACGCCATTGTGAGCCATGGTAATTTCTCCGGGTTTTGCATTCTTTCCTCCTCCTATCATTGCTGGCATGGAACATGAGTGATGAGGTTCACGAAAGGGGCGAGTTACTTTGAATATTTCATTACCAGTTTTTGTTATGCTGGAAATAATATTAACATCAATCATCTCCTGTTCGGTTAAATCAGGCAGCAATCCTATAAAGCGCTTAGCAAGCATTGATTTTCCAGTACCAGGAGGGCCAACAAGAAGCATATTATGCCCACCTGCTGCTGCAATTTCAGCTGCTCTTTTTGCAACAACTTGGCCTTTAATATCCTTCATATCGGGAACCAATCTTTTTTCTTTGGGTGCATCACTATATTTAAAAATTACTGGCTGAATTAATTGCTCACCCTTAAAGTGTCTGATAATATCAGTTAATTTCTCTATAGCTAGAATTGAAACATTCTTTACCCATGAAGCCTCTACTCCATTTCCCCTTGGGCAAATTACCCCTTTATTTGCCTGTTTTGCATTGATCGCTGTTGGCAGCACTCCTGAAACTGGAATAACTCTGCCATCAAGGGCAAGCTCACCCATAATGATATAAGACTGAACTTTTTCAACTGGTATCACATTCATTACAACAAGTAGTCCAATAGCAATAGCCAAGTCATAATGACTACCTTCTTTCAGTAAATCCGCAGGGGAGAGATTAACTGTAATTCTTTTTGGAGGTAGTAGTAGATTGATTGAATTTAACGCTGCTCTGATGCGTTCTTTGGATTCCGCAACAGTTTTATCTGGCAATCCAACAATATTAAAAGCTGGAATACCATTTGCCATATGAATTTGTGCATTGACATTTACTGTGCTAATTCCCTGAAGCGCAACGGTATTTATATTTGCAATCATAATATATTATATAAAATTGTTAATACAATATATTAAAGAAGCGATGAAGTAAAGGCTACAGCAATTAAAGATGGCTTAACTTAGCAAAAAAGTGTAGTATTCTATCACTTTGCTGATTACAAATGTTTATAAGGATAATCACTTTTTTCTTACTATATTCAAGTACGGCTTTTTGTAGTGATTGTAATTTTAATTTACCATACTGTGGGCTCAGTTGTAATCTAGATCTATCATATAGAAATTTAAGTAATATAAAAAAATTATTGAATAACGACGATAAGTTTGTTGCGCTTACGTTTGATGATGGACCTTCCAACAATAGAATAAACGATATTATTAATGTTCTGGAAAGCTATGAAGCAAAAGCAACATTTTTTGTGCTTGGTGAACGTATAAATGAAAAAACGTCTGAAATAGTAAAGAAAATTCATGAATCAGGTCATGAGTTAGGCAATCACTCTTGGTCGCATAGGAAGTTGACATCACTTTCAAGTGAGGAACAATTGCAAGAATTGGAAAAGACAAATACAGCAATTAAAAATGCAATAAAACAAGATGTAAAATGGTTTCGTCCGCCATATGGATGTTATGACGATAATCTGATTGAAAATACTGATCAATTAAATATGTATTCAATATTATGGACAGTTGATTCGCTAGATTGGCAAGGTGATAAGCCAGAAACTTTAGTTGAAAGAGTTTTAAGTAATGTACATAATGGAGCAGTTATACTGTTTCATGATCACAATAACAGGTCAAACACAATTGAAGCTTTACCTCATATTATTAAAATACTAAAAAAATCAGGTTATAAGTTTGTGACCTTAAGTGAGTGGGAAAAAAGGGTTTGTAATACGGTAAAAGCCAGAAGTGTAACAATAAAAGAGGGGAAAAAAGTGCGTTTTGAAGGAATGTTATGTGGACAAAAAACAAAGTCTTTAACCGCAGAGCATTCATATTAGGTGGTATTCAGCTTACCATTTCTGCGGTTTTTAGTTGCAGGTTATATAATTTACAAATACGAAACAGACAAAAGTACGAAGCACTATCTAATAGTAATAGAATAAGAGTTGCTACTATTATGCCTAAGCGGGGCAAAATTTTAGATAGGAATAGCATTGAACTTGCGATGAACAAAATTTCGTATGTTGTTTTGTTTGATGGTTCTGGTAAGGAAGTTGATTTGCAGACATTATCAGAAGTCGAGTCTAAAATAGCAAAATCGTCAGAAAAAATAACTGCTCTTTATAAACGTTATTACCCGTTTGGTTCAATGTGTTCTCATGTAATCGGATATACAAAAAGACAGCAAGGCATAAGCGAAGTAGGAATCAGCGGTATTGAATATACATATGATCATATATTGAAAGGCAAGTCAGGAAAATCTGAGCAGGAAATAAATTCTAAAAAACGCGTCATAAAAGAATTATCAAGCATACCACAACAAGACGGACAAGATGTACAACTGACAATTGATATTAATCTGCAAGAGAAAACCGCAGAGGTATTTAAAGATCACCAAGGCTCCGCAGTGGTAATTGATGTAAATAATGGAGAAATTTTAGCATTATATAATTCACCTTCTTACGATAATAATCTTTTTGCTAGCAGGCTATCAAATGAGACTTGGGAGAGCTTGAATGCTCCTTCATTGCCGCTCGTGAATCGTGCGTTATCATATCAAATTCCACCTGGTTCAATATTTAAAGTAATAGTTGCGCTTGCGGGTTTAAAAGACGGGATAATAACACCAGAAGAGAAATTCTCGTGCAAGGGCTATATGAAAATAGGTGAGCGGAAATTTCGTTGTCTGAAAAGCAAAGTCCATGGGTATGTATCTTTAAATGAGGCAATGGCATTATCATGCAACACTTACTTTTATAATATAGGGAAAAAAATAAGTGTAGACTCTCTAGTAGAAATGGCCAGAAAATTTGGTATTGGAAGTGGGCCACTGATTGGAACGTTTAAAGAAGAAGCTCCAGGGTTGTTGCCAGATAGAGATTGGCGTACACGAAAGCTATATTCGCAGTGGTATTTAGGTGACACTATCAACTTAGTTATAGGACAAGGGTATATGCTTACAACACCACTACAGCTTGCAGTTCTTGCAGCGAGGATTGCAACAGGAAAAGAGGTAATTCCCCGCATTAAGATGAATGAAACGATACAAGATTTTCCCGATATTGATGTGGATTGTGAGCATCTTAGCATAGTTCGAAAAGCTATGTTTGATGTGGTGAATTCTAAAACTGGAACCTATAAGAAAGGGCTAAGCGGTATACAAATTGCTGGCAAAACCGGTACACCAGAAATAAACTCTAAGGGTGAAAGTCATAAGTTATTTATCGCTTATGGCCCTTACCATAACCCGCGCTATGCAATCTCTGTGTTTATAGAACACGGCAAAGCCCCACGCCAAGATGTTGCTATAGCTAATGAAATATTTCAGTATATGCTTGAAACTATGAGTATTAAACTTCTTGCATAACCATATAACAAACTTTTATTGGGAATAGAAACGAAAAAACTTACTTGACACCCTTCGCCAGCGCCCTTATCATGATAGTGAAGCTATTGTATTTGCTTTCGCCAATCTGCAGATTAAAAGGTAAGGATTACTTAATGTATCGGCGTCTTATGTTCAATTTTTTGCAGTATATAGATACTGTATGTCTTTACAAAACTTCATCTACATCTAGATTTTTATCTAAATAAGCTGAACGCGCTTATAAAGCGTTACAAGACATCAAAAAATGCCAATACTCGACAGAGATAGTAAAAGACTAGCTAACTCGGGGATTCTTTGTCTTTTTTTCTGCTTAGTAAATTTCTTAAACATTTGCAGCGTAAGTTAGTTGCAATTAAAAGCGGCTGCATCTCGCTTGTCAAGCGTTTAAAACATAAAAAACGCCAATATTTTAAAGCGGATAATAACCCTAGGGCTTCTTTTGCCTTTTTTTTTATTTGGTAAATTTCTTAATATTTATAGCTAAACAACAACCGTCATCCCGCTACGTGTTAGCGGGATCTATGTTAAGAGATACCGCGAATGAATCGCGGTATGACGGTTAAGTAGGGTGTCATTCCAGTGCTCCTTTTTTTGTCATCCCAGCGTCACGCGTTGGTTTCAACATTATATCATGAACTTTCTAAAATTCATTGAACTGTGCTTTCAAACGGTAGTGCCGGGGTGTGAGTATAACGATTATCAGTATATAAAAGTCATAGCAGACAGGCTGGAAGCAGCGAGCGCTGGTGAAGTGAAACGAATAATATTCAATATGCCTCCGCGCTCGATGAAGTCCATGTGCATAAGCGTTGCGTGGCCCGCATGGATACTGGGAAACCAACCAACTGCGAGAATAATAGTTGCAAGTTATTCTCAGCGGCTCAGCGAAAAGCACTCGCTCGACACCAGGTGCGTGATGCAGTCTAGTTGGTATAGAGCGCTATTTCCAGAGATAGAACTATCCAAAGACCAGAATACCAAATATAAATTTCAAACAGTGCAGAGAGGATACAGAATCGCAACATCAGTTGGTGGAACACTAACTGGTGAAGGTGGTGATTTTATCATTGTGGACGATCCGCTCAGTTCTGCTCAAGCTTTGAGTGAAACGCTTAGAAAGCGTGCCACAAACTGGTTTGATCAGACTTTAGTAACCAGGCTGAACGATAGAAAAAAAGGAGTCATCGTTCTTGTAATGCACAGGCTACACCAGGAGGACTTAACTGGATACCTTCTCTCCAAGCCAAAAAACATATGGCATCATATTTGTTTGCCAATGATTTCTGAAAATAAGCAGGTTATTTATTCAATCAAAAAGCCAATGCCTCCTGTTCCTGTCATCCGAGTAGCTCAGCACTGTGCGACCAGGCGATTATATAATAAACCAGCGTCACCTGTAAGGATATTATATTCAAGAGAAGAGGGTCAGTTGCTATATCCCCTCGATGGAGGAAAAGAAGAAGTTGAGACGATAAAAGTTGAACTGGGGAGTTATGCTTTTGCTGCGCAATATCAACAAAACCCTCTGCCGCTTTCAAGTGGTATAGTCAAACGAGAGTGGCTAAGAGGTTGTCCGGAAACTAGTAAATTCAAGCATATTCCCTCTTTAACATAACCCTACTCATAGCTAGGTATATGAAATTCTCAGTGGATGTTGTGAGTAAATCATACTCCTTCGATAGCCTTCTATTCCTATTAACCCAAGCAAAAGTCCTTTCTACAACCCATCTTCTTGGCTGTACTTTAAACCCTTGTTCTCTTGTTGGTAGTAGCTCAGGTGGCGTATCTTTGTGCACCCAAAATCTACATGGAGGCCTTTTAACAATTTCAATATCTATGTCATATTCTTCCTTTATGTGATTCTTTAAATTTCTTCCTTGGTATCCCATGTCAGCCCACATTTTTTTAACTTTAGTATATTTTGTTCTCATATTGTTTAATGCTATTTTAATACCATCTCTATCATTTTCGTTAGCAGCACCTACGTAACAACCTAGTATAAAACCCTGAGTGTCTGTAATTATATGCCTTTTTCTACTCTTTACTTTTTTACTTCCATCATAGCCTTTGATCCCCCCTTTTCTGTAGTCTTTACAGATTGACTATCTACTATACAGGCACTCGGCTGCTCATTCCTTCCTATTTTTCTTCTACTATATTTTGTAATTTCATAATTCATTTTCTCAAAAATTCCCTGCTTCTTCCATTGCCTGAACTGCTCATACACAGTCTTCCATAGCGGAAAATCATTTGGTAAATACCGCCATTGACACCCTGTACGCAATACATAGAAAATTGCTTCTAATATTTCTCTTTTGCTATACTTTGGCGGCCTTCCTCCTTTCTTGTATGATACTCTGAAGTGTTTTTCTATTCTTGCCCATTCCCTTTCGCTTAGATCTGTTGGATACTTTTTTCTCATCTTTACCCCGTACTAAAATTTCAGATATTATAGCCTTTTACTTGTTTCCGGACAACCTCTAAACATTAATACTAACTGAATGATAGCATTATTGTGATGAAAATGCAATATTATGAATATTTTAATACAATTTATATTGACAGTTACAATTCTGAATGTTTTATTGCAGCGTTAGCTGATTAGCATTTTTAAGATGAGGTCAACTCTCATAGAGAGAGGATTTTTTTACTTTCTCATTCTTCTCATTTTCTTCTCTAACAATTTTTTTTCCGTTTAGTATATCCTTTATTTCATCTCCTGTTAAAGTTTCAAACTCCAGTAGATTTTCAGCAATAAGCTCTAAGCCTTTCTTATGCTTGGTCAAAATGTCTTTTGCTTTTTCATAGCAAGAAGATATGATTTTTTTCACTTCTTCATCTATGAGCTTTAGCGTATCTTCAGATGTCATATGAGGATGTTGTGGATCTTGCTGCTCACGATTGTGATACACTAGCCCTATCTCATCATTCATTCCACATTTTTTTACCATAGCACGTGCTATGTTAGATGCTTGTCGTATATCAGAAGACGCGCCACTTGTAACTTTATCGTAGCCAAAAATTAACTCTTCTGCTGCCCTGCCACCCATGGCAACAGTTATATCTGCTATCAGCTTTTCTCTTGTGTGGGACACTCTATCTGTTTCCGGTAGTCTCATAACTAAACCTAAGGCCATACCTCTTGGAATGATTGTTGCCTTGTGTATAGGATCAGAAGCAGGCATATTAACCGCAATTATCGCATGACCAGCTTCATGGTATGCAGTCAGTCTCTTTTCCTCTTCTGTCATAATTAGGGATCGTCTTTCTACGCCCATCATTACTTTATCACGTGCATATTCAAAATCATCCATGGTAACAATTTTCTTGTTTCTTCTTGCAGCGATAAGTGCAGATTCATTCACCAAATTTGCTAGATCAGCCCCTGAAAAACCTGGTGTTCCTCTTGCAACTGTTTTCACGTTTACATCTGGTGCTATTGATATTTTCTTTATATGAGTATTTAATATCTTTTCACGCCCATTTATATCGGGTAAAGAAATAGTAATCTGTCGGTCAAAACGACCAGGTCTAAGCAGTGCTGGATCTAAGACATCCGGACGGTTAGTCGCAGCAATTATTATTACACCTTCATTAGACTCAAAGCCATCCATCTCAACTAATAACTGATTTAATGTTTGTTCTCTTTCATCATTGCCGCCACCAAGACCAATGCCACGATGTCTACCCACCGCATCTATCTCATCTATAAAAATTATACAAGGAGCATTTTTCTTGCCTTGATCAAACATATCACGAACACGGCTCGCACCAACACCAACAAACATTTCAACAAAATCAGATCCAGAAATGCTAAAGAATGGCACATTAGCTTCTCCTGCAATTGCACGAGCAAGTAAAGTTTTACCAGTTCCAGGAGAGCCAATTAAAAGGCACCCTTTTGGTATTTTTCCACCTAATATTTGAAATTTTTGCCTTTGTTTAAGGAAATCAACGATCTCTACTAGCTCTTCTTTTGCTTCATCAAT
Source organism: Wolbachia endosymbiont (group A) of Cydia strobilella (assembly GCF_964026745.1). NCBI lineage: Bacteria > Pseudomonadati > Pseudomonadota > Alphaproteobacteria > Rickettsiales > Anaplasmataceae > Wolbachia > Wolbachia endosymbiont (group A) of Cydia strobilella. The sequence continues at coordinate 715,327 of NZ_OZ034694.1, forward strand.
TCCAGCAACATCATCAAATGTTACTTTTTTTCCACTAGTCATGAGTCTAGCCCTTGACTTGCCAAAGCTTATAGTTCTGTTGCCTCCCGCTTGTGTTTGTTTAAGAAAGAATAGCAAAAAGCCAATAAAGATAAATGTTGGGACCCATGAGATAAGTAATCCACCAATTACGTTCATGGCAGAATCTCCAGTTGAAAAGGAGAATCTCACTTTTCTATCATGTAAATTTTTTATTAGGTCGCTATATATGACACCGCTTGAATTGAAACTTGAACCGTCCCTGAACTTGCCTTCAATGCTCTGGTTTTTTATGACAATATTTTCTACATCATTGTCTTCTAGTCTAGTTAAAAATTCCGAAAAAGGTATAATTGTTTTACTTTTACCTACATTTCCGCTGAATTGAATATAAGCAACTGAAATAAGAACAATAATTACTAACCAGATCAATAAGCCTTCTAAAAATTTTTTCATTTCTATTTCTAACTAAATACTAATCAAGCTTACCAAATTTTGTTTTATCGTGCTATTAATAATGCATTGAACCTTATCGTCATTGGTATTTTTTCCGTTATAATTTACATCAGGATAAGCAAGCACCTTGCTATCTTTTTGTACTGTAGGCAAAGAGTAGAAAACTTCAGGGCAGCAGTTGTAATCCTTCAGAAATTCAGGAACTTTTTGTGTTTTTTTTAATGGAGCGATGATAACTGAACACCCTTGATTTCCGAGTATTGTGCAGCTAAATCTGTTATCCCATTGGGTAGGTTCATTTAAAGGTAGGTTTACGGTAATTTCTTGTATCCTTGACGATTCTCTAATTATTAAGATATTTTCTCCATACTTTCTTATTTTACACCCAGAAAGTGTACAGTTAACATTACTATCCTTTTGCAATATTCTATTAAATATTGCAATGAGGCTGCTGTACCTTGGTTTATAATGTTTACTGGCAATTGCCATTATAGAGTAAAGAAGAAGCCTCAAGGCTATTTCCTCTGGCAATTGATAAAATTCACTTAGTTTAATTTCAATATAACCAAGATCATGCACATTAACGCAGTCATTAAACGCAAGGCGTGTGTAGTGCATCAACGCTTTTGCAGCTCTTTTCATATGAAGGGCTGTGAGGCATATTCGCTCTGTTAAAATCTCTTGATTATCACTTGCTTTAAGTAAGTTACGGTATAAAGTTCGTCTGTATTTTAAGTCATGATTGCTTCTATCTTCGATCCATTTTAACCGATGAAGCTTAGCGTACTTTTCTATTTCACTACGACTAAAATTTAACAATGGCCTAAATATATAAATACCATTTAGGAAAGACTTGTAGTCCATTGATGATAATCCATCTACGCCACTACCTCGCTCTAATCTTAACAAGAACGTTTCTGCTTGATCATCTTTGTGATGAGCAACAAGTAAATATTTAACATTATTATTTTTACACCACTCTGCTAGTAACTTATACCGTGCTTTTCGTGCCTGTAACTGAATATTGCCTTTAATATTTTGCTTCTCCCAATTTAATATGAACGATTCCTTTGCTCCAAGTTCCTTTGCATAACTTACAACAAAATCAGCTTCTTTTTGAGACTCTGGACGTAATCCATGATTTACTGTTAATGCTATAGGAAGTGAAAGCTTGTTTTTTTTTGCCCAGTTAGTCATTAAGTGCAGTAAGACTATACTATCTACACCACCTGATACTGCAACTGCAACTTGATTGTTATAGAAAGCAAAACTATTAACCACATTTTGAAATAATAACTCTAATTCCATTATGTCTCTTGATGGCCAGACAGGTCAGATCTCTTACGTCATACCGCGACTTATTTGTGGTATATATAGATCCCGCTAACAAGCAACGAAATATGACAAGTTTGTCCTTTTTTGTCTACCCCAGTGCCCTTTCTTTATGTCATCCCAGTGTTTGACACTGGGATCCAGGTTTTAATGCAAGAAACTATTTCTTTATTCCAGAAAATGAAAATTCCACTCTACGATTTTTAGCATGCTCTTTTTCATATTTAGAATTTCTAGAATCATCTTTTACATTAACCAAAGGCTCAGTTTCACCTTTAGAAGCAGTTTTTATTCTGTTTTCTATGTAGGGTGTACAACTAACCATAAATTTTTTAGCTGCATCAGCCCTTCTAGCGCCTAGCGCAAGATTATATTCATGAGAACCACGGTTGTCAGTGTGACCAGTTAAAGTAACCTTCGCGTCAGGGTTATCTTGTAACACCTCCATTACGTCAAGTAATGCATCTGCACTTACTTCAGCAATACTAGATTCATCATAACCAAAGAAAACTCTTTTATCACCTATCTGCTTAACAACAGAATTTATTTTATTTGTTGTATTTGCTCCTTTTTTTGGGCAAGAACTTACACCAGTAAGTAATAAACAAAAACAGCACATTATAACCAGTCTACTCCACATTACTAAACCTCCATAAATTTTAAATAGTGCGTAACTTTAATTTCAGTAGCTAATATCTCTCCATATTGTAATATAGTCAAGAGAAATAAAATACTAAATACTTTTTCTACAACCTTACAATTAATTTTCCTATAATATGCTGGACTCTGAATAGAAAAATCCAATAAAAGAATAAAAAGTACAATTTTTTATTGTACTTTAAGCAAATATACTTTTAACTTTATTATTAATCTATTACAGTATTAAACAGATGTTTTCTAAAATAATGAACAAATATGCAATCTTATAAGTTTTTAGAGGAAGTATTATATAGGGTAAAGAATATCGAAAATACGCTAAAAGTACTAAACCAAAGCCAATTGAATATAGAGGACAAAGTTGAACAAATGAGTCTTCTAGAAGAAATCAGACATGAAATTATCTCTCATGACGCAATAAAGGAATCATTAGCAGATGCTCTTGGTAACAAAAAAAGTGCAAATACTCAGCAGCTAAAGTTAATAGAGAGAATACATAAAAGCAACAGTGCTGTTCCTATTGATTTAGTAAAGTCTTTATCCAAAGCTAAGGTTGAATGCCAAAATTTATGGAAGCTATCTCATTCTGAAACCAGTAACTTAGAAAAACTAAAAGAACGTTTTACTGATTTAATCACACTCATTCGCGAAGTAGCTTCTATAAAATCGCAGCAATTAAAATGCTCAAAATACGACTCACTGCTTGCTGACTATGACTCTGATATCACAGAAAAGAATATAAGGGAAGTATTCCCCAAGGTAGGCAAATTTTTTAGCGAAAATGTAGATAAAATAATTGAAAAGCAGAAAAAGGATAAGGATAAGGTTACTAATATACAAAAAGTTGCTACTCAGAAACAGATTGAACTTGGCTCATTATGTTTACAGCAAATGGGTATTGCACTAAATGAGATTCGTACTTCTTATTACTACCCTATAGATTATGATGAATCTGATTTTTGTTATGGTTTATTTTCACTTTTACGGCATAGTGGTTATGCAATTTATCAAAAATGTTTAGCGCAAAATTCTATAAGTAGTCCAATTACGAGACATGTTATGTATGAAACTCAAGGGTTATTCATGGAAAGGATGATTGGAACATCCAGAGAATTTATTGAGTTTATTCAACCACACATAAAAGAGAAATTTGCTATAAAAGGCAAAACTAACGAGAAAGTTAGCAGTGTTGAAAATTTGTACTTGATTTTCAATGAAATAAACCTTTCTTCTTTTTTAAAAAATGCAGATGAATTTAGTCTGTTAGCTCATATTATGTTGAGAACTAGGTTAGAACAAGATATAATAAATGGTACATTGGAAGTCAAAGACCTGCATGATGCGTGGCTGGAAGGTATGAAGCACTATAAAATTCCAGTAAAAGCTGAAAATGAGCTAAACACTTATTTTCAAGATGAATATTGGGCAAGCGGTGTTATGGGCTACTTTCCTATAAAAATTATTGCTTTAATTGCTGCTGTGCAGATTTTCTCTTGCGTTAAAAAGAATCATTACGAATCATTAAGTGCTATAATAAAAGGAGATTTTAGTTTACTTATCAGTTGGTTATCTCAAAATATATACAGTGCAAAGTGTGGCCTGGAACTGCTAAAAAAAGTAACAGGTAAGGGTTTAGACGTTGAGTGTGTTACTTACTACTTATCTGAAAAGTATAATTTGTCTTAATAAATGGTTTTCTTGAGTTATGTATGAATTTTGTTCGAAAATTAACCGGAAAGTTTTATAGCCTTTTTACTTTCAAAGGTTTGTTTGCTAGCGATATTGCTATAGACCTTGGTACTGCAAACACTTTAGTTTATCAGAAAAATCAGGGAATAGTGCTTGATGAGCCTTCAGTTGTAGCAAGAATAAAAGAAAAAGGAAGTTACGTTCCTTATGCTTTTGGTAAAAAAGCTAAAATGATGCTTGGGAAAACGCCTGGAGAAATAGAGGCGATAAGGCCCTTAAAGGATGGAGTTATTGCTGATTTTAAAAGTGCGGAAGAAATGCTAAAATATTTCATACGCAGTGCAAACACAAAATTCACTGTTAATAAACCTAATATTATCATATGCGTTCCATCTGGATCCACGCCAGTTGAAAGGCGTGCTATACAAGATGCAGCAGAAAGTGCTGGTGCAAATGAAGTATTTTTAATTGAAGAACCAATGGCTGCAGCAATCGGAGCTGGGCTCCCGGTTACTGAACCTGAGGGTTCTATGATTGTTGATATAGGAGGCGGTACAACTGAAGTTGCAATTATTTCTTTAGGCGGAATTGTTTATTCACGTTCTGCCAGAGTAGGTGGCGATATTATGGATGAAGCAATAAAATCATATATTCGTGAAAATCATAAGTTATTAATCGGTGAAACAACCGCTGAGAAAATTAAGAAAAGCATAGGTTCAGCCAGTCTGCCAGGTGAAAATAACAAAGAGGGAATGATAATTAAAGGCAGGGATTTAGTGAGTGGCATGCCAAAAGAAATGCTTTTATCAGAATACCAAGTTGCAGAGAGTTTAATAGAGCCTGTACATCAGATAATTTCTGCTATTAGGACTGCACTGGAGAGCACTCCACCTGAACTTTCTTCTGATATAGTCGATAAAGGAATAATTTTATCCGGTGGCGGCGGATTATTGCGTAACTTGGGCAAAGTTATCAGTGAAACAACAAAACTACCAGTTCGTGTTGCAGATGACCCACTTTGTTGTGTTGCTCTGGGTAGCGGAAAAGTGCTTGAAAACATGGATTATTTTGGCCATGTTTTATTTAAGCAGGATTAAATTATTTTTAAAGGTAGTTCATCGAATTTTATAGCAAATTTTACCTCAAGCATAAAGATGTCATCCAAGTAGCCAACACTGGGATCCAGAAAAATTGACTATAAACAAGTATGCTGTTTCGATGAAATTGTGTAATAGAAACTAGATTCCAGTGTCAGCTACTTGCATGACACCAAGTTTGTGTTTATAAATTAAGGCGATTATGCTAAAAGAATTTGAAATAGAACCTCTGCTAAAAGATAAAGCTCCGCACCAGACCAAGGCTGTTGTTGCAATGTCCGGGGGAGTTGATAGCTCCGTTGCTGCAGCACTGCTACATAACCTTGGGTACAAAGTGGTAGGTGTGACTCTTCAACTCTATGGCACCGACGGTAATGCTAACGCAAGAAAGGGCGCATGCTGCGCTGGACAGGATATTTATGACGCTAAGCGTGTAGCTGAAAGTGTTGGCTTTCCTCACTATATTTTAAACTATGAGGAAATATTCAAAAAGGAAGTAATAGAGGATTTTGCGAGTACCTATATGCGTGGGGAAACTCCCATACCATGCGTGAGATGTAACCAAACGGTAAAATTTCGTGATCTATTGCAAGTTACAAAAAATCTTGGTGCGGATGTGCTCGTAACAGGACATTACGTGAGAAGGTTAGAAAAAAATGGTGAGGTAAAGTTGTGCAGAAGCATTGATAAAAGTAAAGATCAAAGTTATTTTTTGTTTGCTACAACTCAAGAGCAATTGAAGCTTTTGCGATTTCCACTAGGTGGGTTCTATAAAAGTGATATAAGAAAATTAGCAAAGTATTTCAGCTTACAAATTTCTGAAAAGCCGGACAGTCAAGATATATGCTTTGTTTCCGAAAGCTATAGTAAAACAATAGCTAAATTAGCTCCACAATCTGTACAGAAAGGTAAAATAGTGGATGTTAATGGAAAAGTGCTAGGCGAGCACAGTGGCATAGTAAATTTTACAGTGGGGCAAAGAAAGGGCTTGGGTATCGCACACAATGAACCTCTTTATGTGATAAAAATTAATACAGAAAATAATGAGGTTATAGTAGGTCCGATCAACGTATTAATGCAAAAAAAAATATTGATCAAGGAGTTAAATTGGTTAGAACAACCAAAGGAAGGTATGGAAGTAACTGTGAAGCTGAGATCATCACATGTGGGAAGTTTAGCAACAATACATTCAACTGACGAAAAAAATAAAGCCTGTGTCATTTTAAACGACGATTACTTTGGCATCAGTCCAGGTCAAGCCTGTGTAGCGTATAAAGATGAGCAAGTTATCGGCGGTGGATGGATATGCTCTTAACTAAAGGCTTTAATGCAGAGTGTAAACGTACAATAGACTTCTTGCATAACCATATAACATTGGGAATAGAAACAAAAAACTTACTTGACAAACTCCGCCAGCCCCCTTATCATGAAACTGAAGCTATTTATTTATCTTCTCTGTACAGATTAAATGACAAAAAAACTCACGTATCTGGCGTCTCATGTTTAATTTTTTGCACTATGTGCACCTTATGTCTTTATAAAATTTCTAGGTTTTGACCTAACATAAGCTGAAACGCGCTTATAAAGCGTTTAAAACATAAAAAAACGCCAACTTAAAAAATGGATAGTGAATAACTAGCTACCCTAGGGTTTCTTTTGCCTTTTTTTCTGTTTAGTAAATTTCTTAACGTTTATAATTTAGATTAGTTGCGGCTTAAAAGCAGCTAAATCGCGGTTATTAAGTGTTTAGAATAAAAAAACGCCATACTTGAAAGTATAATGTAAGTAATTAGCCAACCACGGGGCTTCTTTTGCCTTTTTTTTCGTTTGGTAAATTTCTTAATGTTTGTAGCTAAACGACAACCGTCATACCAGCGGGATCTAGAGATACCGCGGCGGTATGACGGTTCGCGGCGGCATAAAGATAAGTCTCGTCATCCCGCTGCGTGTTAGCGGAATCTCTTGTTAGCGCTGCGGCGGTATGACGGTTCGCGGTGGCATGACGATAAGCCTTGTCATCCCGCTACGTGTTAGCGGGATCTATGTTGAGAGATACCGCGAATGAATCGCGGTATGACGGTGTAGATAGTATCCCGCTGCGTGTTAGCGGGATCTCTTGTTAGTGGCTGAGATACCGCGGCGGTATAGCTATACCTTTTTCTACTTAGTTTGGGTTATGCAAGAAGTCTAATAACATTTATTGCTATTTTGCCATGTATCCCTTATACTATAAAGTAGAACATTATAGGTTTCAGCAATGATAAAAGAAATTGAAGAACTAATAAAAATTGTTGGTAAGGGTAATTTATTAGAGACGTTATTTATTTTTTTAGGTAGCTTTCAACATGCTGACTTAGGTCGTTTTATGGATCACAGAAATCATTTTGGTTTGTCTGAATTCATACAGAAGCAAGATGAACAATTAGATTACTATTTTAACTTAAAATTTAGTCTACAAGGGTTGTTTTTAATTTATGCTCTAGCTTATCGAATTCTAAGTGAAAACAATAACCTGAATACTAAAGATGTCATAGATAAAATATATGAAGTTATTAAAGGATCTGAGTTAAATGAATATATAAATGAAGTAGTAGATGGAAGAAAATTAGATTTACTTAACATTTTAGCAAATCCAAAGAGAGAACCAATATTTAAAACAGAAAAAGATTTTGAAAGTAAAGTACTCATTGGTGTTAGAAAGTTGCTAGATGAAGAAACTACATTAAATAAATACGATAGAGAATTTGCATTAAATAAGTGCGTTATCAGCAGCTATTATTCTATTCATCAAGACATAAAAGTAGACAAGGATGTAGTGTTGTTATTTTCTATACTTGTCGACTATCATAAGCTTTCTGAACATCACAAAGAGTCGATAAAAAAAGAAAATTTACCAATAATAGATAACGTGGTCTTTCTCACATATATAACGAATTTAGCTGGATTACTGCAAAGTATTAATCTGAAAGATCAAAATAGAGCCACTAAATATACGCTGAATCGCGAAAAGATAGGTAGCCTAAACAGAACATTTAATATGTTGGCAGATCAAAATAATCAAAATTTTCCAACCTTTAAAAGCATTGGACCAACCTTGAAGCAATTGCTAAAAAACCAGAATAGTGATGAATTTGAACAATTAGTAACAAACCCTAAAAATATATACTACTCAGTGCCACAAAAAGAGAATAAATGTAGGTCAAATTTCATTGTCAGCAAGAAAAAAGAAAAGAACCATAAAAATACAGCCTGTAAACTTATTTTGGGTATGTTTGTATTATCTGTTGGGTTATCTGTTGCTGATTATTTCCTTATGGAGCAAAAATTGCTCAACTCAATAAAAAATGTTTTGCCACAAGACAACCTTACTAACCTGATAGTTGGTGCGGTGCTTACTATTGTAATAGTATATGCCTTATTTCAATTATTGGAACCACCACAGGAACCACCACTTTCAACAGTCGATGATGTGCAGAATAAAAAATTAGACTGCTCCATGCAAAACAAGCTTAGAACTACATAAATGTAGCAACTTAAAAGTACATATTGTATAATGCTTATTCTTAAGTTAAGAGGTAATTTATGGATTTAAGTAAAATAACAGCAGGACCAAATGCGGTGAATGTGGTAATTGAAATAAGTGCAAATGCTGAGCCTGTAAAGTATGAATTTAATAAAGAGCTTGGGTTGTTACAAGTTGACAGATTTTTATCTACCTCAATGACTTATCCTTGCAATTATGGATTTATACCAAATACCTGCGCAGGTGATGGTGACCCTGTGGATGTTTTGGTGCTAACTCAATTTCCCTTAGCATCTAGTGTTTTAATATCGGTGCGTCCAATAGGCGCATTACTCACTAAAGATGAAAAAGGAGAAGATGAGAAAATATTAGCAGTGCCTGTTTCCAGTGTTGATAGCTATTATGACAATATAAAGGACTATTCTGACTTATCTAAAAGCCTACTAGATAAAATTACTCATTTCTTTTCTCATTATAAAGATCTGGAAAAGGGAAAAACGGTAGCAGTTGGAGAATGGGTTGGTGTGGAAGAAGCAAAGAAAATCATTGAAAAAAGCAGAAATTAGTTTTTATTGATTTATAGCTAAAGTGGCTTAGGTTTGCCCACAATTTGAAAAACAACAAATTCGTCATTCCGCTACTTGTTAGCGGAATCTATACCGCGCACAACTGTACGAACATTGCAATATGGCACATAGTAAACGATGTCATTCCAGTGCGTGGCACTGGGATCCAGACTTTCCGTAAAAACGTTATATTTTAACATAACACTTATATGCTCACCAACTTAGTGCTAATCAAAATCCTGGATCCCAGTGTCTGGGCACTGGGATGACAAGAAAGGGAGCACTGGAATTTTTGTTTCAGCATTAGCCATGCATCTGAACAGATACAAATATTGCAATTAAAAGCATTAGACAGGCGGTAGAGGTCTTGGTATTATATAACCTTTAGGTTCTAAATTTGGAAGGGTGGCCGAGCGGCTGAAGGCGGCGGTTTGCTAAACCGTTATACGACCCAAAAGTCGTATCGAGGGTTCGAATCCCTCTCCTTCCGTATACTGTTTTGAGCACGGTCTAAATTCGCTATATTAGCATGTTTTTAGCCTATTTACCAGCGTACCTGATTTTGTTGCAATGGTTTTTATTTCCATTGTCACTGAGATCACTATTAAAAAGTTGGCTAGCATTGACTCAGTATTTATTATAGAATTGGTTATTAACTAAACAACTTTACTTGTATGTATAAAATACTAATCTTACTGTTGATAGTGTTGCCACTTAGGTTGCTTGCAACCGAGATTGAAATTGTTGCAGATGTAAATGGTGAACCAATTTCAAATTTAGATATCGAAAAACGCATCAACTTTATAAATTCATTGTTTGGCACTCAAAGTGTTAATCAAAAAGAAGCAAAGCCTCAAGTGCTTAGGGAGCTAATAGACGAAATTATCATTATCAATGAAGCACAGAGGCTGAATATAAAATTGAGCAACGAGGAGTTAGATAATGCTATTATGTTATTTTTAACCCAAAGTTTTAAACTTAAGGCTAATGAAGTTGATCAATACATAGAGAAGCATAATATAGATCTTGGTATTTTAAGAAAACAAATAAAATGTCAGTTACTGTGGAGCAAAATTATTGAAGTAAGAATTGTGCCATTTATTAATATAAGCGATAAAGAAGTAGATGATGTAAAAAGGCAAACAGAAAAGCCGGATTATCTTATCACGTTCCAAGAGTTTATAATTCCTGATCAAAAAGACAAGGACGTTTATGGTATAGCTGAAGATTTAGTAAAAAAATTACGCAACAGTAATAACCCAGAATCTCCAATAAAGATGCGTAAAGCAACAGTTAATTTAAGTCAGCTAAAAGGAAAACTCAAGAGCGTTTTAGAAGGATTAGAAACCAGCGACATAGCAGGTCCATTCAGTTTCAGTGAAGGTTACTCCGTTATAAAAGTAATAGATAAAGTACAACTTAATCATGCACTGCTGGAAAGCACTTTAAAATTAAAACAGATTGTGGTTGAAGGTTCAGAAAGTTTATTGAATAATTTTAAAGAGCAAAAGGTCAGTTGTTTAAATTTTGATAAATTGGCAGATAATTTTAAGCTGCCAAACGCAAAAGAATTTGAAATAAAAATGCGAGATTTAAATCCTGATTTACAGATTTTATTTAGTAAAACAAGTGTGAATGAAATAGTAGAATTGAGAGAAAATGGCACTGCAAAGTTGATGATGTTGTGTGATATCAAGAGTAATGTAGCGGGTATAGAAGCAATCAAACAGAAAATGTACCAACAAAAGATTATGATACAAAGCAACTTGTTATTAGATGATATGCGTAAAAATGCAGCTATCAGTTATCGGTATAGTTGAAGTCAGAGAGTGTCCTTGTCTTTGTGTATAGAACTATATAAATTACTTTGTTCTATAAAATTTCAAAAAATTTGAACAAATGCAGTTAAAATAGCACATGAAGAATATAATGCTAATTGGTGGTGGAGTTGGAAATGCAGTGTTATTTTCGATAGGGAAGGCATGTCTTGAAAATAATAACAAGGTTTTGTACTTTGCTGGCTATAAGAAGTTAAGTGATGTATTTAAACGAGCACTGATAGAGCGTGCATCAAATGCAGTAGTTTGGGCATGTGAAGAAGGATTGATAGAAACAAGCAGAGATCAAGATAAATCCTTTCATGGTAATATAGTTGATGCAATAGTCTCTTATCAACAAGGAAGATTAGGTATTAATTTGAACGTTATAGATAAAATTATCACTATTGGTTCTGACAAAATGATGAAAGCTGTGAATGAAGCTAGAAAAACAATTTTAAAGCCATATCTGAAATCAGGCCACATAGCGATATCATCAGTTAATTCTCCTATGCAGTGTATGATGAAAGAAATCTGCGCTCAGTGTGTGCAGCAACATATAAATGCGAAAACAGGAGAAAGGAGTTTTGTTTATAGTTGCAGTAATCAAGACCAGGATATGGGGTGTGTTGACTTTGACTTTTTAAGTGAGCGCTTGAAGCAAAATAGTTTACAAGAAAAACTTACTGCAAAATGGATAGATCATGTTCAAAGATATTAAACAGCACAAAAAGGAAATAAGAGAGCAATATAGAGCTATAAGAAAAGATATTGATGAAAGTTATTCCAGTTATGCGGCAAATTCCCTTATTAATCTCTTTAATCAGAACTTAAGCTACGTTAAAGGCAAAACAATAGCAGCTTACATTCCAATGGATGAGGAAATAGATGTTGTGCCTTTGATGCATAGTTTACTCGATTTAGATTATAAAGTAGCAATTCCTAATAAAAATAAGTTACTAAAATTTGAGGAATGGAACGAAACAAATGAAGATGTAATTCCCGACACAATCATTACTCCTGTTATTGCTTTTGATGATCATTTTAATAGATTGGGTTTTGGCGGTGGTTGGTATGATATAATGATAGAAAAACTGCGGCCACTTGGAAAAATATTTATAGGTGTAGCCTATGAGAAACAATATTGTAAAGATTTACCTGTAGAAAAACATGATCAAAAATTGGATATTATAATCACTGAGATGTGTGTTAGATGTGGAAGTGGATTGCTCAAAAAAGTGGATAAAAAAGAATAGATCTCTACCTTTTCCATTCCCTCCCTCTCCAAGCCATCAGAGGGTTTTGGTTTCTCCTGTACTCGCTTGTTCAGAACTTGGACTATCTAATTGAGGAACTGGTGACTTCATTTGGTTAACTTTATCATTAACCATTTTTTCTACCTCCTCTATTTTACCCTCACCAATGGCCATAATTTTAGATTGAAATTTCTCCATAAGTTCCTCAAGTGCTTCCTTATCACTTTCATAAGTACTAGTACCTTTTTCTTTAAGCTTTTTCATATCATCTTCTGAAAAATTTTGAATAGTTCCATTCTTTACTAACTCTTGTATAGCAGATCGCTGCCCTTCATTTTGAAGCATGCCTATGACCTTTGCTTTACTCTGGGCGTTTTTTATTTTTTCACCTTCTTCGGACATATTATAGCCTATAATCTCTTGAGCCAAACTGTTGTATAATTTACTAAAGTTATCTTTTTTTGGCCCAACCTCAGGCAATTTATCCCCTAAATTTTTAGATAAACTTTTCACTGCTTTTCCTGCATCAATCGCACCTTCTTTTATTTTTTCCCCTGCCTTTACTATACCTATTCCTGCATAACGTGCTCCAATACCTACAAGTGCTATTAATGTAGCAAGCACAATAAGTGGAGAAAATGCTGCTCCTAATACCATTACGGCAGAAGCTATTCCAATTTTTTTATTTGCAGATGCTGATTTAAAATAATTGACTAGATTGTCCAGTGGACCTTTATTATTATTTATAACATTACTTATTGCTTGCTGATTAACAGATTTTAACGCCTCTTCTATTATTTTTGAGTCAACATTTTCAGAAGTTAAACCTTCAAGCGCTTCTTCAATGAATTTTATAAATAATTCTTTGTTGACCTCCTTTTGCAAGCCTTGGTCATTAATCGCTAAACCTAAATCTTTGAGGTTCATCCCTTTAACTTGTTCTGATAGGGTTGTAAATAACTCTTTTTTCCCCTCTTGTGAGGATTGTGCAATACTTTCTATTATATCTGAAATAGCTTTTCTTAGTTCTGGATAGTCAGTGTCAAAAAACATACTATTGCTAGATTCCATATTCAGCTTCGTTGATTATAAATATGCCTAATTATACATACTAATCATTAATTATATTATAATTGATATAACATACCCCTTTCCAAATATAGAATTTGTATTAAAATATCTAGATTATATGAAATCAAGGTACTTTATGGGTGAAAAAAAATTAAAAGCTGCTGTGGTCTTATCAGGGTGTGGTCACCTTGACGGTGCAGAGGTAAGAGAAGCGGTTTTAAGTTTGCTTGTGCTTGATCAGCAGGAAGTGGATGTTAAATGCTTTGCACCTGATATCAATATCACACAAGTTATGAATCATAGAACAAAAGAGGCAACAAAAGAAAAAAGGAATGTACTTGTGGAAGCAGCAAGAATCGCAAGAGGCGAAATATATGACTTAAAAGAAGCCAAAGCTGAAAATTTTGACATGCTAGTTGTACCTGGTGGATACGGGGTTGCGAAAAATTTATCTGACTTAGCTGAAAGTAAAGACATGGTGACAGTAATGCCTGAATTTGAAAGATTAGTTTTAGAATTTTTTGTTACAAAAAAGCCAATAGGAGCGATATGCATATCTCCAGCCATCATTGTTTCAATTTTAAGTAGCAAGATAGGTAAAGAAGAAAGTAAGGTTAAGGTAACTATAGGAGATGACAAAGAACAGTTGATAGAAAAGCTTGGCGGCGAACACATAAAGTGCGATACAGAGTTATCAATAGAAGACGAAGAACATAATGTATTTTCCTGTTCTGCTTATATGCGTAGCGACGAAAGTACATACTCTGTATATCAAGGGATAAAGCATATGATTGACAGCATGGTAAAAAAGATTAACAAAAAAACTAAACAGCCATTCCTATAAGGTGTACTAAATAAGACTTCTCTATTAATCACACAATTAACTGTTGAATTTTACATTTCTAGCTGTATTATGGCTACGTAACTAAAGTAACTTAGGTTTATCGACGCTTTACTACTTGTTAGCGGTGTGGTGTAGTGGCCATATATGTTTAGTTCTTTTTTTTAAGGTATTTTGTATGTCAGATCTTTTCTATATTGAAACTACGTGTTGTGTGGACGGTCAGTGTGATGTCTATACAGGGGAAGTGAGTTTTAATGATGTCGTGTTAGGCAAGTTCAGTCTAAATTCGTGCAGCGGGAAAGAAGCTATGATAAATCTAGACATTATTACATTCGATATTAATATCGCTGTTGATGGTCAAAATGGAAAGACAATAAAAAAAGACCTTAAAGGTCTTGAATTTGTAACTAAAGATGATGGTTCTTGGTATATTAATAAGGATTTTGGTGATGATAAATTTGAAGTTGTAGTAAAGCAATCATAATTTTACATCTCAGGTGTAACATTTAGTATAGGCGCTATTCTATTTATAATGTTCTTTACTATAGGCGCAGCAATTATTCCCCCGGTATGGTGCATCCCTTGAGGCTCATCAATAGCAATTAGCACTATGTACCTTGGGTCAAGCATAGTTAGCACTCCTATAAATGATGCTATGTTTGCATCTTTGCTATATTTACCATCTACAACTTTTTCCGCCGATCCAGTTTTTCCTCCTATTGAATATGCCTTTATTTTTGCTTTTCTGCCAGTGCCATCTGTTACTGCTGCACGTAATAATTTTCTCATTTCCCTGGAAGTTCTTCTTGAGATAATTTGCTCTCCTATACTTCTTTTATTCAACATCAAGGTTGCGTTATGAAATATCCCATTGTTGATTAATGCTGCTGCAGTTTGTGCAAGATGTATAGGAGTTACAGCTATGCCATAACCATAAGATGCTGTTATTAAAGTGTTTTCACTCCATTTATCCGGGATTATCGGTGTGGATTTTTCTGGTATTTCTATTTTCAAAGGAGAAAATAGCTTCATAGCTTTAAAGTATTCTACCTGTTTTTCAATACCTAGTTTGACTGCAATTTTTGCTGCACCAATGTTGGATGATTTTACAAATATATCTTGCACAGTAATTTTTGGAATTTTAGATTTATGAAAATCCTGAATTTTATACTTTCCAATGGTGATTGGTGTTGATACGTCATATAAATCGCTAGTTTTTGTAGCGTTCGCATCAAGCGCTGCGGCTATTGTAAAGTATTTTAATACCGACCCCATCTCATATACCCCAAGACTGGCGCGATTAAACTTTTGTACGTCTTCTGCCTTATTCTGTGAGTTGGGATTAAAATCAGGTAGGCTGACCATCGAGATAACTTCACTATTTCTCACATTTAAAACAATTCCTACTCCGCCAAGTGCCTGATATCTGCTTACAGCTTTAGTTAGCTCTTCATGCACTATGCTTTGCACTCGTGTATCTAAGGATAGTATTATGGGCTTTTCTTGCTCATTATTTTTACTTATATATGCCTCAACTCCTGCAATACCGTTGCCATCTATGTCAGTGTAACCAAGCACGTGTGAAAATAAATTACTGTGAGGATATATACGCTTTATGTCGTCATAAAAATTTACTCCTGGTACACCAGCGTTTTTGATCGCTAGTAATTCTTTTGGAGTCAAGTGCCGCTTTATCCAAGCAAATTTCTTTTCTGAAGTAAGTACTCTATATAAGTTCTTGTATTCGAGGTCATGCAAAGTAGAACACAGTTGTGCTGCTATACTTTCCGGATTCTTTACTTTGGTTGCATCTATATATAGTGATGTTGTGGGCACATTTGTTGCTATTACCACTCCATTTCTATCTAAAATATCAGGTTGTTTATGTACTATATTATCTTTTCTAAAATTTTCTGAAGTAGTAAGTTGATCAAATGTTAAAGAGAATATGCGAAAAATAATTATTATATAAAATATAAATAATGGTACTATAAAACACAGTGAGCGGAGCTTATTTTTAAGTAATGCTTGCATATTTACTTGATTTGACAAAAATGGAAATCATCTTAGCTGAACCACGAGGTTTTTGTGCCGGGGTAAAAAGAGCTGTGGACATATTAGCTATTACTTTAGAAAAATACAAAAACGAGCGCCAAGTTTATGTGCTACACGAAATTGTTCACAATAAATATATAGTAGAGGACTTTAAGAAACAAGGAGTGGTTTTTGTAAGCAGTATCGAGGAAATTGAAGATAATGAAGGAATACTGATCTTCAGCGCGCACGGAGTATCAAAAAATATAGAAGATGAGGCAAAAAGAAAGGGTATTCAAGTGATTGATGCAACATGTCCTTTAGTCAACAAAGTGCATAAAGAAGCAAAAAGGTATGAAAACAGTGGTAAAGAATTAATTCTCATTGGGCATGAAAACCATCCAGAAGTTAAGGGAATTAGGGGAAGAGTAAACAATCCTATCATTTTAGTGCAAACTTTGCAGGATGTATATGATTTAAAGGTTAAAGATCCAGATAATTTGTCTTATGTTACACAAACTACGTTAAGCATCGACGATACTCGCGACATTATTGCTGCCATGAAATTAAGGTTTCCAGGCATAACAGGTCCATATTTAAAGGACATATGCTATGCAACACAAAACAGACAAAATGCTGTTAAAAAGCTGGCTGAAATTGTAGACATGGTGTTAGTTATAGGAAGTAAAAATAGCTCAAATTCAAACCGCTTATTAGATCTGTGCACTGCCAGAGGAAAAAAAGCCTACTTGATTGATAATTACAGCTGTGTGAATAAAAGCTGGTTTCAGGGTGTAGAAAAGATAGGAATCACTGCAGGTGCTTCCGCTCCTGACATATTGGTTGATGAATTAATGGACTACCTAAAAGTAAACCTGAGTGTAAAAATTTCAGTTATGCCAGGTGGTATTATTGAAAATGTTCAGTTTAAAATACCGAATCTGGTTTAAAACACAACTTATCTACTAAACTTCTCTTGAAATCACACAAACCAGCATCTATAGCTAAGACGTCATACCGCGATTCATTAGACTTCTTGCATAACCATATAACAAACTTTTATTGGGAATAGAAACGAAAAAACTTGCTTGACAAACTCCGCCAGCCCTCTTATCATGAAACTGAAGCTATTGTATTTGCTTTCGCCAATCTGCAGATTAAAAGGTAAGGATTACTTAATGTATCGGCGTCTTATGTTCAATTTTTTGCAGTATATAGATACTGTATGTCTTTACAAAACTTCATCTACATCTAGATTTTTATCTAAATAAGCTGAACGCGCTTATAAAGCGTTACAAGACATCAAAAAATGCCAATACTCGACAGAGATAGTAAAAGACTAGCTAACTCGGGGATTCTTTGTCTTTTTTTCTGCTTAGTAAATTTCTTAAACATTTGCAGCGTAAGTTAGTTGCAATTAAAAGCGGCTGAATCTCGCTTGTCAAGCGTTTAAAACATAAAAAACGCCAATATTTTAAAGCGGATAATAACCCCAGGGCTTCTTTTGCCTTTTTTTTCGTTTGGTAAATTTCTTAAATATTTACGGCTAATATGAAGCTAAGTACGAACTTTGTTAAATACAACAAATGGTGTCATTCCAGTCTGGAATCCAGGAAAAAGAATGGTGTCATCCCAGTGCCAAGCACTGACCATTTCTGGTCTCTTAAATTGCAACTAATCTAAGTATTAAAAAATTTACCAAGCGAAAAAAAAGGCAAAAAAAGCCCGATGGTTGGCTAGTTACTTACATTATACTTTCAAGTATGGCGTTTTTTTATTCTAAACGCTTAATAACCGTGACTCAGCCGCTTTTAAGCCGCAACTAATCTAAATTATAAACGTTAAGAAATTTACTAAACAGAAAAAAAGGCAAAGAAACCCTAGGGTAGCTAATTATTCACTATCCATTTTTTAAGTTGGCGTTTTTTGATGTTTTAAATAGCGTATTTCAGCTTGTGTAGCTAGAAATTTGATAAAGACATGAGGTGCACATAGTGCAAAAAATTAAGCATGATTTACGCCAAATACATTAAGTTTTTTTGTCATTAATCCACTGCAGAGATTGCGAAGATAAATAAATAGCTTCAGTTTCATGATAAGGGGGCTGGCGAAGGGTGTCAAGGAAGTTTTTCGTTTCATCCAATGCGCTGCCAAAAGTTTGTTATGCAAGAGATCCCATAAATTGGGTGTCATAATAACTACACCCACATTAATTTTGGTGTACGTGACCTTGAAAGATCGTGATTCAATACTTAAATTATTAGGGTAGCAGGCAAATAATCGAGCTCAAAATGCATAATGTACAAGAAACTGAAAATTTAAAATTTGACGCTGAGGTAGGGAAAGTACTGAATATAGTGATTCATTCACTTTACACCAATAAAGACATTTTTCTGCGTGAATTAATATCAAATGCATCAGATGCATGTGATAAGTTGCGCTATGAATCTCAACTAAACCCTAATTTGCTAGATTTGAGTGACGAATTAAAAATCACTATCAGCTCCAATAAAGATAAGAACGAGCTATATATCACTGATAATGGCATTGGAATGAATAGACAGGATTTAATAGACAATCTTGGTACAATTGCAAGCTCTGGTACGCAAAAGTTCTTGGATGCGATTAAGAATAGCAAGGATTCAAGCCAAACTGTGGAGCTGATTGGGAAGTTTGGTGTTGGTTTTTACTCAAGCTTTATGGTTGCATCAGAAGTAATAGTAGAATCGAGAAAAGCTGGAGAAGAGGAGTCTTGGATCTGGCAATCCAAAGGAGATGGGGAATATTCAATCAGCAAGTCAGATAATCAAGTCCCTCGCGGAACCAAAATTACGCTCATTATGCATCCTGAAGAAAACGAGTTTTTAGATAAATTTCGTGTTGAAAATATTGTCACTACTTACTCTGATCACATAAATTTTCCTGTTGAATTTATAGACGAAGAAGGAAAAAGTGAAAAGTTAAACAGTAAGGCTGCAATTTGGACTAAGCCAAAAAATGACGTTACTCAAGAGGAGCACAACGATTTTTTCCGCAGCGTTGCTCACGTTGGCGGGGAGCCCTGGATGATATTGCATAATAAAAATGAAGGTGCAATAGAATATACAAATTTGCTTTATGTTCCTTCTATAAAACCTTTTGATTTATTCCATCCAGATAGACGTTGCTCTGTGAAGTTATATGTAAATAAAGTATTTATCACTGAAGATAACGTACAGATTATACCACAATACTTGCGTTTTCTGAAAGGCGTGGTTGATTCACCGGACTTGCCTCTTAATATCAGCAGAGAAACGCTGCAGAATAATCGTGTTGTTGAGCAGATCAGAAAATCTCTCACTAAGCGTGTGATATCAGAGCTCGGTAAAAAAGCAAAAGAGAATTTAGAGGAATATACAAAATTCTGGACCAATTTTGGTGCAGTTTTAAAGGAAGGTCTTTGTGAAGCTATGCCAACTGATGAGAGAGAAGCACTACTCTCAATTTGCAGATTTCATAGTACTGGTGATGAGAAATTAGTCAGCATTGATGACTATATAAGCAGAATGAAGCCTGAGCAGGAACATATCTATTATCTCACCGGAAATAGCCTCGATTCAGTGAAAAACAGTCCGCAACTTGAGGGGTTCGTCAGTAAAGGGCTGGAGGTTCTTCTGTTCGTTGATCCAGTGGATGATTTCTGGACTAGTGTAATTCATGAATATAAAGATCAAAAGTTTAAGTCTGTGACTCGCGCTGATGTTGATTTGGAAAAATTCTCTTCAGAAGAAGATAAGAAAAATGAAGAAAACAAATCGAATGAAGAAAAAACTGAGGAAACTATATTGCAATATTTTACCACAGTGCTTGGAGATTCAGTAAAAAGCGTAAAAATTTCCAAAAAATTGACTGATAGTCCCGTATGCCTAGCGGTTGATGAAGGTGCTATGGATCTTCGCATGGAGCGTTTTTTGCGTGAACAAAAGCAGCTAAATTACCGCACGCCAAAGGTGCTTGAAATTAACACTAAGCATCCTGTAATAAAGAGTATAATGAAATCTTATGCTGAAAGTGGTGAAAACCCAACATTGGAGGACATGGTTCACTTATTGTTTTACCAAGCTTGCATTGTGGAAGGCGAAGAGATGGATGACGCGAGCAGCTTTGCTAAGAGACTGAATAATTTGCTTGGCAAGATTTCTGTTTAATGCTATACTTAGCTTAGCTGCTAGTTAGGAGGTAAAACATGTTTGGTTCCAATTTTAGAGACTTTGTATCACAGGATACAACTTCACATGGCCAATCAAATCCTGAAAGATTAATCAAAAGTTGGCATGGTTTTGAAAAACCAGATTCTGAAGATTCAGGTATTGAAGGAGAGTTTGAAGTTTTAGATAGCGAAAGTCAAGAGATACCAGCTACTCCATGCAGTACATTCCCTGAAGATCTAAGTTTAGAGAATGCAATACTTGCAAACTTTCCTGATGGTTGTGATAGGTCGTTTACTGTAGAGTTAAAAGATGAAGATTCATATGGTATCATTCCTAAAAACTTAACTTTTGCTGAGATTATAAATATCTTAAATCAAGCTATACAAGAAGATAATTGTGAAGAATTAGACAAGGTTGTACAAAATATTGAAGATTATGAAGGCAGGTCTATTACGCTGGATAATGAAAATCTCAAAGATTTCTGTTCAAATCAACTTAATTTGGAGTTACAAAACGGAAGCAACCATCAACATATATATTCAAATGTACTATCACAATATAAATTTGATCAAGAGGGTTTCAAGTATGATTATTCAGTAAAAGAATTGGTACTATTGGCAATTGCAGCTAATGACAAGCTAGTAGAGCAATATCAGGATTTTCTTTTTGCTGAAGGAAAT
Source organism: Wolbachia endosymbiont (group A) of Cydia strobilella (assembly GCF_964026745.1). Taxonomy (NCBI): domain Bacteria; kingdom Pseudomonadati; phylum Pseudomonadota; class Alphaproteobacteria; order Rickettsiales; family Anaplasmataceae; genus Wolbachia; species Wolbachia endosymbiont (group A) of Cydia strobilella. Next base: position 736,557 of record NZ_OZ034694.1, read on the forward strand.
TTAAGTCTTTTACCTCTCCTTGTTGGTGGTCAAAAATATATTGAAGCTTTTATAGAAAAATTCCATGGTACCGATGGAGTTTATGGAAGATTAAAAGATCAAACTATACAACTTGTCGAACCTAATAAGATTGGTTTTTTCTCAGTTATAGCATTAAGAAAAGAGCAAGAATTATTAAATGCAGTTTTTGTCGAATACGTTTTAAGAGATTTTGGACAGGTGTTAAAAACAAGTAATCCTGATTCTTTGTATGGTGTGCTTGAAACAGCGTCTCTGATCAAAAATGAAGAATTCATCACGATAGTGCTGGGTGCATTTGAAAGATATATTAATAAGCTAACTAAAAAAGCCTCAACAGAAGAGTTATTAAAAAAGAGTTTTGTTACTTTATTAGAAACTGCGATAAGCCAGGAACACACATCTGTCATTGAATACCTGTGCAAACGATACACTAATAGTGCAGATCATGCCATTTACGATGTATATGAACAAGCATTTGCGGATGATAAAGTTATTACAATACTAGGGCAACAAATCCTGAAAAACATAGGAGCTCGTGGCAGAAAAGAAATTTATGATTTAATTCTGAAAACTGCATTGGATGCTGGTAATATTGCATTTATCGAGCACTTGTGTGAAAAATGTGCTAAATGCAGCAATGATGTTATTAATTATCTTGATCATAAATCTAAAAACAACGAGTTTGATGAAATATATGAATCAATTCTGATTGCATTGTCTAATACTGAAAGTCAAGACATTATAGTCAGTGTTCTAGCTCATGTTCAAATTTATCAAAGCATACTCAATAATAAACAGCAAGTAGTCAGGCAAACCATACAAAATATACTGAGAAATGCAATAAAAGAAGCTAGTTATGGAGTTGTTGTACTCTTATGTCAGCATGTTGACCTAAAATTCGCAGCTCTTCAGGCAATATGCAAGGAAGAATTTGAGAAAGTTTTACCAGTAGTTGCAGAACAGCTTGAAAAAATAAGTATGGAACTTTCTCCAAGTATGACTCGTAATGAGTATCAAAAAAATAGAGATACTTTGAGTCATCTATATCTAATTAGAAATTTGTTAGAAAGTAGTAAATTAATCAATACTTCCAGTAAAGCAAATATACATACACAAGCGAATACACAAGTTAATAAAAGAAGCAGCAGTGATAATGCAGTATCACCTGTTATAAAAGGCGATACGGCTGTAGTAAATGAAGAGAATAACAATCAACCAAGCAGTCAAAGAAACCCAAAATCCAAAAGTGCTGGCAGTCAACAGACAGAAAAAAATGTTCTTGCAGGGGAGGAAGAAAATGCTATCTTAAATAACACAGGGGTTTCAACGCAGGAGCCTTTAATTAATAATTTTGAGGAGGGTGAAATCAAAAAAGGCAGCGGAAAAAAAGGTGTTAAGCAACTTGCCAGTCCTGTTAAGAAAAAGATTGATGGACTTATAAGCAAAACCAGTACTAACTCAAGAGAAGAACTCGAAAATATTCTAAAAAGTAACTCTCCTACTCTTGTACTACAATATGTAAAAAATAAAGACGGTCCCTTTAAGGGTAAAGTAGAAGAAATTAAAAAAGAAATTAAAAACCATAATACAAAACAAGGTAATGTTAATATTTCACTGAACAACGATTTGCCAAATTCAGGAGACCAATCTACAAGTTCTAATAATACCGGAAGCAATAGTACACTTACCACAACTCCAGAAATTACGGGTTGTGAAAAGAAGTTGGGGGTAAGTGAAGTTTCTTCGAATGCTGACAATGTGTCTACAATTGGAGGTGTTATTAACAGTAAGGAAAAGCCTGCAGCAGTAGAAAAAACTAGTGCTATAAACAATCAATCAACCTCTATTACTGCAACACAAAATACGCAAAAGAGTAAGTGGCCTACCATAGCTACATGGACGTTAGCAGTAGCTGGAGTTGTTTCAGGAGTAGCTATTGCAGTTTATTTGGAAATGCTAGCTGCAGGAATAGCAGTTGGAGCTTGTTGTCTGGTTGCCGCTGCAATTATATACTACTGTACACCTAAAAGCCAAGTTGAAAACAACGAGGTTGAAAAATCTTTCAACACGGGGAAAGTACCTACTGCCGTACATGTATAATAAATATAGTAGTTTACCATTTAATAATTTATTATAATTATGTTAATTATCGGTAAATAAGGACTTGGTAAACTACGAAGAAATATTCTTGAATAAAATAAAAGATATAAAAGATGAGGGGCGCTACCGTGAATTTACGCACTTTGCGTCATTACCAGGTAGGCTCCCCCACATTATGGACTATGAAAGAAATAGGGAAGTAATAGTCTGGTGCAGTAATAACTATTTGGGAATGTCACAAAATGAGAGTGTAATTGCCGCTATCCAAAATTCATCTGTTGGTGCTGGAGGAACAAGAAATATATCTGGTACAACAAAAGAGGTTGTTGAACTTGAAAAATCCTTAGCTTGTTTGCATAAAAAAGAGGCTGCTTTAACTTTTGCTTGTGGCTACCTCGCTAACCAGACAACACTTAGCACTTTATCGTCTGTTATTCCGGGCGTAGTAATTTTTTCAGACGAGAAGAACCATTCTTCGATGATAGAAGGCATAAAATCAGGAAAAAGGCCAAAACATATATTTAAACACAATGATGTTAATCATCTAGAGCAGCTACTTAAGTCTATAGACAAAAAGACACCAAAAATCATAGTACTTGAATCCGTATATTCAATGGATGGCGATATAGCGCCGCTTGAAGCGATATGTGATCTTGCAGATCAACATAATGCAATTACCTATTTGGATGAGGTGCACGCAGTTGGCATGTATGGTTCACATGGTGGCGGAATTGCAGAAAGAGAAGGTCTGATGGATAGAATAACCGTTATTCAAGGTACACTATCAAAGGCTTTTGGAGTGATGGGTGGGTATATAGCGTCTTCAAAGAGCTTGGTAGATGTAATAAGAAGTTCCGCTCCAGGATTTATTTTTACCACTGCTATGTCGCCTGTTTTAGCAGCGGCAGCAAAGGCAAGCGTTGAGCACCTAAAATCGAGCAACATTGAAAGGGAAAAGCAAAAGCAAGTCGTTGAAAAAGTAAAAAACTCACTGAGAAATGCAGGAATTAACTTCATTCCAACAGAAACTCATATAATTCCAATAATAATTGGCAACTCAGAGTTATCCAAAAAAGCATCAAAATTATTATTTGATGAGTATGGAATATATGTTCAACATATAAATTACCCGACAGTTCCAAGAGGAACTGAGCGTTTCCGTATTACCCCTACACCTTATCATACCGATGAAATGATAGAGCATTTAACAGAATCTCTTGTAAAAGTTTTCGAAAAGTTGTCTATCTCTGTAGCCTGTTTATGCTATAGCTAGTACAGCCCTACGTCATACCGCGATTTATTCGCGGTATCTCAGCATGGATTCCGCTAACAAGTAGCGGAATGACGAGTTTTACGCTTATCAAATTGTAGGTAAACATAAATTACTTTAGCTATAGTTTTATATCTCCAGCAATGATTAGCCCGTTGTCTTCCGTTAGCCTTCCACCGCTTTCTTGCAGAAAAAGTCTACCGAGCAAGGCTTTATATTTGTTAACTCCAGAGTAAATTATTCCACTGTGCCTTCCTGCCGCAAGGTATGCAAAGCCTAAAATTGTTGAACCTATGGAGCGTACATTACTATTGCCAGGCAGCAATTTATTTAACAAATTACCACTTACATCTATTAGACCCCCTTCACGGCTTTTCACTCGCATTTTTACATGACGAGATCTAAAATCCTCAAGAAAAGCACCTTTCTTTTCTTCTGCCCAAAAAGTTTCTCTAAGAGCCGGAGCATCAATTACAGCTGCCACAACTTTATTTTTATGAATGAGACAGACTGATACTGCAAAATAAACCATGCAACTAGAAAAGTTCTCCCTGCCCTCTATAGGCATAATAAACCAGGTATAAGTGTTATCTTTTACTTCTTGATCAGTATCATCTTCAAAAATAAAACCATAGTCTCGTTTGTAGTCGTGCAAGCAATCGTATATGGTTTGCTTGGATTTTGAATAAGTTTTATTAATAAAGTCTGCTGATTTAACATTAGAAATTTGCAATTCATTAAAATCGCGCATAAGCTGCTTGGAAGCATTACGCACAGAATCAAGCATCACATTAATTCGTGGTGATGAGAGGGACATTCTTCCTTTTACTCTTTCACTCTTTCATAATAGCTGTCACCTGGAGTATATACTACAATTTTATCCTCTTCTTTTATAAATTGAGGCACGTTAACGCGCATTCCGTTTTCCAAAATTGCAGGCTTATAAGAAGCAGTAGCAGTTTGTCCTTTAATAACAGACTCTGTTTCTTTCACAGCAAGTGTAACATAATCAGGCACATGCGCAGAAATTATTTTGTCTTGATAAGCTACAACTTTAATTTTCATGTTATCCTGTAAATAAATTTTTTTTTCTCCCAATAAGTCCAAATTTATAGTGATTTGCTCGTAATTACTTGGATGCATAAGATTTACAATGTTTCCTTCAGTGAAAAGGTAAACATATTCCTCTTCATCTAAAATTGCCCTTCTGATTGTTGCATCAGAACGAAATCTTTCATAGTGTTTTGCTCCGGTTTTGATGTTTTTCATTTCGGCTTGTATGTATGCACCACCTTTACCAGGTTGAGTATGCATAATACCTACAACCAAAAATAATCCGCCGTTATGTTCCAACACCTGACCTGGTCTGATATCGTTAGCTCTTTCTGCCATAATTACATTTTCAATTTGATCTTATAATTATAAATAGCTTTATATAAATATCAAAGTCTTTATTAGTCAATAAATTCTGGTATATTTAATACTATATACCTCCCCTTTATATTTATATGTGGAAATATCTCTTTAGTGAAAGACAGCATAATACGTTTTTTTGTGCTGATAACTAAAATTTCTAATATATCCCCTGAGCCGAAATTATACACAGATTTTACATAGCCATATAATTCATTACTTTTCAGCCTTACTTCCATATCTACAAGGTCACTTTGGTAAAATTCATCCTCATCATTTAGCTCTGGTAACTTGCTTCTTTCTATATATAGCTTCTTATTCCTTAAAAGCTCTGCTTCATTACGGGAATTTACTCCGCTTATTGTAGCTATTACTAAATTATCACCTATGACGGATACTGAGTCTATTTTATAATTCTCATCACCACTTATTAGCTTACCATATAAGGAGATATTTTCAGGCTTTTCAGTAAAGGTTTTTACTTTAACAGCTCCTTTAATTCCGTGAGGAGAGGTAATAATTCCTAAGCATACCAGATTGTCGTTCATATTAATGCAAGTATCTAATCAGAAGATTTCTCAGATAAATATTGAGTCAAAATCTCGATGCCTTCATCAATCTCTTTTTCAGTGATAATGAGTGGAGGTAAAATTCTCACAACGTTATCTGATGTTACCCCAACAGTAAGCAAGCCGCGATGACTTAACTCTTCTGCAAACTTTTGATTGTCTGCTTTCACTTTTATTCCAAGCATTAACCCTTTCCCTCTTACTTCCTCTATTATTGGAAATTTACTTGCTAAGTCTTCTAGTTTATTTTTTAAGTATTTACCTCTAATTTCAACATTTTTCAAAAAGCCGGGGCTGAGCAATTCTTCGAGCACAGCATTACCTACTGAGGTTGCAAGCGGATTGCCACCAAAAGTGGAACCGTGCATACCGACCGCCATATATTTAGCAGCATTTTCAGTCGCAAGACAAGCCCCTAGCGGAAACCCGCCGCCTATTCCCTTTGCAAGAGCACATATATCAGGTTCCACTCCTATATGTTCGTATGCAAATAATTTTCCTGTCCTGCCAGCACCGCATTGCACGCAATCAAAAAATAACAATATGTCATTTTCATCACACAGCTTTCTTAGTTCTTTCATAAAGACTTCATTCATTACTTTGATACCACCTTGCCCTTGTATTGGTTCTATTAATATAACGCCTATACCACTTGAAATTGCTTTCTTTATGCTCTCAATATTGGGCTCGATGTTATCACACCAATCAATGTAGGGATTTAGTAATTCAGAAAATTTCTGTTTATCGTTTGTAGCACAAGTTAAAAAGGTTCTTCCATGAAATGCACCATGGAATGTTAAAATTCTGTGACGATTTTTATTGCCTTTTCCATTTTGATAGATCCTAGCAATCTTAAGCCCACATTCTACTGCCTCTGATCCAGAATTTGAGAAAAATACAGTGTCAGCGAAACTGTTGTTTATTAATTTTTCTGCAAAATTATTGGCAGCAGGTATATTATAGGTATTTGATATATGCCATAATTTTTCTCCTTGCAATTTAAGAGCACTAATTAATCGCGAATTAGTGTGACCTAAGCTACTAACGGCTATTCCGGAGTGAAAATCTACGTAGCGCTCACCATCAACATCATATAGGTAGATACCTTTGCCATGAGAAAAATTTATATTAACAGGAGAATAAACTGGCAAAATAGGAGAAATTGTCATAAAATATTATATGCTAAATTTTATTATTAATAACATAAAAACCGTTGTTTCACAATAAGAAGGATATGTATAAGCTAGGTAAATTGATGTTTTCTGCGTTGAAGAAAAACAAATACACAAAAGTTATTGTATTACTCTCATCGATCTTTATGATTTTATTCAGTGTGATATATTGTAATCATTTACTAAGGAGTAATTTCCTTTCTTCTTACCGTGATTCAAGTGTAAACTTAAAAAGCGTACTGGAAAATGGCATAATAAAAAAATACCATTATTTACTAATAGAAAAGCATCACATTAAATACAAAAATTTTGACTACATAAACCAACTAGTAAAACTACGTGCTGAATTATTACAATCAGTGAGCAAAGTAAAGGATTTCAGCTTAATACTGTATGATCAAAACGGCAGAATAATATTCAGTAATTTTAACACTCAAGATTATGATTATGAACAGTTACTTACAAACGATGAAATTGATAAACTATTAAGTAACCAAGAAATATTTTATACTACAGGAAATACATTAACTTCTATTTTCCCTATATTCCATGAAAATAGCGTTAAACCGTCGTTTTTTTTGAAGATTCTTCGAAACTACAATAATTCTTATGTTATAGCATATGGCCTGTTTTTAACATTTTTGGGCCTATTATTAATAATCTTAATATTAATAATGTTCTATTTGCACTTTTCTAATACCCAAATGCTAGCCAAGCAACATAAAACTAACATTGAATTACAGCAGATAAAAGAGACATTAGAGCAAGAAAATGCAAACAAGCTAAAGTTTTTTGCAAGCGTTACACATGAATTACGCACACCTCTTAATGCTATTATTGGATTTGCGGAGTTGATCAAAAATAAAACTTTAGGTTCAATGGATAATTCTCAATACAAGGAGTATGCAGACGATATATATAATGCAGGAACACACTTACTTACCTTAATTAATGATGTGCTCGATTTTTCTAAAGCTGAATCAAGTAGTTTAACAGTAGAAAAAGTGAAGTTTAACCTGAACAAAATAATGGATTCATGCGTAAATATGCTATTACCTAAATTAAAAGAAGCCGGGATTAATTTAAAAAAAGAGATGACTAATAAACAATTATTAGTCATTGCAGATCCCAAGAGAATGAAACAAGTTATAATAAATTTATTATCAAACTCAATCAAGTTTACTCCCAAAGATGGTTTAATAAGAATGGTGATAAAAGAAAATATAGAAAAAAACTTATTAACTATTGAGTTTCATGACAATGGAATAGGAATAATGCAGCAGGACATATATAAAGTTATGTCTGTTTTTGGCCAAGCAGATTCGGGGTATAGAAACGAAGGTACGGGCATCGGATTGCCGCTAAGCAAGAAATTAGTAGAGTTAATGGGTGGAACTTTTGACATTAAAAGTGAAGCAAAACTTGGTACTACGATAACATTGAACTTCTTTTATGAAGAACAAACATGTGAAGATTCGATTGATTTTTAATAGGATCTATTTGATATGGCCTTACATCAGACGAAAACCACACTTTATCAAAAGCGGCAAGCCGAGAAGGTAGGCAGAAATTCATCAATAAGCCCCCATCAAGAATCTTATCTGTTAGCTATATATAAAATTTGATACTCTGACTACAATATACTACTATAGATGGAAGTGTTATTAATGGAGCAAGGTATGGAATTAGCAGTAGGAAATAATGCACCCGATTTTAGCTTGCCAGCAGATTCTGGTGAAAATTTATCACTGAGTGAATTTTTTGATAAAAAAAATGTAGTTCTTTATTTTTATCCTAAAGACGATACTCCGGGTTGTACAATGGAGGCAAAAGGCTTTAGAGATAAAATAGATGATTTTTCTTTCCTTGACACAGTGATAATTGGTGTATCAAAAGATAGTGTTAAGTGTCACACTAACTTCAAAGCAAAATATTCTCTGCCGTTTTCTTTAGTTTCTGATGAGAATGCTGAAATGTTGGGAAAATATGGTGTTTGGGTAGAGAAAAGTATGTTTGGCAAAAAGTATATGGGAATAGAACGCACTACTTTTTTAATAGATAAAAAAGGTAAAATAGTGAAGATCTGGAAAAATGTAAAAGTTAGTGGACATGTTGATGAGGTTCTGGAAGAAGTAAAGAGAATATAAACTAAAGAATAGGTTAATGGCTACCCATTGCTACATAAAAAAGCTGAAATTACATAATTTTCGTAGCCACTCAAACTTTGAACTGGATTCAGATGATAGCTCAGTTGTAATAACTGGCAAAAACGGTATTGGTAAAACTAATATACTTGAAGCAATCTCGTTGCTTGCTAAAAGCAATGGAATGAAAAAAGCAAAAGCCAGTGAGATACAAAATAGATTCAGTAATGAAGATTGGGTAGTGCACTATGATTTTTTTAATGGAATGGATTTTAATTCAATTGGTATCGCAAAGAGTTTTGATAAGAAACTAATACAAATTGATGGAAAAACGCAATCGAGTTATTCATCTTTGTATAAGATATCCAATGTAATATGGCTGATTCCACAAATGGACTATGTTCTTCTCAATTCTCCAAGTGACAGATTAAAATTTTTAGACCGTATAGTCTCACTGTTTGAGGAAAATTACACTTGCTGCTACATGAAACACAGAAAAGCTAAACGTGAGCGAAGTAAACTGTTGAGAGAGAACACCTTGGACGAAAATTGGCTCTCTAGTCTTGAAAACATAATGGCCGTTAATGCAGTTAGTATTTTACGTATGCGATCGTCTGTTTTAAAGACACTACAAGACACAATTGATAACCATTCCAGTGAGTTTTTTCCGAAGGCAAGTTTGAAATTCAGCAGCCAGCTAACTTTGGACGATACTGCAGAATATTTTCAGAATCGTCTAAAGGAAAACAGAGAAAAAGATTCATTGACTGGTAGAGTAACCTTTGGTGTGCATAACGATAATTTTCGGGTTTTTTGTCAAAAAAGAAACGTACCAATAAATCTGTGCTCCACTGGAGAACAAAAGTTATTACTGCTTTCTATTATTTTATCCAGTGTAAAAGCAAGGTGTATTCATTACAATAAGGCACCACTTCTTCTACTTGATGATATAATGTCTCATCTGGATAAACATTACAGAAAGGCGTTAATGGAGGAAGTGTTAAGTATTCAATGTCAAACTTGGATAACTGATGTAAATCAAGATAATTTCAATAGCTATCTTTATTCTTTCAAGTTTTTTGAATTATCAAATGAATTAAATGCAAAACTTCCTTGACAAACCTCGCCAGCCCCCTTATCATGATGCTGAAGGTATTCAGTTATCTTCATCTGTGCAGATTAAACAGCAAGAAAACAACGTAGTTGGCGTCTTATTTTTAATTTTTTACACTATGTGCACCTTATGTCTTCACAACATTTCTGGGTTTTTACCTATATAAGCTGAAACGCGCTTATAAGTCGTTTAAGACAGTATAGTACGCCGATTTTGCAGGATTAGAGAGTGACAACTAGCTAACACGGGGTTTCTTTTGCCTTTTTTTCTGCTTAGTAAATTTCTTAAACATTCAAACTAAGGTGAGTTGCATTCAAAAGCAGCTAAATTGCAGTGTTTAAGACTTAAAAAACGCCAATACTGAAAATAGACAATGACCAGGGCTTCTTTTGCCTTTTTTTTCGTTTGGTAAATTTCTTAAATATTTATGGCTAAACGACAACCGTCATCCCGCTACTTGTTAGCGGGATCTCTTGTTAGCGGCTGAGATACCGCGAATGAATCGCGGTATGACGGTTCGCGGTGACATGACGATAAGCCTTGTCATTCCAGCGCGTGACGCTGGAATCCAGACTTTAACTGATATGATTACAGAAAAAGAATTTATTAGGTAATCATAGACACTGAAAGTGGTCAGCTTGACCACTTTCAAGTGAAAACATAAAGAGAACTTCAGTACAGGTTTATGGAAGGGTACATTCTTTCTTAGTTGGATCCCAAGTTCCTCCATTAGCGGCAGAGGTACATCCTGCTTGGGTGCAAGTCGTCTCTTTTCCTGTTATTGCCTTTACAACTGCAGGAGCGCCAAAAAATACAGCAGTAAATGCACCGAGTGCAAAAAGCGCTGGCCATGGCATCCTGCCAAATATTGCAAGCAAAGCTGCACCTATTATTACTATTGTGATCATCGGTCCGCCTAGACCATGAGTATAGCTTACTATTTTGCATATTACTCCTGATGTTGCATCAGCATGTGCATCAAATGCGAAGGAGAGAATTAAAGCTACAAGTAGAAGAAAATTTTTCATTACGCCTTCTATAATTTTTACTTTATGCTACTTCACTTTGATTAAATTTAAGTAAATGATACAAGAAGCATCATTTACCTAATACTTTTTAACCACACTTATAAATTCCTGATCCCGCAGGATCCTCTTTTAATGTTTGATTACCAGTACATGTCTCGCACCTACTTGCTGTGCCTGGTGCTATTTTTGAAACGATGGCAGGAGCACCAAAAAACACAGCAGTAAATGCACCGAGTGCAAAAAGTGCTGGCCACGGCATTCTGCCAAATATTGCAAGTAAAGCTGCACCTATTATCACTATTGTGATCATCGGCCCACCTATACCGTGAGTATAACCCATTATTTTGCATATCACTGCTGATGTTGCATCTAGATCAGCACGCGCATCAAACGCAAAGGAGAGAATTAAAGCTACAAGTAGAAGAAAATTTTTCATTACGCCTCCGATAATTTCTATTTAACGCTGTATTGTCTATCGCATTGATTAAATTTAAGTAAATGATACAAGAAGTATCATTTACTTAAAATTTCTTTGAGGCTGTGATACCTATTATGTACATTTACCATTAGTCAACGTTTTACCAGTAGGGCAAGCAATCGCACCATTCTGACAAGACGTACCATCTGGTGTTATTTTTGAAACAACTGCAGGAGCACCAAAGAACACGGCAGTAAATGCACCGAGTGCAAAAAGCGCTGGCCACGGCATTCTCCCAAATATCGCAAGCAATGCTGCACCTATTATCACTATCGTGATCATCGGCCCGCCTATACCTTGGGTATATTGTACTATTTTGCATATCACTGTTGACGTTTCATCAGCACGCGCATCAAATGCGAAGGAGAGAATTATAGCCACAAGTAGAAGAAATTTTTTCATTATGCCTCCGATAATTTCTATTTAACGCTGGATTATCTATCATTTTGATTAAATTTGAGTAAATGATGCAGTAAGTACCATTTACTCAATGCTTTTTACTGACAAGTATATTTTCCATCTGCATCAGGTTTCAATGTTTTCCCAGCATCACACGTCTCGCACTTACTTGCTGTAGTTGGTGCTATTTTTGAAACAACGGCAGGAGCACCAAAAAACACAGCAGTAAATGCACCGGGTGCAAAAAGTGCTGGCCACGGCATTCTACCGAATATCGCAAGCAAAGCTGCACCTATTATCACTATCGTAATCATCGGTCCACCTATGCCGTGAGTATAGCTCATTATTTTGCATATCACTGCTGACGTTGCATCTAGCTCATTAGTATTTGCATCAAACGCAAAGGAGAGAATTAAAGCCACAAGTAGAAGAAATTTTTTCATTACGCCTCCTATAATTCCTGTTCTATGTTAAATTATCTATCCCTTTGATTAAATTTAAGTAAATGGTGAGGATTTTTTGCTTAAAAGTATCCTTTATTTCATTTAGAATACTTTTCTTGGTTCGTTTATATTACATGCTACAGAAATTTTACGGTATTGTTTATTGTCTTTATCGTGCTTTGATTGACACAATTTATAATGATGGAGTGGAGCATGCAGGGTATTTATCATTTTTAATTCTGTTATCAATATTTCCTTTTCTCATCGTTTTAATGGCTGTGGCATCAACATTCGCAAATTTCTTAGACCAGTATAACATTGGCTGGGTATTTATCATTGATAACATGCCACAGGATATTTTGGCATCTTTGATGCCGCGTATCAGAGAGATAATATCAGGCCCGCCGCAAAGCTTACTAACTTTAGCAATTGTAGGTGCTGTTTGGACCGCTTCATCGACAATTGAAGGGCTTAGAACAATACTCAATAAGGCCTATAAAGTTCCGGTTTCGCCGCCTTATATATTAAGAAGAGTACTAAGTATATTACAATTTTTAGTAATCACGCTTATTATAACTCTAACTATAGTGTTTTCTACACTAGTACCAATGCTAATTGATTTTTCCTATCAGGGACTAAGTTACACTAAATACCTACTCATTGAATTTGTACTTTTCACAGTAGTCTCTTGGCTATATTTTATGTTGCCAAACATAAAACAAAATTTATCAGACGTATTTCCTGGATCTTGTGTAGCTGTTATTCTTTGGACGATTTCTGCTTCAGCTTTTAAGCAATACTTAAAAGCTTCCTTTGACCAACTGGATTTGATATATGGAAGTTTAGGTGGTGTGGTAGTGTCATTACTATTTTTTTATATGCTAAGTTTGATTTTTATATATGGAGCAAAATTCAATTTTCAGCTAAAATATTTCAATGAATCTCGCTAAGGAGAAAGAAATGGGTAAGTTAGAAGGTAAAGTAGCTTTAATCACCGGAGCTTCAGGTGGAGTAGGCTCTGCTGTTGCAAAAAGGTTTATAAGAGAAGGTGCATGTGTGATTCTGATTTCAAGATCTCTTGATAATCTCAAGCCACTATATAATGAAATTGAAGAGCTTGAAGAATTTAAAGAAGGCTCTGTGAAACTAATTCAGCTTGATCTTTTAGACTTTGAGAATGTAAAGATACTGACAAACATGATAGAAAGCCTGAAATTATCAGAATCTGGAGCACTTGATATATTAGTTGCGTGTGCTGGAATTTTAGGCAAACTGAACCCCATTCATGACTGTGAGATTGAAGAGCTACAGAACGTAATGAATACAAATTTTACTGCCAATTGGTACTTACTAAAAAACTTAGATCCAATGCTAAAAAAGTCTAATGCTGGAAGAGCGATATTCATGACCTCAGAAGTGACACTTTCTCCTTCCTCTTATCCATATTGGATGCCGTATGCTGCAAGTAAAGTTGCACTAGAAATAATGGTGCAGATATATGCATCTGAGACAAAACATACAAAATTATGTGTAAATGCTGTATACACGGAAGGACCTGTGGGTAGTGAGCAGGCATTTCCTGGATCTGAATTGGTGTCACCTGATAAACTAACAGATAAATTTGTGGAATTAGCTTCTGAAGACTGCAGCATATCAGGAAAAATCTTACCGCTCAGCAAATCTCCCGAATAAATTACCATAGTATCTGCAAAGATACCGTTAAGCCCACAATTGTATGAACATTGTGATTTGAGAGTAATCTCCACTAGGAAGGATGTCATCCCAGTGCCTCTATGGTGTCATTCCAGTCTGGAATCTAGTCTTTATTATGCAGCCACTTATTTAAAGTTAAGTTTTCTGGATCCCAGACTGGGATGACACCTCTGGGCACTGCCGTCATAAAGGAACCAGTGTCAGCTACTTGAATGACATCATTTGCTGTGCAATTTACCTTCAAGAATGAATGTTTGTACAGCTGTGTGTCAAGCACTGGAATCTGCCACGCAAATTGCAATGTTCGTACAGTTATGCGTCAAGCCTAAAAGTAATTAGCTAATAGGTTTAATAAAAATTCACATATACAGGAAAGATTGGTAACATTACTTGAATAGAGACCGTTATTGTAATTATGCCGAAACGCACAGATATAGAATCTATATTAGTAATAGGAGCAGGCCCAATAGTTATAGGTCAGGCATGCGAGTTTGATTATTCCGGAACGCAAAGCTGTAAAGTATTAAAAAGCGAAGGTTATAAAGTCATTTTGGTTAACTCCAACCCCGCAACTATAATGACAGATCCTGAGTTTTCTGATGCGACGTATATTGAGCCGGTACTGCCTGAAATCATAGAGAAAATTATAATTAAGGAGAGGCCAGACGCAATATTGCCAACAATGGGCGGGCAAACAGCGCTCAATTGTGCAATAAAACTTGCAGATGATGGAGTGTTAGACAAATACAACGTAGAATTAATAGGGGTAAATAGAGAAGCAATAAAAAAAGCAGAGGATAGAGAGTTATTCCGTCAGTCCATGGATAAAATAGGGCTAAAATACCCCAAAAGTATCATTATAAAAAATCAAGAACAAATAAGAAAGGCTTTGGATTACATTGGATTACCAGCAATCATCCGCTCGTCATTCACCCTTGGTGGTGCAGGTAGCGGCATAGCATATAATAAAGAGGAGTTTTTCAATATCGCAGAAAGTGCTCTCAAAATTTCGCCAATAAATGAAGTTCAGATAGATGAATCAATTATCGGCTGGAAAGAATATGAAATGGAAGTTATCCGCGATTGTAAAGATAACTGCATAATAGTCTGTTCGATAGAAAATGTTGATCCGATGGGAGTGCACACTGGGGATAGCATAACTGTTGCTCCTGCTTTGACTCTGCGTGACGTAGAATACCAACAGATGAGAAATGCATCTATAGCAGTGCTGAGAGAAATTGATGTTAGTGCCGGTGGTGCAAATGTTCAATTTGCAGTGAATCCTAAAGAAGATGGAAGCCTCGTTGTGATTGAGATGAATCCAAGGGTTTCTCGCTCTTCTGCACTTGCTTCGAAAGCAACAGGCTATCCTATTGCAAAAGTTGTAACTAAACTTGCTATTGGCTATTCGCTCGACGAAATACGTAATGACTGTGCTCCAATAATACCAGCAGCATTCGAACCAGTGATTGATTATATCGTCACTAAAATTCCTCGATTTGAGTTTGAGAAATTTAAGGGGACGAATTGTGAATTATCAACCTCCATGAAATCAGTGGGAGAAGTGATGTCTATAGGCCGCACTTTTAATGAGTCACTACAGAAAGCTTTCCGTTCACTTGAAACTGATTTTACAGGACTTGATGAAGTATTTCCTGAGAACATTGATATTGATCACATAAAATCTCAATTAGCAAAATTGCTACCAAACAGATTACTGATTGCTGCTGACGCAATGCGCCACGGAATTAGCATAGAAGAAATAAATTCGATTACAGGATATGACTTATGGTTTCTGCAAAATATACAGCAAATTATATTAACTGAACAAAAAATCAAGGAAAATGGATTTCCTGGAACTGCGTACGAAATGTTAGAGCTGAAAAAAATGGGATTTTCAGATGCAAGATTAGCAAAGTTAAGTAATAGACCTACCTCTGTCATTCCAGTACCCTCTAATGTCATCCCAGTGCGTGACACTGGGATCCAGCCAGCGTTACACGCTGGAGATCGAGTAAAACAAATCGAAGAAATAAGAAAAAAATTTGGCATTAAACAAGTTTATAAACGCGTAGACACCTGTGCAGCTGAATTTGAATCGAGCACTGCTTATATGTATGGCTGCTATGAGGGTGATGTTGAAAATAAAACGGAATGTGAGGCGAATATTTCTGACCGAGAAAAGGTTGTCATTTTAGGAAATGGTCCAAATCGCATTGGTCAAGGTATTGAGTTTGATTATGCATGCGTACATGCAGCTTCTGCCGCCAAAGAAATGGGGTATGAAACAATAATGATCAACTGTAATCCCGAAACTGTCTCAACTGACTACGATACCGCTGATCGTTTATATTTTGCACCACTCATTGCAGAGGATGTGCTTGAAATACTAAGTAAAGAGCAAGAAAATGGCACACTGGTTGGTGTAATAGTTCAAATAGGCGGTCAAACACCTTTAAAGTTAGCCAAAGTGCTTAACGAGAGAGGTTTCAAAATTCTGGGAACTTCGTTTGATTCTATTGACCTTGCAGAAGATCGCATGAGGTTTAAAAACCTTGCTTTGCAACTTAATTTAAAACAACCTGAAAATTCTATCTGCCATTCAGTAGAAGAAGCGTTAACCAACGCAGAAAAGGTGGGGTTTCCACTAGTAGTCAGGCCATCATATGTCCTCGGCGGTCAGTCTATGTCGATTAGACACGATACTCAGAGCTTTAAAGAGTACGTCTTAGATCAAACTAAAATCTTTGAGCATGGTTCGCTGCTTCTTGATAAATTTTTAGTCAATGCAGTTGAGGTTGACGTTGATGCTGTATGTGATGGGGAAAAAGTTTTCATTGCAGCGGTCATGGAGCATATTGAAGAAGCTGGTATCCACTCTGGTGATTCAACATGCTCAATACCGACAAATACATTGAGTGACGAAGTAATAAAAGAGATCGAGCTCCAAACTGAGAGAATAGCATTAGCATTAAAAGTGAAAGGTCTGATAAACATTCAGTTTGCTGTTCAAGAGAATAGACCTCTTGCAGAACCTGTTTGTGATGAGAAATCTTTAGGAAAAGTGCAGATGAGCACCACAGAATACTCGAATGTATTTGAGGAGCGCAGACAAGCTTTGACGACAAAATTGCCTTCAGAAATCGAGTTATGCAAGAGGTCTAGTGATGTATACATACTTGAAGTGAATTTAAGGGCTAGTCGAACCGTTCCTTTTATTTCCAAGGTAATCAATATTCCTATTGCAAAGCTTGCCACTCAGGTTATTTTGGGTAAAAAATTGAATCAGGAAAACAAGCCTTTCAATCATTTTGCAGTTAAAGCTGCTGTTTTTCCATTTACCCGCTTTGCAGGAGTTGATACTTTACTTGGTCCTGAAATGAAATCAACAGGAGAAGTGATGGGAATTGACTCATCATTTGAAGCTGCACTTGCAAAAACGCACATGGCTGCAGGATACAAGTTACCAACAGAAGGAACAGCTCTGGTTTCAGTAAAAGATGATGATAAAAAGTATATATTGCCAGTTGCACGAATGTTGAAAGAACTGAGTTTTGAAATATATGCCACCAAAGGCACAGCTTCGTATCTGAACAATAACGGCATTGCTGCACAAGCTGTAAATAAAGTAAGAGAAGGCAGACCCCACATAGTTGATATGCTCAAAGATGGAAAAATAAATCTAGTGATTAATACTTCAAAAGGTGTAAAGTCAGTCTCAGACAGCAAAGATATCAGGAGAACTGCTATTTTGCAAAATATAGCTTACAGCACCACAGCTTCCGGAAGTAAAGCGTTAGTGCTTGCAATTCAATATGTAAAGAATAGCAAACTGGAAGTGAAATCATTACAGCAGATACAAAACGTTTAAATATCAAAACTAGAATAATTCACTCTCAAAATGCTAAAGAGAACATAATAAAAAGATGGAAATTTTGAAGGAAATAGTATACCTAAAGAATCAACTAGCGTAATTGAACAGCCAAATGCTGCAACGAATGCTCCACAATCTCACCTAGAGGACACTTCCCTTATATGTTAAGAACAAGTCTTTATAAATATCAAAGTAGTGAGATTAAAGACACACAGAGAAGAGGAATCGTCACGCCCCTTGATTATAAGAATCGTTGTTCAGCAAGGTTCTCTTCTCTGGTTTATTATACTGAAAGTTCCGAACAACTGATTGAGCTTTTAGGCTCGTATATAAGGCTGGAAAATGCAGTATATGTTATTATTACGGAGGAATTATGAATTCATCAAACATTATTGCTGGCATTGATGTTAGCAAAAGTAAATTAGATCTCCACATTCACCCACTTGAGCATTATAAAATATTTGAAAACAATGTACAATCCATTGATGAAATGCTGGACTTTTTACGTTTGCATAATGTAACCAAAATTGGTCTTGAGGCAACTGGTGGATACGAAAAATTATGTGCCTATACTTTACTAAGCAATGGTTTTGAGGTGTACGTCATTCAACCAAGGTGGGAGAGACTATGCTAAAAGCCTTGGTATTACTACAAAAACTGATAAAATAGACTGCAGTATCATCTCACGTTATATTAATAATACAGATGTGCGTGTTACTCCTTTAACAGTTAGTAATGGTAATATTGATTGCTTGAAACAAAAATTATCTCGTAGAAACCAACTTGTAGAAATAGCAAAAATACAAAAAACCCAAATCCAACAGGTAACTGATACATCTATAATCAAACAAATAGATGAACTTCTTGCAATTTTACGTAATCAAATTAAAACTTTAGAAGATGAAATGATTACATTTATCGATCAAAACCAAGAGCTTAAAAGAAAATATATATCAATAACTATATAGTAGCGGGATGACGGTTTTTCAAATTATCGGTAAATCTAAGTCAGTTTAGCTATAGGCAGCAATTTTCTGTATTTATTTTAAATTGAAGAAAGCTCAAATGAAAGATCGTGTTTTGCTAAAAATCACAGAATGCAGTCTGGTTACTATTTAAAAGGATATGTTCAAAAAACTGTGTCAAATCAACTCATACACTTCATTACCAACTTCATGATGAAGTTCCGCAGTTGGATGGAAATAATCAAAAAAGAAATAATCCTTTAGTGTTTCTTTGCTACACCCAGGGTTATAGTGAACGTCAAGTTCCCCTTTAAATATCAACTTTAAGAGTATTTTTATATTTTCTTTAAATCTCCCAACTTGGTCTGCAATGTTCGATGTGCATGCATCTTGACAATTTAAACCTTTGCTCTTGTATTCGCTAAACATACTTCTCATTTTAGAGTTAAGATCAAATGCTTTTATTTCAAGATTTGTACTTTTCTTCATATAATCTAAGCCTTTAGCCAGTTTTGCATTGAAACTCTCCGTGAGCTTTGTAGCTAGTTCCCTTGCTTCTTCATCTCTATTAAAAGCTGGTATTGAGCCAACTTCAGGTGCATTTGCAACAACTACATGCTTAACACCATGTTCATTTAGAACCTTAAGTGCATTACATATTTCACTCACTGCTTGTTCCAACACTTCTTCCGCTTTAGTATCGTCATAAGCAGTGGCAACCATAACATCATTTCCGCCGATTATGATGCAAAATAAATCTTCTTTACCTATATCTGGATGATGTTTAATTACCGCATCTAGCTGGTTAGCTAAACGAAATTTATTGAAGAAATAAGAAAAAATAGGGTCAAAAATTTCAGATGCTGTTGCATATGAAACTGCGTAATTCTGACCTTGCTGTTCGTGGCATCTCCCAAAAAATGAATAACTCCACCCAGGTTTAAATTCATCTAAATCTAAATATTTTGCTATATATTCAACAGCAGTAGGGCCATTGCTAAAAGATCTTCCTTGATAAAAAGGATCATCAAATTTTACGCTTTTTGCAAAGGATAAATTATTTAAAATTCCAATGATTGCGCCATTATCGGATAAGCTATCACCCAGAACATAAAAATTTCTATACTTTGAATTAGAATTGTCATTTTTGTTTGTCATAATATTTACCGTAGATTAGCATGTTGTTTCATTAGATTCATAGAAAAAGAAAAATAGCGGTGAAATTATACAACTTTGGCCTAACTTGCTCTCCACTTTTTCCGGGCAAAATCAGCTTCTTCTTAACTTGACACGTATACTTAAAAGAACCCTCTAAGTTTTCTAGCACGGCTTGGATGTTTCAACTTGCGCAGTGCTTTTGCCTCTATTTGCCTAATTCTCTCACGTGTTACATTAAAAATTTTTCCTACTTCTTCTAAGGTATGTTCCTTCCCATCTTTACCAAGGCCAAAACGCATTCTTAAAATTCTTTCTTCCTTTGGTGTTAAAGTTGCAAGAACATTGGTTGTAATGCCACGCAAGTCAGCAAGTATTGCAGCATCCTCTGGCCTGGAGACTCGCTTGTCTTCTATACAATCACCAAAGGTACTACTATCATCTTTTCCTGTTGGAGCTTCAAGACTTACTGGATCCCTTGCTATTTTCATAACTTTGCGTATTCTTTCCAGTGGCATTGTCAGTTCTACACTCAATTCCTCTAACGTCGGCTCTCTTCCCATCTCATGAGTCATCTTTCTTAATGCTCTGTTGATTTTACTGATAATTTCCACCATATGAACTGGTATTCTAACTACTTTAGACTGCTCAGGTATTGCTCTAGTGATTGATTGTCTTACCCACCAAGTGCCATAAGTTGAAAATTTATATCCACGTTTGTAATCAAACTTATCCACGGCCTTCATAAGACCAATATTGCCTTCTTGTATCAAATCAAGCAGATCAAGGCCTCTTTTTGAATACTTCTTAGCAATGGAAACTACTAGCCTTAAGTTAGCCTTAATCATTTCTTGCTTTGCTTCAGAGACTTCTCGTTCGTGTTTTTGTATTCTCTTGATTAGCTCCTTAAATTCTTGTACGTTATCTTCCTGTATATGCTGCTTAATACCGTTCAAGGTACTAGCTATATGTTCAGAGTTATCGTCTATAAACCTTAAAAATTTGTTTTTTAATTCACCTGTAAAAGAGGACTGATTTTCATTGATCTTTAAAAGACTTATCTTTTTCAATTCGTGCTTTAAAAGCACGTCATCATAAACTTTATAGAAACTTTCTCTATCGATATCGTATTTTCTAGCCTCAGCAATAAGATTAGCCTCTTCAAGCGTAATGGATCTATTTATCTTATAAAGTTCTTGTGTAATTCTGGCAACAGCAGCATCACTTAACTTAATTTGTAATGCTATAGACCATATTTGATTATACAAATTTTCTAGCTCATTAGAGAAATTTTTAGAATTTTTTCTTAATATCAACGCTTCATTTGTTAAAGTAATTATCTCATCCAATGCAACTATGACCTTTGGCAATAAGTCACTTTCCATTTCAAGAATAGAAACATTTAAATTGACTGAACTTATATCTTCATTATTACCGTCTTTCTCATCATCACTTTTTTTACTATCTTTCTCATCATCACTACAGTACTCAGCATCTTCAGAAACATCCTCAGAATCCTCAACATCTTCAGCACTTTCTTCACTCTCTTCACTTTCTTCTTTGGGTACCACATTAAAATCAGAGTTATAAATTGCATCCAGATCTATAATTTCTCTCAGTAAGAGAGCTCCATTACTTAAATCATCACGCCATACTTTTATCACCTTTAATGTTACTGATGTTTCAATTATTGCACGTAACATGTTATGCTTTTCAGATTCAATTTTTTTTGCTATCTCGATTTCATCTGCCCTTGATAAAAGCTTTACGGAGCTCATGTCTTGTAAATAAATCCTCACTGGATCATCATTTTGTACTAAAGTTGCAGTAACATTTGGCGATGTGTCATCATCATCAAGTTTACTATCATCACTGTTGGAAGGAATATCTTCTTCATCTTCGCTACTTTCAAGCACATTAATTCCGGAATCCTGCAATAAAGATATAGCATCATCTATAAAGTCAGACGAAAAATTTTCATCTGATAATTTATCATTTATATCATCAAAGGTGATAAAACCACCCTTTTTTATACTCTTAGTTACCAGATCTTTGATAATGTTTTTCTTATCTTCTGCATCATTAATAGTTGACATCATTACCTTTATAGTTTATAATTTTATTTCTTATTAACAAACAAACTTACAACGAGCAAGTCTATAATTTTACTTTTAACTTGTGGCTATTTGTTACTTCATATAGTTTAAGATACTGTTAATTTATGTACACTTGTCTTAATCGATTGTTCCATACTTTTCTTCCATTTTTACTGCTATGGATAATCCAACTGAAAATGTTGCAATTCCAACCACTATAACAGTAAGCATTAAAACATGGGGTATAGGATTGCTATATGAATAAAAATTTGAAACCAATATAGGAGGCAAGGAACTTTTTATATATCCTAGAGATATGTAAAATAACAAAACAGATGCTTGGAAGACGCTTACCCCTATCATTTTCTTGATTAAATTTTTATCGTTTATAATAATATATAAACCTAGCACCATTAATACAATAATAATCGTATAATTATATAAAGTCATTGTTTTTTCCTACGAGCAAAATTTATATATATAATTAACATAGAGGAGCAGACAGTAAATGCTACACCTAATTCCACCAAAAAAATACCTAATTTTTGACCGGTTCTATTATTGGTTAACAAGATATCATAAGATAAAAAATTTTGGCCAAGTAAAGTTGTTGCAACGCCCGTTCCTCCATAAATTAAAATACCTAACACGTTAGTCAATCTAATCACAGAATAAGGTATTGCTTTTAGAGTTGTAGATACACCAAATAGCATTGAATATAATATTATCCCGGAGGCAATAATTATTCCTGCTTGAAAACCTCCACCCGGAGTGTAATCACCGTGAAATTGTATGTATAAACCAAATAAAATGATAAAAGGTATCATCAAAAATGTTACTGCATTTAATATCGGATCTTTAATCATTTTCTTTTTCTTCTTTTAATATCAACGTTATACAAAGCGCAGCAGTAAAAACTACTATAGTTTCTCCAAACGTGTCATAACCACGAAAGCTTGCCAAAATAGCTGTCACTATATTAGGAATACCGGTAGCTTTTTCGGTATTTTCCACATAATAAGGAGCAACATGCAAGTGGATCGGAGCATTGTGGCTGCCAAAATCTGGCAATTGAATCATAAAATATGACAAACATACAGCCAGAAATAACATAAAAAAAAGCGTTATAGGGTTATGAGATAGATTTACTTTATGATTCTTTATCAAGGAGAGTGCTGCAAACGTAAAAACTGTACTGAGCCCCGCACCAACAGAAGCTTCAGTAATTGCAACATCAGGTGCATTCATAATTAAGTATATAAGCGCAATCAGTGAACTAAATACACACATTAGAACAGCACTTACGACTAAATGTCGCGAGAAAACTATAAAAACCGTAACTGTTAGTAACAACAAAAGTAACACTACATTTAATATTTCTAACACCTTAGCCTTCTTTAACAGTTTTTTTCTTAACTTTATAATGAGTGCGCGCTAAAATATAGCTATTAGTTGAGTTAGCTACCCATATTATAAAAATTAATAATACTATTTTAACAGTATTGATTGAAAATCCATTCTGCAAAGCAAAACCAATTAACAATAACGTTGCACCGCTAGAATCTGTAATACCTGCTGCATGTAACCTAGTATAGAAATCAGGAAATCTGATCACCCCTATATTTGAAATAATTATCAAACAAATACCTAAAAATATGAAAATGGATCCTATCATAAATTATCAAAACAACATTAATCTCATTAGTGCTATAGTTGATATAAAGCTAACGCTAGCATACAACAATGCTATATCAATTAAAAAAAAATTATTCAGAATGATTGATATTGCTGTTATAAGTACAACTACTTGCGTTGAGAAATTATTGAACGCTAAAACCTTATTGTACACATCATTTGACTTAGACACTATGCAACACAACATTACACTCATACAGAACAACAGTGTATAGATAGCAATGCAAATCATTTAAAGACTATGTAACTTCAGTAGATTTCTAAACGGATACTTCTTCATCGCCATCTTGATCATTTATTTCACCATCCACTTCATAATCTTGGCTTTCTTGACTTACATCAAGATCTGTGTTATCAGAAAAATTTAATAAATTCGCTAGCTTACTTGTATTACTGCTGTAAACATTATTCATATTTCCTTTCATGTATTCCTTGCATCTACCTACCAAAAGGCTAAACAGCTCATGAGTATCCACCTGTTTTCCTGCTATTTCATGTAAGGAAACTATGGTATTTTTATGACCTTTAAACTTAGCTGCTTGAATTGGATTACTTGCCCCTGTATTTAAATCATGTGTTCTTTGACTTGCCAACAGAACCAATTTGAAACGGTTACTTACCCGTTCTATACACTTTTCTACAATAGACTCAGCCATAAGATACTACCTTAATAAATTTTATACTATATCACAAAAAACAAGTTGTCAACTTTGTATCTATTGCGATTCAACTTCATGTTTTACTTTTTCTGCCTCAGATTTTATTTCTTGGCTTTCTGTCATCGTGATTGTTATCTCATGATCAAGTTTTTTTAGAAATCCTAACAATCGCTCTAAAGAAAAACCATCTATTTTACCATTTTTAATTTGCGATACCTTTGGCTGATCAATACCAAGTTTCTCAGCTGCAAAAGCCTGAGTCCAAGCATTTTTTTCTATAATTTTATTTATTATATAAAGCAACTTTGTTTTTATTCCTGCACTGTCTAAGTTATTTAACGATATTATTTCCATAATTCTTACACTCACATATCAATTAACTTTATTAAATATTATAACATAATATTTAATATACCAAGATATTAATATCATGTAACTTGTCAATAATTATATGATATCAATATTTAAAACTTTAAGTTGATTATATATTAATATTTTTATCAAATTTCTAGTAATTTTAAATTACCATTTTACCATCAGTCTATCTGAAAAAACCATTTATAGAAAGAACAAGCTAAGATTACAAAGCTTGAAATACAAAAATAATTATTTTATAAATTTATCTTACATAAGAAGTTTATATCTCTATATCTTAACATAGATATTTATTTAAATTTTTAAAATTTCTATTTTAACAAGAATTCTATATATTATATTTATAATATAACTTAAATATTTGTTGCTTTTTAGCTGGAACATTATTTAGTTAGTAAGTAAAATTGTGTTGAATATGACAAAAATAAAAAAAGATGTTGCTGTTATTATGGGAAGTGAGTCAGATTACACCACTATGGTCCATACTGTTGATATGTTAAAAGCATTAGAAGTTTCACATGATATATTCATAATATCTGCACATAGAACACCAGAAAGGCTCTTCAATTTTGCTAAATCTGCACAAGAAGAAGGTTTTAAGGTTATTATAGCTGGTGCAGGAGGTGCAGCTCATTTACCTGGTATGGTTGCGTCACTAACTTGTTTACCAGTTATCGGCGTTCCTGTGCATAGTAAACAATTAAATGGGCTGGATAGTCTACTCTCTATAGTTCAAATGCCAAAGGGTGTTCCAGTTGCAACCATGTCTATAGGAGAAAATGGAGCATATAATGCTGCCATTACTGCCGTATCTATATTGTCAATTTCCAACAGTGAAATTGCAGGTAGGTTAAAAAAGTGGAGAGAGAAACAGACCAAAGAAGTAAAAGAAAAACCAGTTTCATAATAAATCTATGGCAATAACTCTTTTAGACACAAAAACCATAAACCGTATAGCAGCGGGGGAGGTGATAGAAAGGCCAGCAAGTGTAGTAAAGGAATTAGTGGAAAATGCAATAGATGCTGGAAGTTTAGAAATAGAGATCAAAATAGAAAGTGGTGGGCGTAACCTTATTATTGTGACAGATGATGGTAACGGAGTAGAAAAAAACGATTTAGAACTTGCGTTTATGCGCCATGCTACTTCAAAATTGAGCGATAGTGAATTAATAGAAATCAAGCATCTTGGCTTTAGAGGAGAAGCTCTGCCTTCAATAGCAGCAGTAAGTAGGATAAAATTATCGTCTAAGGCAAGAGAAGCAAATGAAGCATGGTCTATAAGTTATGAGGGTGGAGAGAAAATAGGGGAGCTAACTCCTTACCCTTTATCACAAGGGACACATATTGAAGTACGAGATTTGTTTTTCGCTACCCCAAATAGACTAAAATTTCTAAAAACCGAAAGAGCAGAAACTCAAAGCATTGTTGATATTGTAAACAACCTAGCAATGATTAACTATCATATAGGGTTTACTCTCACTTCAGGTAATAAAAAGCTCTTAAAATACGCTAAGCAGACTTCGTTATTTCATAGATTGTGTGAAGTAGAAGAAGAATTTCAGGGCAATTCTTTGGAGGTCAATGAAGAAGAAGACGGCATCAAACTTACGGGACACATCTGTAAGCCGACCGTCAATCGTGGTAAGTCCACTCAGATCTATACGTTTGTTAATGGAAGGCCAATTAAAGATAATTTACTTATTGGCGCAGTTAGGTATGCATATCATGATTTTATTCCAAGCGATAGGTATCCTTTTGCAGCGTTACATTTAGAGATACCTTATGATCAAGTAGATGTAAATGTGCATCCAAATAAGTCAGAAGTAAGGTTTCAGCATAAGAAGCTCATATATGAGATAGTGACAAGAGGATTAATTAAAGCGTTGTCAAGAAGGATAGGCACCTTTCCAGCGCATGACCAGAAAATGGATTCAACATTGCCAGATCCTTTTGATAAACCTAATGTTCAAAATGAAAGAAGGCCAAGTCCTTTTGAAAATCAACTAATAAAAGAATTTGCTTCTCCAAATAAAAAAGCAAAAGGCTTATCAGAACAGTCAAAATCGTTTGATTATACCGGCATACAGAAATTTCCATCACAAGCGGAGACTATGGTTCTGGAAAAAAAGGTGTTAGAGCAAGTTGATTTGATAGAGAGCCACCCGCTCGGGTTTGCACGCTGTCAGGTCTATAATACTTACATTATTGCCGAGGTAAGAGACAAATTGATTATAGTCGACCAGCATGCAGCCCACGAAAGGCTAGTATATGAATGCCTAAAACAAAAATCAAGTATAAAAAGACAAAAACTACTTCTTCCTGAAACGGTTGAAATCAAAAATCAAGCCGGAATGGAGATGATTGAAGTTTATAAAGATAAGTTATTTGAAATGGGTTTTGATATTGAGATCAAATCAGAAAATAAAGTGATAGTAAAAGAAATCCCTGCAATTTTGGGAGCAATAGATGTGAAAGAGATGCTAATTAATATAGTCGATAGATTAACGGAAATAGAAGATACATTGCCAGTAGAAGATAAAGTGAACAAAATATTGGCCACTATCGCTTGTCATGGATCAATTAGAGCGGGTAGAAAAATGAGGTTAGATGAAATGAATGAGCTGCTGAGACAAATGGAAAAAACCCCATATTCCGGGCAATGCAACCACGGAAGACCAACTTATATAGAAATGAAACTCAGTGATATTGAAAAACTTTTTGAGCGTAGGTAATGAGGTTGCCATAAATATGTAAGTGCTCCTTTCTCGTCATCCAAGTAGCTCATAGAAACGAAAAAACTTACTTGACAAACTCCGCCAGCCCCCTTATCATGAAACTGAAGCTATTTATTTATCTTCTCTGTACAGATTAAATGACAAAAAAACTCACGTATCTGGCGTCTCATGTTTAATTTTTTGCACTATGTGCACCTTATGTCTTTATAAAATTTCTAGGTTTTGACCTAACATAAGCTAAAATGCGCTTATAAAGCATTTAAAACATAAAAAAACGCCAACTTAAAAAATGGATAGTGAATAATTAGCTACCCTAGGGTTTCTTTTGTCTTTTTTTCTGTTTAGTAAATTTCTTAAACATTTATGACTAAAGGTTAGTTGCATTAAAAAGCAGCTAAATCGCGGTTATTAAGCGTTTAGAATAAAAAAACGCCATACTTGAAAGTATAATGTAAGTAATTAGCCAACCACGGGGCTTCTTTTGCCTTTTTTTTCGCTTAGTAAATTTCTTAATGTTTATAGCTAAACGACAACCGTCATCCCGCTACGTGTTAGCGGGATCTATGTTAAGGTATGACAGTTAAGTAGGGGATCTATGTTAAGAGATACCGCGAATGAATCGCGGTATGACGGTTCGCGGCGGCATAGTAATTCGTCATCCCGCTACGTGTTAGCGGGATCTCTTGTTAGCGCCGCGGCGGTATGACGTCTTGCTTGCAACCTATAGCTTTGTCATTCCAGTGCTCCTTTTTTTGTCATCCCAGTGCCTTGACTATTTGGATCCAGGAAACTTAGCTTCGAGTCAAGTAGGCTGCAAATAAAAACTGGATTCCAGCGTCACGGGCTGGAATGACACCCTGACAATTGTCATCCCGCTACGTGTTAGCGGGATCTATGTTAAGAGATACCGCGGCGGTATGACGTATAGAAACTAAAAAAGTTCTTTTTTAAAAAACTTAAGTTATACTTATAAGTATTTGATACTTTTTATAGTGATTATGTCGAGTTTAAGCTGCCTTTATGGTGATAATGCAGAATTTGTGGAAGAAATGTATAGCCGTTATTTGCAGGGTGATAAATCAATCGGGGAGGATTGGTATAGAATTTTTTCAAGCAATTTAGAAGTTAATAAAGCGGAGACCTGCGGTGCACAACATGTAACTAAGGTGGATGATTCAGTTTCTAGTTCAGCAAATTTTTTCAGATCTTACGGTCATTTTTTTGCGGATCTTAATCCGTTATCACCCAATGTGAATAAGGAAGTAGATTATCAAAAATACTCGAATCTATCTCCGGCAAGTGACGCTGGAATCTATAGAGATATTTACTGCAAGAACATCGGTTTTGAATTTATGCATATCTCCTCTTATGAGGAGAGGATGTGGCTGCAGGAAAAGATCGAAAATCAAACCTATACGCTGAGTTCACAAGATAAAAAGGAAATACTGAGGCACTTGATCGAATCTGAGATGTTCGAGCAATTTCTCCATATGAAATTTCCTGGATATAAACGTTTTTCTATCGAAGGTGGGGAATCAGCTATCGTTGCAATTGAGAGAATCATTAGTGATTCTGCAGCTTTTAGTATTGAAGAAATAGTTCTTGGCATGGCTCACCGCGGACGACTCAATATTCTAACCAAAGTTATGGGCAAAGAATATGCGGCAATGCTATCTGAATTTCAAGGCAATCTTGCATATCCAGGTGGTCTTGAGGTGTCCGGTGATGTTAAATATCACCTTGGTTACTCTTCTGATCAAACACTTGCCGGTGGTAAGAAAATACATTTAAGTTTATGCCCTAATCCATCTCACCTTGAAGCGGTAAATCCGGTTTTGGCTGGAAGAATAAGAGCAAAACAGAATATAAAATCTGTGCTTGGCATATCAATTCATGGTGATGCGGCTTTCATCGGCCAAGGAGTGGTTGCTGAAACTCTAACCTTAAGCAATATTGAAGGTTATAAGGTAGATGGCATTGTGCACATTGTTATTAATAACCAAGTTGGTTTTACTGCTAATCCGTGTTGTGCGCGATCCTCTTTTTACTGTACTGATATAGCAAAATCAATAGAAGCTCCAGTGTTTCACGTCAATGGAGATAACCCGGAAGCTGTGAGTTTTGCTACAAGTCTGGCGATGGAATATAGGCAGAAATTTAAAAAGGACGTAGTAATTGACATAATGTGCTACCGCAAATATGGCCATAATGAAGGTGATGAACCGAATTTCACTCAGCCACTTATGTATAAGGCGATATCAAAGCATAAAACTCCTGGAACATTGTATGAAGAAAAATTGACTGCAGAGAAAGTATTAGATGGCGATGAAGTAAATAAATTGTGCAGTGAATTCAGGGCAAAATTAGATAAAAGTCTTGCTGAATCAGCGGCTTACACTCCAAAAAAAGCTGACTGGTTCGGTGGAGTGTGGTCAAAATTAAGAAGAGCAAAGCTGAACGATTTGAGCGAATACTACACGGATTCTGGTGTTCCGCCAGATGAGCTGAAAAAATTAGGTGTGCGTATAAATAGCAATATCCCAAGTAACTTTAACATTAACAATAAGGTTAGAAAAATACTCGATGGCAGAATAGACAGCATAAATTTTGGTAGTAATATAGACTGGGCAACTGCCGAAAGTCTTGCGTTTGCGTCACTGCTCACAGAAGGAATAGGAGTGCGCTTATCAGGCCAAGACTCTGGTCGTGGCACTTTTTCGCACCGTCATTCAAGGCTTGTTGATCAGGTAACAGAAGAAGCATTTATTCCGCTAAACAATATAAATGAAAAGCAAGCTCACTTTGAGGTCATAGATAGCGCTTTATCAGAGTATGCTGTAATGGGCTTTGAATATGGATATAGCCTTGATTCCCCATATTCACTGGTGCTCTGGGAAGGACAATTTGGTGATTTTGCAAATGGTGCACAAATTATGATCGACCAGTTTATTGCATCTGCAGAAACAAAGTGGTTGCGATCAAGCGGTCTAGTTTTGTTGCTGCCTCATGGTTATGAAGGACAGGGACCTGAGCATAGCTCCGCACGTATAGAGAGATTTTTGCAACTCTGCGCAGAGGATAATATGCAGGTAGTTAATTGTTCCACTCCGGCGAATTACTTCCATGTCTTACGCAGACAAATGCATAGAGACTTTCGCAAGCCTTTAGTAGTGTTTACACCTAAATCACTACTGCGTCATAAAAGAGCAGTTTCTAACCTATCCGATTTTGAAGGAAAATTCCTCACGGTAATCCCAGAATATAGAACAGATTTGGTTTTAAATGATAAAATACGTAAAGTTGTAATATGCAGTGGTAAAGTTTACTACGACATAATTGAAGTATGTGAAGCACAAAAAATAAACGATATAGCAGTAATACGTTTGGAGCAATTCTATCCGTTTCCGGCCGATAAACTAAGCAGTGAACTTGAGAAATACGAGAACGCTGAAATTATATGGTGTCAAGAAGAACCAAAAAATATGGGAGGATGGTTTTTTGTCAACCCATTGATAGAAGAAGTGTTATCCAATCTCAATATTCAAGCAAAAAGACCTAAGTGTATCGCAAGACCTGCTGCTGCATCTCCTGCATGTGGTTATGTTAGTGTTCACACTCAGCAACAAGAGGAGATTTTAAGACAGATCGCTTAGTATTTACAGTTATTGAAGCAGAAGTGGTGCTATAAAAGTAGCTGACACTTGAATCCGGTTGCATCACGCGCTGCGGCCAGGCGCAATAGAAAACGCATTACACCAATAAAGCCCTTTTGGTACTCAAGCAAATATAAAAGATTTTTATTCTATTAAAAAAAATATAATTTTTATTAAAATTTTCATTTATTTTTATTTAAAAAGTAAACATTATTAATATTTACTTTAACTAATATAGGATATATATGAATACAAAAATATTTGAGATGTTAATAAGGAGAACTGGTCTACGCAGAGATAGCAAAGCTGAGATCATACAGTTAAATAGAAATGAAAAAGCTTTCATAGATGAGGATAAAGAATCTATCGAATTAGCTGAGGCCATTTTTGAAGAGAATAATATGTTTCATTTCCGCAAACCAGGTCCTGCTATGGATTACATTTTGCACAAATTAATAAATGATAGGAAGCTTTTCGAGGAAATGAAAGATAGAGGTACAAGTATAATACGTCTTTTTTCTTTGTTATCAATGTATCATAGTCTTCCCAAGTGCTGTGTTGTGAGAAGAAGAGGGCGTATTACTGAGTGTGGAATATTTGCTTATGCTGACAACTGTTTAGAACTAGTACCTTTAGAGGACTTTATACTTATTGAGCCTTCCTCGTACCTCGAGTACATTGTGTTTGACAATGAGAATATCAGAAATAGGTTAGCTGAAGACTTAACTGAAGATAAAACAAAATTAGATATCTTTTTGAATGGAATTTTAGCAACAAAGAATTCGGATTTAGTATTATCTTGTATTAGAGGTTGTCCGGAAACTAGTAAATTCAAGCATATTCCCTCTTTAACATAACCCTACTCATAGCTAGGTATATGAAATTCTCAGTGGATGTTGTGAGTAAATCATACTCCTTCGATAGCCTTCTATTCCTATTAACCCAAGCAAAAGTCCTTTCTACAACCCATCTTCTTGGCTGTACTTTAAACCCTTGTTCTCTTGTTGGTAGTAGCTCAGGTGGCGTATCTTTGTGCACCCAAAATCTACATGGAGGCCTTTTAACAATTTCAATATCTATGTCATATTCTTCCTTTATGTGATTCTTTAAATTTCTTCCTTGGTATCCCATGTCAGCCCACATTTTTTTAACTTTAGTATATTTTGTTCTCATATTGTTTAATGCTATTTTAATACCATCTCTATCATTTTCGTTAGCAGCACCTACGTAACAACCTAGTATAAAACCCTGAGTGTCTGTAATTATATGCCTTTTTCTACTCTTTACTTTTTTACTTCCATCATAGCCTTTGATCCCCCCTTTTCTGTAGTCTTTACAGATTGACTATCTACTATACAGGCACTCGGCTGCTCATTCCTTCCTATTTTTCTTCTACTATATTTTGTAATTTCATAATTCATTTTCTCAAAAATTCCCTGCTTCTTCCATTGCCTGAACTGCTCATACACAGTCTTCCATAGCGGAAAATCATTTGGTAAATACCGCCATTGACACCCTGTACGCAATACATAGAAAATTGCTTCTAATATTTCTCTTTTGCTATACTTTGGCGGCCTTCCTCCTTTCTTGTATGATACTCTGAAGTGTTTTTCTATTCTTGCCCATTCCCTTTCGCTTAGATCTGTTGGATACTTTTTTCTCATCTTTACCCCGTACTAAAATTTCAGATATTATAGCCTTTTACTTGTTTCCGGACAACCTCTAATGGTAATTTCTACACTTTGTGGAATTTTATAATATATAATAAACACAATTAAAACTATTACAACTTGAACACTTATGATCCCATTGTTCTAGTTCCCTGTTACAATTTTTACATTTCCAGCCTGGATCAGGCAAAGCTTCTGAGCCCATCTTGTTTAGCCAATAAATTACCTTGTCGTGTTCTTGCAATGTAACCTTGAGTTGTATTACAATAAAGTAGATTGACATGTAATTAGCTTTTTTCATAGCAGTGTCTAAATATTGACTTGCAAGATCATATTTACCTGAACTCATTGAGGACAAAGCAAGTAAACAGTAACTAAAATAATAATCAGGGCGTAAGTTGTATAGTCTTTCAGCACCTTTACTATTTAAATTGATGTACATTTTAGCTGACTGAGGAGTAGGATTTACTGTATACTCTGCCTCTAGCACTGCAGAAGCTTTTCTGATTTTTCCAAGTTTAATATATAATTCTGCCTTTAAATAATTGATGGGCTGAAAAATTGCACTATAACGTTGTGCTCTAAATAAAGACTTTATAGCCTCCTTAAAATTTCCTTTACTTTCATATTGCTTTGCTAAAGCGCAATAAAACACTGCAAACATTTCTTTATGATCAAAGGGGAGAAAAATATTGGACTTAACTGCTTCCTTCAACCTCAAAATTGCATTAATCCAATCTTCTTTCAATATGCAATGCTCTATTTGAAAGGGAATAGATAGCATTTTATCGTTAATTGAACTAGAGCAATATTCTATAAATTTTTGAAAGACTACTTTTTCTTGTTTGAGGTGGACAATCAGCTTATTGGCTAGAAGTAGAGCTAAGTTACGATTTTTATTTGCAATATTTGTTAAACCGTTACTGAAAAAGCTGTAATTTCCCGTCTTACCTGAGTTAAAGAGCTTTATTAAAGACAACCTATCGCTCTCCTCACTCAGACTTTTAACTAGCTTTTGGGCATTCTCTATATTGTCTAAGTCTATGCTAAAGAAAGCTTCAAAGAGAAGCAATTCTTCCCTATCCCTTCTTCTATTTCTTATGTTGGCAAATGTTGATGAAATGGAGGAAAAAAAGCGTACAAGTGTAATTAATAAAAATAATAAAACTACACAAGTAAAAATAATGAAATATAGATCAATACTTATAGTGTAATTGCCTAATTCCAATTTTATTACTTCACCACTTACCTTGACCCATATACCAAATAAAAACGAAAAAGCGAAAATTATAAAATAAATCATGAGATATATTGTAATAAGTGATGATATATTGTTGAAATATTCTTAGAAGCTACAATAAAACCATTCAATTTATTCAGCCATGGCTTGAATTCTGAATGCGTTAAATTGCTTACTGTAACAGTTATATTTTGCCAATCATTATCATTTATTGACTCCTCAATTTCTGCGAATTTTACTCTTAATGGATCATTTCGGTCGTCTACCTTTATCCAGTTTGAAATGATTTTTTTAGACAATGTACTTTTGTTGTAATCGATAGTATCAATAGTTTTTTCAAAAGATAACTTCAATTCGTGTAAGGTATTTATCTCTTTCAAATTTTCTAATTCATCTACTGCATTTTCTATCTCTGGATCGTCAAGCTCTGATATCAAAGGCTTTATTGAATTTATATGGTTATCAAATTTTGCTTCTCGCAATAACGAATTCTTCATTTTAACCACAAGTAATAGCAATTTTGCAAGGTTCTTACATCTTGAGTTATTATCACCTTGCTCACATTGAGTATGCTGACTTCTCTTGAGGTCAAATATCTTTTTTTCTATTCTAGATTGATTAACTTCAAGCAACATTCTAAATTCATCCATGTTTTCCGTTAAAGCTTTCACATTGTTTTCACTCTCTTGCTGATTTATTTTTAAAAAGATTATGTTATTTATTGTGATGTAACCGGTAAATAACAATACAATTAAGAACCAACCTATGTACTTTTGCTGAGTATCATTCATAACGTAGTATCTCCGCAGGGTCTTGTGCAGCTGCCTGCAACGCAGGAGCAATTGTCGCTAAAAATGATAAGAGTAACGCAAGTGCAGAAATATTTACTACGTCTTGGGGTACTAATATCACTGGCAAACTTGAAAAAAAGTATATCATAGGATCAAACAGCTTGACGTTAGTAATGTTTTCTAAAAACACTCTAATGCTTTCGATATTGAGAGAAAAAACGACACCTATAATACAGCCAAGACAAGTTCCCGTAAAACCGATTAATAGACCACAAGCGCAAAATATACGCATAATGCTTCCACTTGTTGCACCAAATGTACGCATAATTGCAATCGCGGATTTCTTTTCTTGCACTATCATCATTAAATTTGAGATAATATTAAACGCTGCTACAACTATAATCAAAGTGAGAATTAAAAACATCACATTTCTTTCAGTTTTTAAAGCACTAAAATAATGGCTTTGCTGTGATTGCCAACTTTCAGCTTCCATTCCTATTTCTTTTTCTATAGCATCTGCCAGCTTATCAGCTCTAGTAACGTCGTCTACAAGTACTTCTATATTTTTTATGCTATTTTTATAATTAAAAAAGGCTTGTGCTGATTTTAGAGGCATATATATCAAGGTATTATCATACTCAAACATACCCATATCAAATATTGCTATAACTTTATATTTTTTCATTCGCGGCATTTCACCAAGTAATGCATCAAATTCTTCAGATGATATAAACGTAATTTCGTCGCCATAGTCAATGTTCAAAACTTCTGCTAAGCGTGCTCCTATTATTATCCCTTCATCAAATTTTTTTACATCACCTATAATTACATTATTTGTAACGGCAGTACTATCAAGCAAATCTTTAGTTGACACACCTCGCACTACGCTACCTGCAATTTTACCATTTGCTACAATAATAACTTGATCATTGGTCATAGGAGTAGCTTTTAATATACCAGGAATTCTCTCAATAGATTTTGAAACTGCGTAGTAATCTGAATTTATGTTCCTATCAAAATAAACGTTAATATGGCCATCAATGCCAAGTATTGAGTCAAGCAACTTTGCTCTGAATCCGTTCATCACAGACATCACCACTATTAGTGTTGCAACTCCAAGGGCAATGCCGATAATAGAGAACAAAGTCATTATAGAGCAAAATCTGGCATTTCTTGCTCGCAAATAGCAAGCAGCCATAGTAATTTCAAAGGCAATGGACATTACAAAATATTTTGAGGTTAGACATTATATTTTTGAAACTTCGTATAATTGTAGACTTTTCTTTATTTAAAAACTAGAGATTTTTGCTTCCTTAAATTTAGCAGACTTATAGAGTATCTTTAACATTAGAATTTCAAAATCTTCCATATACATCATCCAACCTCACTATATCATTATCAGATAAATGCTCTCCTATCTGAAATTCAACTATTTCAAGTGGAGAGCTTGTGCTTTTATAACATAGAAAAAATCAAGAATATTATTGGGTTTATTCAATAAGTTATAATTCTTTCCTTCCATAATTTTCAAATTGTACAACTAGTTGCTTTACATTTACATCTGTGAGAAGAGCATTTTTGCTAACATGAGGTCTCGGATCAGATTTTGCTGATAAGGGATTCATCTGAGATATTTCATCCCTCATTGGAAATAAGCGAGATTGGGAAGCAACTTTTGGTGATGGCCTAGTTTTTTTCTCCACATCTATATTCACTTGTGCAACAGGAGGGGTCCTGCTTTCAATAGTTTGCGCATTAGGACTTTCTTTTGCTTGATTTTGTTTGAATTTTTTTCTTATCTCTTGTACTTTAATATCGATATTATAATTAATTTCTTTTTCCATAGAAGATACTACCATTTCTAGCTTTGTGCTTGATTTTTGATCAGTATGACCTAACTTTTTAAGTTTTAGTGGTAATTCAGGTTTATCTTTAGTTGATTTAGGAACAGTTCCTACTACTTTTGGTTTTTGTCTAACTTCTTGACCAGCAGTAAACATTTTTTTTGGCAATGGGGGTGCTATTGATGGTTTTGGCAATATTGGAGGTTTAGATTGTTGTTTTTGTTTAAGTTCTCTTTTTGCTTCCATATGTTCTTTAGGAACTGTTACATAAATTAGCTCTTCTCTAGGCGATTTTGAACTTTGTGAATTTTCTGTTAAAATTTTACTCTTCTTCTCTTGATAATTTGATATCTCTTTGTATCCAGGCTTTTCATCTAATGAATTTCCATGGCCTGAATCATTATAATTAACTTCTACTTGTCTATCTTCTTTTAGAAAACTGCGTTCTGGCTTTTCTGGAGCTATTGCAATATTTCCTCTTTCAACTTGCTCCAAACCTGAAATTTTACGATAAGCCTCTAGATATTCAAAGATTGTCATTGAAGTAGGAGGAGGTAATTTATCAATAAAACTACTTATATTCTTAACTGGAACATTTCTTCCCGAGATTCTATTCAATATTTCCTTTAATATCTTAAGACCTGATGGCTTTCCATTCATCGATTTTACATAATCAATTGAGTCACTACGTATAACAAACTTAGCTACATCTTCTGCCTTATCTGTAAAACGCTTTAATGCCTGAGATAAATCCCTTACCGTTTTATTATAATGTCTAATAGTTACTAACTCATCTCTTGCTTTTATAGCTTCTTTAAGGAAACCGAGATTTTCTCTATAATTGTCACTTTTAAATGGATCCTTCATATTAATTACAACTCATTATTTATTAAAATATGGGTATAGGTTTAAAATATTAAGATTTAGTAAATATTATTTTTTACATAAAGCAGCTATACCCATATTATAAATTGCCAACAAATGCATTTATGGCGTTACCATATTCTTCCATATACATCATCCAATCTCACTATATCATTATCAGATAAATGCTCTCCTATCTGAAATTCAACTATTTCAAGTGGAAAGCTTGTGCTTCTATTTTCAATCCTATGGGAAACTTCCCTTGGGATTTCTATCATATGGTCCTTTGCTATAGCATATTCTTTGTCTTCTAAACTAACATATCCAACTCCTGATAGCACTATATGGTATTCATCTCTATAGTGATGGAATTGCTTAGAAGTGCAGCTTAATGGATTGATAAAAAGATATTTTATAAGAAAATTTTCGCTCATTAAAATTATACTATAAAATCCCTATGGTTTAACTTCTTTCCTTATCACCTTTACTTTCTTAACTTTATGAATAAATGAAATTAGACTTTTGTTTGGTTGCTTACAAGCTCCACTCAATAAATTTTTATTACTTTCTGTCGTTGAAACTGGTTCTTTTTCTCTAATCACATGCTGAAATGATGCCGGTTCTTTACTAAACTTCTCACTCAATTCTAAAACTGAATTCCAAGTTCCAACATCCAACCAATCGAAATTAGCTTCTATCATTGCAACGTTTTTTGCTTTCTCCATCACCAAGTAATCAATGGATATGCCTTCAATTCCTGCAAAATCTCGTTGTTTTAAATACAGAAATCTCTCTTGCGGTGTGAAATATTTAAAACATAAATTGTAAAGATTCGGGGCAGATTTTTTAATCTCATCTATGTAGCGTTTTGCTTTAAACACAAATATTCCAGAGTTCCAATAATGATCGTTACTTAACTTACGCTCGGGCTTTTCTGTAAAATCTTTCACTATATGACATTTTTCTTTCTGATCATATACTGCATTTATATAGCCGTATTCAGAATTGAATTCATGAGGCTTAACCCCAAAAGTGACTATAGAGTTAGTTTCAGAGGCTAACTTAGACGCTTTTTGAGTAGAAGCATAAAAACTATTCAAATCACCTATAAAATGGTCTGAAGGCAGAATTAACATTGTCTCGTTTTCATTGCAGAGAAGTGCAGCAATTAATATTGCCGCTGCTGTTCCAATTTTCACTGGTTCGAAAATCACTTTATATTCTTGCAGTGCATGCAATTCCTCCATCACTAATGACTCGTACTGTATATTTGTAGCAATTATGGGCGGCATATAATCGCTTTTTAGCCTCAACAAAGTGTTGTGAAACATAGTGTTCTGACTAAATATTTTCTGAAATTGCTTTGGCTTAGATAAAGGCCAAAGTCTGCTACCACTACCACCACACAATATTACAGGGCGCATTTAGTTAAGATATTAATTAAATAATTAATATCTTATACTGAGGGCAAAATACATGCAAGTTTTTGTTGTGGAATAGTTAATAAAGAAAGTAAATGTTGATTTAAAGTAATTGCTAATGAGAGTGATCATGTGTAGCGCCTTGCCCTTGCTGTGAATTTCTTCTATTTTGTAATTCCTCAACATGACCTTTTCTTTTATCACTTAATATTTCATTACCCTTATTTTGTTCTTCCTCAGGACTCTTTAGTATTTCATTACTCTTGCTAACTTCTTTATCATCCCCTTGTTTCTTTGGCCTTCTAGCGTTAAGCTCATCCCATGTGCCCACTAGTGAATCACGATTCCCATGATCCGGCTTTAGCCTTTCTTCACCTTTAATAACATTAAAGTCACTTTTTGCTTCTTCCAAACATCCTTTCAGTTGGTGTTTCCACATGGTGTAGTAAGCATCACCATATTTTTTCTCATTTGCTACAAACAATAAAATTGGAGCCTTAAGTATGGTAGCTCCCATATCCACTAAATTTTTTACTGCCATTGCAGGAGTAAATAAAAGATAACCAAAAGACTTTGCAATTGGGTTTTGTTCGCTTATTAAATGCTCCCCTAACTTTATAGAAAGAGAAGTCAACAATTTAGTACAAACTTTAGCTAAACTTGTAGCAAAAACGATAGGAACAGATATAAGACTTTTATCTAGCTCTAGATTACCATTCTGATCTCTAATTTCTGAAAAATGGGTGCTTAGCTTCTTGTAATCACTAGTGTATAATAATTCTCCATTTCTTCCTTTTTCATCAACAACTTCCTGAACTTTACCTTCTTTATTTTTTACCTCTTTAGTTAGCACAGAAGAATTAGTTAATTCAAATGGATATTGAGGATCCTTAGTTTTTTCAGCTTCAAAAATTGGCACGTGTTTTTTCAAATCCATTCTCGAAAAGCCTAATGGCTCAAAATATGACTTATGCAACTCATTTATCGGAATTTGCTTACCCTGATTGTCTATATAATTGATAGTAAAATAAGATCTATCATTATCTTTATCTTTGGTAACTAAAGATAATCTGAAACTTGGTTGTTCTCCATTCTCATCTTTTTGACCATACAAAAGTTTATAGGTTGGATTTTTATCTTTATCTAGTATAGCATTTCCATGCATATCCCTGTTTTCTATGATTTTAGCAGACTGTACAATTTGATCATAATTTTTTGGATACTGGCATTTCCTTCCATCATACATCATTACCTTTCTAAGGTCTTCGACGTAAACTTGAGATTCAGGTGAAGTAAGCAGACCTTTTGCTTTAAGTGTAAGATCTATTGCTCCCTTTTTTAATGCTTCAAACATATTGTCAAACCAAAATCGCTATAATGCTATAGTTCAATAATAAAACTAGTACACTAATAATATATTAACACAGCACCGGTGATTTTACAAGAAAATATGCCTGTAGAAGATAAAGATTGTAAAAGCGAGGGTTATATAAGTAATGCTTGATAAGTACTTTATGCATGTAATTGTAAAAATCCTCAAAGGTACGCTGTGTATATAATCTTCGCATACTACCTGCATTCCAAGAACTGCGTGCCAAAAAATGCAAAACAACAATACAACAAAAAATAAAAGCTCTAGAGGGTGATTAATAAATTTTTCACTAAAAGACAAAGAGCTATCAGTATAAAATGTGCAAGAAAATGAATAGATAAACCAAGGAAACAGGAACAGTAAAATTACCGCAGAAACACGCTGAACCCACCAATGATGTACTGAATTTCCAGACTGACTCATATAAACATAAATAAAAAAGCCATAGTAGAAAGAAGTAGCGTTACTGTCAGCAGTATAGCACTCCTTGAAACGCCAGTAATTTCTAAATTAAGCCCAACATCCCACAATAAATGACGAATACCATTAAGAAAATGATATACAAAACTTATAAAACATAAGACATAAGCTAATTTAGCAACAGGAGTGAATAATAATGCATTTAAGTACCTTACTATAAGTAACTCAGGAAAGTAAACATGTAATATGAAATACCAAGAAAGTATCATTAATAAAAGGAATAGCAAGATACCAGTCAATCTATGCATAATAGAGAAAAAACTAGTAACTTGTACTTTATATATTTGTAAATGTGGAGAAAGAGGTCTATCACTCATAAAATTCCGTTATCGGGAAATTAAAATAAAGTAGAAGTAAAGACAGCAGTATAGCACATAACAACACCATCATTAAAAATGGTAAATTATGTGCAAAGCCTAAGGAGGTAATCCAGCTGCAGATTCCCCTACTGCTACCTTGTTACGACTTCACCCCAGTCACCGATCCCACTTTAAATAACTCCCTCCTTGCGGTTAGGTCGTTAGCTTCGAGTGAAACCAATTCCCATGGCGTGACGGGCAGTGTGTACAAGACCCGAGAACGTATTCACCGTGGCGTGCTGATCCACGATTACTAGCGATTCCAACTTCATGCACTCGAGTTGCAGAGTACAATCCGAACTGAGATGGCTTTTAAGGGATTAGCTTAGCCTCGCGACTTTGCAGCCCATTGTAGCCACCATTGTAGCACGTGTGTAGCCCACTCCATAAGGGCCATGATGACTTGACATCATCCCCACCTTCCTCCAGTTTATCACTGGCAGTTTCCTTAAAGTCCCCAGCATTACCTGATGGTAACTAAGGATGAGGGTTGCGCTCGTTGCGGGACTTAACCCAACATCTCACGACACGAGCTGACGACAGCCAT
The DNA here is from genome assembly GCF_964026745.1 of Wolbachia endosymbiont (group A) of Cydia strobilella. Taxonomy (NCBI): domain Bacteria; kingdom Pseudomonadati; phylum Pseudomonadota; class Alphaproteobacteria; order Rickettsiales; family Anaplasmataceae; genus Wolbachia; species Wolbachia endosymbiont (group A) of Cydia strobilella. Next base: position 778,216 of record NZ_OZ034694.1, read on the forward strand.
GCAACACCTGTGTGAAACCCGGCCGAACCGACCCTATCCCTTCGAATAGGTATAATTTCCATGTCAAGGAGTGGTAAGGTTTTTCGCGTTGCATCGAATTAAACCACATGCTCCACCGCTTGTGCGGGTCCCCGTCAATTCCTTTGAGTTTTAATCTTGCGACCGTAGTCCCCAGGCGGAATGTTTAACGCGTTAGCTGTAATACAGAAAGTAAAACTTCCCATATTTAACATTCATCGTTTACAGCGTGGACTACCAGGGTATCTAATCCTGTTTGCTCCCCACGCCTTCGCGCCTCAGCGTCAGATTTGAACCAGATAGACGCCTTCGCCACTGGTGTTCCTCCTAATATTTACGAATTTCACCTCTACACTAGGAATTCCTCTATCCTCTTTCAATCTCTAGATTAGCAGTTTTAAAAGCAATTCCAAGGTTGAGCCTTGGGATTTCACTTTTAACTTACTAATCCGCCTACGCGCCCTTTACGCCCAATAATTCCGAATAACGCTAGCCCTCTCCGTATTACCGCGGCTGCTGGCACGGAGTTAGCCAGGACTTCTTCTGTGAGTACCGTCATTATCTTCCTCACTAAAAGAGCTTTACAACCCAAAGGCCTTCTTCACTCATGCGGCATGGCTGGATCAGGCTTTCGCCCATTGTCCAATATTCCCCACTGCTGCCTCCCGTAGGAGTCTGGACCGTATCTCAGTTCCAGTGTGGCTGATCATCCTCTCAGATCAGCTATAGATCATTGCCTTGGTAGGCTATTACTCCACCAACTAGCTAATCTAATATAGGCTCATCTAATAGCAATAAATTTTTCCCCCGTAGGGCGTATACGGTATTAGTTGCCGTTTCCAACAATTATTCCGTACTACTAGGTAGATTCCTATACATTACTCACCCGTCTGCCACTAAGTTATACCATAGCAAGCTACAATATAACTCCGTTCGACTTGCATGTGTTAGGCCTGCCGCCAGCGTTCATTCTGAGCCAGGATCAAACTCTCAAATTTAGACTTCAACCTATAAAAGGTTGAGGGTACATCGGATAAATCCGACAAAAAATAATTTAGCTTAATACTGCTGTCTTTATTTCTACTTTAGAAATATTTTAATCTCCAACTATTCAAACAACTTTAAGAATATTATTATGTGATATAATCACTATGTCAATATGTTTTTGCAAATCAAAAGCATTAATGTATAAATATATAACTATTTGGAATATTACCATGAAAAAATACATCTTTCTGCTTGCACTCGCGCCAATGTTAGTTGGCATCACATTATACTTATTGCGCAACATTGATAACACAAAACAATCTATAACTGCAGGTGACAAGTTTTACGAAGTATTATTCTTAAAAAAAGATAATAAGCCGCTGCTAGAAGAAATAGATTCAAATTGGGAGTATTTAGCAAATTTTGAACGCGCATTCAATCATATCTCAGATTCAATGCCAACAGACACAGCATCTATTTATAATGATTTGGCAGATGATAAAGATGCTCCTAATGTTTTGCGTGAGTTAGCACAATATTTAGAAGTAATGAGCTTACTTCACTCCAACGGTGAAAAAATAAATAAAGATAAAATTGATAATTTAGAATCAAGTGCAGTGTATCCTTATTCAAGCCAAGAAGCTATCGCTGTAGTAAAGATACACAATAACGACATTAAAGGTGCAACTGAAGTATTGCGTTCCCTATTAAATGACAGAAAATGCCCTACTCTAATAAAGGCTAATGCACAAGAACTACTCCGGATATATGGGAGTTAACTCATTGGACTTTTTGCATAGCTTTTGGCAGCGCATTGGATGAAACGAAAAACTTCCTTGACAAGCCTCGCCAGCTCCCTTATCATAAAACTGAAGCTATTTATTTATCTTCGCAATCTGTGCAGGTTAATGACAAAAAACTTAGGGTATTTGGCGTCTCATGTTTAATTTTTCGCACTACGTGCATCGCATGTCTTTAAAAATTTCTGGGTTTTTACCTATATAAGCCGAAACGCGCTTACAAAGCGTTTAAGACAGCAAAAAACGTCAAATTGACAAGGGAGAATTTGAATGCTAGCTACTACGGGGTTTCTTTGCCTTTTTTCCTGCTTAGTAAATTTCTTAAACACTTGCGGTGTAGGTTAGTTGCAAGTTAAAAGCAGCTAAATCGCTCTTAATCAAGCGTTTTAGAATAAAAAAAACGCCGATATTTTAGTACATGGTAAATAGCCAACCACCACGGGGTTTCTTTTGCCTTTTTTTTCATTTGGTAAATTTTTTAAATATTTATGGCTAAAGATTGCACGAATGTTGCAATTACAAAAACGATTTCTACTAGGGTATCACGCACTGGGATGACACCATTCTTTTTCCTGGATCCAAGTAGTCAGGGCGCTGGGATGACAGCTACCCTGACAATCGTCACCCCGCTGCTTGTTAGCGGATACCGCGGCGGTATGACGTAGAAGTTATACTTTTATGCTTACCAACTTAATAAAATTCCTGGATTCCAGTGTCAGCTACTTTCATGACACCAACAGTTGATATTGGTTTGTTGCTTTGCTAGCCAACTACTAGCTATGCCTCAAGTTTCCTATTCAAAATTTTCAATATCAAATCCAATTCATTTGGATTATCATACCGTATCATAACTTTACCCTTAGAATTGTTGTCATTAATTTTGATCTTTAAACCAAGTTGAGAAGATATAGCGCCTTCTATTACTGTCATATCTTGATTTCTAGTATATCTCTGCTCTTTTTGATTGTTGTTTTGATGTAGGTCCTTTATCAGTTTTTCAGTTTGTCTAACGCTTAAGCCCTGAGAAACTATTTTTTCTGCAATACTTTCCGCATTTTCAACATTAATCAACGCTCTTGCATGACCCATAGACAATTTTTTCTCATTGATCATTGTTTTCACCCTATCAGGGAGCAACAACATCCGAATCATATTGGTTATGTGGCTGCGGCTTTTGCCTATAGCTGAAGCTAATTCCTCATGTGTATAGAAAAACTCATCTATCAGTTTTCTGTAAGCTTCACCTTCCTCTATTGGATTAATATCTTGCCTTTGTATGTTTTCAATAATGGATACTTCCAAGCATTCCTTGTCGCTCAGATCTTTTATGATAACCGGTGCACTATCAAGATTTGCAATCTTGCTTGCTCGCCAACGACGTTCTCCAGCTATTATTTCATAACCATCATCATTTGAATCTTTGCGTACCACGATAGGCTGTATAATGCCACTTTTCTTTATCGAATTTGCAAGTTCTCTTAATGACTCCTCGTCAAAATGTTTCCTCGGTTGAAATTTGCTTGGGTGCAGTAATGAAATAGGCAAATGCTCTTGTCGATCTTCTTTATTATCATAATTATCGCCTATGAGGCCGGCAAGACCTCTGCCGAGGCGTCTATCATCCTTCATACTACGCCCTCGCTTACTAGTTTCTTCTCCTTACAACTGCTCGCGTGCTTTTTTAAAATTTCCCTTGCCAAACTTATATATGCTTGTGCACCAGGACACTTAAGATCATACACAATAGCGGGTTTTCCATGAGAAGGCGCTTCTGATAACCGTACGTTACGTGGAATAACAGTCTCATACAATGGGATGATAGTTTTGTATACTTTATCATTTAAATACTGACAAATATCGTTTTTAATCTGCTCACTAAGTTTGTTGCGCCTGTCATACATTGTTAACACTATCCCTTCTATTGCCAAAAAAGGGTTTAGGTTATTCCTTTTTATTAGCTCCACAGTTTTAACTAAATGGCTTAATCCTTCCAGAGCAAAAAATTCACACTGAAGAGGAACAATAATAGAATTAGCAGCAGTCAAAGCATTTATGGTCAGAAGCCCAAGTGATGGAGGGCAATCGATGATTATATACTCATAATTATCGCGTATCTTCTCCAATGCGCTTTTTAGTACGAATTTTCCTCGCTCAAGTTGCGATAATTCAATTTCTGCAGCTGACAAATCAACTACTGACGAAATTAGCGATAAATTCGGAATTTCCTTTATATTGAAAATTGCCGATTCTATCAATTTATTTTCGCTGCTTAGTAGTATTTTGTATATGTTTTTTTCTTCCCTACTACGGTAAGAAATCCCGAGTCCGGTGCTAGCATTTCCTTGAGGATCAAGATCTACCAATAAAGTGCTTTTTCCCACAGCAGCAAAGGCTGTCGATAAATTTATACTAGTTGTGGTTTTGCCAACTCCACCCTTTTGATTTACTATTGCAATAATCTTGCTCACGCCTTTTATCTTATGTATAAAATAATTCTATTGTATATATGCAAGAAACTTTTGCATTAGAAAATTTTTTTGTTGTTAACCACACTAAAATTAGACTGTCTTTTTTGCTTTGTGTAACACACTTTGAACCTTGTTTCCTAATTCATTCAGAGTGAATGGTTTTGGCAAAAAGTGAAAATCTTCTATATTGATGTCATCACTCTTTAAAAAAGCATCTTCTGCATACCCAGAAATAAAAATAACGTTGATATTTGGCCTATAGATCAATGCTTCTTTAACTATTTCTGGGCCGCTCACCTCTGGCATGATTACATCAGTGATTATAAGATCTATGTGTTGACTTTTTTTACTGATTATTTCTAGCGCCTCGCCGCCTATGCTTGCTTCTATTACATCAAATCCTTTTCTTTTGAGTGCTTTAGAGATGAATTCCCTTACTGAATCTTCATCTTCGATTAATAAAATTATACCATTACCTTTAATTTCACTTACTACCGGTTTTTCTGTTTCTTCACTATCTTCCTCTCTATCATTTTCATCTGATATGTAAACCATGGGCAAAAATATGCTAAATTTAGTTCCATGATTTACTTTGCTAGCAACATAGATGTATCCTTCAGTTTGTTTAATAATGCCATATACAGTAGAGAGGCCAAGACCTGTACCAGAGGTAATATCTTTGGTAGAAAAAAATGGATCAAAGATCTTTTCAGTTGTATCACTCGTCATTCCACATCCAGTATCAATTACTTCAATCACAACATAATTTCCATGTTCAATCGCTTCCTTGTCTGGAGAAAACATATCCTGAGGTGTAGAATTTAATGAGTCAATCTTTTGATTAAAGGTTCGTATAGTTAATTCTCCGCCCTTTTCCATAGCAGCACTAGCATTGACTGCTAAGTTAAGTATAACTTGCTCTAATTGCCCTTGATCAGCCCTAACAGCACCCAAGTCTCTACCATAATAAACATTAAATTTTATATTTTCACCTATTAATCTTTTTATCATTTCATAAAGATTAGCTATAGTATTATTTACATCAATAATTTTTGGCTGCAAGGTCTGTCTTCTTGAGAAAGCAAGCAATTGTCTTACTAAATTTGATCCACGCTTTGCATTTTGCTGTATCTGTATTATATCTCCAAAAGATGGGTCACCAGCTGAGTGTTGGAGTAAAAGCAAATCGCAAAATCCTATTATCCCAGTCAATATATTGTTGAAATCATGCGCAATACCACCTGCTAACTGCCCTATAGCTTGCATCTTTTGATAATGCTCAAGCTTTATCTCTAGGTTTTTGTGTTCAGTATTGTCAATAAAATAACAAAGTATGAAGATCATTTTATTATGAAGAAACTTATTGAAATATATTTTTATGTTATTACCGCCGTTGAGCTGTACATCAAAAGACGCATTATTTATTCTATTACTCGAAAAATATTCACGTATTTTCACATGATAACTATCCAATATCAACGTAAAGATTGAATTATTATCTGACCCTGCAAGCTTTATTAGTGCCGTATTTTTCTTTACAAAGTTGCCGTTTATGTCACATTGTGCAATAGCAATTGATGAATTTGCAAAACAAGGGTGTAATTGATAATCAACAATATTTGATTCGGTTGGTGTTATAAAGCCATATATATAGCTATGGTTGTATTTATCACAAAATATAGCAGTGCTCATATAAGCCTTGAATGGAATACCACTTATAGTAAAAAACAAAATTTCATTATCGGTTGTTGTATTGTTATATTTAGATTGAGATATAAAATCACTGATTGAGCTACCTTTTTCCAGTTTTTTTAGTTCAAATATGTCTAAAAATCTTTTATTTACAGATAAAATCACCCCTTTGGCATTTGCAATGTAAGTTCCTATGCTGTGTTTTTCTATTAACTCTTCATATATCTGCTCCTTGTTTATCTGTGTTGCTTTTAATACAAAATACCCATCTGGCCTTGCTATTGGCACTAATGATAAATTTAAAATCTTATTACTATTTATAGCAATTTGGGGATTATCTGGTATCGGCTCAAAGAGCAAAAGAAAGTTAGATACTCTATTCTTCTTGTTTAAGGAAATGCATACCTGTACAGAAGAGTTATTTTTTAGTGCATGATAGAGTACTTTTTTGTCTGCTTCTGAAACATCTCCTATTTCAAGAATCTTGCCTAACGTAATGTCATCATCTATATGATCTTTAAACCTTTCGTAGAACCTTGCATCAGCATAAATAATACCTTCATCTTTATGTAAAATAAGGCAAAATTCTGTATTATGATTTAGTGCATTTGCAAATATTGCATTTTGAAATTCTATAGTATTAAGTAGGTATCTGTAGCGTTTTACATTATACATCATAAAGAGAGTTGTTAGAATGCTAACTAATAAATTAATCTCTATATTAATATGCTGACTATATATATCAAAAAAGTAGAGTATCGATATTGCTACTGGAGGTAAGAGCATAATAACTGCCATCACAACAATTGACATTCCATAATTTCTTAGTATGAAGTCAATCCTGTTCTCTTTTTTGTTATCTATGTATCTTTTATTCATTATTGTTACTTGGCATTGTTGTACATACGAAAATGTTCTATTATATTGATTTAATTATTATAGATTTATTAACGTCTTTGATAGATAATTATCATCCAAATCTAATTAAGTTCCTTAAATATCAGATATAACAATGTTAATAAGCTAGCAAGAGGATATTATGGAAAAACAAAAAACACAAGCATTTAAATGGTTCTGTGCACTAAGAGATAAGATTATAGAATCTTTCTTATTAATTGAAAAACAATCATCCGCAGAGCCAAAAATCGAAAAGAGAAAGTGGGATCGCCCAGGTGGTGGAGGTGGTGAATCTACAATTATTTTTGGTAATGTTTTTGAAAAAGTTGGAGTAAACGTTTCAAAAGTACACGGAAAATTTGCAGATTCAGCCATTAATGAAATTCCTGGTGCAAGTGAAAGTAACGGAGAGTTCTGGGCAAGCGGTATATCTTTAGTGTCTCATATGCAATCGCCCCTTATCCCTGCAGCACATATGAACACAAGGCTGATATATACTTCAAAACAATGGTTTGGTGGAGGAATGGATTTTACGCCAATATATAGAAATGAAGAAGATTGCAAGTATATTCATGAATCAATCAAAATGACATGTGATAGATTTGACACCGGATATTATCCAAAATTTAAAGAGCAATGTGACAACTATTTTTTCTTACAACACAGAAAAGAGCCGCGTGGTATTGGTGGCATTTTCTATGATAATCTGAGTTCTAGCAACTGGGAAAACGATTTTGAGTTCACAAAAGCAGTAGGTGAAGCCTTTTTGGAAATTTATTTGCACATCATACGTAAACATATACAAAAATCTTGGACAAAAGAACAACGAGAAAATCAATTAATAAAACGTGGCAGATATGTAGAATTCAATCTGTTATACGATCGTGGCACAAGGTTTGGTTTAATGACTGACGGCAATCCAGATGCAATTATGATGTCAATGCCACCACTTGTTAAGTGGTTATAGAGAGCTGCTATTAGTAGAAAATAAATCATCATAGTTTAAAATTGTACCATGGTAGTGAGCTTTTATATAGGGGGTATAATCATGGGCATAATAGATAATTTTTTAATTAAATCTGTCAAAAACAATGACATAAAAGGTGTTAAACTGACTCTAATTCTCTATGATGCATTAAATAATTTTAGAAAATTCTTTTCAAAGACTATGTCTCTCAAGAATACAGGATCATTTGATATAAATAATAATCAAGCTTTAAATCAGGCTTTAGGACATGCTACAGATCACAAAATAATGGAATTGCTGATTAATCGTGGAGCTGATATCCACTCAATAGATGAGAATGGAAAGAATGTTATAATTCGTGTTATTGAGAGTTTAGCAGAATCAAAAAATCTAAAATTGGATAGTGAGAAAAACTTACCAGCAGAGATAATTCTTCACCCCACAGTTTCCTTTTTACTAGGAAAAGGCGCAGAGTATTATTCTACAGATGATTTGAATGTTGAAGCTATACAACAAAAACCTCCTAGAACCTCTGAATATGAGCCAATAACTATGTACGCTGAGGTGAACAACAATGTAATACCACCTCAAAAACCTTCTAGAACTTTTGAGTATAAGCCAAAGAGCACTAATTATGATGCTTTGCCTTCAAAAGAGCCAATTTACGCTGAGGTGTATGATGCTAAGGTTAGTAACTCATTAGGGGAGAATGGTTATTTGAGTGTATCAGAAGAATCTATTTATGCTGAAATATATGATTCACATAAAAAATCCACTGAAAATTTATCATTGGAAGATAGTGGTTATTTGAGTATATCAGAAGAACCTATTTATTGCACTATAGATGATCTTTCAGAACAAAAAAAGCCTACTAGCCTAAAACAGAAAGAGCCAGAACAGTCGTCAGAACCTATTTATGCTAGGGTAGATTTGTCCAAGAAAAGAGCAGAAAGAAAAGCAAAAGACATAAAAGCTAATTCTGGAACTTGCCATGGGTTAGTGCAAGATAAAGTGAATGATTGGCAAGTGAAGCTAAATGAGCTAAGTGCTAATAAGTCGATAAGTCAGCAACAGACTAATGATCAAAAAATTAAGACCAAGGCTGGCTTTAGTGTAGAAGAAATAAGGCAGAAATATGAGCGTAGAGATTCTGGCTATGATTCCGATACAAAAGTTGAACAACAATTAGAATTAGCTCCTAAATCTGAGATAGGTTCAGTGAGTATTGAGCATGGAGTAATAGGAGGCTGTCGATATAAGATTACTGATATATCCCTCTAACTATGTGATTCAAAATAATTGAATTGACTTTATATATGTAATCGATATAACCTAGTTAGATTCAAGTTGACTCTTTCGTCTAGTGGTTAGGACACCACCCTTTCACGGTGGTAACACGGGTTCAAATCCCGTAAGAGTCACTCAAGTAGAATATAATTAAAGTTTTGAATGGGAAAAATTAGGCTCTATGTTGAAGAAGCTTTATCACAAGGCGTGAGTTTAGCACTTAATCCACAACAAAGTCACTATATTTGCAATGTAATGCGGCTTAAGAAGTATGATAATCTCTCTCTTTTTAATGGAAAAGATGGAGAATGGTTAGGAGAAGTAGTTAATATATCGCGTAAATTGACAGAAGTTACACCCAAAGAATGCACTAAACAACAGCAATATGAGGAAAATTTATACCTGTATTGTGCCATGGTAAAAAGTGCTGCTTTGAACAACATAGTAAGACAGGCAACTGAAATGGGAGTAATCTGCATTCAATTTATTTCAACGGAACGTACAGTGGTAAAAAATATTAACCTAAGTAGAGCAAAATTACAAGCAATCGAAGCAGCGGAACAATCAGGTAGGATAAGTATACCAGAGATTTTGCCTCCTATTAACTTTTGTGAGTTACCTGATTCCCAGAGTAAAAATTTTGTTTTGTGTGATGAAACAGGTAAAGCTGACAAAGTGCTGGAAGGCAAAAAAAATGTTGCTATTATTGTTGGCCCTGAAGGTGGTTTTTCATCTTATGAACTTGATCTTGCCGATAAGTTTTGTCAAAAATTGAGTCTAGGAAAAAGAATTTTAAGGGTCGATACTGCTGTAGTTGCTGCACTCACTTTCACCAATTGGTGTAGCTAGATTTTTAAATATGACTAAGATAAAGAAATCTGGTTCAGTGTTGCGCGCACAAAAACCCTGTAGACTTTCTACGAAGCAGTCTGTTGTTAAAGAGGAGCTAATAAAAAACATATTCTAAGATAATATTAAATCTCATATTATATTTTTTCTAAAGTAAACAAATGAATCTTGCATTTTGCCTGAGTTATTGATACTCTGAGTAAAGAAGTCGGGGCGTAGCGCAGCCTGGTAGCGCATTTGGTTTGGGACCAAAGGGTCGGGAGTTCAAATCTCTCCGCCCCGATGTTAGTATAATTGTAAGAACGCTGTAACATAAGAGCAATCTCCATCAGTAAGCAAGTAGCTGACACTGGAATGACATTATTTACCATGTAAATTATGGCATATTACATTTTAACGCTCAAGTTTATAAAATAATTGACAATGTTAATTTTCTAATTTATAAATAGATTTTGAAATGATTACCGAAGGAGGTATAGAGTTTGATAGAAGTATCAGTCCATTATGGTGATGTAGACAGAGCTCTTCCAGTATTGAAAAAAACAATTCAAAAGGAAGGAAGAGGGTTGAAAATGAAAAAACAATATCATGAAAAAAAATCAGAAAAAAGAGCTAAAAAGAAAGCTGAAGCTAAAAAAAAGAGGTACCAACAAGAGTGCAGAAGGCAACGTTATGGTTGGTAGTTTGTACTCAAGTTAATAGTTTATCATTGGTTATTTTATGAATATTCACGAATATCAAGCGAAAGAAGTTTTGCATAAATTTAATGTCCCAGTGCCAAAAGGTTTTGTTGCTACATCTGCAGAAGAAGTAAAGACTCAAGTAAGTCAATTAAAATCTGACGTGTTTGTAGTTAAAGCTCAAATTCATGCAGGTGGTAGGGGTAAAGCCGGTGGCGTAAAGCTAGCAAAGTCAGTTGAAGAAGCTCAACAGTTTGTAAAGGACATGATTGGTATGACTTTAGTTACTCATCAAACAGGGCCAAGCGGGCAGCAAGTAAGAAAAGTGTACGTTGAAGAAGGCTCAAGCATTAAGAAAGAGTATTATTTAAGCCTGGTAATCGACCCGAAGCTCAGTAGGCCAATATTCATATTTTCCTCAGAAGGTGGAATGGACATCGAAGAAGTGGCAAAAAATTCTCCTGCAAAAATTGTGAAATTTGATATTGATCCTGCTACAAGTTTTGATAGCAGCAAGTTAAGCAGCAGTTTTCATTTGAGTCCAGAACAAATAGAAAAGATATCGAACATTGCAAAAAAAATATATGATGCGTTTATTGCAACTGATGCGAGCCAAATTGAAATTAATCCACTGGTTGAAACAAATTCTGGAGATTTTATTGCGCTCGATGCAAAAATTAATTTCGATGATAATGCTTTATATCGTCACCCAGAAATTATGGAACTTCGTGATTATGATGAGGAAGTGAAAGAAGAGATAGAGGCTTCAAAGTATGGGCTCAGTTACATCAAAATGGATGGCAGTATTGGTTGCATGGTAAATGGTGCAGGTCTTGCTATGGCAACAATGGATATAATAAAATACTACGGAGCAGAGCCTGCTAACTTTTTGGATGTTGGTGGTGGAGCGAGTAAAGAAACTGTAACTGAAGCATTTAAAATCATATTGTCTGATAGCAACGTAAAAGGAATTCTGGTTAACATATTTGGTGGTATAATGCGTTGCGATATTATCGCAAGTGGAATTGTTGCGGCTGCAAAAGAAATGAGCATTAAAGTTCCTCTAGTGGTTAGATTATCAGGTACTAATTTTGAAGAAGGAAAAAAAATTTTAGAAGAGTCAGGATTAAATATTATTGCTGCAGATGAGCTAGATGAAGCTGCGCAAAAGATAGTAAAAGAGGTAAAATAAAGCATGTCCGTTTTAGTAAACAAAGATACAAGATTAATATGCCAGGGTTTTACTGGTGCACAAGGCACATTTCATTCAGAGCAAGCAATTGATTACGGAACGAAAATGGTGGGAGGTGTAACTCCTGGAAAGGGTGGGAGCACTCACCTTAATTTACCGGTTTTTAATACTGTAGCAGAAGCCAAAGAAAAAACCGGTGCAAATGCTACAGTTATATATGTACCTGCTAAATTTGCTGCTGCTGCAATACTTGAAGCAATAGATGCAAAAATAGAATTGATAATTTGTATTACAGAGGGCATTCCTATACTTGATATGGTGAAAGTTAAGCGTGCGCTTATCGGCTCAAAAAGTCGATTGATTGGTCCCAACTGCCCGGGAATTATTACCCCTGAAGAATGCAAAATAGGAATTATGCCTGGCCATATCCATAAGCGTGGACACATAGGAATTATGTCTCGCTCCGGAACTTTAACTTACGAGGCAGTAGCACAAACAACCGCTGTTGGTCTTGGTCAATCCACGTGTATCGGAATTGGGGGGGATCCAGTTCATGGTATAACATTTGTCGACTGTATGGAGCTCTTTTTAAAAGATAACGATACTCATGGTATTGTAGTTATTGGTGAAATAGGTGGAAACGAAGAAGAAGATGTATCACATTTTGTGAAAACAGAAAAAACTAAAAAGCCAATCGTTGGTTTTGTAGCAGGCCAAACGGCACCTCCAGGAAGACGTATGGGACACGCTGGAGCAATCATCTCTTCCAGCGGTGGAAGTGCTGGTGCAAAACTAGAAGTTATGCGGAGCGCTGGAATTGCAATTGCTGAAACCCCTGCAGTAATTGGTAAGAAGGTATTGGAAGTAATGCATCACTAGAATTAGGGTCACAAAAACCCTATATCACCGGTCATGAATACGTTATTTGCCCATTCGATTAATAACTTGCCTCCTGGTAAATTTACTGAAGTCTGTTGGGCAACCAGATATCCACGTAGTGTGGATGCAACAAGTGCTGCACAGGCTGCACTACCGCATGATGCAGTAATGCCTGTACCTCTTTCCCAAACTCTTAAAGCTATTTCTCCAGACTTTTCAACTTGTGCAATACTAACATTAATTTTCCGAGGAAATAATGCGTGATTTTCTAGCTTTGGTCCTAAATTTCGCAATGGTATTTCACTTATGTTATCAACAAAAAAAACTATGTGAGGATTGCCAATATTTACTGCAACAGGATCTTTTAGCATTTCAAGCTCTATAGGTAAGTGAAGAGTGTCACACTCAGTAGACAAGGGAATTTCATGCCATTTTAGCAAAGGTTTACCCATGTTAACCTTTATGGATTTATCACCCACTTTAAAACACTCTAAAATGCGTTTGCTTGTTAGCTCAATAATGGAGTATTCAGCACCTTTTTCTGACATTATCAAATATCCAACACAGCGTGCTGCGTTTCCGCACATTTCAGCTCGACTGCCATCAGCATTATAGATATGCATAAAACAGTCTGCAGCATTAGACATTGTTATAATTATCACTTGATCACAACTGCTTTGATCAGCAATTTGTCTATGGTTCCAGTCTAAATTGTTTGTTGAACGTGAGTCTATGATAACGAAGTTGTTACCAGTGCCGTGCATTTTGATAAAATTTTCAGGACCTTGGCCACTCATCATAAAAAAATATTTCTTCTATTGGTCTCCTTTTTTTCTTACTTGTTTCAGCGCCCTCTTCTTCGTAACCAACCGCTATCACTGACATTACGTTAAAGTCATTGGGTATATTGAACTCTTTCACTATTTTATCTCTATCAAATCCACCCATTTGATGGGCCATTAAGTTCATAACTGCAGCTTGTAACATAAGTCCATAATTCGCTGCACCAGTATCGTGATTAGCCCAAAAATTTTCACCTTTATCAGATTTGCGGAAATTCTTAGCGCTTAAAGATATGATTAACACTTGTGCATCTTTTGCCCACTTTTGATTAGATTCATCAAGGCAATTTAGCAGCTTTTCCCATGCGCTTTGATTGTTCTGTTTGTTGCATATTACGTATCTCCAGGGTTCATCACCAAAACATGAGGGAGTCAGCCTTACAGCTTCCATTAAAATATCCATGTCTTCCTGAGATATTGCTCTTGTAGGATCGTATGAACGTCCGCTGTGTCTTGCTTTCATCAACGATAATAGATCTTGTTTACTCATCATTTTTAATTTAATAGTGCATAAATAATTCATTGTAGCACAATATAAGCAAAATTTAAATTGCAAAACCTCTCATACACATATATTACATTTAATAAGTTATTTTTATTGGGAAGGTATGTTTATAACACAATCTAGCAGCAGATCAACACTGGCTGAAATATTGTCTTGCGTTTTACTTTTATTCTTGATGGCTCAAATAAGTATACCATTGCAGCCTGTGCCTATCACATTGCAAACTTTAGGAGTAATGCTTATTGGGCTTAAATTTAACCGCAGAACAGCATTCTATTCTGTGCTTACATATCTATCACTTGGTGCAGCAGGATTGCCTGTTCTTGCAAATTTTTCTGGTGGTTATCACGCTCTCCTTGGACCAACCGGTGGATATTTAATTGGCTGTTTAGCTGCTGTTATGGTAATGAGCAAAGTAAATGAATTACTGAACTCTAAATATAAATCATTTGTGTGTAATTCTTTAAGTTGTCTGGCTGGTACAGTTGTAATCTTTATTTGTGGTGTTAGTTGGCTTGCTGTTTACTTGGGTCTGGAACAAGCAATAATGGTGGGTGTTTTACCATTTATCCTTCCTGGTTTGATAAAAATTTTTCTACTTGTAGCAGCTTTGCAATATTTGAAAAAATGATAAAATTTCGCCCTCATCATTTTATGTGCACCCTCGCGTTTCGGGGATATGGGTATTCTCAGGGTTTTGTAGAAAATTATAAAAGGATAGCAAGCAAAGTAATTAGTACTCAAATCGAAGTAGTTGGTAACCTTGATAATATCTGTAGTGCTTGTCCAAATCAGACTAAACAAGGTAAATGCACCACACAAGCTAAAGTTTTAGAGCTAGATAGAAGGCATATGGAAATTTTAGGAATTAAAATTGGCGAGACTTTGACCTGGAGTGAAGCGGTAGAAAAGATTAGGGAGAAAATGTCTTTAGAGAAATTCGAGTACGCATGTGAGGGGTGCAACTGGCAGCCATACGGAATATGTAAAAATGCCCTTTTAAATTGTCATTCCTATAAAGGTAGTTGACAAAATGTTAAGATAAATCAAAGCATTTTTGTGGAAATAAAGCGAAATATGGAAGACAAAAGATAAATGCATTCTGAAAAGCTACACAGCATCGCTAATTAATAATATCTTTATTGTTGTATGAGATAGGTTTAGCATTTATGAATTTGTAATGTGTTGCACATAGCTCAAAAAAATAAGGTTTACTGGTTACACGCTGCAGCCAATGCCACAACACTAGGACCTATGTTTATCTGCATGTTAATTTGTGTTGTGATTTTATGGAGGTCTTCAGTTACCTATGCTAGTGAAAATTTGGAGATACAGAAGGCCTTTGATAGTGTTGTCAAGCATATAAAAGCTGATAAAAAATATAAAGATCTTGATGTTATTGAGAGAAAAAGTGATAAATTTAATATCAAAATTGCGCAGAATTCTGGCAAGAGTTTTGACATATACTCTACTTTAAAAAAAGCAAAAGATTCCTTTGAGTTAGGAGATAATGAAACAGCTATTTCTCTCCTTAATCAGATTATCGCAAAGTTTCCTTACCATAAAAATGCTTTGATTGGATTGGGAAATATTTATTACGCTAATAAAGAATACAAAAAAGCTGTAGAGATTTACACAAGACTGTTAAAAGAACACCCTAGTAACCCTTACATATTAAAAAATTTTCTGACGATAATCTCACAATATGATCCTGATCTGGCGTTGAGTGAAATGTTAAAATTGTATGATATACATAAAAATTATGCTCCTTTATTAGCAAATTTAGGTCTGATCTATATGAAAAAGGAGGATTATGTAAAAGGTAAAGAGTATATGATAACTGCTATTTCCCTCGATGAAAACAATATTTTTTATACTTATAATTTAGCTGTTATTCTAGATAAACTTTCAGATTTTCAAAATGCTACAATATTCTACTTAAAGTTGTTAAACATGGCTACAACTTCGAAAGATGTGAGTGAAAAAATACCTTTATATAAAGTGACAGCAAGACTAAAATTTATAAAACTCCACAGCACGCACCTAAAGATTTCATAAAAGCTTATAGCTTACCTAAATCTAATTTATCGCTATTTTTGTTTACAATAACAATATTGAGCTATAGAATTAGATCTAAAGGGGCAATTAGCTCAGCTGGTAGAGCATCTCGTTTACACCGAGGAGGTCGGCAGTTCAAGTCTGTCATTGCCCATTTGCTTAACTGAATGTTAGTATTATTAATTACTTCAATTAAAGTATAGAAAATGCAGGATAATATAGTACCAATCTCAATAGTAAAAGAGCTGGAAGATTCTTATCTTTCCTACGCAATGAGCGTTATTATAAGCCGGGCTATACCTGACGTGCGAGATGGATTTAAACCTGTTCACAGGCGCATATTATATGCAATGTCAAGAGCCGGATTTGATGCCGGTAAGCCATATAAAAAGGCAGCTCGTATAGTTGGGGATGTGATGGGGAAATATCACCCACATGGTGATGCAGCTATTTACGATTCCTTGGTCAGGATGGCTCAAGATTTTTCTCTTCTTTTACCACTTGTTGATGGGCAAGGTAACTTTGGTTCGATAGACGGAGATCCACCAGCTTCAATGCGATATACAGAAGCAAGACTTCAAAAAGTGTCGCACTTTTTACTGAATGATATTGATGAAGATACAGTTGATTTTAGGCCAAACTACGATGGAAATGAAACAGAGCCTGTTGTGCTGCCTGCAGAGTTTCCGAATCTATTGGTAAACGGTGCAAGTGGTGTTGCAGTTGGTATGGCAACCAATATTCCTTCTCACAACCTTGGAGAAATAATAGATGCTTGTATGTTATATGTAGATAATCCTGAAGTTACTTTGGATGAGTTACTTGAAGTGATGCCAGGGCCGGATTTTCCAACTGGGGGAACAATTCTTGGAAGGTCTGGAATAAGATCAGCATTTGCAACTGGTCGTGGATCAATTGTTGTGCAAGGCAAGACTCATATAGAAGATCTGCCACAAGATAGGCAAGCAATAGTGATTGATGAAATACCTTACCAGGTAAATAAAGTAAAATTAATTGAGAAGATAGGTGAGCTTGTAAAAGAAAAAAGAATTGATGGTATAACAGAAATTAGGGATGAGTCCGATAAGTCTGGTATTAGAGTAGTAATTGACCTCAAAAGAAATGCTGAAGCAAGTTTTATACTTAATCAAATATTGGGGCTAACTCCACTAAGAAGTAGTTTTAGTGTTAACACTTTAGTGCTCAATAACAACAGGCCTGCTTTGATGTCATTGAAAGAAATCATAACTGCTTTTGTTGATTTTAGAAAAGAAGTATTAATCAGGAGAACAGAATTTCGTCTAAGAAAAACGAGGGAAAAAGCTCATATATATATAGGGCTCTACATTGCGGTCCTCAGCATAGATGAAGTGATAAAAATCATCCGCGGTGCAAAAGATCCTGCGGAAGCAAGTAGAGAACTTTTAAATAAAGAATGGAAAACTTCGAATGAAATCAATACTATTATCGAGTTGATTTCAGATAGCGCAAGCTTTTTGAAAGATGGAGTGTATAGATTAACTGAACTACAAATTAAAGCTATCCTTGATATGAAACTGCAGCGTTTAACAGGCCTTGAAAAAGACAAATTAGAAGCTGAGCTAAGTTCAATGATCAACCTGATAAAAGAATATATCGCTTTTCTTGGCTCAGGAGAGAAGTTGATGAAAGAAATAAAAAACAATCTACAAGAAATAAAGAACAGATTTGCTGTGCCGCGAAAAACTTCAATAGAAGAGTCAGACGCGGACATTGAAGCTGAAGATCTAATTCCACAAGAGGATATGGTGATAACCGTAACTATGAATGGTTATATCAAGCGTGTAAAACTTTCTCACTACAGAACTCAGCGTCGTGGTGGAAAAGGAAAGCTAGGACAGGGATTAAAAGAAGAGGATGTAATCACAGAATTATTTGTTGGAAATACCCATACTAGCTTTTTATTCTTTTCTAACATTGGTCGAGTTTATAGATTAAAAGTTTATAAGTTACCTCTTGCAGAGCCAACCGCACGTGGAAGAGCACTTGTTAACATATTTCCGCTTAGCGATGGTGAAACTATAACTAATATAATGCCGTTGCCAAGTGAAAATGACGAAAATCAAAACATAGTTTTTGCTACTGCCTATGGAAACATAAGGCGTAACTCTTTAGCGGATTTTCACTATATTCCAAGCAATGGAAAAATAGCAATAAAGCTCGATGAAGGAGACAAATTAATATTGGTTAAAGTATGCAATGCAATTGATCATGTTTTTCTTTCAACAAGATTCGGCAAAAGTATCAGATTTGTTGTAAGTGATGTGCGTCAATTTAAAAGTCGCAATTCAGATGGCGTAAGAGGTATCAAACTTGCAAAGAATGACAGCGTGATATCCATGACCATATTAAATGGGATAGGTGTAGCAACAGAAACAAAAGAACTTTACTTAAAAGTTCCACTTGCAAAAAGACTGGGGACTGCAATTAATAACTCCATTGATTCTAAATTGGAAAAGACTTTGAATGATTTAGGAATAGATAACGAATTATTCTTAAAACTTGCAGTGAATGAGGAGTTTATATTAACTATTACTGAAAATGGCTTTGGTAAAAGAACTTCTGCGTATGAGTATAGAGTAACTAACAGGGGTGGTGTTGGTATCACCAATATTCTTACTACTAGCAGAAACGGTAATGTTGTTGCTAGTTTTCCAGTTGAGCAGGGTGATAATATAATGCTTATTACAGATAAAGGAAAGTTAATTCGCATTTCGGTCAATGAGATTAGAATTGCAGGACGCAGCACTCAAGGAGTCACTCTGTTTAAAACAGAAAGTAGAGAAAAAGTGGTGTCAGTAGCGAAAATTGAAGATCCTGATTCCACTGAAGATAGTATTTTTGAAGTTGAAAACTCTATCGCTTCTTAACCGTAGTATAGGTTAAACAAAAAGCGCAAGTTTTTGTTGATTAATACGCAGTATTTAAATTAAAATATATACTTATGGCTAAGTAAAGATCAATGGACAAAAAATTAACTAAAAATAAAAAACCACTGGCAGACAAAGAGGATAAAAAAACACCTCCTGTTAAAGATCTTACTAAAAATAAGAGTAGGAGAGATTTTATAACATTAACTACATGCGCTATGGCAGGTATAGGAGCTGCAAGCGGACTTTGGCCACTGGTTAAATCTATGAATCCTTCTGCTGAAGTTCTAGCAACTTCCACAGTGGAGGTGAATTTGTCTGGAATTCAGGAAGGACACGGAGTAAAAGTAAAGTGGCAAGGTAAACCAGTATTCATTCGTAGACGCACAAAGCAAGAAATTGAGGCTGCAAGAGCTGTGAATGTGAAGAGCTTGAGGGATCCTCAATTAGATGAGCAGAGAGTATACGAAGGAAAAGACGAATGGTTAATTATGCTTGGAATATGTACACATCTTGGGTGTGTACCGGTTGACCACGCTACAAGAGATGGTAATGGTTGGTTCTGTCCTTGCCACGGTTCATATTATGATACATCAGGTCGAGTAATTGGGGGTCCTGCACCGAAAAATATGGCTGTACCTGATTATTTTTTTCCCAGTGAGAATGTTGTGGTAATTGGCAAGAAGGCTTAACGAATATAAATAAACTCGTTAAAAAAAACTCACAGGATCAACATCTATTATCACTGCAATACTCGAATTCAAGTTACAATTTTTAATCCAATATTTCAGCTTTTTTTGTATGGATAGACTATGCTTATTGTGTATTTTTAATAATACCCTATACCGATACTTATTATTTAAAAAATTTATCGCTGCTGGTGATGGGCCAAGAATTTCAAATTCCTTTTTGTCTACACCTACATTTTTTTCCTGGATACAAATAGTTGAGCTACTTGAATGACAGAGAAGAGATTTTACTATTTCATTCGCTGCTTTTTGTGTTGCAATCTGATTCTTACCACAGATTATAAGCGCTATTAATCTGCTAAATGGTGGCATTTTGGCTTCGCGTCTTGACTTAAGTTCGATTTCATAAAATGAGTCTCTTTTTTGATGCAGCAATGCTTTTATTATTGAACTTTCAGGATTATTGGTTTGCACTATTACCATTCCTTTTTCATTAAACCTTCCTGATCTGCCTGCAACTTGGTGCAATAATTGATACGTCTTTTCCGCTGCTCTCAAATCAGAATTTTCGAGACTCAAATCTGCATTCATTACTCCAACCAAAGTTAATTTGGGAAAATTGTGCCCTTTAGCAATTATTTGTGTGCCGATTATAATGTTCACCTCTTCTTTCAATATCAAGTCAATTACGTTACTAACCGACTTCTGATCGCTGCTTATCATCGCAGTTTTTGCGTTTGGTATTAATTTCACCATTTCTTCAAGCAACCTTTCAATTCCTATGCCGTAGAGGGACAATGGCTGTTCACTTTGGCAATTAGAGCATTTTTCTGGAAGTTTCAATTGATAAGAGCAGTGGTGGCACAAAAGAGCATTTTTTTTCTTGTGATATGTAAGCCAAACAGCACAATTTAAGCAGGAAATTTTATATCCACACTTTTTACAAATTGCCAGTTGTGCATACCCTCTGCGGTTTAGAAAAAGCATAACCTGCTGTTTTTTCTCTATGGTTTGTTTGATGCTTTCAAAAAGCTCAGAGGAGATCCATTGCTTGTTGTTCCTCATATCTACTACTTTAATGAGTGGCAATTCTGCACCACCAAATCGTTTAGTTAGCTTTACATGATTGTAATTCCCGTTTTTAACATGATGAATCGTTTCAAGCAGTGGAGTAGCTGATGATAAAATAATCGGAATATTTTCAAATTTGGCTAAGATTATCGCCATATCTCGAGCATTATATATAATTCCCTGTTCTTGTTTAAAAGATGAGTCGTGCTCTTCATCAACGATAATCAATTTTAGGTTTTTATAAGGCAAAAAAAGCGCTGACCGTGCACCAATAATTATCTGCGCATTTCCATTTGCTATATTGAGCCAATTATTCCGGCGAGTTTTTGGAGTGAGCCCTGAGTGCCATTCAACTAAGTTTTTTGATATCTGACCGCGAACACGATTTACCAATTGTGAAGTTAAAACAATTTCAGGTAGGAGGATTAAAATTTGTGTATTACCTTCTCCTGATGTCATTTCAACATATTCTGGTGTCATACTAGTACGTGGCAAAGACGGTATGCTAAATGTTACAGTGGGTTTTGCCTTGAGTATAAAGGTGTCATTCCAGTGCTTGACACTGGAATCCAGGAATTTTGATTGTAAATTAGGTATTGGTTTTAAGTTAAAATAAACATTTGTAATGAGGTTATATGAAAAACTGGATCCCAGTGTCAGGCTACTCGGATGACACCCTCTTGGTAGACCCAAATCACAATGTTCGTACAGTTGTGTCTCTGGGCACTGGGATGGTAAAGTCTGAGCAGCATTTGGAACGGCAGTGTAATTCTTAATCAATTGTGCAATCACAGAGAGATAAACTTCCGTTTTTCCAGATCCTGTCTCACCGTCAAGCAAAGTCACTGAATACTCGTTCAAATTGCTGATTATTTTATCACTAGCTATCTGCTGTTCAGGGCTTAATTGGCAACTTATTTCACTTGTTTCCTGCTTTTGTTCAACACAAACCAATTTATCTATGTGATTTACTTTTAACACTCCTCCCATTATCACTTTGGCAAGCATACCAATAGGTATTAAATTGTATTGTGCAACCCACTCTGCAAATGCAATCAATTTTGGTCTAATATTTGGTAAATCGATTTTTTGCTCAATAAATTTTAATTCTCGGTTACTTTTATCACTGTATTTCCAAACTATTCCGATTAAGCGTTTTTTGCCAAATGGCACCACTACGTAATCTCCAAGTAAAATCTCAGTATTTTCCTCAATTGCATATGAAAATAACTGATCAATTGGAAGTGGTAGTAATACGTCAACTGTTTTTGCCATAGTGATTGAGTTTAACATTGTTTTAAAGAGCTTGTAACTTTATTAAGCTTGGCAATATAGATGAATCGGTACAGAGAAAATCTTAACGTTTAACACATTTTTCATAGTACAGACCGTATGATTGATAAATAAAATGATTTATAGAATTTGTGGAGGCTACCAATGGTCAACGACAAGATTACTTTGAACTTTGAAATAGAAAAAGGCGAACCTATAGATCGATACTACTTTTCTGCACATATAAAGCTTACAGATGAAAGCAAAAATCTTTTGCGCGAGAAGCTTGGCAGTACAATTCAATTCGATAATCTAGATGATCACTTCAATCTTAACCATGAGAATTTTTATATCTACTACAACAAATATAGTGAGCACAATGGTAGAAGTGAGCTACACGTTAGGGATGATAACGGTAAATATTTAACCTCCAATCTTCCACTTAATTACTATGGATTCTCAATGGAACTATCACCTGACGGAGCGTCAATTGCAGATTATGGTTTTTATCCTCTGTATGCAATCTATAACCCAAATCACTATGATAAAGCAAAGGAAAAAGTATTTGATGATCACGGTGAATTGTCACCAATTGCATCAAATGTGTTAGATAATTTTTTAAGCAACACAAATAGCTTAACCACACAAGATATATTACAAAATGTATTCTCACAACTGCAGAAGAAAGCTGATGAAGAAGCAGAAAGATTGGCAAGAGAGAGAGAAGCAGAAAGACAAAGGGAGGAAGAGTTAAATGAAAAGAACGAGGAGTTAAAAGAACTTGTAGAAAAGGATGAGATTAAAATATTCAAAGTGGTAAAAGGTAATGATTTAGGTAATGGGCATTCAGCAGTAGTTTTACAACTTGATGGGGAAGAAGGTGACAAGATACCTCTCGACTCTAGTAAATACTACATAGCAGAGTATAGACACCACCCAGAATGGGAAGGCGATGAATATTTAAATTTTGTTAGCCCTGATAGTGATATGCTGGTTAATTATGAAAACTTATTTTTTGTGCTCAATCAAAGCTCCTACTCAGACTTTGAAAGTGGGTTTTATTCAGAAAACAGAACCGATCCCCATAATTATGCTAAATATTCAAAGGAACCATATTTGAGTGGTGACCAGCTATCTGAAAAATTATCTAATGAATTGGAGGAAGATAGCAATCAGATAGGTACTGAATTTACAATTGATGATGAGCAAGTAGACGAAGAAGTTGTGGTAGAGAGTGAAGCCAAGTCTGGGGAGAAAGGAACGGTTGGTGAGGATAACGCAAAAAATACTATACAGGAAGAAGAATCTAACTATATAGATCAAATGCAAGCGGATGATAGCAGCAGTTATAAACCAGCTTTGCAAAGCAATCGTGATGATTATGCTGATACGAAAAAAGCTCTGCAGGAAAAATTGCATGGAGATGAAACACACAAGCAAAGTAATGAGAAAGCTCAAAAAGATATAGAAGTAAAAAAAGTAACTGTGGAAACTGACAGTAGCAGTAATAAGACTGAAAAACAAACAAAACCAACAGAAGATGAACAAGAAACTGTTATGGCAAGTGTGATAGAAAATATGGATAAAAATTCTGATATTGAAGCAGAAACTTCTAACAGTGTTGCAAATTCACAACATCCCTTAAAAATAAAGACAGGAAGTCCTCTTGAAGTGGGAAAGTATAAGGTGGAGCTGCAAGTGACATATGATGATGTAAAGAATTTTTATGATACCGTACGTGGTAAATATCATGCTGGCGATGGATATAACTACGAACAAGTAATGGTTTTATATAATGAAATTGTTAGGCCCGCTCACAATCATCATTACGAGCTGTTTACTCTTGATGAAGCACATGTTGCTAATGATCACCTGTTTATCAAGGGTCAGGATTTTGGAACTCTAAATGATTTTAATGAGATGTTCTATAAAAGTGATGAGTTAATGTGATGTAAAAAGCAAGATTCAATCTGGTGAACGAGAGTTAACTGACAGAGGAGATTGACACGTATGCCTTTATCTTTAAGATTGTTTATCAAGTATAGACATCAGCTCGCCCCATTCTCTTTTACCAATATTACTTTCTTCTCTAGTAACGTTTTCCCCTTTAATTAATTTGCGAATTATTTCTAGACCAGTTCTTGAAATACAGGCTGATTCTAGGCAATATTCAACAAAGGCATTGTAGGCCAGTGGAACCCATTTTTTTATTATATCCAGCATAACTTCTGCATAAACTCTGATTTCATATTGGGCATGCTTATCAGCTCTAAGCTTCAAAAAATGAAGGAGATTATGCAGATCTATTTTCCAATAAAATTGCGTGTAGTAATTAAGCATTAGGTTAGTTCTGGCAATTTCTCTTGCAAGCCCCTGCTCAATAAATTTTTCATAATGAGAATATACTAAATTAGAGTCATTTATTAGAGAATCTATTATTTCCTTTGAGGTATCTGGATCAAAAGCTTCCCCGCTACCTTGTTTATTATTGTCAGATTGTTTTGCAACTTGTTCTGGTTTAGGTGTATAAAATTCATTATCAAGTATTGAATACCTTGCTGAATATTCATTCACATTTGCAGTTCTATGCCTTATCCATTGCCTTGCAACAAAAATTGGAAGTTTCACGTGAAACTTAATTTCACACATTTCAAATGGAGTTGTATGATGATGTCTCATTAAATACTTTATAAGTGCTTCATCCTGACTTATCTGTTTTGTTCCCTTGCCATAAGAAACACGAGCAGCTTGAACTATAGCGCTATCAGAGCCCATATAATCCACTACTCGAATAAATCCATGGTCTAATACCTTATGTTCTTCATATAAGATTGCATCTATTTCTTTTACTATAGTTCGTTTGGTTGCTTCATTCATAAAATATCCTCAAGACGAAATGGAGATATCAGCTCCACATGAATTGAGTTTTTCATGCATTGCTTCATATCCTCTCCATAAATGATGTGAATTGTTTATTATAGTTTCTCCACCGGCTACCAAAGAAGCAAGCACCAAAGCTGCTGTTGATCTTAAGTCAGTAGCATATAGATTAGCTCCAGATAAGCTTTTTATTCCACTTATAGTAGCTTTGCTTTTCTCGATGCTGATATTAGCACCTAACTTTCTCAATTCATCTGCATGTGTAAATCTGTTTTCAAAAATGTTCTCTTCAATTACTGATATCCCATCAGCGATGCACATTGCAGACATCAGTTGTGGTTGCATATCACTGGGAAAATTGGGATATGGATCTGTCGCAACGTTAGCAGACTTAATAGAGCCATTTTTTCTGGAAATAACAATGCCTCCATCATACAGTTCAACCATAGCTCCTATAGTCTCCAACTCATTTGTAATACACCTTATATCAGATAGATTTATTCCTTCCAACTCCAACTTACCACCGGTTATTATAGCAGCTAGTGCATAGGTGCCTGCTTCTATGCGATCTGGTATTATTTTATGAACACATCCATTTAGTGCTTCAACTCCTGTTATTATGACCTTTGTATTATCAATTTCAATATCAGCACCCATTTTCTTCAGAAAATCTATTAAATCAAGAACTTCCGGCTCAGTTGCAGCATTGTTTATTGTTGTCACTCCTTCTGCAAATGTTGCTGCCATTATTACATTTTCTGTTGCGCCAACACTTATTTTCTCAAATGTGATTTCTTTTCCTTGTAGCTTTCCTTTCACTGTTGCAATTATATTATAGCCGTCAATTTCAATTTTAGCTCCCATTTCTTCTAATGCTTTAATATGCATATCAACGGGACGCTTTCCAATGTTGCATCCACCAGGAAATGCTGTTCTCGCTTTGCCAAATCTGCTAAGCATTGGACCCAATATTAGAAAAGAAGTTCTTAGCTTACTTGCGGTTTTATATGGCATCACGTGATTGTTGATATTGCTGCAGTCAATTTTCAAAGTATGGTTCGCTTTATAATTTTTATTGTGCATAAAGTTCACTTCTGCTCCAAGACTTTCAAGCAACTTAGACATTAGATGCACATCAATTAAATCAGGTACATTATGCAAAATTACCGGGGAGCTACTTAATAGACTTGCTGCCATTATTGGTAAAACAGCATTTTTTGAGCCATTAATCTTGATTTTTCCGACCAAAGGTTTGTAGTTATTTCTTATTAATATCTTGTGCATTTAATTAGATATAAAGTATAATTCATTAGTTTATTGAAGTCTTACTAAGTATAATAGATTGACCGTAAAAGGCAAAATTTGCTTTTTCTTCCTCATCATCCCAGTGTCATGCTACCTGCATGACACCTGATGCGAATTGCCCCCGAAATTTTATACTATGAATTACTCAAATGACGCTCTCGAGCTTTATCAAACCAAATAACACCAATTGCAACAATGAAATAACCAGCTGCTCCTAATGTAAGGCGAATTACTGCATCGAAAGTTGACAGAGGAGGAGACGGCATTAGAATGCTCAAAACACTATACACAAGATTATTTGTTGCATGAGCAATAGTTACTGGCCAAATCGAGTTGTCTTTTTCAAACAACCAGGTAAACATTATAGACATTGCACAAATATAAAGGGTATAAGCACAAATAGTCGGGAATGTAAAGCCATCCTTCCACAAAGCTGAGCCAGCAACCACATAAGTTGGTATGTGCCATACTGACCAAATAATACCGACAATAATTGCTCTGATATAAAAATTTGATATTTTGCTTTTAAGATTTTTCAAAAGATAGCCACGCCAACCGATCTCTTCACCAAGAGACATAATGATCCACATCACAAAGGTTGATAATAAAACAAATAACATCACTAATGGACTCAAAACTGCACTCAAATCCTTTACACGGTCTAACGTAAAAGACTCTCGGAAAAATGAAAAACCGCAATAAATTGACAAAAGACCATTGGAAATTAGCATACTTACCAGAATAAGTATAAACCCTAATAGACAGTTTTTTGGCGAACTAAGTTTAAAAAGATCCCTTACCTTCTGTTTATTATAAATGGTTAGCAAAATTGCAACTGAAGCCGGAACAAATGTTGTTAATAATGTTATGTCTTTGAAAGGTAAGCACCAAGCTATAATGCACGTCAAAAAATATGTAATTACAACAAATAATGTACAATTAATAGTGGTTAAATTCATGCATACGTCCATCAATTCCTTTTCTGCATTATTGATCTTTATTCATAAATTGTCAATAAAATACTTCTTCAGGGATGAATAGAATATTTTTTCTTTTTGAATTGCTATTGATAGTTTAATTTTTATATGTATTCCCTTTCACAACCGTTTGTCATCCCAGTGTCACGTGCTGGGATGACAGTAGGAGAGCTGCTTGCATGACAAGAGGAGGGTACTGGAATGACAAGAGGAAGACACTGGGGTGACATCAACTAAACTTGTCCAAATATGAGCGATGCATTAGTGCCACCAAAACCAAACGAATTAGAAAGTGCATATTGAATTTTATGCTCCTGAGCTTTAAACGGTACAAAATTTAAATCACATCCTTCTGAAGGCTTGTGTAAATTTAAGGTTGGCGGAATAATTCCATTATTTAACGCAAGAATACTGAATATTGCTTCAACGCTCCCTGCAGCACCAAGTAAATGTCCTATAGAAGATTTAGTTGAAGAAACAGGTATTTTATAAACGTAGTCACCGAATAACTGTTTCATTGCTATTACTTCAATTTTATCTCCAAGTGGCGTTGAAGTTCCATGTGCATTGATATACCCTACTTGATTGGGATTAATTTGTGCGCTCTTTAAAGCAAGCTGCATTGCCTTAAATGCGCCTCTTCCTTCTGGATGTGGTGCTGTAATGTGGTGCGCATCTCCTGTGAGTCCGTACCCAACCAGTTCAGCATGTATTTTTGCCCCCCTTTTTTTCGCATGTTCGTATTCCTCCAGCACCAATATACCTGCTCCTTCACCCATAACAAAACCATCGCGTTCTTCATCCCATGGCCTTGAAGCTTCTTCCGGTTTATCGTTAAATTTAGTTGATAACGCCTTCATAGATGCAAAACCTGCAATTCCAACTCTACACAGTGCACTTTCTGCTCCACCTGCAATCATAACATCCGCTTCACCAAGTTTTATAGTTCTTGCTGAGTTTATGATTGCATGCGCACCTGTTGCACATGCGGTTACTGCTGAATCGTTTGGACCTGTAAATTCGTATTTAATAGAAATATGGCCAGATATCAAATTTATTAGACTTGCAGGGACAAAAAATGGACTGACACGTCTGGGCCCTTTTTCCTGCATGGTAATAACATTTTCCTGAATTGACGGAAGACCACCTATACCAGAGCCAATAGTCACACCAACACGTTCCCGATTGATATTTTGGCTTTCCAAAATTAATGAATCATCTACTGCCTGAATAGCTGCTGCAATACCGTAATGGATAAAACGATCTGTCCTTTTTGAGTCTTTCTCAGAAATATAATCTAGTGGATTGAAATGGTGCTCAATGTTGTCTGATTGCAACGGCACCTGCCCTGCAATTTTGCAAGCAAGATCAGAAGAGTCAAATCTATCCGTATTGATTGCTTTTATGCCAGACTCACTTTTTATTAGCCTTGACCAAGTGTTGTCAACATCTGCCGCTAGTGGAGTGATTAAACCAACACCAGTGACTACTACTCTTCTGCTCATTTAACACTAACTATTAGCCTTTTTTATTATTAATGTACTCAACTATTTGCTCCATAGTTTCCATTTTTTGTGCGTCTTCATCTGGAATTTCTATTCCAAACTCTTCTTCTGCTGCCATGATGATTTCAACTGCATCTAAGCTGTCTGTACCATGCTCCGAAAGCTTTGAAGAGCTGTTGAATTTCTCTACATCCTTACTAATATGCTCTAGTATAATCTTTTTCACTTTTTCTTCTATGTCTTCTCTAGTGCTCTTTGCTAGTTCGCTATTCACATTTCTTACCAAAAAAATAACCTATTCTTTGATGTTATAAAAAATTTTTATGTTTGCAATATCTTTTATAACTGGTAAACTACAGTAAAGTTTTCTACTGCCCTAGCTGGCTAGCGTTACGTGCTAAACAATTAACAATTCAAAAATGCTAGACGAAACAACAAAAAATTTGCTTATTGTAGAAGTAAATAAACTCTTACCCGAAAATAGCGAGAATAAGCTTATATCAGCTATGCGTTATATACTCCTTGCTCCTGCAAAACATATACGCTCCTTTTTAGTCGTAGCTTCATCGCGAGTGTTTAACGCGGAAGCTAAAAAAGTAATATCAGTTGCTGCAGCAATTGAATTTGTTCATGCTTACTCTCTAATTCACGATGATTTACCGTGCATGGACAACAGTGATACTCGCAGAAGCCAGCTAAGCTGCCATAAAAAATTTGATGAAGCAACAGCAGTGCTTGCCGGAGATGCACTACTTACTCTGGCTTTTGAGGTATTATCTTCGTTAAATGAGAAACGCTGTGAGATCATAAAAGTTCTTTCTCAGGCAATAGGAATTAGGGGAATGGTGGGAGGACAGGCTTTAGATATTAACAGTGAGCATATAGATTTTAGCCCCCAACCCTCTGTCATTCAAGTAGCGGACACTGGGATCCAGAAGGCTTTGCCTACAAGCATTTCGTGCAAAAAGCCATGCGATAGTGGAGCTGAACATGAAATGGATTCCAGTGTCAGCTACTTGCATGACACCCTTTCTACCTTAAAACTACAACATTCGTACGGCTGTATGTATGACGCTGGAATGACGTCGGGCCAAGCTGATAAAATAAAAGAAATTCATTTGATGAAAACCGCAAAACTATTTGCAGCTTCATGTGAAATAGGTGCTATAATAGGGGGTGCTACAGACAAGCAACGTAAAGCGTTATATAACTATGGAATAAATCTAGGGCTTATCTTTCAAGCTAAGGATGATATTGAAGACTACGAACAAGATAAAACAAATAATCTTATGTCTGTGCTTGGTAAAAGTGAAGTAGAGGACTATATAGACGGCCTCTTTAAACAAGGCTTGGATAATTTGAGTGCGCTTTCAGGGGATACTAATTATTTATATGATTTATTGAATCAAGTAAAGAAAGATGGTTAGAAAAATTATATTACAAATGCTTATTTCCGTAGTAATGATTCTCACTTTAACTTCTGCTTTTGTGTTTACTATTGTCTATATAAACAAAGGTAAACCGGAAAAAAAGGACAAGCTTTATGAGATAAATGCCACGCATGGTGGTTTGATACAGACGATAGCACATTACCTAGTGAAGCCAATACTTGAATCAGCACTTGACCGCTATATTGAAAAGCATGGGCTGACAGAATATTTAGAAGAAATAACGCAGCAAAAGGAAGAAGATTCAATAAATTTTTATGAAATTACTGAAGGCAGTGGCAGCAAGGCTTTTTGTGGCCAGGAAGTCCTATTGCAAATATATAAAATTTCTAATAATAACTCAGCAACACTCCCTAGCAAAGTTTCTGATGTTACTTTGAAAATAGGTCAAGATGACCTAAAAGAAGTGAGTTTAGGGGTAATAGGTATGAAAGAAGGCGGAGAGCGTGTAGTTACTATTGCCAATGAGAACAAAATGAATTTTAATTCTTATTACGTCAAACTGATCGGAGTAAAGGATAAATATCCCGACTCAGTAAATAATCTGATGGTTTTTAATGACTTAATTAACAAGACTGGAAAACAAGTAAGGTGCGGTGATGAGATATCGGTTAAATATAGCGTAAAGGAGCATAATGGGGAATATATAGTCAAAGATCAAACAGTGCAATTTAGGGTTGGCGATAAAAAAATACCACTTGCTATAGAGCTTGGAGTTGTGGGAATGAGAGCTGGTAATAAAAGAACTATTCTTTCTCCGCCTGACCTTTTGACTATTACTGACGATATGTTAATAAAAGACATAGATTATGATGAAGAAAATATCTCAATAATTGACTTAAGCTTAGATGTTAAGCAAGAGGTCGCAGCACACCATTCTACTGTTGAAAAACAGCCTAAAGAATATAGCTGAAATTTTAGGTCTACTGGCTAATCTTCTGAACACTCTCTATACTACTTAAAGTAGGCTTTTCGTTTTTCCTAAAGTATAAACTTAGATAAATCAAGCTGCTTCGAAATTGACTCAAGTTTATCTTTTACATACTTGCTGTCTATAATGAATTTTTCGCTATTTTTCTCAGAAGCAATGAAACTTATTTCATCTAAAAGCTTCTCCATGACAGTGTGAAGCCTTCTTGCGCCTATATTTTCCACTTGCCTATTAACTGTAAACGCTATTTCAGCTATGGTTTTTATACCATCATCAGTGAACTCAAGTGTCACATTTTCTGTTTTCATTAAAGCTATGTACTGCTTTAACAAACTAGATTCTGGTTCCTTTAATATTCTTATTAAATCCTCTTGAGTAAGTGCCTTAAGTTCTACCCTGATCGGTAATCTGCCCTGCAATTCCGGTAAGAGGTCAGATGGTTTAGACTGATGAAAAGCACCAGATGCAATAAATAATATATAGTCTGTTTTTACATGGCCATACTTAGTTGTAACAGTTGTTCCTTCAAGTAATGGTAACAGATCGCGTTGCACTCCTTCTCTGTTTACTTCACCTTTTACTTCTGTACGCGCTGCAATTTTGTCTATTTCATCCAAAAATACTATACCGTCATTACTAACAAGATCAATGGCTTCTTTGATTATCTTATCTTCATCCATTAGCCTTTCACTTTCTTCATTAATTAATATTTCACGCGCTTCTTTTACCTTCACCGTAATAGTTTTTGTTTTTTTGCTCCCGTTAAACATCTTGCCCATTATTTCTGTTACATTCATCACACCAACTTGCCCACCTGGCATGCCTGGTATATCGAAAGTAGGTAACATACTCTTGCTCTCTCTGACGTTAATAGAAACTTCTCCGTCCTCAAACTCTTTATTCCTCAACCTTTCTCTAAAAATTTTTTTACTCTCTTCGGTTGCATTTTCGCCTACCATAGAGTTTACTATTGTTTTTTCAGCTAAAATTAAAGCCTTTTTAGCTAAGGCTTTACGGGCTTTCTCTTTAACTAAAACTATTGCTGCATCAACTAAATCGCGTATTATCGAATCAACGTCACGTCCAACGTACCCTATTTCAGTAAACTTCGTTGCCTCAATTTTTATGAACGGTGCACCGGCAAGTTTTGCTAAGCGACGAGCTATTTCAGTTTTACCAACCCCTGTATGACCGATCATCAATATATTCTTAGGTATGATTTCATCACGCAATGGAAATGGAACCTGATTGCGACGCCAACGATTTCTGAGCGCAATAGCAACAGCACGCTTTGCATCATCCTGTCCGATTATGAATCTGTCCAATTCTTTAACTATCTTCTGTGGTGGCAGGTCATCTAACAAAACTTGAGTGCTGTCATTAACTTGAACATCGCTGTCATTTGAATCAAAACCACTCTTAGTATCTTTATAGAGGTTATCTTTTTCATCGTAGGTGTCACTACTACAAGACCGCCCTTCTGAAAGGGTTATGGGCTGATTGGAAAAATTGGTGCATAAAGTTTTTTGCTTGGAAGACATATCACTCCTCTATCTTTTCAATAACTACATTATGATTTGTATAAACACATATATCGCCAGCTATCTTCATAGCCTTTTTCGCAATTTCCTCTATTGATATTCCTTTAATGTCAATTAAAGCTCTTGCTGCAGATAGAGCAAAATTTCCCCCAGAGCCAATAGCTGCGACTCCATCTTCAGGTTCAAGAACATCACCTGTTCCCGTAATTACTAATGAAATAGATTTATCTGCAACGATCATCATAGCTTCTAATTTCCTCAGATATTTATCCATTCTCCAGTCTTTTGCAAGTTCAACACATGCTCTCATTAATTGCCCTGGGTGCTTGTCAAGTTTAGATTCTAATCTTTCAAAAAGAGTAAATGCGTCGGCTGTTGCCCCGGCAAATCCAGCAACTACGGAATCACCAGAAAGACGCCTAACTTTTTTTGCTCCAGATTTTATAACAGTGTGGCCCAGTGAAACTTGTCCGTCACCTATTACTACTACACTTTTATCTTTTCTAATTGATAATATAGTAGTGCCATACATTTTATTGTTATCGTGTTGAATCATTTTTCTATCACTTTAAATAAGAATCTCATTATACTTTAATCTTTAGTCAAATTTACTAAATATGTTCAACTATAGCTTATAATATAATACCTTCCTTATAACATTTAAAGTGCAGATGCAAAACATAATTCACCCAGATTTGGAAAAAAGTATAAATAATTGGTTCGAAGCAAAATTTAATGGCCTTACATCGCCATTTTATAGCTCTATAGATCTTAGAAACTCTGGCTATAAAATCGTTCCAGTAGACGCTAATTTATTTCCTGCGGGGTTCAATAACTTAAGTGAAGAATCAAGAACGATGGCAGCAAGATTGATAAAAAGCTATTTTAAAAGACATCAATACAAAAAGGTTCTTATAATACCGGAAAATTATACACGCAATAAAATGTATATAGAAAACGTATTTGTTATAGAGAAAATACTACAACTCGCAGGTTTTGAGACTAGAATTGGCCTTTTATATAATGAAGTATACAATTTAATAGAACAGTATGAAACTGTTGTGAAAGAAAACTCTCTGCTAAAGACAACTTCAGGATTTGTGCCTGATGTTATTATACTGAACCGTGATATGACGAGCCACATTCCAGACACGCTGAAAGACGTAAAGCAAGATATAGTACCAAGCCCACTATACGGTTGGCATAGCAGGCAGAAATTTAAGTATTTTGAAATCTATCAAGAATTAGCATCTGAGTTTTGTGGCAAATTTAAAATAGACCCATGGCTAATTTCTGTGCTTACAGAGAGCTGTGATGGAGTTGATTTTGATGATGATTTGTCACTAGGAGCAGTAGCAACTAAAGTTGACCAAATATTATCTCTAGTGCAAAAAAAATACGAAGAATATAAAATAAAAACACAACCTTACGTTTTTATCAAAGCAAGCAATGGCACATATGGGATGGGCATTATAACAGCAACAAGTGGAGAGGAAATATTAAACCTCAATAAAAAAAAGCGTCATAAAATGAAAAAGATAAAAGAAGGAATAGCAATCAATAGCGTTATTATACAAGAAGGTGTACCAACCATTGACATGTTTAAAAGCAGTTCTGCAGAACCGCTAATATACTATATAGGAGATACTTCAACATGTTACTTATACCGATGTAATAGCAGAAAAGATGTATATTCTAGCTTGAATGCCACTGACTGTGAGTTTCATGATGTTAGCCAGGTTGTAGAAGGTAAAATTCTATCACTTTGGAGTATTGTTAGCAAATTAGCAGTACTAGCGTTGGCAGTAGAAATAAAATCTTTTCATCCCTAATTCTTATACCTCTACAGTGCTGTCATTAGAATGACCGTTTATATTATGAACATCATCAAGTTCAGTGGAAGGATCATCATTGACAGGTTGATTAAACAACTTATCAAGTTGAACTGCAAGAAATACTGCACTATATATTATGCTGACTGTTACGCTTAAGTTGAAATTATAGATTATACCACTACCCAAGTTTATTGGTATAGTTGGAGTTTCTATCCTTCTTAATATGAAGTTTAATAAACCTAACGACAAAGTTAATGTGCTGATAATAAGGTCCTTCTTACACTTAGCAGACTTTTCAGGATCCTTATTATCCAGATATTTCTTGCATGTATAATAATAGCTTATAGGTTCTGAAATGAACAAAAATAGGATCGTTGATGTTGAACTAATATAACTTGTTACATCTGCATTACCTCTAGCCAAAAAATGGATGACTTTCAACATCATCAATGCTTCTATGGTGCTGCTTGCAAGGTTAGCCGATTTACCCAAAATTTTTGCTAATTCTTTTTTACCCTTAGGGTCTTTATAATCTTTTACCAAATCCCGTAAGATAAATGCAGAATGGGCAATGTATAGGGTAGATGTCGGAAATTTCACCCATCGGGCAACATTCTTGATAAAGGAGATATTGGATCTATTATTGTCAATGAACTCGCAGCAAAATTGCAGTGAAATCTTACACAATAGGGCTGTTAAACCTGTTGTGATGCAGATTACCTTTCTGATATCATGATTATAAGCATCATGTACCTTTTGTGCGGGTGTGTTAGATTTCTTTTTTAGCTTGTTTAGCATAAAATAGTTAATAAAATAATAACTTTCTGTTATTCTATCACATAAAATCCTAAAAGAAAAGCCCTATGAATCAGGACTTTAAGGGAGATTTATGCACAAATCGGCTAAGCATTTTATAAACAAGGGATCGGTACTGAGAGTTGGCACACGAAAGTAATATCCATCCTTGATAATTGCTTTATATTCTATATCAAGTTCAACTAGAGTTTCTGAATGCTCAGAAACAAAAGATATAGGTGATAGAACTACAGGTACACCATCAGCTTTTGCGCGTAATAGCTCACTTTCAGTGCTTGGCTCTAGCCATTTTACAGGACCAATCTTACTCTGATAACATATTGACCAATCTAAGTTATTGATAGCTAACTTTTCTACTATTAACTCTACGCTTCTTTCTACCTGTGAAGCGTAAGGGTCGCCCTTTTTAATGATACTAAGAGGTAAGCTATGGGCTGAAAATAGGACTCTTGGTTTACCGATTTTGCTAGCCAATTTATAGTACTTAGCTATCAGATTAGCGTGAGCTTCAATAAAATCTTGGTTATCATAATAACGGTGAATCATTTTTGTATTGCATTTTAGGCCATACCGTTTAGCATTTTTTTGCCAATTCTCGATGGATGACAGAGTTGTGGTAGTTGAATATTGTGGATAAAGTGGCAACAGAATTACTTCGTCAGGATCAAATTGTTTTACACTTTTAACAACTTCGTCGGCAAAAGGGTGCCAGTAGCGCATGCAGATGAATACCTTGTATACATGGTTTCTATCTTCATTTAATTTTAGTTCTAAAGCATTAACTTGTGCTTTCGTATTATCCAAAATCGGCGATTTGCCTCCGATTTGCTCATATATTTCTCGTGCAGTATTTTCTCGTTTCGCAGATATAAACTTTGCTAAAAGAAACCGAAAGGGATTCGGTAGATTGATTATTCTCCTGTCATAAAAAAGGTTGAATAAAAAAGGACGAACCGCATTCAATGAATTAGGTCCGCCAAGGTTAAATAAGATAACTGCCTTTTTCACCTACGCACTACTACAACAAGTTACTTTTGGGGTGCCTATAAAATTAGCTACACACTCATCAAATTTAGTTATGGGCACTAAATTTCTTACACTTGCATACAATAAATGACCTGATCTCTGCAGGTTACTCTTGGTAGATGTGAAGCTCCAATCGAAAAATGTATCGACAAAAAGACTTGGTACCGTTTCAAGAAGTTCAACAGCAGCTAAAGATAGCATTATATAACTTTGCAGGACCTTCAAAAGAACCTTTAGAGGGAAAAGTAAAACTTTAACGAAAAGAGAGGTGCTACTCGTTTCATCCGGTGGTTGCTCTGAGTTAGGCGAATTATACTCGATGTGTTTTCTACTTTTATCGAAAATAGGGTAGATTATAGTATCTTTCTCAAATTCCTTATTCACTGTTTCTTTTGGGCAACCTGTTTGTTTTTCTAATAATTTTTCACGTAGATTAAAAGTTCTGACAATAAAACATGTGGCAATCATTAAGACAGCACAAGCAAGTGCACATTGTAAAAGACTTAAACCACCTACTATAGCCGGCAGTGCAAAACAAACAAGCGGTGCTATGATTATCATTTCAAGCAATGGAATAGTATTCCTTTTCATTGCAAAGGCAGCACCTTTTTTTAATTCTGTATTATGATGTGAACTATATTCCAAATAACTTAAAAAGGCCAAATTAAAAGTTAAAAATCCTTTTGTTCCACAAAAAAGTGATGACTTAAAGTTACTTACTAATTTTTTAGTAGTAGATTTAGCTTGTTTTTTAGTGGTAGGCTCAGCTTGTTTAGTAGTGTTATTTTTACAACATTCACCCATACAATACCTCCTTGATGGTTTATTCTTAACTATAAATAAAAAATCACTTTTATGAAATTAAAATTTATAATAAGATAAATCTATAAATATACTATTTTACTTAATATGAGGGAATAATATGGCAATTGAGAAGACACTTTCAATATTAAAACCTGATGCAGTAAAAAATAATATTACAGGCAATATAAATTCCTACATCGAACAATCTGGGCTGAAAATCACAGCACAAAAAATGATGTTACTAACAAAAAAACAAGCAGAGCTGTTTTATGAAATTCATAAAGATAGGCCTTTTTTTGGGGAATTAGTAGAGTTTATGACCTCTGGTTCTGTGGTAGTTCAAGTTTTAGTTGGTGAAAATGCAGTAAGTAAATACAGACAAATCATGGGAGCTACCGATCCAAAGCAGGCAGATAAAGGCACAATCAGGGGTGATTTTGCTGATGATATTAGTGAAAATAGAGTTCACGGCTCAGATAGTCTAGAAAATGCTCGTAAGGAGATAGCTTTCTTTTTTGCTGAATGTGAGTTGGTGTAGTCAACTCAGATTGGCGTCATCCAAGTAGCTGACAACATAGAAACGAAAAAACTTCCTTGACAAACCTCACCAGCCCCCTTATCATGAAACTGAAGCTATTGTATTTGCTTTCGCCAATCTGCAGATTAAAAGGTAAGGATTACTTAATGTATCGGCGTCTTATGTTCAATTTTTTGCAGTATATAGATACTGTATGTCTTTACAAAACTTCATCTACATCTAGGTTTTTATCTAAATAAGCTGAACGCGCTTATAAAGCGTTACAAGACATCAAAAAATGCCAATACTCGACAGAGATAGTAAAAGACTAGCTAACTCGGGGATTCTTTGTCTTTTTTTCTGCTTAGTAAATTTCTTAAACATTTGCAGCGTAAGTTAGTTGCAATTAAAAGCGGCTGAATCTCGCTTGTCAAGCGTTTAAAACATAAAAAACGCCAATATTTTAAAGCGGATAATAACCCCAGGGCTTCTTTTGCCTTTTTTTTCATTTGGTAAATTTCTTAATATTTATAGCTAAAGTAATTTAAAAGTCCGTGAAGGGTGTCATGCCAGTGCTTGACACTGGCATCCAGTTTTCCATATAATCTCATCAAAAATGTTTATTTTCTAGCTACTTTTATACTTATCAACCCAGTATGCTTACTTACAATTAAAATTTCTGGATCCCAGTGTCTGGGCACTGGGATGAAAGCTAGCCTGACAACCGTCATCCCGCTACTTGTTAGCGGGATCTAGAGATACCGAGAATGAATCGCGGTATGACGTAGGACTGCTGTCATTCCAGTCTGGAATCTAGTTCTTATTGTACATTTACTTGGTAGAGTTAAATTTCCTGGATCCAAGTAGTCGGCTACTCGGATGACAGGAGAAGGTACTGCCGTCATAAAGGAACCAGTGTCAGCTACTTGGATGATACCTTTTTTCTACTTAGTTTGGGTTATGCAAGAAGTCTATTATAATCAGGCTTTAAGTGTGCGGAAGTAATTTTTTTCGTTAAAGTAAAAAATTTTTTCTATAGCTGATCAAAGTGGGATCAAGAGAAACTTACCACTTTCTTTACAAAGGGTTTGATGTTACCATTTGACTGCCTATTCTGAATTTATTGAATGAACGTTAACATAAAGAATCTAGTTCATGCTTTCTCTAAATTGCCAAGTTTAGGGCCATCATCATCACGCAGGTTAGTTATACATTTACTCCAAAACAAAGAAAAAGTTATGCTACCACTTGCATCTTTGATTAAAGAGCTAGCAGATCTTATAATAGAGTGTGAAGTTTGCGGAAATCTAGATACTAAGTCACCTTGTTCTATTTGTACTAACCCAAAACGTGACACTAAGTTACTGTGTGTAGTAGAAGAATTAGGTGATCTATGGGCGTTTGAAAAAGGAAATATATATTCAGGTTTATACCATGTTTTGGGTGGCAGATTGTCTGCAATAAATGGCATAGGTCCAAAAGAACTCAACCTTGACACTATTCTGAAAAGAGTGACAGAGT
This sequence comes from Wolbachia endosymbiont (group A) of Cydia strobilella, assembly GCF_964026745.1. NCBI lineage: Bacteria > Pseudomonadati > Pseudomonadota > Alphaproteobacteria > Rickettsiales > Anaplasmataceae > Wolbachia > Wolbachia endosymbiont (group A) of Cydia strobilella. The sequence goes on from NZ_OZ034694.1 coordinate 817,384, forward strand.
CTAAAATTGAAGAGATAATTATCGCAATTAATCCGACATTAGAGGGCCAAGTTACTGCACAATATATAATTGAATTGCTAAAAAATTTGGATGTGAAAATATCACGCCTTGCTTGCGGCATACCAATGGGCGGAGAAATTGACTATCTTGATGAAGGAACGCTGAGGATAGCACTTACTTCAAGACAAGAATATGAGTTAAATATAAAATAAGACATGTGCTTAAAAAAACTTATATCGCTAATAACATTCAAAAAGAAAAAAATAGTGCCACCACTTAAAGTGGTGGCTTGGGAAAATGACCACCTAAACTATAAGCAATTTTCAGGTAAATTCAACACTATAATTAAAACAATTGATCAGTCTTTTACAATAATATCTTTGGAAGGATATGATGGATGGGGCAAGACGTTTTTTTTGAAAGAATGGGTAAAAGAGTTAAAACAGCAAAATGAAATTGCAGCTTATTATAGTGCATGGGATATCAATGCATTGGACCAACCACTGCCTTCTTTTTTAAATTTCCTATTTGAAGATTTATTTGTATCGTATAAAGTAAAAAGAAGTGTTATACAACAGTTCAAGAACATAAACCAAGAGCTATTTTCTCTAAACACACTAGGAAAGCTGATCAGTAAATCTCCACTTGCTATGCTTTCAGTATTTCTTGATGCTGCAAAAGAGGCTGATAAAAAAGACATAGGTTTTGTCTTGAGTGAATTAAGTCTTCTCCAAAGAAGAAAAGAGAGTACTAGAGATTTTAAAACACAGTTAGCGGATGTGGTTAATAAAATCAGAAAAGACAAAAACATTTATATAATGGTGGATAATCTTGATGTGTGCCGTCCTAAATTCGTTGTCGATTTTTTGGAATCTATAAAGTATATGCTTGATGTGGAGGGGCTGGTTTTCATTATTTCTGTAAGTAAAGATAAGAGTAATGTACAAAGAGCAATCAGCACAATACTTGGACCAAATTTTGACCTAAAATCTTTTACTGATCTCTCTTTACATTTGCCAAAACAACCGATAGAAAAATTTACAAAAGAACTATTTGAAAATATTAAATTACCGAAAAAGTCAAAAAATTTGATTGTAGATAGTTTTATATTTTATGCAGAAAGCCTGTCACTATCGTTAAAAACAATAGAATACTGCGTAAAAAAAATAAAGCTGTGTCTTCTGAATCACACAAGAGAAGAATTACCTGATCCGAATTTGTTTTCATTTTTGGTAATACTGCAATCGATAAATATTGATATATATGAGGAATTAGGTTTTTCATATCAAAGAGCATTGGAAAAAATTGAAAATGAATATAAATCTTTAGTTCTAAATGGTCAAGAAGAATGGGAAAAACTTAAAACCTCTCTAGAAACTGCTTTTGCAGAGAGGGAGTCAAAAATTAACAAAGCTATAAAGGATATACTATTTTGAAAAGATACCCTACCTTTACATATACAAAGATAGGGTAACATTTGATTAACGCCCTTTTACTATGTCATTACCTTGTTCAAACTTTCTGATTAATTCGCTTACATTGACATTAGATAATTTTTTACCTGCAGATTTGTCATTATGTGAAGCATCAGGTTTACGAAGGTCTTCCTTACTGTTACTCCTAGTAATATTACATCTAACAATGTTTGAATTATTAGACTTATCGCTTACATCTGAAATATTGCTTTTTTCACTACATGAAGACGAATTACTCGACATATTGCCTAAGCTAAAGAGCTTTTTACCTTGATAGATTGGATTCCAATCAAGTGGATTATAAGTTTTTTTGCTAGTCTCAACCTTTTGGTTATTTTGCTGTTTAGGAGAAAAACCAAGTTTTTCTCTTTCTTTCTTGCTTAGCGTTTTGAGAAATTTTACGGTTTCTAATTCATCAGTTGCTTGTACTTTATGTAAATCAAAGCTTTTTTGATGGTTATCCTGCTTAACATTTTCCATCATTTTATCTTTTATTGTTCTATCCTCATCATCAGAAGTGCTGCTACTAATATCACTGATACCACTATCCCCTGAATTGCGGCGTTGTTTGTTAGGAGTGCTATGAATGTTGTCTTCCATGAGTTTTTGCATTGTTGGGCCAAATGTTCTTCCAAGATTGCTACTCACTGTTTTATTACTATCATTTGCTTGAGAATGAGGTACATTTCGCTCAAAAATTGCTTTTATTCCAGCAAATTTAGCTTGGGAAGATTTCGGAGGAACAGGTGGGGCAACCATGCCTTTTGAGTTAATCTTTCCTTCATTTTTAGGAAAAATTTTTGGATTATTTTTTTCTACTGTAGTATTCATTTTTTTACCTCTAAACCTATTAACTAATAAAAGTATAAACTTAGAGGTATTAATTTTGTAATAACAATGCTAATAGATTACCGCAGTTTCAATAAGCATCACCAGAGGATTCTCTATATAATGCTTAAAGGCATTTAAAAACTTTGCTCCGAGTGCCCCATCAACTGCTCTATGGTCAACAGAGAGCGTTACTGTCATTATTTCTGCTATTTCTATTTTCTCATTCATAACAATTGGTTGTTTTTTAGATGCACCAACTGCCATAATGCAAGATTGCGGCGGATTGATTATAGCACTGAAGGCTTTTATACCAAACATCCCTAAGTTGGAGATAGTAAACCCTCCTCCTTGAAACTCTTCAGGTTTCAATTTTCCAGATCTTGCTCTGCTTACTAAATCTTTCACTTCTTTTGATATAGATAAAATACCCTTTTTATCAGCATTTTTTACTATAGGAGTAATTAGCCCATCTTCAAGTGCCACAGCGATTGAAATATCTATATTTGAATATCTCAGTATTTTATTATCTATCCACGAAGAATTTATATCAGGAAATTTTTTCATGCTGAAAGCTGCAGCTTTTATGATTAGATCATTAATTGTTACTTTATTGTTTTCATCTGCTGAGTTAATCTCGTTTTTTAACGATATTAACTTATCAACCTGGCAATCTACAGTTAAATAAAAATGTGGAACATTCTGTTTTGATTCAGTCAGGCGCTGTGCTATCACTTGGCGCATGTTGCTTACTTCAACTATGGTATCTTTCTCAGGACTTTCAGTATGTATACCACTGCCTAAAAACTCCAACACATCAGCCTTAATTATGCGACCATATGGTCCTGTACCTTTTAATTGCTGCACATTAACCCCTTCATTTTGAGCTATTTTCTTAGCTAATGGGCTTATTTTTGTTCTACCTTCTGCATAACCCTCTGTCATCTGAGTAGCTGACACTGGGATCCATTCTTCTTTTCTAGATCCCAGCGTCAAGCACTGGGATGACATTGAGGGGTTGGATTCCAGCGTCACGCGCTGGAATGACACCGAAGAATGACTTATTGGCTTTCCGTTTAAATCTTGGTGTTCTGATTTTTGATTATCAACAGCACTTTTTGTCACTTCCTTTTTAACTGCACTATTGATGGAAGTTGAAGTATAGTTGTTAAGTGCACTTTCATCTTCTCCTTCTTCCAGCATTAAAGCTATTGGTTGATTTACAGACACGCCACTTGTTCCTTCTGTTACTAAAATTTTTGCTATGACTCCTTCATCTATAGATTCAAACTCCATTATGGCTTTATCAGTCTCTATCTCAGCAATTACGTCGCCTACTTCAACTTTGTCTTGTTCTTTTTTATGCCACTTTACAATTTTTCCTCCAGTTTTGCTCATTGTCGGTGAAAGAGCAGGCATTAATATTTCTATAGGCATTGATTTTGCATTTAAAGATCTATTCAATTTTTAATTTACTCTTTATCTTATGTCAACCTAATCGTGAATTATGATGAATAAGTCTGTTACACTATCCCTCACGTTATCCCAGTGCGTGACACTGGGATCTTGGTTCAGTACTATTATCCTATTGTTTTTATTATTTAGCCATAGCTTGTTTGCTAACAACTTTGTTTCAACCAAATCAAATAAGATCAACATGAGAACGGGGCCAGGGTTTCACTATCCTGTAAAATGGATATACACTTGCAAAAATCTGCCCCTGAAAGTGATAGAAGAGTTTGAGAGTTGGAAAAAGGTCTGCGATATAGATGAAGACTGCGGATGGATAAAAGGCAATCTTCTTAGTGATAAGCGCTACGCGATTGTAAAAGAAGATACTTATGGATATCAAAAACAGAGTGTAGACAGCAAGATTACTATGAAAATAGACAAGTTTGTTGTGATGAAGATAGAAAAATGCAACGAAGAATGGTGCTTTCTTTCCACCCCAAAACGCAAAGCATGGGTACAAAAAAAACATATATATGGGGTTGATTAGGTTGACAAAAGATCTGAATTAACACTAGTTTCTGGGCCTTCTGTAGCATGCTCTTCAGATGAAGCAGAGGGTTCTTGAGGCTCTGGAGACTGTACAGGGCTATCACAGAAACTCCTTAACATCTCCTCAGCGGATGAATCTAAAATTTGTACAATAGACTTTTCACTCTGCTCTTTTAGCGATTGATCCACTCTAGAAATCAACTCAGAAAACTCGCTACCTGATTTTTCAGCTTCACTTTTTATTTTACTTTCTATGCTTGCAATATTACCTTGGTCAATTTCTTCTTTTGTTATGTTGAATGACTTTGCAACATCTTGATATCCAATCTTGCAATTTCCACAACCAATTATGCAAAAAGTAATAGAATCAGATATTTCGCTTGCAGCCCAATTATGTATAGTGTAAGCCAAATAATTGTCATGGTATTTAATGCTAAATTGTTGTTCTATTAACTCAGAAATTTTATTCTTTAGAGACATAAAGCACCCTCCTACATTCGTTATACCTTTTTGTTAAGATACAGCAATTACACCATTTACTACATGCTTTACTTTAATTAATTATTAAAACAAGAGCATCATTTCCAGAGCTATATCTTTTTACCTTGATAATTCTTTTTTGACTTCCTCTTTAATTATCCCACTTATATTCACGTTAAGATCCCCTACCCAAAAATCAGTCATAGTTTCAAGATCGTATAGATCCTCTATTACTTTTTTAATAGCAGCATTTATTTCTTCTTCGTCAAATTCCTTTATAATAGGTCTAATCTTCACATACCCTGGAGAGCCTTTACCATAAATTCCTTTGCTTTTATTAATGCAGCCACCTGCACCAGATCTACTGCTTCTCAAACCACTTCCACACTCTACTGTTTCGTACTTGATTTCACCATTTTCTATATATGCTATTTGATTGTCTTGTGTAGACTTCAGTTTATCTGCCTTTACAATTTTCTCCTCTAGCTTTAAATCTTGCTTATGAATTACTGTTTCCTCATAACCCTTACCACCGTATGTTCTATACTCACCTCCACCTGCAACAGTAATCAGTTGCTGGCAATGTTGCTTCTGCGAATTGCACATTTCTATGAAAACAGGTCCCCCGTCCTTATCTGAGAAGTTACTTTCCTGGTTACCCCCTCCCTCTGTGACTTGCACCTTAATTATAGGATAATTAGGATCGATTTTCAGTTTAGCTTTAATATAATCTCCTGGCATCCCTACTCTGCTTTCAGTAGAATGGCATTTTTGATTGTCACAGCCACTACCTTGTATATGACCTGCTTCACCACTTCCCCACGCTTCTATTTTAATACGATCAAATTTTATTGATAAGTCATCTGTATAAACATCTTTATTTTTATGATCATAGGATTTTTCATTATTTTTTTCAAGATCTGGTTTCTTATTTTTCAGATGTTCCTTGATTATCTCTTTTAATTTTTCTTTTAATTTCTTTTTGAGACCTTCTAAATCGAACCTACACAATTTATCAGCGTAAAAAACCTCTGTTCTGTTTGCTTTAATCAGTTGATCTTTTAATTGTGTACACTTTCGTACTTCATTTTTTTCATCTCTTAATACTTTACCATCCTTATCTTTACAATCCACTTCCTCATACCTTAAGTAGAATGGCTTATCATCTTCATTTTTATTCAAATATTGTTTTGAACGGCTACACTTTCCATCAAAGCAGATGCAACCATCATCACCTTGCTCACATCCTTCTTTATGCTCTACATCCGTCAATTTGTATACTACTTTCAGTCCTTCACCAGATTTTAATTTTTCGTCTATTTTGCTATCTTTCTTCACACAATAACTGCATTCTTCCTTCTTCTGCTCATTTTCATCAGGGAAGAAAACATACTCTTGCTTATTAAATATTATTTTATCCAACCTCTCTTGAGTTTCTTTCAAAGGGCAAACTATTTCCTTGCTTGGAAGATAATAGAACTGATTTGATTCCTTGGAGTAAACAGCATTGTATTTAGTATATCTTGTTCCCATTAATTTTAGTGGTATTATTTTATTTTCTCTTTTAAGAACAAACTCCTCTGGTTCTGGCTGCCATCCAGAAAGACAAAGCATTTTACTGTTAGAATTTCCTTTATACTTTACTTCTATTTCCGGCTGCCCAGAGTTATTAAATTCACATTGAATAGATTTGTCTTTTAACTTTTTCTCAAAATCATTAAAACTATAAAAACTTCCGCCTTTAGAACATTTAATTTGCACATCAGGAACATAGCCATATTCTTTCAGAACTTTAAATTGTTGCGGATTACTTTCTAATATACCTTCTATAATATTATCAATATTACTATCAGTTGTTTTTGCTACTATTGCTGGTTTTACTACTTTTAAAGATAGGGGGCCAATGTTTATAGGATGGTTGAGGTCAGTATTAACATTAAAAGTACAGGAACCATTACTATAGGTTCCATGTGCTTTAGCACAAGTGCTCTCACTCATCTTCATTTCTACTTTCAATGTATTTGCATTTACTATCTCCACTATCTCAGGTTCTGGAGCAGGTGGTGCCGGGAAACAGCGGACGAACTGTGGATTTTTTTTGTCTATACTTTGAGTTCCATGGTATTCAGCGCAGAGCTGGCCCTTTTTTCTATAGGTTTTGAAGTAATAGTGAGTATCCTTATCTGTAACAGTATATGAGTGATTTGGAATGTTCTCATTATTTGAAACAACGTGTGGAAAACCTAACTCTTTTCTTTCCTCCAGTCCGCTAATTATCACCCCAACTCTTGGATCGAAGTAATCATTATCTTCATTTGTTATAGGAACAATTCTAACTTGTGGAGGTGACATTGCAAGTTGTTCACAAAATGGAGGGGGGCCAGGTGCAAGTGGAACAGGAGCACATTTTACTGCCGTTTGGTAGCAGGTATAACAGACTTTTTCCATCTCCCCAGGACGGAAAATATTCTCACCCGAAAATACTCTAGAACCCCATGAAGAAATTCCTGACATACAAGCCCCTTTTTGACTGCAAGCACATATTTTAGGAGAGTTAGCGAATCTTCTTTTTTCCTCATCAGTAACACCGTCTGCCCATTCCCATTTAAGACCCCGAGCAATTTCTTCTCCAGCTTTTGTTTTATCTCCTTCCCAGTCGATAAAAGCTGCAGCAGAAACTCCAGCTCCTGTACCTTGCGTTCCATATATCTGGCGGCAGGATTCCCCACTTTGTAAGTCATAACAATAACTTTGTCCATCATAAGCACATACTCTAATTTTGGGATTAAAGTAACCATCAACTCCTTGATCTTTTATTGCTTGCACCTTAATTTCCTTTACCCAATCTCCACCAACTATTGCTTCCCACCAAGTATTACTTGCTACAAATGTTGGACAATCAGCATATCCTTGATACGAAAGACCAAGTATCAAAAAAAATATCAATAAGAAATTAAGCCTTACACTTCTCATAAAATACCGGTAACCACTCATTAACTTCTTCTCCTTTTTCTTTTATTGCCTCATACATATACTTTATAGTCTCTTTGTTAGCTGAAAGTACATGTATTTCTTGCATATCCTTCAAATCCAGATTTAAGGTTACTAATCCTTTGTACTGTTTTATCAAAAATAAACCTTCCTGTGTTGGCGTCTGCAGAATTATATTCAGCTCCTCTTTCGATAGAGAAAATGCCTTCATGTATAATCTATTTGCATTGACGTTCGGCATCAAGATTCTTGTATCAACATGTTTATCTAAATATTGAGTAAATTTGCTAGCAAATGCGAGATTTAAATTCTCAGTACTTAGGATTACTACAACATTTAGTTCCGTCATTCTTTGCATCCAGTTATCAAACTCTTTCTCTGTAGGAAAAATATTACTTATCTCCCATGCTTCATCCAAAACAAGTATTGCAGGCGAGCCATCACATTTTGCCTCAAAAGAATATAAAAAATAGTAAAGTATCACGGACATACATTCCTTTTGTTTTGTAAGGTTTGCGGTGTTGAGAGATATAATTTTTGTTTCCCAGTCAATATCTGATTCATCACCATCTTGAAATAAGTAAGCAAAGTCACCATCGTCACACCATCTACTTATCTTACCCCCAAGGAGCAAGAGCACCTCAGAAATTTGTGAAATAGAACGTGATTCCTTGGGTATAGCAAATATAGAATCCACAATTTTTCTTATCTTTTCTTCTACGTCCACCAAGCTCGTATCGGCTACCATTCTTCTGATCAGTTCAACCAACATATTGCGATTGGAAGCACTATCTTCAATGTTTAGTGGATTAAATTTTAGGCTTTTGTCCTTATATTTTGGATCGATTATGTAATATTTACCACTCACTGCTTTAGTAAAAATTATTGATTTTCCAGTGTTATCCAATATGACAATTCTTGGGTTAAACTTTCTTGATTCTGATAATAGAAAATTAATGAGTGAAGTTCTGCCTGAATTTGGAGCTCCGAGTATCGTAGTATGGCCATTATTTCTTTTTCCATGAAAATTAAAGAAGTAAGGATTTCCTTTTTTTGAAAAAAAAATCATTACCGCTTCTTTCCACCTTCTTCCTTTTAATGTACCTGACGTAAAATCGTGCAGCATAGCAAAGCTGCAAGCGTATTTTGTTAAGATATTTTTCGGTTGCGTAATAAAAGCAAAATTGCCTGGAAGTTGTGCCCAAAAATGACTTTCCATATGTAAATCAGTTCTAAACATCATGAAGCCAACTAATGACATTATAGAAGATAAATCACTAATACTTTCAGCTAACTTATTCCTATCATCTGCAAATATTGTAAAAATAATTTTCTGTTGGCAGAAGTCTATACTAGAGGTCTTTTCAAGCTCTATTATTTCTTCAATTCCTGAACTTTTAAGTAAGGTATTATCCTCACTAATTTGCAGCATGTTGATTTGTTTTTTAAATTCTTTTATTGCTTTGTTATTACTAGTAAATATCATTATTTCTGTAATGATAAATTCAGATTCAAGCTGCAAGCATCTATCTATATTACCTAAAGAGATTTCCCGGTATTCTTTTATGCTGAAAATAGAGCCAAATTTCTGTTGATTTTCAAATATTGTTTGAAACGTATTGAAACCAAAAGCTATTTTAAAATTTCTAATATATTGCGACAGGTCCCTTTCATGTATTGGATAATCTTTGTGCGTTAATGTAACAATATAGTGGAGAAATTCTATCATTTCAGAATATATTTTACCTTCACTAAACCTTAGACTCAGTTTTTTAGCTCCAAAAGGTCCTAAATCATTTTGAATTACGTCAGTTATCTTTTGCAACTCCTGATGGCTTTCTTGTAAAGACAACTTATGCTTATTCTTTATTCTATTGAAAAAAAACGAATTATTAGTATGCTTGCCAAAATCGCTAAACAATATTACAATGTATAGTTCATTTATATACTGTAATTTACTATCAGTTAGTTTATTAAACCACGTTGAATGTAGGTTGTCAGAGAAGTCTTCAGTTTTATTCCATTTCAAGCTCAGTTTATTGCGCTTTCTAACGGTATGAATCCAAACGGTAAAACACAGGCTATTAATATTTTTTGATATGCTTTTTCTAATTTCAGTTCTGAGGTCTCTGTAGTTATCAACAGAAGAATAATCTTCTAACTTGATTATTTTTAACAATTCTCCCTGTTTTGTTAGTATGGTTTCTTCATCGTAATGACAAGCATAAGGAACAAAATCTAAATCAATGCTTTCTAGTAATGCTAAGTTGTTCTTTTTTTTAAGCTTAGAGTTAACTGTTGGTACTTTTAACTGCATATGCGTATTCAATAAAGATAATTAAAAAAGATAAAAATACTATCTTAATTTTTATCTTTTTTTTCGCTATCGGATTGTAATTTTATATCTTTTGCAAAGTTAAATTTTTCTTTTAAGTAGTCTGTTGCCTTTTCTGTACTACCGAACATCAGGACCAGTACACCAAACATTATCATAAAAAAGATTAGACCTCTGAACACTACTGCAAGTATCACTGCAGCTATACACAACCCTATGATTGTTGAAGGACTCATATTTTCTACAGTATCTTTAACTGAAAATGAAGAAATAAAATTTTTTACCGTTTCTTGTATACCCTTTAATTCATCACTCGCCGAACTTGCTTCGCTAGAATATGATGCAAAAATGAAACTTAATAAGGCTATAAAAACCAAAACTTTATTCAATTGAATGCGCATCAACTAAATACCTTTTAAACATTTCTTAAATATAACAACTTTTATATCAATAGGCAAGAACTGAATTCACTTATCCACTACAAGTAACACATATTTAATTTTTACAGACGTGAACATGCTGTAAGCTCTTTATCATCAACAAGAGGACTCACATTAATGGATGTTAATTTACTTGATAGGAAGTTTGAATGCAATTCAGCTACTGCTGCTATAGCAAACACTGCAGCCATAGCAAGTAGTCCTGCTCCTATCAATCCTGATGTCATTGCTCCTGCAACAATGCACCCTATTGTGGAGAGAGCACAACCTGCTACAAGTGCAACGTGAAGATTTCTGTTATTGGGTTGGTTTTTAAGTAGGATATCTTTCTTAACTTGATCTGGATTTGCTTGACCATCTGAGTTTTCATTTTCTTGCATTTTTGGCTCTTTTTTTACAGTCTGCTCTGGCTGCACTTGAGTCTCGTTTTCTTTTGGGGATTCCAAATTTGATTCTAATAACTCAGTTTTTTCTCCACCCTCTGGTTGTAAGCCATTATCTTCTTCAACAGAGCTCAATGTTGAGTTTAAACTTTCCTCAGATGAAGTGCTTGCTATTGATGTTAAACTGTTTTTTCTACTATTTATTGGTGATATCGAGTTTTTTTCACTCAGTCCAGGTGAGTTTATTCCACTATCTGAACCACTACCGTTACCAAGCTTAGGAGTTTTTATATTCTTCTTTAATTGCTCCATAACTTTACTATATTTTCTAGATACCTCTTTCGGAATATCTAATTGGCCAAGTATTTTAGTATCACCACTTTTTTTCTCAGCTACATTCAAGGGTGTTTCTTGTGTGTTGTTTTGCTCTTCAATATGTCCTAGCTGCATTTGATCTTCAATATTTTCTTCAACAGCATTTGGTATTGAGCTTACACTGCTGCTCCTGTTAGTAATATCCAAAATTGTTTTTACTATTTTTCCTCTTTTTGTTTGTGGTCTTTGTGATTGTTCTATTCCATTGCCAAATACTATAGATACAGCTAGTGCTTTTGATTTTATTACTTCATCTTTCAATACAGGAAGAAAGTTTTTGATATAATACTTATAATGTTTTTGATATTCCTCTTGTTTTTCCGGTGATTTTTCTAATTCAATTCGTTCTCTCAGCGATTTTTCTAATTTAGTTAATACCTCAGGGTCAGCCTCTTTCTTGAATAACTCTATGCATTCTTTCAGAGTTCTGTCTTTTTCAGATTGTGGGCTTGGATGTTTGTGCTCTTTTTTTGTTACCTTTTTGTATATAGTGTTGTGCAATTGTTGGTTAATATCTCCTGTATTATTCTGAGATTTTTTTAAAGGACTTAGCATAACATTCCTCCATACATAATAAAATGTATAGATACCTTTTTAGCGTTAATTTTACATTAAAACTGGGCAATTATGCCATATATGGATAATTTGCTTATTGTGAGGTCGCTTAACTATTTGCTTTCTGGGCTTTCTACTTCTACAGATTTGCTCTCAATATAATTGTTTGCCTGTTGAACTAACATATTCACTACTTCTTTTACAGGCTTTTCCTTATCAACCATGCCAACACTTTGGCCAGCCATTAAAGATCCCGTTTCAACATCTCCATCAATTACTGCTCTTCTTAAAGCTCCAGCCCAGAATTTTTCTATTTCAAGCTGCCCATCTTCTTTTGAGATCTGTCCCTTTTGGTATTCATCAATAACTTCTTTTTGACGCTTCATAAAGTCATCGCTTGCTTTGTTGGCTATAGCTCTTACTGGAATTACAGGAAAATCAGCACTTATCTGTACAGAAGGTATTGCATTACGTGCGGCCGATTTAATAAACACTTCCTTAAAATTTTTGTGGGCAATTGACTCATTAGTGCAGACAAATAATGTACCTATTTGACAGCCACTTGCTCCCATTTCCAGGTAATTAACTATCATTTCACCTCTTCCTATTCCACCTGCAACAAACACTGGTATTTGTTCATTTTTAAAATGAGGCAATATCTCTTGTGCAAGAACAGAAGTGCTAACTGGACCTATATGCCCACCTGCTTCCATTCCTTCTATTATTAATGCATCTACTCCCATTTTTACTAACCTTTTCGCAAGGCTTAATGCTGGTGCAAAGCACATAACTTTAATGCCTGCACCCTTGATTTTTTCTATATTAGGCTTTGTTGGCAGTCCACCGGCAAGCACTATATGGCTCACTTTCGTTTCAATACACACATCTATCAACTCACTCAACTTTGGGTGCATAGTAATTAGATTTACACCAAATGGCTTGTTAGTTAATTGCTGCGTCTCTATGATTTCTTTTTTTAGCAAGTCTGGAAACATTGCACCACATGCAATCACACCAAAACCACCAGCGTTTGAGATTGCTGAGACCAAGTTTCTCTCTGAAACCCAGCTCATAGCACCACCCATTATAGCAAACTCACTGCCAAGAAAATCTGTTCCTTTTTTCCAGAGGCTACTTAACATATAACCTATATCATACGTTTAAAAATGTTTTGTTTATCTATAAATGTGTGTTTTAAGGCGCCAAGTATATGTAAGATTATAAAGAGTACCATAAAATATGCAAGCATCGAATGTAGCTCGTTAGCCGTGTTAGCTAGGTCTTTGTTTTGATTAATCAACAAAGGGATATGAAAAAAATATTTGATCTGTTTGCCAGAAGCAGAAGACATGACATAGCCAGATAGTGGCATTAGCACCATCAAAGAATATAAACCAAAGTGTACTGCTTTACTTATATTGATTACAAACCGAGAAAAATTTGCTGGAAGTGGTGGAACATAAGTAAAGACGCGAAAAAATATGCGTACTATGATTAATCCAAGAATAGTGATACCGCAAGCCTTATGAATAGCGTATATGTTGAACTTAATTTCATTGCTAAGTGGCAGGCTTTTCATATAAAGTCCAGAACAAAGCATACCGATAATAAAAACAGCCATCAACCAATGGATAACTCTTAAACCTAGGCTATATTTATCGTCTTCCATTTTGATTACCCTAAAGTAGCATTTATATAATAGAAAAACTATTTTTCAATCAAAATCATTAAAGCAATTTAGATTTACCGACAATGTAGCTATACAAATTCGACCCAGCCGGAAGTCAAGGGCACCTAAATCAAGAAACGGATTAAACGAAAAACTTACTTGACAAACTCCGCCAGCCTCCTTATCATGAAACTGAAGCTATTTATTTATCTTCGCAATCTGTGCAGGTTAATGACAAAAAACTTAGGGTATTTGGCGTCTCATGTTTAATTTTTCGCACTACGTGCATCGCATGTCTTTAAAAATTTTTAGGTTTTTACCTATATAAGCCGAAACGCGCTTACAAAGCGTTTAAGACAGCAAAAAACGTCAAATTGACAAGGGAGAATTTGAATGCTAGCTACTACGGGGTTTCTTTGCCTTTTTTCCTGCTTAGTAAATTTCTTAAACACTTGCGGTGTAGGTTAGTTGCAAGTTAAAAGCAGCTAAATCGCTCTTAATCAAGCGTTTTAGAATAAAAAAAACGCCGATATTTTAGTACATAGTGAATAGCCAACCACCACGGGGCTTCTTTTGCCTTTTTTTTCGTTTGGTAAATTTCTTAATATTTATAGCTAACATGAAGCTAAGTACGAACTTTGTTAAACACAACAAATGGTGTCATTCCAGTGCTCCTGTGATGTCATTCCAGCGCGTGACGCTGGAATCCAGGAATTTTATTAAGTTGGTGAGCATAAAAATAGCTGTTTTACGTTAAAATACAATGTTTTGATGATTATGGAAAGGATGGATTCCAGTGTCAAGCACTGGAATGACACCATAGGGGCACTGCCATCATAAAGGAACCAGTGTCAGCTACTTAAATGACATCATAGGGGCGCTGGGATGACACCCTGACAATCGTCATCCCGCTGCTTGTTAGCGGGATCTAGAGATACCGCGAATGAATCGCGGTATGACGGTTCGTGGTGGCATGACGATAAGGTTCCAGTGTCAAGCGTTTGGCATGCAAATTTCCTTAAACGTTCGTAAGCTTAAAACTTTACTTTAGATCAAACTGCTGTATAGTGGCTTTATAGCTTTAGTTTTACAATGAATATACCCAGTATAGAAAATTGTGATCTTCACAATAAAACCGTCTTACTCAGAGTTGACTTCAATGTTCCTATAAAAGATGGAGAAATTCGTGATGTCACTCGTATTTTGAGAGCATTGCCTACTATTCAGTATTTAGTGAATGCGAGTGCAAAGATTATTATTATATCACATTTTGGACGCCCAAAGGCCAGAGACAATAATCTGTCGCTAAAAAATGTAATTGACACTTTATCGCAGTTACTAAATAAAAAAGTGAAATTCATTGACGATTGCGTTGGTGAAAAAGTACAAAGAGCAGTAAGTGTTATGGATGCAGGAGATATAATATTACTAGAGAATCTAAGATTTTATAAAGAGGAAGAGCAAAGTGACTCAAATTTTGCCAAACAACTAGCATCTCTAGCGGATATATATGTAAATGATGCATTTTCTTGCTCTCACAGAGCTCACGCTTCTATTTCACGCATTACAGAATTTTTACCCTCTTATGCAGGGTTTTGCTTGCAAGATGAGCTAAAGTATCTTGAAAAAGCTGTATCGTTTAAAGCTAAACCTATTACTGCGATAGTTGGGGGAGCTAAAATATCAACTAAAATAAAAGTGCTTATGAAGCTAACAGAAAAGGTTAATTACCTAGTTCTAGGTGGTGCAATAGCCAATAATTTTTTGTCATTTAGCAAAGTAAATATAGGGAAATCTTTCTTTCAAAATGGTGTTGACGACCTTCTGCATAATATTCTTGAAACAGCAAATAAAAACAATTGCAAAATAGTTGTGCCAGAAGACGTTCTGGTTGCAGTAAACTCTGATTACAGCACTAGTATTTCAAGAAGAACTGAGTCCATTTTGGACGGTGATATAATTTTGGATATCGGACCACAAACTTTGAGTACAATAAGCAGTATAATAGCAAGCAGTAAGACTCTGCTGTGGAATGGACCTATTGGTGTTTTTGAACATTCAGCTTTTGCAAATGGTACAATAGGGGTAATGAAAATCGTAAGTGACTTAACGCACAAAGGAAAGTTAACCAGCATAATAGGGGGAGGCGATAGTCTATCTGCAATAAGCGCTGCAGGCCTTACCGATAAGGATTTTACATATGTTTCCACTGGTGGAGGAGCATTTTTAGATTGGTTAAGTGGCGATGAAATGCCGGGAGTTGCTGCTCTGCAAAAACGATTAGATTAAAACTTTTTTAAATTATTTCTTATAGGCTAGCTTTTTTGTGAACGTGATTATGTCGAAGACAGTTAAACTAATTTTGTGTTTAATAATACCAATAATAGGATTTATTTTTTATATTAAGGATCATTATTTTCACACCGGCTATGTAGAAGAAAATGTTGAAGTCAATTTTGAACCATTTTTCAGTTCACAACCAGCCACCGTTTCAGAATTAACTGACTTCGATAGAGGAGTGTTGAAAGTTTGTGGAGATTGGGGAGCACATCCAGATAAAGAAGATTTCAAAATTTTACTTAGTTGTCCGCAGCATCAAGAAGTAGTGAAAGGAATATATAAGTGATTACGCCAGATGCGGATTTGGAGTTACTTAAAGATGAACTGGCTAACATTTGGTTTACAAATAGTGGAAGTGAAAAAGAAACTATAGGGTTTGGACATATTTTTTGTGGTGAGCCAAACGATAAATTAGGTGGTATGCATTTTGTAGGTAGATATGTTGAAGCTCAAGAGGATAAATGGGCAGTTGGAATCCTGTGCAATGAATCAGATATTAAGCCGCCAGTTTATACATTTGGAATGAAATATTTAGGTAAGGATGGGGAAGTGAAAGTTAAATGCCCAAATGGATACGCATATAACCTTCATGCTGATAATTTCTGCAACTAAGGCGTTTAAGGAATTAGGAAAGGATGGAATGTGCCTGTATAAAATGGAAGATGACGATTATCAATCAGTGTTTGTAAGAAAGAATGATGCTATACTCACGTTCTATCCCGACTTAACACCAAAATGTGATGATAAGAGTACTTATTGTAGTTGCAGTAAATCTTAATTTCAAAACCAATAGGGTGAACAAATGATAAAAATGTTATAGGGTGTAGCAAATCCAAATGAGTTAAAATTTTGATTAAAGGGTTTTGTGAATAATAATGAAGAAGGGCATTATTCGTCTAATAAAAGCAATTCAATACTCTTGTGAAGGAATAAAATCAGCTTTTATATCAGAAATTGCGTTCAGACAGGAGTTACTGCTTTTTATAGTATGTGTCTCAGTTTTGTTTGTTTTGGATGTAAGTAATCTAGAACGTGCAGTAATGATAAGCAGCCTATTCCTGGTGTTAATTGTGGAAATTGTTAACACTGCTTTTGAAACGACAATTGAGCGTATTTCCAGTGAACAACACATACTTTCAAAAAAGGTGAAAGATCTAGGTAGTGCAGCAGTTTTTCTTTCATTAATTAACTTCCTGATAACATGGATGATAATATTGATAGGTTAATACGAATGTTATTAAGATATGTTGTCAAACTCACCAATTAAAGTTTTTATATCTTGCGGTAAATCAGAGACAAATTCCATGTATTCCTTACTTTTTGGGTGGTATAAGCCCAGTGTATAAGCATGTAGTGCTTGTCTATTGAAATTACGAATGAAACTAGAGTTTTTAGCATATTTTGTGCTTTTACTACTATTTTTTCCATAAACTTGATCACCAACTATGGAATGTCCTATGTGGCTCATGTGGACTCGAATTTGGTGTGTTCTGCCTGTCTCTAAAGTGCATTTAACGAGGCTTACTTGTCCTATAACTTTTTGCACTAAATAGTGAGTGATTGCTAATTTGCCTGTGATTTTTGTTACACACATCATTTCTTTATTACCGCGTTTGGGAGCAATGTTAGTTTTTATCGTGCCTTGCTGAGAAGATAATGTTCCCCAAACTACTGCTAAGTATTCCCGCTTTATTTTGCGATTCGATAACAATTCAGACAAAAAACCATGGGCTTCTTCATTTTTTGCAATTACCATCAGCCCACTAGTATCTTTATCGAGTCTATGAACAATTCCTGGTCTTACATGGCTGTAAGGGATTTTACCAAGGTGAGCGATAACTGCGTTCAAAAGCGTATCATTGTTTGTCCCAGCACCTGGGTGCACTGTTAATCCACTCTGTTTACTCAGAACTATAATGTCCTCATCTTCATAGATGATATCAAGTTTTATGTCATAATTAGGCTCAATTGATGTGGATATGTCAGGTTGAACGAGATGCACCACATACTCTTCATCTGGTTTTACTATGTGGTCATTATTAATTATCGGTGTGCCAAGTAATTTCACCTGCTCATTTTGTATCAATCTTTGCGCTTTGCTGCGTGATATGTTGCATTTTTCAGCTATATAGGTGTCTAACCTTAATTTCTCTTTATCATTATTAACACTTAAGGTTACTTCTAAGTGGTCTATAACAACTACCCCGCGCGAGCTACTGCAAATGCTGCTTGAATATTTTGATCTACAAAATCAACTTTTGTACTAGGAAGATCACCTTGTTTTTTAATATGGCAAATTGTTTGAGAGCCATCTTTCCAGTGAATTATTATTTTATTATCAAAATTTCGTAATGTTGCCTCAACCTTTTTTTCTTTATTATCTTTTTCTTCCAGCTTAATAGATTCTAATAAATAATATAAGAATTCACTTGGTTTACCGTTGATTTTTTCTTTCCATTCATCTGTTTTTTCTTGTTCAGATTTTTTTTGCTCTAACTTTTCCTTCTTTTGCTGCAGCTTATTTTGTTCTGCTTCCAGCTCTAACTTTCTAACTGTGTCACGTAGTTCTTTGACTTTATTTTCTAATACTAATAATTTATTAGTATTATTTCCATTGTTAGCTTCTAAATCAGGCGTACTTGGTTGAGCTTGCTTCTTTTTTATTTCTTCTAATTCATTCCTTACTACGTTTAATTGCTTCTTCAATTCCGTTTTTTCCTTTTCTGTATCCTCTTTTAACTTTTTTAGCATGCTAAGGAACTCGTTATTATTAGACTGCGTAGTTGATTGAAGCCAGCCTACAAAGCGGCTTGGTTCAAATCGTTCAATTTTATCTTCAGCAATTTTAATAGCATTCTCTAACCTAGAAAAAGTACCTTCAATATCTAGTGAATGTGCTTTTTTTGTCAATTCTTTAGTGTTGTTTAAAACTTCTGAAATTTCTGCATGTAGCCAATCTAAATCTTTTTTGATGTCTTCTCTGATTTTTTTTAGGTGATCAAGCGTTTCTTTAATGTTAATATTTGCAGGCTTTAAAAGACTATTATCAAGTAAATCGCAAGCTTTTTTAAGGTTACTGTCAAATGAGTTGCAAAGCGGACTAAGTAGTTTTTTCATTAGAGATATTAGTTCATTTTCCCTTTTACCAAGCTTATTTTCTACTACTGATACAACCATGCCCTTTCCAGACCAGTATGGAAATAGAAGACCTAAAGAACTGTGTTTTCTAATAGTATGATTTTCATGATCCACGCTATTACTTATTAGATTGCTAAGTGTTGATATGATGCATAAAAGAATAGCGACTAATAAAGCTATTAATATTATTGGAGCATGAATGGATTGTGATATTGCTGAAACTACTATAATAGTACCAAATACATATGATCCAGTAAACAAGAGAATCCTATTTCTATTTTCTGCTTCTATATCTTCTAGTATTTCTCTCTGCGTCTTAGAATTTGGTAAAACTATTGAAAGCTTTTTCCTCTTACGATCTAAATTTGTTACAATTTCAATTTTTTCGGCTTCTTGAACAATCTGGCTGTACTGTTCATCAACTTGATAGTTTCCTATTTTTTTATCTATTTCATTCTCTTTTATTTTTTGTGTATTTATAAAGTTTATAACAGCAGTAAATAAGAGAACTATAAGAGGAATAAAGGCAAGAGGTGCTGGCGTGAACGCAAACCCAGCAATACTTACTGTAACAGGCTGAATAGAAAAGGCAGTAAATGCTATAAGAGTAGCAATGGTACTTGCTATCGATATAGTACCAGAATACTTTCTTATAGAGCTCAAAATTCTACTGGGCTGGTCAGAAAGTTTTCTAAATCCTAAAAAAT
Organism: Wolbachia endosymbiont (group A) of Cydia strobilella; assembly: GCF_964026745.1. Classification (NCBI taxonomy): domain Bacteria; kingdom Pseudomonadati; phylum Pseudomonadota; class Alphaproteobacteria; order Rickettsiales; family Anaplasmataceae; genus Wolbachia; species Wolbachia endosymbiont (group A) of Cydia strobilella. The sequence goes on from NZ_OZ034694.1 coordinate 837,101, forward strand.
CAAAATAGTCTTTGAAAGGATCTTGAGTGTCTGTAACCATAACATTTTTCTAGTTTAAACTTATTTAGGTATACATTAACCAAACCTTAAAATCAAGTTTCTTAATTTTTCAACATGTGCCAAGGCCTATTGGAGCGCACTGTATTAATCTTTACGTAACGATTTGTTAACCAAACAGAATGTGTGCCATACGTTTCTAGATCAGCATGTTTAATAATTTTAGTGTTGCAAGCTGAATAGTCGAACTCACTTAATTGAATTATTAAATCAACTTTATCACAATTTTCTGAAATATCTTCTTTTTTATAAGCAAGTAGCACTGATTTATTATTTCCTTTATTATATATACAATCATAATCTTCACACTGTAGCCTTTTATTTGAATTGTTATATTTAGTATGATTCAAAATTTGGTTCTGCCCATTTTGTTTCGCCCATGTTTTGACAACAAAGTTCCTATTTTTTCTGGTGAGAGAATATAGTAAGTTATCACTTTCTTTTACAGCAACATTATCAGCACTGATTAGGATGTCGGGGGTTTTATATGCGGTGCTAAAGCAAATACCCAGCACAATAAAGAAAATTCCGAAGAAGCGCCAATTTCTTTCCCACAAGCACAGCCACAATAACCCAAATGTTATTATAATAATTGATGAGGCAGGAAAAGTACGAATGGGAATAACCAAATACTGAAGACTAGCGATAGCGTTTGTTATATACAAAATACTGTCAATTGGGTGCTCTATAAATGGTGCTATAATCCATTCAACACCCAAAGGAATCAACAAAACATAGATTATTCCAAGTGGAATAATAATTAATGTAACTATTGGTATAGCAACTAAATTTGTGATAATGCCACTAATTGAAAAATAATTAAAATTGTATATCGTGTACGGAACAGTTGCTAAACTTGCTATTACTGAGCTGATCATTATCGATACAAAATATTTCATTATTTTTGTTTTGAACAATCTATTAGCATTAATTTGATAACTGGCAACCAGTGCCAAAACAGCAGAAAATGACATCTGAAAGCCAGGCTTTAAAATTGCTTCTGGTTCTACTGAAAGTATCACTGAAGCAGCAAACGCAATTGCTATTAACCCTCGATATTTTCTCTCTATCATTGTTGCAACGAGTACTAAAATCACCATAATGTAGGCACGCTGAGCAGAAATTTGCATACCGGTAATCAATAAATAAAACGTGGTTGGCAAGATAGTAAGGAATGCAGATATTTTCTTGGTGTTATACTTAAGAGTCAAAGTTTCAGATATTGCGAATAAATTACGAAACACTACAAAAAACAGACCAGCAACGAATGATAAATGCAAACCAGATATGGCAAACAAATGTGCTATACCTGAATCTCGTATCGCGTCCATAGTTTTTTGATCTATGCCATCTTTTTTACCGATCAGTAATGCAGAGATTATATCCGCATGTGGTTTCTTGATATTTTGCTGCAGGTTTTCATAAATGTATTGACGGAAAGATTCTATATATTCTTGAAATTTCCTTGCTTCAGCCTTTTTGTGCAGGGCTATTTTGCTTGTTGCAAAGCCTGTTGCACTTATTTTCTGGTAATATGCTATTCTTGCAAAATCGTATGCATACTCCGAGGGCGCAATCTTTAGAGGGAAGAGTTTTGCTGATAATTTTACTTGATCGCCTATTTTAATGCCTTTTTCCACTTTGGTTCTAACTGATATTCTGATGTTATCTAGAGCTCTATCCGGTGTCATTCCAGCGCGTGACGCTGGAATCCATATCTTTTTTTTCTGGATCCCAGTATCAAGTACTGGGATGACAAAAGGGGGCGCTGGGATGACAGGAGAGGATTTTGAGATAGTAGGGGATTTTTCAACAGAAAGCAGAAATTGTTTATATGAGCCCCTGTCGTTAATATCCTTCACTGTGGCAACGATATCTTTTACATATCTCTCTTTATCAAGAATTTGAGTATCAACTAAAGCTGTTCTTAATTTACTAGCTGTAAATCCTATGAGCACTGCAATTAAAGCGATACACAATATCGCGTACCTTTTATACAATATTGCAATCAAAATTAGTGTGGGTAAAAGCAAAAGAAAAATAGATATGCAGCTTGGTTCAAAACTTAGGGAAAAATAGGTTAGAATTCCTACACACTGAAAAACAGGAAACCACAGTATCAAGTTATATTGTTCATTGCGCAGATTGTTACGTATATAACTAACTATTATGTCAAGAAAAGTTAATAAGTGTGTCGATATTTGCATGTGGTGAAATTTTATTTTTCTTTTTTCATTATTTGTATATATAATAACTAAATAAGCAACGACGCGGGATGGAGCAGCTCGGTAGCTCGTCAGGCTCATAACCTGAAGGTCGTAGGTTCAAATCCTACTCCCGCAACCATTTTTAAGGATATAGTTGTTCCACTTTCCAATCGCTTCCCTCAACAAGAGTGTATCTAAATCTAATATGCTTCCTATATTCACCTTCTTGCCAAAATTCAATTACTTTTGGGATTACGCAAAATCCCACCCAAAAATCAGGACGAGAAACTTGTGTATTGTGAAATTCTTTTTCCTTCAATTTTATAGCTTGCTCAAAATCTTGCCAATCTTTCAGAATGCTCGATTGTTTTGAGCACCATGCGCTAATTTGACTACCCAGCGCTCGAGAAGAGAAGTATTTGTCAGTTCTTTCATCGTTTAGAAGTTTAACCTCTCCTTCAATTCGCACTTGCCTAGCAAATTCTATCCAATGAAACACTAACGCAGCTTTGGGGTTCTCAGTCAATTCTTTCCCTTTTTTACTGTTTACGTTAGTGAAAAACACAAAACCTTCTTTGCTATATTCCTTTAGTAATACCACTCTTGCAGATGGAATACAGTCTTTGCTACAAGTTGCTAGCGTCATTGCAGTTGGTTGTTCACACGGAGAATTAAGTACTGCTTTGTACCACTTTGAAAACAAATCAAATGGATCTTTTTCAAGTGAAAATATCATATCAAAAAATAAAATCTTAATTCTGGCACGCGTTGCAAAAATAAGTGCTACGGCCATTTTGTCGTATAAGTGTTATGATATTATTGCAAATCTTGCAAGGTTTTTGAACTTTACCATATACGTAAAAGTTATTTTGAAAGTATCCAGCAGATCCAGATGGCTGTGCATAATCTTTCAGTGTTGAACCACCTGCAGCAATTGCATCACTCAGAGTATTTTTTATTTCAGCAGCAAGTTTTTCGCACTCTCTATAGGTCAAGTTTTTTGCTGACCTGAGTGGTGATATACGGGCTCTAAACAAGCTCTCAGAAGCATATATGTTGCCTACGCCAACTATTGATTTATTGTCCATTAACGCTGATTTGATATTCACTTTTTTGTTTTTCAGCAACTCCTGTAAATAGTCTCCACTGAATTCATCCGTGAGGGGCTCTATTCCAAAATCGCTAAAAAAATCCGTTTCTTGTTCTTCATTTAAAACGATAACTAATCCAAATCTTCTTGGGTCATTAAAAATTATTGAAGTATTGTCAGAAAATAAAAATACCACGTGATCATGCTTATTCCGCATTTGATCGTGGTCAGCATATATAAGCTTTCCGCTCATGCCAAGATGTATGATTACAGCCATACTATCTGTATTCCAGATTATATACTTACCTCTACGCTTGATATCGTTTATAACTTTGCCCTTTAGCAAATCATCAATATTTTTTGTTATTGGTACACGCAAATTCCAATTATTTACTGTAACACTGCTTATTTGCTTGTTTTTAATTTTATCAAGCAAAAAATTAGAGATTACTTCCACTTCCGGTAGTTCTGGCATCTTGTCTACTCTGTTGCTGTTTTTTTCTTTTTACAATATTTTGCTTTAAAGCTTTTGCCAATCTTTTTCTCTCTTCTTCTTTTTCCTTATTTTTTTTTATGTTATTCATTATCATAATACGTGAACTTGCCGTTGTAGCTCAGGTGGTAGAGTACGTCATTGGTAATGACGAGGTCCCAAGTTCGAATCTTGGTAACGGCACACTGATTATACTTATAATATTGCATAACTTGTAAGCAAGGCTTAAAAGAAAGTTAAAGAGGTAAGTTGTCATGCTTTTTCCATATCCTTTCTACCTTCTTGTTTTTGAGTAGCTCTAATGCTTTATAAAAGTGATACCTTGTTTTACTTGGCACTATAATGTCATCAATGTATCCATGTGATGCAGCAAAAAATGGATTAGCGAACTTTTCTTTGTATTCTTTGATTAACGTTTGCTGATCTTTTTCGTGTCGAAATATAATCTCAACTGCACTTTCAGGGCCCATCACAGCTATTTCAGCAGTTGGCCAGGCATAATTTATATCACCTTTTAGATGTTTCGAATTCATAACAATGTATGCACCACCATACGCTTTTCTAGTGATAAGGCTAATTTTCGGCACGGTCGCTTCAGCGTAAGCGTAAAGCAGTTTCGCTCCGTGTTGTATTATATTATTGTATTCTTGATTTGTACCCGGCAGAAATCCTGGAACATCAATAAGTGTGATGATGGGAATGTTAAATGCGTCACAGAATCTTACAAACCTCGCAGCTTTTCTTGAAGAATCAATATCCAAACATCCTGCAAGGTGCATAGGTTGATTTGCAACAATACCAACAGTGTTTCCTCCAATTCTACCAAAACCAATTATGATATTACGAGCAAAATCAGGTTTTAACTCAAAAAATTTCCTTCCATCACAAACTTTTTCAATAAGTTCATACATATCATAAGGAGTATTAGGATTGCTAGGAATCAGAGTATTTAAAGATTCATCAATATCATTAACTGAATCACAGGTTGATTTAGGTTTCGGTGATTCTTGATTATTTGCTGGTAAGAAAGTAAAGAATTCACGCATTTTTAGCAGCATTTCAACATCATTATTGAATGCAAAATCCGCTACTCCTGTTTTGCTTGTATGAATTTTTGCTCCACCGAGGTCTTCGAAACTTACATCTTCGTAGGTAACCTTTTTTACTACATCTGGCCCGGTTATAAACATATATGAACTGTTTTTCACCATGAAAGTAAAGTCAGTTAATGCTGGGGAATAAACTGCACCTCCTGCACATGGGCCCATAATTAAAGAAATTTGTGGTATAACACCCGATGCATTTACGTTTCTTTGAAAAATTTCTCCATAACCAGCAAGAGAATTTACTCCTTCCTGAATTCTGGCTCCACCAGAATCATTTAGTCCGATAATTGGAACTCTGGCATTAATTGCCATATCCATAATTTTGCATATTTTTTTTGCATGTGACGCACCAAGTGAACCACCAAAGACAGTAAAATCCTGAGAATAAACAAAAACTTTTCTGCCATAAATAGTACCATGACCAATCACTACCCCATCACCTAAAAAATTAGCATTTTGCATGCCAAAATCATTTGCATGATGTTTTACGAATTTATCGTATTCTGCAAAAGAACTTTCATCGAGCAATATACTGAGCCTTTCTCTAGCAGTTAATTTCCCTTTTTCATGTTGTTTGGTAATCCTGTCAGAACCGCCTCCTTTTTCAGCTTCTAGTGCTTTGGTTTTTAGATTTTCTAGTATTTTAAAGTCTTGCATACAATAAAGTAGTTTTCAAATTAGTTGTAGACTTTATTAAGTTTACAAACCCTACTAACTATACACATACACTATTGCTATATGCAACAATGTATGTATGATAATTGTTAATGCTCTGGTGATTCATGGTCACTACTTTGAAAATGTTGCGATGTGTCAACACTTTTCATATTAGAAAGAGGTGGACTAACTGCACTGCTTTTCGTTTGTGCAAAACTTTTAGCAGCTTCAACAACCTTGCTTATACGAGGTTCTTTTTCTAGCTCTTTTAGGTACTTTGAGAAGATTTCACAACTTTTGTCATCCATATGTACCATTATTTTACCAAAACTTTCAGCTTTTTCAGAAGATAAAATCATTTCGATCTTTTCATCGCCTACCCTAAAGGTCATTTTTACTTTGCCTTGCATATCATGATATTGCCAGCTTTTTATTCAGATTAGATTATCTCCTTCTCCTATTCGCAATGCACCATATTCTAAGTCCTTAAATTCCGGGGAGTTCATAAATTTTGCAGGAGTGATCACACTTTTTTCTGGACACTGTACATAATAAAATTTATTATCTCTTTCTACTACAATTCCTTTTTTTTTGTCATTTTCAATACTATCACTTACAATTTGTTTTAGACGTGACAAATATTCGCCGCGTTCTTTCAGTATATCTTCTGGCAATAATCTCCGAACTTCTTGGCTCACATCAGTGCCTGTTGAAACTAGATTAAACATTTCTAACATAAGAGGCCGTAGTTTTTCTTTTCCAGTCTCAGTAACATTTTTATCTTGCTCCATGAGGTGGTATAAGATCAGTATCGAATAATCTATTATTGATGACTTTTTTCTCCTTGGAATACATCAACACTAAACATGACCTTGTGCTTTTTTGCATCGTCTATAGATTTTTGAAGTCTCTTTGCTATGTTTTCGATAGCTTCATCATTAGGTAAGTGTTCAGGCAATGGCGTCAACTTAAGGAAAAATATCAGCGATAGTGTATAAAATTTCTCTCTAAATTTTTTATCATTAAATTATCCAAAGAGTGCAAGGGACAGCACTTTTGTTTCTATTTTATTGCAACAAAAAAGTTTAAAATGTGTCTTTTTTAGGTGAGGCATGCAAAAAGGAAAAGATCTTATCTTACAAATTAAAAATGCAATATACTCGAAAACTTTTCAGAAAATCCATTGTGTTGAGTTTTACACGAACAAGAAAACTTCCTTTTTCGACAGTATTTTCTATGATTTTAAAGTTAGTTAAAAAAAGTTTGGGAATAGAATGTGAACTTATGGAGCCATTGACATGTACCCTCAAAGCAAGCTTTTTCTAAAGCAAGATATAAGATTTGCCATACAGGCTTTCAAGAATCTAAGCATCCAAACAGCCTATCAGGATGAACCTGAGTTGGAGAGGCTATAGACTTATTGCAGCAGATGGTTCTGGTATGAGATTACCCAGCTCTGGGGAAATTGTATCCGAGTTTGAACCAAATGGAACAACAGGCACCATTGGCAATTTGTTTGTTGATTTGTGTACTTCATTGATTTGCAGTGCTCGTCTTGCAGCTTGGAATATAGGTGAACAAACGTTGGCGGCAGAGCAATTACCCGAAGTTATCACTCAAATGCGTTTATTAAATCAAGAGAAATTATTATTTATCTATGATCGTCTTCAGTAAAATTCATTCAGCAGCATTATAATTTGGAAGTAGATTTTATTTTTCGCTTGCAAAAAAGAAATTATAGTAAGCTATGGGAACGCTGGCGAATTAGATTTTGATTTTATATTAGAAAATGAAAAGCTAAAAAATAAAATGAAAGGACAGAAAGTAAGAGTTATAGTGCTGACATTAGCCAACTGAGAAACAGAGTTTTTGACCGAGACTTTGGAGCAAAGCTTATGTGTTAAGGTGGCACATAGAGAAGTGCTATAAACGACTCAAAGTAGGAGCAGAGTTAGAGAATTTTTCTGGAGAGGCTGTATTACAAGAATTTTGGGCAAACTTGGTCATGTGCAATATATTATCGCTTCATATATGTGATGCACAAGGGCCTTGGAACCCAGATCAAATTACTGAGTATCGTTTAAATTTTTCAGTTTTATTTAGTGTAATGAGACAGAAACTCTATCAGGTACTTATTGCGCCAAAAAACTTTCAAGCCCTTTTTAAGTATACGCGCTAAAGTTAAAATCCGACCGGGACAGCCGCAATAAAGTAGATAAGCCTAAACGCCATCATGTCTTTAGGAGAGTTTGCTAATGAAAGTTCTTAAGTTGACGCCATTGGCTGAACGGATACGGAATGACACCATCCTTTTTTCTGGATTCCAGACTGGAATGACACCTCTGGACACTTCCGTCGTAAAGGAACCAGTGTCAGCTACTCGGATGACACCTTTTTTCTACTTAGTTTGGGTTATGCAAGAAGTCTAATGAAGTGAAAATAAATTTATTTACCAAAATAGAGTTGCCTTGGTCTACAGATCTTAGTTTCTTTATCATTTATCATTTCATACCACTGAGTAACCCAACCAGTGGTTCTTGCAAGTGCAAAAATAGGCGTGAACATATTTGAGGGGATATCAATAGCATTCATTATTATACCTGAGTAAAAATCAACATTTGGATATAACTTACGCACGATAAAATATTCATCCTTTAAAGCTATTTCTTCAAGTTTTTTTGCAATTTTAAGCAGTTCATTATTTTGTTCTAGTTTACTTAGAACCTCATGGCAAGCGCCTTTCAATATACGCGCGCGCGGATCATAATTTTTATAAACACGATGTCCAAATCCCATCAATTTAAATGGATCTTTATCATCTTTAGCTTTTTCGATGAATTTATCTATATCTCCACTTTGCTCTATCTCTTTTAGCATATTTATAACTGCCTCATTAGCTCCACCATGTGCTGGTCCCCAAAGTGTAGCAACTCCTGCAGAGAGGCTTGCAAACAGATTAGAACCAGCCGATCCCACCAATCTGACAGCCGCCGTAGAAGCATTCTGTTCATGATCAGCATGGAGAGTAAATATTTTATCCAGAGCTTTTGCAAAAAGGGCGCTTTTATCATTATCAACAGCATCGCCAAATATCATCTTTAAGAAATTTTCACTGTAACTTAATTCATTGTTAGCATTTATGAATTCCTGATTGTTGATATGCCTATAAATCATTGCAATAATTGTGGAAACTTGCGCTATTGCAGAAATTCCAAAATCTAGGTCTTCACCATTGACATTGTTGCCATGCTTTTCATGATAAGATGCTGACAAACTTGCAAAACATGCAACTAAGATTGACATAGGGTGAGCAGTTTTTGGAAATGCTTTAATTACATTTGTAACTTGCTCTGATACTTTGGATGATTCTTGTATTTTGAGAAGAAATTTTTTGTGTTGCTCTGAACTGGGTAATTCACCATAGAGCAATAAATAAATCACAGCAGTAAAATTATTATTCTCTGCCAAATCAGCTATATTATGTCCCCTATATTTAAGAACTCCTTCATCTCCATCAATGAATGTAATTGTAGAAGAGCATGAAGCTGTAGAAACAAACCCTGGATCGTAAGTGAATAATCCTGTCATCTTATATAAATCCTTGATATTTAACACATCAGGACCTGTTGTTCCGCTTAATACAGGTAGCTCGATTTTTAATCCATTACTTAGTTCTAATAGCACTTTTTTATCCATCACTTAAGCTACTTAAATTTTATACAGAATATACAAACTGAGGAGTATATATTAATACAGTTAACTTTACATTAACCGTATTAAGCGGTCATCAATGCTTTTACTTTTGCATTTAAGCGACTTATTTTACGCGCAGCAGTATTCCTATGAATAACACCTTTATTCACACACTTGTGTAAATTAGATTCAGCATTCCGAAATGCCAGAACAACATTTTCTTTGTCGCCAGACTTGATTATATCAACCAATTTTCTAATAGAGGTGCGAGTTTTACTTTTCCGCATCTTATTTATTAAAGTGCGCTTTGCTATTACCTTTATCATTTTTTTAGCACTCTTATGATTTGCCATATATTAATACCTAAAATACTGTACTTTTCTTTTAATTATAAAGTTTTTTTGTTAATTTGCAATATCAGTTTTTCCTATGGTTAATCTACTGCTTCTCTCTTCAATAATTTTTTCTAAACTTTGCAAGAATTCATTTTTGTTTAACCCAGGATATATTGGGGGCAATATTTCTATTACTGCCTTTCCGGGATTCTTTCTCAGAGAAAGTATGCTTTTTGGCCAAAACAAACCAGTGTTTAAAGCAACCGGTAACACAGGAACAGATAATACGCTATATAAAGCAGCAATACCTGGTTGATATTTTATATTTTGGTTTATAGTTGTTCTTGTACCTTCAGGAAATATTATTATGCTTCTATTTTCTTTTATACGCATTTTTGCTAGTTTGATTATATGGCGTATAGAACTGATACCATCTGAACGGTTAATAAAAATCATTTTCAGCGCTATAAGATGCAAACCAATGAATGGAATCCATTTCAATTCACGTTTTAAAATAAAAACCGCTTTTCTAAATAGTAGTATAAAAATAAATGTTTCAAATGGAGATTGGTGTTTAGATGCAATGATAAAAGGTTGCTTAGGGATGTTTTCCATTCCCCTCACTTCATATTTAATGCCACATAATAAACGCAGCATGAATAATACAACTCTCACCGAACAGACGAGGAAAATGGTTATTACACACTCAGAAAAGAAAATTACAGGGAGAGTAATGAAAGTATAGAATACCTCCCATAATATAAGAAAGAAATTAAACAATAAACTTGAAATCACAAACTCACATAAATTTATTTAAATTTAACTTTATTACAAATTAAAAACAATAAATTTAATTATTGATCATCTGAGTAATAGGATGCGAATCAGCTAATTTGTCCTTTAACTTTTCGTTAGCAATATGAGTATATATTTGTGTTGTAGAAAGGTTAGTATGGCCAAGAACTTTCTGTATCAACACAATATTTGCTCCGCTATTTAGTAGATGGGTAGCAAAAGAATGCCTAATCACGTGTGGAGAGATCTTATTTTCATCAATATTGCATTTTCTTGCCAACTCCTTCATTAATTGACCGACCCTCTGCCTTGTAATTGGTTTATTAGGTTTATCACCTGGGAATAGCCAATCGGATTCCTTTTCTTTAGAGATCAGATTATCACGAACTGATAAATAATTTCTAAGGCTCTGCAATGCTTGTTCATTAAAAAGAATTTGCCTCTCTCTACCACTTTTTCCTTTTATTATTATATAGCATTCTTTGTTATTACTGTTTATTAAATGTGACACTTCACATAATTTCATACTAATTAGTTCAGAAACACGCATTCCAGAAGAGTAAAGGATATCTAAAATCGCACATAGCCTTTTACTGCTTATCTCTTTATTCGATTCGCTTGCTGATTTTCTCACTGTGTCCATTAGCAAAAATATTTCTTCGACACTTAAATACTTAGGCAAAGGACGAGAAACTTTTGGATTCTTTAATTCAGCATCATTAGCCGGCGCTGGATTAAAATCTATTATTCCGTCATTAAATAGACACTTGTAAAAATTTTTCATAGCGGATATTTTTCTTGATATAGAGCTACTTTTATATTTTTTTTGTGTACATAAAGATTTCACATAATCTTTAATATTGGTTTTGTTTACACCAACCAAGGTAGTGCTGCTTTCTAATAAAAATTCTTCAAACTGGTGTAAATCAGAACGATAACTTTCCAGGGTATTTTGTGTAGCGGACCTCTCTGAAGCCAAAGCATCTATGTAATATGTTATGTAAAGATTTTCTTTTTTATTTTGCGACTGTTTATTTTTCATTATCAGCTCCTATATTTATTTCTTTGGCTATAATTTGATTAGAAGTGTTCCCTGTGTTTCTTATGAGAAAATATGAGACAAATAAAGCATTTATCAATAGAGTGAACATCACAAACTTTTGCTTTAACCTTTTTTTTAAATTTAATCTTGCTCTTATCATAGTTAAATTATAACGTCAAATCTATAAAAAACACCTTATAAAGTGAGCTCTACTATAATATAAAATACTTCTTAGCTGTATCTATCTATATTTATTATAACATAACATTTATTATAATTCTAACATAGACAGGTGGAGATTTCAATTACGTGAGTGTTATGGGTGTTAATAAATTTTTAATATACACAATGAGTATTTTACAAAAGAAGAAATCAAATGGCATCTTTTTTTAATAAAGTGCTAATAAAAGGAATGGTCACGTTTGACCCTATAGATTCATTATCTATCTTCTCTATAATTTTGTCAATGCTATAGAAAGAACGTTCTATTCTTGCTAAAATATAATTAATCACTTTTAAATCAATTTTTAACTGTTTATCTGAAAATCGTTTTATTAGCATAATTCTTAATAATTCCTCGCTTGCAGGCAAAATTTTTACGCTGATAGTTGATAATATTCGAGAACTTAAATCTCTTAATTTGAAGTTAAGCTTTTTTGGTGAAATTGAAGAAGTGATTAGCAGCCTCTTGTCGTTTTCTTTCATGTAATTGTAACAATGTAGTAACATTGCTTCATCTTTAATGTTTTGTACGTCTTCTAAAATAAAAGCATCGCTATACCTAATCTCGCTTACGAAGTTATTCACATTGATAAAGATAGCATCGTTTATTGATTGCCAAATATGAGCAAGATGAGTTTTACCGGAGCTTTTAGGTCCAAAAAGAATCAGACATTTCCAAGATAAATCATTAACTACCGAATTATATACGTGCTTATTTTCATCTAAGATGATGTAATTTTGCCGACTATAATCAGCTCGATTATTGTCAAATAAATTTAATTGCACGTTAAGCCTCTTACGTAACCTCTTTCTGGTAGTAATTTTTGCGCAAAAATTTACTTACGCTCCTAAAATATCTCAGGTATTCTGGGCTCATTTCTCCTCTTACCATAAATTGATTATGCAAAAGGTCTGTTAGCCGTTTTTATAAAGCTCACTTTTAAAATATTTATTGATTGCATATTCTACTGATACATTGAACATTGCTATTATTGGAATAAAAAGTAATATACCTATAAATCCAAAATATGAAGCGCATATAGTAATTCCCAGAATAATTACAGTTGGATGTATATGAACTTTTTTTCCTATTAATAAAGGAACTAATACGTTTGAATCTATTAATTGTCCAACACCAAATAATAGCAAAACGGCAGCACTTTCAAACCATCCACTAAATTGAGTGATAGCGCTCAAAAACCCAATAATGGTATATAATAATGGCCCTACGTAAGGTATGAACGTTAACATTCCTGATAAAATTCCAATAACAATAGAGTGTTCCAATCCGATTATGCTCAGGCTCACAGAGTAAAAGACCATCATGACAATACATACATTTACCTGCCCCTTTAGATAATTAGATATAATGAAATCCACTTTGGAAAAATAATCTGCAATTTTTCCTCTGTAAGGAATAGGGATTAATTTACTAGCTTTTTCTATAATTAAAGGCCAATCACGTAATATATAGAAAAACACTACAGGAGTAATCACCATTAATGATACCGTGTTAAAGCTTGAACTTAACACTTGGATTATAAAGTTACTAGCAATATCAAGAGCATTCATGAAATAAGATACATAGTTGCTGTAATTTTCTGCTAGATTTTTAGATAAATGATCAAATAAGCTATCCTCGATTTTTATATTAAGAAATTCTAATACAGAGGGGATTACTTTAAGCTTTAATGAAGGCACTTTACTCACTAAGAAATTTAATATTGAAGTAATTTGAACATATATAATAGGTAAAACAAATGTTATGACTAGTATAAAAGCTATTAATAAAATAAGTATTATAAAAATTACAGAACATGAACGCGGTATTCTATACTTTTCAAACTTAATTACTAGCGGATTAAACAAATATGCAATAATAATAGATATTAAACATGGAAAAATCATAGGACGCATCAGGAATAACATCCCTATTATAAAAAGCAGTATGAAACAAATAGTTATATGACGTTTTTGCATGTGTTTAGCATAGCTAATTTACTGAAAAATATGCAATTTATTTTTCCTATGTTGAAAGTATTTTACGATTTGTAATACTATCATTTTTTACTAAAATTTAGTTGTTTAATCCGCAGGCAAAGATAGATTTTGAGCTCTCTAAATATCTCTTTTGCTATTATAATTATGCTAGTTAATAGGGGAAGTAACTTTTATATGATGTCAGAAATTTTATTTTTCGGAAAGAATCTTGGATAGAGAGGAAAGCTTCTACAAAAAGAAATATGTGCGCTAAGAAATACAAAATAGCAGCATTAATAGTTGCAGCGGGAGTAGGCAGTAGATGCAATTCTACGATTCCTAAGCAATATATAAAACTGGCAGGTAAATCTGTTTTATTTCATACAATTAAAAGATTTCTGACTAACCAATATATAGATCACATAAGAATAGCAATTAATAGAGACCATGAAAATTTCTATGAGAAAGCTATATCGCCAATTACAGATACTAAATTACTAAGCCCTGTATACGGAGGAGAAAGTAGGCAAAGTTCAGTTAAACTAGGGCTTGAAAGCTTACAAAAAATTAACCCAGATTTTGTAGTTATACACGATGCTTGTAGGCCTTTTGTGTCAGATGTTCTGATAGATAACTTGGTTGAATCTATGATTAATGATCAATATACAGGAGTAGTTCCAGCAATAGAAGTTGAAGACACTATGTCATTGGTGAGTAATAGTTTTATTGAATCTACGATTTCGAGAGGAAAGCTCAGAGCCATACAAACCCCTCAAATTTTTAATTTCAAAGAATTATTATCATGCCATCAATCAGTCAAAGAATTTACTGACGATTCATCACTAATGGTAGAGCACAAAAAACATGTTGCGATTATTAAAGGTGAGAAAAGCAATTTTAAGTTAACCACAAAAGAGGATATCAATATGGCAAAGCTTCTTTTTGAAGAGCCAAAATTTCGTGTCGGAGCCGGTTATGATATACATAAGTTCATTAAAGTTCAAAATGGTGCTGAAAGCTTTATAAAAATTTGCGGTGTGAAAATTGAACACAACATGGCAATAGAAGCGCACTCTGATGGTGATGTTGCAATACATGCAATCGTTGATGCAATACTCGGAGCACTGGGATGTGGCGACATAGGAGAGCACTTTCCTCCTAGTTCCTCTGAATGGAAAGATTGCAATTCATCTCACTTTCTTGACTTTGCTGCTAAAAAAGCAAAGGAAAAAGGGTACAGCGTGTCTAATTTAGATATTACTATAGTTTGTGAAGAGCCTAAAATATCGCCTTACAAAGTAGAAATGAAGAAATTCATATCAAAAGCATTAGAAATTGATGATGAATTTGTAAATATCAAAGCAACCACTGCAGAGAAATTAGGTTATATTGGAAGAAATGAAGGAATAGCAGTGCATGCTTCTGTGTTATTGCATACAAACTTTTATTGGGAATAGAAACGAAAAAACTTACTTGACACCCTTCGCCAGCCCCCTTATCATGAAACTGAAGCTATTTATTTATCTTCTCTGTACAGATTAAATGACAAAAAAACTCACGTATCTGGCGTCCCATGTTTAATTTTTTGCACTATGTGCACCTTATGTCTTTATAAAATTTCTAGGTTTTTACCTAATATAAGCTGAAATGCGCTTATAAAGCATTTAAAACATCAAAAAACGCCGATTTAAAAAATGGATAGTGAATAACTAGCTACCCTAGGGTTTCTTTTGCCTTTTTTTCTGTTTAGTAAATTTCTTAATGTTTATAATTTAGATTAGTTGCGGCTTAAAAGCAACTAAATCGCGGTTATTAAGCGTTTAGAATAAAAAAACGCCATACTTGAAAGTATAATGTAAGTAATTAGCCAACCACGGGGCTTCTTTTGCCTTTTTTTTATTTGGTAAATTTCTTAATATTTATGGCTAAACGACAATCGTCATCCCGCTACTTGTTAGCGGGATCTAGAGATACCGCGGCGGCATGACGTAGGACTGCTGTCATTCAAGTAGCTGACGCTGGAACCCAGCCTTGCTGTAATCTCATCAAGAACGTTGTGTTTTAACATAAGATCAGCCACTTTTATGCTTACCAACTTAATAAAATTCCTGGATCCAAGTAGTCAGGCTACTCGAATGACACCTTCATAAAGTGAAATGAGATCCCGCTAACAAGCAGCGGGATGACGAGAAAGGGGCTACTCGGATGACACCCTCATAAAGTAAAATGAGATCCCGCTAACAAGCAGCGGAATGACGGGAAAAGAGGTGCTGGGATGACACCTTCACAAAGTGAAATGAGATCCCGCTAACAAGCAGCGGGATGACGGGAAAAGAGGTGCTAGAATGACACCGTTTACTATGTAACATCTCATCATATCACAATGTTCGTACAGTTGTGGCGGTATGACGTAGAAAAACTGTTAACTTAAATCTATATTGACATGTCCCATTTTACGCTTATCCCTAACCTCTTTTTTCCCATATATGGTTAAACTAGCTTTTTCGTTGCTCAAATACTTATGAGAATCATATATATCATTACCTATTATATTTTTCGTCATACAAGGAAAGCGTAATACTACTTCCTGCATAGGTAGCCCGCATATTATCCTAATTAGCTGTTCAAATTGACTAACGTTACATGCATCCAAGCTCCAGTGGCAAGAATTGTGAGGTCTGGGAGCTAGTTCATTAACTAACAATTCGTTATCCTTAGTAACAAAAAATTCAATAGCCAGAATTCCTATTACATCAAGCGCATTTGCTATTTTCTTTGCAGCTCGTTGTACCTCTTGAGTTAATTTACTATCTATTTTAGCTGGCACTGTTGAAGTATCAAGTATTCCATCAACGTGGTAATTTTCTGCTATAGGAAAAAAAGCTACTTTACCGTTTTTATCTCTTGCAACGACTATTGAAACCTCTTTCAGTAAATCAACACTTGCTTCAAGAATGTACTCTGTATTCCAATCAAAGGAAGCAAATTGCTTCACTTCAGAATCATTCTCAAGCACATATTGCCCTTTTCCATCATAACCCATTTCTGTTGTTTTCAGCCTTGTTGGATAGCCAAAAGCTCTACTGTTTTTCAGTAGCTCATTATAATTTTGTATACTTTTGTATTCAGCAGTTTTTATACTCAAGCTTCTAATGAAATCTTTCTCTCTAAGCCTATTTTGCGCAATGTGTAACGCTTTTTTACCCGGATAAAAATTTACATCGATATCAATTGCACTACATGGAATATTTTCAGACTCAATAGTGACCAAATCCACACTCTGTGCAAAAGATTCAAGCGCTTTCTTATCAGAGAAATCTGCTATTGTGAAATCATCAGCAACAGAGCAAGCCGGATCGTCTTTAGCACTGGCAAAAACATGTGTTTTTTGTCCAAGTTTTGTTGCAGCGATAGCAGTCATTTTACCTAATTGTCCACCACCTATTATTCCTATTACTTTTTTGCTAAGCGCATCTGGTTCATTCATACTATAAATTGATATTTCCTAATTAGAGTATACTTGAAAAATCTATGAAAAAAGTATATAATTAGGATACTATCTTTTTATCATGAATATTCTATAATGATTCTAGAATACACACTAACTACCAACTTTGTTGAAGTTACAGTTTTACCAATTTATATTGAAGAGCAATCCATTCCTTATGAAAATTGCTATGTATGGATGTATAACGTTAAGATAAAAAACAAAAGCCAATCAACTATTCAATTGTTAAGTCGTCATTGGCAAATAATAGATTATAAGGGAAAAGTAAATGAAATTGCCGGAGTTGGTGTTATCGGAGAACAGCCTGTGATAAAATCTGGAGAGGTATTTAAATACACAAGTGGAACATACTTAAATGTACCGTCAGGAATAATGCAGGGTAAGTATGAATTTCTGAATGAAGAAAGCATAAAAGTTTTTGAGGTTATGATACCACCCTTTTCTTTGGATAGTCCATACGTCAAAACTAGACCCCATTAACTATCAAAATAGTTTATTTGTAACCAGACTGCATTCTGTGATTTTTAGCAAAGCACGATCTTTCATTTGAGCTTTCTTCAATTTAAAATAAATACAGAAACTAGCTATCTTCAAAAATATGGTTGAATAATTGTTAATAATAGTGTATAATTATTAATATTTTCAAGCATTTTTGCCATGGCTCTTTCAAAATTTCTCGATCCTCGCAATGATTTGTGTTTCAAAAAAATCTTTGGAACGGAAAAAAATAAGAATATCCTGATCCACTTTTTGAACGATATTTTAGGGTTTACTGAGATAAATGCAATACAAGAAGTTGAGTTTCTTAGCACTATTATGGATCCCGAAGTTGCCTCTGATAAACAAAGTATTGTTGATGTTCTCTGCAAGGATTCTCACGGAAATAGATATATAGCAGAAATGCAGCTCGCTAGAGACAAGGGCTTCGAAAAACGCGCTCAATTATATGCCGCTAAAGCCTACTCAAGACAATTAGATAAATCTGGCAACTACATTGATTTAAAGAAAGTCTTCTTTATTGCTATATCAAATTGTAACTTACTTCCTGAAGAAGTTGATTATATTTCTACTCACAATATACGTGATATAAAAACTAACGGCCATTACTTAAAAGATTTTCAGTTTGTCTTTATTGAGTTGCCTAAATTCGCAAAAAATAAAGTAGAGCAGTTAGAAAGTATAGTAGAAAGGTGGTGTTTCTTTTTTAAATATGCAGAAGAAACAACAGAAGAGGACTTAAAAGAGATAGCAGAAAAAGCACCAATAATAAAGCTGGCGTATGATGAGTTAGACAAGTTTCGTTGGAACGAAAAAGATTTAGTAGCCTATGAAGAAAGGATAATGGATCTACGCAAAGAAGAAGCCATTCTTGAATACAGACTTGATCTTGCTACTGAAAAAGGCAAAAAAATTGGTAAAGAGGAAGGGAAAATTGAAGGGAAAATTGAAGTCGCAAAAGCAATGCTGGCTAATAATGTTGATGTCAACACTATTGTCAAGTTTACTGGCCTTTCTATTAGTGAGATTGAAGAATTAAGTGGAAATCTATGAACGGTTACGTTTATTTTTTATCCTTATCATCAAGTGTAAATAAGGTTATTGTAGAGATTAAGCCTATTATAACTATTATTAACGAAAATGGGGCAGCTTCTCTATAGCGCTCATCGCTTACAAGTTCATATATTCTAGTTGATATAGTTTCAAAATTAAATGGTCTTATAATAAGTGTTGCTGTGAGCTCTTTGATAGTATCCATAAATACGAGCAAAAATCCCGATAATATACTCTTCTTGATGAGAGGGATATGAACATTCAAACATGTGGAAATAGGTCCATGACCCATAGTATATGCAGTCCACTCAATTTCATTTGGTGTTTTTTTGAGCCCTGACTCTACCGCCTTGAAAGATATAGCAAAAAAACGAAATAAATATGAGTAAACTAATGCGCCAATAGTTCCTACCAAGCTAATTTCCACAATATATTGAGTAATGAAAGAGGATATTCTGCTTAAAAATATTATTATGCTAATTGCGATAATTGCATTTGGAATTGCGTAGCCTAAAGAAATGAGACGTGCTACATTATTGATTACCTTATTTTTACGCGCCGTATATCCAATAATTATTGCAATGCTAATTGAGATTAGTGCAGTGATGAATGATAAACTAACGCTATTTGCTATTATGTTATAGAATCTTGCTTCATATATGAAAAACCCCTTCTCTATGCTCCAATATATGAGCGGAATCA
This sequence comes from Wolbachia endosymbiont (group A) of Cydia strobilella, assembly GCF_964026745.1. NCBI lineage: Bacteria > Pseudomonadati > Pseudomonadota > Alphaproteobacteria > Rickettsiales > Anaplasmataceae > Wolbachia > Wolbachia endosymbiont (group A) of Cydia strobilella. The sequence goes on from NZ_OZ034694.1 coordinate 856,539, forward strand.
TTGGCAAAATAAAACCTATTAATATCGGCAATACACACATAAGATAAGCAAAGATCAATGGTATAGTGCCACTTATACTCCGTTTGTTGTGATAATCTGAATTGGTATTGATTGAAGAGTAGGATATTCCTTTTTTTTGTAGTTTTTTTTCGATAGCTATTAGTGTTGCAACGAAAATCAACTCTGCAACTGCTAAAACAGTAGTTGAATATTTGTCATGCAGTAAAAACCAGGTGCGATATATTCCTGTTGTGAAAGTATCGATAGCAAGAAACTGTGGTGTGCCGAAATCTGTAATTACTTCCATTAGTACCAAAGACAACCCAGCTATAATTGATGGGCGTATGGAGGGTATGATGACAGAAAACAGGCTCTTCAATGAGGAGAACCCAAGTGTTGACGCAATAGTGACTGAGTTACTAACATTCTTTAGACTTGAGCGGACTAACATATAAACGTATGGATATAGGCTGAATCCCATTACTAATATTCCACCACCTAGGGATTTTATTTCAGGAAACCAATAGTCACCTTTGCTCCACTCTAAAATGTCTCTTAATGAGCTCTGCACCGGACCTGAAAACTCTAGTGTATTTACATAGACGAACGCTACTATATATCCAGGAATCGATATTGGAAAGAATAAAGCAATCTCAAAAATTTTACTTCCAGGAAATGAAAAAAATGTGGTGAGCCAAGCTGGAATTACTCCAAATATGAAAGATATTCCCCCTACTCCTACCATCAAAATTAACGTACTCAGTATATATTCAGGAAAAAGTGTACTGATTACCCATTCGGAATTCGCTGAATCTGTAAATAAGATTGATATTAACGATAGTATAGGACAGACGAATAATATACTTACTAAAAATAAGAATACATTTTTAAATACTCTTAAAAACATTAATTTGAATCTATATTTTATATTAAAATGTTATATGTAAAAACTGAAGATATCCAGTAATTAACAGCCGTACTATTGAATATCTTTATAATTTTGTATATCATGTTTTTAGTTGATAAGTGAATAATCATGAGCTTCGTCATTGCAACTTTCTATCATTTTGTAGAACTTTCTAATTATTATGACATGAAAGACGAAATAAAAGCTGCATGCGACAACATTGAATTAAAGGGTACTATACTCCTTGCAGAAGAGGGTGTTAATGCAACAATATCTGGTGAAAGAAACGCAATTGATAAAATATTCGATTTTCTACGTTCTGATTATAGGCTAAGGGACCTTACATGGAAAGAGAGTGCAGCAGAATATCAACCATTTAGCAAGATGAAGGTAAAATTAAAAAGAGAGATTGTGAATCTTGGTGTAAGCAATCTTGATATTTCCCTTAAGGGTAAATATGTTGATCCAGAGCATTGGGATGATTTTACTTCTCAACCTGACGTTTTAGTAATAGATACACGAAACGAGTATGAAGTGAAATTAGGCAAGTTTAAGAATGCAATTAATCCACACACACAATGTTTCCGTGAGTTTCCTCAGTGGACAGAGTCATTTTCTGAGAGTAAAGACCTGAAAGTGGCTATGTACTGCACTGGTGGGATTAGATGCGAAAAATCTACAGCATATATGAAAAGCCTTGGATTTAGTGATGTTTACCATCTTAAAGGCGGCATTCTTTCTTACCTTGAAAAAACTTATAATAAAAATGGTAATTGGAAAGGAGAATGTTTTGTTTTTGATGATAGAATTGCTGTTGATAACTCACTTACTCCAAGCAACACAATAAAATGCATATTCTGCTCAAATCAAGTTTCAACTGATAAACTGAAATCAGTTCCACGTGGCCAGGTGGTTTGTTTCAACTGTAAACTTTAGCATTAGAAAAAAGCTCCTGTACTAGAATTTAACACGGATCTTCAACAACTCCTTCGTGGTTGCATATTGTTTAATTCAGTGCTTTCAAGATATGTACTCACAGCATAACCCACCCCAGCTCCGAGTAACGCGCCAACCACAGCAGATGCAATAAACGCTGCAACAGAAACACCAACAGGAGTTAAAGCAGCAGCCCCTAAACAATATGCTGCAACTAGACCAATAACTAAACCAACTGTTGCTCCACAAATATAGTATTTGCTACTGCTTTTAAGTTTTTCTTGCGAGTTTGATACCTCATCCTGCAATTTTACGTTTGCACCTTTACCGCTAATCTTGTAACCAATTATATTAAGTGAAGGAAGATTTTTTTTGAGTTTATCTAATTCTTTTGCAACTTCATTGCTAATCTTGCAACCAATTAAATTGAGTAAAGTAAGATTTGTAAGTTTGGTTAATTCTTTTGCAACTTCAACACCAATATTGCACCCAGCTAAATGAAGTGAAGTAAGATTTGTAAGTTTGGTTAATTCTTTTGCAACTCCAACACTAATCTTGCACTTACCTAAATCAAGTGAAGTAAGATTTTTGAGCTTAGCTAATTCTTTTACAATTTCAACACTAATCTCGCACCCAGCTAAATGAAGTGAAGTAAGATTTGTAAGTTTGGTTAATTCTTTTGCAACTCCAACACTAATCTTGCACTTACCTAAATGAAGTGAAGTAAGATTTGTAAGTTTGGCTAATTCTTTTGCATCTTTAACACTAATCTTGTGCCCAGCTAAATTAAGTGAAGTAAGATTTGTGAACTTAGCTGATTCTCCTGCAGCTTCAACACTAATCTTGCACTCACTTAAATCAAGTGAAGTAAGATTTATAAGCTTAGCTAATTCTCTTGCAACTTCAACACTAATCTTGCACTTACCTAAATGAAGTGAAGTAAGATTTGTAAGTTTGGTTAATTCTTTTGCAACTCCAACACTAATCTTGCACTTACCTAAATCAAGTGAAGTAAGATTTATAAGCTTAGCTAATTCTCTTGCAACTTCAACACTAATCTTGCACTTACCTAAATGAAGTGAAGTAAGATTTTTGAGCTCAGCTAATTCTTTTACAATTTCAACACTAATCTTGCACTCAGTTAAATCAAGTCTTGTGATATTTGGTATGCCTACTAACTTACTTACATCCGTGTAATCTAACCTACATAAAGCTGGAGTGTCGCCCTGTGTGTAAAATATCATTTATCCCACCGCATTATTAGAGTATATTTTAACTTTACCTAATATTTCAATAAAAGTCTACTTCTTACCCTTAATCAATTCTAAAGCCTTCTCCAGATCTATACTCTCAATATCTGCACTCTTGCCCAAAGCAACATTTGTTTTACCGCATTTTATATAGAATCCGTACCTACCGTTGCAGATAAAAACTTCTTTTCCCTTTTCATTAACCCCGAGAGATTTTAACTCTTTGCGTGGACTGTTTGCAATAATTTGTACAACTTCGCTCAATTCTGTATTCAGCACCTCTTTGGAGCTTTTCTTAAGAGAAAAGTATCTACCATCATAGAAAATATAGTATCCAAATCGTCCAAGGCCTATTTTTACTTCCTTTCCGGTTTCAGGGTGTTCTCCGATTACTTTTGGCAAGGAAAGTAACTGAGTAGCGGTGCTCAGATCAATATCATTAACATTTATATCTTTTGGTATAGAAACCGCCTTTTTCTTTTCTGACTCATTATTAAACTGCAGGTAAAGCCCAAAAGGACCTTTTTTAATTACTACCTCTTGTCCTGTTATATCATCTATACCTAAACTTTTTGGATATTCTGAATTGTCGTTACTGCCCGTAATTTCTTTTGTATGGTTGCATTCAGGATAGTTAGAACATCCAAGGAACACCCCGGCTTTTCCAAAGTTCAATTTCAATATGCCACCTAAGCAATCAGGACATTTCGTATTCACCTCTTTTTTTCCTTCTTCTGAACAAAACCAATCGATTACCAAATCGTGAATGCCGCTGAAAACTTCATCATGCGTCATTTGCTTGACAGAGTTTACATGACCAAAAAATGGCACCCAAAAGTGGCCTAATTCTTTTTTCCAATCTGCATGTCCATTTGAAATTAAATCAAGCTTCTCTTCCATTTGTGCTGTGAAATCATACTCTACACAACGCTGAAAAAAAGTTTCTAAAAATATAGTAACGATTTTACCGCGGCTGCTTGGAATAAACCTTTTGCTATCCAATGAAACGTACTCACGATCTTGTAATACCGAAATAATTGTTGCATAAGTTGATGGTCGACCTATACCGATTTCTTCCATTTTTTTTACGATACTTGCTTCACTATAACGAGGTGGCGGTTGAGTGAAATGTTGTTTTGGCTCAACTGAAATCAGCTTACACGCTTCTCCTTCCTTCATGGCAGGTAGCAGGCCTTCATTTTCGGCTTCTATGTTATCTTGGTAGACTCTATAAAAACCATCAAAGAATATACTTGATCCACTTGCTCGCAGAATTACTTTCTGGTCAGTAGAACTAATTTCGACTACCACTTGATCAAGAATCGCCGACTCCATTTGACTTGCAATGGTCCTTTTCCAGATTAAATCATACAATTTAAATTGCTCTGGCGTTAAGTAATCCTTAATACTACCCGGCGTTCTATTGATATCAGTTGGACGAATTGCTTCATGTGCTTCTTGAGCATTTTTGACCTTTTTTACATATTTACGAGGAGACTGCGGTAAATATTTATCACCATATAATGACTTAATTGACCCTCTAATTGAGTTTATAGCCTCATCTGCAATATGAAACCCATCTGTACGCATGTAAGTTATCAACCCTACAGTTTCACCACCAATATCGATACCTTCATATAAATTTTGCGCTATGCGCATAACACTTTTCACATTAAAATACAGTTTATTCACTGCATCTTGCTGAAGACTTGAAGTAATAAACGGAGGAAGCGGGTTTCTTTTAACTTGCTTGCGTTCTACTGTGCTTACAGCATATTGCCTTGATTCAATCTCCCTGACTAAGTTCTTTGCTTCTTCTTCATTCTTAATATCAAATTTTTCTAGCTTTTTATTGTCATAGTGGCTTAGCATAGCAAAAAAAGCCTCATCTTTGCTATTTTGCATTTCTGCTTTTATGCTCCAATACTCCTGTGTTATAAATTTACTAATTTCATCTTCTCGTTCGCATATAATCTTTAATGCAACAGACTGCACTCGCCCTGCAGACTTGCTTCCCGACAATTTTGTCCACAGCAGTGGTGACAAACTAAATCCAACTAGATAATCCAAAGCTCTACGTGCTTGTTGTGCACGCACTAAATCCATATTAATTTCACGTGGATTTTTTATTGCTTCTTGTACTGCTCTTTTTGTTATCTCATTAAAGACTACTCTATAAATGTTGTTTTCATTACTGATTGCTTTCTTTTCTTTTAATGTCTCTATCACATGCCAAGCCATTGCTTCCCCTTCTCTGTCTGGGTCTGTTGCAAGATATATATCTGATGTTTTGCTTGCGGCTTTTACTAATTCTTTTATATACTTTTCTGCTTTTTCAATGGTTTCATACTTTATAGCAAAATCATTATCCGGATCGACAGAACCGTTTTTTGCTGGAAGATCTCTCACATGTCCAAAGGATGCAGCTACTTTGAACTCTTTACTCAAATATTTACCTATTGTCTTTGCTTTCGCAGGTGATTCAACTATTAATAATGCCATATTGTTAATTATTTTAGTACTTAAAGATAATATGTTGAGAAATATACAATGAAAAGTAAAAAAATATTTTAATGGTTCTTGTGAATTTTACGAACCGGGTTGTGGGACCTTTTCAGAAAACCCTTGGACGTTGCTATTTTTAAGTGACTTTGAAGGCTCATTACAATAGTATATGATCGCAGCAGCAACGAGAAGCTAGATTCCAGTGTCAGCTACTTGCATGACAAAAAAAGGAGCGCTGGGATGACATCCTCCCTTGTGGAAATTGCTCTCAAATCACAATGCCCGTACAGCCGTAACCCTAGAGGTACTGTTTCTCACCCACTGCAAATATTGCACGGTACTGTCCACTTGGTCGTCGTGGCGCGTTTCTGGAAACATTAAAATTTCATACTCAAAATCATTTAGCCATACTGCTTGATGCGGCAAAATAATCCTGCCAGACTCTATCATCGGAGCAATCCGGTGGAATCGAGTGAGCTTACCATCATGTGGCACTATTTCGATAATGGGCAAATGACTGTTTGCCTTCAGCTCTTGTGCTAATTGCTGACCACTTGTTTTGGCTTCGATCAAAATCGCGTGTGGTGACCATCTTGCAGCTAGTGATAAAACTTGTTCTTTAAGCTTTGGATACTCAAGCTTTGCGCGATATACGTCGAGTAAATAGAATTTATTATCTATTTTTGCCCAGGTGGTGCAGACACTAAAGTTGCTCATGTTACTTGTTGAAACCGCAGTATCCCAACTTTGTGTTATATGCGAGAGATTATCAGGAAATTTTTTATAGCGTTTCAGAGGTTGTCCGGAAACAAGTAAAAGGCTATAATATCTGAAATTTTAGTACGGGGTAAAGATGAGAAAAAAGTATCCAACAGATCTAAGCGAAAGGGAATGGGCAAGAATAGAAAAACACTTCAGAGTATCATACAAGAAAGGAGGAAGGCCGCCAAAGTATAGCAAAAGAGAAATATTAGAAGCAATTTTCTATGTATTGCGTACAGGGTGTCAATGGCGGTATTTACCAAATGATTTTCCGCTATGGAAGACTGTGTATGAGCAGTTCAGGCAATGGAAGAAGCAGGGAATTTTTGAGAAAATGAATTATGAAATTACAAAATATAGTAGAAGAAAAATAGGAAGGAATGAGCAGCCGAGTGCCTGTATAGTAGATAGTCAATCTGTAAAGACTACAGAAAAGGGGGGATCAAAGGCTATGATGGAAGTAAAAAAGTAAAGAGTAGAAAAAGGCATATAATTACAGACACTCAGGGTTTTATACTAGGTTGTTACGTAGGTGCTGCTAACGAAAATGATAGAGATGGTATTAAAATAGCATTAAACAATATGAGAACAAAATATACTAAAGTTAAAAAAATGTGGGCTGACATGGGATACCAAGGAAGAAATTTAAAGAATCACATAAAGGAAGAATATGACATAGATATTGAAATTGTTAAAAGGCCTCCATGTAGATTTTGGGTGCACAAAGATACGCCACCTGAGCTACTACCAACAAGAGAACAAGGGTTTAAAGTACAGCCAAGAAGATGGGTTGTAGAAAGGACTTTTGCTTGGGTTAATAGGAATAGAAGGCTATCGAAGGAGTATGATTTACTCACAACATCCACTGAGAATTTCATATACCTAGCTATGAGTAGGGTTATGTTAAAGAGGGAATATGCTTGAATTTACTAGTTTCCGGACAACCTCTTAATGAGGTGTGAGTAATGATTGATATAGCTTCTATTGGTGTAAGTACAGTTATTGATCAGAATTATAGAAGAAAAGCACAATTATGTTTATCAGGATTATTTGTAACTGTGTCAATAGCAACTGTTACCTGGTTTATTTTCCCTGCGTCACAAAATGTATTAGCTCCGTTTTTACTTCCGGCTATGTTCTTGCTCTTCACTTTATCGATGGGTTATTACATGTTCATATTTAGTTGTGAAGAAAAATCTTTGGTAAAGAATGTTCTTGGTATGGTTGAACCGGCTGAATCGGTAAAGAGAGTGCATTGCCAAGAAAATATTAAGTCCTTATTAGCAGAAGTGAGAAGTACTACGAAAGATAGGTTTCGTAACGTGCTTGTTAATCTTTGTTTTGAAGATCGTAGTAAAGCACACAAACTTGCATTATATGTGAAAGAAATTGACGATATTGTGTCTTCAATAAAAAATAAAGACCTCTTAGACCATTTTGATCAATTTTTTACTATTACTGAAGTAAGCAATAAAAAAAATAGAAGTGAATTAATGAACCTCGCAAGGGCATATAAGATGATAAGTGAAGAAGATCCAGACAAAATACAGGATTTTTTAGCTACTCAAACGATCAATCACCTTAATACCACCTTCAATAATCAAGCAACTAAAGAAATCACAGTTACAGATCCAATGCATCCACTATTTGGCAGAACTTTTCCCATATCATCTGTAAGCTCAAAAGCCCACAATGGTGGCAATGTGTTTGTTACTTATCGTAACTACATCATTCTACGTATTCCGTTTTCTGCTACTGACTTAGTTAGTAAGCAAGATTTTATCATCAGCAAGTTAACATTGGCTTCATTATACGAGTTTGTTTCTTTAGCAAAGGAGTATAAATTATGCCATGTAAACCACATCAAGTGTGGCAGAAAATGCCGCAAAGTTTCAAGTCAGAAATTTTAGAAAATATATTATTAGAATCCAAAGAGGTTATCTATGAGTACATCAGAACTAATCACAGCACAACACCTAGCACGCGAAGCAATAATTTACATCAGACAATCAACACCTCATCAAGCACTGAGCAATCAAGAAAGCTTGGAGTTACAGTATGCACTGAAACAAAGAGCAATTGACCTTGGGTGGAAAGCTGATAATATTGTAGTCATTGATAGTGATCTAGGTTTAACTGGTGCTAGTGCTGAAAAGCGTGAAGGATTTAAAGAAATTGTCACTAAAGTCACTTTATCAAAAGTAGGGATTATTTTCTCCTACGACGTGACTCGATTATCACGTAACTGTTCCGACTGGTACCCATTGCTGGACATATGTGGCTATAAACAGTGTTTGATAGCCGATAGAGATGGTATTTATGACCCTGGTACTATTAATGGTCGGCTGCTACTTGGTCTGAAAGGACAACTTGCTGAAATGGAGTTATCTACTATAAAAGCTAGACTAAATGCTGGACTGCTAAATAAAGCAACTAGAGGCGATTTAGCATTATCTCTTCCAGCTGGCCTTGTTCGTAATATTGATGGTTCTGTGAATAAGGATCCTAACCTTGAAGTTCAGTCTCGTATTAATCTTATTTTTGAAACTTTTTTGGAAAAACGAACAGCATCAAAGGTTTTAAGACATTTTAATGATCATCAACTTACCATTCCTAGATATGACAAATTTAAAGAACTGCAGTGGAAAAAGCCAACTGTGGCAGCAATTACTTCAATACTCAAAAACCCAGCTTATGCTGGAGCATTTGTTTATGGACGTTCCCGTACTACACGCCATGAGCCATCTTCTGTTGACAAAATAACAAAAAAATTACCAATGGAGGAATGGAAAGTTTTAATCAAAGATAAATATTCAGCTTATATAGATTGGGAAACTTTTATAAAGATTCAAATGATGCTAAAAGATAATCATGCAGAATATGATCGCAATAAAACACGTGGTATAGCTAGACCAGGTGCAGCATTATTGCATGGAATAATCTATTGTGGAGAATGTGGACACAAAATGTTGGTACAGTATAAAGAAGGAAACCGTTATTTATGCAACTATTTACGCCAGCAGTACCTTGTGCCTATATGTCAACTTTTACCAGCTGATATTATTGATAATGAAGTAGTTCCCAAATTTTTTGCAGCACTTGGTCAAATTGAGCTTGATGCTTATACTCAGGCGATTAACTCACAATTGCAATCTGAACAAGCAATTAATAAAGCACATTTACAACAACTAGAGCGTCTAAGGTATCAAGTTAGATTGGCAGAAAGACAATTTAATCAAGTAGACCCTGACAATCGTCTTGTAGCTGCAGAACTTGAAAGACGCTGGGAACAAGCATTGAAAGAACTCCAGCAAGCAGAAATTATGTTCGAACGTCAGCATCCACGTAAACCAACGCCTCAATTATCTGAGGAATTGAAAACAGTATTTTTAGATGTAGGCAAAAGATTACCTGAGATTTGGCATAAGCCAGTTCTGTCACGTCAACAACGAAAGTCCTTTCTCCGTTGCCTAATTGATAAAGTAGTAGCATACAGAATTAAACGCGACTGCTTACAAATACGCATTGTATGGCATGGTGGAGAAACTACTACTTCTAATGTGCCTATTCCAGTAAGATCTTTTCGTGAATTAACTGCAGCAACAGAAATGGAGCAATCTATAATAAAGCTCAGTAAAGAAGGCAAGACAGATATGGAAATTGCTAAATACTTAGAAGAACATGGGCATCGCTCTCCCATGAAAAATGTTGTATTAGAAAGCACAGTAAAAACAATTAGATTAAAGAATAACATCTTTCTGAAAAAGTGGCAATCACATCCAACTAAAGTGCCTGGTTACTTTACTGTTCCACAAATCGCAAAAATCCTTAAAGTTCCCGGCCACTGGCTTTACGATAGAATAAACAATGGTCAAATTAAAATACGGAAAGATGATAGTATTGGAAAGGGTAAATATCTATTTGAGGATAAACCAGAAACTGTTAAAATGTTTATGGACTTTAAAGATGGTAAGTTCAACAATCTAAATTTTTTATAGGAGTATCAATATGTATAATCAAACAAAAAGTTATTCATATGAAATAATGTTACCTGAAATTGATAATTTTCTATCACAAGCTAGGTGATTTTATCAATAATTTCATTGTGTACGTGATTATCATTTTTTGTTTCAATTCCAGTGATAACACTGCACCTAACGGGCTCTTTTATGGCTATTTCCTGAAATCCTTTTCTGACCTTATTGTAAAAATTAACATCCATTTCTTCATATTTATTCTTGTTTTTTGCTCTATTTAACCCAACTTTAACATCAATATCTAGAATGAATGTAATATCTGGATATTTAATTTCCACTAGCTTATGTAAGTCCCTTATTAGCCCTAAGTCAACTCCAAACCCATATCCTTGATATGCAATAGTTGAATCAATAAACCGATCACAAATCACTATTTTTCCTTCTGCAAGAGCTGGTAATATTAATTTTTTCATATGTTCGCGCCTCATCGAGATAAGTAGCAAGAGTTCAGAAATAGAATCAATATTATTCGTTAACAATACTCCTCTTACCTTCTCTGCAAAGTTAGTGCCACCTGGTTCTCGAGTCAATACCACATTATTTTCGCCGCGAATTTGCTTAAAATGATTTGCAAGTAGCTTAGATTGTGTTGTTTTACCAGAGCCGTCTATTCCTTCGAAAGTTATGAACATAAGTTTTATAATTATAATACTAAAAAAGAATATGCAAACAGTATACATAGAAACCGTTTGACATTTAAATAATAAGACCGTAAATTACATGTGGTATAATAATAGTCTATGGTTGCTCTGAATACTCCTAAAGTCGATTTTAGTTTTACTGCAAAAGATTTTAATCTTTTGGGAGTAGACAATAAATATTATGCATTAAGTGACTGTTGTGGAAAAAATGGTCTTATTATAATGTTTATATGCAATCACTGTCCTTACGTTCAGTCAATTATTAGCAATCTGGTAAGCGATGTTGATCAATTGAAAAAAGATTATCAGGTAAACACCATTGCAATAATGCCAAATGATGTAAATGAATATCCAGAAGATTCCTTTGAAAATATGATTAATTTTGCCAAGGAAAATAAGTTTATATTTCCATATTTAATTGATAGTACACAGAAAATAGCTAAAGAATACGGGGCTGTTTGCACTCCTGACTTTTTCGGCTTTAATTCCAATTTAAACCTTTGCTATCGTGGACGTTTTAACGACACAAAAAAAGAAAAGGTTCAAAGCTATGAAGTAGGAAGTAGTGACTTATTTCAAGCTATGAAATTTATTGCAGAAACTGGTAATTCTCCAATTGACCAAAAATCAAGTATTGGCTGCTCAATTAAATGGTCTAATTCTACAGGTTAAATATCATGCACAGTGGCTCTCAGCATTTGTTTGATATTATAATTTTGCTTTCTGCTGCTGTGTTTATAGTCATAGCATTTTGGAAAATGAATATTAGTCCAGTGCTTGGTTACTTCGTTGCAGGTGCAGTTATTGGTTCTCACGGATTTAATCTGATACACTCAGCTGAAGCAATGGATAATCTTGCAGAATTTGGTGTAGTTTTTCTATTATTCATTATAGGCCTTGAATTGACATTTGAACGCCTGATCGCTATGCGTATTCATGTATTTGGGTTCGGTTCTCTTCAAGTTATAGTTACCATGGTAGCAATATGGTGCATCGCTCTTGCTTTCGGAGTGAATACGAATATAGCAACAGTTATTGGTGGTGGGCTTGCGCTATCCTCAACAGCAATAGTGTTGCAGGTTCTGCAAGAAAAAGGTTCTCAAGCAAGTCAGGTTGGTAGATTGTCGATAGCAGTGCTATTAATGCAAGATTTTGCAGTGGTACCATTAATAGTATTGGTACCTTTACTTACTGGCAATTCTGAGCACAGCCTGATAAGCTCATTGGCAGGTTCATTGGTGCAAGCAACTATTGCATTAGTGCTGATATTTATAACTGGTAGATTATTGCTTAGACCTTTATTTTCGGTTATTGCTAAAATGGAAAGTAATGAGATCTTTATATCAACAACGCTTTTAATAGTATTAGGAGCAGCATTTATTACTGAGCAATTCCATTTATCGTTAGCATTAGGTGCATTTGTTGCTGGATTGTTAGTTGCAGAAACAGAATATAGACACTCAGTAGAACACGCAGTATTGCCATTTAAAGATTTGTTTCTTGGCTTATTTTTCATGACTGTTGGTATGTCCATCAATACCGAACTTTTACTCAATAAGTTACCACTAATTACTTTATTATCGATTATCCTTATCGTTTTAAAAACATCTATTATATATATATTGTGTAGATTTTTTGGGTTTAAGAGTGCACCTGCTATACAAGCTGGGTTACTGCTTTCACAAGGCGGTGAATTTGCGTTTATTTTGTTTCGCTTAGCAGATGAGCTAAATGTGCTACCAAGTGAAATCGCTCAAGTACTTATGATGGTAACTACAGTAACCATGGCTTTCACTCCTCTTTTATCGGGGCTTGGAGATTGGATAGCAAACTCATTTAGCACTGAGAAAACAATATTAGATGATGAAGCTGTTGAAACAGATACACAAGATCTTTATAACCATGTGATAGTTGCTGGATTTGGTAGAGTGGGATATATGGTAACAAAAATGCTTACGGCAGAGCATTTAAGTTACGTTGTTGTAGATATTCAATCGAAAATAGTCAAAGAAGGAAAAAGTGATAGTTTTCCTATATATCTTGGAGATGTTACAAGATGTGAAATTTTAAAATCGGTAGGAATAGAAAGAGCTCAAGCTCTCGTTATTTCAATAAAGAATGAAGTTACTATAAAAAAAGTTGTTTCTTTAGTTGCAGCAAATTTTCCGCATGTAAATATTGTAATACGCTTACCAGATCTGAGTAATGTGGAGGTTTATAGAGATCTAGGAGCTAGTAAAATTATTCCTGAAACATCTGAGATAGGATTGCAGCTAGGTGGAGCTGCACTGAGCCTTAGTGGTATTAGCGAAAGTGGAGTTACGTCTTTAAAAAGTAGATTCAGAAAAGGCAATTACAGTATGTTAAAAGACCTTGGTAGTGATAAAGATGAATAACTACTTCTCTAATTTTATGTACAGAAAGCTTCAAGCTTTATTGAGGTTTTGCCTATAGTAAATTACGCACATAATCAACCAAATTAAGGAAAGTGCAAACCAAGTGATTGCATATTCCAAATGCTTCATTGGCTGTATAGCTACTTTGCTGCCAAAATTGTTCGGCCACAATACACACTTCTCTAGCTTAATACCTAACTCATTGGAAATTTCTTCTGTACTCAGGGTAAACCATGTATTCGAAGTAGTATCGTTCTTGATAAACCAATTTTTGCTTTTACTGCTATTGCAATATAAAACTCCACCCGCAGCTACTTTTTCAATTTTTGCTCTTTCCTCTTTTTTTTCTTTAACTATTCCTTTGTTCACTAGCATATAATTCCCAGTAGTAAGTAGCATAGGAGATAACACATGATATCCATATTGCCCTGCAAAAACATATAGTTCTATGTCACTTAGAATCCCATCGATCTTGACATGCCTATAGTTAAATTTTTCAAGGTCGTTATTGGGCAATAGATGAACCACTGGAAGACTCATACTTTTAATAATATTATTCTTCCAGTTCAATCTGAATATTTGCCATAACCCTAATAAAAAAAGAAGTGAGCAAGGTATAATTAAAATAAATACTATCTTTTTTAACACTCTATATTTGTGTTCTTAAATAGTTTTCAACACCCATTAGTTCAATAAGGTCAATCTGTTTCTCAATCCAATGGAAGTGCTCTTCTTCATTTTTTAACATCTCTTCTAATAACATTACACTAACAAAATCTTTTTCTTTCTCAGCGATAGAAATCGTTTCTTTGATATCCTTAATACCTTTTCCCTCTAATTTCAAATTAGCTTCTAAGATTTTCCGTATTGTGTCTTTTGTAAACTTTCCATCATGCTTTGATATTTCGTTTGTATCCTGAAAATTTGGAACTCCTTTAAATAACAAAATTCTTTCTGCCAACTTGTTTGCATGTTCAAGTTCTTCGTTAAGCTCATTTTTTACCTTTTCTGCAAGTCTATTAATTCCATTATTTTTGAGAATCGCAAAATGCAAAAGATACTGGCGTACAGAAGTCAGCTCATTGGTCAATAATTTATTCAAATGTTTTACTATCTCTTCATTCATAATCTTCCCTTAGTTCAATTCATCAGCATAATTTATATGATAACGATAGTTATAGCAACTCATTTAATAGTTCCTTTGATAACAAACCGTATTAAATAGCATGTCGTGGTATGTCTGTTTCTTTTTAGAAAAACAAGCAACTAGATACCAGCAGAGAGTGAGTAGCACTATAATTACTTTCAATGCACTCAAGACATTCATTAATACTTCCTGATCTTGCAAAAATTCAGTAAGGATAACTGCTACACTGTTTAACAAAGGAAGAAAAAACTGGGAAGTGCTTCTGTCAAACGCTAAATTCAAGTCTATTTTAGAATTATCTAAATTGATAGTATATATATTCAGTAACTGTTGGCCGGGAGTTGCTTGGGCCTTTGAAGATATAAAATATGTGAAGTAACTACAATTTACACACATGTATGATAGATGTAAGATCAACGGAGAATCCTCTAATAGCAGTATAATTAATAAAGTTGGAATTAATAAAATTGCTACATCTATTAAATATGCGCAAAAGCGCCTTTGTATACTGGCAATCTCTGTAACAGCGGTCATTACCTATCTTTCAAATATTTTATTATGAAATCTGTAAGTTTATCAAAATGCTGAAAACATAACAAATCTTCGTATCCACTTATTGATTGGCCATATATAATAGGTAAACAATTGGCATTTTGTGCACACAAAATATCCGTGATGCTATCACCAACAAAAAACACATTTTCTCTATTTATAGGCAATGCACTCTCTTCTAGTGCAAATAGCAGTGGAGTTGCGGAGGGTTTATCTTCTGCAGTATCGCATGACCCAACCACTCTTTCAAAGTAGGAATCTAGTTTAAAATAGGCAACTTCTTTACGTAAATTAGTATTTTTCTTATTACTTACTATTGCTAGATAAATATTGTGGCTTTTCAGTGTCTGCAACATTTTCTCTACTCCTTGATTCAGAGCGATGTTTTGCAATAGCGCATCATCTAAATATTGTTGATATATCTGATTTGCTTTTTTCCACTGATCGCCAAACAAATTGACCATATAGCTCTTTCTCGATTCGTGGGAATTTCTATCAGCAGCTTTATTACTATACCCCATTGAGTTTATGGTATGCTTAATAGCATTAAAAATATTATCTTGAGTGTCAACTAAGGTATTATCCCAATCGAATACTACTGCTAATGAGCTATCTTTCATCTCTTATATAATTATACATTTTAACTTAATAAGTAAATAGCATTTTAATGAAAAAGATATAAATAGGACGCCCTTGATAAACACTCTTTACCACAAGTTATGTTAACTGTTTTTTATATAATTAGCTAATATACTGGTTATATGATATGTTTTAATAGGTAATAGGTATGGCCCAGAC
Source organism: Wolbachia endosymbiont (group A) of Cydia strobilella (assembly GCF_964026745.1). Classification (NCBI taxonomy): domain Bacteria; kingdom Pseudomonadati; phylum Pseudomonadota; class Alphaproteobacteria; order Rickettsiales; family Anaplasmataceae; genus Wolbachia; species Wolbachia endosymbiont (group A) of Cydia strobilella. The sequence continues at coordinate 872,470 of NZ_OZ034694.1, forward strand.
ATCTCAAGAAAGTGTTGAAAAAAAGTTTAAAGACGTCTTTGAACGTTCTCCAGGTGCTTTTCCAGAAGGTACCTCATTAGAAGAGAAGGTTAATTATATCGCAAAAGGAACAGAGGCTCTAAAAGCTGTGAAAAGTAAGGAGCTTGAGAACAAAATGAAAAACGTTGCGGAATTGAATCAGAAACTTGAAAGTCAAGAAGGACGTGCAGATGAAAAAGCACGTCAAGATTTTGAAAGAATTGCTGAGCTTGACCAACAATATAAAGGGAAGGGCATCTTCACAAGTGAAAAAGTTGCAGAATTAAAAAATGACAAAAAATTTCAAGAAGCAGCTAACACTCTTAGAGAAACTACAACAGAAGGTAAAAGTGTTGAACAGAGTGGACAAAAAAAGACTTCTGAGGCTTCTGTACAAACAGATACACAGCCATCAAAGCACATCGTTAGTCCCTCAGTGAGCAAGAGTTCTGTAAAAGAGAAGCTCAACACTGAGCCGGACAAAAAAGATACCACGCCTCAACCACAAGAAAATCAAAAAGAAGAAGGGTTTTTGAGTCTTCTGAAGCGCTTTGTTAAGAAAATATTAGAAAAATTTTTAGGTGAAGGTGAAAAGGATGTAGAGAATGCTCGTGGCATGAAAGAAGATGCTCAAAGAGATACGTCAAATAACGAAGAGCAACAAAAGAGTAAGCAGCTTGATGAAATTTTAAAGGACAAAAGTGTAAGCGAGGGTTTGAAGCAGGCAACAAAGCTTGAGAACCCGGCAATAACGCCTGTTAATACTCCTAAAGTGAATGAAGTAAACACGGGTCGTGAAAGGTGATCCGCTTTCAAGCTTCATTATACCGCCACGAACCGTCATACCGCCGCGGTATCTCATCCGCTAACAAGTAGCGGGATGACGATTGTCAGGGTGTCATCCCAGTGTCCCTATGATGTCATCCCAGTGCCCTGACTACTTGGATCTAGCAAGCTTTGCTTGCAAATAAGTCTAATACGCGTCGCGTTTTATGCCAAAACACAATTGGAGTTACATGCAAAATAGATCCCAGTGTCAGCTACTCGGATGACAAAAAAAGGAGCACTGGGATGACACCATTTGTTGTATTTAACAAAGTTCGTACTTAGCTTCATGTTAGCTATAAACATTAAGAAATTTACCAAGCGAAAAAAAGGCAAAAGAAGCCCCAGCTAATATCTATTTTAGAACATTGGCGTTTTTTAAGTCTTAAACACTGCAATTTAGCTGCTTTTAAATGCAACTCACCTTAGTTTAAATGTTTAAGAAATTTACTAAGCAGAAAAAAAGGCAAAAGAAACCCCGTGTTAGCTAGTTGTCACTCCCTAATCCTGCAAATTGGCGTACTATACTGTCTTAAACGACTTATAAGCGCGTTTCAGCTTGTGTAGGTAAAAACCTAGAAATATTGTGAAGACATAAGGTACACATAGTGCAAAAAATTAAAAATAAGACGCCAACTACGTTGTTTTCTTGCTGTTTAATCTGCACAGATGAAGATAACTGAATACCTTCAGTTTCATGATAAGGGGGCTGGCGGAGTTTGTCAAGTAAGTTTTTTCGTTTCTAACGGTTGTTGCCAAAAACTATGCAAGAAGTCTATTGACAGGTGATTAAATTATAATGTAGCCTATCGCCGTATATCCGGGGGTGGGTTGTTGTGAGGCTTTTTCACTTTTTACTCTTGTTAATGTGTTTTTCTCTGTATTACTATGCGGGTTTTATATTTTCGCCCTGCCCAAAAGCTACGGTTTGCTTTTCACCTGGAGAAGATTGTGCTGTACCGATAATCAACGTAATAGATCAGTCTAAAAAATCTATCTTAGTTCAAGAATATACATTTACTCTTGGAACAGTTGCAAAATCTTTGATTAATGCTAAAGAACGCGGTGTTGATGTTAAAGTCATCTTAGATAAATCGCAACTCTACTCAAAATATAGTGTTATAAATGAATTATTTTCAGGTGGAGTACCAATTTGGATCGATGATAAGCCAAAGATTGCTCATAATAAGATAATGATTGCTGACAATCAAAAAGTCATCACAGGGTCATTTAACCTTAGTAAGACAGCTAAAAAAGGAAATGCTGAAAATTTATTAATTATTACAGATTATCCTGAATTGATTCAGCAGTATGTGAAAAACTGGGAGGCACGAATGTCACAATCTTACAAATACGCTCCCAACTAATCGAGAGCGCTTGCTCAAAATCAGTTTTAAAAACAGCAAGGGAGAGCTTTTTTGATTGATTGGCATAATGATTATGATATAATGAACTAAAAATTTAAGGAATAAAGTAATGGATTATATAAATGATGCTGCCGGTAGCTACACTGCTATTCATGATTTTTTTCAAAACAACGGTGTTGGAGATTACAAAGTTCAATGCAATTATGGTGGGGTGCCGTATGCTACTGATGAGTACGTGCATTCTGGCGATAAATTTTGGAGTAATAATTTCATAGACTCACATTTTGGCAGGGAAATAAAAATGTATCCTCAAAGTGAACTTTTAGCTAAAGAATATGCTGGAAATACGTTGCCAGTTTCAATATCACTAGATAAGGATTTAATAAAAATGAAGGAATGTCAGAAAAAAACGAAATTTGTGGAACTAGAAAGGGAGTCAGGTGATTTAGTGCATGATAAGCAAAAGTATGTAAAGTGTTACACAACAAAGCTATCATATGATGATGTACATATTTACAATAACGATAAAGTTTCAACATTTAGCATAAAATACGACGTGCCAAATGATCCGAAATACAGTTTAAATATAACATTTACAAAGGTTAATGATAATAAACCAGGATTTTGGCAGAAATTTAAAAATATGTTTTAACGTGACCATTCACTGGTTTTTACTCAATCAACCAACACCAGTTAATATCAAATTTTTATAATTAAAAAATATGCTATTTTTTAAAACTTTCATTCTCCTTGACTCTGTCAACTTCACAAAACAACTCTTGGACCAAATGTATCTGGCATAACACCTTTTGGTAACTTGCTACTTCTTTTTTTCCGCATCTCCGACAACAGCCATTGATATTCCACTACATAAGGCTTGATTTTTGGTAGATCAACTTTTTTATGAATAATACTATGCTTCTCCTTAAATTGACCATTTACCCTAAACGCTATTAGCTTCCTTAAAATTTACATTAATGCCTATTTTGCCTAAACTGAAGCGTCTTTTCCAATTTTTTCTAGCATCAACTCAGCAGCTTTTTGTTCAGCAATCTTTTTACTAGAAGCGCATGCAGAAACTTTACCATAATCTTCTATGCAAACTGATATAGTAAATTCAGGATTGTGCGCTGGTCCAGTTTGTTTTACAAGCTCATACTCTGGTAAAGGCAATTTGTTTTTCTGAGTCCACTCTTGCAGTGAGGTTTTAGGATCTTGAGGGGGGTCAAGCATGCCTTTAGCTAGCTTTTCCCAATATTGGATAATAAATTTTTCAACATTTTCAAGCCCGCCATCAATATAAATTGCACCTATTAGTGCTTCAAGCGAGTTTTCTAAATTTTTTAAGTTACATCTCCCTCCATTGCAGCGTTCACTATTATTCATGATGATAAAGCTGCCTAATTTTATTTCTTTAGCAACATTAGCAATGGTGTTGCCACAAACTAAATCCGTCTTTCTTTTTGCCAATGCTCCTTCTTTTTCTTCAGGAAATAGTTTAAACAGTGTGGCAGATACAACCATATTCAAAACACTATCGCCCAAAAACTCTAGTCTTTCGTAGCTTACAATCTGGTTTTTGCTATTCCTTTTATTTACGCTTGGGTGAGTTAGTGCCTCTTCTAATATTGCATAATTTGTAAATTTATAATCAATGATCTTAGATATTGCATCATTCAAACTCTTCATACCAATTATTTAAAAGAAAAGCACTTTCTACCACCTTTATACCAGAGAATTAGTTTTATTTTATTAAAATAATACCACCAACTTCCAAAATTAATGTATACAACCCACCACCTCACTAATGTTACTAAATCCATCTCTCCTTATTAGTTCTGCAAGTTCTAGATTAATTTTGTTTACAACTTGAGGTCCGTGGTATATGAGAGCAGTGTACAACTGCACCAAAGAAGCTCCTGCCTTTATTTTTTTATATGCATCAGCACCACTTGAGATTCCTCCGCACCCTATCAATAATATTTTGCCCTTAGTAAATTTGTACATATCGCCCAATAACTCGGTTGAAAGTTTAAACAGCGGTTTGCCACTCAACCCACCACTCTCATTATGGTGAGAATGCAGATTATCTCTACTTACCGTAGTGTTGCTTACTGTTAATCCGTCAATCTTATATTCCAACGCAAGCTCAGCGATATTTTCTTTCGTTTGCTGATCTACATCTGGTGAGATTTTTAATATTATTGGTATGGATTTAGAATTATCAATTGATTTTCGGGTTAGAGTTACGGATTTCAACAATTCCGATAATTCTTGCTTATTGTGCAGATTGCGTAAATTAGGCGTGTTTGGGGATGAGATGTTCAGCACTATATAATTGCTCTTTCCATATACTATCTTTATTAAGTCAACATAATCGCTGATTTGGTCCTTTGATGTACTGTTTTTTCCTATGTTGATGCCAAAAATGCAGTCATCAAGCTTGGTTTCACCTATTTGTTTAAGAAAATAGTCTATTCCTTTATTGTTAAATCCCAATCTGTTAATTACCCCTTGATCTTTAATTAACCGAAAAATTCTTGGCTTTTTGTTTCCATATTGTGGATTACGAGTTACAGTACCAGTTTCAATAAACCCAAAACCAAATGAGAGCATAGGCCTTATAACTTCTGCATTCTTGTCAAAACCTGCAGCCAGACCTATGGGGCTTCTGAGCTTATTACCAAAAAAATTCACACTCAAAGATTCTGGTAGCTCTATAGGATTCTTATAAGGCATTTTCTTTAATGCCATAATTGCCAAAGAGTGAGCAACTTCGGGCGGTAGTAAAAATAGTAAATTACGTTTGTAAAACACTTTGCTTATTTTTAGTTTATTTTTTACCATGAAACGCTATAAGAGTATAACCATAACTTGAAAAGAAATTGATTTCACTATGGACAAGCTTTCTCTATAGGTTACACACTTAAAGCTACTGTTAACTTTTACAAGATATAGAGAATGAAAGAGGCCGGGACCGGAATTGAACCGGTATAAAAGGATTTGCAGTCCTCCGCATAAGCCATTCTGCCACCCAGCCGTTTTTTATGTGTAGATATCCATTATATCTTTTAGCATAGATAAAGCCTCCTCCCTTTTGCGTTGAAAAGTGTTACGTCCAATGATTGAACCATTACCGCCACCCTGCTTAATTTCTTTCGCTTCATTGTATATGTTATCTACTTCCTTCGATTCACCACCAGAAAAAACTACTATTCTTTTCCCTGCAAAACAAGACCTTTTAACATATTCAATTCTTTTAGATAATGATTCAATATTTTCTGTTTCTATTTTCTCCCTTTCCAAATATTTAGTTGGAAGTTTTACTTTTATTATATTAGCGCCAAGCAAAGCTGCTATGTGTGCAGCATAGGCAATAACATCAACTGCTGTTTCACCTTCTTTGGAAATCCCTTCACCGCGTGGATAAGACCATAGCACTACTGCAAGCCCGTAAGATTTGGCTTCAGCTATGATTCCACGGGCTTCCTCCATCATATCGAAACACTTAGCAGAACCAGGATATATAGTAAATCCGACAGCTAAGCAGCCCAAACGCAGCGCATCTTTCACAGAAGAGGTTATTGCCTGATCAGAGGTTAGATCCTTTGAATGTAAAGAGTTGGAACTATTAAGTTTCAAAATAAGTGGGAGCATTCCAGCATAAGTTGCAGCACCAGCTTCAATCATACCAAGTGGAGCAGCATATGCACTTACTCCCGAATCAACCGCAAGCTGAAAATGATAATGTGGGTCATAAGCATCAGGGTTAACTTCAAAACTTTTAATTGGACCATGCTCAAATCCTTGATCTACTGGCAGAATCACTAACTTGCCAGTGCCGCCAAGCTTTCCATGCATGAGAATACGAGTAAGATTTGCTTTTACCCCAGGGTTTTCACTTTCGTAGTAGCTTAGGACTTGTTTTACTTTATCACTTATCACTATAATTCAAATTGAATTTAAGTTATAGATTGTAACAAAGATGAAGTTCAATACAAGGATTTTAAACTATATCAAAAGCAATTTTATTTTCTACTTTATTCATATAGATTCTTAATTTCTTTCCTTTTATTAATTTACGATTCAGTATTTCTTCCGCTAAGTAACTTTTTATCTCTTTTTCAATAAGTCTCTCTATCGGACGTGCTCCCATTTCCTTACTATAACCTGTTTGTGCAAGATAAGATTTCACTTCATCTTCTACCAAGCAGTTTATGCCTTTTTGCGTCAGCTGCTTTTTCAGTTCCTGAATAAATTTATCTACAATATGCAGAATTATATCCGCATTTAAGTCAGAAAAAGAAATAATCGCATCAAGACGATTACGAAATTCAGGGCTAAAAACCTGTTCTATCGCTTTTTCACTATCACCAGTGTTAAATTTTTTATGCCCAAAGCCAACAAAACTTTTGCTGCGTTCAGCTGCTCCTGCATTAGTTGTCATAATTAAGATTATATTGGAAAAGTTAACTTTACGTCCGTAAGTGTCTGTAACGCAACCATAATCCATAATTTGTAGCAATATATTATAGATATCGCTATGAGCCTTTTCAATTTCATCAAGCAGCACAACACTATATTGATTATTAGATACAGACTCTGTGAGTAATCCACCCTGATCATAACCTACATATCCAGGAGGAGAACCAATCATCCTTGATATCGTATGAGACTCAATATATTCGGACATATCAAAGCGTATAAGATTCATGCCCATGCTTTCTGCTAATTGTTTTGCTAGCTCGGTTTTACCAACACCGGTTGGCCCTGCAAAAAGATAATTTGCTAAAGGCTTATTGTAATTTCTCAACCCAGATTTAGCAATTTTAATAGAATTAACAAGAGATTCTATTGCCTGCTCTTGGCCAAAAATCACCTTCTCTAGATTAGCTTTTAAAGACTTTACTTTCTGCAAATCATCAGATTCAGATCCGCAAGGCACATTTGTAATTCTAGTAATGGTATTCTTAATATCTCTACTATTTACAATTTTACCCCTGTTTCTTAGCAATTTACAATATGCCCCTGCCTCATCAATAACATCAACCGCTTTATCAGGTAATATTCGCCTAGTAATATACTTATGCGAAAGTTCAGCCGCAGACCTAATGGCATTCTTTGTATAATATACTCCATGATACCCTTCATAGTAGTGCTTTATACCATCTAGTATCTTTATCGTTTCGTTAACAGAAGATTCCTTAACATTAATTTTTTGAAACCTCCTCGCTAATGCTTTATCTTTTTCAAAACTATTGCTGTATTCTCTATATGTAGTTGCACCTATACAACGCAGTGTACCTCTTGCAAGCGCAGGTTTGAGTAGGTTACCTGCATCAAGAAAGCTACCACTTGTAGAACCTGCTCCAATGATAGTGTGTATTTCGTCAATAAAAAGGATAGCACCTGGTTTTGCCTCAATCGCTTTTATTATAGATTTTATTCTCTCTTCAAAATCACCTCTATAGCGTGTCCCTGCAAGGAGTGACCCTAAATCCAAAGCATAAATTATACTGGACCTGAGCGCACTTGGAACACTGTTTTCAATGATTTTGAGTACCAAACCCTCAACTATTGTGGTTTTGCCAACACCTGGATCTCCAACATATAAAGGGTTGTTTTTTCTACGCCTCAATAATATTTCTATAGAGCGATTTAATTCATAATCACGACCAATAACATAATCTATTTTTTTGCTTCTTGCATAGTCATTTAAATTTTTACAATAACTTTGTAGAATTTCCTCATCTTTTAGTAGCTCACCTTTATTTACTGTAGTAGGAGCATCATTATTTTTATCAAGTTTTACTTTATGATTAGTGGTGTATTCATCTATATCGTTAGAGTATTTCATGTTAGATATGTGGTAAATCAAATTGGAATCTTTCGCACTTTGTTTCTGCAATAGATCTTCAACGTATAAATCTTGCCCAGACAAAATTTCTACTAGAACACTTGCTCCATTTATTTCTTTTTTCCCCAAGCTATGAGCCCGTATTATTGCTCTGTGTATTATGCATTGAAACATTGAGCTAGGTTTAACTCCACTGATAATCAATTCAGAACTGCTTTGTAAAAACCCTTTTATATTATTATTATAATCATTAGCCTTAATATTGCATCTTGATAGAATGTTATCCATACTGATGATTTCATCGGCTCTGATATTACATCTTGATAAAACGTAATTTACATCCACGTCTTTAGTTAACGCCAGCAATAAATGTTCTACTTTCGCATATTTAAGATTAAAATTAGAAGCAATGAATAGTGCTCTATTCAAACTTGCCTCTAAGTTTTTGGAAATCATCTCCTATTCTCTTTAAAAGTGGGAACTCATATATAATGAATAGCACACAATTATTAAAAAATTTGAAATCCAGCAGTTCGCTGTAGCCAATTTGAATCCCACTCTGGATCTACGTCATAGCACCGCAATATCTCAGCATAGATTCCGCTAATGAGTAGCGGAATGACGAGTTTTACGCTTATCAAATTGTAGGTAAATCCTATTTAATACGCTTTTTCTAGTACTCTGCTTTTCTTCTTAAATGCATTGATCTTTTTTCTACCGTATTTAGTCTTTAACGTACTTGGCCTTTTAAAGACCTTTTTGCTGTTACGTTTTTTAAATTGCACACTACAATCAAAATTTAGCTCTCCTTCTTTGTCTGCCAGTGCAGGCAGTCTTCTCTTATCTTGAGGTGTAACAAAAGATAGCGCATACCCTTCAGCTCCAGCGCGTGCAGTTCTACCTATACGATGAATATAGTCAGCTTGCGATTGTGGTGCATCATAATTGATAACATGTTGAATGTGGGGAATATCAAGGCCGCGAGAAGCAACATCTGTTGCAACCATGATTTGATTACGGCCACGACGAAAAGAATTAATGACCCTTTCGCGCTTGTGCTGCCTTAAATCACCATGAATTGCTAAAGCGCTATAGTCATCTTTGTGCAATCTGTTAGCTAGCTGATCCGCTCCTCGCTTTGTTTTGACAAAGATAATGATTGATCCTTCGCGCTGACATAGTTGTGTAACAAGCTTTTCATATTTTTCTGATTCTGATGCATAAACAATTTCTTGCTTAATTTTTACAGAAGTTGTAACCTCACAATCAACAGAAATACGTTCTGGTCGATTAAGGTACTTCTCAGCAAGTTTTACTATATCTCCAGGAAGAGTTGCAGAAAACATAAGAGTTTGCCTTATTTTAGGCAAATGCTTCATAATTTCTTCAATCTGAACTCCAAAGCCCATATCAAACATACGATCCGTTTCATCAAGCACAAGAACGCTAACATTGCGAGTAATCAAAGTTTTACGCTCAATATGGTCTATAATACGACCAGGAGTACCTATTACAATTTGTGGTTTTTTCTGAAGCTGATTTAGCTGCCTAAAAATAGGCTCACCACCAATCAACAAAGCGACCCTTAGTGCAGAATTTTGAGATAAGAGTTTTCTTATCTCATTTGTTACCTGATGCGCAAGCTCTCTGGTTGGCACGATGACTAAAGCTGAACCAGTGTTAGGCTCATTCAGCAACTTAGCAACCAACGGAATAGCAAATGCTAAAGTTTTTCCAGTCCCCGTTTGAGCAGATCCGAGAATATCTTTACCTTGTAGCGCTAAGGGAATCGCTTGTATTTGAATCGGAGTTGGGACGAAAAGATTATTTTTATCTAGAGCTTGTCTAAGCGAAGCTGGGAGACCCATCTCATGAAAATTATTCACAATACGTTAGTCCTGTTAAAAGACTTCATAATAGATTAATCTTCCAATCTTAAATTTATTGCAGATTTTTTATCTTCTCCGTTTCTACCGCGCTCCTCTTTAACCTCATAACTCACCCTTTCTCCTTTTATTCCCTTCTCTTTATTCTCTCCTTTAAGTGCCTCAGGTCTTATTCCCGAACGTTCCAATGTGCTAATATGTACAAAAACGTCACCCCCTTTACCTTCTGGCTTGATGAAACCATAGCCTTTTTCGGCATTAAACCATTTTACATTACCAAATTCCATTTAAACAACTCCTAAATTATTAACTAACATTACTAATGTGATGAAAAACTTTGAAATTACGATTGAGAATGCTTTAAGCTTAGCTATTGAAACTAAACCTTTATACTCCATAGTCTATTCTTAACATTACATGACAATAATACACAATTGTTGTACTTGATGCAAATAAATTTTTTAATCGTTAAGCGAACCTGCAACCGTCATTTCGCTAACTTTAATCGTTGGTGAATTAAATTGCCCACAAAAAGTTAGATCATCTGCAACGACTAAATTGCTAAACATATCCTTCAAATTGCTAGCAATGGTAATCTCATGTATTGGATACGTTATTTTTCCATTTTCTATAAAAAATCCGGAAGCGCCTTGGCTGTAATCGCCATTGATTAAATTGACACCAAAACCAAATAAATCAGTTACATATATTCCCTCTTTCACTTCCTGAATTAATTCTTCAAACGATACATCACCATTCTCAATGTAGAGGTTACTAGCTGCAGGAATAACTGCAGCATTACTTGCACGAGTTGCACTTCCGGTTGTTTCTGAGTCTAATTTTCTAGCCGAGTATAAGTCTAAAATCCAATTTTGTAATATTCCGTTTTTTACAAATATATTTTTCTTGCTAGTTATCCCTTCTCCATCAAATGGTCTCGATGCTATGCCTCTTGGCAACAATGGATCATCGATAATATTAATTCTATCGTTGAAAATCTGAGCGTTTAAACTACCCCTCAAGAAAGAACTGTTGCTTATAATACTGCTCCCATTTATAGCAGAAGCAAAACTTTTTACTAGCCCTTTTGCTGCTCTTTTTTCAAAAATAACTGGAAATTTACCAGTTTTCATTGTACGTGAATTCAATTGATCAACTGCTCTTTTTGCTGCTTCTTTTCCCATTAACTCTGGCAACTTTAAATCACTAAAATTACATGCTATATCATAATCGTAACCAACCTTCATTTCACTTTCTCTTCCAGCAACAACAGAGACCTGATTAGCAAAGGTTGATTTACTAAACGAGCCAATAAAACCAGAAACAGTCGATAATACTGTATTCACTAAAGCGTATGAAGAAGAGGCTCCTTCAGAATTAGTGATACTCTTATGTGCAAGGGCTGAATTTTCTGCAGCTTCAGCAATTTCTTTTAGGTTATCAACGGTTACAACATTATTATCTGAGATACTTAAATCTGCAGAAGAGATATAATTACTACCATTTACAGCAAAATTAATGCAAGGATCTTCTGGCGCATTCTTTGCCATTTCTACCACTTGGCTTACTGTATCACTCAGATTATTCAAATCGTTTGTAGAAATATACGCAGCTTTGTTTTTACCTGCTATAGCTCTGATTCCTACAGTGCAATTTTTAGATTGTGATATTTGCTCAATTTTTGATAGACGCTGAGAAACTGAAGTCTTATTAGTTTCATATATTGTAACTTCCGCATCTTGATTTTGCTTTTTTATTAGTTTAGTAATATCTGCTGCAATATTTAATATATTCATTTTCTATTCCTTAGATTTCTATAAAGATTCTGCACCACCTATAACTTCAATTAAATCAGTCGTAATCGCTGCTTGACGAGAACGATTATAAAGCAATGCTAATTTGTTCAGTATCTCTTTAGTGTTTCTGTTTGCTGATTCCATAGCAACCATTCTAGCACTATTCTCACTTGTTGCACTTTCAAGTAAAGCAGAGTAAAGAGCAATTACAACGTAATCTTGAACCAAAGATTTTAAAATAAATTCAATATTTTGTGGTTCATACTCATAGCCGTAATCTGTTGTTGGACCAGCCAGAGAGCTATCAATCAAGGATGAGTCTTTACTCCATGGTTTTATTGTTTCCAACATTGGTTTTTGCGTGAAGGTATTATAGAATTTACTATAAAAAACTTTAACTTTATCGTATTTACTTAAATCTATACCATCAACCAAAGCTTCTACGTGCTTTAACGTGATTCCCTTACTATTTTCAATTTTTAAGATACTTTTAGAGTCAAATCTATTTTTACCTACATCAAAAGCTTTTTTACCAAGAAATACAATATCTACTTTTTTGCCATTTGCGATTGACTTATTTACACGCTCTTGACTAAATTTGACAATAGAAGAGTTAAAGTTGCCGCACAAGCCACGATCAGACGCAATAATGAATACTAGGTAAGAACCGTCGTTACTGACATTTAGAATTTTTGCCAGTAATTCTTGATCAACTGATAGCATTAATGAAAAAATAATGTTATGCAGCTTAGATACATATAATTTTGAATTTAATAACTTCTTTTGGCTTTGTAACAACTTTGCTGCAGAAACCATTTGCATTATTTTCGTGGTTTTCTGTACAGATCTAATATTCTTAATTCTTAAGGATAATTCCTTTAAGCTCTTCATTTTGTATACAACCCTGATTTATTAAAATATATAACTGTTAGTGTCTAAAAGCAAGTTTTTTTGACATTAAAACCAAGTCTAGCTAAGAAACTTGCAGGTTTATTGTTTGGAGATAAGGATTATATTAAGAAAGTGCTCTAACTTCAGCAATATCAATGTGAAAGTAGCCTAAGAGGTTGTCCGGAAACTAGTAAATTCAAGCATATTCCCTCTTTAACATAACCCTACTCATAGCTAGGTATATGAAATTCTCAGTGGATGTTGTGAGTAAATCATACTCCTTCGATAGCCTTCTATTCCTATTAACCCAAGCAAAAGTCCTTTCTACAACCCATCTTCTTGGCTGTACTTTAAACCCTTGTTCTCTTGTTGGTAGTAGCTCAGGTGGCGTATCTTTGTGCACCCAAAATCTACATGGAGGCCTTTTAACAATTTCAATATCTATGTCATATTCTTCCTTTATGTGATTCTTTAAATTTCTTCCTTGGTATCCCATGTCAGCCCACATTTTTTTAACTTTAGTATATTTTGTTCTCATATTGTTTAATGCTATTTTAATACCATCTCTATCATTTTCGTTAGCAGCACCTACGTAACAACCTAGTATAAAACCCTGAGTGTCTGTAATTATATGCCTTTTTCTACTCTTTACTTTTTTACTTCCATCATAGCCTTTGATCCCCCCTTTTCTGTAGTCTTTACAGATTGACTATCTACTATACAGGCACTCGGCTGCTCATTCCTTCCTATTTTTCTTCTACTATATTTTGTAATTTCATAATTCATTTTCTCAAAAATTCCCTGCTTCTTCCATTGCCTGAACTGCTCATACACAGTCTTCCATAGCGGAAAATCATTTGGTAAATACCGCCATTGACACCCTGTACGCAATACATAGAAAATTGCTTCTAATATTTCTCTTTTGCTATACTTTGGCGGCCTTCCTCCTTTCTTGTATGATACTCTGAAGTGTTTTTCTATTCTTGCCCATTCCCTTTCGCTTAGATCTGTTGGATACTTTTTTCTCATCTTTACCCCGTACTAAAATTTCAGATATTATAGCCTTTTACTTGTTTCCGGACAACCTCTAATCGAATTGTATAATTTTACAACAATATCTAAACATAGTAAAATGTTGCTTATTCTATAAAAACCCGATTTTCAATAATACGATGAAATCGTCAAAAACTAATGAGAATTTTTGGCTGTATGGAAAGCACACCTGCATGTAAGCACTGAAGAATAAAAATAGGCGGTGTATAGAACTGTTAGTAACAGAAAATTTCTATAGAGAACACGAAAAAGAAATTAAGCAATATGCAAATAGTAAGGGCATTAAAGTTCGATTAGTAGAAAACAAAATACTTAATGACGTTTTACCCAAAGGTGCTAACCATCAAGGAATTGCTTTAAATGTTGCCCCTATTCTTTATAACTTAAGCATCGAAGAAGTAGCTGAAAGCTCAAACGACAGTTCTACTATAGTCATTTTAGATCAAGTCACTGACACGCACAATATTGGATCAATTTTAAGAACTTCAGCTTGTTTTAATGTCGACGCATTGGTTTTACCACATAACCATTCACCGAGTGAAAATGCATCTATTGCAAAAGCAGCAAGTGGGGCTTTAGATATTGTTCCGCTAATATACGTTACAAATATAGTAAAAACTATGCAGTATTTAAAAAAGGTCGGCTACTGGTGTTACGGGTTTGATTGCAATGCTAAAGAAAATATAGATGAAATAAAGAGTTTTGAGAAAAAAAGAGTAATTATTTTTGGTTCTGAAGAGAAAGGAATGCGGAGGTTAGTTAAAGAAAATTGTGATTATCTTTTAAAAATCCCAATGTCAAATGCAATTAACAGTTTAAATGTTTCAAACGCAGCAGCAATAGGCCTATATTCTATTTATATTAAAACAAATGCCAGCGCATAGCTGTTTATAATAAAAACACTTGATAAAAATATGGCTTTATATTATAATGTGTTAAGTAATGGATAAAAGGAGTTATATTATGTCTTATATGAGAAATGAACAGGATATTCGCTCTCAAGGCGTTTATTATAGTGCTGGGCTTAGAAGTTACCTAACTAAAGTATATAATTACATGGCTTTAGCTTTGGGCGTCACAGGGCTTGTTGCATTTTTAACAGTATTTTCTGGTCTTTTTCAAGTAATTTATTCTAATCCCGTTCTATCGCTTGTGGTAATGTTATCTCCGATTGCATTGGTGTTCTACATGTCTTATAGAATTCAACACCTAAGTGCTCAGTCTGCCGTTACTATATTTTTCTCGTTCTCAGTGTTAATGGGGCTTTCCTTATCTTATGTTTTTATAGTTTATACTGCAGAAAATATAGCAAGGGCGTTTTTCATTACATCAATCATGTTTGGCTCTATGGCTTTATATGGCAATACTACAAAAAGAGATCTTACAAGTATGGGCTCTTTCTTGATTATGGGAGTTTGGGGGTTAATCATTGCGTCTATAGTAAATTTATTTCTTGGAAGTAGTCCTCTCCACTTTGCAATATCGTTCATATCAGTAATAGTCTTTACCTTAATGACTGCGTATGATGCTCAAAGAATCAAGGACGTTTATTATAAACATAATGACGGATCAGAAGTTGCTACTACTAAATTGGCAATACTCGGTGCAACTAATCTTTATTTTGACTTTATTAATATATTTCTCAATCTACTCAGGTTACTTAACTTGTTCAACAATAGGGATTAGATGTTTTCCTTTTTAAGGAAAGGCAGTAAGAATTCTATAGTTTTCTTTTTAGTATCTTTAGTTGTGTCGATGATATGTCTTGCATATGCATCGGTACCTCTATATAGCATTTTCTGTAAAGCTACTGGGTATGGTGGCACAATAAGAAAAGTAACTAACACAACAACAAATATAACTAACCAAAAGATCAGGGTCCATTTCAATGCTGATATAATGTCCGATCTACCTTGGGAGTTTAAATCAGAAACTAACTACGTTGACGTAAACATAGGAGAACAAAGTTTAGCGTTTTATTACGCAAAAAATCTATCTGATCAGCCTTCATTTGGTATGGCGGTGTATAATGTTACGCCTTTCAAAGCAGGTAAGTATTTCAATAAAGTTGCATGCTTTTGTTTTGAAGAGCAAATGTTGCTACCAAAACAAAAAGCAGCTATGCCCGTATCTTTCTATATAGATCCTGAGATAATGCTTGATAGTAATACAAAAGATTTGGGCGAAATAACACTATCATACACGTTCTTTAAGCTTAAGTAACAGAATGTTTGCAAACCGTGTCATTTCAGTAATCAATAGGGTGTCATCCAAGTAGCTGACACTGGAATGACAGGAGGTAACGCAAGAAGTCTATTGATTGTGAAAACAATAACTTTGCAAAATATTAATTGTTAGATAACATAATCAAAGTTTTTATCTTAATATTCATCATGGTTAGAGCTATACAAATTAAAAAAACTGGGGGACCAGAAGTATTAGAATTTGTAGATAAGAGTATAGGTGAGCCAAAAGGCGAGGAAGTTTTAGTACGTCACACAACTATCGGCTTAAATCGTTATGATTTAGAGCACAGAAAAGGTACGCGCAAAATTAAAAATTTACCATCAGTGCTTGGGGTAGAAGCAGTGGGAGTTATTGAAAAGCTTGGTAAAAAAATCAGTGATGGATTGAAGGTTGGAGACAGAGTGGGATATTGCACAGCTCCTCCAGGGGCATATTGTGAAAAGCGCATTATACACCAGAAATATCTGATAAAAATTCCAGATGACATATCTGATGAAGTTGCTGCTGCAGTGCTGTTTAAAGGTATGACAGCTCACTATTTAGTTAATCAATCTTATAAAGTTAGGCCTGGTGCTTTCGTGCTAGTTCATGGGGCTAATGGTGGTTTAGGACAAATAATATGCCAATGGGCAAAGGATAAAAAAGGTGTAGTGATAGGTTCTGTAAGCTCTGATGAAAAAATGAAGATAGCTTTACAAAGTGGCTGCACATACGCAATAAACTACAATGATAAAGACTTCGTTTCTAAAGTTATGGAGATTACGCAAAACAGAGGAGTAGGTGCAGTGTATGACCCTATAGGTTACGCTACAAGCAAGCTTTCTTTTGAATCTTTAGGCAGGTTCGGCATATACGTTTCCTATGGGCAGATATCAGGTAACGCTCCTATTAGTTTTTCTTTACTTAGTTCACGTTCGTTATTTGCAACTGGAACCTCAATATACCATTATAAGCATGATAGATTCACATTAGTGCTTACCACAATGGAAATCTTCGAGATGATAAGAAAAAAACTTTTAACTGTACGGATCAATAAAAAATATAAATTTGATGAAATAATTCAAGCACATCGTGATATGGAAAATAGAAAAGCGAGTGGGTTAAATATTATCAAAATCTCTTAAATAAATTAGTAATTTAAACTAACCATTCATTAAGTCATATCAACTAGAACTTCACATATTTAATTCTCCTTTTGGGGGAATTAAAAGCATATAGCTAAACTGACTTAGATTTACCGACAACCGTCATCCCGCTACGTGTTAGCGGAATCTATACCGCGAATAGACTTCTTGCATAACCCAAATTAAGTAGAAAAAGGTATCATCCGAGTAACTGACACTGGTTCCTTTATGACGGTAGTAGCCCCCCTTCTCCTGTCATTCCAGTGCTCCCTTTCTTGTCATCCAAGTAGCTGACACTGGGATGGCTTTGTTGCATCACACTTTATGAGATGGTGATTTATGGTAAATTCATGTAACTATCTCAAATTTAGCCATACCAATATCAGTGAATTTATTAAGCAAATAGCATTTAGTTCTTTTTCTCGATTTATCTCAGATTTATTCCTAAAACTAAATCCGAATATTTGCTTTAATCTTGAGAAAAACCCTTCAATATAAGATCTTTTCCCATAATTTACTTCTTTTTTCCATTCTTTCATGCCATCTTCACCGTATAATTTTATTAACCTAATAGCAGCATTCCTGTCAGACATATAATCTATTTCTGGATGTTCTGCCGCATTGTTTATTGGTGGAATTTTTGTCTTTATATCATATTCGTTACACAACTTATAAAACTTGTGCCTATCACATGCTCTATCTGCATATAGTGCTTTTATGGCATGCTGAAAATCAACTTCTTTTAGCAAATCACAAGCTCCATAGTGATCAGAGTAGACACCGTTACTGTATTTTACAGCTATGGCTTTTTTGTTGTTTATATTCAACATTACGTGCAATTTTCTCGTTTGCTCATAGCCACGATATTTTCTGTCAGTGCTATTTTCCTTGCTGTGTGTTGTTGTATATACTAATTCCTGTACTGTCTATAGCAATTTCGATATCTTCCATATTATTTTCTGCAATCATTTATCTTAATATTAAGTTTCTCAAACCTTCTTGATGCTTGTGAATAGCTGATAACTGCCAAATCTCTTCCTATTTGTTGCAAATACCCTTTTATAAACCCGACTGTTTGTCTTAAACCAATTCTAAAGAAACTGACGATTATATGCACCAAAATCACAACTTTATCACTATAAATATAGTTGCCGCCCTGCATTTTTGGACAATTCTCGTACCAATTTTCTATGGCGTCATTGATATAACAAAAAATGCTTCCTCTTTCTTGGAGAAATTTGTTATATTCATGGCAGTTACTGACTCTCATTTTTTGTGGCATATTTTTTCTTCAACAGTTAAATGGCTATTTATAATGAATTTTGTCAGTAACTGCCAGTTCTTTTCACTTGAGCGATGCAACAAAGCCCACTGGGATCCAGTTTCACCTTGTGATGGTGTCATGAAAGTAGCTGACACTGGTTTCCATCCAAGACGGTGTCATTCCTTACTATTACCCACAAATATAAATGGACTAAAAAGTAAAATATTACAATATTAAAGTTTGCAAATATTGAGGGTGTAAAATGGCAAGTAAAAGTAGTGAATGGGCTAAAAATGAATTTGGAGATAAAAGGTTAACTGAGCGATTAGTAAAGATTGCTGATATGTTTGACAAAATTACCTGAAAGTTAGATTAATCAAGCATGTGAAAGTTGGTCAGAAGCAAAAACAGCATAACGTTTTTTTCAAAATGAGAATGTAAAAGAAAGTGATATTTTAGCTACACATATTAATAAGACGGTTGAGAGAACAAAAGCTCACAAGAGGGTTCTTGTCATTCAAGATACCAGTTACATTGTATATAATAACCATAAAAAAACAAGCGGATTAGCAAATTTGTCCAGTTATGATACTGCAAAAGGTATTATAATGCATACAGCTCTTGCCGTTAGTATAGAAGGTTTGGTACTAGGGATACTAGATCAAAAAGTTTATTCAAGACCTGAAGAAACTGAGAACCTTAAAAAAAAGAGCGATCGCATTGAAGATAAAGAAAGCGTAAAGTGGTTGGAAACTTTAAGAAAAACAAATAATATTATTGATCCAACTCAAACTGAGACTATAACTGTATGCGATAGAGAAGCAGATATATATGACTTTTTTGAGCTTGCACATAATCTTAATTCGGCAGTGCTAGTTAGAGCATGCAGAGATAGAGCAGTAAATAGAAAATCTCGATATCCTGAAAAAGGTGAGCAGAAGTTATGGGCATTTATTAAATCCTCTCATTGTGCAGGTACGGTAGAAGTTGAAGTTCCTGTAAAAGATAATAAGCCAAAAAGAACAGCACGTTTGGAAGTTAGATTTGGAAAGTTTATGATGAATCCATCTAAGAATAATATTAGGCATAAGACGGAAGAACTACCTAAATTACCACTTTATGCAGTTTATGTTGTTGAGAAAACTCCCCTTCCCTTAAAAAAAACCGCTAGAATGGATGCTATTAACGAATCTTTCAGTTAATACTTTCGATGAAGCTGTTGAAAAAATTAGTTGGTATTGCCTTAGATGGAAAATAGAGATATTACATAAAATTTTAAATCCGGTCTCAAAGTTGAAGAATGTAGGCTTGGAATAGCAGAAAGACTAATGAGATATCTAACAGTTATGAGTATTATTGCTTGGAGGATCTTCTTTATTACATCAATTGCAAGAGCTAACCCAACATTACCATGTACTACCTTATTAGCTGAAGAAGAATGGAAAGTTTTATACGTTAAAATACACAGAAAACCATGTCCAAGTGTAGTTCCCAACATAAAAGAAGCTGTTTCATGAACTTGGAGGCCATTTAGCAAGAAAAAATGACCCAAAACCAGGACCAATTACTCTTTGGAAAGGATATAAACGTCTCTTTGATTTAGCAGAAGGATGGCGACTTGCTCACGAACTTTATATTTGTGGGTAATAGTAAGTTGTTAGGGGGATCTGGAGATACCGCGGCGGTATGACGTAGGGAAATCTTACTTATTATAGCTATAGTTCTACATGAATTACAAAAGTAATATTTACTAGATCTTAATATTTTAGATCTATATTTTAATAAATAATGAGCTGTAATTAGTATGAATAATCCATTTAAAAGTGAGAACTATAAAAAAAATCTCGATTCTCTGATCAAAGCTGTAAAGCTAGGAAATGCAGAGAAACAATATAACAAAACGTTAAGGGATTTATCTCATGCATTAGAAGGTTTTACAGGTGAGGCAAAAGGTATAGCTGAGTTTGTTATATATACTGACTTGAACAATTATGTAGAACAGCCATTAGGTCTTTTTAAAACATTAATGAATAGAATTTTGGGAAAAAATTTTCCAACCAAGAACAGTAGTATAAGTAATTCTGTAAATGATGAGTTGTCAAGTTTCACTTTAGAAACAGCAGCTAAGTATACAAGAATTTTAAAAAAAATTGATCTCTTGGAACAATTAGAAAAAGATTTCAGAAAAAATAATATTTTAAAAGATTCTTTAAATTTAGAACAAAGTGAAAAGAGTCAAGGAAAAGATAGATCACACGAAGTGAGTTTGGAAGGTAGAAAGCAAAAGGAAGGTACTTTTGAGCTGCGAAAAGAAGAACAGCCGAAAGAAAAATTAGGTGGTAATCGCATGAGGCAAATAAAGCGACCAACAACAGCACCTCCGGCTGCTCCAGATTCGAGGAAGGTACGCTTTAAATCAGAAATATCCTCAGATGGAGAAAGCAAGGCAAAGTCTACATCTTCTTTACTAAAAGGAGCTAATAGTTTTAGTATGCCTGATGCTAAGGAAAATCCTTTATATGAGCAGAGAGAAGATTCAGGCTATGGAAGTTCATTAAATGAAGAGTCTGTATACAAAGAGATATCAAATTATCAAGAGAAGAAGAGTAAAATTTTAATAGAAAATTCGCAGAGTTCAAAATCGCCCAAAGAAGAGCCAATTTATGCAACAGTTCCTAAAGAACATATAGAAGCAAAAAGAGAACGTAAGCAGAAACAACAACCTCAATCCCTCGTACCACCAAAACCACCGCAAGTGCCAAAAAAAATGTTTACTACTGGTCAAGAAGTTAGACAAGAATCGAAAGTGGTAATCAAAGATAAACCTGCAGTACCGCCAAAGCCTAAAAATCTAAGCCGTGCTAATCAAAAAGTAAGCACAGAGCCAAAAGTAGTAGGAGTAATTCTTAAAAAATCAGCTGAAAGAGTACCACTAAAATCTGAAAATCAAGACAATAGGAAATCAGCACAAAAAGCTGCTGGTAAGGCGATACCAAAAGTAGCAGCAGCTACTATGAAAGGAGGAGCTAATCGCGAGATGGGCAGTAAAGTAAAGGCATTAAAAGAAAAATTTGAGCAAAATCAAGCAAAAGGAAATGCTAATGTACAGCTTGCTGAAAGCAAAACCACTCCAGCAGCACAAGCGGATATCGGTGTGAAGAAAAAACAATCTCATTCATTTCTAACAGAGAATAAAAGATCTGCAACGAAACACGTAACAGCAAAATCTGATCCAAAATCTCATGTCAGCAAAAATTCCCTTCTCACGCATGCAAATGTAAAGGAAATGGTTGCACAAATTGAGAAAGGAAAAGGAGGAAGATAGTAACATTTGGGAAAAAAACATATGTGTCAAGTCAAGAGATTGTGAGCAAATTTAGGAAATTATAGCTAAACTGACTTAGATTTACCGACAATTTGAAAAACCGTCATTCCGCTAACTATAGTATTTTCAAAAGCGAATGATAAAGGTATAATATGTTTTTTTAAAGTAGGGAAAGCGATGGTATATAGTGTAGATTTAAGGGAAAAAGCAGTGTCTTTGGTAGAAAAAGGAAAGTCAAAGGTTGAAGTTGCAGAGGTTTTTGAGATAGGGATAGCAACACTATATAGATGGCTAAAAAAGAAAGCTACTGGCCAAGGTCTCAAAGCGGTAAAAAGTACTGGTTTTATTCGAAAAATAGATCCAGAAATACTCAAAGAATATGTCAAAAAACACCCAGATCACACACTAGCAGAAATGAAACAAAACCTTGGCTTTGGGATAAGTGCAATTTGGTATAGATTAAGACAGCTAAAAATAACCTTTAAAAAAAGTCACATTCTATCAAGAGCGCAATCAAGAAGATAGGCAGCAATTTATCGATAAAGTCTCAAAAATAGACCACTGTAGCATTTTATATATAGATGAAGCAGGAGTTGATAATAGACTATACCGAGAATATGCACGAGCTCCAAGAGGAGAAAAAATATATGCTGATGTTCCAGGAAAAAAGCGGGAAAGAGTGAGTATAATAGGTGGATGAGAAGTTTATTGCACCAATGACCTTCACAGGAGGGTGTAATAAAGATATATTTAATGTATGGTTAGAGCGAAGATTACTTCCACAATTACAGCGTGATACAACCATAGTTATGGATAATGCTACATTCCATAAAACTCCCAAAACAAAGTCATTAATAGAGTCTTTTGGCTGTCATTTGCTTTATCTTCCAACATATTCACCTGATCTAAATCCGATAGAGCATTGTTGGCACACCATCAAAAGTTGCCTCAGACCTCTAATGCATCAATGTACAGACTTACACCTTTTAGTTGGTAATACCATTTTAGACGTTTATCATTCGTTTTAGAAAATACTATAGTTGAAATAGCGCAGTTACTCACCCCATAAATTTGGTGCTCTCTTTCAATCAAAGGTGTCTTGCTGCTTGAAATGTTTTCTTTGTAAAAATTTGGCTTATCTTTATATCATCTCATTCAAACAGCATTAACATAACTTATGCCTTTTTTGGATGTAGAAATTTTCTAGGAATTGTCTTTTTGAATTCTATGGTATTTTGTTTAACATTGAAACAAGAGGCCAGTGTCACGCACTGGCATGACACCCATTTGTTCCTATAGTTGTCTTTTCTCGTCTACCTTATTTTGCCACTCTGCTGAACAGATACATAAAGAAAGTGGAAAATTGGACATTCTCAACTCGGCTCCTGCAGATTAAAAATTAAGTTGAATAAAAATTGGATTTGACGCAGTTTTTTCCCATAGTTTAAGAAATTAAAAGTTTAACGATTAGAATTATAATTACAAACCACAATAAAAAATAGACTTTTCCATTTGATTTATTTTTAATTTGGATGTTTTCTAATTTTTTATCAGCTATTAGGTTTAATTTTTCTATAAGGCTAAATATCCCTTGGATTGTTTTTACAGGATAAGAACTTCTAATTTTTTCCCTATACCCTATTTTATTTTCATGTTGACTGCTTATCCACGCTTCAACTACTTTCCACATATTGATTTCTGAGTAGATCTTTCTACATGTCCCTTCCAGTAAAATCATAGTTTTCTGCAGCAATAACAATTGTGTTTGAACTTTCATATCAAAATCACCAGTTATTTTTAATAGCTGAGCAAGTAAACTAGCAAATGAAATCTTCTGTATAGGCTGCCCAATAATGGGTTCACCTATTGCCCTGCAAGCTGTGACAAAATTTCTATGCTGTGATGAAACATAACCAGCCCTAAAGTGCATTTTTGCAACGTGATCATAATCCCGATTTAAAAAGCCTTTGAGTATCTCTATAACGTAATAGCATGTCTCACGATCTATTCTACCCATGATTCCACAATCCAGGGCAATAATATTGTTATTACTATCAACCATTAGATTTCCAGGATGCATATCAGCATGAAAAAAACAATCCCTGTATACTTGATTGCAAAACGATTCTATAAGATTGATAGCTATTTGCTTACGATTATTCAGTTTTTCAACTTCGTATATTGGCGTTGCTTCTATCCATTCTAATGTTAAAACCTTTTTCGAAGTTCTATTCCAATCTATTTCAGGTACGTAAAAACCTCTGTCATTTTTTGTGTTTTCCTTTAGTTCCGAAGAGTGAGCAGCTTCAAAACGTAGATCTAACTCTAATCGGCAAATTTCAGCAAAAGTTTTGACTAATTCAATTGGCCTCAGCCTTTTTGATTGTTCACTAAATTTTTCTGCAATTTCTGCAAGCCAAGAAAGCATTTTTATATCCCTTGAGAATGTTTTCTCAATATTTGGCCTTAAAACCTTCACAGCAACTTCCTTACCCTCAGTTGTAACCGCTCTATGCACCTGAGAAATCGATGCTGCTGCAATTGGCTTTTCAGAAAAGCTTGAAAAAATGTCGCTCAATTTACAATTAAACTCACTTTCTATAGTTTTAACTGCTATTTTATGTGAAAATGATGGCAATCTATCACATATCAATAACAAGTTATTTGTTATATCCTCATTTAAAACATCAGTACGTGATGAGATAGACTGCCCAAACTTAATGAACACCGGACCTAATTTTTCAAGAGCACACTTTAGCTTGTGGCCTTGTATTTTATTTATTGATTTTTTTGATGGTGGAAGTAAATAAGGTAATATATTGTAACGCGTCAGCACCGTAGTTATGTGCAGAAGACGCAAAATATTTTGAATCATTTCGCTGCGTAACTGCTAAATATTTCATTTAGGGTTCTATTTTTCATAATCTCATCAGGCTTGCCTTGGCAATAGATAGTATTATTTATACAAATTATGTAATCTGAGGATGGTAGAGCAGAGTTAAGATCATGAGAAGTCATAAGAATCGATACCAATCGTTTTTTTGCTATTTTATTTATAATATCATAAAATTTAGCCCGCGCGTTAATATCCATTGCACTAACTGGTTCATCTAGAATGATCAAGTCAGGCTCTGCAATTAAACAACGTGCAAGCAGTAATAATTGTGTTTGCCCTGCAGAAATTTCTAACACTTGATTTTTCAAAATGTTACCGATACCAGCCAACTCTATCGTTTCTGTAATAATGGATTGATTTTTCTTTAGTCTTTTCAAGGAGCTATTTAAAAGAAAATATTCAACTGTTATTGGCATCAAATTACTAATACTAAAATTTTGCGGCATGTAGCTAATTTTTGTGTTCTCAGCTAACACAATATTTCCAGTATAATTTTTATTTATACCAGCAATTGCTTTCACTAAAGAGGTTTTACCTCCACCATTTGGACCAAGTATTGTAATTATGTCTCCTCTTTCCATGAACATATTGATATTGTCAAGGATTCTTTTACCATCATATGCGAGAGCAAGATTTTCTATTTTTAGAACACGATTATTGACATTATTCAATTTATTGACAAAATTTAACTTCTTCTCAACGTTTATATGAGACATTTACTGGCTTTTTTTCTATTACTTTCACTTACACTATACTATAATATTGCCTTTTCATCCAATTTAAAAGTTGTAGCTACAATCAAACCTATCCACTCACTTGTAGCTTCTGTTACAGAAGGGATTTTAGAACCGGAATTGCTTGGCTATGCAACATCTGCACATAATTATATATTAAAGCCATCTGATGCGAGTAATTTAGAATCAAGTGACGTTATATTTTATGTTGACGATAACTTAGAGACGTTTGTTCAAACTTTCGCCAAAAATAATAAAGAACTAGTGCAATTGTCAAAGGCAATCAACCTACTTCCTACTCGGCCACATTCATTTTCTAGAAAAATCACTCACATTCAAGATGAAAAAGATTTACACATGTGGCTGAGTCCCGAAAATGCAAAGAGCATGATACTTTCTATAAGTGCAACATTGTCTGACATAGATAAAGGAAATTCCCATCGATACAGTTCTAATGCAACAAAAGCTATAAAAAAAATAGACCAAGAAGTAAAAGAAATCATGAAAGAACTGAATGATTTTAAAAATCAAAAATACATCGTTACTCATGATGCTTATCAATATTTTGAAAAATATTTCGGTCTAAATCATCCAAGCGCTATTCTTTCCATAGAAGAGGATTCTTACATAGGTATGAAGAGTTTAATGAAGCTAAAAAAGATAATGAAGGAAGAAAACGTTAAATGTATATTTGCTCATTCACAGGAAGATAGCATAAAGCCTAACGCCCTTTCTAATGACGCAAAAATGGTAGTTCTTGATCCTATTGGATCAGACATAGAGCCTGGAAAAGATGCATATCTAGCTATAATCAATAGCATTGCACAAAATTTTAAGTCTTGTTTTGTTGAGTAATAAGTTCCCTTTTAGCTTACTGTTTTATTGTTCTACAAATCAAGAAGAAGTGAGTTTACAACAAATGGTGTCATTCCAGTCTGGAATCCAGCTTTTTCATAATCATCAAAACGTTGTATTTTAACATAAAATGGCTGCTTTTATGCTTACTAACTTAATAAAATTCCTGGATCCCAGTGGGCTTTGTTGCATCACACTTTATGAGATGGTGATTTATGGTAAATTCATGTAACTATCTCAAATTTAGCCATACCAATATCAGTGAATTTATTAAGCAAATAGCATTTAGTTCTTTTTCTCGATTTATCTCAGATTTATTCCTAAAACTAAATCCGAATATTTGCTTTAATCTTGAGAAAAACCCTTCAATATAAGATCTTTTCCCATAATTTACTTCTTTTTTCCATTCTTTCATGCCATCTTCACCGTATAATTTTATTAACCTAATAGCAGCATTCCTGTCAGACATATAATCTATTTCTGGATGTTCTGCCGCATTGTTTATTGGTGGAATTTTTGTCTTTATATCATATTCGTTACACAACTTATAAAACTTGTGCCTATCACATGCTCTATCTGCATATAGTGCTTTTATGGCATGCTGAAAATCAACTTCTTTTAGCAAATCACAAGCTCCATAGTGATCAGAGTAGACACCGTTACTGTATTTTACAGCTATGGCTTTTTTGTTGTTTATATTCAACATTACGTGCAATTTTCTCGTTTGCTCATAGCCACGATATTTTCTGTCAGTGCTATTTTCCTTGCTGTGTGTTGTTGTATATACTAATTCCTGTACTGTCTATAGCAATTTCGATATCTTCCATATTATTTTCTGCAATCATTTATCTTAATATTAAGTTTCTCAAACCTTCTTGATGCTTGTGAATAGCTGATAACTGCCAAATCTCTTCCTATTTGTTGCAAATACCCTTTTATAAACCCGACTGTTTGTCTTAAACCAATTCTAAAGAAACTGACGATTATATGCACCAAAATCACAACTTTATCACTATAAATATAGTTGCCGCCCTGCATTTTTGGACAATTCTCGTACCAATTTTCTATGGCGTCATTGATATAACAAAAAATGCTTCCTCTTTCTTGGAGAAATTTGTTATATTCATGGCAGTTACTGACTCTCATTTTTTGTGGCATATTTTTTCTTCAACAGTTAAATGGCTATTTATAATGAATTTTGTCAGTAACTGCCAGTTCTTTTCACTTGAGCGATGCAACAAAGCCATCCCAGTGTCAAGCACTGGGATGACATCGTAGGGGTGCTGGCCTGATAACCGTCATCCCGCTACTTGTTAGCGGGATCTAGAGATACCGCGAATGAATCGCGGTATGACGGTTCGCGGCGGCATGACGATAAGGTTTATACCTTGTCATCCCAGTGCTTGACACCGAGATTGATTTATCTTGTCTACCTTATTTTGCCACTCCGCTGAACGGATACCATATTATGCAGGTTTAGAATTATGCTTTATTCTTACGTTTATGTCTTGGCCCAATACAATCAATAAGTTAAGCAAGTATTCTAAGGAGAACCCTTCGATTTTTGACCTATTGATTTGAGATACTTTAGGTTGATCAATCTTTAGAGCGTTTGCTGCTTTTTTCTGTGTTGTGTACTTCTTACTTATTAATTGTGCAATGACCTTTATTAATTTCAGTTTTGTATCTTTCACATCCCCCAACTCTACTATTATAGGATAACTTAATTGTAAATTTTGCATAATAATAAAATTCCTTATAAAAAAATTACTTTAGTTTTTCTTCTTTAAATAACACATGCCTTCTGACTACTGGGTCATACTTCCTAAACTCCAGTTTTTTGGTGAGCTTTTTTGGATTACGCTTTTTTACATAAAAATAGCCAGTTGATTTTTCTTCACCAGTTTTTGTTATCTTGATTGCAGTGCTGACTAACTTAACGAGCAAAGAAGCATTTTTTTTCGCCATACTTATAATGATATAATAAATTCTATGCGAGTTTATTACGCAAAATACTAAAAGTCAATCGAATAATGCAGATTGCAAAATCCTTGACAATCAACAGTGCATTAAGTAGCATAAAGTTAACTTCAGAATAAAAAGCAAACGGTAAATAAGTGACAAATAGTGGTAAAAGGGTATTATTGATAGAAAATTCTATCTGTTCTAATGAGGTAAGAGTTGCCTTGTCAATTAATAACAAGGTTGTAGAATTTGAACAAGAATTCAAGGAAAAAAAACAATTAAGAGGTAATATATACGTTGCTTATATAAAGCGTATAGAGCCTTCTTTGCAAGCCGTATTTATTGAATATGGGAAAAATAAGCAAGGTTTTTTGTCTTTTTCCGAGATATCTCTAGATTACTTCAACATTCCAGAAAAAGAAAAGGAAACTATCTTTGAGGGCTACTCAAATGACGATTGTATAGAAGAAGCCTCAGCAAATGTTTCTTCAGATTCTGCAGCTAGTAAGAATGTCAACGGATCAGGTAGTGGTTTTGTAAGAGAGGTACCTTTATATAAAAAATACAAATTACAAGATGTTATTTCAGTAAATCAAAAAGTATTGGTCCAGCTAACTAAAGAGGAACGAGGCAATAAAGGAGCTTCATTTACAACATACATAACTTTAGTGGGTAGATACTGTGTTTTCATGCCAAATTCCATGAGCAAAGGTGGAGTGTCCCGCAGAATTGAAGATGCTAATGTCAGAAAGCAGTTAAAGGAGATACTGAGTTCAATAAACTTGCCAAAAAGATCAGGTTTAATAGTAAGAACTGTTGGTTCAGGAAAAAATAAGAAAGAAATTGAGCAGGATTACAATTACTTATCCTCATTATGGCAGAGCATTCAAAAAAATGCCTTCTCTGTAAACGTTCCATCATTAATTTACAATGAAGCAGATGTAATTATGAGATCTGTTCGTGATTTTTGTAGCGATGGTATAGAAGTTATAGTGTCTGGAAAGGAAGCTTTTGAGGCAGTTAGGCAATATGCTAACAATGCACTAAAAGGTAGTAAGTTGCGCTATAGATTGTATAGAGGTTATGCTCCGATCTTTACTTACTACGGAATCGAAGATCAAATTTCTGAGTTATATAGCAATAGAGTAGAATTGCCATCTGGTGGGTCTTTGATAATAACTTTAACTGAGGCGTTTGTTTCAATAGACGTAAATTCAGGAAAGATGACAGGAGAAGATAGCATAGAAGAAACAGCTTATAGAACCAACATGGAAGCAGTACCTGAAATATCAAGACAGGTGAATCTTAGGGGCCTATCAGGATTAATAGTAGTCGATTTTATTGATATGTTGAAATATCAGTATTGCAGAGCTGTTGAGTCTGCTATAAAGCAAGCGTTTAAAGATGATAAAGCTAAAGTTCAATTTAGCTACATAAATGACTTTGGTTTAATGGTATTTTCAAGACAAAGAATTAAACCAAACATACAAGAAATTAATACTACAGAGTGTTTACACTGCAAAGGTACTGGAAGAGTAAAATCAAACGAAGTAATTGTTTCATCAATACTAAGGGATTTACAACATATTGCTAACAAGAATCGAAATAAGTCTTTTGATTTAGTAGCACACAGTGCAGTTATAGCGCACATTTTTAATAACAAACGCAATACAGTTTCTACAATCGAAAAAGAGTTTAATATTACATTGAACGTTAGTATTGATAACAGTTTAGATGTAAATACATTTGTTTTAAAACAAGGAGATGATGTTAATTTAAACGGTTATAAGCCATTACAGAACTCTGGATACCAAATTGGGGATAGCAGCAATGAAGAAGCTGATAATTCAAATAAACTACGAGGCAATTTTTGGCTGACTAAGTGGCTTTCGCGCCTTTTAAGTTCTAATAACTAATTAGAAACCTAAATTGGGCTTGTAATTAATGAGCCCTATACTTATATATTCTTATATCAGATAATATTTACAATGGGGTACTCATTATGGGAAGAGCAATAGGCATAGATCTCGGAACAACAAATTCTTGTGTTGCAATAATGCAGGGCAAGGATACAAAGGTAATAGAAAATAAAGAAGGGGCAAGAACTACTCCATCTATAGTTGCATTGACTTCTTCAGGAGAAAGGTTGATTGGTGCTCCAGCAAAAAGGCAAGCAACCACCAATGCAAGTAATACCTTTTTTGCTACTAAGAGATTAATAGGCCGTCAATATAGTGATCCTGAGGTGAAAAATCTAAGTGTACCATACAAAGTATTTGCAGCAAAAAGTGGTGATGCATGGGTTAAAACAACTGATAATAAAGAATATTCTCCTAGTCAAATTGGTGCATTTATACTACAAAACATGAAAGAGGCAGCAGAAGCTTATCTTGGAGAGGAAGTAAAAGATGCTGTGATAACAGTGCCAGCATACTTCAACGACTCTCAACGTCAAGCAACAAAAGATGCAGGAAAAATTGCCGGATTAAATGTACTCAGAATAGTAAATGAACCGACTGCTGCAGCACTTGCTTATGGTCTTGATAAGAAACATGGGCACACAATAGTAGTATATGACCTTGGTGGTGGTACATTTGACGTTTCAATACTTGAAATAGGTGATGGAGTTTTCGAAGTGAAAGCAACAAACGGTGATACCCATCTTGGAGGTGAAGACTTTGATAATGGAGTAGTGAGTTATTTACTAGATGAATTCAAGAAAAGTAATGGCATTGATTTGAAAAATGATCCAATGGCTATGCAAAGAATCAAAGAAGCTGCTGAAAAAGCGAAAATTGAATTATCAAGTGCAATGGAAACGGAAATAAATCTACCGTTTATTACAGCTGATGCAAGTGGTCCAAAACACTTAAATATGAAATTAACGAGAGCAAAACTTGAAAGCTTAGTGAATGATTTAATCGAAAGAACTATGGCTCCTTGTAAAAAAGCTCTTGAGGATGCTGGTTTATCTGCTAGTCAAATTGGCGAAGTGGTTCTTGTTGGTGGCATGACTCGTATGCCAAAAGTCATAGAGAAAGTTAAAGAATTCTTTGGCAAAGATCCACATAGAGGAGTTAACCCTGATGAAGTTGTAGCAATTGGAGCTGCAATACAGGCGGGGATCATTCAAGGTGATGTAAGAGATGTGTTACTACTTGATGTGACCCCACTTTCTCTTGGTATTGAAACTCTAGGAGGAGTATTCACTCCACTTATTGAGCGTAATACTACAATTCCTACTAAAAAATCTCAGGTGTTTTCAACTGCAGAAGATAACCAAACAGCTGTTACAATTAAGGTGCATCAGGGTGAAAGAAAACTGGCAGTTGATAATAAGCTACTCGGTCAGTTTAGTTTGGAAGGGATACCTCCTGCTCCGCGCGGAAGGCCACAAATTGAAGTGACATTTGATATAGATGCAAATGGAATAGCACACGTTTCTGCAAAAGATAAAGCTACTGGAAAAGAGCAAAAAATACGCATTCAATCTTCAGGTGGTTTATCTGATGATGAAATAAATCGCATGGTAAAAGAAGCTGAAGAAAAAGCGCAAGAAGATGAAAAGCGCAAAAAGTTTATTGAAGTGAAGAATCAAGCGGATAGCTTAGTCCATTCTACAGAAAAGTCTCTGACAGAGTATGGTGATAAAGTTTCACCAGAAGATAGATCTGCTATTGAAAATGCAGTTAACGAATTAAAAGAAGTTAGTAAATCTGATAACATTGATGACGCTGATTCAATACAGCAGAAAGTCACTAATCTTTCTCAATTATCTATGAAACTTGGAGAAGCTATGTATCAAGCATCTCAACAAAATAGTGCTGAAAATGGCTTTTCATCAGAAGGAAATCCAAATGATAAAGAGGAAAAAGTAGTAGATTCTGATTATCAAGACATAGATAATAAAGAAGAGAATAAGTAATTGCGATTGTCATCCAAGTAGCTGATACTGGGATGACAAGATGACAAGAGGAGCATATTGTTGCTTAAAGAAACCATTATGGATATTATTAAAACAATAGAAGAAAAGATACGCGATTCGATAGATGTAATTGATATCAACATTATCGATGAATCAGCAAAGCATGCTGATCATTATTTTGCTTCATCTTCAACATTACCTTCGCACATTAAATTAATATTAATATCTGACGGCTTTATTGGAATGAGCGTTCTAAAAAGACACAAGTTGATTTATGAGTTATTGAAGGGTGAGATAGAGCTAATACATGCAATTTCTCTTCACTTGTATACGCAAGATGAGTACAATTTAAAAAATAAATAATAAAAATGTGAAGGAAGAGTCTATATTAGTTAAAGCAGGAAGAAAATTTAATGACTATAAAGGTTCCATGAACCCGCCAGTTTATCATTCTTCTACCATATTATTCCCTACTTACAAGGACTACTTAAATGCAGCAAATGGAGAAAGTATATACGATGTAATCAATGATGGTGTTGCAAGGGATTATAGCTACAGTAATGTTGGTACTCCTACTGTTCATTATCTTTCAAATGCACTGGCTGAAATTGAAGGGAGTGGACAAGCGCTTATTTATCCTTCCGGACTATTTGCACTTACTTTTGCTATTCTAACTTTCGCTAAAGCAGGCTCGCACGTTTTAATTCAAGATAATAGTTATTATAGGCTTAGGAGGTTTGCAGAAAATGAGCTACCAAAAAGAGGAACAGAAGTAACTTTTTATGATCCAACACAGGATATAACTGATTTAATTCAGAGTAATACTTCATTGATAATGATCGAGACTCCTGGTTCTGTAACGTTTGAGATTTCAAATATAGAGCATATAGTAAAAGTTGCTAAGGAACATAAAATTGTGACCGTTTGTGACAATTCATGGGCCACTCCTTTGTTATTTAAGCCGCTTGATTATGGAGTTGATGTTGCACTATATGCGGTGACAAAGTATCTAGCCGGTCACTCAGATTTAGTGATGGGAGCTATGGTTGCTGAAGGTGAAACTTTTAAATTGCTTTATGAGAGCTATAAAAATTATGGAGTAACCATTCAATCGCACGACTGCTACCTTGCACATAGGGGACTAAGAACACTGCACACACGTATAAAAAGGCACCAAAATACAGCAATGGAAGTGGCAAAGTGGCTAGAAAAACATTTAAAAATCAAAAAAGTTTTGTACCCAGCACTTCCCTCCCATCCTCAACACGAATTATGGAAAAGTTACTTCAAAGGAGCAAGTAGCGTATTCAGTATAATACTGGATAGAGAATATTCATGTGAAGAACTAAGCTGCATGGTTGATCATATGAAAATTTTTAGTATTGGTGCTTCTTGGGGAGGGTGCGACAGTTTGATATTACCAATAGATCGTAGATCTATGTCAAGATCTGTAATGAATTCAGATTATGGTGGAAGTTTCATGCGGATATTTTGTGGACTAGAAGATTCTGAGGATTTGATCTCTGATTTAAATGCTGCACTAGCAAGACTGCCATGTTTGAATATCAAAGCTGGCAGATGAAACTGAGAGAATTACTGCATAACATTATTGATGTTAACTTTGATATTGAAATCAAGGGCGTTACATGTAATCCCAAGAGAGTCAAGGAAGGTTATCTTTTTGTTTGTGTGTCAGAAAGGAGTAAAGAATACGCAACATGCGATACTGGAATCCATATCCTTCCTACTGAATCACAGTGTTACGTACACAACTGTGTAGACGTTGTGATACAAGGGGCCAAGAAAGATGTCATCCCAGTGCTTGACTACTTGGATCCAGAAAATTTAATTGCAAATGAGCACACTAGGCAATTGTATAATAAAAACTGGATTCCAGTGTCACGCACTGGAATGACAGATACTTCGAGCTTTGCAGTGCTTGAACACCCAAACCCTCAAGAAATATACAGCGAAATAGTCAGCAGGTTTTATCAATTCAAACAGCCCAAATATGTTGCTGCTGTAACTGGTACAAATGGTAAAACTTCAGTAGTAGAATTTTGCCGCCAGATCTGGCAAAACTCTGGCTATAATGCTGCGTCTATTGGAACACTTGGAACATGCATCAATAATGGCAGAAAAGGTAATAGCAACAGCCTTACCACTCCAGGTGCAGAAGACCTTTACGCAACATTGCGTGGTATAAGTGTAGAACACTTAGTGTTGGAATCATCAAGTCATGGGATTGATCAATACAGAATCCATGGATTAAAGTTGAGTGCTGCAGCTTTTACTAATTTCTCGCAAGATCATTTAGATTACCATAAAAGTCTTGGTGGATATTTAGAAACTAAAAAAAGGTTATTTTACGAAGTATTACCAGAAGGAAAAACAGCGATTTTAAATGCGGATATAGATGAATACGGCGCATTGCTTAAAATAGCTGAAAAACGCAGTAATAAAGTTGTGACTTATGGAAAAAAAGGCTCTGATATTACTTTATTAGAGCAAACATCAACCCCTAATGGTCAACATCTTACAGTAAAAATTGATAACCAAATTTACAATACATTTTTCCCAGTTTTAGGAAAATTTCAAGCATATAATCTGCTATGTGCAATTGGTATATCTGGATTAAATTACAGAGAAATATGCGTAGAAAAACTCGTTTCTCCACCAGGAAGAATGGAAAAAGTGAAACCTTTTGCATTCGTGGATTACGCTCATACTCCAAGTGCGCTTAAACAAGCCCTATTGTCTTTAAAATGGCATATCAACAAAAAAATAATTCTAGTTTTTGGATGCGGTGGAAATCGCGATCAGACGAAACGTTCAGAAATGGGCAAAATAGCACAAATGTATGCAGATAAAGTAATAATTACAGATGATAATTCGCGTGATGAAGATCCGGCAAAAATTCGCCACGATATTTTGCTACATTGCCCTGATGCACTGGAGATAGGAGGTAGGAGAGAAGCTATAGAGAAAGGCGTAGATATTGCCTATAACGAGGGTATGATTCTGCTAGTTGCAGGAAAGGGAAATGAGAAATTTCAAATTATAGGCAACCAAACTTTTGAATTTAGCGATGTTGAGGTTATTAAAAATCATGCCTTAACATACTGATTTTCGCAATGGGCTTACCTCCGCTAATGTGCGAATATTGAAGCAAAAGTGATGTCATCCCAGTGCTTGACACTGGGATGGCTTTGTTGCATAGCAACTGAAAAAATCTGGTGGCTACTGACAAAATTCATTATAAAATAGCCATTTAACCTTGAAAGAAAAAATATGCCACAAAAAATGAGGGTCAGTAACCATAGCGAATATAACAAATTTCTAGAAAAAAGAGGAAATATTTTTCATTATATCAACGAAGCCATAGAAAAGTGGTACGAGAATGGTCCAAAAATACCAGGTGGCAACAATATTTATAGCGATAAAGTTGTAATTTTGGTGCACATAATAACTTGTTTATTTAGAATAGGCCTGAGGCAAACAGTTGGGTTTATAGCAGGATACCTTGAGCAAATTGGGAAAAATTTGCAAGTTATCAGCTATTCACAATCATCAAGAAGGTTTAAGAAACTCAATATTAAGATCAATGATTGCAGAATTGATAAAAATAATATGGAAGATATCGAAATTGCTATAGACAGTACAGGAATTAGTATATACAACAACACTCCTGGTCATAGCAAAGAAAATAGCGAAGATAGAAAGTATCGCAGCTATGAACAGACAAGAAAATTGCATGTAATGTTGAATACAAACAGCAAAAAAGCCATAGCTGTAAAATACAGTAACGGTGTCTACTCTGATCACTATGGAGCTTGTGATTTGCTAAAAGAAGTCGATTTTCAGTATGTCATAAAAGTACTATATGCAGATAGGGCATATGACAGAGAAAAGCTCTATAAGCTGTGTAATCAATATGGTATAAAAACGAAAATTCCTCCGAAAAACAACGCAGCAGAGCATCCAAAGTTAGACTATATGGCTGAGAGAAATTCTGCAGTCAAGCTCATAAAGTCATATGATGAAGATAGTATAAAGAAGTGGAAAAAAGAGATGAGTTATGGAAAAAGATCTTATATAGAAAGTTTTTTCTCGCGACTGAAACAAACATTCGGGTTTAGTTTTAGGAATAAATCTGAGACAAATAGAGAGAAGGAACTACTTGTTAAATGCTATTTGCTCAATAAGTTCACTGATATTGGTATGGCTAAATTTGAGATAGCTTCATAAATTTATTGTGCGTTACCTACTATCCGAAGAGCGATGCAACAAAGCCATTCCAGTGTCAAGCACTGGAATGACACCTCTGGGCACTGCCGTCATAAAGGAACCAGTGTCAGCTACTTTCATGGCATCAATAATTGACCTCGACTTACCGTCCAACTAGAAAGTTGTATATAGAATGACAGAAATCCAGATGTTATTTACTTACTTTCGATCTTTTCTATCAATTTTTTAACTAAGCCTCTTAGCTTTTTACTGGATTCATCAAGCTCTTGAATCTGCGAGCTGTGCTCTTTCATTAGTTCCTTATAGTTACCTCTTATGTAGTCAATCATTTCCTTCATCTGAGCAATCATCTTGTTAACATCCATACTGCCCAAATCAGGTATCATGCCAGGCATAGCCCCTTCTAACATACCGCCAGCCATAAGCTGCTGAGACATTTGCATAAATGGTTTTAAAGTCTGATTAAGCAATTCAGGATCCTTGGCTAATTTTTCTATTTGCTCTTTGCAAGTATCCATATACTGCTTCATAAATTCATCTTCTTGCCCTTTATCTATCATAATTATAACCTACCTAAAAATACGTGTCCTTTATTATATATTATTTTAAAATTAAAAACAATACAAAATACCTGTCACAATTGCATTAATACTTTTTAAATAATAAAAAATGCTCCTTTGCTTATAAAGGGTCACATACCTTCTTTAACCATTCCTTATCTTTTACGCTATTTTCTAAGTTTTTATAGACAAATTGATGGTAGCCATTTATCCATTCAATTTCATCCTTAGTAAGCATTTGCACATTTATTAGTCTTCTATCATATGGAATAGAGGTCAGTTGTTTAAAGTTTAAGAAGCCGTTTTCTTGCCTGTCAACATATATCAGATTTTCAATTCTTATTCCATACTCTCCCGGAATGTAATAGCCAGGTTCGTTGGAAAGTATCATCCCTGGCGTGAGTTTCACTTTATTACTTTTTGATATTGCTTGTGGTCCTTCGTGTACTGATAGGTAACTTCCTACTCCATGCCCTGTACCATGCATATAGTCCATTCCAAATTTCCATAAATGCGTACGTGCTAATATATCCAATTCTCCACCAGTAGTGCCAGGAGGAAAGATGACACTTGCTATAGCAATGTGAGCTTTGAGTACTATTGTATAGTGGGTTATTTGTTCATCAGTTGGATTGCCAATTGCTACAGTTCTTGTCACATCAGTTGTGCCGTCAAGGTATTGGCCACCAGAGTCAATCAAATACAGTCCATCTTTCTGAATTACTTTATTCGTCTTACTGCTTGCACGATAGTGAATTATTGCCCCATTCTCATTAAATGCTGAAATTATTGGAAAACTTAGTTGCTTAAACAAATTCTGCTCTTTTCTGTATTCTAAAATCTTTTCTTCAGCTTCAAGTTCTGTACCAACATTATTTTCAAGCCAATATAGAAAATTTGTAACTGCCACTCCATCTCTGATATGCGCATTTATAGCCCCAGCTATTTCAGTTTGGTTTTTTGCTGCTTTATAAATTAGACAAGGATCTTCTCTCTCAGCTACCTGTTTATCTTTTATTACAGCCATGATACTCATTGGAGTTGTGCTTGGATCCATGACTATTGAATTTAGCTTGTGCAGCGAATTTTCTAGCTCACTAATATCAAAAATATTTATATGATTGCCTAAATTTGCTTCTATAGTTGAATGTTCTTTATCTTGAATAAACAAACCAACATTACCGCTTTTATACAATATAGCACGGCCCAATATACATGGAGTATATTTAGCATTTTCATTTCTTAAATTTAATAACCACGAAATTGAATTTGGATCAGTTAAAAGCACTGCTTCAGCTTCTTTATCTATACTTTTAGCGACTTTTTCACATTTGTCCTTACTACTTTCACCAGCATATTCAATAGAATGTAAAACCACTGCTTGTTTTCGATAGTCACTTTTTTTTCCAGCTAAACAGGGTATTAATTTACAGATATTCTCATACTTTCTTATATCTTCTATGGTAAAATATTGCAAATAATAACCTAGTGAGGCAGTCGATGTTAAGTTTGCTTTTATCCATTCGCGTGGATCCTCTTCTTGTATATTATATACTTGAAAATTGCCCCGATCGAGCTGATTGCGAGCTTGTGTGATATAGCGTCCATCCGTAAAAAATGGGCACTTGTTGTCTTTTGTAACGATAAGTAGCCCATTTGTTCCTGTAAAGCCACACAGCTTTGTTAGCTCCTCTGAATACTCATTTAAATATTCATCTTTAGTATGCAACATAAATGCATCAACGTTTATCTCGTGCATAAAAGAACGAAATTCTTCGATTTTTGACATAGAACACCTCATACAAAATTAGCAGCCACTTTCGTTTTCCTGTTTCTCAAATACACTAATATGCTCACTATCGCTGCAGGAGTGATGCCTTGTATTTGCTTTGCAATGCCAATCGTCGCTGGTTGTATCGTCTGCAACTTTTCTATTACTTCACTTGACAGGCCTTTAACTTGTGAATAGTTAAAATCAATTGGAATTTGAGTGTTAATTTCCTCTCGTAAAAACTTCATATCCGCTTCTTGTCTTATTAGATAAGGTTTGTATTTTGCTTCAATTTCAACCGCTTCGCATATTTCATTCTTAGTTATGCTACCCATTGCGGTGCCATCCCAGCGCGTGATGCTGCTTAACTCCGGCCATATTTCTTGTAATTTATTCCAGTCGATGTTTGGATAGCTAAGTAAATCTAGTGCCGTTTTTCTTATCCCATCATAAGATATTTTGATACCATAAGACCTAAGCTGCTCAGGAGTAATCGTCAGACTCCCTAACTTCTCTTCAAGCTGCTTAATGGATTCAAGTTTATTCTGTAAAACAGAGTATCTCTCATGCGAAACAAGGGAAATATCATAACCTTTTTGTGTTAATCTTCTATCTGCATTGTCTGACCTGATAGCTAGCCTATATTCTGCACGTGAGGTAAATAATCTATAAGGTTCGATCACCCCTTTGGTGACTAGATCATCTATCATTACGCCGATATATGAGTCTGTGCGATGAAGAACAAAGCTTTCTTTTTTTTCAGATGCAGAGAGTGCTGCATTAATTCCGGCAATAATTCCTTGCCCTGCTGCTTCTTCATATCCAGTGGTGCCATTAATTTGGCCAGCAAAATATAGGCCTTTAATTTTCTTAGTTTCAAGAGTATGGCTTAGTTCTCGTGGATCAATATAGTCATACTCAACTGCATATCCAAGCCTTAGTATTTCTGCGTTTTCAAGTCCTTTGATACTCTTTATCATTTCACACTGCACTTCAATAGGCAATGAATTTGAAATTCCGTTCGGGTATATAGTATCATCATTCAAGCCCTCTGGTTCTAAAAATATTTGATGACTACTTTTTTCTGCGAATTTTTTAACCTTAGTTTCAATGGATGGGCAGTATCTTGGTGCTATAATATCATCCAAATACGAAGAAGCTGACCTGTGCAGATTCTCTCTAATTATTTTATGCGTGTTTTCATTAGTATGGGTAATAAAGCATGATACCTGAGGTTGGTTAATTTTTTCTGTGAGATAAGAAAACGGCACAGGTGGATTATCACCCACTTGTTCTTGCAATATTGACCAGTTTATAGTGCCACGATCAAGCCTTGGCGGAGTTCCGGTGCGCAATCCACCTAATTTAAAATTATATTTCTTCAACGTATTTGCAAGTTCTACTGCAGGCTTATCTCCCATTCTCCCTGAAGGAGTTACCTGCTCTCCTATATGAATTACACCTTGCAGGAAAGTTCCCGTAGTTAAAACAACTTTACCTGTTAGTATATGTTCCCCTGAGCTTGTTATTACAGCTTTAATGCACAATTCTCCATTGTTATTACTCTCTATAAGGAAATCGTCAACCGACTCTTCTTTTACCGTCAAATTGTTATAATTTAGAATAATTTCCTGTATTGCTTGCTTGTACAATTTTCGGTCTGCCTGTGCACGTGGTCCCCACACCGCCGCACCTCTGCTGCTATTTAAAATGACTGAGTGTATACTTGCTTGATCGATTGCTCTTCCCATTATTCCATCAAGAGCGTCAACTTCCCTGACTACAACGCCCTTTGCAACTCCTCCGATTGCTGGATTGCAGGACATTTCCCCTATAGTTGAAATTTTATGAGTTATAAGCAGCGTGTTTGCACCAAGGCGAGCTGCAGCAGCAGCAGCTTCGCACCCTGCATGACCACCACCTACTACTACTACATCATATTTATGCATGCCTTCTTGAGTAATTCTTACTCTACTAATATTCTAACTATTAGCGGTTAATGTCAAATTTTACAGTAATTAACTATTTCAATCATCAGTGGCCAATGTATAGCTAACTCACGTCATACCGTCACGGTATCTCTAGATCCCGCTAACAAGCAGCGGGATGACGGTTTTTCAAATTATCGGGTTTTAGTGGGGCGAGCGACCAGGATCGAACTGGCGACATTCAGTACCACAAACTGACGCTCTACCAACTGAGCTACGCCCGCCAAGATATAAAATTTCTAACATAAGAGCGCAAATAGTCAATTGATTATTTAACTCTCCTTTTGCAGAGGGTTTTAAGTTTAGCCAATAAATATTTTCATTGATACTTTTACCATTATAGTTAATCGTATTGACACTAATGAAGTAGTGGTATGTTTAAAAGTATTTTCACATTTAGTTTTTTTACGGCTATTTCAAGGATCTCAGGGTTAATAAGAGATGTATTGATTGCTACGGTTATTGGTGCGAACTCTCTTGCAGACATATTTTTTTCTTCGTTTCGTTTTGCCAATCTATTTCGAGCATTTTTTGCAGAAGGAGCGTTCACTACCTCATTCATACCATTATATTCGACAGAATCATATGATAATAAAAAGGCATTTAATTTTGCAAGTAGTGTAATATCCATTACGTTTATTATCTTAGTAATTTTTTGCCTTATCATGCAAACTTTCTCCCCTTATATGATTCAAATTTTTGCTCCTGGATTTGACCAAAGTAAGTTTACCCTTACTGTTACTTTATCAAGAATTATGATGCCCTACATAATCTTTGTTTCAATTGCATCACTTATTGGTGGAATGCTGCAAGTAAAGCAGCATTTTGCTTCAACAGCTATTGCACCAATCGTTTTGAATCTCTGTTTAATCATCAGTTTGTTTGCGCCTTACGTAAAAACTCCAGCGCACAACCTTTCTATAGCTGTCCTTATAGGAGGAATTTTCCAGCTACTTTTGATACTATTTAGTGCATACAAGTTAAAGGCAGCTTTTTCTTTTAGCCTTGAATTAAGCAATGAAGTAAGGTTATTTTTTAAGCGTGTGATACCTGCAATTATCAACAATTGTGTAACTCAAATAAGCTTATGGATTGATACAATCATGGCGAGTTTTATACCAAATGCGGTGTCCTATATATATTATGCCGATAGACTAAATCAACTACCGCAGGGAATAATCGGTACTGCAATTGGTACAGTGCTTCTTCCTTTAATTTCAAAACAGGTGGATAATACTGAAAATATAGTCAAAATACAGAACAAGGCTCTCAACATAGGATTAATGTTAATTATGCCAACAACTGCTGCCTTTATCATTATTCCCGACATAATTTTACTTACGCTTTTTTCTTACGGCCGGTTTGATCATTATGCAGTGCAGCAAACTGTTCCCACTTTAATAGCATTTTCTCTTTCTTTACCTGCATTTATTATAAATAAAGTATTGCTACCTACATTTTTTGCTAAAGGCAATCTGAAAATACCAACCATATTTTCGCTAATGTGTCTTGGAATTAATGTAGTGCTAAACCTTTTGTTAATGAACGAGTATCAGCATACGGGGATTGCTATTGCTACTTCCGTTTCCACTTGGATAAACTCTATTCTATTAATTAGTTATTTAACAATAAATAAAATGTATAAGGTTAGCCAAGCGTTATTGTTAAATGTCATGAAAATTTTTGTAGCAACGGCAGTCATGTCAATAGCCCTTTATATTTTTAATTCTTTGTTGGCAGGATTATTTTTTGATAAAATGTTGGCTCGTATTGTTTATTTAACGACTTTAATAGCTTTGAGTGTTATTGTTTATTTTGGTATTCTCTATTTAATATT
Organism: Wolbachia endosymbiont (group A) of Cydia strobilella; assembly: GCF_964026745.1. NCBI lineage: Bacteria > Pseudomonadati > Pseudomonadota > Alphaproteobacteria > Rickettsiales > Anaplasmataceae > Wolbachia > Wolbachia endosymbiont (group A) of Cydia strobilella. The sequence continues at coordinate 914,902 of NZ_OZ034694.1, forward strand.
TAAGGGAAACTTTAAGCATGTGTAAATTATGAGACTTTCTTTATATGCTATATTATCAATCTCACTGCTATTAATTCTCATGCATGTTGCTGCAACTTTTAAGGATTGGAGTGGCTACAGGAAATATATCATAAAAGAGTTAGAGAAGACGTATGATGCTAAAGTGCATATTGGGGGAAAAATTAAAGTTTCGTTGATTACCCCAAAGCTCACTATTTATAATGTATACGTACAATACAACGAAAATAAAGAGCAAAAGTTGTCAGATTTAATTAGTGTAAGAAAAATTGAAATAAGGCCATCGTTCCTATCGTTGTTTTTATTTTCGTTGCAACCAAAGTCAATCACATTGTTTGGCATGAAAAGCAACAAAGAAAATTTACTTAATATTATAAATACAAACGCCAGTGGTAACACAGTCGATATAGTAATAAAAGACAGCCAAGTAAGTTTCAAGAATGATTTCGCTGATATTGTTAACATAAAGGAAGTTGCTGTAAAAAAAAATAAGCAGTTTTTTGGTAAAGTAAAGGTAGGTGATAATAATTACGATTTTTCAGGAAAGGTTAATATCACAAAAAGGAATGTACACATTAGTGTTGAATCAAATTTTGTAAATTTGCTATTTACAGGTAATAGAAATCAAGAAGAACTCCAGGGTAATTTAACATTAACAATTAATAACAGTTCCGGTTCTGTGAGTGATTTAGCAAAAATCATTAATCTTAGCTTTCTCTCTTGTGTTATTCCTAGCGAAAATATCAAGATATCATCCAATATAAGTCTTAATGAAAGTGAGTTTACGGCAACTGACTTAAAAATTGATTCCAAAAGCATGCAAGCCAGCGGTACAATACAAAATGATAGAAAAGGCAATCACACTAATTTCAATATTAGCTTCAGTAAAGTTGACTTAGATTCCATACAAGACAATTCACAAAAAACAACAAATATAAAAGACCTTCTGGAATGTTTTAGAGCAGTTGTGCCAAAGAACTTGAGCTTAAATTTTAATATAGAAGCTTCTAACATTCAATATCAAAACAAAATATTGGACAATTTCCGTGCTGTACTAAAATCCACTGATGGCAAAGTAAAAGTTAATACGCTTCTTAAATTTCCTGGAATCAATAATATATCTTACTTATCAGGAGAGATCTCAAACAATAATGTCCTATCTGAATTCAACGGTGATTTATTAGTCGAAGGAAATGATTTTGAGTCATTCATTTCATGTTTTTTCCCTTCTATAAAGATGAAAGAAAACCAGAAAAATCAATTTACACTAAGTTCTAAACTGCACCTTGCACCAAGAATATTATCTATCTCAGACATTAGACTGCTAAATAATAAGGAATCCTTGCAAGGGTCAATCAGAGTAAGCCATACAAAAAAACACAATGTGGTCAATGGTGAATTTAGCATGCATAATCTTGATGCAGATAAATATGATCATTCATTATTTAGCAGTTTACCTAAAATGCAATGGCTGAAAAATTTTCAGTATGATGCAAATATAAAGGCCCGTGTTAATAACCTTACATTGAATGATACGAAAATTAAAAATTTGGATTTTTTGCTAAAAATGGAAAAAGGTAAGCTAGTTGCAGATAAAATAAAACTATCTGGAGAAGATTTCGATATTACCGGTAATGCAAAAATATTAGCAGATCAAAAATACGCCAAACCTTTATTAGATGTTAACCTTACGGGCAGTAAATTTAATGGAAAAATTATTACATTACCAAATTTAGTAGAGACGAAAAGAAATTCAAGAAATGAGATAGATCAAATTCAATGGTCAACAAAGCAGCTTGATTTTTTGGATGATAAAGAAGGCTTTGATGCAAATGTGCAAATCAATACTGCAGAATTTAAAACCGAGCAGAATGTTTTAAAAGATTTTAATTTGGATGCGGTAATGAGAAACAACACTATCACTATCAGGCAGGCAAGTTACGTATTAGAACACGGGCAAGTGTTTTTTCAGGGTTATTTAAGATCAGACTCAATGAATACAAGATTTTCTATTGTAAATTTGGACACTAAAAAGATTGGTAAGGTTATAGGAATTGACAATGTAAATGGTCAGGTAAGCTTAAATGGTGAAATCAAAACTCAAGGAAAAAGTTTTCATGATTGGGCTAGTAACTTATCAGGAGATATAAATTTACAAGCACAGGGAATAGAATTTACTAATGTGGATTTTAATTCATTTATCACTAATTTGTTAAGCAGTAAGAATAAGTCTGAAATTTCCACACTTGCTTATATTGATATATATAATGGTAAAACATTTTTTGAAAATATTAGCGGAAAAGCAAGTATTAAGAGTGGTATATGTTCAACTAGTTTACAGTTCGGGATTGATCAAGCATCAGGGTCGATCTCTTCTAATTTAACCTTATCTAACTTCGCTTTAGCTTCTATATTCAGGTTCTTTTTCATTCCACCAGGCTATAGTAATCCAATCTATATCGATATGCATTTGGATGGCCCTATTTGGCGTCCTAAGATGAGTTTTGATGTAGACCAAATCTTCACCGCTTTAGTCAGCAAGAGAAATGGTTGATTTACTTAGGCGTACGGTTTAGGGGACAATGAACTCATCTGAACGGATACAAACTTAACCTAACTCATCACCACCTGGCAGTGGTGGCAAGCCAAATGCTTCTCTCTTTTCGTTGAGCGTCATGAAGCTTGCGTTTTCTACGTATTTCCACAACTTTTGTCTTTTTTCCATGAGAATTTCTATTGCATCTTTGTCATACGACAAGCACAGATCTTCACCAAATCTTGGTGTCAGCCAAGAATTCAGGTGACAGATAATATTTTCTAGCGTTGGTAAAACCGTCTGCTCCCAGAGGGATAAGCGTGCTTCGACTAAATTGCTATAAGTGTTATCACCCGGTATGCCAAGCAATTGCGGTGGAACGCCAAAAGCTAGCGCAATATCACGAGCTGAGCTGTGTTTGGACTCAATAAAATCCATATCCCTTGGCGATAAGCTCATTTCTTTCCACTCCAAGCCTCCTTCAAGCAATATCAGTCTTCCAGCGTTTATAGAACCTGAATAATGATCATTTATCTGCGCTTTTAAGCGTTGGTACTGCTCTTGACTTAAACTTCCACCACTTCCATCTTTTGCTGATTTTACAACTATTGCACCACTTGGTCTTGCCCCATTTTGCAACATCGCTTGATTCCAAGCACCCGCCTGATTATGTTGATCTATGCTATATGCAGCTGCCTCAATTGGTGATAACCCATACCAATCATTCAAAGGATTAAAGGTCTTTAAGTGCAACACTGCTGAACGTCCGGTTAGTTTATCAACTTTAAAGTCATAACTGTTGTTATTTATGGTATAACGATAGATATAAGGAACGTTATTTCTCCCTGGAACAATTTCAACCCTATCGGGGCGCAGAAGATAAAGCTCTGTTGGTGGTTTTCTACTATTCTGTGACTCAACCATCAATATATAAGAATTGCCGTTAACTAACCGATAAGTTACAATCCCCTCAATAAATTCCGATTTTGATGTCATTGGATTAGGAGAATAAAGTAATTTCAGTAATGGATGGGCTTTTAATTGCGATTTTCCCTGTTCAGTAAGCTGGCAGAGAGTAAAAGGTACCGAAGATGCAGCACTTGCAATCATATTAATTGCTCGAAAGGCAATAACATTTTTTATGTAACCTTCCTCAGCAAAACTTACATAATCACGCTTACTCCAACTTGGCTCCATCATTAGCTGCAAAGCAGAATATTTAGTAAATACTGCGCTTTTTTTTCTTTGAAAAATATTGAGATTCATATATGCCTCCTAAAAAATTGAATTTGTGGTAGAATTATATCAATTGGTGTCACAGGAAGGATATACTAACGTACGAACATTATGTTTGAGAGCAATCTCTACACAGTAGTTAAATGGCAGGCACAATCAAGGGGTAGCAAAAAGAATGAGCTTTTTTTTGAGCTGAGCGAAGCCACCTAAGGTAGAAAATGAATCAGGAAGGAGTAAAAATATATTTAATGTTTATATGATGTACTTACTTATAAATATCTTTTCTGTGTCCTATCTCTGTGATAACCACTTCATATTTTATAATATTTACGGAATAGATAACGCGATAATCACCTACCCTTAATCTTCTTTGTCCTTTAAATCTGTAATATAATGGCTCACCAAGGTTAATGGGATCAATTGTAAGGCGCTTATTTATCGCATTTATGATCCTTAATCTTATTGTTTTTGGAAGAGCTGGAAGGTCTTTCTCAAGAACGCTTTCTATGAAGATAATATTGTATTCCAGTCTACATCCTCACTTCTAATTTTCTTTACACCTGAAACATTACGTTTAGCAGCACGCTCAATTAGTATTTTATCTTCCTCATTTTCAATTGCTTCTTGTATTAGCTTCTCTGTTAGTTCTTTAATGGACTTATTTCTTATTTTAGCCAGTCCAGCAAGACACTCTGAAATTTCGTTGTTGAAAGTTATGCTAAATTTTGAGTTTGCCATATATTTTACCTAAAATCTACTAATAATTATACAACATTTTTCTGAATTTTTCAATAAAAAAAGTTGCCTATACGTAAAGAGGACCTGTGTTGACAAATAATTAAACATTTGTCATGTACTATGTTTGTTAAGGAGAAATAGCACAGAAGTTAGTATTAAGTATATTAGGAATAAGAAAGGCTGCGCTCAGTGTCACACACTGGAATAACAGGAAAAAACGAACTGCTATACTAAAAAAAAAGAAATAGAATATGACAGAATGGCTAATATCTAATCAGCTTATTGATTATAACTGTGCCGTAAAATCTATGGAAGAAAAAATTCAACAAATTCACAATAATTCAGCAGACGAATTGGTATGGCTACTCCAGCACCCTCCACTTTATACTGCAGGAATCAGTGCAACAGATAATGATATTGTTGAAAAACTATTTCCTATATATAAAACAGGCAGGGGTGGCAAATACACATATCATGGGCCAGGACAGCGCATCATATATTTAATGTTAAACCTTAAAAAAAGAAATAAATGCGACATAAAGCTATATATTAGAGACCTAAGTAAGTGGATAATAAATGTTTTAAAGCAATTTAATATACTTGGAGAGTTTAGAGAAGATAGAATAGGTATTTGGGTAAACCATAACGGAGTAGAAAAAAAAATTGCAGCTTTTGGTATCCGTTTAAGAAAATGGGTAACTTATCATGGCATAGCGCTTAACGTCTTTCCAGACCTCTCTCATTATAAGGGTATTATTCCTTGTGGACTGCAAGATTATGGCGTCACGTCAATGGAAGAACTAGGAGTGAAAGTTCCACTCTCTGAATTGGATGATATACTAAAAAAAGAGTTTTATAAGATATTTTAATGATTGTTTACCTTTTATATTTCATTCTCACTTTATGTGCTAACACAGGTATTCATGCAATCGACCAAGTTGATATTATTGCTCCTTCTTCGAAGGGAAAAGAATTAGATCTGACTACTATAAAAGAATATGTAGAAGCTTTGGATTTTAATCCCCATATTTCGGAGAAAATATATAGTAATGATAATCCATTTTATTCCAACTCTGATGAATTCAGAGCAAATGATTTGATTAGTGCACTAACTAATGATAGTAAAATAATCTGGTGTATCAGAGGAGGAGAAGGGGCTTCTCGGTTAATTCCCTATCTAGAAAAGTTACCCAATGATAAAAAAGAAAGGATTGCTCAAAACAAAAAGATCCTCATAGGCTATAGCGATATAACTGCCTTGCACATCCATCTACAAGCTAAATATGATTGGCAAACTCTTCACGGCACCATGTTGGAAATGATAGTAAATAACTCCGTTTCTGAAAGCTCTGTTGAAAAATTGAAAGAGTTAATTCTTAACAAGCGGGATTCTATCAGATTTGATAAGCTAAAGATGATAAATAATGGCATTAGACTAAAAGATGGCAGATTAAAGTCTAAAATCATCGGTGGTAATATGACTTTAGTTGAAAACAGTATAGGAACTGTTTGGCAAATAAATGCGAAAGGTAAAATTCTATTTTTAGAGGACATAAGAGTCTACCCATACGCAATAGAGCGCAGTTTAGATCACCTAAAACAAGCTCACATCTTTGATGGAGTACATGCAGTAATCTTTGGGGATTTCGTTAACTGCTATAACGATAACCTTGTTGAAGTTATAAAAGAAAGGTTTGCAAAAAGTGTTAACTTTCCTGTATTTACAATGAAAGGGGTAGGCCATGGACATACAAATGATCCTTTACCTTTTAACACTCACGCTATTATTAGCGTTCAAGACGAAAAAGAAGGTTTGTTTTTTATGGACGTGCAGAATGTTAGCTAATCTTATAGCTAACGCGAGCTCTACGTTATACCGCCGCGGTATCTCTTAGCCGCTAACACGTACTTAACCGTCATACCGCGATTCATTCGCGGTATCTCATCCGCTAACAAGAGATCCCGCTAACATGTAGCGGGATGACGAATTGCTTAACCGTCATTCCGCCGCAGACCGTCATACCGCCGCGGTATCTCTTAGCCGCTAACACATAGCGGGATGACGAGCTTATCGTCATGCCACCGCGAACCGTCATACCGCCACGAACTGTCATACCACCACGAACCGTCATACCGCGATTCATTCGCGGTATCTCTAGATCCCGCTAACACGTAGCGGGATGACGGTTGTCAGGGTGTCATGCAAGTAGCTGACTACTTGGATCTGGTAGGCTTAAATCACAATGCCCGTAAAGCTGCGACCCTAGAGCTACTATCTCTCACCCACTGCAAATATTGCACGGTACTATCCACTTGATCATCGTGTCGAGTTTCAGGAAACATTAAAATCTCATACTCAAAATCGTTCAGCCATACTGCTTGGTGCGGCAGAAAAACCTTGCCAGACTCTATAATCGGAACAATTTGATAAAATCGAGTGAGCTTGTCATCATGTGGTACTATTTCGATAATTGGTAAATCACTGTTTGTCTTTAGCTCTTGCACCAATTGCTGACCACTTGTTTTTGCTTCGATTAAAATTGCGTGCGGTGTCCATCTTGCAGCTAGTGACAAAACTTGCTCTTTAAGCTTTGGATACTCAAGCTTTGCACGATATACATCAAGTAAATAGAATTTGTTATCTATTTTTGCCCAGGTGGTGCAGACGCTAAAGTTGCTCATGTTGCTTGTTGAAACTGCAGTGTCCCAGCTTTGAGTTACATGCGAGAGATTGTCAGGAAAATTTCTATAGCGCTTCAGCCACTCTCGTTTAATTATACCACTTGAAAGTGGCAGAGGGTTTTGTTGATATTGTGCAGCAAAAGCGTAACTTCCAAGTTCAACCTTTATCATCTCAACTTCTTCTTTTCCTCCATCGAGGGGATATAGCAACTGACCTTCTTCTCTTGAGTATAATATTACGGGTGGTGTCATTCTAGCACTTGATGCTGTAATCCAGCTTTTGTACTCATTTGTAGTTACTCGGGTGACAGGAACAAGAAAAGGAGGCGCTGGCTTTTTGATTGAATAGATAATCTCCTTATTTTCAGATATCATCGGTAAACAAGTATGGTTCCATATGTTTTTCGGTTTGGAGAGAAGGTGCCCGATTAAATCTTCTTGATGTAGCCTATGCATCACAAGAACAATTACTCCTTTTTTTCTATTGTTGAGCCTGGCTACTAAAGTCTGGTCAAACCAATTTGTAGCACGCTTTCTAAACGTTTCACTCAAAGCTTGGGCGGGACTCAGTGGATCATCCACGATGATGAAATCACCACCTTCACCTGTTAACGTCCCTCCAACTGACGTTGCGATTCTGTATCCTCTCTGCACTGTTTGGAATTTGTATTTGGTATTTTGATCTTTGGATAGTTCTACCTCTGGAAACAGCTCTCTATACCAACTAGACTGCATTATACACCTTGTATCAAGCGAGTGCTTTTCGCTAAGCAGCCGAGAGTAGCTTGCAACTATTATTCTTGCAGTTGGCTGATTTCCCAGTATCCATGCGGGCCACGCAACACTAGCGCACAGGGACTTCATTGAACGCGGAGGCATATTGAATATTATTCGCCTCATTTTGCCAACATTTGCCGCTTCAAGTCTGTCTGCTATGACTTTTATATACTGATAATCATTATACTCACACCCCGGCACCACCGTTTGAAAGCACAGTTCAATGAATTTTAGAAAGTTCATGATATAATGTTGAAACCAACGCGTGACGCTGGGATGACAAAAAAAGGAGCACTGAAGGCTATAGGTGAGACGTCGCGGTATCTCTAGATCCCGCTAACAAGCAGCGGGATGATGAATTACTATGCCGCCGCGAACCGTCATACCGCCGCGGCGCTAACAAGAGATCCCGCTAACAAGCAGCGGGATGACGAATTACTATGCCGCCGCGAACCGTCATACTGCTGCGGTATCTCAGCCGCTAATAAGTAGCGGGATGACGGTTGTCGTTTAGCTATAAATATTAAGAAATTTACCAAATAAAAAAAAGGCAAAAGAAGCCCCGTGGTTGGCTAATTACTTACATTATACTTTCAAGTATGGCGTTTTTTTATTCTAAACGCTTAATAACCGCGATTTAGCTGCTTTTTAATGCAACTAACCTTTAGTCATAAATGTTTAAGAAATTTACTAAACAGAAAAAAAGGCAAAAGAAACCCTAGGGTAGCTAGTTATTCACTATCCATTTTTTAAGTTGGCGTTTTTTTATGTTTTAAATGCTTTATAAGCGCATTTTAGCTTATATTAGGTAAAAACCTAGAAATTTTATAAAGACATAAGGTGCACATAGTGCAAAAAATTAAACATGAGACGCCAGATACGTGAGTTTTTTTGTCATTTAATCTGTACAGAGAAGATAAATAAATAGCTTCAGTTTCATGATAAGGGGGCTGGCAAAGGGTGTCAAGTAAGTTTTTATAATATCAGAGGATAATTTCGACCATAAACCCCTATCAATAAATTTTAACAAAAATACTTCAGTGCATTTTCAAATATAAGCATTCCATCGCCATATTTTGGCACAGCAACACCTAAACGCTTGCTCTTTTCTTTTTCAAGGGGCCAATTATCTTGCTGGGTAAAAAATATTCCCCTTTCTGGATGGGGCATTAAAGCTAGCACTCTTCCACTTTTATCTGATAAAGCTGCTAGGTCGTATGTAGATCCATTCGGATTGTAAGGAAATTGTAGGTTAGCATAGTTGCCATTTTTATCAATGTAACGTAATGCGGTGGAATTGCTCTCAATCAATTGGTTCAAAATATCTTGATCCATAAAAAATTTGCCTTCCCCATGAGCAATAGGGAGATATAGTTCACTCAGACCTCGTAGCCAAACAGAATTACTCTGCGGATTAACTCTCACTCTAATCCAGCGGCATTGGTAATTGCCTATATCATTATGGATTAAAGCTAGATTAGAGAACTCTGGAATTAATTTTACTAATATCTGACAACCATTACATATTCCTATAATCAGCTTGTCCTGAGATAAAAACTCTTGAAACTCATCCAACAAGTTGTTTTTAATACGTAAAGCAAACGCATTACCAGCACCAGTGTCATCACCATAGGAAAAACCCCCTGGAATTGCAAGTATATTGCTTAATTTCAGTTCACCTGGATTATCTATGATATCGTTAATGTGAACGATTTTTACTTCAATATTACCAATACCAAGTTTTCTGCTGCATTCCATAAATGCAAATGCAGTTTCTTTTTCGCAATTTAAGCCATAACCAGATAGGACTGTGATTTTCATGAATTGCTAAAAATTAAAAAATTCGAATTTCCTTTTTACAAAATTTGCTACTAAATTTAACGCAAATAACACCAATAATAAAGCTATAATTGCGATAGCAGCAAGTTCAACAAATGCAATTTCAGGATTGCTTGACCATATGTATATTTGCACAGGTAGAACAGTCGCCGGATCGAAAAAGGACGTAGGTGTATCAGCAATAAATGCCACCATACCCATCATAAGTAAAGGAGAAGATTCACCTAAAATCCTTGCAATTGCAAGCACAGTACCATGTATTATTCTTGGTAACGCAATCGGTAAAGAGTGATCTAATATCACCTTGATGTGAGGTGCACCGAGCGCAAACGCTGCATCTTTTATCGTAATAGGAACATTCGCAAAGGCATTTTTTGTTGCAATTATAATATTAGGTAACATCATAAATGAAAGAGTCATTCCACCAACAAGTGGTGAAGAGCGTGGTAGCCCAAATATGCCAAGATAGAGAGTTAAGCCCACTACACCAAATATTATTGAAGGCACTGCAGCAAGATTATTCATGCTAATTTCTACAATATTAGTCATTAGCCTATTTTTAGGCATAAATTCGTAAAGACAGATGCCCGACATAATTCCTATTGGTAATGCTAATGCTAGGCACACTATAATTGTCATTAATGAACCGATAAATGCCCCTAAAATCCCTGCATTTTCAGGTTCACGAGAGTCAGATTTAAGGAATAAAGACTTATTAAAAAATTTTTTCACTCTCCTCTTTTCTTTTAGCCAATCAAGTAATTTAGCATAACGATCATTCAAATATTTATCTTTATTTATTGAATTAATTATACTTGACGCGGTAAACCAGATCTCATATTCACCACTATCTTTTACTTTCTTACGAAAAAATTTCTCTAGTTCTTTGTAAGAATTACGACTTAAAATTTCGTCACCGTCTTTAAAATCAGTTCCTCCAAACACCTTACGTAAAGAATCGTTGAGTAAGCCAATGGACTTATACCGCAAATCACTAGGATTACTCGCCAAAGCAAGATCAGCATTTATTTCAACTGGCAATAAAATTTTCGTTACTGTTAAGGCACTGTAAGAGTTAACTAATATACTCAACAATATACACACAGGACAGCCAAGTGAGATAACTAGTGCCGTGAAAGAACAAAAGCGTAGCGCTCTGTTCTTTTTATTTTTCCTTTTTATACGAGCATGTACACACCTTGACTGAAGTAATTTAAGGAATTTTTTCTTTATACTCATTTACTTTTCTTTACACGAGGATTTGAAAAAACTTTCCCCTTTTTTGTCATGCAAGTAGCTGACACTGGGATCCAGCAGGCTTTGCCTGCAAATAATTTTTACATTTTCCATGAAAGCACAAACCAAAAGGAGAATAATGAATGCTGGATCCCAGTGTCGGAGCACTGGGATGACACCACAGCGGGAGGCAAACACAATGTTCGTACAGTTGTGTGTCACGCACTGGGATGACAAGAGAGAGTTCTGAGATGACACAATTGACATCACTCCCTATTGTATCTACTTAGATTTCTTTTTAACATAAGTAGTACGCTCTTTGATCCTTGCAGCTTTTCCAAATAGTTTGCACAGATAATACAGTTTTGCTCTACGAACCTTTCCTTTTCTTGTCACTTGCACTGAAACCAGTGCAGGAGAATAAACAAAAAACTGAGACACTATACTTTCTCCATGGCTCACTTTTCTGACTGCAAAAGAAGAATGTAACCCGCGGTTCCTTTTTGATATACATACACCTTCAAATATCTGTATACGTTCACTTGTACCGTCAACTACTTTAAAAGTGACCTTCAAATCATCGCCAGGACGAAATTCTGGTATTTCTTTAGCTAACACTTGCATTTGCTGTTCGTTAAATTTTTTAAGTAAATTTGTCATTTATCTCTCCATTCAATAATTCAGGCCTACGCTTTTTTGTTATAACATGAGACTGCTTCTGCCTCCAATCACTTATTTTTTTGTGATTGCCAGATAACAAAACCTCAGGTACTTTATATCCCTTCCACTGCTCAGGTCTAGTATATTGAGGATATTCAAGTACACCACCACCATAATTAAAACTTTCTTCAGTAATACTATCGGTATTATTTACTACACCTGGAAGAAGTCTAATGCATGCATCAAGAACCACCATTGCAGCTGGCTCACCTCCTGAAAGTATATAATCTCCAATACTTAACTCATAAGGAGTATACGCATCAATTATCCTTTGGTCAATACCTTCAAATCGACCACACAATATTGTTATATGAGGAAACTCTAATAATTCTCTGGCAATATTCTGATTAAACTTAGTTCCAGATGGAGTCATGTAAATAAACTTAGTGTTTTTATGAACAGAGAGCATACTATCTACTGCATCACCAACTACATCAGAACGCATAACCATTCCTGCTCCACCTCCATATGGAACATCATCCATAGTTGAATGTTTATCTTTCGCAAAAGAACGAATATTTATTACTTCAAGGTTCCATATTTTTTTTTCTAACGCTTTTCCGGCAAGAGAATAGTTCAAAAACCCCGGGAACATTTCTGGGAATATGGTTAATATTGTAACATTGAATGCCATTAAGGTTTATTTTAAGTTATTTGGGGCTATACTCTAAGAATAGTAAATTGATATAATATATAGTTAAATTAAACATGTCACTGAATAAAACGATATACGAAGGTAAAGCGAAAGCCATTATTGAAACTGAAGACTTATCAATTGTCATACAGCACTTTAAAGATGATGTTACAGCATTCAATAAGGAAAAATATGAAATAATCGATGGTAAAGGAATAATTAATAATCATATTAGTGCTTTTATCATGGAAAAGCTTGAGAAAGCAGAAATTAGCACACACTTTATAAAAACTCTAAACGAAAGAGAACAGCTAGTCAAAAAACTCAAGATAATACCTCTTGAGGTAGTAGTTAGAAATGTCGCAGCTGGCAGCTTTTGCAAACGTTTTAATATCAAAGAAGGTGAGAGGCTTGCATCTCCTATAATCGATTTTTTTTACAAAAATGATGACCTAGCCGACCCAATGGTAAGTGAAAATCACATACTGTATTTTGATTGGCTATCTAGCAAAGAAATGGATGAAGTTAAAACTACAACTTTAAAAATCAACGAAATATTAGTTCACCTATTTTCAAATGCAAGTATATATTTAGTTGATCTCAAGTTAGAATTTGGCAGATTAATAAATGACAGTACTAAAATCGTTTTAGCTGATGAAATTAGCCCTGATAACTGCAGATTATGGGATAAAAATACTTATAAAAAGCTAGATAAAGATGTCTTTCGTTTGAATTTAGGAGATTTAAAGGAAGCATACCTAGAAGTTGCAAAAAGACTGTCAGTAAAGTTAGGTTAACTAAATACTACTCTATCAAGTGGAGGGTTACATGCCTCATCAAGTTTTCCAATAATTTCAATTTTTTCTCCACGTTTTTGGAAATGATTTTTCACGTTTTGCATATTCTCAGAACTTACGATCAATACCATACCAATACCACAATTAAATGTTTTTAGCATTTCTTTCTTCTCTATTTTACCCTCCTTTGTTAGCCATAAAAATATATCTGGCCATTTCCAGGAATTAATGTCTATGTTTGCAAATAAGTTTTTTGGAAGAATTCGCGGAATATTGTCTACCAAACCACCACCCGTGATGTGCGCAATACCTTTTACTTGTGACATGATAGGCAGCAAAGAATCAACATATATTTTTGTTGGTTCAAGTAGTATTTCACTCCAAGATTTATTATTCCATAGAGATGTATCGTTATAATTTATACCTAAGCTTTTGAAAACATGGCGCACTAAAGAAAACCCATTTGAGTGAATTCCACTTGACTCTAAGCCAACTATATAATCACCTGCTTTCATCATACTACAGTTTGGAAGAATTTGCTTTCGATCAACTACACCAACCACAAACCCTGCAAGGTCATAGTGATTATTACCATACATTCCAGGCATTTCTGCAGTTTCCCCACCAACCAATGCTATTTTAGCTTGCTTGCACCCCTCTGCAATGCCCTTAACCACAGATAATAAAACATCTTTGGTCAAAACGCCTGTTGCAAAGTAATCAAGGAAAAACAAAGGCGTTGCTCCTTGTGCAAGTAAGTCATTTACACACATTGCAACTAAATCTATACCTATAGTATCATGTTTATTCACTTCTTGAGCTATCAACAGTTTCGTACCTACTCCATCAGTTGAGGAAACGAGTACTGGATGGTCATACTTCTTACTTAGTGCAGCAAAATCAAATAACGCAGAAAATGAACCTATTTCGCTGATTACTTCTTCTCTAGTAGTTTCTTGAGCAATAGGCTTGACTTCTTTTATTAACTTATTATATAGTTCAATATCTATTCCTGATCTGGTATAAGTATTCATAATCCTTTTATAAATTTTAAAATTGTTAATACTATATTAATGCCTTGATATAAAAAGTGCAACGAAACTTTCTCTTAATTGACTATTATATACTTACCAATATAGGGTAACTTAAATCATTTATAATTATCCAATGAACGAAAATACCAAAAACATACTGTTAATAACGGAACTGCTATCAGGACGGCTGCTTCATGACTTTGCTAACTCTATGAATGGAATAACGTTTGGCGTAGAAGAGCTTGAAGTAATAGATAAGAATGATGCTGATGCGCAGAAGGAAGCGTTGTTGTTTCTTAAAGAAAGCTCCGATGATTTAATATATAAACATAAAGTTATGAAGCAGGCATATTCTTCTTCAATGGATAATTATAGCTTTGATAAGACCAAATCTAATATCGAAAATTATTTATTAAAAAAAAAGTAAAGCTTACGTGGAAAATAGACGCATACTCTGCAAAAAATAAGGAAGATTTAATTGAAAAGATAAATAAGATAATTTCTAATATGGTGCTAACTATAGCCAGTGCAGTGGCGGAAGTTGAACTAGTATCTGTTTTACTGAGTCAAACAGAAGATAAAATGCTATTAACTATAAAAATTATAAATGAACACAAACCAATAAGCAAATCATTAGTAGACAAATTAATCAAAAAAAATGACACTAATTTAAATACAAAAGATATTAATATCTATATGACCTCTTTATTATTAGAGTACTATAACACTGAAATGCATTATACTTGCAAAAATAATTTGCTGGAAATAGGTTTAACTATAACTTGAGTTGCATATTTGGTTATTACAACTTTTTCTTCGTGTCAAGGCATTCCCCGACAAGGGGTACCAAATCTAATTTTTGTAATCACTTAAGTCTAGTACTATTTTATTAATGTAGCGCTCATTTGCATCTTTGATGATAAACTTCATACCATTTTTATATTTAATGACTTCATCTACAGAAGGCACTTTACCAGCAATCGAAAGAATCAAACCACCAAGTGTAACATAGTCTTCTTCAGGGTCACGTAATTCTATTTTTAGATCCTCTTCTATATCTTTTATAAGAGCCCTTGCTGATACTTCAAACTTATTTTGAAACAATTCAGTAATGGTATATTCTGAATTTATTTCGTTTTCACTATCAATGTTTGGTATTAGTTCCTCTATAAGATCAGTCATTGAAATTAAACCATCAGTTCCACCATATTCATCCAATACGATAGCTAAGCATGATTTAGAAGAGTTCATCCTAACAAAAAGATTAGTTGTCTTCATCGAGGGTGGAACAAATATTACGCTTTGTATAATATGTTTCAGATTAAAATTTTTATCCCTATTAAAAATAACATCTTTTACATAAAAAAAGCCTATTACGTTATCAAAGTTATTTTTATAAATTGGTATTTTAGTGTGGCAAGTGTTTTTTATCTTCTTTATTATTTCACGCTCGCTTGACTCAATGTCTACTGCGCATATCTCTGTACGTGGAGTCATTATATCCATTATACCACAATCGCGGAATTTTAATAGACCATTAAATATATTAAGGTCTGGCAGATCTTTCATTAATGCCTCAGTCGCACACTTTTTCAACACAGAAGCTTTTTTGAAAAGGAAGAGAAAAATTCTATATGCTATTTTTTCTACTAAGGTTCTTTTTTTACTCAATTTATTCCCTGTAATGGCAAAAACGTTTTCAGATTAGATTTATCAAGAAAACTGTTATTAAATGTTTAATAAGCATGTGAATAATGTCAAATTAATTTGTGAATTATTTGTTGATATAAAATACCAACAATTGATCAACAACTTTTTCAACAACATATACATAGTTGTGTAACAATGCATGATGGTAAAGTATTTTCCATAAAAGAAAATTACTAACACTCTAAACACCTTACTTATACACATAAATCATAACAGAAAATCAATAATATACGAAAGTTACTCACATATTTATCCACAAGTTGAACAACGCCAATTTTTACTGAATTTTAAGTTAGTAACAAGTTATTGATAGAACTATTATTATTACTATACTTTAATATACAAAAGAATAAATAGAATAGATTGGAAAGCGGCAAAACAACAATAGCGAAAATTATTAAGAGAAATGAGCCGGGTGGAAGAGTGCCTATCTGGCTAATGCGTCAGGCTGGCAGGTCTCTTCCTGAGTACCGCAAAGCAGTAGAAAATATGAATAATTTTATGGAGATATGCTACAACACAGATTTAGTGACAGAATTGACGTTACAGCCGGTGACAAGATTTGACATGGATGCGGCGATAATTTTTTCAGACATTTTAATAATAGCTGATGTTTTGGGTTGTGACGTGAATTTCGTACGCGGTGTAGGTCCAATAATAAAACCCGTGGAAAGTCCTAAGGAATTGAAGGGTCCACAAGAAATTGAAACTAAAACCTTACCAATTCTAAACGCTATAAAAAAAGTCAGAAGCCAATTACCAAAAGAAAAATCTCTCATAGGATTTGCTGGTGGACCATGGACAGTAGCCTCATACATCATAGAAGGTGGGAGCAGCAAAACTTTTTCCAAAGTATTAAATTTTTATCCTTCGTGTTTGAAGGAAATAATTGAACGAATAACGGAAGTAACGATTATTTATCTAATTAAACAGATAGAATTTGGAGCAGATGTTATTCAGCTATTTGACAGTAATGCTGGTGCGTTATCGGAACCATTGTTTAAAGAATATGTTATCGAACCAACAAAGAGAATTATCTTGGCAATAAAGGATAGATTTTCTGATTTTCCAATAATAGGTTTTCCAAAGTCTGCTGGAAATCTTTATAAAGATTACTGCGAACAAACAGGTGTATCTGCAGTAAGTATAGATTATAATGTTCCAATAAAATGGGCGAAAGCGAATCTAAACATCCCTCTACAAGGAAACCTTGATCCTAATCTTTTAGCCTATAATAAAACGGAAGCAATCAAAGAAGCAAAACGTATAATAGATTGCTTTAGAGATTTACCCTTCATATTTAATCTCGGACATGGAGTACTCCCTGATACTCCAGTTGAAAATATTGCTGCATTGGTAAACCTGGTAAAAAGCTACTAATACAATACACAAAATTCTAGCTTTTTTGTTGTACGGGGTTTATCATTTGAATTTAGCTTCAGTAAGATATGTCAGACCTTGCAAAAAGAATGTCCCTAATAAAACCATCACCTACGATTGCTGTAACTGATAAGGCAAATAAGTTGAAAAATGAAGGAAAAAAGATCTGTGTTTTAGCTGCAGGAGAACCGGATTTTGATACTCCAGATCATATAAAAAAAGCAGCTATTCAAGCAATAAGTGAAGGTAAGACTAAATATACTGCTGTTGATGGAACGCGTGAGCTGAAAGAAGCAATAATTAATAAGTTAAGAAAGGATAATAACCTCGAGTACACGCTTAACCAAATCTGTGTTGGTACAGGTGCTAAGCAGGTGTTATTCAATTTGTTCATGGCAACAATTAACTCTGGAGATGAAGTTATTATTCCAGCTCCTTATTGGGTTTCATATGTTGATATGGTAAGTCTTTTTGGCGGCTTGCCAGTTGTAGTAGAATGCAAACAAAATTTTAAACTGACAGCGGAATTATTGAAAAGCAGGATAACTAAAAAAACTAAATGGTTAATTCTTAACTCACCGAACAACCCTGCAGGAGCTGTGTACACATGTGATGAATTGAAAGACATAGCACAAATATTGCTTGAATATCCACATATGAATGTCGTTACAGATGATATTTATGAGCATATAATATACGACGAAAAGTTTTTTACTATCGCTCAGGTTGAGCCGAAGCTTTATGATAGAGTTTTTGTAGTCAATGGAGTATCAAAAGCCTATGCAATGACAGGCTGGAGAATAGGGTATATTGCAGGTAGAAGTGATGTGGTAAAAGCTATCTCTACGCTGCAGTCTCAAAGCACTTCTAATCCAAATTCGATAGCACAAGCAGCAGCAGCAGCAGCATTAAACGGTGATCATAGTTTTTTGAAAGAAAGAACAAGGATTTTTAAAAGTCGTAGAGATTTTATGGTGAAAGAGCTAAATTCTGCCCCGGGATTATCAGCGTCTGTTCCACAAGGTGCGTTTTATTTATTTGTCTCATGTGAAGGATTGCTCAGTAAAAGCACAAAAAGTGGTAAGATAATAAATAATGATTTAGATTTTACTGAATACTTACTGGGGGATCATTTGGTTGCTGTGGTTCCAGGAATTGCATTTGGTCTAGAAAATTTTATCAGAATTTCTTATGCAACCTCTCAGGAACAATTAGAAATTGGATGTGATAGTATTACTAAAGCGTGCCAGGAGTTAAAATGAAATAGACTATCCATAAGTTGTATATTTTGCCATACTTCGCCAAGGTTATTTTGAATGTTCTAACTTGTGTTTTTCTATGGAAGGCATTTTTATTGATTGAGCAAGTGTCTTTCTAATATTGAATTCCTCATTTTTTTCATTTTGTTGCAGTAAGTTAATGTTATTTATTTTATTTACTAAATCTTTCCCCTTTTCCAGAGTCTTTAAATCACTTTCGTTAATGTGATGTTCATTGTAAAATTCTGCAACAATTTCTTTTCTTTTCGGATAAGTATTTAAAAATTCCGACACCTGATGTTTAGCAACAGCTTGAATAAATTTCTTATTAAATCTTGAATCGTTATATAGATCTTCTAAATTTTCATCGTAGTGTTTTGCTTCATTTACAGCAAGCTTTATTATCTCTTCTATACCACTTAGAAGTTTCCTATACAATTTGTCGTATCTATTGCCTAGCACGTGTGTAGCGAATGTTTGTTCAATGTATTTTGTTATGTAATTTTGCAGCGTATTATCTATCGTGCTTATATTCATCAGCCTGCTTTAATATTGAATTAATAGAATACTTCTGAAGTCAAATTTTACTGAAAATTATGGTATTTAAGATATAATTGTCAGCATGAAATAAAAACATAAATAAAATGGATCTTGTAACAAAAGTGAAGCTCAAGATAAAGATGAATAAGGGTAAAATCATAAATATACTTATCATTTGTGGTGTAATTTTTTTCATATACCTTATTCATGAGCCAGTTGTAGATATGGTAGAAAAAATTATAAGTAAAATAAAAGGTCTCTTTTAAAAATAGAAAAAGTGAACTTTTTCCATCATCCAAACTTGAACCTGGAAAATTTAGTTAATGCATAAACTACTTATGTTGGCTATGAGTTCAACTGTATAAAATTCCGGTAAATTAAAATAAGTATTCATAAAAATATTGTTTTCTATAAACAGAGTATCTATAATGCTAGCTTTGGGGTAAAGTATTGCAGAGGAATTTTTTAATCTGGTTGTTGGCGTCACTGTTTTATGCATACCAATATATATTACGCGTAATTCCAAATATTATAATTCCTGAATTGGTAGTAAGGTTTAATATAGGAACAACAGAAATAGGACAATTTTGTGGACTGTATTATGTAGGTTATGTGTTAGCACATATTCCTGTAGGTATTCTTTTAGATAGATTTGGTTCTAAAGTTGTTATACCGATTTGTATTGCATTAACATCTTTAGGTGCTTTACCTTTAGTCAGTTCTAATGATTGGAGTTATTCTATTATTGGAAGAATAATTACTGGTATTGGATCCTCTGCTTCAGTACTTGGACTCTTTAAAATAATAAGAATCTATTACCATAGAGAAAAATTTGCCATGATGTTCAGCATATCGGTTATTATTGGCATTTCAGGTGGTGTATTTGCCACCAAACCATTACATGTCTTACTTGATAAGTTTGGGTGGGATTATTTATTTACTGTGTGTATAATGCTTGGATTATTGCTTGCTTTAACTACCTTTATATCTATACCTAAAGTTGGCACCTCAGACGAAGAATTAAATATTAAAAATTTAAGCAAAGTTATATTTAATAAAGATATTTTATTGATAGGTTTGTTTGGCGGTTTTATGGTTGGACCATTAGAAGGCTTTGCAGATGCGTGGTCCGCAACATTCTTGCATGAGATGTACGCTATAGATAGACACATTGCATATAGCATTTCAAAATGGATACTAATAGGCTTTGGCTTTGGGCATTTATTACTTCCTTACATATTAGCAAAAAATCCAACCAAGCACTATGAAATAATAATTTCTTGTGCTATGGCCATGATAATTGTGTTCTTATTACTTTTTATATGCAATATTAGTGAACTCCTGGCATGTATATTACTATTCATTATTGGTCTTGCTTCTGCATACCAAATTGTTTTTACTGCTAAAGTTGTAAGTTGTGTAAAAAACGAAGCAGTAGCAAGTGCAGGATCTGTAGGTAATTCCATAGTTATGAGTTTTGGTTATTTTTTTCACGTCATTATTGCAAATATAATGAATTTTTATTGGAACGGTGAAATTATCGATGGAAAGCCATTTTATGGAACTGATGTAATGGTTAAGTCTATGTTAATAATACCTATATGCCTACTAATAGGAATGATAGGCTTTTGGTTACTTAAAGTTATAAGCTGTAAAAAGAGCTAAGCAGATTTAGATGATTAATATAGTATTGTTTTTTATAACTAAAGTATCTATAATCCTAAATTTTAGCTGAGATTCATGTTGCAGAGGAATTTTTTAATCTGGTTGTTGACGTCACTGTTTTATGCATACCAATATATATTACGCGTAATTCCAAACATAATTGCGCCTGAATTAATAACAAAATTTAACATAAGTATTGCAGATGTTGGCCAGTTTGGTGGGTTATACTATGTAGGCTATACGCTAGCTCATATACCTATTGGTCTTTTCCTTGATAGATTTGGACCAAAGTTTGTTTTACCTGCTTGTACCGTTTTGACATTTACCGGAACACTACCGCTTATATGCTTTGATGAGTGGAATTATTCAATAATTGGAAGAATAATTGTGGGAATTGGGTCATCCGCTTCGGCAATTGGAATCTTTAAAGTTGCAAGCATGTATTTTGCGCAAGAAAAATCAGCAAGAATGGCCAGCTTATCTATAATTATAGGAATTTTGGGAGGGATATGTGGCGGGTTACCTTTAGACTTCTTACTCGATAAATTTGGCTGGAATTATGTTATCTATACATTCTCAGCATTTGGGTGTTTACTTGCTCTGTTGCTGTTCTTAGTAACGCCTGAAAGCAATGCTCAACAGGAAAAAGTTAGCATTAGAGACTTAAAAAACATACTTTTCAACAAGCATATTATTCTAATTAGCTTTTTTGGTGGACTCATGGTCGGTCCAATGCAAGGTTTTGCCGATGGTTGGGTGAAAGCATTCTTTTTTGAAGTATATAAAATGAATGAAGACTTGGCATCTTCTCTCTCTTCCGTAATATTGATAGGAATGTTAACAGGATCATTCTCTTTGGCTTATTTATTGGAAAAATATAAAAATAAGCATTATGAAGTAATAATTGCATGCTCATTTGCAATGATCGCTAGTTTTCTTTTGCTTTTTACTCAGATTGGTGGCTTGTATGTTGTATTACCTACGCTTTTTATTATTGGCTTCACATCTGGATATCAGGTGGTTACCATTTACAAAGCGATAAGTTATGTAAATAATAACTTAGTAGGCCTGGCTACAGCTGTGTCAAACATGATAGTTATGGTTTTTGGCTATTTTTTTCACACTGGGATCGCAAAAATAGTAGATTTGTGTTGGGATAGAACAATAATACAAGGAAATCCTGTGTATGGTGCTGAATTGCTGATAAAAGCAACATCAGTTATTCCTGTATGTTTGCTGGTGGCTGTTTTTGGGCTCTTATGGTTAAAAAATAAAGATTTTAGAGAAGTTGATTGTAATAAGTAGATAATTTATCGAAGGCTCGTATGATAAAATCGTTAGATGTACTAATTTAAGGCTCTTGTTATTATGAAATATAATACTTTATTTTACTTTGATATTTTTGTTTTAATTGTAATTGGGTTTTATTAGGTGGTAGGTATGTCGAAAAGTAATTTTTTTGTATGGTTGATAGTATCTCTTTTCTATGCATACCAGTATGTGTTACGTGTCATGCCAAACATAATTGCGCCTGTATTAATAACAAAATTTAATATAAGCATTGCAGATTTAGGGCAATTTAATGGTCTCTACTATGTGGGATTTACACTAGTTCATATCCCTGTTGGTCTTTGTTTTGATAGATTCGGTCCAAAAATTGTTTTACCTATTTGTGCTGTCTTGGTATCTATTGGAACATTACCTCTTGTGTGCTTTGATGAGTGGTATTATTCAGTATTAGGTAGAATAATTGTTGGGATTGGCTCGTCTGCGTCAGCAATAGGAGTATTTAAAGTTGCCAGTATGTATTTTTCGCGAGAAAAATCAGCAAAAATGGCAAGCATATCTGTTATTATAGGGCTATTAGGGGCAATATATGGTGGTCTACCAATAGAACTTTTGCTTGATGAGTTTGGTTGGAATTACGTAATTTATATTCTTTCAGGGTTTGGTTTCTTACTCGCTTTATCTTTATTTTTAGTTATTCCTTACAATGCTTACGACTTTCGAAAAGAAAAAATTAGCATGAAGGATCTAAAAACTGTGCTTTTCAATAAATATATCATTCTAATTAGTTTTTTTGGTGGCTTAATGGTAGGTCCACTAGAAGGTTTTGCTGATGCTTGGACAAAAGCTTTTTTATGTGAGGTATATCAAATGGCCGGTGATCTAGCGTCTTCAATTTCTTCTGTTATATATGTAGGATTTGCAGCTGGATTGCTCTCTTTTGCTCACATATTAGAAAAATACCCAAATAGACATTATGAAGTTATTAT
Source organism: Wolbachia endosymbiont (group A) of Cydia strobilella (assembly GCF_964026745.1). NCBI lineage: Bacteria > Pseudomonadati > Pseudomonadota > Alphaproteobacteria > Rickettsiales > Anaplasmataceae > Wolbachia > Wolbachia endosymbiont (group A) of Cydia strobilella. Next base: position 937,979 of record NZ_OZ034694.1, read on the forward strand.
TGTCTGTTCCTTTGCAATGATTGCTAGTTTCCTTTTACTTTTTACACGGGCTGGCGGATTGTATATTGTATTGCCTGCACTTCTTGTTATAGGTTTCGCTTCTGGATATCAAATAGTAACACTGTACAAAGCATTAAGTTATGTAAATAATAACTTAATAGGATTAACTACAGCTGTATCAAATATGATAGTTATGGTTTTTGGCTACCTCTTTCACACTGGAATTGCGAAGGTAATAGGTTCTTATTGGGATAAAGCGATTATACATGGAAGTCCTATTTATAGTGCTGAATTGCTGATAAAAGCAACATCTATTATTCCTGTATGTTTGCTAATAGCTGTTTTTGGGCTCTTATGGTTAAAAAAGCAGGACAAGCAGTCTTAAAATTGCTTGTGCATCTTAAAATTAAAGCGAGGTTTGATCTATGATGAGTGTTTTAAAGAAAATCTGTGGCTCTAAAAATAGTTTAAAGTCTTTTGATAACGAGGTTTATCAGTCTATAGAAAAAGAATTACAACGCCAAAAATCACAATTGCAATTAATTGCATCAGAAAATTTTGCAAGCAAAGCGGTAATGGAGGCACAAGGCTCTTTTCTGACTAATAAATACGCAGAAGGTTATCCAGGTAAAAGATATTACTGTGGTTGTGAGCATGTGGACAAAATTGAAAGTCTGGCTATAGAAAGACTTTGTAAGTTGTTTGGTGTTAAATTTGCAAACGTTCAACCTCATTCTGGTTCTCAGGCAAACCAGGCGGTATTTGCTTCACTGCTTACTCCAGGCGATACAATACTTGGATTATCACTGAGTTGCGGTGGGCATCTAACTCATGGTGCGGCACCAAGCCTTTCTGGTAAATGGTTTAAGTCAATTCAATATACAGTGAATAAAGACACTTACTTGCTGGATATGGATGAGATAGAAAAGCTGGCGCTGGAGCATAAACCGAAATTGATCATAGCTGGTGCTTCTGCTTATCCAAGAAAAATGGACTTCAAACGCTTTCGCGAGATTGCAGATAAAGTTGGTGCTTATTTGCTTGCAGACATTGCTCACTATGCAGGGCTTATTGCAGCGGGCGAATATCCATCCCCTGCTGAATATGCACATGTTATGACTTCCACGACTCACAAAACTTTGCGTGGTCCTCGTGGTGGAATAGTGATGACCAATGATGAAGCATTACACAAAAAAATTCAATCCGCAGTTTTTCCAGGATTGCAGGGCGGGCCACTTATGCATGTGATAGCTGCAAAAGCTGTTGCATTTAAAGAAGCATTAGCACCAGAGTTTAAGACTTATAGCAAGAAAGTCGTGGAAAATGCGAAAGTGCTGGCTCAAGAATTGCAAAAGCATGGACTCGACATTATAACCGGTGGCACTGACTCTCATATAGTGCTAGTTGACTTAAGATCACAGAAATTAACTGGAAAAGACGTTGTAGATAGCCTTGAGAGGGCTGGCATTACCTGCAATAAAAACTCTGTGCCATTTGACACAGAAAAGCCAACCATCACCTCAGGGCTCCGTTTTGGCACCGCTGCTGAGACAACACGCGGACTTGAGGCAGAAAATTTTAAAGAAATAGCTGGTCTAATGAATGAAGTAATTCAAGGATTAATCAGCGGAAATAGCCCTGATATTGAAAGAACGGTGAAAACTAAAGTTGAAAAGATTTGTAGTAATTTTCCTATTTATTAATTTATGTGGTGTCATCCAAGTAGCTGGTAGAAACGAAAAAACTTACTTGACACCCTTCGCCAGCCCTCTTATCATGAAACTGAAGGTATTCATTTATCTTCAATCTGTGCAGATTAAACGACAACAGTATTACGTAATTGGCGTCTTATTTTTAATTTTTTGCACTATGCGCACCCTACGTCTTCACAACATTTCTGGGTTTTTACCTATATAAGCTGAAACGCGCTTATAAAGCGTTTAAGACAGTATAGCACGCCAATTTGCAGGATTAGAGAGTGACAACTAGCTAATACGGGATTTCTTTTGCCTTTTTTTCTGCTTAGTAAATTTCTTAAACATTTAAACTAAGATGAGTTGCATTTAAAAGCAGCTAAATTGCAGTGTTTAAGACTTAAAAAACGCCAATACTGAAAATAGACAATGACTAGGGCTTCTTTTGCCTTTTTTTCGTTTGGTAAATTTCTTAATGTTTGTAGCTAACATGAACAAACATTTGAGAGTAACTTCTGCTAGTAGGGTGTCATCCCAGTGCCCAGACACTGGGATCCAGGAATTTTATTAAGTTGGTAAGCATAAAAGTAGCCGTTTTATGTTAAAATACAACATTTTAATGATTATGAAAAGGCTGGATTCCAGCGTCACGCGCTGGAATGACATTGTAGGGTGTTATCCGAGTCCTTTTTCCGTCATCAGAGGACCATATGACGTCATCCAAGTAGCGTGACTACTTGGATCTAAGCTGTATTACCAAGTCCAATTAAGTGCAGCATCATCACTTGTTGGAGGCTCAAAATACGGTTGTGACATTTCCTCTTGCACAGCTCTTTTAAATTCTGGACTTTGTATGCTTATCTTTGTTACATGCTCTTGTAAGGCTTTCTCAGCAGCTATTGGACTTTTACCATCTGCTCCTGTCTCCCCTGTCTCTCCTTGTGGGCCTTGAGCTCCATCTTTACCATCTGCTCCTTTAGGACCAGTGGCTCCTGTCTCCCCTTTTAGCCCTTTACCTCCTAAGAACACCTTTGCTGTTTGATCATTTTTGTCACCATACGCTGTGTCAGTAGCATCAAGAAATCCTCCTAATTTATCCACTAAAATTGATTTGTCGCCGTCTTTTGCATCAAATATAGCATTCACGACATCTTTCGCTGCAGCTTTTGTTTTAAGCTCTGTAGCTTTAACAAAAGCAGTCTCTGCAGCAGTTTTAGTGTAAACTTCATCGGCTGGAGCAGCTTTAATATATACCTTATTTGTAAAATCAGGAGAAGCAGTTATAGCATCCACAACAGGCTGTTTTACTACTTCTGTTTTTAGCGTATCTGTAAGTCCTAAAGTTTTAACAAATGCATCATCCACACCTTTTTTGGTATAGATACCTTTATCATCAGCACCTTTTGCTAATTGTGGTATTAAAGCATCCACAACAGCTTTTTCTGCAACTTTTGTTCCAAGATCTGCAGTTTTAAGAAACGTGTCATCAACACCTTTTTTAGTATAGATACCATTATCATCAGCACCTTTTGCTAATTGTGGTATTAAAGCATCCACAACAGCTTTTTCTGCAACTTTTGTTCCAAGATCTGCAGTTTTAAGAAACGTGTCATCAACACCTTTTTTAGTATAGATACCATTATCATCAGCACCTTTTGCTAATTGTGGTATTAAAGCATCCACAACAGCTTTTTTTGCAACTTTTGTTGCAAGATCTGCAGTTTTAACAAACGCAGTATCTGCATCATTTTTAGTGTATACTTTATCGGTAAAATCAGTAGAAGCAATTATAGCATCCACGACATCTTTCGCTGCAGCTTTTGTTTTAAGCTCTGTAGCTTTGACAAAAGCAGTGTCTGCATCAGTTTTAGTGTAAACATCTGCAGTATTAGCTTTCTTTCTCAACTCATCATCCACACCTTTTTTAGTATATATACCTTTATCATTAGCACCCTTATTGAGTTCCACTATCAATTTTCCTAAAAAATTTTTGTTAGTTGCAAGGTTTTCTATTGTATCTATTGTACTCAATTTTTCACTCAACGCCATATCACCCTCCATTAATTACAAAAACCATAGCATGCATGAAAATAGTATAATTTTTGTTAATGCTAGATTTTACATAAGATTTCCTTGAAACTTGTTGTTTCAGAATTCTTCTCTTGTCATTCAAGTGTGTAGCAGATGATGTCATTCCAGTCTGGAATCCAGCCTTTATTATGCAGCCACTTATTTAAAGTTAAGTTTTCTGGATCCCAGTGGGCTTTGTTGCATCGCTAGCTATGATGGATTAAAGATAAAAAAGATAGGGAATATCAGTAGCTTATTATTCTGGTATTTATAACAAGAACGGTCAATGAATACCTAAATTTGAGTAAAAGAAATTTCACTACCATTTACCAATCCGGCTAAAATTCAAGAATTTCAATGCTTTAGCTATTTTCAATAGAATTAAATTTATTAATATAAATAACAAATTACTATTCTTAAATTTGATCAGATTGATTGCAAAAAAACAAGATTTTCAATAGGTTGCTTATAATCCTAATTATAGTTAGCCTTTCATAAGTAGCGATGCAACAAAGCCATCCCAGTGTCTGGGCACTGGGATGACACCGAAGGGGCTACTCGGATGACAAACCCTGTCATTCCAGGGCGTGACGCTGGTTTCCATCCAAGACGGCAGTGCTTGACACTGGAATGACAAGAAGAGGGCACTGCCCTCCTTGTATGTATTAGATATAGGCCGAGTTGTGGTCGTGATAAATGTGATCGCTTGCGCAATCGAACATTTTCACAAAACCATTCTCTAGATAAAGATTATATTCGTGATGTTGATCTGATAATACAATATTATCTTGCTCCCCTGAATTGAAATGACTTGAATCTGACAGCAATTCGTAATTTGGATTATCTATTTTACTAATGCTGTTTATTACTTTGCCATTACCACTTGATATAGCTAAACTATAACTATCACCATCCTTCATTATCTTGATGGACACCTTATCTTCAGGTAACACTATAAGCTTCTTTGTGCCACTATCGTGGATTACGAATTTGCCTTTTTCAAAATAGTATTTGTCTTCCGGCAAAGCACCAACCTTATAATCTGATGTGTGCAGTTTGTTCCAAAAATCTAACACAGATTGCTTTTCTGCTCCTTCCGCTCTATCATACAAGGCTTTCACATCATTATAATTTATCGTTACATTTGCCTTATGCTTCCCTTCTGAGTCCTGCTCGTAGCTCTTTTCTATTTTGAGAATTGTGTCTTTTAATACTACCTGTTCTTGCTCTTTCTCCTCCACTGAAGCTGACCTTTTTGCCCTTGTTGGAATTTGTGGCTGATCAGACTGCATTTCACTATTGTCGTTTGATGCAGTTTTCTCTTCAGCAGCTTGTGCAACAACATTAGTAGTACTATGAACTTCTGTCTTAGTTTCACTTACTTGCCCTTTTGGACTTTCGGTTTTTGTATATATTCTCTGATAGTCCGTGTAGCCTCTATTAGTATCACCGATATCACCACTACCTTGATCGAAAGTTATTTTTTTACTTCCATTTCCCATATCCTCAATTTCAACTTGAGGAGAAACAGATGCTAGGAAATCGTTATAACTGTAGTTGTAGTCAGCAGAAAAGAATATTTTACCTTTGAAGTTATGGAAGTTATTAGATAACATTCCAATTTCTTCGTCGCCATCAAACAATTTTACTTTAGTGAAATATGTTTGATCTTTTATTCTAACTATTTCACCGCTAGAGTTTCTTTGTATGTGGTAATCATTTGGGTCGTACTTTATAGCAAAAAGTTTGCCAGAGCCATATTTCTCTAAGTTTATAAGGCCCACATTTACATGTTTATGGGAATAATCTCTCTTTTCATATTCATGTGCAAATATTGGATCTATATATCTATATTCGTCTGATATATTTGGCATACCTACTGGATGTTCATTCCCATCTTTCGTCACCGGAACAAGCTTATATGCTCCATCTTTTTCCACTAATTTTAGGTGAGTAATACTTTGTGGTAGTTGAAACCTTACGTTTGCTCCATGGTCATGAATAAATAGATCACCTTTCTCGGTAATATAAAAGCCCATATTTTTAAATTCATGTAAGCGCTCGTCTCCTTGCTTTACGACAGCTTCATATACATCATCGTCTGTCCTATCTGTTCCCTTATTATCCAGTAATTTTCCTTTTTCCACGATTACTCCATTTGCCTTTTGCTCATCAGAATATTGTGCATGTTCTGAATCCTGATGATTCAAAATTTTGGTACCTCTAAGAAGCAGAGAATCTAAATCTTTTTGGATGTGTCCAGTGCTAGGATGCAACAATTCATTTTCATGTAAATGCGCTTCATCAAAGTATTCATCGCGTTCAACTGTTCTGCCATCTATTAGGGAAGCTTTATAATGACCATTTTCTTTTGTAACTGCCATGTAAGCACCGCCTTCGTATGAAACATTTAAGTTGTGCAATATATCCTCAAAAACGAAAGTTTCTTTAGTTTGGCCTTCAACTTGCTTAAAAAATCCTGATTCGCTCAATAATTCTCCAAGCTTTGTATTTCCGTCATATATAGACAGTGCACCCATATCTCCTTGACCATGAGCTTGCATAGAAAAAATCTTACCTTCTTGTAGATCAATATGATTTGTACCTCTTATCAAGTTTGAATCGATGTTGATCATCTCTCCTAACATCTTTTCTACGTCGATGTTCTTAGTCGCTTTTACTTGTTCTAAGCCAGTGTTTATGGTTTTATCAAGTAAGGTACTTTTTAATTCCTCATATTTGGAGGGAATTGAATAATATTTGTCTGAATACTCTTCGTAAGAAATCTTCCCTTCGCTATATTCTTTATTTATCTTGGGATATTCCATTTGCCTCTGCTCATCCAGATTTTTTAATGCATCATCATAAGCTTTCTTTAAATTTTCATCATACTTTGATAGCATTCTAAAAGCCTGATTTTTATACTCTAGACTGTTTCGGTACTCATTACCTTGTTGGTCAGAGTAAGTTAGTTTATCCTGTCCATCGGAAGTTTTTACTACCTTGAGGAAATGATATTCCTTTGATATATCAAATGTATCATTTGTTGCCCTATTTATAGCACGAGCAACATCATAAAATGCAACGTGTTCTACAGGAGAAAAACTTCCAACGTTTTCTCCATCCATTTTTTCTATATTTGCTTTATAGTAGGATACGTTTTTAATTTCTCCACCCACTATTTCTTGACCAATTGCTATGAAATCTCCTTTTGTAACTTGCAAAGCGTTGAGATGTTCCATTGCAGTTTCTGTATCATTCTCAGCAAGCCAACTTTTGAAGTCAGTATCGTGTCCTTTTATGTCTTTCAAGAAACTTTTTGACTCATCTGAGTTACCTTGACGTAAAGCATCTAGGTAGTCTCTTAATAAACTAGGATCTTTTTCCTGTAAGTACATTATCAACGCATGACCTGTTTTATAAACCAAGCTATTTGCTTCGCTGTCCTTTGAGTATTCTAAACTTAAAATTTTATCTAAATCCAAATTTGCAGCTTCAGTTTTGTCGATACTTGATCCTTGAGAATTGAATTTATGATCTGAATGATGCTCAAAGTAGTCTGCAATTCCTTCCATTAATACTGTAGGTAAAGATTTGTCTCCTGTAGCCAAGTAAGTTAAACCATGTGCAAATTCATGCTGAAGGTTATGAATGCCACCTTGCTGGTAGACGTACATTTCAGCAAAAACGTCAGCTTTCCCTTTGTAGTAACATTTACCACCTTCGTCTCCAAGGTAAGAACCGAAACGCTCGCTTCCGCCAAGGTGAGTGTAATCATCCTTGTCATCAAACATGTAAATTTTAAATGTTTGTTCTGAACTGCCGCGTTCTAACTCGAATGCGTTTTCAAAATTAGTAGCTGTTTCTCTTATCTCACTTTCAATGTTAGCAACTTTACTTGCTCTTAAATTGTGAGAATAAACCTCTACTTTAATATTTAAATCTTCAACTTCTATAACATGTGGCGAATTAAACCCTTTGCCGTTATTGTTGAAATATTCTGCTTTAATTATATTTTTATTTACTTGTTAACTAATTGTCATAATTTTAACCTCTAATTTGCTGATCTTTCAATATCAAGCATAAAGTAATTTCCCTAAAAAAAACGTAAATCCCTGTATTAATATAATTTATATCTTAATAAATAAAGTATAGATAGTTAACTTAATATGTAAAATTTAGAATATGGCTGAAATTCTATACAGCTATATTCCGGAATCACATTGGACAAGGACAAAAGCAAAGTGGTTTATTGACTTTCATTCCACCAAAGCACTATACTAAAACCACGATGGGTAATTAGCTCAGTTGGTAGAGCACTTGCTTGACGTGCAAGCGGTCGCTGGTTCGAACCCAGTGTTACCCACGTTTTTGTTTATGAAAAGATTTTATATGACAGCAGTGCATAACGGTAAACACTCAGCAGCGGAGTCCAAGCGCTTAATCTATTCCATAATAATAGTTGCGATAACAATGTTTATGGAAATAGTAGGTGGAATAATTTCACATTCGCTTGCTCTATTATCAGATGCAGGGCATATGCTCACTGACCTCTTTGCCTTGGTTTTAAGCTGGTTAGCACATAGGTTTTCAGCTAAGAAATCCGATTTGCAGAGATCATACGGATATCATCGGTTGCAGATAATTGCAGCATTTGTTAATGGTTTAACTCTATTCCTCATTGCAGTAATCATTATAATTGAGTCAATAAAGAGGTTTATTTTTCCAGTCAATGTTGAGTGGAAAGTAATGTTAATAATTGCTACACTCGGTCTTGTCTCTAACATAATAGTCTTTTTTATATTACATAGTAAATGCGAGAGCAATATAAACATAAAAAGTGCTGTACTACACGTTATAGGAGATATTTTAGGTTCTGTAGCTGCTATACTTGCATCTATAATTATCATGCTTACTGGATGGCAAATAGTAGATCCAATCTTATCAGTATTTGTTAGTGTGATAATTCTAAATAGCGGCTATAAAATTCTCAAAAATTCTTGCCATATACTCCTTGAAGGTACGCCTGAGGGTATATCTGCTGAAGAGATAAAAAGTAAGATCACATCAGAATTACCTGAAGTGATAGATGTGCACCACATACATACATGGTCGCTGTCTGATAATTATTTTATAATTACCATGCATGCTAAAATAAAGCAAAATGTGCAGCACACCAATGTTTTATATGAAATAAAAAAAATATTGCTAGATAAGTTCGAGATAGCACACTCTACAGTCGAGATCGAATACGATGAGTGTGCGGATAATAAGATACTTAAACATTGACGTTTTAAATTATTATGCTATTACTAGAGTGTAATGATGTTGAAGGTAAGCTATGATAGGTATTTCTCAAATACAATTTCCTTCAAAGGATTCTAGTAAGCTAAAATTTGTTAGCTACTTTGGAGCTTTTGTCTCGTTAAGCATTATCACTAATCCTGTTAATGTTCTTTTTTCTCTTGGTACTATGTTCTTCAGGTCTGAAATTAAAACTCTTTATATCTACAAAGAAATAAAAACGGCAAAACAGCAAAAAATGAGCAAAAGGGAATATTGGGAAATATTTTTTAAAAACAATACAATCAAGGTAGCAGCCTTCCTCTTGTTTTCTGCTTTCATAACATATCTAACTTTCACTACCACTTTCTTGCTTATTTCGTTACTGGGAACTATACCACTTACAATGCTATTAATTTTATTGCAGAGTGAACTAAGGCCAAAAGATTTTAACCCATTTACGCTGCTTAAAGCTTCTATAAATTTCTTTTTGGAAGGTATAAAAGAGAATTTACGTGGTATGGTTAATAGTTTTGATGTTAAGCTTGAACATTTACTGCCCCATCAATTAAATGATGATATCATTAAAAATATTGATAAATTAAAAGGTAAGTATAGTGAACAAGTACCTGAAGACGTAATCAAAAATGATGAATATATTCAATTCATTGGATATATAAACAATTCATATGAGTTTAGTGATGAGGATAAAGGAAGAGTAATTGCATTTTTAGATGACTTTTGCAAAGATGATCAAAAGCATAGCTCCGGCTTTACAGGTGGGCAGGTTCTGCTTTTAGTTTTAAGGGCTTGCAATGATGGAGACGGAGAAGCCGTTAAGAGTAAAAAGGATGCATTGATTTCTAATTTAATTGATAGCCAAACTTTCTCTAGAAAAGAGCGAATTCCTAACACTTGCTTCACCGGTATTATCTATAGAATGTTAAGCACGCTAGAGGGTATTCATCCTGATCCAGAAATTAGATTTACTCCCCCAAGGGAAATGTTGCTCTCAGAAGCACAAAATAAAGCACGTGAGTTTATGTTAGACAGGTTAAAAAACAAGAAAAACAATAAAGAAATTCTTAAGGCTTGGTATGACGTTCAAAATGGTTATGAAGACGATGAAAGTCAAAAAATAGTTGATGATTTTATTTCAGAAGTAAGTATTCCTTTAATGAGAAAATTATTGAGTATTACTTCTCAATATAGTGAACAAATTGTGCTGACGTTAATGAAAAATATTAGCTCTATAAAGTTAAATAAATTACAATGTTGTGAGCTGGTTCAGCACATGAGAAATAAACTGCAGGAGCATGATTTAGATGACCAAGAAAGTTTACTCGAAAACATCGGAAAAAAAGTATTCTTAGAGCTATTAAATCGAGATCTACTCGAGACAGATTTTTCTCTCAAGGATTCATCTTTGGATGGAGCTAAGAGAATAGCTAATAAGATAATAGAAGAAGAAGTAGCAGAATTTAAATTAAAGGCTGAGAAGACTATTGAAGGTCAGATAATTAGCATGTTAGATGGGTTAAGAATGCTCCCAAGAGAAAAAAGATGTTATAGGGTATATGTAGAACTCAGTAAAAATAACGAAAATTTTGCAAGAAAGGTTAAAAGTAACAAAAGCAGCAATGGATGAAATGTTAAAAAAAGGAGCTTCACATAAGCTAGAGTTAGAAATTGAAAGTGTATATGAAGGAAATAAAGATCACGTTACTCAACTTTATGAAAAAATAAGAGAAACAAAAAAGGAATTCATTGAAGATGGTCTTTTAACACCTCAAGAAGTAGAGAATATAACAAAAGCAAAAATCATAGACTTAAACAAAGAGGACAAAATCATACCGTCAAGCAATTTGTCTCGTAGTTTAAGTGTCAATAATTTGGCAGTACATTATCTATAAAATTTATACTCTTTACCTTGCAGAAGATTCACAATATTTCTGTGGTGTTTTAGGAAGACCAGTGCTCCTATAATTAGTAATGTTAAGAACAAATTCCTCTGAAAAAAAAAGGACCATGCTACAGCCGTTGAAGTAGCACTGAGTGAAGCAAGGGAAGAGTATCTAAAGGCAAGAAAGACTATTATCCAAATTATTACGAATACTAAAGTAATATCGATGTTAAATGCTATCAGTATCCCTAGAGTGGTTGCAACGCCCTTTCCTCCACTGAATTTTAGCCAAATAGGAAACATGTGTCCTAAAACTGCTAAAATTGCAGATACATATATATAAAAATCGTTATTATCACAAAATTGTTGTGCTATATAAACGGCAATAAATCCCTTAAAGGAATCCAGAAATAATGCCAAAGCAGCAAGAAATTTATTTCCCGTCCTTGCAACGTTTGTAGCACCAATGTTTCCTGAACCTACTTCTCTTAAGTTTATCCCTTTTATTCTTGTAATGATTAAGCTAAACGGTATTGAACCGAGTATGTAGGACAGTATAAGGACTACATACTTTTCCATTATACCAAGAACCTAATTAATTTTATTATTCCTCAGCCTTTTTAGGTAGCACTGAACTTCATCGTTAATCTGATTACTAAACAGTATAAGCGCTGTCATGTTGATGAGAGCTAAACAAGAGAATAAAGTTCCACCGATATTGGCAATAGCCATTATATCTTTAGAAAGACCAGAGAAAAACGCCACAATTATTACCGCTATGCGGTATATCACTATACTTTTTGCACCGAATAAATATAGCCACCCCATTTCACAACAATATACAAACGAAATTACTGAAGAAAATGCAAACAAAGGAGCAGCTACTGTTAGAAGGATAGGAAACCATGGAGAAACTGTCTCAAATGCTTTGTGAGTAATTAATATTCCCTCACCAACACCTGTTTGGTATGCACCTGTTATTACTATTGTTATTCCTGTTAAACAGCAAATTAACATTGTGTCAAAGCATGGTTCTATCATAGCGACTAGTCCAGTTCTTACTGGTTCTTCATCTTTAGTTGTTGCATGAGTAATTGAAGCAGAACCAACACCTGCTTCGCTGGCAAAGATTGCCCTTTGAATTCCAGCAACAAATGCTCCTACCATCCCTCCGCCAACAGCATTGAAATCTATCATAGTGGAAAATAATATTTTCAACGTATAACCAAGGTTATGAATATTAAATGCAATAATAATAATACAACTAAAGATATATATAAGTGACATAATAGGCACTAGTGCAGAAGATACTCTAGCTATCCTTTTAATTCCGCCAATAATCACTAGAGCAAGCAGCGCAGAAATTATGGAAGAAAGAAACCAAGAGTGACCATCTACCCAACTTGAATAGCCAGATAATATTGAAACCATTTGGTTGGTTTGAAACGCTACACTTCCACCAAGACCTGATAATACAAAGAATACTGCATACATGGCAGCCAGCACAATACCAAGTTTTTTAAATCCAAATTCCTCCAGACCATTCCTTATATACTGAAAGGGACCACTAAACAATTGGTCCTGATCTTCTGTTCTATGTCTAAACGCCAACGTTACCTCAGCAAATTTTGCTGACATACCAAAAAAACCTGTAATCATCATCCAAGGCACCGCTCCTGGTCCACCCATTGAAACTGCAATTGCGACTCCAGCAACAGTTCCAAGGCCTACTGTGCTTGAAAGTGCAGTCATAAATGCCTGAAAATGCGTAATATGACCATCATGGTGATTCGTGTCATATTTTCCACATAAAATAGCAAACGCATGCTTAAACATTCTTATGTTGAGAAATCCAAAACGTAATGTTAGAAACACATAACCAAAAACTAGTAGAAGGATTATAAATGGCACGTAAAGGATCTTGAAAAACAGTACTTCATTCATGAAGTTATTTATTCCATTCAACACAGCGTCATAACTTTCGTAAAAACCTGAAGCAGCGTACACATCATTAAACAATAGGCAAAATAACACCATACAAAGCAATCTATAAATCATGTTAATACCCTTTAGAATTGTAATAAGAATCTATTGTATTCAAAACTTCCCTTCTTAGTAGATATATTGCAACAGCATTTGGAATCATAAGGCACATAAACAAACTGTCACCTAAATAAGATATAAATTCTATACTCTTTGACATACAGCTGATATACACTGAAACCACTATAAGAATTTGGAACGGTATCAGTATTTTTTTACTACCAAATAAATACAGCAAAGCAACTTCACAGTAGTAACAATAAGCTATTATTGTGGAAAATGCAAAGGAAAACATCATTAGCGGAAAAACTAACTTGCTGAACAAGGGCAAAGCTGTTGAAAATATCGAACTAATTAGTGTAATATCACCCACGTTATCAGTGCTATGCATACCAGTGATAATTATCACAATACCAGTCAAAAATGAGATTAATATTGTGTCTATAAGTGGTGCAATCATTGCAACGCACCCAACTTTAATTGGATCTTCTTCTTTTACAGCTGAATGTGCTATAGCTGCTGTTCCGGTACCTGCTTCGTTAGCAAACACTGATCTTCTCACTCCGGCTATTAATCCGCTCAATACTCCGCTTCCTATAGCTGATTTATTGAAGATATCTTGGAATATTATGGATAGAGCATTCAGCAAATTACTTCCGTTTACATAAATTAAATATATACACATACCCACATATAGCACTATCATAATTGGTGCTAAGCTCGTTGAAACGAAAGCAATGCGCTTTATTCCTCCCAATATTACAATAAAGACAAGCAGGGATATAATAATGGATGCGTTGTATTCTAGGAGGTTATTTGATAGTGCTGCTATTTGATTTGCTTGAAATGGTATACCGCCCAAAATCATTGCAATAAGTAGCATAATCGCATAAGTGAAGGCAAGAAATCTACCAGTTTTTGCAAATCCAATTTTTGCAAGCCCGTACTTCATGTAATAAAAAGCCCCGCCAGTTGTATTTTCAGAGCGATAAGTAAATGCAAGCACCACCTCGGCAAACTTTATCGACATACCAAGTATTCCGGTAATTACCATCCAAAAAACTGCACTTGGGCCCCCTATTGTGATAGCTATTGCAACTCCTGATATTGTTCCAAGACCAACTGTTCCTGAAATTACTGTTGCAAACGCTTGAATATGAGTGATTATGCCATTGTTGCTGTTATTACACTTTAGATTGAATAGCGTCTGTATTCCATATTTAAGTAACCTAAAGTTAATGAATTTGAACTGGGCAGTACAAAAGATTCCAGTTGCAATTACCCAAATAATTATAAATGGAATGTTGAATATCTTTATATACAGAAATGAATTTAATAGTTCACTTATCTTCAAAATCATGCAGTTTTCTATTTTTTGTTAGCTAACGAGTTTTATATGTAAAATATATGTAAAACCCGATGCTTATTGGAATAGTAAGTGTATACACTATACCTAAAATTGGTAGAGTCATCCAGGGCTTACTGATGAAAAATACAATAAGTACTCCAAAAAATGACACAAATATATAGGATAGGCTTTTGGGAATATAAATATATTTTGCAGAGAAAGTTGGAATGTGACTTATCGAAAAAAATGAAATGGCCAGAAAGTAACAAGCTACGTTTCTTGTGTTAAAAAATCGCTCTATGAGAAGTAAGTATTCACTCTCATGAGATTGAAAGGTAATAATTATTGGTAACAAAGAAAGTAAAGCACACACTGGAGCTGGAACACCAGAAAAGAAAAATTTTTCCCAGTATGGTTGTTCTGAGTGTAGCGAAACATTAAATCTTGCAAGTCTTATTGATATGCAGATTACGTATATCATTACTAAAATCCAACCTATGACTTTGATTTCGTTTAGCTTCCAAAAATACAAAAGAAATGCAGGCGCTGCACCAAAATTTAGAAAATCTGCAAAAGAATCAAGCTGGGCTCCAAAATCGCTAGTTGATTTTAGAATTCTAGCTATTCTGCCATCCATTCCATCTATTATTGCTGCAATGATGATAAAAATTACTGAGAATTCCCATTGTTCATTAAATGTAAATTTAAGTGAAGTGAGACCAGAACATAAACCCAATAAAGTTATAAAGTTTGGGAATAATTTAGTAATAGGTAAGAATCTACTGTTACTTCCATCGTTATTCATATAACGTCAAAAGTAAGCTTCTCTTGAACGTTTTCCTTATTTAAGTTTGCTATAATTGTTTCACCACCAATAACAGTTTGCCCTTCTGAAACTCTGACTTCTGTATCAGCAGGAACATAGATATTCACTCTACTGCCAAACCTTATAATTCCAAACCTTTCACCTGCTTTTACGTTCTGGGATATTCCTAAATTACAAACGATACGACGTGCAATTAATCCAGCTATTTGCTCCACAATAATTTCTTTCCCCTTTTCGTATTCAATTACAATAACCTGCTTTTCATTTTCATTACTAGACCTATTGCTCATTGCGGATACAAACTTGCCTTTTTTATAACTCATTTCCTTTATCGTACCAGATATTGGTATACGGTTCACATGGACGTTCAAAACACTTAAAAATATGCTAACAAGCGTAAACTTCTTCTCCTCTCCGTTTTCTGCTGATAAAGGATAATTAACTTCTTCAATTTTTGAAATCACACCATCAGCAGGACTTAATATAAGATTCTTATTGTTTGGCACAGCTCTTGCTGGATCACGAAAGAAATAAGTACACAATAATGTCGGAAACAAGCACGTAACGCCAAACCCCCAAGATATAGAGAATGCTATACACGTTACTATAAAGGAAACTACTATAAATGAATAACCTTCCCTGTTTATATTAGGTAAACCAAAACACATAATCTTATTAACAATAACCTATTGTTAACAATTTATCATTTATAATTTCTCATGAAAAGCTTTTTTTAACTGCTTCAGCAAAGTCTTTTTGATACAAGGTAACATTACAGATTGTTATATTAGCACATAGAATTACCGTCATACTGTAACAACCCGTCCAACACAAAATCTAATGCCTAAGTTTAGATCAGAAAACTGATTCTTCTAAAAGTTGCTCACTATCCTCGTCTATTATGATAGAATTATCATGATTTCTGAGTAAATCTCTGATTTTCGTTTCTATTTCATTTGCGACTTCTTTGTTTGTTTTTAGGTAAGTTTTTACATTCTCTCTTCCTTGCCCAAGACGTGTGTTGTTATATGAATAGTAAGCGCCTGCTTTTTCAAGCACACCAAGCTTTGCTCCCATATCTATTATTTCTCCGAGTTTTGATATACCTTCATTGTACATTATATCAAATTTCGCTTCTCTAAATGGAGGAGCAACTTTATTTTTTACAACTTTAACTCTTGTTTCATTACCTGTAATATTTTCTTTGTCTTTTATTACACCAACTTTTCTTATATCAAGCCTTACAGAAGTATAGAATTTTAATGCATTTCCACCCGTGGTAGTTTCAGGATTTCCATACACTACTCCTATTTTCATACGAATTTGATTAATAAATATCAATATACAGTTCGCTTTTGAAACGGCAGAGGTTAGTTTCCGTAGCCCATGACTTAGAAGCCTTGCTTGCAGCCCCATATGTTGATCACCCATATCACCTTCAATTTCAGCTCTTGGAGTTAATGCTGCGACAGAGTCAATAACTATCACATCAACCGCACCAGAACACACTAAATACTCAACAATATGCAACGCCTGCTCTCCAGTGTCTGGTTGTGAAATCACTAAATCATCAGTGCTTACCCCAAGTTTACGAGCATATAAGACATCCAATGCATGTTCTGCATCGATAAATGCGCATGATCCTCCTTTTTTTTGTGCTTCAGCAATCACGTGCAAGGCAAGAGTGGTTTTACCAGAACTCTCGGGGCCAAATATTTCAATTATACGCCCTTTTGGCAGACCTCCAACACCTAGAGCCGAATCAAGCGCAATTGATCCTGTGGATATTGTGTCTATTTTTTCTACAGGGTTTTGCTTCAACTTCATTATTGCACCTTTACCGAATGCTTTTTCAATCTGGCTTATTGCGTTATCTAGCGCTTTTTGTTTATCACTATTTCTTTCTTCTGGGTTACTTGCCATAGATCATTTATTAATTTATATAATTCTCTATGATAATCAAACGCGAATAACCTGCCAAGGTTTTTCTAGTATTTATGTATTATTTCAATGAAAAATATTAACGTTTTCATAAAGCAGATATTTGTTTGCCTTCGTTAGTAACACACTATACTTTAGTGTACGAACGTTGCAATTTGCAGCATAGCAGGTGGTGTCATCCAAGTAGCCAACACTGAAATGACTAAATTCGAAATGGCTACATGAATTTATTGTAAATTACTACCGTATAAGGTGCGATGCAACAAAGCCATTCCAGTGTCAGCTACTTGAATGACACCTCTTAGATGGGTCAGCTACTCAGATCTGCCATGAAAACTGCAACCCTAAATGTTGGAGCACTGTCGTACACTAAGCGCTGTAATGACAATTTTAGTCGCTTCATACACTTATCATGCTAGTCATAACAGAAATAATTTTTACCAAAGATATTTATGAAATAATTGACATAGTTTGGAAATATGTATATTATAGAACATTAATAGTTAGTTAATTTGTAGGTGTAATGTGGCTAGAAATGTTTTGAATGAAAATGAGTACCACGCTTTAAAGCAGTTGTTTTTAACATTTAATATTCAAAAGGAGGATGTGGTAAATTCTGACATTAAGAATATTAAGAAAAAGCTTAGTCAACAATACCGTAAATTATCGTTAAAATATCACTCAGATAAAAACCCAAACAATAAAGAAGCGGAGGAGAAATTTAAGGTTATTGCATTAAATAAGCCATTTTTTGAAGAATTTATAATAGAGCCATTGGAGAAAGGTCTCAATAAAAGAAATAATTTAATAAAAGAATTACGCGGTAAGTTGTGGAGTCGCAGTTATGAAGAATTGCAAAAATACTTAGATGATAAGTGCAGAAATAAACTCTATAATAAGCAGCAGTCAATTAACAATAATGTAACTGCTTATGTAAAATATTCTTCTTATTCAAATCTCTTAGGAGTTCTTTTAGTATCCTTCACATCAATTGCATTTTTAATAATTAATGGTATTTCTTCTAATGTACCAATAGCAGTAGGTTTTCTTGCTCCCTTGTTAGCAGGATCTATTTTAAATCTAGCTGTTAAGAGCATTTATACTAGAAATGGGAAAGAGTTTAATCATCAGACTAATATTTTATTATTGTTTAACTTTGACCAAGAATGCGAAAATTTTTCAAAGAGTGATAGGACTAAATTAAAGTGGCTAAAAAATTCAGTTATTTTGAGCAACACAATCTGTACATCTTTAATGTTTTTCGGTATGGGATTAGATTTAGTTGCCAACGGCTTTGGTATAACTAACTCTATGATGTTATCCGGCTTATTACTTTCATTACCATTCACGCTTTTAATTGTTACTTCACCTATTTTAAATGCTGCAAGTAATTATATTCTCAAAAAGACAGCTATAAATTCAATTGAGGAGCAATTTAAAGGTGATGATCAGTTTATAGAAGTCGATAACGAAAAGCCAAGCAGTACTATGAGCAATCAAAGTTATTTCCCCATCGGTCAGTTAATATCATCAAAGTTAGCTATTCTCCATAGCGAAGTCTCTAGCTAGGAACAATGAGCCACAGATTAGTATGGTTTTGACGTTTTGGGTAGAGGCTTTTAATATGTGATTTGATATTGCATCGCCAATTGATTCACATTCAACTGCTTTTATTCCTATGTTATTGGCTTTTTCCCTAATCAAATTTGTATTTGTTGCTTTAGGTTCAGACTTAACACAAACCGCACATAGTAGCTTGATATATGGCTTTAAGTGCTCTAAGAACTCTTCCACATTTCTGTTACTAGTAACACCAAAAACCATATAAATACCTTCAGCAAAATTATCTTTTACCCACTGAGATAGTACTCTAGCACCATCATTATTGTGTGCACCATCTAAAAATAATTGCCAATCTTTCGGTAGTAGGAAAATTAAATTACCTTCTTTTATAGACTCTAGCCGTGCAGGCCAATAAGTGCACTGTAAACCTGAAGTGATATCCTCTTCTCCAATATCAAATTCATACTTTCCACTTAAAATACTACATGCTGCAATAGCATTGCCTGCATTAATCACCTGATGATCACCCTTTAAAGATGGCAAAGGAAATTCTATTGATTGAATAGCTGATTGAAAAACCATTTTGTTGTTCTTTTTTTTGCAATTCCATTCAAGACCTCCTCTATACAAGGGAGATTTCTTATTTATTGCGTGGTGTTCTAGCGTGTTCACTATAGATTTTTCTTGCGGTGCTATTACGCAAGGAACATTAGGTTTCATTATTCCAGCCTTTTCACCTGCTATAATTTCTACAGTAGGGCCAAGATATTCCGTATGATCAAGTGCAATGGAAGTAATTATTGTTAAAATCGGATTATCTATAACATTTGTTGCATCAAGCCTTCCACCCATACCCACTTCAACTAAAGTTATATCGGCTTTATGACGAGAAAAAGCTAAAAAAGCTGCAATAGTTGCAGCTTCAAACAGAGTGATAGGTTGTTCTGCAATTACTGCACGACATTCTTCTAATAAGCTATATAATTCATTATCGTCGATATAGCTGCCGGCTATCACTATCCTCTCATTAAAACTCACTAAATGTGGAGAAGTGTATGCGTGTACCTTATACCCTGCTGCTTGCATTATATATCTTATAAATGCTAGTGTTGAGCCTTTCCCATTAGTTCCAGCTATATGAATTACGGGAGGCACTTTTTTCTCGGGGTTATCTAGTTTGCTAAGAAAGCCTTTTATGCGATCAAGAGAAAAATCATTCGGCCTGCTACCAAGTGGCTTAGGCCAATGAGGCATATATATCATGGATTGTTATTGCATTTTAATTCAGCTATAACGCTTGCTATGCCATGCGTGTCGATTTTTTCACTAAATTGATAACGTTGATTAATAGCAATACTTATTCCACTCATTACAACATCACTTATCAAGAAAGAACTGTTATTTTTAGTAACTTTAAAATCAATATTTGTAAATTCTTCATCACCGTAAGAAAATCTTGTACCAATTAAGCAAGTTTCATCGTCAACTGCTTTTGTACTCATTATGATCATTTCACTATCATGCATGTATTTATATAAAATTTTAACGCACAAACGCGTAAGATACACTTCATACTCTCTTAAAAAATCTTCTTTTTCTTTTTGTTTAACTAAAGCCCAATGTTTTCCTATGACGAATTGCGATATTCCTTTGAGGTTAACATTGTTTTGAATGACCTCCTGAAGCTTTTTTTGCACACATTCCCGGTTTTTTTTATTCTCCTTTGTAGATATACCATCCACTTGTTGCTTCATAGTATGCACAAAAATTTTGTGATCTGTACAATTAGTGTAAGCACTTGAAGAAATTACAATAAAAACAATGATAGTTAAAACTTTAGTAATGTTCATAAGATATATTTATTAGCTATGATACTTAGAATGCAAAGTTTAATAAAGATTAAATAATAATCGCTAGCTTTAATATATCTATAGACACACCTTGTATAAATCATCTACAATTAATTAAGGGTCTGTTCTATGCGTTATGAGTTAAGTTAAATTTCCCGAGCGATAATTTCTAGTCAAGGGAATTGCCTCTGTTAATTTCGTTGAAATTGATACGCGATGCCCACCTTAACTTTAGTCTCAGGAATCTACTAAGGCTGACGGTAGATACGGATCCTATTTTGATTGGTTTAACATTTATGCTTCATCAATACAAAGAACAGGGTGTTTTCCTATGTTTGCCTAATGAAGTATTCCAAATTGTAATTGATGTTGAAAGGTATCCTGATTTTGTTCCTTGGTGCAAAGCCGTTTATATAAAAGAAAAAATTAACAACCAAATGGTTGTGGATCTCCTCGCAGCTTTTCATGGAATTAAAGGTAGATATACATCAGAAGTTACTTCTCTTTCTCCAAGTGGAACAAATGAAGGTTGGATAAAAGCTGTATCATCAAATGGAATATTTAAACATCTATACAATGAATGGCAATTCATTCCCATAGATGAAAATAAAACTATGGTAAAGTTTTATATAGAGTTTAAGTTTAAGTCCAACTCATTTTCCACTTTATTAAACTCAGTATATAAGTATACACAAAGTAAAATAATTGCTGCATTTAAAGATAGGGCTGAAAGCCTTGCTAAACAAAAGTTATCTTGACATTATTAATATAAATGTATAATTTTTTTTAGTAAGTTAAGTGTTTATATTGTAATGATTTTTAGACTATTGTTTTTATTAATTTTCATAAGTGTTAATTCTTATGCAGTTGTTAAGCAAGATTTATCCGATAACCAATACATTCAAAAAAAACCCAATGAAATAACATCAAATGAGCTATTATCACCATTACCTAATGATAAATTATTAGGAGATCCAAAAGCACCAATTCTAATGATAGAATATGCTTCATTAACTTGTTATCACTGCTCTCTTTTTCATAGGAATGTTTTTCCTAAAATTAAAGAGAAATATATAGACACAGGTAAGATGTTATATATATTTCGTCATTTTCCTTTGGATTACAGAGGGCTAAAGGCTGCAATGCTAAGTCATTGCTACGAAAAACAAGAAGACTACTTTAATTTTAACAAAGCTGTTTTTAACTCAATAGATTCGTGGAATTACTACAATTTAAGTGATTTGACTTTACTACAAAGAATTGCTGCACTAAGCAACTTAAAGCAAGATGCATTTAACCAATGCATTAATGATAAGAAAATAATGGATAAAATCGTAAATGATAAATCACTGGCAATTAATAAACTTGGTATCACAGCCACTCCAATATTTTTCATCAAGCTTAACGATGATAAATCATATATAGAGCATAATAAAGTTAAACATGGAGGGTATAAAGAGCTGAAATATTTCACTAATGTGATAGATAAATTATATGGAAAAGCTATAGTGAAGTAATACCACTGTAGCTTACCATATAAAAGACTCTATGCTGAGCCATTGTTTTTCACTACTGTTTGTTGTTTTTTACGCTCAAACTCTCTTTTTTTACTGTGCCAAGTGTAGTAATACATAGCGATTTTATTCTCTATTAATACTATTGTCCCATCATAAAACTGAACCATATCCATAACTTTTCTCTGAGCTTCATCAAAACGTTCTTTATACTTTTCACGATAAGCTGGATTATGTAGTAACATAACCCCTTCATTCTTGTTAGATTTTTTGTTTAACGTTTCAACTTCACCAGCAATAGTATAAGACATATAACCCCCTCTAATTGATTATAAAAATTATATTTTAAAAAGAGAAATGCGCATAAACAATCCCTTTAATTCTAGCATAATAATCGACTGTTTATTATACTAGTTAACTATAGTACGATATATAATAATTTTTGTCACTTAAAATTTTATACTATGAAATAATAACTTAAAATAAATGTTTTTATTATTTTAAACTATATTATTATATTTATAAATTGTGTATGAATTAAGTCTCCCTAATTTATAATATATGCGTAATAATTTTAGTATAAAATTGTCATACATAAGAAATCTATTTGCAAAAGAATATAAAAAAATAGAAGAATATTGTATTCTTGAAAAAAAGCAACATATTCAAATTGGCCCTGAAGAAGGAAAGCTATTAAGTTTATTTATAAAAATCCAAAAAATCAAAAGTATTGTTGAGATTGGCACGTTATACGGTTACTCGTCGATTTGCATGGCAAAAGCTCTACTAAAAGACGGTCATATATATACAATAGAAAATAATCCTCAACACTCAAGAATAGCAAAAAAAAATTTTAGTGCTTTTAATCTAAGTGATAAAATTACTCTAATAGAAGGCGATGCACTGGAAAAAATTAATGAATTATCAGCAAAAGCACCATTTGACATGATATTTATTGATGCTGACAAAAGTAGTTATCCTAAGTATTTAGATTGGGCAGAGTCATACATTAAACAAGATGGGCTAATCGTTGCAGATAACACTCTACTGTTTAACACAGTATTTTTAGAATCGCCTCCAAAAGAAGTATCAGAAAAATCATGGCATGCCATGAGGGAGTTTAATAATAGATTATCAGATGAAAAAAAATATTTCTCTATATTGATTCCAACTGATGAAGGAATGACTGTAGCTTTAAAGCTAACATAAGTTAAAAATCAAGGTCAGCATAATGTTTAGGAGGGATTAAACCAGAAATCCTCTCTAATAATATCTCACGAAAACAAGGCTTTGATTTAACAATGGAGTACCATTCTTTTAAAATTTTACTTTTTTCCCATGGAAAACTACTTACATAATCCATTACGGAAATATGCGATGCTAAAGTAATATCAGCTAAAGTGAACTTATCAGTTGCAAGCCAAACGTTCTTGTTAATTAAGTGTTCGGTGTATTCCATATGGCAAGGCAGGTTATGCTGAGCTGCATGAAGAAATCTAGAGTCAGGGCTGCGGTTAGTAATTACTTTTTCATTCATAATATACTTAGTAACTTCATTGTAAAATTTGTTATCGAACCAATTGATTAGAGCGCGTATTTTAGACTTAATAATAGTGGATGAACCAAGTAATTTGACGTCGCTATTGTAAGTCTCTTCTATATATTCACAAATGGCATTACTATCCGCTATTACAAAGTTATTATCTATTAACACTGGTACTTGCCCGGTTGGATTGATCTCCATAAATTCATTCCGCTTTTCCCACGGATTTTCATACACTAGATCACAGCCTAATTTTTTTTCTTTTAGAAAAGCTCTAACTTTTCGTGAAAATGGACAAAGAGGAAAATGATATAAAATCATAATGTTCCTCTTTTGTTATACCAATATCCTTTTTTTGTTACTCTATGGCTTGACCTACAACTGTACGAACTTTCTTTGTAGTCCACAGAAGTTTGCGTAGCAGGTAGTGTCATGCAAGTAGCTGACACTGGAATCCAGTTCTTGTTATACAATTGCCTAGTGCGCTCATTTACAGTTAAGTTTTCTGGATCCAAGTAGTCAAGCACTGGGATGACATCCTTTTCGGTAAAAATTGCTCTTATATCACAACATTCATACAGCTGTATGCCTAGGCACTGGGATGACATAAATAAGCGCTGAAATGACATAAATAAACATTGGAGTGACAATCTTGTAGTGACTTGCATGACAACTAACTTTTTGTTTACTTCAAAATAGCACTGTAAAAAATTTAACATATCAAATTATAGAGCTAATATAGGATATACCTTGCTAAATAAAAAAAAAAGTATAATATTTTATAAGGTATGCAGGCAAAAACTCTGTAATTTGGTCAGATCAGAAATGAAGCAGCCATATCAGAACCTTTTTGGGTTGCATACCTATTTCATTATTTGTTTTATCCGAGGCTATGAATATAGCATTAAAACATCGTCCTAGTAGCTTCAAAGATCTAGTAGGTCAAGATATATTAGTGCGTGTATTAGAAAATGCTTTTATTTTAAACAAAATCCCACAATCTATACTGCTCTCTGGTAGTAGTGGAGTTGGTAAAACCACCACTGCAAGGATAATAGCTTTATGTTTGAATTGTTCCCTGGGGCCAATTTTTGAACCTTGCGGATCATGTGAAAATTGTCTAGCAATAAAAAATTCAAGCCATCCAGATGTAATTGAAATCGATGCAGCAAGTCACACTAGCATTGACGATATTAAAGTAATCCTGGGAGATATTTGCTATTCACCTATAAGCTCTAAATTCAAAGTCTACATTATAGATGAAGTACACATGCTATCTAGCAGTGCATTTAACGCATTACTTAAAACCCTAGAAGAGCCACCATCTAGTGTAAAGTTCATTTTAGCAACTACGGAAATAAAAAAGATACCAATAACTATTATTGCACGTTGTCAAAGATTTGATTTACACAACATTCCTGTAGCTAAAATAGTGGAACGTTTAAATGATGTTGCACAAAAAGAGAGTTATTCCATTGAAAAGGGAGCATTAGAATTAATTGCACGACACTCTGGAAATTCAATGCGTAACGCCTTGTTTTTGATGAATCAAGCAGTGCTATATAGCAAAGATGGTGCAATATCCACTAAAAATGTGACAGACATACTTGGCCTAGTGGATAAAGATATTATATTCGATCTATTAGGGGCAATATTAGAAGGTGATTTACAGAAAGCTCTATCAGTGTTTGACAAGGCGATAAAAACAGCAAACCCACTTAGTATTTTTGAAGGTCTATTGCAAACAATTCAGTTAATATGCCGTTTTTTAATTACGAAAGAGATTGATAGTGCAGTTACAGAGCATGAAAAGAATAGGATAAAAGATTTAAGTATAAAGAGATCTTTAATATTTTTTTCGAGATTGTGGAAGGTGTTGCTTAAAGGTATTCAAGATATAAAAACTTCAACATGCAACGATGTTGCTGCTGAAATGATGCTAATTAGTCTTTGCTATCTCTCTGATCTACCTTCTCCAGAACAGGTGATCAAAAAAATTCTTTCACAGAATGTAGAGCAAGGAAATAGACAGGGCAGACCTGTTGCACCTTCCCCCTCTGTCATCCAAGTAGCTGACTACTCGGATCCAAAAAAATATGTGGAAAGTAAACAACAACCCCACTCTGTCATCCCAGTGCGTGACACTGGGATCCATGTGGAAAATAAACAACAAAATTACGATTTTGATAAGATTTTGCAACTATTAAGGCGGAGTAACCAAATTTATCTTTACAAACAACAGTGTAATAATCTACAATTAATAGATTGTAAACCTGGATATTTAAAATTAAAAGCTGTATCTAAGTTGGATAGTAATTTTTGCAATGATTTAAAAAATTACTTAAGCCAGGTGACTCAGCAAGAGTGGGTTATTGCAGTTGATACAGGTTATATAAACAGGGAAGTGAGTAATTTAAATTATGCACCTGCAGTTAAGGATATCCTTGACACGTTTAAAGGTGCAAAAGTAGTTAATATAGAAAATAAGGAGTAAGTTGTGGATTTTAGTCAAATAATGAAACAAGCGCAAGAGATGCAAGAAAAGCTTGCAGAAGCTCAAGAAAAATATGTTGGAAAAGAGTTTCAAGGTATTTCTGGTGGTGGCAAAGTTTCTGTATTAGTGGAAGTCATAAAAATAGGTAGCTATAAAGCTAAAAAGGTGAACATAGACTTAGAACTTATGAGAAATGAGGAAAAAGATATAGTAGAGGATTTAGTAACAGCAGCGTTTAATGATGCCGTTAAAAAAGCAGAAGAAGATATGGCGAATGCAACTTCTGATCTTGCAGGTATGATGGGTTTATCATCTGGGTTTAAACTTCCTTTTTGAATTTACTACTGAAGTTTCTTTTAGTGTAAGTATTTTTTTTCTAATATTCCCAACGCTAGTACTTCTTCATATAATGTACCTATACTAGCATAGCCCTACGTCATACCGTGATTCATTCCACAACTGTACAAACATTGCAATATGGCACATAGTAAACGATGTCATTCCAGTCTGGAATCCAGCCTTGCCGTAATCTCATCAAGAACATTGTGTTTTAACATAAAACGGCTACTTTTATGCTTACCAACTTAATAAAATTCCTGGATCCCAGACTGGGATGACAAGAAGATGGTACTTGGATAAGAGGCATTGCCCTCCTGGTAGGCCCAAATTGCAATGTTCGTGTAGTTATGGATTCATTCGCGGTATCTCATCCGCTAACAAGCAGCGGAATGACGAGGTCTTTCGATAGTAAATCTTACCTATGTTAGCTATACCAAAAAATCAAGAGTAAAAAAGTCGTATTTATTCATTAATAAAATCTTTGTCTTCTCCTAAAAATTAGTTAAAATGTAAGATATTTTGTGTTATTAAGTTAGCACTTGACTTAACTTTAGTTGTTACTTAGACTGCTAAAGTGGAATTTTAATTTTTTTACGAGGACAATTATGCATTATAAAAAGTTTTTTTCAGCAGCCGCTTTAGCAACGTTGCTAAGTTTATCAAACTCTGCTTTTTCAGATCCTGTTGGTCCAATAAGTGATGAAGAAACTAGCTACTACGTTCGTTTGCAATACAATGGTGAATTTTTACCTCTTTTCACAAAAGTTGATGGTATTACAAATGCAACAGGCAAAGAAAAGGATAGTCCCTTAAAAGCATCTTTTATAGCTGGTGGTGGTGCGTTTGGCTATAAAATGGACGACATTAGAGTTGATGTTGAAGGGCTTTACTCATGGTTGAATAAAGATGCAGATGTAGTAGGTGATACAGTTGCAGATAATTTAACAGCAATTTCAGGACTAGTTAACGTTTATTACGATGTAGCAATTGAAGATATGCCTATCACTCCATACATTGGTGTTGGCGTTGGTGCAGCGTATATTAGCACTCCTTTGAAAACCCCTATAAATGATCAAAAAAGTAAATTTGGTTTTGCTGGTCAAGTAAAAGCTGGTGTTAGCTATGATGTAACTCCAGAAATCAAGCTTTATGCTGGAGCTCGTTATTTCGGTTCTTATGGTGCTAATTTTGATGGAAAAAAAACAGATCCTAGAGATTCAACCAAACAGGTTACTGATGCAGGCGCATACAAAGTTCTTTACAGCACTGTTGGTGCAGAAGCTGGAGTAGCGTTTAATTTCTAGTCTATCTCAGTCTTGTTATCCCAGTGGGTTTTTTCTTGTCATCCAAGTAGCATGACACTGGGATCTAGAAAAAGAAATGTGGATTCCAGTGTCAAGGCACTGGAATAACACTATTTGCTATGTGTTTAAGCTATAACGTTCACCATTGTATTGATAGAATATCATCTAAAGTTACATAATGTTATCCAATTAGCTAACACTGCGGCCTACTGTCTCCAAGAAATTAGATGGAAAATTTGTACTTTTTTCAAATCAAAGCTTGAATTTTTGCTGGAAAATCAATATATTATATGCATGAAGTTTTAATTTAAGTTGTTATGTTGACCTCAATGGCAAACTTATGTGTCGATAGCAGAACCAATCTCATGCAATATATTGCTAGGGTGCAAAAATTTCCTATGCTGTCTCAAGAGGAAGAGGTACGATTAGCAAAAAATTGGAACCAATATAAGGATGTTTCTTCTGCTCATAAATTGATTACCAGCCATTTGAATTTGGTAGTGAAAATTGCAATGAAATTCAAAAATTATGGGCTATTGTTGATGGACCTGGTTATGGAAGGAAATATGGGTTTAATGCACGCAGTGAAAAAGTTTAATCCTGATTTAGGGTTTCGTTTTTCAACTTATGCAGTGTGGTGGATTGAAGCTTCAATAAAAGACTTTATATTGAAATCTTGGTCGTTTGTGAAAATAGCCACAACGCAAGCACAAAGAAGATTGTTTTTTAGTTTACGTAAAATAAAAAAAAGAATTTTACAGTATACAAACAGGGAAACTTTAAATAATGAAGAAATAAAAGCAATATCTAATGAGCTTTCTGTATCCGAAGGAGACGTTCTGCAGATGAATTACCGTATGGCTTGTAAGGATCAGTCGCTAAACGATTGCATAAAAATAGGTGATGACTCTAAAAGGGAGTTGCAAGATATGATCCCATGTAACTTGGTCAGTCAAGAAGTAACCTATCAGAATCATGAAGAAAAAGAATTAAAAGAAACAATTTTAAACAATGCACTAGCGAGTCTCAACGAAAGGGCAAGAGACATTTTTATCAGTAGATATTTGTCTGAAAACATTCAAACTCTGGATGAACTTAGTAAAAAATATTGTGTTTCAAGAGAAAGAATAAGGCAGTTGGCTGAGCAGGCGATGGCTAAGGTAAAACAATATATACAATCTGAAAGTTTGAAATTTGGTTTGCATGCGTAGTTTTTTTATATTTCTAATATTTTTTTCGATAGGCGCTTTTGCATCGGTTAGTGATGTACAATTGAAGGAAAAATATAAAGATTGGCTCGTGTATACTGCATTGGAAGATGGAGAGAAAGTATGTTATATTGTATCCTATCCTAAAAAAAAAAGCGAATATTATACAACCAATCGCAAGCCGTATGTAATGGTTAGTTATGTTGATAAAAAAGCAGATGAGGTAAGCGTTACCTCTGGTTTTCAGTATGATAAGGAGCCTGTAGCTCTCAATATCGACAAAAAAATTAAATATACATTGCCTATAATACAGGGAAGTCTTGCGTGGGCCGAGCATACAAAAATAGATCAAGATCTCATTCTAAAAATGAAGCAGGGATTATCAATGGTAGTGAATGGGAAAACAAAAACAGTGACCATTGATGATACTTATTCCCTACTTGGTTTTCAAAAAGCGTATCAAAAAATGCATGATTTATGCCATACAAAGTAAACTTATTGTAACAGAATACCCAGCTATAGTATAAACTAGACTACTCTTTCAATAGAAATATAAATAGCACTTTACTTTATATGGGATGTGGATATCATTTAAAATATATTTTTGAGAGTTAGCAATGTCAGAGGTTGCGGGTGTAGATACAGAAATCAAAAAGCAAAATTCTGTGTGCGAGCAGATGCGTTTTAGCGTGAGCCGCACAAGTCTTTTAAATACATTATCCAGAGTAAGTGGAGTGGTTGAAAGGCGTAATGCAATAGATGTTTTGGCGTGTATAAATATCAAAGCACAACACGGCAGTATAAAATTAATGGCAACTGATCTTGACATTTCAATGTTTGCCTCACTTGCTGCAACCGTATTAACAGAAGGAGAAGTAAAAATTTCAGCGCATACTTTACATGACATAGTGAAGAAGTTACCCGCTGATTTGGATGTCAATTTTGAAGTAAACAACCAAGGAAAATTATTGATGTCTTGCGGAAATGCAAACTTTTCTTTACCGAATGTAGTTTCAAGCAGCTTTCCTGCTCTTGAAGAAGACAATTATAAACATGATTTTACTCTACTAAATACAGACCTGATAGACTTATTAACTAAAACAAAATTTGCTGTATCACTAGATGATACAAGGTATAATTTAAATGGAATATATCTACATACAGATGAGCAATTTCTGTACTGCGTTGCAACTGATGGCCATCGTTTATCATGTATAAAGAGGCCAAAGCCTGGGAACATCAATGGCGAATTTGGTGTGATCATTCCACGTAAAACTGTTATGGAGCTGTTAAAAATATTGGACGATTGTAATGAAATTAAAGTAAAACTCTCAGACAGAAAAATCAAGTTTACATGCGGTGAATATATTCTAATATCAAAATTAATAGATGGAACTTTTCCAAATTATAAAGCAGTTATTCCAGCATCTCAAGATAAGCATATGATTATTGAAAGTAAAAAACTTTCAGACGTTATAGATCGAGTTTCCGTTGTTGTATCTGATAAAGTAAAATCTATTAAATTCTCACTACAAGAAAAGCTGCTAACTCTGCATTCAAACTCCCAAGAGTGCAGTGATGCAACTGAATCCATAGAAGTGGACTACAATGAAGCCCCTATAGAAATAGGGTTCAACTCGCGTTATTTACTTGATGTTCTATCCTGCATAAAAAATAAATGTAAGTTTAGCTTAGCCGATGGTAATAGTGCTACAATTATCACTGATGAAGACGATTCAAGTGCATTATATGTAGTAATGCCAATGAGAACTTAAACTCGTCATCTCGCTGCTTGTTAGCGGAATCTGGAGATACCGTGGCGGTATGGCACTTATTTCACTAGCTTTTATTAAATTAGTAATCTATCTTTACCAAATATAAGCCAAAAGGTGGTGCAGTAACTCCAGCGGCACTTCTTTTGCATTGGTTTAATATATTTAGCATTTCTTGCGGATTGGTTCTATTTTTTCCAAATTCAACTAAAGTACCCACAATAATCCTCACTTGGTTATGTAAAAAGGAAATAGCAGATATTTTGATGTGTATATGATTCCCATTTTGTATTATATCGATATCATCAATTGTTCTTATCGGATTTGCGGCTTGACAATCTTTTGAACGGAAACTTGAAAGGTCATGTTTTCCAAGTAGATGTTTAGCAGCTTCACGCATAATATTTACATCAAGTGGGCTAAACACTTGCCATACATAACCCGTCTCCAGAGCGGCAGGAGCATAGCGATTAACTATTCTATATTCGTAATATTTTTTTTTTGCTGAAAACCGTGCGTGAAACGCATCATCTACAACTTCTGCATTAAGCACGACTATAGGAATTGATTTTAAATGATAGTTTATTGCATTCCTTATTCTATAAAGCTCAAATTCCTTTTCCATATCAAAATGAGCAACTTGTCCTAAAGCATGAACTCCTGCATCAGTCCTGCCACCACAGTACAAAGTAACTTTCTCACCACTAAAATTAAATATAGCATTTTCTATCTTCTCCTGGATTGAGTTAGCAGAGTGTTGCTGTTTTTGCCAACCAGAGAAATTACTACCATTATATTCTACCGTTATTTTGTATCGCACTGCATTACATCAAGCTCTATCTAAAATAGTCATTTTCTATCTTAACATAATTTATGGTCAAGCCTACAGTGCTGCCACTCCCATAAAGTAGTTCGTCCAATCTTAAATCTTGCTGCCACTGCTTCTCTGCTTTCTCCTTCGTCTAGCGCCTCCATTGCTTTTTTTCTTAAATCATAACTATATGCTGCTGGCATTCAACCTCCTTATCATTATCTATCCTTATCACATCCGGACTTCTATGAAAAGAGCTATAAATCGTGAAAAAGAACTGCTCATTAAGTGCTGTTTGCTTAATAAATTTACTGACATTGGTATGGCTAAATTCGAAATGGCTACATGAATTTATCGTAAATTATTACCGTATAAGGTACGATGCGACAAAGCCATCCCAGTGTCAGCTACTCGGATGACACCGTCATAAAGGAACCAGTGTTAGCTACTTGGATGACAACCATTGTGCTTGAGGCAAAATTGACTATCACTTCTTTTTATAGAGCTTGCTCCAAACTTTGTTGTTAGTTAATACAAAAAACACTGTTAAAATTATAAAATACGCCACTACTTTTAATCCAAGTTTATGCCGGCGCTCTAATTCTGGCTCTGCTGCCCATTGTAAAAAATTTATCACATCATACGCCATATTTTCAACTGTGGCTTGCCTTGCACCATCATATTCCACCATTCCTTCAGAAAGTGGTGGCGCCATAGCTAATCTGCCTGTTGGAAAATACGAATTAAAATATAAATCATTTTCATCGTGTTCGCCGTTTTGATAGCCTGTTAACAATGAATAGACATAATTTGCACCATCATGCCTTGCTTTAATAATTAATGATAAGTCTGGTGGGACTGCACCATTGTTGCTTGCTGCAGCTGCTTCTTTTGTATCAAAAGGCGCAATAAAATAATCCGAAGGTACTCCAGGTCTGTCAAACATTTCACCCAAATCATTCGGACCATCTTTAACTTGATAAGAAGCTGCTATTTGTTTTACATCTTCTTCAGAAAAACCGACATCTTGCAAATTACGAAATGCTACCCTATTCATTGAATGACAAGCAGCACAGACTTCTTTATACACTTTATAGCCACGCTGAATTGACTCTCTATCGAAAGATCCGACAATTCCATCAAATTTCCAGTCTATTTTCTTATTTGGTGATGATTTAAATTCTTCTGCAGATATAAGACTAGATAGAAATAACATGCAGAAGATTGCAAATACATTAGATCCCATGCATAACCACTGTTTTAGTAAATTTCGAATTGATGTCATGCAAGTAGCTGACACTGGAATCCAGCTTATTTCATCACTGACATTATGGTTATCATGCACTCCTAGAATCTGTTGTCCATTGCATGATTTGTAAGTATTTTTATACCTGGATCCCAGTGTCAAGCACTGGGATGACAACGGAAGATAGTGGAATGACACTGTGTGTTGTATACAACGTTCATACAATTGTGTACATGATGCTGGAATCCATTTATTTTTTTTCTGGATCCCAGTGTCAAGCACTGGGATGACAAAAGAGGGCTCTGGGATGACAGAAGAGAGCTCTGGGATGACAGAGAATTTTGTAAGAGATCTGCTTTGAATTGACATCACCTCATCTCCGGCACAGAATCACTTAAGGTTTTTGGTGGTTCTTTTGGCTTTTCATACTTACTAAGCAGTGGTAAAACTATCACAAAGTATGCAAAGTAATAAAGAGTAGATAGCCTACTCATAGTGATGTAAGGCTCTTTTACCTCTTGTCCTCCAAGCCAGGCAAGAAGTACAAAATTTATTGCAAAAACCCAAAAAAATTTCTTAAACACCGGGCGATAAGCACCACTTTTAACTTTTGATTTATCAAGCCAAGGTAACAAAAACCACACTAAAATAGACGCAAACATGGTAAGCACACCAGTAAGTTTATCTGGAATTGAACGTAGCATTGCATAAAAAGGTAAAAAATACCACTCTGGCACTATATGTACCGGAGTGACCATAGAATCAGCTTCTATATAATTGTCTGGATGCCCAAGATAATTGGGAGCATAGAAAACAAATGCGAACAAAACTACAAAAAACAGACCAAAAGTTATGCAATCCTTGACTATATAATAAGGATAGAGAGGGATGGTATCCTTATCTGATTTTACCTCCACTCCACTTGGGTTACCAGAGCCAAACCTATGCAGAGCTATCACATGAAGCATAGCTAAAGCAATAATAACAAAAGGCAGAAGATAATGCAGAGCGAAAAAACGGTTAAGTGTTGGGTTATCCACTGAAAAACCACCCCATAACCATATAACTATTTTATTGCCAATTAAAGGTATAGCAGAAAATAAGTTGGTTATAACTGTTGCACCCCAGAAACTCATTTGTCCCCAAGGCAATACATATCCCATAAAGGCAGTTGCCATCATTGCAAAAAATATAAATATTCCAATAAACCACACCATCTCTCTCGGTCTTTTATAAGATCCGTAATATAATCCACGCATTATATGAACATAGACTACCATAAAGAAGAGCGATGCTCCAACAGCGTGAGTGTAGCGTATTAACCACCCGTAATTCACATCTCGCATTATGCGCTCTACACTATTAAACGCATAATCAACATGCGGAGTGTAGTGCATAGCAAGAAATATACCTGTTATTATTTGTAAAATCAGCGCTATACCAGCCAAAGAGCCAAAGTTCCAAGCATAATTTAAGTTTTTTGGCACTTGGTAAGAAGCAGTGTGTCTTAGAAAAGAAAATATAGGCAATCTATATTCTATCCATCCTAATATGCCTTTTTCTTCTTTTATTGTTTCTTTTTTGTTATCTTCCTGCATAACTTAAACCTTTCTGAACACATGTCCATTGCTACTTTTATCTTATTTTTTTATTGTAGCAACTTATCCTTTACGCACAAATAAAAACTTTAAAGCAATATTAATTACCTCTTCAGCAACCTGTCACGTGCTGCGTTTAATTTTTGTGCAAAATATTCCGAGCCTCCTTTATCTGGGTGAACTAATTTCATTAAATTTTGATATGCTTTATTGATTTCATTTTGGTTCGCTCCAGAATCTATTCCTAGCACTTTAAATGCTCCATCTCTGAACATGTTACTACTACCAGACTAGTATGATTTTGTCTTGTAAATTTATTCAACAACCCTATTCTAACTATATAATGAAAAATTATCTACAAAGTGTTTATGAAGATGGTATGAAAATCCAACTATCTAAAGTCAACAAATATTTATTAGTTTTACTGATTACTGTCTCAGCATTTCTCATATCTGGGCAAGTATCCAGTTCAAGCAATATCGAGAATGATTTTCAAGATTTACAAGAAAAATTACCATTATTGAAAGATCAGGATTTGTTATTTTTAGATCCAGCTTCAGCTTTAAATTATGGTGATAGGGCAGGTAAAAAAGTGTTAATGGTTATAGTTCACCATACTGAAACATCAACACTAAAAGGTACAAAAGATACGCTGAATGCTAGAGGATTGTCAGTTCATTTTATTGTCGATAGGGATGGCAGCATCACCTTAATGGTTCCATTAGAGAAAGAAGCATGGCATGCTGGTATTAGTTATGCAAGAGTTAAGGTAGATAGTAAGCTTGAAGAGTTACGGAAGCTTAACAACTATTCTGTAGGTATTGAAATTGTAAACACAGGACTTGAGCCTTTTCCGGAAGAGCAAATGAGATCTGTTAAAGAGCTGATTTTATACCTTATGGAGCGTTTTAAAATTAAAAGGGATATGATATTTAGTCATTCTGAAATAGGAACTATAGTGTATGATCCAGAGCTTGGCTATACAATGCGTAAACCAGATCCACACAAATTGTTTGATTGGGAGTTATTAGAGAAAAATGAAATTGGATTGCACATAAGTGACAGAATAAACCCTAAAGATGCTAAACACAAAATGGGCAGAACATTGTATAAAGCAGGTGATAGAAATGAAGGTATTTTGAAATTAAAACAAAGGCTGAACAGATTTTTCTATAAGATAGAACCTTGGAATGATAAGAAAGGTAATGTAATTTTTCCTGATAATAATGCTGATTACTCAGATGAGTTTGATGAGAATTTTGTATGGGTTATTTATCAGTTTTCAATACATAATTTACCAAGAGAAATTAGAAAAGATCTACCTCTTAAACTAGAACAAGCAGATATATTTCCTGAATTCTTTAGTGAATATAGTCATGGCATTTCTTCTAGTTATCTAACCTTTAGTGAAAAAATTAAATCGACTCTACAACCATGTTTAAGCAAAGTAGATTATGAGAATTTATTATCTTCTCTTGCACAATATGAGAATAACATTTCTCCTGATGCATCTACCACTTTAATGTACAAAATTAAGTTATACTATGATTCTTATTTAAGATATCGCATATGGTCTTCACTCTATAAACCATTTAAGCTTAATGTATTGGAAGAGTTAGAGATTTTAAAGAGTGGAGTGTTATCTTTAAAATCACTAGATAGCTCTAAAGCTGCAGAAGTTTCCAGTTTAATTGATAGCTTTAAAGTAGATATTTCTTTAGAATTTCAGGGTTTTGAAAAACAGTGGTTTCAGGAGTTTAAGAATGCTTGGAGACAAGAATTTATACCTTCCCTGGAAGAACAGATAACATGGACTGCACTACATGAAGCAATATTGGAGTATTTAGAAAAAGCAAAGGAAGAAATTCGTTAAACGAAAACTTTTTTTAAGATCACTTTTTTAACAATTTATCACGTGCCGCATTTAGCTTTTGCGCAAAATATTCCGAGCCTCCCTTATCTGGGTGAACTAATTTCATTAAATTTTGATATGCTTTATTGATTTCATTTTGACTTGCCTCAGGATTCAGCCCCAGTATCTTTAATGCTTCATCCTTGGACATGTTATCACCAGTGTAATTTTCAGTATAACTTCTACTGCTACTAAATTCGTTCAAAAACTTACTCAATATAGAGTTCATCATGAAACTCATATTATTTTTTTTTGTCAGGAAAAGAAAAAATATAACAACGCTAGGCAAGACAAATGTAATTACTATGAATACTAAAAAAAGAAAAAAGATGAATGACATGTATATTTTTTTATCATTTTATGATTAAATAGTAACAATTATAATTGTCATGGTAAATAACATGTTCATCCAGATTGAAGAAACACCAAACCCAAATACGCTAAAATTCCTTCCTGGATTTGAAATTTTAAACGAAGGAGAAACTGCTGATTTTTCAAATGCGAATGAGATAAAAAATTCTAAACTAGCAGCAAATCTTTTTCAAATAGAGCATGTGGTAAGAGTATTTTTCGGTCATGATTTTATTTCAGTAACAAAATTGGATGGAATTAATTGGGATATATTAAAAGTAGAAGTTTTAACTACAATCATGAATCACTTTACTTCTGGTGGAAAAGCACTAGATAAAGAAGAAGTGAATGATCCAGGTGAAGAATTTTTTGATAAAAATGATATAGAAATTGTAAATAGAATAAAAGAATTGATGGAAAGTCATATCAAACCTGCAGTTGCTCAAGATGGTGGCGATATCAAATTTCGTGGCTATAAAGATGGAATAGTTTATGTTGAGTTGCAAGGAGCTTGCTCTGGATGCCCAAGTGCTGCAATTACTTTAAAGCAAGGAGTGCAAAATATGCTGAGCTACCACATACCAGAGATTGCAGGTATAGAGACCACACTATGACTAATCAAACGGTTAGAGGAACAAAAGATCTCCTGTTTGATGAATGGTACAAGTTTAAATACATAGAGCAAACAGCAAACAGAATCTCAAGTTTATACGGCTTTTTGCCCGCCCAAACTCCAATATTTGAGTGCACGGAGGTTTTTACAAAAACCTTAGGTGATAGCTCAGACATCATCACTAAAGAGATGTATAGCTTCAATGATAAAGGGGGAAAGAGCATAACTTTACGTCCTGAGTTCACTGCAGCGATTGTCAGGCTACTCATTGAAAAAAAACTGCAAACACCGATAAAATTATTCTCAACAGGACCTGCATTTCGCTATGAAAGACCGCAAAAGGGAAGACAAAGGCAATTTCATCAGATAAATTTTGAGGTTTTTGGCATAGAAGATCCAAAAGCTGATATTGAATTGATATCACTCGCTCAGCACTTACTAACTGAATTTGGCATCAATAAAAATGTAAAGCTGGAAATCAACTCTTTAGGTGATGGTGAAACAATAACTAAATATAGAGAAGCTTTGATCTTATACTTTACAAAGTATCAAAATGATCTATCAGAAGATAGCAAAAATAGGTTGATCAAAAATCCACTCAGAATACTGGATTCCAAGGATGAGAAAGATAAATCAATAATTTCTGATGCGCCTAAAATCAGCAATTATTATACGAAAGAGTCCTCAGATTTCTTTGAACAAATACTAAATGGATTAACAATTCTTGATATACCTTATACCGTAAACAATAAACTAGTTCGAGGTTTGGATTATTATTGCCACACAGTGTTTGAGTTTGTTACAGAGGATTTAGGTGCACAAGGGGCAGTTTTTGCCGGTGGAAGATACGATAATTTAGTATCTTCAGTAGGTGGAAAACACACTCCAGCAATAGGATTTGCAGGGGGTATTGAGCGCATAATGGAGTTAATCAATTATTCTCCGAAAGAAGAGCGACCTATTTACCTAATTCCAATCGGTAGAGAGGCTGAAAAACATGCTTTAACACTTGCAAATGAATTGCGCAGAAATGGTTTATATGTAATCTATGAATATAGCGGAACGCTCAGAACCCGAATGAAAAAAGCAAATCAAGCAAATGCTAAAGCTGCTTTAATCTTTGGCGATGAAGAATTGAGTAGTAAAACTTTAAAGATTAAAAACATGGATACAGGTGAAGAAAAAATAATTGCTCGCGATAACACAATAGAAAATATCTATTAGGAGCAATGCAAATGTTTTTCTCAGTCAGCTATAGAAGAAAATTCGTCTGCACAAGAATTTTTCATAGTATTCAAAGTATCATAATCTGTAAAATCTAATTTTACCGGTGTAATAGTAATAAATCCTTCTTTTATTTTATTTATACTACCACTGCCTGAGTGCTCTCGAGACCAATTTAAGCTAAAAGAGCCATTCGAATTTTCAGTAAAAGTTAAATCCCCATCAATGTTATATTCACCTTGTTCAGCAAATTCTACTCCTTTTACTTTTTCCGTAGCAGGAAAATTTACACTCATCACTATGTTTTTAGGCCAACCAACCTTAACTAGCTTGGCAATAACCTTTGGTGCAAAAACCTTTGTATTGTGCCAGTCTATTTTATCATGATAAACTTGGCTCAGCGCAATAGAAGGTATAGATCTTGCAGCACCTTCCATTACAGCACCAATTGTTCCTGAATAACAAATATCGTCCCCGACATTTGATCCAATATTTACTCCGGACAATATTAAGTCTGGTTTTTTATTCATAACTTTATTTAGCGCAATAATGACACAATCTGCAGGAGTACCAGACACACTAAATTCCCTTTCACTATGTTGTTTTATTCCAATAGATTGTTTCACTGGATAATCAAGAGATCTTGCAGCTCCGCTTCTATCAGTATCTGGTGCCACTATCCATATTTCTGACGCAAAATTCCGTGCAACCTCTTTGAGTAATTTTATTCCTTCACTTCCAAAGCCATCATCGTTTGTTATCAATATTATCACTTTAAGTTTCTTTGCATAACTGTGGACTGTAACAAAGAACCTGCTGTAAATCAATAGATTTCTTGCACAGGCCATAACTGTCATTACAATAGAAACGAAAAAACTTACTTGACAAACTCCGCCAGCCCCCTTATCATGAAACTGAAGCTATTTATTTATCTTCTCTGTACAGATTAAATGACAAAAAAACTCACGTATCTGGCGTCTCATGTTTAATTTTTTGCACTATGTGCACCTTATGTCTTTATCAAACTTCTACCTACATAAGCTGAAACGCGCTTATAAAGCGTTTAAAACATAAAAAAACGCCAACTTAAAAAATGGATAGTGAATAACTAGCTACCCTAGGGTTTCTTTTGCCTTTTTTTCTGTTTAGTAAATTTCTTAAATATTTATAGCTAAACGACAACCGTCATACCGCTGCTTGTTAGCGGGATCTAGAGATACCGCGAATGAATCGCGGTATGACGTAGGACTGCTGTCATTCCAGTCTGGAATCCAAAAAAAAGGATGATGTCATCCCAGTGCCCTGACTACTTGGATCCAGTTTTCTTTACAAATTCACAAAAAGTGCTTCATTATATAACGCAAAACCCATACTCACCAAACCCAATGCATTACTTGCAATTAAGTTTCCTGGATCCAAGTAGTCAGGGCACTAGGATGACAAGAGAAAGAGGCTACTGGGATGACAGCTACCCTGACAATCGTCATCCCACTACGTGTTAGCGGGATCTAGAGATACCACGGCGGTATGACGGTTCGCAGCGGTATAGTAACTCGTCATCCCGCTGCTTGTTAGCGGGATCTCTTGTTAGCGGATGAGATACCGCGAATGAATCGCGGTATGACGTGTTGAAACAATCCGATAAGGTAAGCCTCGTCATCCCGCTACGTGTTAGCGGGATCTAGAGATACCGCGGCGGTATGACGTGTTGCTTGGGTCAGCTATAGTATTTCTTAAAATTAATAATAAATTTCTTGGCTAGCAAGAAGCTGTAAATTTTTTTGCGAGACCTAAGCCGCTTTTGATATAGCTAAAGGTTTACTGATGATTTGTCTCATTCCACTACCTGCTGACTTACTTTCTGCTTAGCATATCCATCAAATCAGATTCTTTGAGTTTACTATGGTCAACTTTACTGAACTTATTTACCATAGAGCTCATTTGATTATACTGCTTAATTAGAAGATTAATGTCAGTTACAGTTGTTCCGGACCCCTTAGAAATTCTAAGTCTTCTTTTGCCATTTAAAATATCTGGATTTTGCCTTTCTTTTTCAGTCATTGAGTTTATGATGGCTATATATTTTTTCACTTTATTGTTATCTGGCACACTGCTACTTAGCTTTTTTGTAAATGAACTAGGAATGAATTTCATTATGTTGCTAATGCCATCCATTTTACTCAGAGTTTTTAACATTCCCACTAGGTCGTTTAGGTCGAATTTACCTTTTTTCACTTTCTTTTGTAACTTATCAATTTCTTCCTGACCAACAATCTCAGCAGCTTTTTCAACCAATGATACAACATCACCCATGCTAAGTATCCTTTTTGCAATTCTATCGGGATAAAAATCATCGAGGTCACTTAATTTTTCACCACAAGCAATAAATTTAATTGGACAATCGGCGATCATTTTCATAGAAAGAGCAGCACCACCACGTGCATCACCATCAACACGGGTGAGAATAATGCCGGTTACACCTATTACCTCATTGAATGATTTGGCAATGTTGACCGCATCCTGGCCTATCATTGCGTCGGCTACTAAAATAACTTCTGCAGGTGAAGCTATTTCCTTTACGGCTTTCAACTCATTCATCATATTATTGTCAATATGAAGCCTGCCTGCAGTGTCTAGTATTAATACATCATAATTATCGTTCTTTGCTATTGCTATTGCCCTTTTTGTAATTGTAATGGGCTTCTCATCTATTACTACAGGTAAAGTTTGCACATCTATTTGTTTACCTAGCACTTCAAGTTGTTTCTGGGCAGCAGGCCTATAAATGTCTAAAGAGGCAAGCATCACTTTTTTCTTTTGCTTTTTTAGTTTTAAAGCAAGCTTTCCTGAGGTAGTTGTTTTACCTGCACCTTGTAAGCCCACCATCATAATCACAGCAGGGGGTTTAACTGCTAGATTTAAGTCACTTTTCTCTGATCCGAGAACTGCAACTAAATTATCCTGTACAATTTTAATTATCATTTGTGCTGGAGAAACACTTTTTATGACTTTTTCCCCAATCACTTTATCTTTAATGTCGTTGATGAATTTTTTTGCAACTTCAAGTGAAACGTCAGCTTCAATTAAGGCTATGCGTATTTCACGCATGGCAAGATTAAAATCATCTTCAGAAATGATTGACTTTCCTCTCAGTTTACTAAATACAGAATTTAAACTTTCAGTTAACGATTTAAACATAATAGCATTAGTAGAATACTCATTAAAAAGAGAGAAGAAGCTGAAACAAAACTCACTGAGTTA
This sequence comes from Wolbachia endosymbiont (group A) of Cydia strobilella, assembly GCF_964026745.1. Taxonomy (NCBI): domain Bacteria; kingdom Pseudomonadati; phylum Pseudomonadota; class Alphaproteobacteria; order Rickettsiales; family Anaplasmataceae; genus Wolbachia; species Wolbachia endosymbiont (group A) of Cydia strobilella. The sequence continues at coordinate 979,690 of NZ_OZ034694.1, forward strand.
TAACCCAGCACTTCTTTAAGTTTAGTAATATTATTAAAGTATAAACCAGTAAGTGGATTAGTCAAGTTTTGCACTACGCTGGCAAACATTTCTCTAGTTTTAGAGACTAACTGATTGAACAACAAGACAATATAGGATATGAAAGTTCTAAAAATCCAATCAACATCCATTTTAAAATTTACTCTCGGGTAAAATAACTTGCGTAAAGGAATAAACAATAAAGTGGTACATAGTAACAAATTAAATTGCGACAAAATATTTTTTGTGTTGTACACAAAATCGAAAATCGAAGGTTTATTGTAAATAGGTAAGTAAGGATTGCCAGCGATTACGCATATAAATGCTAAAATAATCATAGTCATTTTGCCTCCTCTCTCTGCTAAAGGTTTTGACTTACTTTTTGCAATAAATAAGTAATAAAGAAACTTTAGCCCCACGCTTAAATGAAGCAGCAAATTTAGAAGCTTATATAAATTTTTATACCCTTTTAAGGCAACAGTGTTCATTTCAATTTCAGCTGTGATATATGATTTACTGATAAATCCAACGGTTCCAGGAAATGCAGCCATTGTAAGTATTGCGATTATAGCACACATGCCTTCCACTGACATCAGTTTACCCACTCCATTAAAACTAATTGTTTTTGTTTGTGAAATAATCGAATTACTGACCACAAACAATAATGATTGATAAACAAGAGAGAAGATTATATGCAGTATCAAAATTGGTATTGCTTTTTCCGAAGGACTGAGCAAACTTCCTGCAATAATCAGCAAGCCCATTTGTCCTACAACGTTATAGCATAAAAATCTGCGAATATTTTGCTCAAGAGAAGCAAATATAATGCTGTAAATTGCAGTGATGGCGCCTACAAGCGCTAATATTTCAGTACAATCTTGCCATAGGTTATAAGTGTGTAAAAGCATCACTAAAAAAGAGACTTTAGTGGTAAATAAAGAGAGATATGTGGTGCCATGTAGCGATGCAGCAGGATATGCATCAACAACCCAAAATGAAAAAGGAAAACAAGCGCAGTTTATCAATAAACCCAAAATTATCAGGTTAGTGCTTTGAAGTGCCAATCCTGCTATTAATATAACTCCAACGAAAAAGTGTACACAAGCGTACCTTATTGCAGGTCCACTATCTCTACAGCTAGCTGCGATAATAAAAAATGCACTGATGGTCATTAATTCACAGAATATTATAACCAATATCATATGTTCAGATAAAACTGCATAAAGTGAACTAATAGTGTAAGCAGCAAAAGATAGCATCTCTGAAAAAGTCAAATTTTGTGCTGGTAGAACAGCTAAAAATGCAACTGATAAAAAAGATATTAGTATGGTACGAAAAGATAAATCAAAATCTAGAATTGGGAGAGACCAATTTACTGCAATGCTCAAATTTTCAGGTAATTTTAGGACTATAACTATTAATACAGTCAGTAGAAGTAACAGTGACGATTTATAAAGTTGCACAATAATTAAAACCAATATGGTTTATGCTATCTCAATATATGAATAAAATCAATTTGCATATTAACCACTAATTAAACTAATTATCATATAATTATATCAGAGTTTAGAGGGTTATAGAGAAACCGGTCAGATTAGGTTTTTAATCTAATCTGACCGATAGCTTTAATAGTGAGGTAAGCTTTAATATAGCACTCCTAATTCATAACGCTACACTCGTGCATAATTTATTTTTAATTTGTGCACGAGCGTTAGTAAATTATTTACTTTTTGAAATAAAATTTGGCATCACTTTAATATTGAGACTTAGTAAACCTCAGTAGGTCTGCCAGTTGGGCCCATAAGAATTATTTGCTCGCCTTCTCTTAAGTGTCTGCATAAATTAGTGGAGCCGCCGATTTCCAGCACAATAGTGGAAATAATTCCTTTTTTTTTGTCTACTTCAGTGCCGGTTACGGCTATACCTTCCATAGCAAGGTTTGTATTATTGGCTTTTCTGCCATTGGTTTCAAAATTTTGCAATCTAAAGAATTGCCCAGGCTTAAAATTCTTTGCCGCAAGTGGTGCTTTGATCACTATTTCCACAACTTTGTCTGTTAAATATTGAACTTTTATAACCTTTGCAGTGAATTGCTCTTTGATTCTATTAAATAATTCTTTATTAGCCAGGTCTTCAACACTTGACCACGCATTTTTTTTCTGGCCCACAACATCACACACTGGAATGACAGAAACGAAGCTATTAACTCCACTCAAAAGCTGAGAAATAATAGGGTAGCCGTTTTTAGCACTTGCCATAGCTTTCACGACGCTGCCACTATACGAAGGGTGAAGATCACCAAAAAAGCTGATTGTTTTATTGCCTTGCTTATACACTAATATTCTATCTTTATTTTGCATTTTAGGAGAAAATATTGGGTCTATTTCTTTTCCTGATGAATTCAAATGAGTAAAATACCCATTACTTAATTTAAAATGCTTTTTATCTTCTGTTGCAATAACTGTATTTGGCTCAGTACCTGCTGCTATAAAAATAGAACGTGCTTTTATACGTTTGATTTCGCCGGATTTTGTGTCTATCAGTTTTATTAATTCAGCATGGTTATATTTATCCGTCACAACTTCAACTGGCTCTAAGTTTTCAATAAAGTAAATTCCTTCTGACAGTGCATTTTGCACCTCTTCGCTATTTAATCGATAACTTGGTGAATCTTTTAGCTCTTTTCTATATATAACTTTCACTCCCCCGAGGCTCTGCATTAACTCTAATATTTTTATTTCTCTATTCTCTTTTTTTGCTAACTTTTGCTTTTCTCGGATCAATTGTGCGTGCGATATAAACTCATTCGCAATTTCGCGCTCTTCTTCTGTCCAATCTTTTTCAACACAGTCCTTTCCATACTTATCAACTAATATCTCATAACGAAGAAGAAATTTTTCTACTTGAATTGGATAATACGCTAAAGCTTCAGTGGCAGTGTCAATCGCAGTAAGCCCCGCCCCTATGACAACTATCGGCATACGAACTTGCAGATTTGCTATAGAATCAAATTTAAGAGCGCCAGTCAGTTGTAACGACATCAGAAAATCAGATGCCATGCGTACTCCACGAGCTAGTATGTTTTTTATTTTGATCATTCGTGGCTTACCAGAGCCAAGTGCTAGGGCGATGTGATCAAAACCCAAGTTGAACGCGTCATCAGCATTAATCGTGCCACCAAAACGAATGCCTCCATAAAGTACGAAATTCTCACGTCTTTCCAGCAGTAATCTAGTAATCTTTAAGTAATTCTTATCCCACCGAGAAGTAATGCCATATTCTGCCACCCCACCAAACCCATCTGCCGTGCGTTCACTCAATTTTTCGTGTTTGAAATCTTTAATTAGCTGGAAATTATCGATCAAAGGCTCAATTTTTAGTCCATCAATGGCAATAACGTTATGCCCATCATTCAACAAATGATGAGCTAAATTAAAACCAGCAGGACCAAGGCCTACAACTAGAACGTTTTTTCCAGTGTTTCCTCTTGGCAATGAACGCTGAAAATTTAAAGGATTCCAACGGCTGAGCAGAGAATATATTTCAAATCCGTACGGTAAACTGAGCACATCATCCAGAATCCTTGTTTCAATTGCTGGCACATTTACGGGTTCTTGTTTTTGATATATGCACGAATTCATGCAGTCATTGCATATTCTGTGTCCAGTAGCCGCGCATAATGGGTTATCTATCATCACAATTGCAAGACTTGCTATGCTGTACCCTTCGCTTTTCACCAGATTCATTTCTGATATTTTCTGCTCTAGTGGGCAGCCGTGCAGTTCAACTCTAAGTGGAGACTTTTTGAAAGTATTGTCATCATTAATTAGCCCCTTTGAGCAGCTATCCTTACTTTGCTTATGACAAAATATGCAGTAGTGAGCATTATCCAATGCTTTATCTAAACTAGCCTTTTCACTTGTTAGGTCAAAACCGTATCGTCTTTTTACTTCATTTGAATACAGCACTTCAACTTTGTCTACTTCTTTTTTAGAAAATGGTATGAGGTTTTCGTGGTCAATTTTTTTATGTATGCTAAATAATATGCTCTGTTTATTTTTCACTCTCCACGCTGCATATTGTGCCGCAAGTTCTATTTCCTCTTTGTGATTTTCTTTATCTTCAAACCAATGCATCACCTGCTCAGCGAAATTTTTTTCTGTTGTTGGCAAAGTGAGAAAAGGACTTAGTTTGTTAGTAATATTTATATTCGCCACATTAGTGTATTTCTTCAATGCATAGCGTTGGACAAATAACCTTTTGCATTTATATATTACAGCAAAGTCGTTGTGCTTTTTCTTTAGCTCCTCTATTTCTTTTTCAATATTGAAAAGTTTTGCAATAAATCCATCAAGTAAGTACGAAAGGTCTATAATGAGCTGGCTATCTGTCATCCAAGTAGCTGACCGTTCTTCTTGTTTTCTAGATCCCAGTGTCAAGCACTGGGATGACGGGGGGTGACACTGGGATGATGGGAGGTGACACTGGGATGACATCGAAGAAGAAGCTGCTTTTTCTCTTGCTTCAATTAATGAACAAAACAAGCTCTCATCACATGATTTGATATAATTCAAAAATGTCTCATCTAATTTTATTAATCCATTGCGAGTATATAGATTAGAAAATGAGATGTTGAAATTCAGCTTCATTGCTATACTATACAGTGTACATGCTGTTTCTTACAGATGAAGATTTTATTTATTTTGCAATACTGCTGAGATTGTTGCTTCTGCAACTTTTTCTTCGCTAACAGATGCAATACACCTAAATTTGTGTACACCTAAACACACACTTTGAATGTTAGCTTGAAGAATCAATGTGTCCCCTGGAGTAACTAGCTTTCTGAATTTTGCATTTTCAATGGATCTCAAGTAAACAACTTTATTTTCTATTGTTTCTTTACCTAGAACACATATAGCAGATGCCTGAGCTAGAGATTCAATTATCAAGACTCCTGGCATTATTGGATGACCAGGGAAGTGGCCAATAAAAAATGGCTCATTGAAAGTCACATTTTTGATTGCTTTTATACTTTTACCAGGATCACACTCTATAACTCGATCTACTAAGAGAAACGGATAAGAATGTGGTAATATTTTTATAATATCACTGATATTAAATTGCATAAGCCTACTCAATGCCTTTCAAAGCAAATTCAGGTATTTTCTTGTTTATATTGTTTAATACCACATCTGATAAATCAACTTCATCCATGGAGTATAAAACTTGGTTCTTTTTTGAAATAAATAGTACCAAATCTATGTTGTTTTTTTCTGCCGTTTTTTTAGCGACTTCTTTTATCTTGTTAAAAACACTCTCTACTGCGTCTCTATAGCTTTCTTCTAAATGTAACATTTTTTTAGCGTAATTATCTCTAGTATTTACAGTGTGCTTATTAAACTGTTCTGTCTTTTCTTTTTTTGCTTCTTCTGACAAAAGTTCAAATTCTTCTTTTGATGGCTTAAGTTTTTCTAACTCACTTTCAAATTCTTGTTGTAATCTAGAATTCTGCTCCTTTATTTGTTGTTGTATATTTTGCAGAGCAAGAGATTCATTGATGACTTTGTCACTATCGATAATTGCAGCTTTTGTGTTCTGAGGTTGATATCCTACAAACTTATACCCCACAAATAAGGAAATAATTAAGGCAATAACTGATATAAATAACTGTATATATTTCATTCAAATCCCCGCTTCAATAGAAAATTTAACATTTGGTGATGGTATTATATCATAAGATTCCTTTACTAAAGGAAACCCGAAATCCAATCTAAGTCTACCAAAAGGAGAAAGCATTGAAAAGCCAAAACCTGGTGACACTCTCACAAGCTTGCTATCGTAGTATTTCCCTTCATACTTCTTATTTTTATCATCTAAGCCAAAAAGTGTTGCATAGTCAACAAATAGTGAGCCTTTGATACCAGCATAGTCATATAGTTTTGGTAGAGGAAAATCCACTTGCTGTGTTAGATTAAAATAAGTTTTGCCTCCTAATGAGCTTTTATTTTTGTCTTCTGCTCTTGGTCCAATACCGGAAAGGTCAAACCCTCTAATCTCATTACCCCCTTTAAAAAAGTGCTGGCCAATGTTTAGATTTTCATCAGTATAAGAAAAAATATGACCTGCCGCCATCTTAAAGCGTAGCGTTATATCATCGTCAATTTTGCTTAATATAGGGTGCGTATAAAAAGATAAGAATTCAGATTTTAGGAAATTCACGTTTCCTCCCAATCCTGAAATATCCTGACTTAAGCGCAGTAAATACCCTTCTTTTGGAGCATATAGATTATCCAGTTTATTATATGCCAACGTGTATCCCACTGATGAAATCTGATGTTTACCTTTTCGGTCCAGTATTATTTCAGAGATATCGGTGTCTTGTCCACCCTTATTATCCATGTGTATATGATTATACTTATAAGAATAGCGAAGGGAATTAGTTAAGTTCTCTGTGACTTTATATGATAACTTTGTAAAAAATCCCATATCGCAACTATCAAAAGTAGTGTTTGGTTTATCTTGTTTTTCATAAAATACACCCATGCCTAGTGACGTATCAGAATCGTTAAAATTATTTTCAACAAACTCTAAATCAGTAGAAAATACGTATTGACTTTTTTCAAGAGCAAAAGAGAGCTCTTTTCCAGTACCAAATAAATTACGGTCTTTGAGGTCAATTTTAATCAATGCTCCACCAGGAAGAGACACACCTCCTCCCAAATACAACGAAGTAGTGTTTTTTTCTTTAACACTTAAGTCAAGATTTACTGCATTATCATTAACTGCGTAACTATTTACTTTCACTGTTTCAAAAAAATCACTACTCATTAGTTTTTTACGTGACTTTTGAATCTCAGATATATTGTACGCATCACCTTCTGCTACACTTAGCTTACTTCTGATCACTTTATCTAAAGTGCGATCGTTACCATCAATTGTAATTTGATTTATATAAATCTTTTTACCCGGCAGCACTCTGTAGGTTACATCTACAACGTTGTCACGTTGTGCATACTCTGGATTAACTTTTGCAAATATGTATCCTTTTTCATTTAAATATTTGTTTATTTTTTCTACTGTATTATTAATTTTAACTCTATTAAATATCTTATCGTTTTCCTCTGTTATAAAATCCAATATTTCTTCTTTTAGGCTCAAATCCTGAATTTCAGTTTCAATATTAACCTCATTATTTCCAAACAAATACTGCTGTCCTTCGTCAATCAAAAAAGTTAACTCTGTTTGATTGTTATTATCAACCTCAACAATTGGTTGAATATTATTTTGAATATATCCCTTAGACGAATAAAAACGATCGAGCAATTCTGTGTTAATCAATAGATATTGCGGTGAATAATGATTTTCGCCTTTAAAAATGGCTCTAAATAACTTACTAAATATGTCATTACTATGTCTTTTAATAACTTGCTCTAGCTCATTTTCAGAAAAGTTTTTATTGCCTATAAATCTTATATCCTTAATTTTAGAGGTTTTGCCTTCTTTTATTTTGAAAATCAGATTGACCCTATTACTATCGAGCTTCTCCAACTCATATTCAATTTTAACGCCAACCTTACCGTTATTTCTATAAGTAGTGATTAAATTCATTAAATCGTTTTGCAATTTTGTTTCAGTGAAAATAGTTAGCGATTTTGACTGAATCACATTATTTAGTAACTCTTTGCTATTAAATAACTTATTACCCTTTAATATTATCTTGTTAATTAGTGGATTTTCTTGAATTTTTATTACTAAATTTTTTTTATCATCTATGTAAGCATTAACACTAGCAAATAACTTTGTTTTATATAGATCTTTTATAATTGAGTCTATATCATCGTCGTTTATATAATCACCAGATTTTAGTTTTATATAGAACCCTATTGTCTGGTTGCTTACCCTCTCATTACCAATACATTTGACATCTTTCACCTGCACTTTTTCCGCAGTTCCTAAAGCAACAAGCAGGGCAGGAAAAGAAATAAAAACCACTACCAGTATATAAAATAGCTTTTTCATATTTTATTTCAAAAAAGATCCCTAATATCATTTGACATTCCAGTTGCCATAAGCAAAAACAACACTAAAGCACCAAAAATAGCTGCATATTTTTGACATTTCAAGCTTAAATCCCTACGTATAACCGCTTCTATGATATAATGCAATAAATGCCCACCATCTAGCAGTGGTATTGGCAGCAAGTTAATTGCAGCTAAATTAGCTGAAATGATTGCCATAAAATATAGAACCATAATAAATCCCTTTTTAGCTGATTGTCCTGAATATTTTGCGATTTTTATTGGCCCACCTATTTCATTGATACTCCTTTTACCAACAATAATGTGAAAGAGAGCTTTGATCGTTAAGCACATAGTGTGGTAAGTTTCACTTACTGATAAGCTCACAGCCCCAAGAAAAGACGACTGCTTTAATGTATTGACTGAAATAATCCCTATAGTTTCTCTTTCTATTGTGTTGCCAAAAACGTCTTTGTCCTTGATTATTAATGGAGTTAAACTGGTCCTGTGCTTCTCATTATTTCTGCTATACTCAATCTCCATTCTTGTTTTAGGATTCGACATTATCACACGTGAAATATCTTCAAAGTATTTTATTTTATGCTCATTGATTTGTGTAATAGTGTCACCTGGCAACAAACCAGCTTGCTTAGCTGCACTACCTTCGATTACATTTTCAATCACCGGTGGAGTGCGATAATAACCTGCTATGCTAAAAAATATTGTAAAAGCTATAACAGCAAATACCATGTTTGCAAAAGGCCCTGCAAAAACTACTGCTGCTTTTTTATGACGCGGTTTTGTATGAAATGAATACAATTTTTCTTCTTCCGTTAATTCTTGTTGATCAGCTGGGACACTCGCTGCATTAGTATCTCCTAGCATTTTAACATAACCACCCAATGGAACAGCGCTTAATTTCCATCTAGTTCCAGACTTATCATTAAAACCAAAAATTTCAGGACCAAAACCTATGGAAAAAGATTCAACTTTAACTTTGCATGCTTTGGCAACAACATAATGCCCATATTCATGTACGAATACTATGACAGAAATTATTAAAGAAAATGATAAAAAATAATATATTCCATCGCTAAATTGATGGATAAGATTAGAAATTAATTCCACCTGTATATTTAGATCTTAACAAAATGTTAAGTATATTAAAATGCGCCTCGCTTGACAAGTATTTAGTTTAACTTTTAAATTAAAAAAAGTTTAATTGTAATGACAGATACCTCACTACTCAGAAGAAAATTAATATATAGAAGCTGGCATAGGGGTTGCAAAGAAACCGATATACTTTTAGGGCATTTCGCATTGAAATATCTTGATAAATTTTCCTTAAGCGAACTAATCGAATACGAAAAAATAGTTGATCTTGATGATTACGAATTATATTGTTACATAACTCGTAAGACAAACCTCCCTCCTGGCTTGAATAGTCAGATAGTCAATTTAATTGCTTGCTTTATTGAAGCTAATCCTTTATGCACTCAAGATTAGTGATAATCTTATTTACCTTATCTAGTACCTCAGTATATTCTATTCTTTTCTCGTTTCTATACTTTTCGCGCTCTTGATTTACTTCATCTAATCGCTTTGTTAATTCTAAAATTTTATCCTCAAGAATTAGTGCTGCAAGTAAGAAATTTAATGCATCCGAACCCTTACCTCCAGTTTTTTGAGATACAGAACTAACTAACTTGTCAAAACTATTAGCAAGGCGTAATAAATGATTCCCCTTCCCACTTTCGCAAGATATTTTATATGTGTTATTACGTATAACTATTTCTACTACTTGCATATGGTGCTAAAAATTTCTATCGTACAGTATAAACTCAAACCCCTACTTTCATCTTATTTATGGTATAAATTTTTATTCATTTATCAAATCAGATAATTTTTTACTGCTACGAAAATATGTTTTAGAGTATTGATTCTTTGTAAACTTCTGTAACATTAAATGGCTTGTTTCCTTCAAGTTATAACTTCTAACTGAAAAAGAACCAAACCCCCTAATTTCAACTCTATTATGATGTTTCAATGTGCTTGAAAGTATCCCAAAAAATCTATCAACTATAGCTGCTATAACAATCTTATCTAAAAAAGGATGTCTTTTTGCTACCCTCGCTATTATATCAGACTTTGTTGCCATTTATATGAAGCCAAAATAAGTAAACCTTATCACTTAGCAGATAATGCTATGTTATATTCTTCAACACCCAATACTTCAACTTCTATTTTTTCTGATATAGAGAATTTTTTATTCTCTGGTAAATGCTCTTGATCTATTAGAAGGGTTACATCGTTCTCAACTTCAACGACTAGTCCATTATCTTCTCTCTTACCTACAATAACCTGTATTTTATCACCTACCTTAACTTTCTTTATCAGTTCTTCAAGAGGATCATACTCTATTTGTTTTATTCCAAGATAAATTCTTGCCCGATTCACGTTAGCCCTTATTACTTTTGCTTCTATTTTATCACCTACATTATACTTCTTTATCTCATCTGAACCATTTTTAGACCAACTAAAATCTTTCACATATATTGTCCCTTCTACGTTCTCATCTATTTCAGAATCACCGAAAGCAACAGATACATATGAGCCGGTATTATTCTTCACTTCACCAGAAACAATAGAACCAGGAGGATATTTATTGATAAATACTTGCCAAGGGTTGTCTACACACCTTTTCATGCTTAAACTCATCCTACTCTTAGCAATGTCAATACTGAGAATTTTTACATATACTTCTTGTCCCCTTGTTACGAGACTACTAACTGGTAAATTACTCTTAACCCAAGTTATTTCTGACGAGTGCACTAAACCTTCAATTCCAGGTCTAAGCTCAACAAATAATCCATAATCTTCTATGCTTGTTACATAACCCTTATGCACACTATCAACTGGATATTTTGACTCTGCATCTTGCCAAGGGCTATCTTCTAGCTGCTTCACACCCAAGGAAATTTTAGCATTTTCCTTATCTATTTTTATAATTTTAACTTTTATAGTCTGACCACAAGTAAAAACTGCAGACGGATGACTTACCCTACTCCAAGAGATATCTGTAATATGTAACAATCCATCTATAACTCCCACTACATCTGATTCATGAATACCGACAAATACACCGTAATGAGTGATACTTTTTATTTTCCCTTCTATTATATCGCCTTCATTTAAAGATTCTAAAAATTTAATTTTTTCACCAGCGTGCAATTTTTCTAACACCAGCTTTCTTGATACTACAATATTGCCCTGCTTCTTATCCATTTTAAGCACGATGAACTTTTGTTCAGTTTCAATAAGGTGCTTCGCATCTTTTACTTGCTTCAAATCCACATGACTCAGCGGTAAAAAAGCGCTTATTCCGTCACCAAGATCAACAATAAAGCCACATTTAATTGAGCGTTTAATAACTCCGCTTACTTCAGCCCTTGTAACTGTATCTTCTTCCAACTTATTCCATTTTTCGTCCCTAATTGCTTTTTCACGACTAAGAACAACATTACCATGATAATCTTCAATTCTTTCCACATAAACTCTGATTTTCGAGCCAATAATGACCTCATCATTACAACCGAGTTCCTTGATCAGAATTCTCCCGTCAGATTTTAAACCAATATCAACCACAACGTCGTTAGGGTTTATTCTTGTAATTACACCTTCTACCACATCTCCTTCTTTAATTTTGTTAACAAAAGAATCTTCAAACAAGGTATTATCTTGATCCTCAAATTGGCCTTGACATATCTCTTCTATAAATTTGTTTGATGATAGCTTTCTGATAGTAACCGGTAGATTTACGACTGGATTATTATTATTCATACCTTTAACTTAAACTTTATTAGAACTCATATATTATATAATATTAACAATTATTGACAAGTAATTTTTCATTAACTCATTTCGAGAATTGTTTAAGCTATATAAAATATAGTGAGAAAATTATATATGTATCAAGAATATGCTATTTAAGAATAGCAAGTGGATTAGATCGTTCTCCAGAAGGTCCAGGCTAAAACCTGATGTTGATGAAATATTGGAAAAATATTCTATTCAAAACAGCAAGGAATCTATAGAGAAAATTGTAAATTCACAAAAAAGAATATGGGTAGAAATAGGCTTTGGCAACGGTGAAAATATGCTTTACCAGGTGCTCAATGAACCTGATCTATTATTTATAGGATGTGAGCCCTACTTAAAGGGGGTTTCTCGCTTGCTAACAAACATAGAAATACAGAACATAAAAAATATTTTAATGTGGACAGAAGATGCAAGAGAATTGATTGCAAATTTTCCTGATAACAGTGTTGAAAGATTCTTTATTCTCTTTCCAGATCCATGGCCAAAAAGAAGTCACAATAAAAGACGATTAATTAATACGGAATTTTTAAATTTATTAGCAAAAAAAATACTTATAACAGGGGAAATATTCATTGCAACCGATCATCAGGACTATGCAGAGTGGATAGCATCACATATAAAGCAGTGTAACTCTTTAATCTATAGGGAAGACGATTTCACAAGTTATACTCTTACAAAATACCACAGAAGAGCGCTCAAAGATCAGCGTAAAGTGAGGTTCTTTAAAGTAAGTGTTATTAATAATTTGCAGACTATGGATCAATAGAGTTTTTGCATATCTCTTTTACGTTAACTATAGATTAAAAATAATAAAAAAAGAGGGAGAAATAGAGTAAATTCCTTTAACTACTTCTCCTTATGAAGGAATAGACTTCTTGCATAACCCAAACTAAGTAGAAAAAAGGTATCATCCAAGTAGCCCCTTTCTCGTCATGCCGCTGCGAATCGTCATACCGCCGCGGCGCTAACACGTAGCGGGATGATGAGGCTTATCGTCATGCCACCGCGAACCGTCATACCGTCACGGTATCTCTTAGCCGCTAACAAGTAGCGGGATGACGGTTGTCAGGTTAGCTGTTATCCCAGTTTTTGACACTGGGATGACAACGAAGGGCTACTTGGATGACAGGGAAGGATGCTGGAATGAAGGTTTTTCAAATTGTCGATAAACCTAAATCTATAATAACTATTTGCCTTTTTTCTAGGTTATGCAAGAAGTCTACTGAATAACAGTAAGATTTTTCAATCCTGTTCCACAGCAAATTTTAGTGCCATGTGAGTAGTTATGGTGCTGTTAACAATCAAAATAACAAAAACTAAGATGGTGATTAGTAGTGTATAAATATTCAAGGATAAATTTTCAAATTGAGTTAGCATTTTAAAATACACAAAGGTTGGCATTATCATTGGCAAAACAAGAATTTGCGATACTCCTGATGCTAAGTTGTTTTGACCAATCATCAATGCATTTCCAGTAGCTGAAATATTAGTGATTATCAGCGTATTAAATAATAAAGACACTCCAACTGCTATTGAGTGTTCAATACTATTGCCTAGAATTGCAAAGCTGAATATGGAAGAAATTACTGAAATCGGTAACCCAAATAATAACCAGTGAGCGAAAATTTTATAAGCAACTATAAGCCTAGAAGAGAGTGGCTGTACAAAGATTTGCTCTAATATTCCATCATGATAATCAGATGTAAACAAATTATTTGTAGAAATCTGCAAAACAAATGTAGCACATATCCATGTTAATGTTAACATAACTTCTTGTTTATTGTTGTTTTTAAGTGTAAATGAAGATAAACTTAACATTATGATAAAAATACATACTATATAGGTAAAGTTCTTATCATCTATTACTAATTTTTTTACTGAGTCGATCATACTAGGCTTTTAAATGTTTATTATAAATTATAGTGTTTACTTTGAGGTAGTATAATTTTTTGTTCATAAATTATATAGGTTTTATTATTTTTTTGATAATGCAATTATGGAAAAGTTACCAAAAATAAAGTCACCAGAAGATTACACTCCTTCAGAAGATGAAGAATATATGAGCGTAAAACAACTGGAATACTTCAGCTTAAAGTTACAATCAATACTCGCTGAGTTAGAGAAACAAGAACTAGAAGATAATAGTATTGATACATACTATTCTGATGAAGATAGTGGAAACGAGGAATTAATCAAGCGTCGAAAAGATAGAAAAGAAAAAATTAAGGAGGCGTTAGAAAAAATAAAATTAGGCACTTATGGTTACTGCGATGGAACAGGAGAAGAAATAGGAGTCGAAAGACTTAAAGCTAATCCGCTTGCTATATATTGTATTGAAGAGCAAGAGAGAGTAGAAAAAGAAAAGAACGTGTACAACATTAACGATTAATTTACACATAAGTGGTGAGCCCATTGGACTTCAAGAGGAGCAAGAGGCGCTGAAGTATGTTATGCTATAAAGAAAGTGGAAAATTGGACATTCTCAACTTGACTCCTGCAGATTAAAAATTAAGTTGTATCCGTTCAGGCAATGGCGTCAACTTAAGGAAAAATATCAGCGATAGTGTATAAAATTTCTCTCCAAATTTTTTATCATTAAATTATCCAAAGAGTGCAAGGGACAGCACTTTTGTTTCTGTTTTATTTCAACAAAGAAGTCTAAAATGTGTCCTTTTTAGGTGAAATATGCAAAAAGGAAAAAACCTTATTCTACAAATTAAAAATATAATATACTCGAAAACTTTTCAGAAAATCCATTGTGTTGAGTTTTACACGAACAAGAAAACTTCCTTTTTCGACAGTATTTTCTATGATTTTAAAGTTAGTTAAAAAAAGTTTGGGAATAGAATGTGAACTTATGGAGCCATTGACATGTACCCTCAAAGCAAGCTTTTTCTAAAGCAAGATATAAGATTTGCCATACAGGCTTTCAAGAATCTAAGCATCCAAACAGCCTATCAGGATGAACCTGAGTTGGAGAGGCTATAGACTTATTGCAGCAGATGGTTCTGGTATGAGATTACCCAGCTCTGGGGAAATTGTATCCGAGTTTGAACCAAATGGAACAACAGGCACCATTGGCAATTTGTTTGTTGATTTGTGTACTTCATTGATTTGCAGTGCTCGTCTTGCAGCTTGGAATATAGGTGAACAAACGTTGGCGGCAGAGCAATTACCCGAAGTTATCACTCAAATGCGTTTATTAAATCAAGAGAAATTATTATTTATCTATGATCGTCTTCAGTAAAATTCATTCAGCAGCATTATAATTTGGAAGTAGATTTTATTTTTCGCTTGCAAAAAAGAAATTATAGTAAGCTATGGGAACGCTGGCGAATTAGATTTTGATTTTATATTAGAAAATGAAAAGCTAAAAAATAAAATGAAAGGACAGAAAGTAAGAGTTATAGTGCTGACATTAGCCAACGGAGAAACAGAGGTATTGATTACTTCACTTTTTGACCGAGTAAAATTTACTTTGGAAGATATCAGCAAAGCTTATGTGTTAAGGTGGCATATAGAGGAGTGCTATAAACGACTCAAAATAGGTGCAGAATTAGAGAATTTTTCTGGCGTAAATTTAGAGGCTGTATTACAAGAATTTTGGGCAAACTTAGTCATGTGTAATATATTGTCGCTTCATATGTGTGATGCACAAGGGCCTTGGAACCCAGATCAAATTACTGAGTATCGTTTAAATTTTTCAGTTTTATTTGGTGTAATGAGGCAGAAACTCTATCAGGTACTTATTGCGCCAAAAAACTTTCAAGCCCTTTTTAAGTATACGCGCTAAAGTTAAAATCCGACCGGGACAGCCGCAATAAAGTAGATAAGCCTAAACGCCATCATGTCTTTAGGAGAGTTTGCTAATGAAAGTTCTTAAGTTGACGCCATTGGCTGTTCCGATTCGTTATATGACATAAGAGCATCATATATTTCATGCAATGTATTTGAGATGTTTTTTTCCATATGTTGATTAATATGCCCATATATTGTCGTCTCTTCCGAATACTCTGTATCTTTATGTATATGATTTTGTTGCTTTAATTCTTCTCTATCTACACTCTCTATTTGCTCTGACACTAGCATAACTACCCCATATTTTACATAACGAAATAAAAAAATTCTAACTGTAGTGTGCTTATATAATCTACGAAGTCAATAGTTAAATTGAAAAGTTTCGGTTATAATTTACTTCATATAGAACATGCCCTTGAATTATGCTAAAAATCGCCATAGTAGGCCTACCAAATGCTGGAAAATCGACCCTATTCAACAGATTAGTAGGAAGAAAAGCAGCAGTAGTGAGTAACATTCCAGGAGTGACAAGGGATAGGCGAGAGGGAATGGGGAGAATTAGCGATTTGGAGTTTAAAGTTATAGATACAGGAGGATGGAACGACCAAACTAATTTTTCACTACAAGTTATTGAACAAATCGAATTTTCTTTATCCAATTCAAACATAATTTTCTTTCTTGTTGATGCAAAAGTGCAAAATGAGCGAAATGAAGAGTTTGCAAAGTGGCTGAAGAGAAAAATAAATAAACCTGTAATACTAGTAGCAAATAAATGCGAGAGTCATAAATCCGAAAATGTTGATTATTTGCAGTTTTTTGATTTTCTTGGCCCGGTGTATATCTCTGCCGAGCATAATCTTGGCATGGTTGATCTTTATGATGCATTAGCTGGTGTTATTGAAAATTTTAACGAGAACACTGAGTTACCTAACAATGAACTGAGTAGGCTGAGGATCGCGATCATCGGCCGTCCGAATGTTGGAAAATCAACTTTTTTAAATGGTTTACTTGCAGAAAACAGACTAATAACAAGTTCAGAGCCAGGTACCACACGTGATTCTGTGGATATTACATATGATCATGATGGAGAGTTAATTACTCTAATTGACACTGCCGGAATCCGCAGAAAGGCGAATGTTGTAGATGGCTTAGAATCAAGATTTGTTGAGAAAAGCATGGAATCAATCAAGCGCTCTCATGTGGTAGTTTTAATGCTAGACTCCCTAGTTGGTATTGAGCAGCAGGATTTATCAATTGGTGAAGCTGCAATTAAGGGAGGGAAAGGGATTATTGTTGTTTTAAATAAGTGGGATTTAATAGGTAAGGATGACAGAAGCAGGTTAATAAAATTTGTCAAACAACAGGAAGTAACCAGGTTATTCTTGGAAGTGCCAACTATAACAATTTCTGCGTTAAAAGGCATGCGCTGCGGTGATGTGATAGATAAGTGTCTTGAAGTGAGTGAATCCTTGAACAAGAAGATCAGCACTGCAAAACTGAATAAGTGGCTCATAGATGCTGTAGGAAAACATTCTCACCCTCTTGTAAAAGGCAAAGCAGTTAAAATGAAGTATATCGCTCAAATTGGTACTAAACCTCCAGCTTTTTCTTTGATATGTAACATACCTGAAAGTGTTGATGAAAGTTACAAACGCTATTTAATTAACGATCTCAGAAAAAATTTCTTTGCAGACGGTGTGCCAGTTAGATTGCTTTTGAAAAAAAATAAAAATCCCTATGTAAAATGAATACTCTGCTTTATACTTTCAGGGATAATTTACTTAAAGTTATGTGTAATAATTCCAGAATTCCTGCAATCTTTCTGCTGTCGAGTGCCGCTGCTCTAATTTTTGCATATGTGCTAGAATATTTTTTCAACATGCTGCCATGCAAGTTATGTACATACGAGCGAATAGTTTACTATATCGCTGGATTACTTGCAGTAGCGTGCATGCTTAAAGACAACAAAATTCTAATCTATGCAATGTTTTGCAGCTACCTCATAGGTGCAGTAATATCTTTTTATCATATAGGTCTTGAACTCCACTTATTTCATGATGTTTTAGGTTGTACAGAGCAAGCAAGTAGTAACGTTAGTATAGAAGAGCTCAGAAATAATCTACTAAATCCTAATTACTCTCCATCTTGTGACAGACCTCATTACGTTCTAGGTGTTTCCTTAGCAACATGGAATCTAATTTATCTCATAGTAGCTCTGTTCGTATCAGGTAAGGTGTATTGTGGAGAAAGAAAGAAATCTAAATAATTTAAGGTACAGCAACAATCAGTTCTTGCAACAGGCAATTAGAGTAGATCACGCTGGAGAATATGGAGCTATTTGCATTTATTCTGGTCAAAAATTTATTCTTAAGAAATCTTCTATAATCAATGAAATAATTGAAATGGAAGAGCAGGAAAAAAAGCATTTTCACTATTTTAATGAGAAAATCAAAGAGCAAAAAGTTCGTCCTACTGTTTTGTTGCCTGTTTGGCGTGTTTTAGGAGTGTCGCTTGGCGTTGCAACTGCCATTATGGGCAAAAAAGCTGCTATGGCTTGCACTGCTGCAGTTGAAGAAGTTATCGGGGAGCACTACAAAGAGCAAGTTTCACATTTAGAAGATGGGGAATTAAGAGAAACTATAAGTAAATTTCGCGACGAGGAGTTAGAGCACAAAGATATTGCAATTCAGCACAATGCTGAAAGCGCATTTGGCTACAACATTTTATCATCATTCATAAAAACAGGCTGCAAAACTGCTATTTACTTGTCTAAGTTAATTTAACTAAGCAGCTTTCTTAAAGTGTTTTAAATGTTCTGATAACAACAGAAACCAGGAAGGAATTCAAGTGTAACAATTATTTTATAACTATATTTACATATCACCATTATTAATAAATAATTAGTATTTGTAAATTAAATACATCTAAAGTATAGACTGCAAAGGAGGCAAAAGTGCGTTTTAATTTAGAAGAGGGAAATGCTCTTATGTAATACCTGCCACAGGTTCACAACTGTACGAACATTCATTTTTGAAGGTAAATTGCACAGCAAATGGTGTCATTCCAGTCTGGAATCCAGAAATTTTGCTTATAACTGAGCTGATAAGCTAAAGGTAATTGTCTTACACTAAAACAAACGTTTTTAATTAAGTTGCATAGAACCAGTGTCTGGGCACTGGGATGACACCCCACTGGTGGTCCAAACTACAACGTTCGTACAGTTGTGGATTCCAGACTGGGATGACACCCTACTGATGGGCCCAAATCACAATGTTCGTACAGTTGTGGGTCAGGCTATAGGATGACAGAAGTTGACTTTATTAGCTATAGGTGGTATGACACTTAGTCAATTTAAGTAAGCAGATGATCTTAGCTACAAAAGTATTTTTTACCTCATTTGTTTTTGGGTTTATTCTTTTTCCCTATTTTATAAAGCTTCTAAAAAAAATAAGCAAAGATGGGCAACCAATTAGATCATGTGGACCAGAAAGTCATTTAATAACAAAAAAGAATGTACCACCTATGGGCGGAATAATAATACTGATTTCTTCTTTATTACCAATTTTACTCTGGGCTCAGTTAACACCAGAAATTTTGCTGCTGATATTGATAACTCTATTTTTTGCTCTACTTGGA
Source organism: Wolbachia endosymbiont (group A) of Cydia strobilella (assembly GCF_964026745.1). NCBI lineage: Bacteria > Pseudomonadati > Pseudomonadota > Alphaproteobacteria > Rickettsiales > Anaplasmataceae > Wolbachia > Wolbachia endosymbiont (group A) of Cydia strobilella. The sequence continues at coordinate 999,039 of NZ_OZ034694.1, forward strand.
TTTATTGATGATTATTTAAAATTGAAGACAAATCACTATCGAGGTTTAAGTGCAAAAACCAAAATACTTATTCAGTTTATTGTTGCTCTGGTTGGTGTGTTTATACTTAAGCTATACTCTGCTGAATGTTTTACAAAAACGTCCCTATTTAAAGGAGTAATAATAGATTTTGGCTATCTATATGTTCCGTTTGCTGCGTTTGTAATTGTCGGCTCTTCTAATGCTGTGAATCTCACAGATGGTTTGGATGGCCTTGCTGCAACTCAAGTTATCACTTCCTTTGCTTTTTTGGGGCTAATTGCATATATAACTCAGGCAGATATGAATATTACTTTATTCTGCATTGCATTTATAGGAGCTATTCTAAGTTTCTTGTGGTTTAACACACATCCAGCAAAAATATTTATGGGTGATGTTGGTAGCTTGTCGGTAGGTGCGGCTTTAGGGTTAACTAGTGTCCTAATTAAAAGAGAAATGCTTTTTGCCATTATTGGAATAATCTTTGTAATAGAGACTCTATCTGTTATTATTCAGATATCATATTTTAAATATACAAAGTTTAAATATGGAGAAGGAAAAAGAGTTTTTCTTATGGCACCAATACATCATCACTTTGAGAAGAAGGGATGGTCAGAAAATGTAATCGTTATGAAATTTTGGATAATTTCTATTATCTGTTCAGTTTTTACTATAACTTTCTTATTATAAAAACCTATGAAATACCCAGACTTTACATTAGAAAATAAATTATCAGGAGTGATAGCAGGAGTGGATGAAGTTGGAAGAGGTCCGCTAGCTGGTCCAGTAATATCCGCAGCCGTAGTGTTTATTGATAGAAATACAATTATTGATGGAATCAACGACTCGAAAAAGTTGACTCCTCAATGTAGGCAAGTCCTATATGAAAAAATAACATCCGTTGCAAAATTTGGTATAGGAATGGCAAGCGTAGAAGAAATAAATTCATACAATATCTTGCAAGCAACAAAGCTTTCAATGAAACGTGCGTTGATAGACTTGGACCTAGAATTAGATTATGTACTAGTTGATGGTAATCAACCACCTGAAGTGAAATGGCAAGTGAAATCCATAGTAAATGGTGATAATTTGAGTACATCAATTGCAGCAGCTTCAATCGTTGCAAAAGTTACGAGAGATCGGCTTATGCAAGAATTGCATAATAAGCATCCTGAATATAATTGGTATAAAAATAAAGGATATGGGACAAAAGAGCACCTTAACGCTATTGGCCTTTATGGAATTACAGAACATCATAGAAAAAATTTTGCACCCATATCTCGGGCATTATAGCCTTTACCCTTTTTTGAAAGGTATGGTTTCATTAAATAGGCAAACTGTACTCGATCCATTCCTTAAGGTAAACACTGAACTTACCCTTTCGATTATCAGGTAGTTATCAACTGTACGGAAATTTACTAAAGACTCATATCCTGCAGAATCAACCATAAAAACTGCCGGAAAATCAGAGTTTATTTTATTGAATTGTAGATATGTAAATTTTCCGTCATCAAAAACCTTAATTGGTATTATTGACTGACTACCTTTGACGTGCGAGATGGAATAATTAAAATTTAATCCCTTCTTTACAACTTCAATATCATTGATATCAGGAATAATGGTATGACTAGCTTGTTCGAAGATATCACCGTTATTTGTTGTGTAAATCTCATCACTGCTAAATAGTGGATAAAGAAACCTTACTTCATATGCTAATCTTGGATCATCTAGTCCAGTTGCTTCTTCAGCATGAAGTTCAAAGTAATAAACTCTTTTATTGGTAATTATAGTTGCATTAGTATCGGCAATATCATCTATAGGCTTAATAAACAATCTATTACCTTGAGGAAGGAGTTGCCAACCAGTTGAATCACCCATTGAAAGGTTTTGTATTACCTCCCCTGGTTCAAACAATATACTGGACTGATAACCATAAAAACCCGTATACTTATGTATAGCTTGTGGGTTATAATTTATCACCTTTATGTGATTATCTCCAGCTATTGAACGTGGCTCCTGTTTTGCAAGTGCATCACTACCACAGAGGAACAACAGTACGGCAAACAGTAAACCAATCATAATATCAAAATAAATTAATTTTCATTTTATCATTGATAGACATGCACTGCAACTATTAAGGCACTTTCTATACTATAAACCCCAAAGCAAGCGGTAGAAAAGGCAAGAAATAAGGCAAACTCCTTAAATACTTTAGAACTACAGGAGGCTTTACCTGAACGGATATACTTGGAATCCTGCCATTTTCACTTTGTAAACATACCAAGAATTCTGTCCATTATTCCACCCATATTTGCTTCAGCTTGAGTATACTCTATTTTACCACCATGCAAGATTAGTTTAATATCTGATCCAGGTGATATATTAACAAATTTACTGCCAACAACTCCACTGCTAGTGATCAGAGCTGAACTATCAATTGGCAATTTTATGTCTTTGCTTATACACATATCGATTCGTGCTACGTAGGTAGCTTTGTCAAGTGATACACCAGTTATGCTTCCAACATCTACACCAGAGATCTTGACACTATCACCAACTCCTATACCGTTAGCGTTAGCAAAAAGACCATATATTTTATTGCAATCCTTATAGTTTTTCTTTATGTAAGATAGCTTATCAATAGCAAAGAAAATCAGAAAAATAGTGAAAATTAATACAAATAATCCAGCGGTTATTTCAAGTATATTTGACCTTCGCATCTTTAGTTATCAGGACTCCAGCTTTTATAGTAATTTTTCACTTTTTGGTTTGGATAGTATGCATCTTTTGTACCCGTTAAATTAGGAGTATGTTTTACTTTTCTTTTTTTATTATTAACTGGTACTACATTATCAGTATAGTGAAGCCATATATGCCATTCCGGAGGCACTGTTGTAGGCTCAGAGACACTGCTATACATAACCCACCTTTTTCCTTTACTTGATTCATAGTAAGAATTTCCATTTTTATCTCTTCCTACAAATTTATCTTCTCTTCGTAATAGGCGTTTTATTGCGTTACAAATTTTAGATAACATAAGGGTATTAAAACAAAAAGTATTATATATACTAATACTTTAACGATATATTAACAACAATTTAATGCAATTACCAATCTTACAAGTTATTATACCAATAATTGCATCAATGTTTTGCTTTCTTGCCAAGAAACACAAGGTATCTTGGTTTATTTCTTTTATTGCAACAACAATCACTCTTATCATTTCATCAATACTACTCATTAAAACATATAAAGGTGAAATTATAACTTATCACCTTGGAAATTGGGCTCCTCCGTATGGAATAGAGTTAAGAATCGACGTGTTAAACTCCTTGATTCTAACTTTGGTGAATTTTATAGCGCTGATTAGCGTGCTTTATAGCTTTTATATTAACGAAAAAGAAATTAGCAAAAACAAAATCACTGGTTTTTACTCTCTATTTCTACTGTGCTTAAGCGGACTGCTCGGGATTCTAGTAACAAACGACATATTTAACCTTTACGTTTTCTTGGAAATTTCATCTCTTTCTTCTTATGTATTAGTTTCAATGGGAAGGGATAAAAAAGCCTTGGTTGCAGCATTTGAATATCTAATTAGTGGAACAATAGGCGCAACATTTTATTTATTTGGCATCGGGCTCTTGTATTCAATGACTGGAACGCTCAATATGTCTGACATGGCTGAAAGAATAGTTCCATTACACGATAACAACATCATAAAACTTGGCACGTTGTTCATTTTTATTGGTCTCTCAATCAAAATGGCACTGTTTCCATTAAGCAGGTGGCTGGTTAATGCATATAGTGAGGCGCCAAGTTTCATTAGCATATTCTTTTCAGGCACAGTGACAAAAGTGATGATATATGTTTTCATCAGAATCTTTTATACTGTTTTTCATCAAAATTTCTTCTTATTTAAACCATCACTAAGCAACGTGATAATTATCCTCGCACTTTGCGCTGTTATATTTGGGTCGATATTTGCAATAACCGCAAAAGACATAAAAAGACTGCTTGCTCACTCTAGTATTAGCCAAATTGGTTATATAATTTTAGCACTGAGTTTTAACTCAAAAACAGGTGTATTTGCAGCAATTCTTCACATAGTAAACCACAGCATAATAAAAACATCTTTATTTATGGCTGCAGGATGTATTTCTTACAAATTTGATACAACAAAAATAGAGAATTTATCGGGACTCAAGAAATCAATGCCTTATACAGCACTTGCGTTCACTCTACTCAGTTTAGCATTAATCGGTGTGCCTTTAACAAATGGCTTTGTAAGCAAGTGGTATATAATGAAAGCAATTATCGAATCTCATGCGTGGATTTCCCTTGTAACATTTGCTGCTGGCTCTTTCCTTGCATTGATATATATGTGGAAGATGGTAGAGAAAATGTATTTTGAAAATGATGCAACGTCACGCACTGGAATGACACCGGACAAAATTAATGATGTGCCATTTCCTATGCTTTTCTGTCTATTGTTTATGGCAGTTTTAACAGTAGTAACTGGAATATATAGCACTCCAATTCGGTTAGTAGTTGAGAAGTTGGTTTTTTGATTTTTATCTTTGTTTCATATTTTACTATACTTTAAGGTTATAAGGTCTTTATTGTGGATAGACTGAAGAAGATTCATTGGTTGTTAGTCATTAACGTGATAGCGCTGTTTTGCGTTGGCATTGTTGTTCAATACTCTTCTGCTGGAGGAAAGTGGGTGCCATTTGCGATTCACCAACTGGTCATATTCTCCTTCTTTTTCCTACTTGCTATAGCTATGTCATTCATAGAGCTAGATTTTTATTTGAAGCACGCCTACTTTTTTTATGTAGCAGCAGTGATTTCGCTATTAGTAGTGAATTTTTTTGGCTCACACATAATGGGTGCAACAAGGTGGATAAGAATTGGATCAATTAGTTTGCAACCATCAGAATTTGCAAAAGTAGGCTTAATACTTGCGCTTGCTCGCTATTTTGATAAGCAGAGTGTATATAAAATGATGGAATTTAAAAGATTGCTTAAGGCACTTATAATTATTTTCTTACCCGTGTTCTTGGTGTTAAAGCAACCTAATTTAGGCACAGCTGTGATAATGTTATTTATAGGGATATCAATTATATTCACAGCAATAATAAAAAGATCTCATTCGTTAATATGTGGAACGCTTGGCATTTTTGCAGTACCGGCTATTTGGCCTTTTTTACGTCCTTATCACAAGCAAAGGATATTGTCGTTTTTGGATTCATCAGTGGATCCACTTGGGATAGGTTATAATGCGCAGCAATCTCAGATAGCTATTGGTTCAGGAGGTTTGCTTGGTAAGGGCTTTGTTAACGGAAGTCAAACTCAACTTGGATTTTTGCCGGAGAAACGTACAGATTTTGCTTTTGCAGTGCTGAGTGAGGAATGGGGATTTTTAGGTAGCATGACTTTAATTTTACTCTATACTACATTGCTTGCTATAATGCTCTCTATTGCTTATAGGTCAAAAAATTATTTTTCTAAGTCGGTATCTATCGGCATTTTTGCCTTTTTTAGTGCTCATTTCTTTATAAACATCGGAATGACAATGGGCCTCTTACCTGTGATAGGCGACCCATTGCCATTTCTGTCCTATGGAGGAAGTACAACTGCTGCAAGCTTAATATGCATAGGATTATTGCTGGCAATAAAAGCAGATGAACAACAAAATGCTTGTATTTTACCTATGCTAAAGTAAAATTAAATTTTACTTAATAGTTTTTATGCTAGATGAAATGCGTGAGGAATGTGGGGTATTTGGCATAAGTTGCAACCAAAGTGCTGCTTTTAACTCTATACTTGCTCTCCACGCTTTGCAGCATAGAGGTCAAGAGTCTTTTGGCGTAGTAACCAGTAACAACGATAAGCTGCACTCTTATCACTTTCAAGGTCAAGTGAGCAGCGTATTTGATGATATAGATGAAATAAAGAAATCCTTACCTGGAGATTGTGCAATAGGTCATGTTCGATACTCAACAAGTGGTAATAAATTTGGAGTGCAGCCCATGTTTAGCGAAAGTGGCAAATTTGGGGATTTCGCCATAGCACATAATGGTAATTTAATTAATATTTCTCCGATACGCGAACAATTGATTAAACAAGAGTGCGTTTTTCAGTCAGATATTGATACAGAAGTAGTAGTGCATCTGACAGCAAGCGGTGAAAAAGATAGCTTTTTAGAGAGTTTTATATATGCATTAAAGCAAATACAAGGTGCTTATTCTTTTGTTGCAATCAATCAAGAAGTAGTTATTGGAGTACGTGATTCATCTGGAATCAGGCCTCTTGTTTTAGGAAAGTTAAACGGTTCTTACGTTCTTGCATCTGAAACTTGTGCTCTTGATATAATAAATGCAGAGTTTGTTAGAGAAATAGAACCAGGCGAATTAGTTACCATCAGTTCGGGTAGTAAGCTAGCCTCAATGTTTCCTTTCCCACAGCAAAAATCAAGTTTTTGTATTTTTGAATACGTTTATTTTTCAAGACCAGACAGCATAATGGAGAATAGGTCTATATACGATACAAGAAAAGAAATAGGAAGAATACTTGCAGAAGAGAGCCCACCAAAAAACAATGTAGATATGGTTGTACCAATACCTGATTCTGGAATACCTGCAGCTATTGGATATGCAAAGCATTCAGGATTACCTATGGAACTGGGAATAATTCGTAATCATTACATAGGAAGAACTTTTATACAACCAACCGCTGAAGTACGTAAAGTTAGAATAAAATTAAAATTCAATGCTAATAAGCACACTTTGAAAGGTAAAAACATAATTTTAATAGATGATAGTATAGTGCGTGGTAGTACGTTAACAAATATAATAGTTATGCTAAAGGATGCAGGAGTAAAAGAGATTCACCTCAAAATTTCAAGCCCACCAATTAAGCATTCTTGTTTTTATGGAATAGATACGCCAGAGTGCAAAGATTTAATTGCTGCAAATAAATCTGTAGAGGAAATTAAGGAAGTTATAGGAGTAGATAGCCTAGCCTTCTTGAGTATTGATGGATTATATCAGGCTGTTAAAGGAGAAGTGCGTAACAATGCTACACCACAATATTGTGATGCTTGTTTCACTGGTGATTATCCAATTGGCAAATAGTCTACGCAAGATCTTAAGTTTTTAAACCGCCAAAATTTCTCTTGGCCTTTACTAATTCCGATTCTCGGAGTGCACACATAATCTGGTTTGAGGTGAGATTCATAAACACAAAATTCGTGGCTTATAGTAAGGTCCTGTTTGTTATGTTCTTTTGTAATATTTAATCTTTTACACAATATTCCTGGCCCACCTAAATTTGCCTCAAGCGGTTCAATGAGCTTTAATCCCCGTATTAACACTGCTGCTGGGAACCCTTCTGCTTCTGTTACAATATTTAAACAGTAATACATTCCATATATAAAGTACACATATGAAAACCCCGGCATACCAAACATTACTGAGGTTCGGTTAGTATAACCCTTAGCTGCATGACAAGCTGGGTCACTCATTCCTATATAGGCTTCAACTTCGGTTATTACTCCACTAAAGTTAGAAAATTTCAGCATCTTTCCTAGTAACTCCCCGGCTACAACCAAAGTTGGGCGTTCGTAGAAATTTCTTGGCAGTATTATGCTACCCATTTTTTATTTTTGTTCTGAGGTTCTATATAGAATTCAGTTTAAGAATTTCTGGATCCCAGTGTCAAGCACTGGGATGACAAGAGGGGAGCTACTTAAATGACAAGAAAATGGTACTGGCATAATAAGAAAGAAACACTGAGATGGTGAAAGAAAGAATATACGCGAGCAGCACCCATAGGGTAGCGCGTGACGCTGGAATCCAGTTTTTTCCTATTACCACAAACCGTAGCTTCATTAGTTAGAATAGCATAACTAGCGAGTACGAAATGGAGAAGTTTTAATTTGAACTACAGTTTCAGTGCTATTTAACATATATGCCTCCATTATTTTTAATATATAGATGTTAGCATATAGATATCATGCCAATTAGTCAATATAAATTATGATGTTTAATGTTGAAAGCTCAAATACTCCTTTGCTTGGTCGGTTAGAACGCGTCCTCTTGGTGTGCGCTTTACAAAACTAATTTTGATTAAATAAGGTTCTACTGTTTCTTCAATATTGCCAACATCCTCGGATAGCGCAATAGATATAGTGTCAATTCCAACAGGCCCTGAGGTGTTGAATAAAAATCTTAGATAATGCACATCAAGTTTATTGAGTCCCATTTTATCTACACCCAATTTTAGTAATACAGAATCAGCGACTTCATAAGTGATTTTTTTATCATCTTTCACTTCAACAAAATCCCTTATTCTTCTGAGTAACCTCAAAGCAATTCTTGGAGTGCCGCGCGCACGGCAGGCAATTTCCCGTGCTGCATCCTCTTCAATTTCAGCAGAAAGAACTCTTGCGCCTCTTTTTATAATATTAACCAGCTCCTCAAAGGAATAAAACTCAAGATGCAAAGGAATGCCAAAACGATCTCTGAGTGGCGCAGAAAGTAATCCAAGCCGTGTTGTTGCTCCAATTAGCGTAAATGGTGGTAGATCTATCCTTAAAGTGCGAGTAGATGGACCTTCACCTACTAATATGTCCAGGCAAAAATCTTCCATAGCAGTATATAAAACTTCTTCGATGCTGCGATTTAATCTATGAATTTCGTCGATAAATAGAACATCTTTTGCATTTAAAGTGGTAAGCACTGCGGCCAAATCTCCAGCTTTACTAAGTAAAGGACCAGAAGTTGCGCGAAAGCTAACTCTTAATTCTTTAGAAACAATTTGTGCTAAAGTTGTTTTGCCAAGCCCTGGAGGACCATATAATAAAACGTGATCTAAAGCTTCAGTTCTCGTCTGTGCAGCGTTTATAAACACTTTTAAATTTTGTATTAAGTCTTTTTGCCCGACAAAATCATCAAGTTGTTCAGGCCTGATGTTGATATTGCGCACATCTTCAGTATATTCTTTACCGCACGATATTGATTTCATAGTATTGAAAGCTCCTTAAGCGCCATGCGAATAATATCCTTAGTGTCCAGATTTGGCCTGTATTTTTTTATCGTATCATAAGCTTTCATTTTTTCATACCCAAGATTGATCAATGCTGAAAGGGCATCTTCATTAATTGGATGAAAATTATTGTTATTTATTTCTAGTTTACTCACTTTGCCACTCAATTCAATGATGATTCGATTTATGAGTTTCAGGCCAAGTCCGCTCATCTTGAGTGCTACTTTATCTTCATTCATAATTGCCAAAAATAGCTGTTCTGGAGTTAATTTGCCCAAAATTGACATTGCAGTTTTATAGCTAACGCCGCTTACTTTAACTAGCAACCTCAAGCACTGCTGTTCTTCTTCGCTTATAAAACCATATAGCTGAGTAGTGTTTTCTCTGTTATTTGCATAGGTTTCGATAAGTAATTTGATTCTACTTCCAATTGCACAAGCACTTAAAGTTTTGGCTGAAAGATACACCATATAGCCAACATCATTCACATTCAGGATTATGTGATCACTGCGCACTTCATCAACTATTCCGCTTAGATTTCCTATCATTTTTAACACTATATAGAGTTCAGTTTAAATACTCCCGGATCTTAGGTCAAGCAAACGAACATTATAACAGGGAAACGTGGCTAAAAAACCACTTGACAAACTCCGCCAGCCCCCTTATCATAAACACTGAAGCTATTTATTTATCTTCTCTGTACAGATTAAATGACAAAAAAACTCACGTATCTGGCGTCTCATGTTTAATTTTTTGCACTATGTGCACCTTATGTCTTATAAAATTTCTACCTACATAAGCTGAAACGCGCTTATAAAGCGTTTAAAACATAAAAAAACGCCAACTTAAAAAATGGATAGTGAATAACTAGCTACCCTAGGGTTTCTTTTGCCTTTTTTTCTGTTTAGTAAATTTCTTAACGTTTATAATTTAGATTAGTTGCGGTTTAAAAGTAGCTGAGTCGCGGTTATTAAGTGTTTAGAATAAAAAAACGCCATACTTGAAAGTATAATGTAAGTAATTAGCCAATCATGGGGCTTTTTTTGCCTTTTTTTTCGTTTGGTAAATTTCTTAATGTTTATAGCTAAACGACAACCGTCATCCCGCTGCTTGTTAGCGGGATCTATGCTAAGAGATACCGCGGATGAATCGCGCGGTATGACGGTTCGTGGTGGCATCTCGTCATCCCGCTACGTGTTAGCGGCTAAGAGATACCGCGGCGGTATGACGTCTTAGCCATAGATTACCTGATCTCACCATCTTTCCGGTTGTTTTATACATAATTCTCGGATTTTGAAAGTTCACTTTGAATAAATTGCTCATATTCTTTATCCTCTAGTTCTTCAAAAATCTCAGGATAATGTTTACTGGAACGAGTAATTATTGAAATTAGCTCTTGCTTTGTTTTTCTTAGTAAAACCTTTCAAAGAGAGTCTGTTCATCTGGGCGCGCAGACGATCGATACTCCTTTCTATCAAGTGCAACCAAAGCAAAACCTGTTGCAGCCATATGCTTACATGGACCATAATACACAAATGCAGGACAGGAACATGTTCCACTCAAAAGAGGACCATCGTGCTTTAGTGTTACTCGATATACATTTGATCCAACTACCTTTGATTTAGCTTGAGATTCATTAACAGATATAATCTGTACCTTTCTTTTGTCAAAATAATCCCTTCCTCTGGAGCGGTAGGGTTCTTTGATAAGACCTGTGATATCTTTATAATACAGTCTCATTTTTACCTCCTTTAAAACCCTCAATTTTCTAATATATCCTTTCTTCCATAAAAATTTATTAACTCACCACGACTTTTATATGGCCCTGCGGACAATTTTATAGTGCTATAGCTAACTCAAGAAAGGTTTCCCTACGTCATACCGCGATTCATTCCATAACTGTATGAACATTCATTTTTGAAGGTAAATTGCACAGCAAATGGTGTCATGAAAGTAGCTGACACTGGAATCCAGCCTTGCCGTAATCTCATCAAGAACGTTGTGTTTTAACATAAAACGGCTACTTTTATACTTACCAACTTAATAAAATTCCTGGATCCCAGTGGGCTTTGTTGCATCGCTCTTCGGATAGTAGGTAACGCACAATAAATTTATGAAGCTATCTCAAATTTAGCCATACCAATATCAGTGAACTTATTGAGCAAATAGCATTTAACAAGTAGTTCCTTCTCTCTATTTGTCTCAGATTTATTCCTAAAACTAAACCCGAATGTTTGTTTCAGTCGCGAGAAAAAACTTTCTATATAAGATCTTTTTCCATAACTCATCTCTTTTTTCCACTTCTTTATACTATCTTCATCATATGACTTTATGAGCTTGACTGCAGAATTTCTCTCAGCCATATAGTCTAACTTTGGATGCTCTGCTGCGTTGTTTTTCGGAGGAATTTTCGTTTTTATACCATATTGATTACACAGCTTATAGAGCTTTTCTCTGTCATATGCCCTATCTGCATATAGTACTTTTATGACATACTGAAAATCGACTTCTTTTAGCAAATCACAAGCTCCATAGTGATCAGAGTAGACACCGTTACTGTATTTTACAGCTATGGCTTTTTTGCTGTTTGTATTCAACATTACATGCAATTTTCTTGTCTGTTCATAGCTGCGATACTTTCTATCTTCGCTATTTTCTTTGCTATGACCAGGAGTGTTGTTGTATATACTAATTCCTGTACTGTCTATAGCAATTTCGATATCTTCCATATTATTTTTATCAATTCTGCAATCATTGATCTTAATATTGAGTTTCTTAAACCTTCTTGATGATTGTGAATAGCTGATAACTTGCAAATTTTTCCCAATTTGCTCAAGGTATCCTGCTATAAACCCAACTGTTTGCCTCAGGCCTATTCTAAATAAACAAGTTATTATGTGCACCAAAATTACAACTTTATCGCTATAAATATTGTTGCCACCTGGTATTTTTGGACCATTCTCGTACCACTTTTCTATGGCTTCGTTGATATAATGAAAAATATTTCCTCTTTTTTCTAGAAATTTGTTATATTCGCTATGGTTACTGACCCTCATTTTTTGTGGCATATTTTTTCTTTCAAGGTTAAATGGCTATTTTATAATGAATTTTGTCAGTAGCCACCAGATTTTTTCAGTTGCTATGCAACAAAGCCATCCCAGTGTCAAGCACTGGGATGACAAGAAGAGGGTACTTGGATAAGAGGCATTGCCCTCCTGGTAGGCCCAAATTGCAATGTCCGTACAGTTATGGATTCATTCGCGGTATAGATTCCGCTAATGAGTAGCGGAATGACGAATTTGTTGTTTTTCAAATTGTAGGTAAACCTAAGCCACTTTAGCTATATATAATAGAATTTCGCTTTCTACTATCTTTCCAGTTGTTTTATACATAATTCTCGAATTTTTAAAATTTGCTCCATATCTAATTTCTCACTTGTATAAAATTTGTTTTCTTACTTCGAGACCTAATCTACCACAACTTTTATATGGCGTTTCTTTCCTGCAGATAATTTTATAAATGGCTGATCTTTAAAGCTTTCGAAATTTATTACATGATCAATATTGTTTACAACATTATCATTAATCTTGCATCCGTTGCCCTGTATTAAACGCTTTGCAGCGCCTTTTGAAGGTTCAAAACCGGTGTCATGTAGTAGGTCTACTAAGGATATGCCGCTTGCAACTTGTTCTTTTTTTATGATGTAATCAGGAAGTAATGAGCTATCTTCATTCTCAAAAGCAGAAATTGCAGCAAATTGTGCAAGTTCCGCTTCTTTGTCACCATGACATATTTTTGTCACTTCTGTTGCCAAGACCTTTTTTGCTTCATTTATTTCTTGATCCTTTAAAGACTCTAATTTTCTAATCTCATCAATTGGCACATCAGTGAGCAATCTTAAAAAACGTCCAACATCTTGATCATCAACGTTGCGAAAATATTGCCAGTAGTCGTAAGGCTTTAGCATATTATCATCAAGCCACACTGCTCCACTTTCAGTTTTGCCCATTTTTTTTCCTTGTGCATTTAATAAAAGAGGCATGGTAAGGCCAAATAGCTCAGGTAAATTCAACTTTTTTCCAAGTTCAATTCCGTTTACTATATTTCCCCACTGGTCTGACCCTCCAATCTGCAGACGACAATCATATTTTTTGTTTAATTCAATAAAGTCGTAAGCTTGCAATAGCATGTAATTAAATTCCAGAAAGCTTAAGGTTTGCTCTCTATCCAGCCTGGTTTTCACACTATCAAAACTTAGCATACGATTTACAGAAAAATAAGCTCCTATATCACGCAAAAAATCTATGTATTTTATGTTATCCAACCAATCTGCGTTATTTACTATCATTGCACCAGTCTTGCTGTCATTAAAAGACACCATTTTCTCTAATATTCTCCTTATACTGGATGTATTTTGATTGATGTTCTCTACAGGCAAGATGCTTCTTGCTTTATCTTTGAAGGATGGGTCACCAATTTTTGTTGTGCCACCTCCAAGTAAGACTATCGGCTTATAACCAAATTTTTGTAGGTGACAGAGCATCATAATCTGAATTAGGTGACCAGCATGAAGACTTGGTGCTGTGCAATCAAACCCAATGTATGCAACTATATAATTGCTCTGCAATAATAATTGATCTAGTCCTTCAATGTTTGTGCATTGGTATAGGTACCCTCTTTCTTGGATGAAATTTAAAAATTCAGATGCGTGTTTCATTTTATAAACCCCAGTCTATCCTGTCATTAATGCCGAAGGTAACCCTAATAGAGAAGCCAGTGCCCAGACACTGGAACTTAATTATAAACAAGCACACTATACAACGTTTTCGATGAAATTGCATGAAAAACTGGATTCCAGTGTCAGCTACTTTCATGACACCACTACCTGTGCAGGAGTTGCCTTCAAAATTACAACGTTTGTGCAGTTGTGCACCAGCTATCCAGGCAATCAGTTCCATAACTCTTCTATTTTATAATACTCCCTTACTTCCGGCCTGAATATGTGAACCATTATGCCTTGAAAATTCAAAACTACCCAATTGCCTTCATCCATACCTTCTACATCTATTTTATCATGTGGCTTGAGGCTTTTTATTACGTGCTCAGCTAAAGCTTTAACGTGACGGCTTGAATCACCAGATGCAATAATCATATATTTTGCAATAACGGTTTTATTCTGCACATCAAAAGTTACTATATCATGACCTTTATTTTGATCTATTATCTCTTCAATTGTACTTCTTATCGATTCCATATCGCTAAGCATTGTTTACAGGTTATATGATTCATTTATAATTATATACTCAAAATTTCTAAATATGAACTATTTTCAACGCAACTACTTGTTAAAGGTATTACCTGCATCTATTTTATCATCATGTTTTTAGCATGTACAATGTATATACTTTTTATATAATTGAAAATAGCTTTTTACTAGTATTCATTATGGGCAAGACTCTCATCTACTTAATCGGCTTTCCAGGCAGTGGTAAGTTTACTACTGCAAAGGAACTGTGTAAAATCATTGGTGCAGTAATAGTAAGCAATAATCTATTCAATAATATTATATTTGATATTGTTAAATTACAAAACGCTGAAGTTCCAGATGACCTATGGGAAAAAATTTTTGCAGTTAGGGAAAATGTATTAGCAATACTGGAAAAACACTACGTAAAATCAAAACATTATATATTTACAAATGAATTGATAGAGGGTGATCCCTATGACCAAAGATTATATAACTCAGTGGTAAATTTAAGTAAAAAAATGGACATGGAAATTTTTTCTGTAGTATTACATTGTAATAATGAAAAACTAGTAAGACGTGTCCAATCAGAAGAGAGATATCAGGAAAATAAAATTACTGATCCGGATTTTGCTATAAAGAAAATTGAAGGGAAAAGGCTATTTATACCTGAGGGTTCGCTTGAAATTGATAACTCGAACTTGAGTGCAAAGGAAGTTGCAAAGAAAATTGTTGAAGAGATGAAGAAAGAAAAAAATGGAAAATTAATTAAAACTTCTGTAACAAATCATTTAAAAACAGAGCGTACTCGTGGTTGAGCAGAAAGATAAGTACCGTCCTTGTGTTGGCATAATGCTATTTAACAGACAAGGACATGCCTTTATTGGAAAACGCTTTGATAGCGATTCTTACTGGCAGATGCCACAAGGAGGTGTTGATGATGGTGAGGAACTGGAACAAGCAGCGTTACGTGAGTTGCTAGAGGAGGTTGGTACTAATAAAGTAAAGGTTATAACTAAAAGCAAGGATTGGATATACTACAACTTGCCTGAAGAAGTTATACCAATATGCTGGAATGGAAAATATTCTGGTCAAAAGCAAAGGTGGTTCTTAATGAAGTTTTGCGGAGAGGATGAGGACATTGATATTAATTATACTGGTCATCCAGAGTTCAAAGAGTGGCGTTGGCAAGGTATAGATAGTTTAGTAGCCAGTGCTATATCATTTAAAAAAGAAGTTTATAAAACAGTGATAGAAGAGTTTTCTTCTATAATAAAAGCCTCAACAATAAGCTCATGATAGTAGATTCTCATTGCCACTTGATTTATTTTTCTGACGATGAAATACCAAAAGTAATTTCAAGGGCAGAGCAAAATGGTGTAAAGGTTTTGCATAACATATGCGTAAGCATTGACGATGTTCCTAAGTTATTAAAAATTTCTTCATCCTATGATCAGGTCTACTCCTCTGTTGGTATACATCCGCTTGATGCTGCTATAGAAAACGGTGAGTGTATACATGTTGATGAATTAGTTGAATTTACCAAGAACCAAAAGGTAATTAGTATCGGTGAAACCGGGTTAGATTTTTATAAATCTGACAACAAAGACAATCAGAAAAAAAGTTTTGCATTACATATAGAAGCGTCAAGAATAACTGGACTACCTTTAGTTATTCACACAAGAAGCGCTGATAATGAGATGATCGATATGTTAAGGTCAGAAATGAAAGCCGGTGCTTTTAGTGGAGTAATGCACTGCTTTGCTTCCTCTAAAGAACTTGCTTATCAATCTATAGATTTGGGGTTATATATTTCATTTTCTGGAATTATTACTTTTAAAAATGCGAGCTTACTCAGAGAAATTGCACAAAATGTACCACGCGAGCGTGTTTTAGTCGAAACTGATGCACCATATCTATCACCTGAGCCTTATAGGGGAAAAAAGAATGAACCAGCAATGGTGAAATACGTTGTTGATTGTTTGGCAGAGTTGTGGAATGAGTCACCAGAACAAGTAGCGAAGGTAACCACAAGCAACTTTTTTAGGCTGTTTGAGCTATAAAGAAGCTCTATAAAACCATTAATTTGCTTATGAACCTAAAGATTTCACCAGCTCTCTCACCGAGTTTACAGACTTATTAAACATTTCTTGTTCACTATCATTCATTTTAACTTCTAGGATCTTTTCAATTCCGTTTTTTCCAATAATTACAGGAACACCAATAAACAACTCTTCTACACCATATTCACCATTAAGGTAAGCAGCACATGGTAATATGCGCCTCTTATCTTTTAAATATGATTCTAACATGCATATAGCTGAAGATGCAGGAGCGTAGTATGCAGATCCAGACTTAAGCAGATCAACTATTTCTTTACCGCCATTGCGAGTGCGTTCAACTATTTCATCGACTTTTTTCTGTGTGATAAGACCCATATCGATAATTTGAGTAAGTGGAACTCCAGCAACTGAAGCACAATTGATTAGTGGTACCATAGTGTCGCCATGTCCTCCAAGCACAAAAGCAGATATATCTTCAACTGAGATATTTAACTCACTTGCAAGAAAGTAACGAAAACGGGAAGAATCAAGCACTCCTGCCATGCCAACAATCATATTAGTTGGAAGGTTTGAAAATTTATGCACCACTGAAACCATGGCATCCAAAGGGTTGGTAACCACTATTACAAACGCGTTTGGAGAATATTTTTTAATATTTTCGCCAACCTCCTTCATTACTTTAGCATTGGTTTGCAGGAGGTCATCCCTGCTCATTCCAGGTTTTCTAGCGATGCCAGCGGTTATTATAATTGCATCGGAGTTTTTTATATCTTCATACCTATTTGTGCCAGTAATATTGACATTAAATCCATCAATAGGGGATGATTCTGCTATGTCGAGTGCTTTACCTTGTGGTATTCCATCACTAATATCAAGTAAAACAACATCACCGAGTTCCCTTAGTGCAATCATATGGGTGAGAGTTCCACCGATATTTCCTGCACCGATTAAAGATATTTTTTTTCTTTGTACTGTCATTTTCTACTCCTTTGTATTTACTTTTATGGTTTTACCTTCCCAAGGCGATAAGCTATCAAACATACGAAAATCTTGCGGTAAATCTATAGGATTATACACAACCTTTTTTGTCTCTATATCATATCTTACTTCCTCATAACCAGTGAGAGGGAAATCTTTTAACATTGGATGACCTTTGAATCCATAGTCTGTTAGAATCCTACGCAAATCAGGGTGATCAGAAAACTCTATTCCATACATATCAAACACTTCACGCTCAAACCACAAAGCCGTACTAAATATCTTCGCTACACTTGGAGGCATGTCGCTTTCACATAACTGAAGCTTTATGTGTACTCTAATATTATGCACAATGCTGAGCAGATTGTATATTAGCTCGAAACGCTTCTCTCTATTTGGATAGTCAACCCCAAAAATATCAACTAATAGTTCAAACCTACACTTTTCATCATCACGTAGAAAGAATAGGTACTTTTCAATTTCATCTAAAGTTGAATATATTACAATAATGCCATCATCTTTTTGAATGCACTCGCATTTGGTCTTTTTTTGTATATACTTTGCAGTTTTATCCATTCCGAGTCCGTTTTATTTTGTTTTGTAGGCATAGCATTCCATATAGCAACGCCTCAGCGGTTGGTGGGCATCCAGGGACATACACGTCAACTGGCACAATTCTATCACAGCCTCGGACTACTGAATAAGAGTAATGGTAATAACCACCACCATTTGCACAACTTCCCATGGAAATAACATACTTCGGGTCTGCCATTTGATCATAAACCTTGCGCAATGCTGCTGCCATTTTATTAGTTAGTGTGCCAGCAACAATCATCACATCTGATTGACGTGGGCTTGCACGAAACATTATACCATATCTATCAAGATCATAACGGCTGGATGCAGTATGCATCATCTCAACTGCGCAACATGCAAGACCAAATGTCATTGGCCACAATGAACCAGACCTTGCCCAATTCATTACATAATCTGTTAAATCACCAAATTTAGTGACAAGAAACCCTTCTTTTTTATAACGACCCCAGTCATCATTAGATAGAATTTGATTTGTCATAAACTACTCCCACTCTAATGCACCTTTACACCATTCATAGATAAAACCTATAGTGAGTATTGCAAGAAATACCATCATAGACCAAAATCCACCATAGCTTATCTTAGATAAAGAAACAGCCCAAGGAAAAAGAAAAGCAATTTCTAAGTCAAATATTATAAATAATATTGAAACTAGGTAAAATTTAATGTCAAAATTTTTCCTTGCACTGGATAGTGGATTGAAGCCACACTCATATGTGGAAAGCTTTTCACCATCTGGCTTACTCACTGCAAGAAACATAGGCAATATACCTAAAGCAAAAGATACTACAATTGATACGCAGATAAAGATTACTATGGTTAAATATTCGCTCATTTAACAAAACATATAACACTATGAGTTTACATGCTTTCCTAACTTTTTACCACCTAAAATATGCACGTGAAAGTGTGGTACAACCTGCTCTCCATTTTCACCGTAG
The DNA here is from genome assembly GCF_964026745.1 of Wolbachia endosymbiont (group A) of Cydia strobilella. Taxonomy (NCBI): domain Bacteria; kingdom Pseudomonadati; phylum Pseudomonadota; class Alphaproteobacteria; order Rickettsiales; family Anaplasmataceae; genus Wolbachia; species Wolbachia endosymbiont (group A) of Cydia strobilella. The sequence continues at coordinate 1,017,929 of NZ_OZ034694.1, forward strand.
TTAGTGACTAATCTATATCCTGTTTTTTCTAGATTATATTTGTGTGCTATCTCTCTTACAGTTTTGAAGAAATCCGCTATTTCCTCTTCAGGAGCTTTTAGAATGAAATCATCATATGAAATATATTGATTTTTTGATATAACTAAAATATGAACTGGTGCGTCAGGGTACTTATCATGAAAAGCTAGTACATTTTCATTTTCATGTACCTTCTCACAAGGTAACTCACCTCTTAATATTTGAGCAAAGATGTTATCGCTATCATAAACTTCATTGCTCATATTTTAAGAGCGACCTTTCCCTCTTTCTTCGTTTTTCTCTACATTAGGTGTAGATAGTGGTTTTATCGCTTCACCAGAAGCATCTTCAAGATTTAAAGAGCTTACAAGTTCCCTTACTTTTACCATGTCCTGCTGTTCTTTCAAAAAGGGTTCTATTCCACTTACCCTTTTTCCAGTAATAACTCCTGGTTGTAAGTGATACATATCCCCAGGAACAGTTAGACTATGATGTCTTTCCTCTATTTTTTTAGCTTCACTCATAATACTCCCCTATAACTTATTTTTGCATTCCACAACTTTGCGACTTACCTGCTTTTATAGCTTCTTGCGCCCATTTTTTCTCACCTGAAGCTATAGTTTCTGAAGGCTGACCAACATCAGACTTCACAACTTTGTCTGATGACTGCTTTTGATTATCATATTCCTTATACAATTTTTCTGCAATACCATACAGCAATTTTAAGTCTGTGTGAACTTTAAATTCTCCACCAGTAATTTTTGCTAGATCTTTAAGGTTACCGTCAACTTTTTGTTTAATTTCTTCAATAGCAAGCTTTTTTATCTCCTCTGGACTCTTTCCTTTATAGTCAGTTTTAATGTCTTCAATTATTTTTTTAACATCAACTTCAATTACAATTTTATTTTCTTCTCTATGTATAGTGATGTTTGAATACTCACTTTTTAGTGCTTTTATTTGTTCATCATTCAAATAAGGTATATCTCCCGTCAGAGTTCTTGACACTAAAAAACTTACCTTTCCTATCCCTTTCTTTTGCTCTGTTATTTGTACACCAAGATCCTTACTAGCCTGTGTGGTTTCTATAGGTGGATCATATTCCCTTTCTTCTTCAGGTACATCTATACCAACAGCTTTCTTTAACGAAACTGTAGCATCATGTTTCATTTCACCCGTTGAAGCAAACGGCTTCTTTATAGGGTAAACAAGTGCTTTAGGCACAAGAGCAAACACCCGACCTGTAGCTTCTACACCTGTTTTAACTGCTCCGCCTATCTTAGCCCAAATAGATTCTGCCATACATACCTCCAAGGTAGTTTCTATAACTAAATACATTTTAATTATAGACGAAAAAATTTAAACTTCTATATCCATTATAAGATAGAATTATAGGGATTGCAACCATTATTTGCACATTGTCTAAAACATGTAGTATTTTCGCTACTTTTATTGTTCAATTTATTATAAAGAATACTCTAAATTATGTTTAAATGGAACACAAATAATATCATTGATGCAACTGGCGGAAGAGACGTAAATGGTTGTAATTGGATACATAGCTCAAATATTTCAACGGACACAAGAAGCATAAAAAAAGGTGATTTATTTATTGCCCTCAAGGGAAAGAATTTTGATGGCCATAATTTTTTGCATGAAGCGTTTTTAAAAGGGGCTGTCGCTGCAATAGTGAGTGAGGGTAAATATAAAAGTTTCCCTCTCATGATTGTACAAGATACCCTGAAAGCTTTGCACGATATGGCATCATACTACATTAGAAATGTTCTTATTGATGCTAAAGTTATTGCAGTTACAGGCAGTGTCGGGAAAACCACTACAAAGGATATGCTGCATACTGTTTTATCGCAATATGGAGTGTCCCATGCAAACGAAGGTAACTTAAATAATAATATAGGATTGCCTTTGACAATTCTGAAAGCTCCAAAAAACTGCCAGTACTTAATTCTTGAAATGGGAATGAATAAAGCTGGTGAAATAAAAGAATTATCAAAAATTAGTAATCCGAATATTGCAGTTATTACCAACATCGAACCTGCACATACTGAAAATTTTTCATCACTATTTGACGTTGCACAAGCGAAGTTAGAAATTCTGTATGGTATGAAAAATAACGGTACTTTGGTTTTAAGCAGAGATAATAAATATTATGATTATCTCTCATCACACGCCAATAGAAATGTAATAAGCTTCGGTAAAGATAAAAATGCTGAAGTTTGTTTACTAAACTTAATAAGAAACGATGAATCTTCTGTCATTTCAGCACTATCTTCTGTCATCCCAGTGCTTGACTACTTGGATCCAGGAAGTTCAATTGCAAATGAGCATATCAGACGGTTGTATAATAAAGACTGGATTCCAGCGTCACGCGCTGGAATGACATCAAACCGAGTTGCTAATAGATTAAGTTTAAAAATCAGGCTGAGTGATAATCAAATTATAAACTGTAATTTACGTGTACAAGGTGAGCATTTTGCTTATTCGCTACTTGCTGTTGCAGCAGTTGTGCAAAGCCTCGGACTTGATTTATCAAAATTACCACTTGCACTTAAGAATTTTAGTGTAGCGAAAGGTAGAGGCAATATTCATAAGGTCAAATGCAATAAAAAATATATACATTTAATTGATGACTCCTATAACGCCAGCCCTGCTTCGATGAAAACTGCAATAAAAACTTTGAGTACATATTCTAATCAGAGAAAAGTAGCTTTGCTTGGTGATATGTTGGAACTTGGTGATGAAAGCATAGAGTTTCATACAGATTTGGTTAAGATTATCACAGAAAATAATATAGATAAAGTTTATACAGTTGGTAAATTTATGTTAGAATTGCATGAGCTTTTGCCAGATAATATAAGAGGCACGCATTTTAATGATTCTAATCAATTGAAAAGTGATTTAGCTAACATTATTCAGAATAATGACGCAATTCTAGTTAAAGGCTCACGAGGAATGAAAATGGATCTTATTGTACGGGAATTCGTAATAAAATATTAAGCGAAATCATTGTATTAATTTACAGTAACAAATTATTAGGAACTTTAATTGTGACAAAACGTGTAATTATTTTTGGTGGAACGGGGTTTATAGGGAAACACATCGTAAGACGCTTGGCAGCAGAAGGATATTTAATAAAGATATTCACTCGTAATCAGGAAAAAGCTGCTTGTTTAAAATTGTGTGGCAATTTAGGACAAATATCAATATTTAAAGGCGATTTTTTTGATGAAAAATCAGTTCTGGATGGTATGGAAGAATGTGATGTAGCTATAAACTTAGTGGGAATATTATATGAAGCAAAAAAGCACGATTTTTACGCTGTTCACGTTAAAATAGCTGAAAGGATAGCAAAAGCTGCAAAAATGAAAAATGTACCTATGATGATACATTTTTCTGCTATGGGAATAGAAAATAGCAAGTTGTCAAAATATGCCAAAAGTAAATTGGAAGGTGAAAAAGCTGTAACTTCAGCATTTCAAAAAGCAATAATAATTAGGCCAAGCCTTGTATTTGGTAAAGAAGACAACTTCTTTAATAAATTTGCAAGATTAGCAACTATTCTTCCTTTCTTACCACTAATTGGCAATGGAACAACTAAATTTCAGCCAATATGTGTAACAGACTTAGCTGAAGTGGTATATCGTATTATCAGTTTTAATAAGCAAGACAAGAAAATTTATAACATGGGTGGACCAAAGGTTTACTCTTTCAAAAGCTTATTGAAGTTTATTCTGAATGTTACTAACAGAAAGTGTTTGTTGATCAATGTATCTTTTCCAATGGCAAAGTTAATAGCTTTCTTTTTAGAAAATAAAATTATTTCTATGCTGCTAAAACCAATAACCGGAGATACGAACCCTATGCTTACTCAAGATCAGGTGAAAGTTATGATGAATAGTTCAATCGAAAAGTCAGTTGACCTTGAAACAATGAAGGTTCGACCATTAGCAATTGAAAATGTGGTGCCAGAGTACTTGAAGATTTATAGAAAGTATTGATAAAAGAGTGTGCCCGGTGGGATTCGAACCTACGACCCACAGCTTAGAAGGCTGTTGCTCTATCCAGCTGAGCTACGGGCACACAACATATATAAAATGCTTCTTAGTACAAGTGAAGTCAAGTACTTCGTGTGAATATGATGTTTATCTTGCGACACCTTGTCATTGCAGTTGTGTGTCGCGCGCTGCCAAAATTGGATGCGAGAAGTCTATTTATTTTAGAAAATATTATATAGAAACTTACTTGACACCCTTCGCCAGCGCCCTTATCATGATAGTGAAGCTATTGTATTTGCTTTCGCCAATCTGCAGATTAAAAGGTAAGGATTACTTAATGTATCGGCGTCTTATGTTCAATTTTTTGCAGTATATAGATACTGTATGTCTTTACAAAACTTCATCTACATCTAGATTTTTATCTAAATAAGCTGAACGCGCTTATAAAGCGTTTAAGACATCAAAAGACGTCAAATAGAACAAGGGAGAATTTGAATACTAGCTACCCTAGGTTCTCTTTGCCTTTTTTTCTGCTTAGTAAATTTCTTAAACATTTAAACTAAGGTGAGTTGCATTTAAAAGCAGCTAAATTGCAGTGTTTAAGACTTAAAAAACGCCAATACTGAAAATAGACAATGACTAGGGTTTCTTTTGCCTTTTTTTTCGTTTGGTAAATTTCTTAATGTTTATGGCTAAACGACAACCGTCATCCCGCTACGTGTTAGCGGCCGAGATACCGCGAATGAATCGCGGTATGACGGTGTAGATGATGGTTAAGTAATTCGTCATCCCGCTGCTTGTTAGCGGGATCTATGTTAAGGTATAGTAGGGAGATCTATGTTAAGAGGTACCGCGAATGAATCGCGGTATGACGGTGTAATGATGGTTAAGTAATTCGTCATCCCGCTGCTTGTTAGCGGGATCTATGTTAAGGTATAGTAGGGGATCTATGTTAAGAGATACCGCGAATGAATCGCGGTATGACGGTGTAATGATGGTTAAGTAATTCGTCATCCCGCTACGTGTTAGCGGGATCTATGTTAGGAGATACCGCGAATGAATCGCGGTATGACGGTTAAGTAGGGTGTCATTCCAGTGCTCCTTTTTTTGTCATCCCAGCGTTACGCGTTGGTTTCAACATTATATCATGAACTTTCTAAAATTCATTGAGTTATGCTTTCAAACGGTAGTGCCGGGGTGTGAGTATAACGATTATCAGTATATAAAAGTCATAGCAGACAGGCTGGAAGCAGCGAGCGCTGGTGAAGTGAAACGAATAATATTCAATATGCCTCCGCGCTCGATGAAGTCCATGTGCATAAGCGTTGCGTGGCCCGCATGGATACTGGGAAACCAACCAACTGCGAGAATAATAGTTGCAAGTTATTCTCAGCGGCTCAGCGAAAAGCACTCGCTCGACACCAGGTGCGTGATGCAGTCTAGTTGGTATAGAGCGCTATTTCCAGAGATAGAACTATCCAAAGACCAGAATACCAAATATAAATTTCAAACAGTGCAGAGAGGATACAGAATCGCAACATCAGTTGGTGGAACACTAACTGGTGAAGGTGGTGATTTTATCATTGTGGACGATCCGCTTTTTAACTTTAGTATATTTTGTTCTCATATTGTTTAATGCTATTTTAATACCATCTCTATCATTTTCGTTAGCAGCGCCTACGTAACAACCTAGTATAAAACCCTGAGTGTCTGTAATTATATGCCTTTTTCTACTCTTTACTTTTTTACTTCCATCATAGCCTTTGATCCCCCCTTTTCTGTAGTCTTTACAGATTGACTATCTACTATACAGGCACTCGGCTGCTCATTCCTTCCTATTTTTCTTCTACTATATTTTGTAATTTCATAATTCATTTTCTCAAAAATTCCCTGCTTCTTCCATTGCCTGAACTGCTCATACACAGTCTTCCATAGCGGAAAATCATTTGGTAAATACCGCCATTGACACCCTGTACGCAATACATAGAAAATTGCTTCTAATATTTCTCTTTTGCTATACTTTGGCGGCCTTCCTCCTTTCTTGTATGATACTCTGAAGTGTTTTTCTATTCTTGCCCATTCCCTTTCGCTTAGATCTGTTGGATACTTTTTTCTCATCTTTACCCCGTACTAAAATTTCAGATATTATAGCCTTTTACTTGTTTCCGGACAACCTCTTAATTGCTGTTTCATTATTATCTATATTTAGTTTCATATCTGGTCAATATCTTCCTTATGTTATTATAGCAGTTTCTGGTTCTGGTCCTATTGCAGCAGTTCCTTTAGCAATTTTTGCTGTTTCTACGGCTGTTGCATTGATTTCAAAAATATATCTCATTAGACTGGCCGTTTCTAGAGCTGACAATAAGAAAGAAGAACCACAAAAATTTGTGTGTAAAAATTGTACTAATCTGGAGAATAAATCAAATGTACCTACTCCTCAATCACCTCCAGTAACGTTTGGAACACAACCAAATCCAAGTGCCAATATGCTACAGCCGCCGCCTCCTCCTCTATCAAGCTGTGCATCACCACCACCTCCTCCTCAAAATTCATCAACTCAACAGGGTAGTAATGATTTACTTAATAGTATAAAAAAAGCTGGCGGTAAGGCAGGTATGAGCAAAGAACAGAAAAAAGCACGCGATGAAAAATTAAAACAAAATAGGGAAAAACGAGAAAAGAATAGTGAAGGTGAGCAAACAGATTCCAAAAATGCTTTACTTGCAGAAATAAGAGGAGGTTTTAAATTGAAATCAGTTAATAAAAATCAACAAAGCCCTGAGAAGAGTACTCCAAAAACAGAGTGTGATATAGCTGTTATTCTTGCAAGGAGAGTAGCCATGGAATGCTCAGATAGTGAAAGTGAGAGTTCTAGTAGAGAGTCAGGTTGGTCTGATGAAGGCGAACAGGAAGAAGTAGGACCGAAACAAAAGATGCTGACAAAACACAGGAAAAAATCTATGCCTTCAAACCCCCAATCGTTCCATAAAGAAAGAAGCAAGAGTCCTGACAGTGGGCATGTATCTGGTGATGATGCAAAACCTGAACCCACATCTCCGTCACATCCTGCACCAGAGGCAGGGAAGCCACCGATACCGCCTAAGCCTGCTGGTTTACAAACGAAACCTGAAGCTCCTCCTGTAAAAGAAGAGAGTCCAGTAAGCAGTGAGATGAAAGATCCATCTACTCTTTCTGTTAAGGATCACATAACAAAGTTTGGTGGAGAAGCGTTGCGATGCCAAAAGGAAAATGTTGTACAAAGACTATGATAACTATGAAATGGTCAGCCATGCACTTCCCTTCCTTTTCAAAATAAGTTTACCTACAGGTCTGATTGTATTAAGATTACTTAATACAATCAGATCTATTATATGCGTTTATCCAAGTATTACTTACCAACTTTAAAGGAAAAGCCTGCTCATGCTAAAATTATCTCCCATCAATATTCTTTACGTGCAAGTTTAGTAAAACAGGTAGCATCTGGCATCTATTCTTGGTTACCACTTGGTCTCTTAGTGCTTAAAAATATTGAAAACATTATCAGAGATGAAGTGAATAAATCTGGTGCAATTGAAGTGTTGATGCCTTGTGTCCAACCAGCAAATCTTTGGCGAGAATCGGGACGTTATGATGATTACGGTAAGGAAATGTTGCGTATAAAGGATAGGCATGAGGAAGATATGCTTTTTGGTCCAACGTACGAGGAGGTAGCAACTGATTTAATTAGAGATGTGGTAAAAAGTTACAAAGATTTGCCACTTTGTTTATACCAAATTCAATGGAAGTTTCGTGATGAGGTAAGACCACGTTATGGTGTTATGAGGGGCAGGGAATTTTTGATGAAGGATGCGTACAGTTTTGATGTAGATTACGAAGGTGCACTGAATTCATATAATTTGATGTACAAAACTTACATAAAAATCTTCAAACGCATGGGACTTACCCCAATTGGAGTGAGAGCTGATACGGGGCCAATTGGAGGAAATTTGAGCCACGAGTTTCATATATTGGCAAACACTGGTGAAAGCACTTTATATTACGACAACAAATTTTCTGAACTACTAGAGAGTGAAGATATTGAAAGTTTAAAGAGTATATACGCAGTTGCAGATGATATGCATGATCCTGAGACTTGCCCTATATCACAAGAGCAGTTAAATGTTAGTAAAGGTATTGAAATAGGGCATATTTTTTATTTTGGCGACAAATACTCAAAGCCTATGAAGGCAAGTGTTACTTCTCAAGATGGAAAAAATGTCAATATACATATGGGTTCTTATGGCATTGGGGTTTCAAGGCTTGTTGGTGCAATAATAGAAGCTTTTCATGATGATAAGGGAATTATCTGGCCAGAATCGGTGGCTCCTTTCAGAATTGGTTTAATCAATTTACAAACGAAAGTAACGGAGGCTGCAGATAAAATATACAAAGCTTTGAAGAGCGATGAAGTGCTTTACGATGATACGGAAGGAAGTGTAGGAGTAAAATTTTCTAGAATGGATCTGATAGGCTTGCCGTGGCAAATAATTGTCGGAAAAAAGGCAATAGATGAAAAGATAGTTGAAGTAAAAAATAGAGCAACTGGAGAGGTAAAGGAAATGCAGATTGAAGAAGCAATAAATCACTTTAGCACAAAATGATACACGGTATCGGCACTGACATAGTATATATACCAAGAGTATTGAGAATATTACAAAAATACGGGGAAAAATTTCTCAATAGAATCTACACTGAAAAGGAAATAGAGCTAAGTAGAAAGTATAATAGTCAAGAAATGCGAGCAAGGTATTTTGCTAAACGCTTTGCAGCAAAAGAAGCTTTTGTTAAAGCACGAGGTACTGGATTTAGTCAGGGCATTACAATGAAAGATATAGAAATATACAATGATGTGAGAGGCAAGCCATATCTTACCGTTAGCAAGGATTTTATCTCCAAAATTCATCTTTCTTTAAGTGACGATGGAGATTACGCTACTGCATTTGTTGTAATTTGCGTCTATAGCTCACACAGATAAAGTTTACTCTTTTGTCATCTTATGGCTTACTGTATGAACATTCATTTTTAAAGGTAAACTGCACAGCAAATGGTCAGTGCTTGACACTGTCCTCCTTTGTCATCCCAGTGCCCAGACACTGGTTTTCTGCAATCTCATCGAAAACGTTTTTCTATGCTAGTTTGCTTGCTCACAAGCAAACTTTCCTGGATCCAAGTAGTCAGGGCACTGGGATGACATCTTTGTTGTGTTTAACAAAAACAAATGTTCGTACAGTTGTGGAATGAATCGCAGTATAGCTATAGCATACACAAACGACTAGTTTGCCAAAAAAACATAGCGGTTTTTCTATGATTTTAGTATAATTCTAGCTTTACCTAAACAAAAAGATGAATTATTTAATGGACTGTGTTTTAACGTCTCTTTCCTTACCATTTTCAATTACTGAGAATTATTTATTAATTACTGCGTTGATTCCACTTTTAAGTGCGTTAGTTATTTTTTTTACTGGTAAATGGCCCGGAGTGAACAATAGTATTACTGTCACTTCTTCTGTACTTCTGTTTACGTATACGTGTCTGTGCACTTTATATTGGGTATATGGTGATCATTCTCAATTTATTCTCATGGATTTTGGTAATAATTTGCACATTAGTTTAAAGCTAGAGTCTACCGGAGTAATATTCAGTTTATTAATATCGTTTTTATGGGTGCTGACCAGTATATATGCAATATGTTATATGCAGAATAACTATGCTGATAGCAATCACTCAAGTTTTCTATGCTTTTTTTCAATATCGATTGGCTGTGCAATGTTTATTGCTTTTTCTGGAGACTTGCTCACTACATTTGTCTTTTATGAGCTTCTAACTATTAGTACATACCCTCTGGTTACTTACAACTCAACAAATGAATCAATGATTGCAGGACGCTATTACTTTGGCGTGCTATTTTTCTCTTCTTTGGTATTATTTTTTCCTGCAATAGGCCTTTTATATCATGAATTTCATACTTTAGACTTTGTAAGCGGTGGAATATTCAAATTTGATACTTCACTCATCACTTTCATTGCAGTGTGTTTTGCTATGCTGATTTACGGAATAGGAAAAGCTGCATTAATGCCAATGCATTTTTGGTTACCAAAAGCAATGGTTGCACCAACTCCTGTGAGTGCACTACTGCACGCTGTTGCTGTTGTGAAATCCGGAGTTTTCATCATCATAAAAGTTATATTATACACTTTCGGCGTCGATAATATGCAACGTTTTGTGCAGCAAAATTGGTTTGCTGGAGGGTGGCTTCCGTACGCTGCTGGATTTACTATTATTACTGCATCATTGATTGCACTAAAGCAAAAAGAATTAAAGAAATTGCTTGCTTACTCTACCATCTCTCAATTGTCGTATATTATATTATTCGCTTCAATTTTTAGTGATCTCAGCATGAGGGTTGCAATTTTTCAATTAGTTTGCCACGCATTTGCAAAAATCACTTTGTTTTTCGTTGCCGGAGCAATAATAACGAGAGCAGGTGAGAAATATATAGATAAGATTTACGGTATAGGACGCAGTATGCCAATTAGCATGACAGCATTTGCTATAGGTGCATTGTCTATGATAGGGGTGCCGCCTGCTCCGACTTTTTGGGGTAAATTTCTCATTTTTCAAGCTGTTTTCAACTCTGGCAATGTAATACTTTCTGTGTTTGTAACTCTAGTGTTAATTGTTAGTACTATACTCAACGCTCTGTACTTTTTACCGATAATTTACAACGCCTTTTTCTTAAAACCTTCTCAGAATTACTTTATTAAAAAAACACCAATTCTTCTAGTTTTACCTCCAGTTATTACTGCTATGTGCACTTTGGTTATTTTTTTTAGCTACCAAGTAATATTTTAAAATCTGTATTTATAACCATTAACAATAAATTTAAATGGTATTATACCAGCCAGAGTTGCTTTTATATTCGACAAAGTGAAGCTAATCTCCACAGTATCCTCCTTATTTTGCTCGGTTGTAAAAACTACAGTAGCATTTCCAGCAAATGTAACTAAGTCCTTGGTCGATCGATCAATAGATAATGTTATTACATTTATGTTGGCGATTTTTCTTTTAGATAAAGACAAATTACCAGCTTCATTATTCGTTTTTTCCTGAAAGCCTTGATAGATTTTATGTATAGAATTGTTTCTTATAAAATTTTCTTGGTACTTCGGTTCAACGATCTTAATGGACTCGTATATTTCAATGTATTTACTTATTAAGTACCTCGCTGTGGAAGTGTATTCATCTTCCTTTTTACTGAAACTAAGCTTATGCATTGCAGAGAACTCATCTTCTGTGTGGTTCATATACTTCACAAAATTTAAATCTTTTTTAATAGGAAATAACAGGTATATGTTTAATGTTAATAAACATAAGCATACTAGGAGAAGCGATACTATTAATGCCATCCAAGATCTTTCTGCTACACAAAACAGATACCTATGGCAGTACCATTCGACTGCTTTACTGAAATAACTTTTGTTTTTTACTGATTCAAGCAATTTATCTTCCATAACACAATACTACCAGACCTAATCGGATCATTATAATAACAATAAGCTTAGATACTCTAAAAAAAACTTTAAAATATGTCTAAATTTTCCCAAATAGGATGAATGATTATATCACCTTGTTCTGCAATGAGGTAGAATTTATCGATTTTGCTCACATCTATATTTATCATTTTTACACTGAAATTTTCAGGATCATAAGTATTACTTTCTACACTTTTGTGATAATTATAATAATGTAATTTATTTTGATCATCAAAATAACCAAATTCATCAGCAAAGGTTCCCACTTTTCTACCTTTACCACTTTTGACTAGCTCAAATAGATCAATTACATGGTTTTGGGATCCAGGCTCAATAGGCCCTTCTGCAGCAAAAAATTTAGGTGCATGACCAATGTATTCCTTAAATTTTAGATTATGAGTCTTTTTTACACTACCAAAATCCACAAATTTATATTCATCTGAAATACCAGAATATTGTGGATCATACTTTTTATATTCAAAAAACTCATTACCTAAAAAATTACAAAACGTTAATTTATAATTATCATGATCGGATTTTACGACTTTAAGGTAATGAAAATCTCCAGGAATCTTTACTTCCTCTTCCGTAATATGATTACGTACAACAAGCTCACCATTTAGCATATGATAGCCAATTTTTGGCAAAGTAGCTATATTGATTGTCTTGTTTAGCTTAAAATTTGCTTCATAAATGCCACTTAACAACTCCTTTCCTTTTTCTAGGGTTATGTCTTGATCTGAAGCTATATTCTTAATTAAGCTTAATTTTTTCTGCATGTTCAATATGGCTTTCGTCAAAACTTCTATTGATTGCCATACAGTTAATTTATTATCAGTCAAATTATATACTTCGAGTATTAAATTAACAGAATTTTATCATGAATTTATGTTAAAAGTATTATACTTTGTAAACTTATGTCATGATATTAACTACATTAGCTAAAACATGCTTTTTATCTAAGTGGAGTTGCTTTGCGGCAACGAAAAGTTCATCTATTTTTTTCCACTGACTTAGCAGAATTTCAACACCATTTACCTCTCTCTTTATGCTTTCTAAAATGAAGGCCTGAATTATATATGATGCTAGTTCTAGTTCGATTTCGCTATTAATTACTTTATTAATCATATTGGGATTCTTTAAATCATGAAGAAATTTATAAAAGCATTTGTATGCTTCATAAGCATCACTACTTATTGTATTTATTATCATTCCTGGCATTCCAGGAAATAAAGTAATCATTTCGTCAAACGTTTGATTATCAAATTTACATTGAGATGAAGCAACTTGCTTTGTTTCATCATAAGTTAATGGGAGTAAATTTAGCTGAAAGCACCTACACCGGATAGTGGTTTGTATATCATATGGCTTATGGCTAATTATAAATATCTTAGAATTTTTTGGCGGCTCTTCTAATATTTTCAATATTGCGTTTTTAGCGTTATTAGTCATTGCCTCTAAGCTATCTATTATAGCTATTTTGTGTTCTGATTGAATGGGACTTAAGTGTAGAAAGTTTTTCATTTCTCTGACTTTTTCTATTCCGATAGTATCACCTTCAACAATGTGTAAGTCCAATGCTACTTCATTATAGTTTTTTATGAGTAACCAATTGGAGAAGGATTTTGCAAGTGTTGCTTTTCCTATACCTTTTTTACCACAGATCAGCCAAGACTGAACAGATAAGTTGTTCATTATTTTTTTTTTGGCTTGGTTGTGGCCTATTACTTTTTTCATTCTTTCTCCTATAGATTTTAGTTTGAAAATGCGTTGTTTACTGTTTGTAATGAAATTGCACCTTCCCTTAAAACCTTAATCTTATCTTCGGTTAAGTCAATAATAGTAGATTCTATACCAGAAACTAGTTCGTCATCTTCAATCACTACAGATAAATGTTGCTTAATGGATTGTGGTATATCGTTTGCCTTACATACACTTTCTTTTCCTGAAATATTTGTACTAGTTGCAACTATTGGAACTTTCAGTTTGTTTAGTATTGAAATTGCAATAGGATGCTCAGGAATTCTGATACCTATACTATCTTTAAAGAATTCGTTTGGCAATATGTTGTTGTTTTTAAGTGGTAAAATATAGGTAATTGGTCCAGGAGAAAAGTGGTTTATTAAATCAATATATCTTTCCTTTACCTTTGCTATTTTTGTCAAATTGTAAATATCACTAACAAATATAGACAGTGGTTTATTTTGAGAGCGTTTCTTTATCTGATATATTTTTCCTATAGATTCATTATCTAGTGCATTACAAGCAAGAGCATACACTGTTTCTGTTGGAAAACACACTAATAAATTGTTCTGTATTGCATTTATTATTTTAGATACCATATAGCTAAAAACTTATTCATAACAACTAGATCAGTTTTGTTGGACTGTATCTTATATAGTAACTGCTAGTTTTTGTAAACGTAATGCAACGCAGCTTACCATTTGTTATGCAGATTTGCTACAACCCAAACTCTTCATTGACTTTATCAATTATTGCCTGTGGTGGATCCTCTCCCCATCCTGAATACAAAATCTCTCCATAGTCTGCAACATCTATAGAGCCAGTTCTGCTTTTTGCTAGAAACATTTCTCTTTTCTCTTTATCAACTAATACATAATGCCACGCTGATTTTCCACGATCTTTACCACGGACTAAGTATATAAGATCTGACCTACTTCTTTTTGTTGCATCAGCAAAAGATCTTTCATTGACAGTTCTGCTTTTACTTTTTATGCCGCCACTTTCAGAAAAAGCTTCCTTGGATTCGGTTTTTTTGCCTGCTAATTCAGAAATTCCCCCTTTTTCCCCTAATGCCCGTTCTTTGGTGTTTTGAGACGAATACTTACTGGAAAAACCTTCCCCTGTACCGCCAGGAGTCCTGTTTGTGAAACGCTTAGTAAATGAATTATTGTCGTTGTTTTCTGCCATAAAAATCTCCAAACTTTAGATTGTAGAATCCAAACTTTTACTACACTTTATCATATGTTAATTAAATTAATATAAATGAAAAATAATATAGTAATTATTACAGGAATTACGGCCTCAGGTAAATCAGAATTATGCGATAACCTGAGAGAAAAATATGGAAATATTAGTATAATAAATTGTGATTCAAAGCAGGTATACAAAGAAATTCCCATAATTACTGCTCAACCACTAAAGCAAGAAGAATTTTATAAATTATATGGTTATGTTTCAGCAAAAGAAAATTATTCCGTGGGTCTATGGTTAGAGGATTTAGAAAAAGAAGTTAATCACGCATTAGAAAATGCTCAAATACCTATCATCACTGGAGGAAGCGGGCTTTACATCAGCAGTTTAATCAAAGGCTTATCATCAATGCCACAAATAAGTCAGAAAGTAAGGAAAAATGTAAGCGAATTAAGGAAAAATTTAAGTAAAGAGGAGTTTTACAAATTAGTGCTAAGCAAAGATCCAAGGATTCAAGGTAAAGTATTCATGAATGACTCGCACCGCCTTTCAAGGGCACTTGAAGTTATCACTGAAACTGGCAAGTCGATTTTCGTATGGCAGAAAAATCGACAGCCTCCTTTATTCAATAATTTTAAGATATATACAATTTTGCCTAAACGTGAGGATGTATACCAAAAAATAAATTCTCGTTTTATCAAAATGATTGGAAATGGAGCAATTGATGAAGTAAAAAAGCTACTTAACATGAACCTAGCCCCACATTTGCCAGCTATGAAAGCACACGGAGTGCCAGAAATTATAAAGTACTTGAAAGGTGAGATTACTTTAGACGAAGCGATACAGATTGCTCAAACCAATACAAGACACTACGCGAAACGTCAGTATACTTGGTTTAAAAACCAGTTCCCAAGTTCTGAAGTCATTGATTGTGCAAATGAGCTAACAGCGCTTGAAATATTTTAATTGTTAGTTTCCAGGTGTATTTCCATACTCATTGCTATGAATGGGCGGTTCCATATTTTCCAGATGGCTGTTCACTTTTGGTGGCTTATCCAAGCCATGCTCTATTTTTATTTTAAAAAATCCAAGCCTCTCGCAAAATTTCTGAAAACACTCTTTTATAACGTCAAACAAGTTTTTATCACCTATATTATAGTCCTTCAGTCTCTTAGGAACAGTAAGTGACAATTTACCATCTTCATATGTTACATTTTTATCACCTTGAGACTTAAGTGTGAATTCTAGCGAGCTATCCAATTTACATAATTCTTCTTCCAGTTCTGCAAAAGTGCGAACTGCAATTTTTTCTTCAATTCTGATTGCCGCATGACTTGGATCACTACAATTAATATGTGTTACATGATTAGACTGAAACAATAACCCATATGTTTCAGCTAAATGAAGGATAGGTCCTCCTTTACCATACAATGCACCCACATAAGCAGCCTGGTTACAATTAGTGATTAGTTCTTCTAGAATAGAATCATTTGGAACTTCTGCTTCAGCATATTCAAATAGCTCTGTAAAAACTTGTTTTACAAATTGGCGGTACTTATTTTTGTCATTTGAAATGAGGTTGGTATGTTTATTATATAATTCATCAACAAGCTCTTTTGTTATAACTTTGTTCTGAATAACAAGTTTCATTCTTGGAAGATCTACGTACATAGTTGCACCAGAATTCGCTTCAGCATTATCTTTACCAGCCCTCAACCTGCTAAAACCAAACTTTTCTGCTTGAGCTCTTAGTGTAACTATTGGATTTTCCTTTTCTTTTGGTGTAGAGCTGTTCATCATTAATACCTTGATATAGACTGCTAATGGTATAATAACACATAAAAATGATTAATAAGTTAATAAAATACCTACTATAAGCCCTATGATAGCAAATATAGTTAGGGGTAACTTAGGCTTACCGACGATTTTAAAAACAACAAATTCGTCATTCCGTTACGTGTTAGCGGCTGAGATACCGCGAATGAATCGCGGTATAACGTTAGAGAGCTGTGCTAGCTATAGTGCATACCTGACCATAAGGTGACAAGATTTTAAAAAGGCTCTATAACAGTTTTACACATGTATGAATCTCAATGAGCAATCAGATTTTTCTAAATAGCAGGCTGGAGAATATACCTAAGTTCCATTCCGCAATATTGCCTAAACTTTGTGGTGGGGACAAGGTGGTGGATCTGCTGTTTTATAAGCCACTTAGTTATGTGGATAGAAGCAAGTTACTATCTGATGCTCGAGTTGGAGAATTTACAACTTTCATTGCAAAAGTTTATGAGCATCAGTCGCCCACTTTTAGAGGTAGACCATATAAAATAGTCGTTGAAAGTGAGAGTCAGTATATATTCATAGTCTTTTTTAATTACTCAGTTAAGTATTTATATAAACTATTTCCAATTGGAGCGAATGTGATCATCAGTGGCAAACTCGAAAAATTTGCTGAACATTGGCAAATTACTCATCCAGATTACGTGTCGCTTGACATCAACCAATTTAAAGAAATAGCTTGCATAGAGCCAGTTTACCAATTATGCCGTGGCATTACCAATAAGCGCATTGGGAACATAATAAGCTCTAATCTAAAGGAATTGCCTGATTTACCAGAGTGGATAGATGATACATTAATCAAGCAAAAAAAATGGTTAAGTTGGAGGGAAAGCATCATAAAGTTGCACAGGCCAAGCTCATTGGCGGAAGCCGAGGTTTGTAGAAAAAGGCTTGCTTATGATGAATTGTTTGCGTATCAGCTAGCACTGAAACTTGCAAGAGAGAATCATGTAAAAGAAAGGGGAAGAGAATTTATAGTATTGAGTAAATATAAAGAGCAAGTTTTAAATGAATTATCGTTTCAATTAACAAACGATCAAATTCGTGCAATAGATGAAATTTCAGAGAGGCAAAAATCCAAGTATCGCATGATAAGCTTGCTGCAAGGTGATGTTGGTAGTGGCAAAACCGTAGTTGCACTTTTTACGATGCTAAATATGGTAGAAAACAACATGCAGGCAGCTCTAATGGCACCGACTACTATCTTGGCGGAGCAACATTATAATTGGATTGAGGAAGTTTTATCCTGTACCGATATAAAAGTTGCGCTGCTTACTGGTAAAACTTCGCGCAAGGAAAGAAAGATTATCATGAACGAACTTGCAAGTGGTGTTTTAAATATAGTGATTGGCACTCATGCACTATTTCAAGCTAACGTTACATTTAAAAATTTAGGGCTTGCAGTCATAGACGAGCAACAGCGATTTGGAGTGATGCAGAGAAATCGCTTGGTAGGAAAAGGAGAAAATGCCGATATACTTTTCGTTACTGCAACTCCCATTCCAAGAACCTTGCAGCAAGCTATGTATGGTGACGTTGAATGTTCAATTTTGAAAGAAAAACCAAAATCCAGATTGCCAATAAAAACTGTAACTATGAACATTAGTAGGGTGCCAGATGTTATTGAAAAGCTAAAAGGTGCTATAAACAGGGGCGAAAAAGCATATTGGATTTGTCCATATATAGAAGAAAACGAAGAGACCAATATTGCTGCAGCAGAGATGCGTTTTCAGGAATTACAAAAAACATTTCTTGATAAAGTCGGGATAATACACGGAAAATTGACTCAGGAGCAGAAAGATCAAGTTATGTTTTCCTTCAAAAGGAATGAATTTTCTCTGCTTGTTGCAACCACTGTGATAGAAGTTGGTATAGATGTGCCAGATGCAACCATCATGATTATAGAAAATGCAGAGCAATTTGGGTTATCACAATTGCATCAGTTAAGAGGCAGAGTAGGGCGAGGAAACAAGCCATCTTTTTGTGTATTATTATACGATAATTTAAGTAAAAGCTCATCTTCAAAGTTAAAGATCATGTGTGAGTCACAGGACGGATTTTACATTGCTGAAAGGGATATGATGCTAAGAGGCAGTGGAGATATTTTAGGCACAAAACAATCAGGATGTATGGAATTTAAATTTGCTGATTTATATCAGGACAAAGAGCTGCTCAATCTCGCGTATAATAACGCAAAAGGCGCAATGGCTGATTTTGAATTACTGCTTGATATATTTGAATATAGGAGTAGATTACATTTTTCAAAATTTCAGTAGGAAAACCAGGTAGCCCACAGAAACGAAAAAACTTCCTTGACAAACTCCGCCAGCCCCCTTATCATGAAACTGAAGCTATTGTATTTGCTTTCGCCAATCTGCAGATTAAAAGGTAAGGATTACTTAATGTATCGGCGTCTTATGTTCAATTTTTTGCAGTATATAGATACTGTATGTCTTTACAAAACTTCATCTACATCTAGATTTTTATCTAAATAAGCTGAACGCGCTTATAAAGCGTTACAAGACATCAAAAAATGCCAATACTCGACAGAGATAGTAAAAGACTAGCTAACTCGGGGATTCTTTGTCTTTTTTTCTGCTTGGTAAATTTCTTAAACATTTGCAGCGTAGGTTAGTTGCAATTAAAAGCAGCTGAATTTCGCTTGTCAAGCGTTTAAAACATAAAAAACGCCAATATTTTAAAGCAGATAATAACCACGGGGCTTCTTTTGCCTTTTTTTCATTTGGTAAATTTCTTAATGTTTATGGCTAAACGACAACCGTCATCCCGCTGCTTGTTAGCGGAATCTGCTGTGGCGACATAAACTCAAATCATTTCAAATTTCAATCCAAAGAGGTATCATTATGTCAAACAACTTCAATTTTAAAGAATTTTTTAACCACTATGAAACAAATAGTACGTCAGATGATATACAAAGGTATTATTTGCTGTGGAAATCAGTAATAGCGCAGGCAATGATTGATGCAGCAAGTCACTGCAAAAAAACAGAAAGCTTGGTAGAAAAACGTAAGGCAATTTCTTGGTTATCAGACTTTAGTCAAGATTTTGTGCACACATGTATATTGGCTGATTGTGATCCGGTATACGTAAAAAATAAAATACAGCCAACCTTAAAAAGCCTTACTAGATAAAGCCTTTTTATATACTTAATGAGGTTTACTCCTTTTACCGAAAAAAATATAATTCAATCTCCTATCTATAGTTGCCTCTATATCTTTGATTAATAGCTGCTTTATCATGTTTACTTTTCGCTTTGCATCTTGAGCTTGACGCTCATTGTTACCACTGTTATTGCTGTAATTATTCTTATCACTATAACTACTGCCACTTGGTTTGCTACTGTTACTGAACTCACTACCCTTTTTTCTTCTTGTGTTGAGTATCTGTATTATCTTTTCCTTTAAAAAGGACTTCCAGCCTGTGCCAAGTAATAATTTATAGAGAAAATGCGGAGTAAGAAACGCCACTAATATTCGAATAGAAATTCCGTAACCGAGATCTTCCCTATTTTCATAATACCACTTGCAATATTGAAACAAACGGTAAAACGCATTTTTGAAAGAGCAAAATTCTACAGCATACCAAAAACCATTGCTGAGAAACATGAGCACAATGCTGAATGTGTAAAGATACATTGTGAAGAGAAACAGTTTCACAATTATATCTTTTAGACTACCTAATATATAATTCAATAATCTTAATTTATAGAAAAGTGATATCATTTCACACCCACTTCAATATGGCTGGGGTGGAAGGATTCGAACCTTCGCGTGGCGGTATCAAAAACCGCTGCCTTACCACTTGGCTACACCCCAATACTACTTACATCAATAACACTATTAGCCCAATTAGTAAAAGATTTATTTGCTTTTTCTATGGGCATCACAGCAATAGCTGGCTGATCATAAGAATGCATTGCTTCGATTTTTTCTACAATTTTATCAACTTGATCATTCCTGCTCTTCATAATTGCCACTACTTCACAACTATTACTAATTTTACCTTCCCATAAATACAGAGAATTCACTTCGGGAAATATATTTACACATACAATTAATTTCTCGTTTAACAATTCTTCAGAAACAGTTTTAGCCTCCTCAAAATTTGAAAAAGTTGTATAAACCAAAACTAAATTATTCATTAGTAGCTACATAAATGCATTGCTACTATACTCTACCGAGATTTATTCATCAAGAGAAAATAACGCCAGCGCGTACTGTATGAACATTTGTTTGCAAAGGTAGTATGTTAAGTGTTATAGCTAGTTTGCCTCAAACGTAAAGGTGTCATCCCAGTGCCCCTGTGATGTCATTCCAGTGCTTGACACTGGAATCCAGTTTTCCATATAATCTCATCGAAAACGTTGTAACCACTTCCTATGCTAGTTTGCTTGTAAACAAGCAAACTTTCCTGGATCCCAGTGTCAGCTACTCGGATGACACCTTTCCTAGCAGAGAAATCACAATGTTCATACGGTTGTACGCATACCGCTGGGATCTAGGATTTTTCTATAGTTTAAAAACAAAAAAAGGACGTTACTCATTGAGTAACATCCTTTTGGAGAAGGTAGAAGTTTTACTTATTACACTGTTCCTGGAGTTGCTGTAGCTCTTGAGTTGACAGGTTCTGCACTAGGTTGATCTAGAAATGCGCGTCGTTTTGCCAACTTTTCTTCGAGTTCTCTGTCAAATTCTTCTTTTAAAGGAAGAACTTGTTTTCTTGTTAGCGTAGAAGAACCAGAACCCATTCCACTATCAGTAGAATTACTGTGAGTGAGAGTTCTGTTACTCAAACTATCCAGGTTTTGCTCCACAATAGGATCACTGAGAACATCTTCACTGAAAGAACTTTGTCCATTTAAGTTAGTCAATGAGGCGCTTCTAGGTAGTTCTGGTGGAGCAACTGGAGTAAGCTTAGGAGTTAAGCTACTAGATGAATTGCTTCTACGGACTGTTGCAAAGTTCTGAGAATCTGAATCAGAGACAGTAGCAGTACTTTCAGTTCCTATAGAATTTAGTGAATTGCTTTTTGACAAGCTGTTAGATTGTTCAGAGCCTTTTCTTCCCAGTGAAGAAAATGATGATGACACAGACCTAGTTAAACTTTTGACAGAAGGCCTGTTAGCTTTTTTCTCTGCTCTGTCAAACATATTGCTTACGCTTGAGTACAAATGATTTTCTCTACATTCTTTAATAACCTTCTTAATTTCATCGTAATGTTCAGAGAAAACACTGTCGATGAAATAACTACCTTTAGGTAATGACCTTTGTGTTAACAAGTTATGCAAGCTTTTTTCATTTAAATTATTAATGAATTCTTTCTGTACTTGCCATCCAGAAGTATGTTCAATCTCCCCTGATTTTGCCTTCTCTGCCATTTTTAAATCAATTTCTGACGATATTCCAGAAAGTACATTTTTCACTAACCCAGAATTATTTCCTTTATCAGCAAAAATTGCTTTCATATCATTTCTTATTTCGTCAGATTTCTTAATTGCATCTGGAGTAAACCTTTTTACCTTATCTAAATAGTCCGTCTCACCAGATGCCTTATGGAACTTATTTGCCACTCCTTCGCCTACAAAACTAGCGCCTTTTTTCAGTGAATCTACTGAATGTTCATAACCTTCTTTCACCTTATCTTTAACATGTACAGCACCATCTCTAACTTTTCCGGCAGCGTATGTTGATGCGTCCTTAACTTTCCCAGCAGTATATTTCGCCCCATCAACTGTTTTTTCTGCTGACCACTTGAGCCCTTTATATCCAGATTGAACTGTTTTTACAGCGACTTCTACAGCGAAATATAAAGCAAGACCAACTATAGCACCTGGTATAGCAAGTGTTGCACCAACTGCCAAAAGTGGTAGTACTGCCGTAAATAATCCACTTGCTGCACTTACTACAAGAATCTTATCTCCTTGTTTCATCTTAGAGAATTCTGTATCTCCTTTTAACAGGTCAGTCATTCTTTCTTTTAGCTTCTTGTGATCATTAGCAATATCTGAATTTGGTAGATTTTGCATCGTTTTATTCAAATCAAAACTATCTTCTGGTTGGTTTTGTTGAGTTCCAACAGAATTTGAATTTTTTTCATTATGTAACATTTTAAACCTCACTATTAATTAAATATATTATAATTGTATTCCTTGATTCTTAAGTTAGTGTTAAATTGATTGCCAGTATTTATTTGTCTTCAAATAATTTCGCTTGACGTGTTTTGTGGTAACATAGAAAATTAGGTCAAGAAGCTGCAGCATTTATGAAGTATAGAAAAAGAACACTCATCTTTTTGGCTGTTATAACTTTAATAATAATAGCTTTACTATTTAGGTATAATTCCCATTTTCACAAAGACGTAGTGCACTTAAAGAGTGACAACAAAGAATTCAAAAAAAAGCCAGAAAATTCCATAGAGTCGACCATATTACATAGAGAAAAGGAAGTGTACGATCATGTTTTCCATCCTGATGATTAATTTGTAAATAAAATAGCAATTTATGTTTGCATTTTCTTATTAAAGAAGTAATATTAGCGTATTAATTATAGAATCAATCATTATGTTTGATGATAATAATCCTTGGGATCTGGGAAAGAAACCGGTAGGGAACAAAACTCCTAATAATGAAGATATTTTAAGTAAAGCTGTATCTGATATAAGGTTCTTTCTTAATGGATTAACCAGAAACAGGGGCAAAAAACCTTATTTCATCATTTTCATTATTTTGCTGTTCTATGCTTGCACTGGCTTTTATATTGTCCATCCTAGTGAAGAAAGTATAGAACTTACCTTTGGTAAATATTCTAATACAGAAACACCTGGTTTACGTTATCACTTCCCCTACCCTATTGGCAAGGTTTTTAAAGTGAACGTTAAGGAAGTAAATCGTGAAGAAATTGGGGTAAGTAGTTCTTATGGGCGAGATACAGATCGCGGTGAAGGCGTGATGCTAACTGGAGATGAAAATATAGTCAACGTTAACTTCGAGGTTCAGTGGCGCGTTAGAGATGCTAAGGACTATTTATTCAAAGTGCGGGATTACAAACCCGGTTTCAGTGTTAAAAATGCTGCTGAAAGTGCCATGAGAGAAATAATAGGTAAAAATACGATCTCTTTTGCACTTGGTCAAGGCAGACCAGAAATTTCTAGAGATACTAGAATTCTATTGCAGCAGATTCTTGATGGATACCAAATGGGTATAGAGATTTTATCTGTTCAAATGAAAAAAATTGATCCACCAGAAAAAGTAATCAGTTCGTTTAGAGATGTACAAAGTGCTCGTGCAGACAAAGAGCGTACTATAAACGAAGCATATGCTTATAATAATGATATTATACCTCGAGCAAAGGGTGAAGCGATAAAGATAAAATTAGATGCACAAGCATATGAAAATGAAATAATAAATGAAGCAAAAGGTAATGCAAATCGCTTTTTATCTCTTTATGAGGAATATAGACAGAATCCTTCTCTCGTTAAGAATCGTATTTATCTTGAAACTATGGAAAATATTTTCAGTAAGGTAGACAAAGTTGTTGTAACTGATGATCTGAAAGGTATGTTTTCTTATTTACCTCTTACAAATTTAGGAAAATAACCATGAGTAGTAATATTAAAATTGTTTTTGTTTCTGTATTTGTTGTTTTATTGATTGTTTTATTTAATTCAATATTTGTTGTGCAAGAAACAAAGCAAGCAATAGTTATACAACTGGGTAAAGTTGTAAGGGATGTTAGGGAAAGTGGCTTATATTTTAAGTTGCCATTCATAAATAGTGTAGAGTTTCTTGATAAGAGAGTTTTAGATTTAAGTCCTGATAAGATCCCAAGGGAAGTGATAACAGCGGATCAAAAACGTATTATAGTAGATGCGTATGCAAAATATAAAATAACAAATCCTGTTACTTTTTACCAGGCTGTGAGGAATGAATCAGGGCTGGTTAGAAGATTATATCCGGTTATAGAAGCACACATAAGAGAAAATATAGGCAGATTTTCGTTGATTAGCTTGTTGAATGAAAAAAGATCAGAGGTTATGCAATTGATTCAGCGTGGAGTTTATTCTGAAGCTGAAAAATTTGGCATAGAAATAATAGATGTAAGAATTAAGAGAGCAGATTTACCAGAAGAAAATAGTTCTGCAATATTTCGCCGTATGCAAACTGAAAGGGAAAAAGAAGCAAAAGAAATTAGAGCAGAAGGAGAGCAAGCTGGGCAGGAAGTTAGATCAAAAGCTGATAAATTAAAAAGGGAAATTATCTCCAGTGCAGTAAAAGAATCGTACGAAATAAGGGGCCGTGGTTATGCTGAAGCAACTAGAATTTATAATGAGGCATTTAAGGTTGATGAAGAGTTCTTTAACTTTTATCGCTCTATGAGCGCTTACAGTAAATCATTTGCCGAAAATAATACTAAATTTGTACTTTCACCAAATAATAATTTTTTAGATCTTTTAAATAAAGGATGGAAATAATTTATGAAAAGTAAGGCATTTATTTTATCTATATTTGCATATTTTCTAATTGCGTTTTCTTCGTATGCTAATATGTTTGATTGGAATGCAAAAAAGGTCGTTGATGCTAGCACTACTGCATGCAACTGTAATCAAGGACTTGCCGATTTAGTGGAAGAACTCATTCCTGCGGTTGTAAATATTTCAAGCGAACAAATCATCAAACAAGAAAATAACAGCAGAACTAGAGTTCCATCTATGCCAGGAAATAATTTTTTTGATGATTTTAGAGAGTTTTTTGAGCATTTTGATCAGTTTTTTATGGATAGGGGCCCTAGTGTTAACAAAGAGGTGGTGTTGCTTGGCTCTGGGTTTATTATAGATAAAGGTGGAATCATAGTAACAAATTATCACGTTATTAAAAACGCCCAAGATATCACAGTTACTATGAACGATAATACTTATTTCAAAGCAGAAGTTTTAGGCTATGATGCAAGAACTGATCTTGCTGTGCTTAAGATTAATTCTGATAAAGATCTTTCTTCTGTTGCATTTGGTGATTCTGATAAAGCAAGGGTTGGTGATACGGTTATGGCAATAGGTAACCCATTTGGTTTGGGTGGCTCTGTAAGCACAGGAATTATATCTGCAAGGTCCAGGGACATTAGTATTGGCACTATGAATGAATTTATTCAAACTGATGCTGCAATTAATAGGGGTAATTCTGGAGGACCGTTATTTGATTTAAATGGAAAAGTTATAGGTATTAATACTGCTATCTATTCTCCATCTGAGTCTGGCGGCAACGTGGGTATAGGTTTTGCCATACCATCTAATTTAGCTATGTCAATTATTGACACATTAAAAAGTGGCAAAAAAATAAAACATGGTTGGCTTGGTGTGCAAGTTCAGCCTATAACGAAAGAATTTGCTGAGTCCTTGGGTTTAAAAGATATAAAAGGCGCATTGGTTGCAAGTATAGTAAAGGATAGTCCTGCAGAAAAAGGTGGGATTAAAGTAGGTGATATATTATTAGAATTTGACGGTAAAAAAATCGATAGAATGACACAATTACCTCAAATGGTTTCAAGAGCTGGACCTGAGAAAAAAGTGCAAGTTAAGTTACTTAGAAAGAGCAAAGAGGTTAATATTAAAGTTGTGATCGGAGAATCTACAAATGATGGCCAAGATAACAATCAAGAAGAAAATAAATCAACATCTGATTATGTAACCGGTTTAACTGTTTCAAATCTGCCAAAAGAATCAAAAGAAAGTAAAAATAATGTACCTACAAAAGGTGTGATAGTTACCAATGTAGATAGTAACAGTAATGCCACGTTGCGTGGTATTAAAAAAGGAGACATTATTATCCAATTAGATGGAACCGATATAGAAAATACTAATGATTTTCAAAAACAAGTTGATTCAGCAGTAAAGAAAAACGGTAAAGATTCAATAATGTTGCTCATTTACCGCAATGGAAATCAATTCTTTACTTCGATAAAGTTGAAGAAATAGCACTCGTAGGTTATTTACTAAATTAGCAGCATTGTAAGCCTGTCACTGTAACACCTCAATCTTACAAGACAAATCAAAACTATTAAAGTCTACATTCCATTCACTAAAATACACATATGGATAATATAAATTTTCTAAAATTCATTGAACTGTGCTTTCAAACAGCGGTGCCGGGATGTGAGTATAATGATTATCAGTACATAAAAGTCATAGCAGACAGGCTGGAAGCAGCGAATGCTGGCGAAGTAAGGCGCATAATATTCAATATGCCTCCGCGTTCAATGAAGTCCATATGTATGAGTGTTGCGTGGCCCGCATGGATACTGGGAAATCAGCCAACTGCAAGAATAATAGTTGCAAGTTATTCTAAGTTGCTTAGTGAAAAACATTCGCTTGATACCAGGTGCATAATGCAATCTGATTGGTATAAAGAACTATTTCCAGAGGTAGAACTATCCAAAGACCAGAACACTAAATATAAATTCCAAACAGTGCAGAGAGGATACAGAATCGCAACATCAGTTGGAGGAACATTAACTGGTGAAGGTGGTGACTCTATTATTGTGGATGATCCGCTTAACCCTGCTCAAGCTTTGAGTGAAACATTTAGAAAACGTGCCACAAACTGGTTCGATCAGACTTTAGTAACGAGACTCAACGATAGAAAAAAAGGAGTAATTGTGCTTGTGATGCATAGGCTCCACCTGGAAGACTTAACTGGGCACCTCTTATCCAAGCCAAAAAACATATGGCATCACATTTGTTTGCCAATGATTTCTGAAAATAAGGAGGTTATTTATTCAATTAATAACCATACTGGTGTCATTCCAACCCCCCCTCCTGTCATCCCAGTGCCCAGACACTTGTATCTGGGATCTCATTCCTTAACTTTATAGTGTAAATTATTTCAAATTGTGTCTAGCTGCAAGTATAATAATTTCCATTTATAGATAAAGTATGTTGCAAATGTTATGCCAAAGAGTATAATAAAATCTATATCAAATACTTTACAAGAAAAAGTGGGATAGAGGCAAAAGCAAATATTAATAAGGATAATTTAAGAAAAGCGCATGCTAGAGTTTGAAGAAGCAGTAAAAATAAAAAATATTATTGAAAGGTTAAATAGCACATGATATAATATATATAGTGTAAAAATGTAAATAATTTTATTAACATCTTTACATTAATAGTTCTTAAATATTTAGTACTGTAGAATTAAATTATTAAGTTTTATGAAGGAAGTAAAAATGGTGGAAAGCTTTTCAGGTAATAATAAAGATAGTAATTTTATTGAGGGGGCAAAAATAATGGAAAATTTTTCAGATAATAACGGAAACGGTAGCTCGATCTTCCAAGGAAAAATCAGGGAGCAAGATTTCTCTGCAGAGCAGAAGCTAAATGAACTAAAAGCAGCCATAGAGGCGCTTACCAGACAAGATTTGCTCAGGAGGCTCGAGTGTGAGCGTCAGGCTTCTAGTTGTATCGATGAAATCTCATCTCAAGCAGAGCTACATATCGGAAAAGGTGATGATGAGGATTACTTCACTGGTGAAAAAGGAAGAGTACTCGGAGATTTCTGGAATTTCTTTGAATCTCTCTTTAACCTTTTTGAAGTAGATGTAGATGATCCGAAAATCTACCAAATGCTCAAGGAGAAGAAAGAAAAAAACCTGATTGCTGCGATAATGAAGTTTTTGCGTGATAAGCTTAAGGAGTTAATCAAGAAGATTTTTGCACGCGATTTAAGTTTCAATCAGAAGTTGGACAAAGAGATAAAAGAATTGCAGGAGAAATTAGGCAGTGGTGAGTTATCAGAAGAAGAGTTTGCAAGGGCGTTAGAAAGATTAACTGCATTGCAAGATCTGAAACTCAGGTTACAAATGGCCGTTGTCGGATGGATTGTTACAATGTTCGCAGAGATGTTTGGAGTTGAGTTGGCGGCTGCGGTAGAGGCATCTACAGAAAAAGAAGATAAAAAAGCAGAAAAAACATCATTAGAAGCAACTAAAGAAGTTCGTAAAGACGTAGAAATCAAGGTAGACGAAAGAGAAAAGCCTAAAGTGCCAGTTTCCCTTTTTGAAGTTTCACCCGGATTTGTAAGGCCAGTTCCTCTGAGCAAACCAGAGCTTGATCTTTTACCAAAGCCTATAATGCCTTCTATATTTAAGGAGGTTATAAACAATGAGAACCGCGAGGAAACAAAACCAAAAGTGGAAGAAGAGAAAAAAGCGGAACAGCCGAAGAAAGAGGTGTGTCCACCGAAAGCTCAGGAGGAGGAGAAGCCAAAACAAGATCAGCGAAAAAGAGGTGGAAAATTTAAACTTGGTGATAGGAAATCAAGAAAAATCAATCGGGATAGCTTTCCTGCACACAATTATCCAATTGGTGATTGGCAAGAGCAAGCTTCTAATGGAAAGTCTAATGCTAGTACTGCTCAACCACCAAAAAGATTGATTGATGATGTAAAAGTTAATAATCATGTGGATTCAATAGGAAAGGCACCAGAAAAAGCACCATCGAGGGGATAGCTAGTGTTAGCTTTAGATGACAAAAAAGACTGGATCCCAGTGTCTGGGCACTGGGATGACAAGAAAAAGAGGTACTGGTATGACATTAAAGAGTAGGGATTGATGGCAAAGAGAAATACAGGTGTCATTCCAGCGCGTGACGCTGGAATCTAGAAAACTGAATTTTATGAAAAAGAGTGAATAAAATTTTTTGAAAAAAAATATAAAAAAGTGCTTGCACTTAATTTTATTTTTAGTATATTGGCTACATAATGTTTTTACTGGGGGATAATATGGATAGTAATAAAGGTTCAGGTTATGAAAAACGAAAATATGGCGATAATACTGCACCAGGAGGAGGAAGAATTAGAGCGGATGCTATAGATCCAAGGAGAGTTGATGACTTTACAGAGAGAATTAAGCGTGAGGAGGGGAGAAGGAAGCAAAATCAATCTAGTGGTCAAGGTAGTGGCAGAAGTGGTAAGTAACAGTAAATTTATGGTAATTTGAATAGGGAGGGGTATTATGCCTAATATAATGAATCAAGAATTAGTAAGAGCATTTAACATTATTCTTTGTCATAATGAGGTTGCTATTACTAATCTTACCGTACAAAGCACAGATCAACCTTTTTTTAAGAAGGAAGATCGTATTGTTATCTCATTTGATAAAACTATGGGTGCTGGTCAATGCATGAAGTACTTACACAATATAAAGAAAAGCATAGTAGAAACATTTTGTGGGAGTGAAAGTGGTGCTAATATGTCTTTTAATACACAGTTTTTTCCTTTTAACTTTAATAAAAGGCAGTTGACTAAAGATAATGAGGGATATAAGTTTTCAGTGCCAATAGATAAAGGTGTAGTTTTTAATCTAAAATGTTTACTAGCTAATGGGCTTGCGAGAGACGTCACAGGTGCTATGGGAAGAGATTTTGGTTTAGAACATGTAGAAGAGTATACATCTGATGAAAGCTTTGACAGGAAATCTTATCTATATTGTATGCGTTTCTATGATAAAAGGTTACAAGAGTATTTTATAGAGTCATTCTCAGCGACAGTAAAAGGTTATAAAAATAGTCCTAAAAGCACTAATGATTTCTTGAAAGTCAAGGGCAATTGTGTGTATATAAAGGGGAGCATCTTTAATAAGGCTAAGTTCATTAAGGACATAGTAAAACACAAAGCATCTTTGGAATGTCGTGATTTTGAGGTTACAAGTGCTGAGGATGAAACTGTTGAGAGTCTAAAGTTTCCAATGATTGATTTGTCTCGTAAAGTAGGTATACCAATTAATTCTGTACTTCATGTTTCTTATACAGGCAGTGGTGAAAATTCAGTTCTTATACCTGCTGCTAAGGAAATTATTGATAATATTATATATTATAAAATTTTAAGCAAGGAACAAGCGGATGATATTAATAAAGTATTTGGTATGACCGTGTTAAATAATGTTGAAGATTGTATTTCACCAAAACATCTACCAGTATTTGGCAGGAGAGGAATATACGGAATAGATTTTGCTAATCAAGACATTTCTTATTGTGTGCTGAATAAAATCATGGAAAGCTCTGTAATCAACAAAGACCATGAACTGTCCATTGACCCTGAGCTTCCTCGAACGCTATTAGCTGAAGCATCACAGACACAAGAGTTTCCCAAGCAAAGTCGTGGTGAAGAGTTAGAGAAGCATCCCAGGCAAGGATCAGAAAGAGAGGGAGGAAAAGGGGGGCTGTTTCAGTTGGTGCCGGGGAAAATAGATTCAAGTCAATCCACTGGTGATCAATCACAGCTATCTTTATCGATTCCTTCTCCTATAGCATGGAATGATTCAATGTCCTTAAATTCTGGGGTTTCTGAAGATTCTCTAAAAGATACGGCGAACATTTGTAATGAGGAACCTGAAAAACAGCAAGTTACTGATGAAAGTGATCGAAAAAGTAGTAATGAGTGTTCTGAAGCAAAGTCACAAGAGAGTGAATCTCCGAAGAAACATGGGGGTGGTTTGCGTTGTAGCCAGAAAGGGTCAGAAAGTAATTCGTCTTCAGGTAGTAGCACTCCATCAAAGGTACGACAATCTAGTATATTAGAGTCTCTAGAGAACACGTCTTTTGAGCGAAATAGTCAAGAACGTGATTCGGTGTATTCAAGTGCAAGTACTCCTGTTACTGAACCAGATGATGGCCGATTTCCCAATAGACCAAAAATACGAGCATTACGTTCTGAAACGAATGGTGGTATTCCAGAATCCTTGCCACAAGATGCCGTAAGCAAGCCAAATGTGCCCGGGGACCGTAATTCTAAAATTTCTAAAGATAGTGGTTTCGAGTCGCTTGAGCGGCCACAGTCGAATTCTTCTATCACTACTAGTACTGTTCCAGGGATATCTGAATCAAGGAAAGATCTAAATCCTCCCGTAGACAATAAGCGGCCAAAGTCACTGCCACTTGCGGATTTTTCTACTTGTGCTAGTAATGAAACAGTAAAAGCTTTTTTGTATTTTCTAGATTATTTTTCTTCTCCTGAAGGGAAGAAGCAACTACCCTCACTTCTTTCTTCTGAGGTGGGAAAGCAGTTATCCTCGATTTCTGATCCTTGTGAACAGGAAAACCTGCTAGACTTTCTTTTTTCTACTGAGGGGAGTAAGCAACTATGCTCGCTTTTTTCTTCTGAGAATAAACAACAACTGCATTCACTTTTTTCTCCTAAGGGAAAAGAGCTGCTGTTTTCACCTTCTCCTGAGGGGCAAAAGACGATACCTTTAGTTCTTTCTCCTGAAGGGAAGGAGCGATTACCCTTACTTTTGTCTCCTGAGGGAGAGCAAATATCCAAACCTTTCTCTCCTGAGGCAGGCAATATAATATCCTTACTTATTTGTTCTTATGTAGAACCTAAAAATATGTCACACCGTTCATTTCGTGACAAATTAGCAAAATGGCTTCACCGTAATTCTTCACTCTCAAAAGTGGCTTCTTCTCAAGAAAAACCTCTTACTAATGACGAGAAGAAGGAACTACGCCCATTTCTTTGTCCTAAGCTGCAGAAGAAACTAGATTCCAACTCTCTTGAGGATGCACAGTTAAAATACTTGCTGTATACTCCTGGTGGGAGAAAGAAGCTAAACTTACTCCTTTCTTCTCCTGAGAAGGAGGGAAAGCAACTACTCTCAGATTTACAAAAAGTTGGTGGTAACGCTTCTACAAGTTTTGCAGATAATGGTTGTTATTCAGGATCGTCTTCACAAAAATCGACTAGTGATACTGGAAGTGATGAAGATGAAGATGAACTAGAAGCTAGTGGTAGGTCGTCAGTCTCATCGAACTCCAGTACTTCCACTGTTAGAACTAAAATGGATGCTACTAAGATCGAGCAATACTTGCAGGAGAAAAAAGTTAACAGTCGTACCTAATCCACTGCTCTCAGCCACCTAAGTGTTTTATTAGCTGACCCTGAGAGCACTGGTGTTGGTTTTTCTTGTCCATTGTAAGTATTGCATGGTACTAAATGTTTAAAAAGTATTAATATAAAGATATCAATAAAATTATTTACACTTTCATGCTATGCCCATAGCATCATATATTACTTAACCTTACAATAATTTTTTTATTCTTGCTGCTTCTTCAAACTCCAAATTTTTAGCATGCTCTATCATTTGCTTTCTCAAATCATCCTTATTAGTATTTACTTTCGGTTCTGCTATTGCCCTCTCCTGTAAGGTGTTTGATATAGGTTTTATTATAGTCTTTGGGACAATATTGTGCAATATATTATGTTCTTCTTGTTTTTTTCTTCTTCTTTCGGTCTCTCTTAATGCACGGTCCAGAGAACCAGTGATTTTATCTGCATACAAAATTACTCTACCTTCAGCATTACGCGCAGCACGACCGATCGTTTGAATTAATGAAGTTTCCGATCGCAAAAATCCTTCTTTATCAGCATCCAAAATTGCAACCAACCCACACTCTGGAATATCAAGACCTTCCCTCAGCAAGTTAACACCTACTAAAACATCGATTTCTTTAGATCTCAATTTGTATATAATTTCTATTCTCTCCAGCGCAGCAATATCAGAATGCAAATAACTCACTCTCATATTCAATTCACTCATATATTCAGCTAAATTTTCAGCCATTTTTTTCGTCAATGTAGTGATTAAAACACAAAATCCCTTCCCTATTGTCACTTGTGCCTCATGAATTACATCATCAATTTGACTCTCTATTGGTTTTACAATGCAGATTGGGTCTGTAAGCCCTGTTGGACGGATAACTTGCTCTATAAATACATTATTGGTCTTTGCCAACTCATACTTTCCTGGAGTGGCTGAAATGTAAACAGTCTGCGGCCTAACTCCCTCCCACTCTTCAAATTTTAATGGACGATTATCAAAAGCGGAAGGGAGCCTGAAGCCATAGTCGATCAATTTCTTTTTACGCGCCTCATTACCACTGTACATCGCACCAACCTGAGGAACGGTGACATGACTCTCATCAACAAATAAAATTACGTCTTTAGGTAAATATTCAAACAAAGTAGGTGGTGGATCCCCAGCTTCCATTCCATAGAGATAACGCGAATAATTTTCAATACCTTTACATATTCCTGTTGTTCTCATCATTTCGATATCAAAATTAGTGCGTTGCTCGAGGCGCTTTGCTTCAACAATTTTTTTCTGTGAATAGTAATAATCCAAGCGTTCATGCAGCTCTTTTTTGACTAGTTCAATTGCCTGCAACAAAGCCTCACGCGGGGTTATGTAATAGCTATTTGGAAAAATGGTGATTTTATTTACGCCTTTGGTAACATTGCCCGTTATAGCATCAACTTCAAAAATTTCTTCTACTTCATCGCCAAATAACGATAAACGCCAAGCTTTACTTTCATAATGGGAAGGAAATATATCAACAATATCGCCGCGCACTCTGAAATATCCTCTCTCAAACCTGGCATCAGAGCGCTTGTATTGAAGATCAGTTAAGTTGCTCAGGAAATCATTAATACGAATTTTATTTCCAACACTAAGCGGTATGATCATGCTGCGGTAGCTCTCAGGCGAACCAAGACCGTATATGCAGGAAACACTGGCAACTACGATCGTATCCCTGCGCTCCAAAAGGGAGCAGACGGTGGAATAACGCAGCATCTCAATTCTTTCGTTAATTGCAGAATCTTTTTCGATATAAGTATCAGTTTGTGGTAAATAGGCTTCAGGTTGATAATAATCATAATAAGAAATGAAGTATTCAACAGCATTATGGGGAAACAATCCTTTCATTTCCTCATAAAGCTGTGCTGCTAAAGTTTTATTGTGTGCCATAATTAATGCAGGCCTGTTTGTCCTTGCAATAACATTTGCCATAGTAAAAGTTTTCCCAGAACCAGTAACTCCAAGCAAAACCTGATCTCTTTTATTGCTATTTAGCCCTGCAATTAAGCTATCGATTGCCTGTGGTTGATCCCCAGCCGGTTGAAAATGTGTAGCGATTTGAAATTCCATAGACTTTACTTACTATCTTTGATTCATTGTATAGTAAACACTATATTGCTTTTAAGATAAGTTGTATAGCTATCGTAAAGCCATAAAACATTAACCAACAATGTCATGCAAGTAGCTGACACTGGAATCTTGTTTCAATGTTAAACAAAATACCATAGAATTCAAGAAGACAATTCCTAAAAAATCCCTACATCCAAAAAAAGGCAAAATGCTGCTTGAATAAGCTAAATTTTTTTAGATGCAAAAACAATAAAACATAGTTGATACTAAAGTTATAGTACTCCTATGACAACGTTACAAAAATTAAGGAAATGGATAGCTCTGATCAATTGGAATAGTATTTTCAGGTACCGGTGGTCAATATGACATTTTTAAAATAAAGATTTAGAACCTGTTTAAAATCTTCTCAATAGAAGAGAAATGAAGGAAAGAACGACCATTTGTAGGCTAGTGTTAAGTTTTCGCTCGCAATTTTTCCACAATCGTCTGCATTTTCCTAACCAAGCGAAAGATCGCTCTACAACCCATCTTTGTGGCAATACAGCAAAGGAATGTAATTCACTTCGTTTTATTACTTCTACAGTTGCTCCAATAATCGTTTTTATTTGAGTTGCAAAATTTTCTTCTGTATAACCTGCATCGACCAGTATATTTTTAACTTCCGAGAGGTTTTCTTTTGCGCTTTCAACCATTCTCACAGCACTGCTAACCCCAGTTGTAAATTAGAAAAAATAGAAAAGGTAAGGAAATAGGGTAAACTCCAAGGTATTTGATATTCATTCCTAAAATAGGAGGTTACCAATGAAAGAGAAAGTAACAGAAATCTTTTGTATAGTCGATGATTTTTGCAATACAGTCGATGAAAATTTTGCAGAAAAACTTCTACCAAGTGGCAAAAAACCAACCAGGACGCCAGAGATTACGCATTCAGAGATTTTTACCATAATATTGCTATATCAAGTGCGACAATTTTAAAATTTTCTATGTGCATTATTTGAAATTATTATACGAATCAGCGTTTCCAAAATTGCCATCCTATAGTAGGTTTATCAGGTTAAAATCGCGGGTTTTATGGTATTTAGCGCTCTTAATGCAATGGTTTTGCGAACAGTCAAAAGTGACAGGTATTTCGTACATAATCTATCGCTGTTTGCCATCCAAAAAGGACCTCGAGAAACAAAGTTTTCAAAGGGTTGGCAAAGATTGGAAAGACTACTTATGGGTGGTTTTTCGGTACATCTAGTAATCAACGAAACTGGCGAAATTCAAGGGGTTACGGTGACAAAAGGCAACGTTGATACCTGTGCCAAATTTAACTCAGAAATTGACTGGATTATTGTTTAGAGATAAAGGATATATCAAAAAAGATCTTTTTCACGAATTATTCGATAGAGGGTTAAAGCTTGTAACCAGTATAAAAAGGGTATGAAAAACTCATTAATGGTGCTAAATGAGAAGATTTTGTTAAGAAAAAGATCGATTATTGAGACAGTTTTTGGCTCTCTGAAAAACAAATTTGAGATTGAGCATACTCGCCACAGATCACCGATAAATTTTTTGGTACACATTTTTTCTACGCTTGTTTCATATTCCATGCAGCCG
Source organism: Wolbachia endosymbiont (group A) of Cydia strobilella (assembly GCF_964026745.1). Taxonomy (NCBI): domain Bacteria; kingdom Pseudomonadati; phylum Pseudomonadota; class Alphaproteobacteria; order Rickettsiales; family Anaplasmataceae; genus Wolbachia; species Wolbachia endosymbiont (group A) of Cydia strobilella. The sequence continues at coordinate 1,053,896 of NZ_OZ034694.1, forward strand.
CTGCATTTCTAAGCTTTACTTCGTTGGCTAATCCGCAACTGGGGTATATAGGGTTGACACCAAGGCAATATTCTTCTGGAGAAGTTGATCGGCATGGCAGCATATCAAAGATGGGACCAGCGGAATGTAGAAGTATGTTATATGAAGCTGCACAAACAATGCTTACAGTTACCAAGAGGACATTTAAATTAAAAAACTGTGGTTGCGAAGAAAAAAGGAATGAAAAAAGCAATTGTAGCAGTAGCAAGAAAATTAGCTGTAATTATGCATAGGATGTTGGTTGATAAAACAGAATTTTATTATCAATAAACATCAAAAGAGCATAGGACAATAATTTTATTGAAAATAAAGATAGCAATGCCGATGGAAGGGACAAGCAAGAACTTAGTTAGACTTCGTGGTAAATATGTTGCCGTCCACTTCCGCCTAACAAGTATAATGCGGCTTGACAAATTTATTGTCATCTCAGACCGCGGAGAGAACCATATGCTACTTTTAACTTATGTAAAATTACCAAGGATTATGGAGAAGATATGCTGTTTTGATTTGTGTGAAAATTATTGTTGACTTATGTGCAATTAGAGAACCTAAGTCACTTTAGCTATATATAAAAGGTTTAAGTGGTTGTATTGATGTATCTTTGTATTAAAAAACACCCAATAAGCAGAGTTGTAAGTGGAATAAACCACAAAATGTAAGTGCTAGATTTTATAGGCGGTACGATTATAATTGAATTGCCGTAAGAATTTTTTAACTCTGAGATTATCTCTTCATCTGTGTATCCATCATTGATTTTTTTACGAATTGCTTCTCGCATATCATACGCGATCTGAGATCCAGATTCAGACAATGATTCGCCAGAACATATTGGACACCTTATTATTTCAAATAAACTGGTTGCTCGTTTTTCCATGCTTTTATCTCTGAGTTTATTATCCAGAGTAAAAGCGTTTACGCCTGAGTGGAATATCAATATGAAAAGTAAGCTAATTACTATTCTCATTCTTGGTTAATTGGATTATTTTACTGAGTTGGTTCATAAAATCAGTGATGGATAACTTTCCAATAAAGCTTGACCCTACATCATCATCGTACTTTATTGAAAATTGAATGCCATTATCAGTTGTTTTTTCTGATAAGGAAGGTACTAATTTTTCGAACGCATCTGAAGTTTTTGAGTCACCAATCATAAACGAGATTAATTCTTTATAATTTGATATAGCCACGTTGATTTTGTCTTTAAATGAATATGTAACTAAGTTGTAATTGTTTACCCCACCATCTGCAGCAAAAGAAAAATTATTACTTTGAATCAAAAATTTCTCTATATTGAAATTAATTCTGGAAGCCGAGATGTCGTTTACAAATTCATAATCAAATTTAGTGTCGATACTAAGGTAACTTTCAGGACTTGCAGTATTTTTATACCGATAAGTATACAAATCAAATCCTAGCTTAGCATTTCCACTCAGTTCTTTATCGAGGTAAAATTGAATGTAATTACTTTTATCATTCACTTCAGTTATAACACTTTGCTGATTTTCTGAAACATCACATTTTAATCCATAATCTTCGTAACGAAGTGTACCTATATAGTCTATCACGGTACTATTTCTGTTGAATCGCAATGAAGATGGTAAATCGTTTAGTCTAACAACAAAGTGGCTGCTATCGTTTGTGTGGCATTTTATATTCTTTTTCTCATCATCATGAACAGCAATGTTGACTTCATTGCTTGGTATGTAGATATATACTGATTTATCAAACAATCTATTTTTTATCAATAAAGCATCAGATGAGATGGTTAATTGCTCATTGGAAAATTTTGGGTTTGTCACACGGAAAATTAGGTTAGAAGGAAATCCACTAAAATCATGTGAAATATCAAATTTTTCGTCGTTAATGTATAGTATTGTTTCAGCTAAAAGATTTTTTACCTTACATGCAGAAAAATACCAAAAACCACTATACGCTACAGGAATAAACAAAAGTAAAGAGATGATAATATAGATAAAAATCTTACGCATGATTCCCCTGTTTATCTAATGATATGTTTCTTGTACCCCTTGGTATGGTTACACACAAGCCGTCGATATCTTTTGTGATTTTTATTTGGCATCCAAGCCTCGACGTCTCTGTTAAGCCGAAAGCTAGGTCTAACATATCATTTTCCTCATCAGATATAGGGTTATGTATTTCTACAGCATTATAAAACTTTGGATCAACAATTACATGGCATGTAGAGCAAGCAAGAGAACCTTCACATGCACCTTCAAGCAGATCTGGATCACTTCTGTGGGCTAAATTGAGCAGAGTTTCTCCCTCTGCAGCTTCATAGCTTTTCTTACTCCCATCAGGTAAAATAAAAGTAACAGATGGCATATTATTCCTATTAAAATCCTTACTAATTTCTTTATATCCTACAGGTAATAACTAATATTTGCAAACTCTTTACAATTCCAGTACCTATATTTCTTGTTATCCAAGTAGCTCTTTGTTGTCATCCGAGTAGCTGACACTGGTTCCTTTATGACGGCAGTGCCCTCTTCTTGTCATCCCAGTGCCCAGACACTGGGATCCAGGAATTTTATTAAGTTAGTAAGCATAAAAGTATAGCTAACGCGAGCTCTACGTCATACCGCCGCGGTATCTCTAGATCCCGCTAACACGTAGCGGGATGACGAATTGCTATACCGCCACGAACCGTCATACCGCGATTCATTCGCGGTATCTCAGCCGCTAACAAGAGATCCCGCTAACAAGTAGCGGGATGACGGTTGTCGTTCAGCCACAAACATTAAGAAATTTACCAAATGAAAAAAAAGGCAAAAGAAGCCCCGTGGTTATTATCCGCTTTAAAATATTGGCGTTTTTTATGTTTTAAACGCTTGACAAGCGAAATTCAGCTGCTTTTAATTGCAGCTAACTTACGCTGCAAACGTTTAAGAAATTTACTAAGCAGAAAAAAAGACAAAGAATCCCCGAGTTAGCTAGTCTTTTACTATCTCTGTCGAGTATTGGCATTTTTTGATGTCTTGTAACGCTTTATAAGCGCGTTCAGCTTATTTAGATAAAAATCTAGATGTAGATGAAGTTTTGTAAAGACATACAGTATCTATATACTGCAAAAAATTGAACATAAGACGCCGATACATTAAGTAATCCTTACCTTTTAATCTGCAGATTGGCGAAAGCAAATACAATAGCTTCAGTTTCATGATAAGGGGACTGGCAGAGGGTGTCAAGTAAGTTTTTTCGTTTCTATTGAATGACAGTTGTAACCTACGAAAGAAGTCTGTTGTAGTTTGTACGATATCTTTATAAAATGGTTCGCATAAGTTATCTAGCAGTGCAACTAAACAAATATAAAAATCAAAACGTCGCGGTTTTTGGTCTTGGTAAAACTGGTTTATCCGCCATTAACGCTCTAACAAAGAGTGGTGCAAGAATATATGCATGGGATGATCATGAAGAGCAAATAGCAAATGCAAAAATGATGTATAAAAAATGTAATTTTATTCATCCCAAGGAATACAATTGGCATGAGATCAGTGCATTGGTTTTAAGCCCTGGAGTGCCAACAGAGCCACATTGGATAGTAAAACTTGCAAGGAGATTTGATTGCAAAATAAAATCAGACATTGAGCTATTTCTTGAAGCTAAAACTACGAACCAGAAGGTAATAGGCGTCACAGGAACAAATGGTAAATCAACCACTACATCACTAATAGGGCACATATTAAAATCTGCAGGGAAAAAAGTAGCTATTGGTGGAAATTTAGGCGTTCCTGTTTTGGATCTAGAAAGAGATGCAGAAATTTATGTAATCGAACTCTCCTCTTTTCAATTGGAGTTGATGAATGAAATTAACGTGGACATTTCAGCACTGCTCAATATTACACCAGATCACATAGATAGGCATGGAAGTATGGAGAACTACATAGCAACTAAATTAAAACTGATAAACGGTAGTGAGGTTGCCGTAATAGGATGTGACAATGAGATTACTGCTGATATATTCAACAAATTCACTGGAGACAAAATTCCAATCTCAGTAACATATTCCCCGATGTCATTCCAGCGCGTGACGCTGGAATCCAGAAAAGAAAAACCATTGCCAACTACTCAGATGACAGAGGGTGGTGCAAGAGATCTAATATCATTGGCAGGTAACAATTTGCTTGATTATAGTGAACAGATTACTGGTATAGATCGAAATTATCTGGATCCCAGTGTCAGCTACTTGGATGACAAAAGGGGCACTGGGATCCAGAAGATCTCGTTAAAACTAGAGAATCATAGCTTATCAGTAAGCGACGTGAAAATAAACCTAATATCCAACGCAGAAAACATAGCAGCCACATATGCCGTATGTAAGGTACTTGGAGTAGATAGCAACACTATTATCAATGGAATCAAGTCCTTTTCAGGACTGAGGCATAGGAATGAACTGCTTGGCAAAATAAGAAATGTGTTTTTCGTGAACGATAGCAAAGCAACTAATGCAAAATCGAGCGAAAAGGCGATCTTATCTTATGAAAACATAAATTGGATCGCTGGTGGAAGAAGCAAAAAAGGTGGAATAGAATCATTAAGCAAGCATTTTACAAGGGTTAGAAAAGCTTTTCTTATTGGAGAATCAACCGAAGCTTTTGCAAATGTTATGGAGAATAAAGTAGATTATGTTAAATGTTGCAATCTAGAAGATGCATTCAGATTGGCTTTTGAAGAGGCCTTAAATAGCGCAGAAGAAGTAACAATATTACTTTCTCCCGCGTGTGCTTCTTTTGATCAATGGAAAAATTTCGAGGAACGTGGTGAAGCATTTTGTAGAATGTTTGAAAATCTCAGGTACAATCACACATGCTGTTTAGTATGATGTTGCGTGGAACAAAAGTTAATAATAGATAAGCTAATTAGGGTTATTCCATTTGAAGGGATAAGCGATGAAACCCTATTAAAGGTGTGCACTGACCTTAATCTAGCTAATAGCTTTTGCAAATTTCAGAATGGAATATATAGCGCTTTGGAGCACATAGCAGAGGACTTAAATAGCTCAATGGAAGCTGAATTAAGAAATTCTAATTTAGAAGATATGAAAGTGCGAGAGCGAGTAAAGTTAGCTATTCACATACACCTTTCAAACTATGCTAAGCTACCGAATTATAGAGAACTTGTAAAAAATGTTTTATCATTCTCCGTATCACCAAAAAATACATATTTTTCTAGTAAACTTTTATACAGAACTATTAGTGCGATTTGGTATGGCATTCATGACCAATCAACAGATTTTAACTACTATACAAAAAGAGCAATATTAGCTGGAGTGTACTTAAGTACGATACTTTTTTTTATCAATGATTATTCAGAAGATTTTGTGGATACTTTATCGTTTCTTGATAACCGTATCAACAATGTCATGACATTTCAAAAATTCAAAACTCGCTTAAAAGGAATCATAGGAAATTTCTTATAAGCTATTGATTGTTGGTAGAAAAGTACTTGAGCACGATCCTGAAAAGGTTTGTGAAAATAAAAATATTCATGCTGATCATAAAGAACATTTAGTTTATTGTGAGGATAATAATGGTACAACAAAATACACCAGTTACGAAGAAAAAGAAAATAAATTTATTGAAGAAGCACATGAATATTTAATAGACTCTGAATTTAGTAAAAATTTTGATCTAGGGCAGTACAGAATAAGTAATTTCTCCGGAAACTTGACGAAAATAGAACTGGAACTCATCAATGAAAAGTATATGCAAGTTCAAGTTAATAGAGAAAGAAAAATTATTCTCGCTATACCGTAGGTGCGTTCCAAGATTATACTGAAGTTTTTATTGCACTCAAAATCTTCGTTTTTCCTAATCTCTAGAATTATCAATGCATCATCACTTAACCAGCCTGAGTGAGCTAGTCCATTCAACGTTGATTCAACTAGATTGCTATTGTAAGGTGGGTCTATAAAAACTATGTCACATTTTGAAATAGGTTGTGGTAAGCAGTTAGCACTGCAGCAAATTAGCGTAACATTGTCCGTAATTCCAAAATCTTTTGCTGTTTTTTTAGGCAATTGCAAATTGTAATAATCTGAATCTACCATAAATGCATGTTTAGCGCCGCGAGAAAGCGCTTCAAATGAAAAAGAACCACTACCACAGAATAAATCAAGTACATTCAAGTTATAAATAGGTTTTCTTGAGGAAAGCATATTAAATATTGCTTCTCGGACAATACTCATAGTTGGCCGTGCAGCTAAATGCTTACCTGTAGTTATTTTTCTTCCGCGATATTTGCCTGCAATGATGCGTAGCATATTAAATAAGCTCCAAAATAATTAATTATTTATACTATATGATTAATGTCAATATGGCTTTAGCAGTTTAATAGAGAGAAGCTATCGAGTCGCTTGTAAGAAAAACACAAACACAAGACTCATCAGTTATCTTTTTCTGATTTGCCTGCTGCATTAATTGCTTGACCAATCTCATCTTGTAAATCATCATGATCATTTTTTTCATCATGATTTAGCCCTTCAATTCTGCTTTCTAACTCTAACTTAATTATAGTATTGATTTTATCTATATTATCAAGAAAGCCTCTACATTCTTCTTCACTATACTCTTCACCAGATGCTTTTTTTTCAATAAATAGGTTTTTAAATCCTGCTAGATCAGAATTCTGATCGGTATTTAGTACAACATTTCTCTCTATGAAGCTAAGATCTGACAGCAGTAAGCTAACCTCTAACAGATCTTCACTTTTCACGCTTTTAAGGTCTTCAAGACTTTCTAAAATACTAAACACCTTAATCCTTTCTTGTACAATCTCTTTGTCTTCCTTATCAAATTCAGACAATAAACTATGATTATCTACAAATTTCTCACTCAAAGCTTTATTCAATTTAGCAAAATTGACATCCTTGTCAAGTGATGTGTTATCCCGCAACAAGTCTACCCTTGCCCTACGCGCATTTAAAATGTCGTCGTAGTCATTTAACTTTATGTTGCCATCTTTGTCTTGCTGCAATTTATAATAATCAAGGCCTTTGAAATTTTTATTAGTCTTCATCTTCAATCCTCTTCTCATCTCCTTTTGCATCTGGTTTCCTCATTGGTTCCGGTAATTTCCTTTTACTGTCTTCTCGATTTCTTTTTTCCTCTCTTTCAGCACGTTTTTCCATACCTTCAAAAGCAGATCCAAAATCATCAATTTCATCTGAACCTTTTGGTTCCGTGCCTAAATTTCGTGTCACTTCATTTGATTGATCAGGCTTATCTTCTTCTGTTGGCTGATCATGCTGTAGTTGATTAGGCTTGTCTTCTTGTTCTGTGCTTAGTTCTCGTACTACCTTATCTGGCTGACCTCCCCCTCGTAGTCGAAGAGGGTCGCCTTCTTCTAGTGGCTGATCATGGTTATCTCTTACTAGTTCCGTGCTTAACTCTCGTTCTACCTTATTTGATTGATCAGGATTGTCTTTTTCTGGTTCTCTCTTACGGCCTATGGTGTCATCATGAAGCTTATTCAAGAAATCTTGCCTATGCGATTTTGCTCTAAAAAGTAAGTTATTTGGATAACCATCTTTTTCTCCTGTACGGCGGCTAACTCCTATAGAATCAAGGCCATGCTCCCAAGTAAACTTCATAGCATCTTCTATTGTATAGCCCAAATGTGATCCTACGTATCCTTTATAATAATCTAAATATTTACCGATCCTTCTGTGTGTAATATCTTCCTTATCAACTCCAAATGCCCTGTAGATCTTTTCCTCAAGTTTATCAACGTCATTTTTAGGTGATGTTGCAAATTTTGTTGCTTCAATAGTAGCACCTACAAATTTACGTGGCACATCAATAGCGTATTTCAGCACTCCTCCAACTCTTGGTACTCTCCCCAGCAGATTAGCTGCACCTCCGGCTAATCTATCCGGTAAATGAGTAGCCCAACTGCCTAAAGACTCAAGTCCTCTACCAGCAAAATTTTGCCACTGCTGTTTGAATCCTTCCATTATGCCAGTCAAAGGCGATGCCTGATACATACTAGATATATTGTAAACGCTGAATCCACCACCAGCGATACTTGAGCCCATTTGTTGTACGAACGTGCGTAAGGAGAACATTAAAAATGAAAGCAAGAATAGTATAAAGATTTCCCCTGCATTGATTAAATAACCTCTCTGTATGTCTTGCACCCTTTGGTAATCGCTATTTTCTTGATAATTTTTGCAATCCTCACAATCTTTACATTTCTGACAGTATTCACTGTTGGTATCCTTATATAAATCATGAAGTTTCAGTATTCTACAACCTTGTTTTTCTACCGCACTCCGCACTAAAGATCTTATTTCATTAATTATTTCCCTATAACTATTGCATTTATTTATATCTTGACAGTAGCGTTTTATTATTTCACTAACATCACCTATCCTTTTCTCTATATTGTTGATCAGTAATATAATGTCAGCCCTCTCTGATGCATGGGATAAACTATTTGTTAAGCGTACTAGATCTTTTGCACTGCAGCCATTACTAACTACCATATCACTTTCTGCAATATAGTGGTCTGCTGGATTATCTTTAGTTCCAGGCATTGGATTAAAGAAAGGATAATCTATATAACGAAACCCTTTTATATGTTCACCATTTTTATCTTTAGGGTAATCCGGTGGAAGCGGGATATATCCAGCGCCTCCAGTAAATTTTATTGTACCACCTTCTCTGCTTATCTTTTCTATACCTTCTATACTTTTATCTATGTTAAGAGAAGAAGCTTCTCCAAGAGTGTAAGGTACAAAAATTTGCCCTGGGGTCCAACCAAAGTACTGCTTATCAACGATACAAAAACCGCCAAACACCCATTTTGGAGCACATAACTTTACCTCGAACCATTTATTGTAGCATACAGTAAAACCTAGTTGTCTATAAAAGGTGTTCATTATCATTGAAGCCAACAATGACAAGAGAGTAAATATCATAATCGATTGTAAACAAAAACTGATGCAGAATTTTATCCAACCTTCAAGTAGACTTTTCAGCGGTGAAAATAAAATAGAAATTAGAAACAGTGGCATGATAGCTATAAGAAAAGCTATACCCATAAAGCCAGAGAGAAATATTATGTAAGCATACAAGCACAACAAGAAGTATAGTACAATCCCTATGAAAATTGCCGGTATCATAAGAAGGCTTGCCCACATTTGGTAATGTAAAAACGCTGCAAACTTTTTCCAAACAGAATAAGCAAAAAATTTATTGAACATGTCCTCCATGAAGCTAAACAACTTAGCTTCATCTCCTTGAGCAATACTTCCGGTGTTCATGTTGGGAGCAAAGTTAGTAATTACACTTATCAATTGTTCAAGACCTTTAACGAATAAAACAAGAAAATGATCATAGAAAAATCTAAAACTTCCAGGAGATATAAGCACTATTACTAGAGTGATTTTCATCATTCTGATGAGCATATCATGCTTAGTTTCTCGTATCATGCCAAAAAGATAAAGAAGCGATGAAATCATTACAAATAGAACAAGCAAGGAAAGAACAAAATTGTGAAAGCTCGTACTTTTTTCAGCTATATTTTCGAACATAGCTTGTGCAACTGCAGGATCATTGCTATTAAAATGTTCTTTGCAATTTTCGTTAATCAATAATACACATTTTAGATAGTTATAAATGTAATCAAAAAACCCAAAACTACTTGGCTGCTGCACTCCACTTAAGAACTCAAAAGAGTAGCCACCTACATTATCTAAGTAATATCTATCTAATATTTTTACATATATTTTCCATCCCTTTTTTAACTTCAACTCATTACAATTTCTGTCCTTTAATTTAGTGTTATCTCTGTCTAAAGTAAAAAATCCATTGTCGCCCTCTGCTGTGGAGTTATAACCTAGATGTACAGTAGGATATTGAGGATCGCGCATTAACTTTAGATTTTCGTTAGGATCATCTTTCCCCGTTTGAAACAAAAGATAAGCACCATGACCATTGGTAAACCAACATGGAGCACCACGTGATACTGTATTTGCGCTATCATCTTCATTAATGCACTTGCAATTTACAGTGCAACTTGTATCAGACTTACTTGAAAATTTTTGTATGCTAGGTTTATAATCATTACAAACTAAGTGAAAATTAGGTAAACTATTATCACTTTGTTTACCTTCAAATTTAGTTGCATATTTTAACTGCTCCAAGCTTTGTAAGGTATAACTGCCTTTTTTAGATTCCTTCTTGTTATTATTACTCCAAGATGTCCATGCACCATTAACTCGCACTTTTAAACTATCTCCATTGGTTTCGAGTCCGGTATCCTCCCACTTCACCACTTGGTTATGGTGAAAACCATAATTAATTTCGCCAGTTTCAGGATCAATAACTTCTCCATCTCCTGGAATAAACGCATCGTGGTCGCTTGAAAAATGAGCGCTTACTGCAATAGGTTTAGGACCAAAATAGTCAGCAGATATACACCTTGGAAAAGGCATATCGTTTTTACTACAACCTGTGATCAGCACATAAGCTGCAAGAAGTAATACCCTAAACCAACATTTGCCTAAACGTGATTGCATATCTAAACTTTTTCCAAATACAGAATAAATTTCTAAAACTTTACTTAAAATATCTTTTTAATTAGTTACTCCATAATATCATTTATATCTTACTCCTCTCCATTTTCTTCCTTGTTTTTAGCTTTAGCACTAGGATCACTTCTTATTGTTTCATCAGAATTTTTTTGCTGATCTGATTGTTTTAATGTTTTAGGTCTATCACTCGTTGTTTTATCAGAACTTCCTTTAGAATCTTCTTTTTTGTCTGGTTGCTTTGGTGTGTTAGGTAATTTAGCCTCAATTTTTCCCCGATCTTCACTCATTTTCTGCTTGATACTCTGTATCATACTTTGGGTCTTATCATCAAGGCCAACGGTTGACAGCATAGCTTGCGATGCGCTCTTAGCAACTGTACCAACACCGCCAGTAACTCCATAACCAGAGCTAAATAGTGTTTGTACCATAGTTTCCGATATAGAAACAAAAGCTTCCATTGCACCGGCAATAATGAGGTATATAAACGCCTGGATTAGGTCTATAGGTAATGCTGCAAAGTGTCCACCAGCCCTTTCTCCGGTACTGAGTGCAACATCAACGCTAGTGCCAGGACTGTATCCAAGAGGCAGTATTGATTTCATCAAGCACAGATCATACGATAAGAAATTTACGCTAATTAAACATTGATAGCATGCAGAAAAATTTGTGAGGTTATATAAAACTGAATACATCAACTGATTTAAAAGAGATAAAAATGAAAATAAAATGACTGGTTCTAATGAAACATGAGCCAACGTTTTTATCCAATTATCAAACAAGGGTTTAGTCTTTTGAAATAGAATAAATACGATAAATAAAGGTGTTAATGACAGTAAAAACGCCACTAGAACAGTAGATATTACATATTTAAACGTAGCGCTAATAATGCATTTTAAGAACATAAAAGTAGCATAGAGTATTGCCAAAAATGCAATAAAGCCAAAAGGACCAGAGAGCATCAACGATAAAAACTTTAGCCAAGTTTCTGTTGTGAATAATACTCCTGCTGTCAAGTCTAAGAATGCAAATTTTCCCTCCCCTTCCCCTATATAGCCAGAAAAGCTATCAACTAAATAAGTGCTACCATCTACAAAAAGTCTGGATAAAGTTGTACCAAAGAGTTCCCAGCTTCTATCGCTAAAGGCAAAAGCTATAAATGCTATCTTGAACATCCTTACAATGAAATCAAATTTACTTAGCTGTATTGTTCCAAGCATATAGCCAATGACAGTAAATATAACGTATAGAGTAAGTAAAGCTCTTACCCCCTGAAGAAGACCTCTTGCATATCCTTTGTATGAATCTTTAACGCTGTCCCCAATTACTTCTTCTTTTATAAATTTAAATACCCCGTTTACATTCGATGAAATAAAATCATTAATTTTTCTTTTGACAAATAAAGTTACACTATACTTATTGTTTTCGTAATATTTGCCATTTTTGTCCGTAATGTCATCTTTCTCTACGTTGCTTACATTGATGCCGAAATATATCTTCTTAGGTTTGCATTCATCTGTTATAGGTTTTTTGTCTTTGCATTCATCTGTTAAAAGACCTCCATCTATTATATAATATACCTTATCCTTTGTTTTATCTAAGTGCTCTACTTTTTTGAAATCATTAGTCTTTGGAGCAGATGGATCCCCTGGCGGGTTATCACCCAAATACACATACAGTTTTTCACCATTGATATATTCACACGATCTAGTCACTTTAACATAGTACCCGCCCCTATTAGCTCCATAGTAACCATAATCTGCTATAGCAAGCATCACACTACTACCATATTTTACATTGTCATTTACTGCATAGTCACTATTTAATTTCAGAGAAAAATCCTCGAAATTGTCACTAATTTGCGAACACACATTATCCTTTCTTGCACCTACTTCATTATCTGGAAGACATTGCATACCTTTATCAGTATCTTGATCACCAAGATCACCAATTTTTGCAACAAGAGCCTCAGCCCAAGATTTATCATCTTCAGTAAAACTACCTGCTTTAACATTCCCTTCCATTTTTTCTAGATAAGAATACATATCACATTTATTTCCTTTATCGTACTTCTTATACCTTATAGAGGAGACACAGTTCCGTTCTCCTGCTCGACCTGAATCATAGCTCCATATACCTTTTCTAGTATAGCATATATTCTGATAGTAACAATTAAGCTCATAAGAACTGTACTTTTTTTTCTCATCCAAACTACAGTTTTTTCCATCACATAACTCATTCAATCCTATTTTAGCTCGGCGTAAATCGAACAGCGAGCCATGTATCCATGGTTCGTTGTTTTTAACATAACCTTTATTAAAATGTACCTTATTATCATATGGAGTGTACCCATTGCCAACTAGCACTTTGCTTTCCTTTGCTTTTGTTTTATCAAGAGGTAAAAATTTTATTTTATTTCTCTTTCCATCCTTGCCCTCACAAAAAAATTCCTCTCCCTCTTGCTTGCTAACATTCAATATTTCACTTGCTGACACTTTTTCACCTCCTTCTTCAGCTCTATAACAATTGTCATCAAAGCTGATACCTTTCCCTCCTGGATTGTCATAATCAATTGTTATTTTTCTGGGAACTAAGCTAAAGCTTAACTTATCACCAGGATTTACTTTAATTCCAGTGTCTACATAACGTCTATTGCTGCCAAATCCTTTACCACCGCACAATTCGTTTTTATTTACGCCTTTTTCATCAACGCCATAATTATTAGGCACATCGTTAATATTTGCAGCTTTACTATAATTTGGTTCTGAGCCATCAGCACAAAAGCTAGCTGGCACAAGTACTTTCCTTGGATTTTTGTCTTCTTTAAAAGGGCAAAAATTTACTGATCCATCGAGGGTGAATTTGATTTCCTCACCCTTACTAATTACTTGACCAGAATCAACCCAATGAATTTTAACTTCTTCACCAGCTTTATGAACTGGAACATCCACGTTAACACTAGTGTTTCTGCTCTGCAACCCAGGTTCGACACAATCCATGTTACAACCAGTGATTGCAAGACACAGTATCAACAATAGTGATCTTTTACTTATCATTGCTGTCTTCCTGGTGGTGGTATCTGAGGCGTTGACCTTTGAGTCCCTTGTGGTATTTGAGGTCTTGACGTACCTAACTGTTGAGAAGCACCTCCTCTTTCTCTTCTTTGAACGCTTTGTTCATCTAACCCTACTGTTCCCATTAAGCTTTGTTGATACTGTCTTCCAGGTTCGCTTGCTACATAAGCACCAAACAACGAGTCAGATATTGTCGAAGAAGCTTCAACTAAAGCTTTCATAGCGTGTCCCAAAATAACAAAAGCCATCATAGCGGTAATATTAGGTGTATATTTGGAAGCATAACCATAAAAAATACAAAGGTTAAAAATCTTTAAGTTAATATTAAGTATACATGTAGAGCAGACCTCAAAATCAAATACTGAATACACAATATAATCCATAACCTGGCTTATCAGTGATATAAAAATTAAAAGCACTACTGGATGAATCGCAAATCTTGCTAAATTTTTAACCCAGTTGTGAAACATCTGCCTAGTATACGCAAATAAAAGACAAATAATAAAAATAGGTGCTAAAGAAAGCAATAACGCAACTATTGCTATAGATGTAATAAAAGAAAATAAGGCATTAAAAATAGATAAGCTCACTGTGATTAAACCCCAAATCACCAAGCAAAAAGATACAATGCCCAAAGGGCCAGAAAATATAAGAGATACTATTAACAATACTGAATGCGATGACAAGAACCTATTGAGCGGCAAATCAAGAAACTCAAAAACATTTGAAGTAGTGCCTCTAAAATTTGCTATTTCTATTAGTTGTTTTGGAGTGTTAATAAATATAGAGAATGCGTTGTTATAAAAAAAGTCCCAGCTATTATCCTGCAATAGCTGGGCGATGATTCCTATCTTTACGCATATAATTAAAAACTCATATATAGAAATATGAGTTAATCCAAAAAAGTAATAAAGAGTATATAAGATTATATATAGTACTAATAGTGATATTATAGTAGATCTAATGGTATTTGTTCTGCTTGATTTTATAAAACTTTCGTAAAGAGACTTTACAGGACTAGTATCAGAGTGAATTGCGTTAGGGTCTTTATAATTAGAGCCGAAAAATGCAGTTTTCACTTTTTCATCAAAGAAATTATATATTGCACTAAAAGTTTTTGTAGGTGGCTCTTTAGTTGTTAGGTTAATACTAAATTGACCTTCATTTTTGTAATCGCAGCCATGGTCTCTTATTCCGTAATATATGGTGCCTGTTTTGTCTTTTAATTTTCCTTTCAAGTTTTCCATGTCATGAACTTTGCTGATATCTACAGATATATCCGCTTGATTTTCACCAGGCTTATGCTCAGGGAATTTATCGGAAACACTTATATACAAGCTATTTTCCAGACTATGGTTCTTCGTTACTCTTATGTTGAACCCGCCTTTGTCATTTGTATTGTAGCAGCTCTTGTCATTTCTGCTACATAGACTAAAAGTTAAACTTGGTATTTGATGGTCATTCTCCATCTTATGATCACAACTAGTACATAAACCACCACCTGGAATGTGTTCAAGAGTTTCATTATCCATACCAACTTTTAGAAATGTAATGTCAGTTTTTACCTGTTTTCCCTTTAATACGTTACTAATAATTTCAGCAACAACAGATTCACCACTAGAATTTAAAGCATTGAATAGCTCAATTTCTATATTATTATATTCAATATACACGCAATCCTCGCCTCTACGACCAGAAGAAAATTTACATATACGTCTACAGAGTGAATTTAAAATGTGCGTATCTATCTTACTTGCACTGCTCTCTGAAAGCTTGCTGCAATCTATATTCTCTCCTTGTTTTATAGAGTTAATAATATTTTCAATTTCCTTTTTTCTTTCATCTTGATCTAACTTCGAAAAATCTGAATCCCAGTACTCTTTTCCACTCAACCATTGCGCATCGCCTATTATATATTTATTAGGACATATCCCATCCTTGCCACCTTGGCATTTCTCTTGATTTAAAACATGTGCAAAATGTTCCGTTTCTTGCTCGCTACACTTTTCGTCGATTTTCAAATACCTGATTTTTGTCTCACTCTCTTTATCTTTACACACTTTACTTCCAATCACACTAAAGCTTATCGTATCGCCTTTTTTAAGTGCAAATGGTAATGCAACGTCATTTCTCCCAGGCCCAATTGCAAAATCTGCATACTGCTTAGGACAAAAATTAACCTTACTAGGCACTATATCAATCTCTGTTACTCTTATTCTATCTGAGATATTAACACCAGAATCAACCCATTTCTGCTCTGTTGACACTATATCTAGTTTTTCACGCAAACCTGATAAATTTTCTGGCTTAATACAGTGATGTTCCCCGCAGCCTGACAGAAAAAAAAACGGTATTATCAGCAAAAATTTTAGCATAAATCCAACTCATTCAGTGCTTTTGTTAACACTCTCGGAGCTACTAGAACCAGAACCTCGAGATTTACTCTTGTCTCCACCACTCAACTTCTTAGCAGCAGCACCAGCAACTCCAGCAACACCCCCAGCAGCAGCTTTGGCAGCAGATAAAGCTTTGCCCACCATTTGTCCAGGTGTCTGACCTGAGCCAAGTGCTGCTCTATGGTTACCAGCAAGTTCAGCAGCCATGCCAGGAAGAATGTTTAAAAAGTGGTAAAAGAGGAATAATACTAAACACAATTTTAATAATTCTCCGATGAGAGAGCTGCCAAACTCCATGTATGTAAAGTCGAATAGACCAAGTATGCTGCTCTTTTTAAAGCTATAATTTTGCATCATACATGCAAGAGTAGTTTCATTTTTATCACATTCCCCATCTTTCAATTTAAACCACTGTTTTTTCTTACTATATGAGATTTCTGCTTGTTTCTTTTCATATGACTTGTCCGGTTGTTCATTTTTATATGACTCGTCCAGTTCAAAATTTAAATTTTTAAAATAGATTTTATCACATGCTATGAACATAAAGGACAAAAACGCAAAAAGGATAACCGGGTATAAGCTATAGGTAATCAACTCTTTCACCCAGCCTTCAAAATATCCTTTGGTGTGTTGGAATAAAACCATAGGAATGAACAAAGGTGATAAAATGATGATTACACTTAAAGCAACTAGAGATAAAATAAATACATAGCACAGCCACAAAATAACCATCATCATCAGAACGGCCATAAATATACAGACAAGAGCTACTAAAATTTGTCCACCAGCAAAAATAATACCGATTACCGAACCTGCAACTAATAAGACAGGAGCAGCACCAAGCAAGACTGCTAACGTTGCAACACCTCCAGTACCAATTTTGCCACCAATTCCATCTAAAGGGGCACCTAAATAAAATAAAATTCTACAATCAAGCCTATCCCAAGGTGCAAGATAACTGTAAGATACCCTCTTTCCTGCACGAGTATATTCATAATCTGTACCTGCTTTATAATTACATATGCCTTTACTTTCAGATGATGCTTTTAGCACTATCTCTGACAAACCATTTGAGAGACGAGTTAATTCTCCATAATAATGAGACATGGTACTGCCTGTTGTGAAGTAAATCACTAAAGCGAATTTTATGATCAACATATACATTTCTTGAGGCCTCTGAACTCCACCAGACATGGCTTTTATAGAGAACAGTATTAAAGCTAAAACTAAAACAGCAGTTACAGTGTTTTTCAGCCTTTTCTGTGCTACAGATATAAAACTCTCACCATTTGGTGCACCTTTACCTGCAACTAAATTATCTAACGATTCCTTAATGCATTGCACTATCATAGAAGTTACGGGAATAGGAGCTAATGATTTACTCCCTGCCTGGTTATAACAAGCTTCAGAAACATACGAGCTAAAACAGCCAGCATTATCATAACCTACAAAAATTTCCCCCCCTTGTCCGTTGAGTCTTTTTTCTTTAGATCTGATAATAGTTTTATAGTCATCATTATTACCAATAGGAACTTTTTTCTCTCCTGTACCATCTTTATTTTTGAATATCATCACAGATTTTTCACACATAGGAGCAAGTGGGTCAGGTGGCAATTCCGTGCACCCCATATCAACCCCTTGCGGCCAAGGAGTCATTTCGATACCAAGCATGCTAACACTGGCTAACTCCACACATAATCTGCCCGTTTTTCTCACTGCTTTGAATGTAGCTCCATGTATGGGTTCGCTCTGTCCTGCTTTGAGAACTCTACATTCCAGACCACCATCAACCTTCGAGGACCATGACCCATCTACGTATCCAGTGTCTTTCTCCCTGACATCAAAGTCTATGTATCCAGGTTTTCCTCTGGAATTAAAGTCTACCTTATTAAAAAGATTACCAAAAGTTAAAGGGTTTCGATGACATACTTCTATATATTCACTGTATTGCACACCATTTTTTGGCCAGTAATAACTCTCTGTACTCTCCTGAACGTTAGAATTTAAGGCTTCTTTTTCTGCTCTTTTCCCGTCATAATCTTTTTTGTTCACGTCTTCCCGAGCTTTATTTTGCAAACAAGAAAAATATTCCTCTTCTGTTTGGTAATTTTCATTGGTGCAGCCACTATAACCTGTGTCTTCTAATTTAAAATTTTTGTATTTTCCATCATGATCACGTGCAACTGGGTGTTTAACAAAACTATGTTCACAAACAACAAGCCCTCCTATCGCTTTCCAGACTCCAACAATTGCAGCTATCATTCCAACAATAACAAGAGCGGTAAACAAACCAGCAGAAGAAACGATCAAAACAATGCCAGTAAATATTGCGCCAACAGCAATCGCTATTCCAGCAAGTGCTGCAGCTGTTTTAAACGCTCCACAATCAGGATTAGAGGCACGACTAAAACTGCCAGTGGAATTAAATCTGCTAACAAATTCTGTCTTGTCAGTACCACTTACTCCATCTGCAAGCACTGGATATGAGAGTAAAAAGTCTATATTTAGTAAAAATATCGCAATTAATAGCAATGACAGCTTAGTCTTAAACATTTTTTACCTTCTGATAAAATATAGGCAACCATACTTTTGGGTTGTCCCCAACTTCATTTAATATATCGTGTAACAATAGAACACTTTCTGCACGTCCGGATAATACGTTGATTATATCATCCAGGCCTTTTAAGTCTATTCTAGCTACTACAGCATTGACTCCTTGTTTCACCAAAAAGAATCTAGTACTCGGATCTGTGTGCTTAATTAATATATATTCACGTTCAGTTAACATAAAAACATCCCGATAGACACTAGTAGCTTTCAGATTTGGTAAAAAAATCTGTGTCGCTGTTTGTTGTACAAGCGTATCGCTAATAGTACTTTTACTTGCATCCTCAACACTCTGAGTAGCAAAAATCACAAAAGCATTTAGTTTTCTCAGTACCTTCAACCAGTCTTTTATCTTGGGTGCAAAAACTGGATTATCTATTAACGCCCATGCCTCATCAAGAACGATAATAGATGGAGTGCCATCAAGAGATATACTAATCCTATGAAATAAATAAATCAAGACCGGTCCAAGAGCAACAGGATCTTTGAGCAAGCTAGCCATCTCAAAACCAAATACTCTTGCTCGTGAAAAATCTAGCAAATCTTCTTTATTGTCAAATATTGCAGCATGAGAACCATTATCATGCCACATAGATATTGCCCCAGCTAGAGTATCAGGACCTGCAAGCCCTAAAAACGGTACGAGGTTTCTCAAGAATCTGTCTTCTTTTCTTAATTTAAAATTTCCTTCAATTGCATCATTAATTCGTGCAATATCTTCTGAAGTAAATTTATCATTATATACCGAAATTAAAGACTTTATCCACTCCATTAAAAATGTTCTATTATCAGAGGTATCATCAAGTTGTAAAGGATTAAAATTTGTTTTAGTTCTTGGTTCTATTACAGTATAGATACCACTAAGTGCTCTTAAGAAAATCTCTGCACCGCGATCTTTATCAAAAAAGAATATCCTTGGAGAAAACTTCATCGCTTGGGCACACAGGAAATTCATTAAAACAGTTTTACCAGCACCAGTTGGGCCAATTATCATAGTGTGTCCAACATCCCTTATATGAAAGTTGAAAAAAAATGGAGTACCAGATGTCGTGTCAAAAACTGTAACGGCATCTCCCCAGTGGTTATTGAATTTATTACCAGTAGGATAATTATGTTGAGATGCAAATCCAGCCAAATTAAGACTACTTATTGTAGCTTTTCTCACTATATAATCGAAATTACCAGGAATTTGCGCCCAAAATGCTGGTTCAAGGTTAACTCTCTCACGTATAGGGTAAACACCGCAATTAGAAAGCTCTGATTCTACCAACGACAGAGCGTTATCCAATGATTTAGGACTTTTTTCTATACATAAAATAGTCAGGTGATGTTGACCAAACGCAATCTTACCACTCATTGCGTCATCAAGCGCTTGAGAAATTTCTGCTATTTGAGAAATAGCTTTATCTGCAGACTGTATCATTCGATTTTGCTGTATCTGCATTTTTCCAATCGCCATTTGCCTGTTTATAAATTGAAAAGATTGCGTAATTATAAACTCGTAAGGAAGTTGTAAAAACGAATCAAGCATTCCTGCAGAAGTATGATTTCCATATTCTTTGATACTAATTATTCCAGCATATTTACTCTCATTATGAGTCACAACCTGTATCATCTTACGGCCAAAGAATAACCTATGTACTGGTAAGTATCTTGATATTTCAGTTCTTAGCGGAAAAAGCGTATTTGTAACGAAGCCACAATTTACGATTCTAGATAGAAACTCCATTATTTCGCAGAACAAACCATCTGGAGTTTCTTTTACTCCAAGAATTTTAGGCGAATAATTTCTAAGGCTTGTCACTACACGATTTGTCGTTTCCTCTAAATCTTCATACGTGGCACGTATATCACTTTCCCAAGCATGTTTTGAAGTTACATGTCCGAATTTTTTTAGTAGATGTGACAAAAATTCTACTCCTTTTGTGTCCGCTCTACGGATAATCGTAACGTATAGGTCATTAATAAATGATTGCCTTGTTGCGTGTTTTTCTCTCCATTTTAGATTTACGTGATTAGCGAAAAAATTCGGCAAACCTTGACTTGCAAATTCATCAGAAAAAATATTTTTCTTACGTCTGATAGTATGAAAATACAAACTAAATGCCGGAGATGAAATGCTTCTTAGCATCTGATTCCTGATGTTGTTCTGTATGACTAAATCCTCGTCATCGGCAGTTTCAAATGCAAAACCACTTAATTTTATAACCTTAACCAACCAATTTTCTTTTGTCATCAAGGTTGTGCTATTCCAATAGCAAGAATAAGGAATAAATTCAGCAGCGTGAACTTCCCTGTTCAGAGTAGATTTATTCTTTGATTGAATAGCCCTAAACCTCAGCATCACACAACGTTAAGCAATATCATAAGAATTGGCTCCATGGTAAAAACGATTTAAACATTTCGAGCACTTTCCCAATTTTACCATAAATAATTCAATAAACAACGGTTCTTTTGCAGAAGCTATATAACCAAGTCCATGTATACCTGGTAACATTAAGAGAATCACTCTTAAATCATTTGAATTAATGAAAATTAGCATGCAAATCAGGACGTTTAATATTGCAAACATATAACTCACACCAAAGAGCATTGCAGGTCTTGTAAGACCTTTAAATAATTGATCTGTTTGTATACTACCTGTGGACATATCTTTAACCTTCTAATAATAGCTCTAACACTAATACTATATCATTATATTAAAAATCCATTGAAACTAGTAGCACTTTAAGTTAAGATACATTATTTAATCCCGATAATGACAAATTGGCCATTTCAAGAAGCAGAAAAAATATTGCAAGAGTTTCCTAATAAAAAAGAAATAATATTTGAAACTGGTTATGGACCCTCTGGTTTACCCCACATAGGAACCTTTGGAGAGGTTTTCCGCACTACAGTTATTGTAAATGCATTAAAAAAAATAGCTCCTGGTATAAAAACCAAAATCATTGCAGTTTCAGATGATATGGATGGTTTGCGAAAAATACCAGATAATGTGCCAAATCAAGAGATGCTAAGAGAGCACTTAAATAAACCATTGACTATGATACCTGATCCATTTGGCACTCATCAGAGTTATGGTCATCATATGAATTCATTGTTGTGTAAATTTCTTGATATGTTTGAATTTGAATACGAGTTCAGGAGTGCAACAGAGTGTTATAAATCTGGCGTTTACGATGAAAAACTTTTACTCTTACTGAAAAATTATGATAAAGTGATGGACGTAATGCTTCCATCATTTCGGGAAGAAAGACAGCAGACTTATAGTCCATTCTTGCCAATATGCCCAAAAACTTCTCAAGTTTTACAAGTTCCAGTAATTGAAACAAATACAGAGAAAGGAACAATCACATATGAAGACCCAAACGGGGAAAAAATAGAAGTTCCAGTGACAAAAGGAAAATGTAAACTGCAATGGAAACCTGATTGGGGAATGAGGTGGGCCGCATTTGGAGTAAATTACGAAGCTCACGGAAAAGATTTAACTCCATCTGCTGTGCTTTCAAGTCAAATATGTGAAATACTTGGAGAAAAGCCACCACTTCTGTTTTGCTACGAGCTTTTTCTTGATAAAGAAGGAAAGAAAATATCAAAATCAAAAGGAAATGGCATTTCAATTGAAGAGTGGCTAACTTACGCACCAACAGAGAGCTTAGCATTGTACATTTTTCAGAGTCCTAAAAAAGCTAAACGTTTATATTTTGATGTGATACCAAAATCAACTGATGAATATTTAGAATTTGTAAAGCGTTATCATGAGAACAAAGAAAAGGATATAAATAATCCTGCTTGGCACATTCACCAGGGCAATGTTCCCAGTATAGAAACTTCAGGCATAAATTTCTCACTACTTTTAAACCTAGCAGCAGCTTGTAATGCTGAAAACAAAGAGATCCTATGGGGTTTTATATCCTCTTATGCACCAAACGTTACACCAGAAAATAATAAAATGCTTGATAGACTTTCAGACTTTGCAGTAAAGTATTATCACGATTTTATCAAGCCAACAAAATCATATAAAACTCCAAATGAAAAAGAAAAAGCAGCGTTACTAGATTTGAAGGACACTTTACATTCTCTATCTACAACTGCTACTGCTGAAGAAATTCAATCTCAGGTATTTTCTATTGGAAAAAAATATGATTACACCAACTTACGTGACTGGTTTCAGCTATTATATGAAACGTTACTTGGCCAAAAAACCGGTCCAAGAATGGGATCTTTCATAAAGCTTTACGGAATAGGTAATACGATTTCTCTCATAGAAAGCGCTACTAAATGTATACTTTAGAGTTTACCTCCTTTCATTTGAGCTCTTTAGTTTTAATAAGAATTCCTTGACAAACTCCGCTAGCCCCCTTATCATGAAACTGAAGCTATTGTATTTGCTTTCGCCAATCTGCAGATTAAAAGGTAAGGATTACTTAATGTATCGGCGTCTTATGTTCAATTTTTTGCAGTATATAGATACTGTATGTCTTTACAAAACTTCATCTACATCTAGATTTTTATCTAAATAAGCTGAACGCGCTTATAAAGCGTTACAAGACATCAAAAAATGCCAATACTCGACAGAGATAGTAAAAGACTAGCTAACTCGGGGATTCTTTGTCTTTTTTTCTGCTTAGTAAATTTCTTAAACGTTTGCAGCGTAAGTTAGCTGCAATTAAAAGCAGCTGAATTTCGCTTGTCAAGCGTTTAAAACATAAAAAACGCCAATATTTTAAAGCGGATAATAACCACGGGGCTTCTTTTGCCTTTTTTTTCATTTGGTAAATTTCTTAATGTTTGTGGCTGAACGACAACCGTCATCCCGCTACTTGTTAGCGGGATCTCTTGTTAGCGGCTGAGATACCGCGAATGAATCGCGGTATGACGGTTCGCGGCGGCATGACGATAAGGTTTATACCTTGTCATCCCAGTGCTTGACACTGGGATCCAGCTTTCTTTATAAATTCACCAAAAGTGCTTCATTCTATAACGCAAAACCCATACTCACCAAATCCAATGCATTACTTGCAATTAAGTTTCCTGGATCCCAGTGTCTGGGCACTGGGATGACACCATCATAAAGGAATCAGTGTCAGCTACTTTCATGACACCATTCTTTTTCCTGGATCCAAGTAGTCGAGCTACTTGGATGACAGCTAGCCTGACAACCGTCATCCCGCTACCTGTTAGCGGGATCTATGCTAAGAGATACCGCGAATGAATCGCGGTATGACGGTGTAGACGATGGTTAAGTATCCCGCTGCTTGTTAGCGCCGCGGCGGTATGACGGTTCGTGGTGGTATGACGTAGAGTGCTTAGAAGCTGTTATTTTGCTATAAATGGCTGTAATGGCATCATCTATTTTATTGCTATCACAGCCTGTTTGTGCAAGTTCAGCATTCCCACCACAGTTCTTTTTAACTGCTATGGATATTAGTTCTTTTGCGCTAATCTTATTGATTAAGTCTTTACTTACTTTAATAATCAAGACTGTTTTATCTTTTTCTGTTGCCGTAAAAGCTATTACCGTTTTTGGTTTTTGTTGCTGCAAAACAAACTCTCTTATTACATTTGCTGGAATATCAGTGAAAGTGTGGCTTATAAAATTTATTCCATTTATTTCGGTGCTTTTTATATTCTCTGCACTCACAAGCTTTTTATATAGGTTTTTTATTTTGGTTTCGGATTTTTTGTGTTCTTGACTTAAAATACTTAATCTGCTTGTTATTTCACTCACTGGCGCTTTTACGAATTCTGCAACTTTTTTTAAGTTAATTTCATTATCACGTACATAATTGATTGCTTCCTGACCAGTTAAAGCTTCAATTCTCCTCACTCCAAAAGCAACAGAACTCTCTGTTACTATCTTAAATAAACCGATTTCTCCAGTATGTTCAACGTGCGTGCCACCACACAGTTCCCTTGAATCTCCAATCTTCACTACTCTTACTTGATCGCTATATTTTTCGCCGAATAACGCCATAGCTCCTTCGTCTATTGCCTGATTCATGCTTTGAATTTTTGTAGATGCGGAAAGATTTTCTCTGATTAGAGAGTTTACCATATCCTCTACCCAAAACAACTGATCTTGAGTCATTTGAGTGTTATGGCTGAAGTCGAATCTCAGTCTATCTGGTGCAACTAGGGAACCTTTTTGAGTGACATGATCACCTAGAATTTTTCTGAGTGTAAAGTGCAGAAGATGTGTAGCTGAATGATTTCTTCTTAAGGTTTGCCTTCTTTCCTTGTCAATGCTTGCTGCAACTGTGTTACCTTTACAAATTGAACCGAACTTAACTATGCATCTGTGCAAATATAGGTCATTAACCTTATTGGTATTCTCGACTATAATAATACTTCTATCAGATTTGATCAGACTGCCAGTATCTCCCACTTGTCCACCTGACTCGCCATAAAAAGGTGTTTTATCAAGTATAATGGTTATCTTCTCTCCTTCCTTTGCAGAATCAATTATTTCATTTTTAGAGGAAACTATAGCTAGTATTTTCGCATCACTTACTTCATTGAACTCATAACCAACAAACTCTGTTTTGCCAAATTTATCGATCAAATCAAACCATACTTGCTCAACAGATTTTTCACCAGATCCAGCCCATTTAGCACGTGCTCTCTCTTTTTGTTCTCCCATTGCATCATCAAAACCCTTCTGGTCAAAATTTATTTTTTTCTCTTTTAAAATATCAAGTGTAATATCCAAAGGAAATCCGTAGGTGTCATATAGCTTAAACGCTGATTCTCCAGGCAAAGTATCGCCCGATTTTAAATCTGTAGTAAATTTCTCCAGGAGATTGATACCTTTCATCAAAGTGTCTTTAAAGTTTTCTTCCTCTGATTTTAACGTCGTTTCTATTAAGCTTTTAGCTCTGACTAATTCAGCTCCCATATAAGCCGAACTCGTGCTATCTATCAACACTGGAAAAATACGATGGAGTAGGGAATCATTATATCCAAGCAGATGGACATAACGCGCGGCTCTCCTAATTAATCTGCGTAATACGTAATTCCTGCCTTCATTTCCAGGGAGCACCCCCTCTGCAATTAGAAATGCGGCTGCACGAAGATGATCTGCAATGATCTTATGGGCTATTTTATTTTCCGTATTTCCACAGTACTCCTGTGATTTACTTATCAAAGCAGAAAATAGATCAATATCATAGTTATCATGGACATTTTGCATAACAGCAGCTATTCTCTCAAGGCCCATTCCGGTATCGATGCATTTTTTTGGCAATTTATGTAAATTACCTTCTTCATCTTTATTAAATTCCATGAATACCAGATTCCAGATTTCAACAATTCTATCGCCCTCTTGTAAATTAGGACTCCCATGGTCATAAAAAATTTCAGAACATGGACCGCACGGACCAGTGCTTCCCATACTCCAAAAGTTATCATCCGTTGTAATTCTTATGATTTTATCACTTGAAAAGCCACTTATCTTACGCCAAATCTCGTACGCCTCATCATCAGTATGGTAGACGGTTATGGATAGTCTGTTTTTATCAAGAGATAACTCCTTAGTGATAAATTCCCACGCAAATTCTATCGCAGTTTCCTTAAAGTAATCACCGAAGCTAAAATTTCCGAGCATTTCAAAAAATGTGTGATGCCGAGTTGTATAGCCAACATTTTCCAGATCATTGTGTTTACCGCCTGCTCTTAGGCACTTTTGACTTGAGACAGCACGTTTCATTTCAGTTTTTTGAGCACCAGTAAAAATATTTTTAAACTGCACCATACCAGCATTTGTGAACATGAGCGTTGGGTCATGTTCTGGAATCAAAGGAGAAGAAGAAACCTGCTCGTGGTCATTATTTACAAAAAATTTTATAAATCTTTCTCTGATTTCGTTTAGCTTCATCGTTTTTATTGAGGTTATCTATAAATAATAAGTTGTAATGGAAATAAAATCAATACCACTCTCTAGATCTCAGAACTTCTAGTGACATGCACCTTGTGGTAAGAAAAAATCAATATATTCACGATAAATTTACCTCATATCTGTGTTTTATATGTGGAAATTGGAATGGAAATTTATGTAGGCAAAGAAAAAAGAATAGCAAATGTGGTGACTCAACACTGGAATGACATAAAAGGATCAGACAGAGATTGGCCAGAAAGGCATGAAATAGACACTGCAGAAATAATGGAATCATGGCAGCATTGTTTTGTCATTGAAGTCAAGGATCAAGGTTATATTTGTGAAAATGCAGGAGAAAAGGCTGTTGAATTCTATGGTTTTGAGAAAAAGACGCGCATTGATAATAAGTATGCAATTGATGCACCATTTTTGCGACTATATAAAATAGATGCAGTTATTGATAAACTTGATACTGTAATAGAGAGTAAATGCCCGATCAATGAAGAGGAAGAAAGTGAAAGTGTTAAAATGAGGCAAGTATTGTTGCCACTTGGGAATAAAGAAGGTATAACACACATATTGGGCGTAATTACTTTTAAACTCCTTTAATATACAATTTTAATTTGATTCTTTAATAAAATTATTTATACTAATGCTTAATTACTATTAAAGAACTCAATAGTAGTGCTTGTAAATTTATTTGGAATATGAAGAAAATAAAATTAAAAACCAAATCTTCTGTGAAAAAGCGCTTTCACCTTACAGCTAAGGGTAAAGTTATTTCTACTCAGTCAGGCAAAAGGCATGGCATGGTAAAGAGAAGTAAATCTAATATTCGTAATCAGCGCGGTACAACGATTCTTGGTAAATCTGACTCGCGTATAGTTAAGCTTCATATGCCTTACGGTATTTAACAAAATGGAGGTAAAATAAAATGGCTCGGGTAAAACGTGGAGTCACTACTCACGCTCGTCATAAAAAAATATTGAAACTGGCAAAGGGTTATAGAGGACGTGCAAAAAGCTGTTATAGAATTGCATTACAAAGAGTTGAAAAAGCACTGCAATATGCTTACAGAGACAGAAGAACCCGTAAACGTGATTTCCGTAGCTTATGGATAATACGTATTAATGCAGCAGCAAGAGAGCATGGGCTTACTTATGGTAGGTTTATGCATGGTCTTGCACTTGCCGGCATTGATTTAAATAGAAAAATTCTTGCTGAGATGGCAGTTAATTATAAGGATGATTTTGCCAAATTAGTAGAAACTGTAAGTGGTAAATTAGCGGAGAATTCTTAAAGCAAAAACACTATGAGAATTATTTTCATGGGATCACCAGGATTTGCTGTTAATTCTCTGAGCTTGTTACTGAAATCAAAGAGCGAAGTGGTGGCAGTATACACCAAGGCTCCAAAACCTTCAGGGCGTGGACAGAAGCCAACGAAATCTCCAGTACATGGTATCGCTGAAGAAAGTAACATAGAGGTATGTACTCCTATCTCTCTAAAGTTCTCGGCAGAGCAGGAAAAATTTAGAAATTTCAAACCAGACGTTGCAGTTGTAGCTGCGTATGGATTGATACTTCCAAGAGAAATTTTGAATATTCCTAAATATGGTTGTATTAATATTCATCCTTCATTACTACCAAGGTGGCGTGGTGCAGCCCCGATACAGCACACAATTTTAGCAGGAGATCAAGAAACCGGGGTTAGCATTATGCAATTGGATGAAGGATTAGATTCCGGCCCTATTTTAAAACAGGAAAAATTTCTTATCGAAAAGAACGATAATTACAAGACATTGCATGATAAATTATCTAAGCTAGGCAGTGATTTACTGCTGAAAGTGCTAAACGAAATTGAAAAACAGCTTCCCTTAAAACAGAACGATAACGATGCATGTTACGCTGACAAAGTGGAAGACTATAAAATTTATGCAAGTGATGCTTGTGAAGTTGCTTATAGAAAAGTTAAAGCGTTTTACCCAAAAGCGTTTATCAAGATAGAGAATAAACGTATCAGGATACTTGATGCTGACTTTGAAGCTTTCGCTTCAGAACAAGGTGAGATTGTTAACGATAATATGCACATAAGTTTAAAAGGTGGCACTTTAATTCCTAAAGTTGTACAAATGGAAGGAAGAAATCCTTGCAGTATTGAAGATTTTATTCGTGGCTTGAAATCAAGCATGGTAAAAAAATTTATAGAATAGACTGCTTTAAATTAGTGTAGAAATGTAATAGCTAAATTTCCTTTTCTTAGATATAATCTTAGAGGTTGTCCGGAAACAAGTAAAAGGCTATAATATCTGAAATTTTAGTACGGGGTAAAGATGAGAAAAAAGTATCCAACAGATCTAAGCGAAAGGGAATGGGCAAGAATAGAAAAACACTTCAGAGTATCATACAAGAAAGGAGGAAGGCCGCCAAAGTATAGCAAAAGAGAAATATTAGAAGCAATTTTCTATGTATTGCGTACAGGGTGTCAATGGCGGTATTTACCAAATGATTTTCCGCTATGGAAGACTGTGTATGAGCAGTTCAGGCAATGGAAGAAGCAGGGAATTTTTGAGAAAATGAATTATGAAATTACAAAATATAGTAGAAGAAAAATAGGAAGGAATGAGCAGCCGAGTGCCTGTATAGTAGATAGTCAATCTGTAAAGACTACAGAAAAGGGGGGATCAAAGGCTATGATGGAAGTAAAAAAGTAAAGAGTAGAAAAAGGCATATAATTACAGACACTCAGGGTTTTATACTAGGTTGTTACGTAGGTGCTGCTAACGAAAATGATAGAGATGGTATTAAAATAGCATTAAACAATATGAGAACAAAATATACTAAAGTTAAAAAAATGTGGGCTGACATGGGATACCAAGGAAGAAATTTAAAGAATCACATAAAGGAAGAATATGACATAGATATTGAAATTGTTAAAAGGCCTCCATGTAGATTTTGGGTGCACAAAGATACGCCACCTGAGCTACTACCAACAAGAGAACAAGGGTTTAAAGTACAGCCAAGAAGATGGGTTGTAGAAAGGACTTTTGCTTGGGTTAATAGGAATAGAAGGCTATCGAAGGAGTATGATTTACTCACAACATCCACTGAGAATTTCATATACCTAGCTATGAGTAGGGTTATGTTAAAGAGGGAATATGCTTGAATTTACTAGTTTCCGGACAACCTCTTAAAAAACTTTCCATATAAAAATGAAAATAAAAAGAGCTTTAATATCAGTATACGATAAAACGAATATAATTGATCTTGCATCGTTTTTAACGCAGCAACAAATAGAAATTCTTTCAACGGGCAATACTTATAAAGTGCTATCTAGTGCAGGAATAAAAACACAAGAGGTCTCAGATTACACACAATTTCCAGAGATACTGGGTGGTAGAGTGAAAACTTTACACCCTAAAATTCATGGAGGAATACTTTATGATCGAGAAAAGCACAAAAAGGAAGTGCAAGATCTAGAAATTGAGCCAATAGACCTGCTTATAACTAACCTATACCCATTTTGGGAGACAGTAAGTAGCAGCTCAAATGAAGAGCAAATTATAGAACAAATTGATATCGGCGGGGTGGCGTTAATTAGAGCTGCAGCAAAAAACTTTCGTTTTACTTCAGTTATTTCTAGCATTCAAGACTATGAAGCACTGAAAGCTGAGATGATAGAAAATAACAATAAAACAACATTGGAATATAGAAAACACTTAGCAACCAAAGCATTTGCTCTCACTGCACACTACGATTCTAATATTCACAGTTGGTTTTTATCCCAGAGTAAAAATAATGAGTTGCCAGAGTTTTTCGCACTATATGGGCATAAAGTACAAGAACTCAGGTATGGTGAAAATCCCCATCAAAAAGCTGCATTTTATAGTAATCAATTTACAGAATATCCGTTGGAAAAACTACATGGAAAAGAGTTGAGTTATAATAATATAGTAGATATAGAGTCCGCACTTAACATAATTTCTGAGTTTAAAGAGCCTGCAGCAGTGATAATCAAGCACAATAACCCATGTGGCGCTGCTGTTAGTAATAATGCTTTGGAGGCATATGAAAAGGCTCTATCATGTGATGAAGTAAGCAGTTTTGGTGGCATAGTTGCCTTAAATCGGGAGATAGATTTAAAGCTAGCAGAAAAATTAAACGAGATATTTTTGGAAGTAGTGATAGCACCATCGGTAAACAATGAGGCACTAAAAATTTTACAAAGAAAGAAAAATTTAAGAGTGATTATTCATAAATCTTTCCAACAAAATGTGAAATACCAAATTAAAAATGTTGTTGGTGGGTTTTTGGTGCAAGAAAATAATGACCACACAATAAAAGCAGAACAAGTAACAAAGTGCACTACAACAGAAAAAGAAAAGGAAGATCTTATTTTTGCCTGGAAAATATGTAAACATGT
Source organism: Wolbachia endosymbiont (group A) of Cydia strobilella (assembly GCF_964026745.1). Lineage (NCBI taxonomy): Bacteria > Pseudomonadati > Pseudomonadota > Alphaproteobacteria > Rickettsiales > Anaplasmataceae > Wolbachia > Wolbachia endosymbiont (group A) of Cydia strobilella. The sequence goes on from NZ_OZ034694.1 coordinate 1,084,862, forward strand.
GAAATCCAACGCAATAGTTATAGCAAAAGATGGTTGTGCTATTGGCATCGGCGCAGGGCAAACAAGCAGAATAGATAGTGTGAACATTGCAGTGAAAAAAGCAGGTGAAAAATGTAAAGGTGCAGTGCTTGCTTCAGATGCATTTTTTCCATTCCCAGATAGCATAGTAGAAAGTGCAAAACATGGAATTACAGCTATAATTCAGCCCGGCGGCTCGCTAAAAGATCAAGATGTGATAAAAGCTGCAAATGAAAATAAAATTGCTATGTTTTTCACTGGCGTTCGCAGTTTTTTCCATTAGGCTTTGTGTCTTATCGTCATACCGCCACAAACCGTCATACCGCGATTCATTCGCGGTATCTCAGCCGCTAACAAGAGATCCCGCTAACAAGCAGCGGGATGACGGCTGTCGCTTAGCCACAAACGTTAAAAAATTTACCAAATAAAAAAAAAGGCAAAGAAGCCCCGTGGTGCGAGTTTTGACCCTCTAATACTTTAAATTGGCGCTGTAATAATGTGCTAACGCTTAAAATAAGCGCGATTTGGCTGAATGTAGAAAAAATTAAAAAGACATGCAGCCGCTATAATTTTATGTAATCCGCCAATAGATACTCCAAGTTTTTTACTGAATTTTTGTTATTGAACCCGCGCGGATCAAAAACAAGTTTTGAGTCAGAAATACCCTTAATACTACAATAAGGGGGCTGGCGGAGTTTGTCAAGTAAGTTTTTTTGTTTCTATGGGTCAGTTGGACTTAAAGTCTACACAAAAAACGTTTACAACCAACGTTCAACATGGTAAATTAAAAACGGTTTATTCCTCGGTAGCTCAGTGGTAGAGCAGTTGGCTGTTAACCAATTGGTCGCTGGTTCGAATCCGGCCCGGGGAGCTTTTCTCTGTGAAATTCTAGTGTTGATTTTATATGAACATTAAATCAGTGGTTTTATGTATACTAGATGGCTGGGGAAATGGAGTAGAAAGCAGTAAATACAATGCTATTAGCAACGCAAATCCACCCTGTTGGCAATATATTAGCTCTAATTATCCAAAATGCAGTTTATCCGCCTGTGGAACTGATGTGGGGTTACCTGGTGGTCAAATAGGTAACTCAGAAGTTGGCCATATGAATATTGGCAGTGGTAGAGTGGTAATACAAAGCCTTCAGCGCATTAATCAAGAGATTGGAACAATAGAAAACAATGTAAATCTACAAAGTTTTATTAATGATCTAAAAAGTAAGAACGGAGTATGCCATATAATGGGATTGGTGTCCGATGGTGGTGTTCATTCGCATCAAAAGCATATTTCAACTTTAGCAAATAAAATATCACAGCATGGAATAAAAGTGGTGATACATGCATTTTTAGATGGCAGAGACACATTGCCAAATTCAGGAAAAAAATGCATTCAAGAATTTACAAAGAGTATAAAGGGAAATGACACAAGAATTGCTACTGTTTCTGGGCGTTACTATGCTATGGACCGTGACAACAGGTGGAAGAGAACAATCGAAGCTTATGAGGCTATCGCATTTGCAAAGGCACCTTGTCATGATAATGCAGTATCGTTGATTGAGAATAACTATCAAAATAACATAACTGATGAGTTTATCAGGCCCGCAGTAATAGGTGATTATCAAGGTATAAAACCAGAAGATGGAGTGCTGTTGGCTAACTTTCGTGCTGATCGAATGATACAATTAGCAAGTATTTTGCTTGGCAAAACAGATTACGCTAAGGTAGCAAAATTCTCTTCAATTTTAAGTATGATGAAGTATAAAGAAGATCTCAAAATTCCTTATATTTTTCCTCCTACTTCTTTCGCTGATACTCTAGGACAAACAATAGAAGACAATAAATTACGACAATTACGTATCGCCGAAACCGAGAAATACGCTCATGTGACTTTCTTTTTCAATTGTGGAAAAGAAGAACCTTTCTCTGGTGAAGAAAGAATACTCATTCCCTCACCAAAAGTTCAAACTTACGATTTGCAGCCCGAAATGTCAGCCTTCGAGCTCACAGAAAAGCTTGTAGAAAAAATTCACTCCCAAGAATTCGCACTGATAGTTGTAAATTACGCTAATCCTGATATGGTAGGGCATACAGGTAATATAAAAGCAGCCGAGAAAGCTGTGCTAGCTGTAGATGATTGTCTTGCGAAAGTGCTGAATGCTGTTAAAAAGTCAAGCAACACCGCATTAATTGTTACTGCAGACCATGGTAACGTGGAATGTATGTTCGATGAAGAAAATAATACACCTCATACAGCACACACTCTAAATAAAGTGCCATTTATTGTGTCTTGCGATAATCTAAAACTAAGAGACGGAAGGTTATCTGACATTGCCCCTACTATTTTACAGCTACTTGGAATTAAAAAACCAAACGAAATGACAGGCAGTTCGTTGATTTCTTGCATTACCCTCTGTCATTCCAGCTAGGCAGCGTTATGCACCGGAATGACATCAAATAGATGTGTTTTAACTTAATCCAACTTTTAAATTTTTCGCTGTTAGTACTAATGATTCATTAAAGAAGCTGTCAATATCACCAATACTATCTATATTTTTTGTACTGATAGATTGGTCAATTCTTTTGACCAAATTAGATAAAACTTTATTAGGGCCAATTTCAACAAATTTGTTAATGCCACGGCTTGACATATACAAAACCATTTCTCTCCATTTCACTCTGCTTACAACTTGCTTGGCGAGTAAAGTTTTTATAACTTTGGGATCACTCTCCTCTTTAGCTGTAACATTTGATATCAAAGGAACTATAGGACGGGTTATTTTAATACCCTTCAAAAACTCCAAAACTTTTTCATCAGCAGGTTTCATAAGAGATGAATGAAAAGGCCCACTAACCTGTAATTTAATTAGTTTCCTCACACTCGAGTTTTTGAATAAATCGGGTAACATTTCAAGAGCTTCTCTAGTGCCACTTATAACCACTTGTCCGCCACCGTTATCGTTTGCAATTTCACAAATTCCGTCAATTTGAACTGATTTCAATATATCTTCCACTTCATTTATCTCTGCTCCAAGCAACGCAACCATTCCGCCTTTACATTTCAGTGAAGCTTCATGCATTGCTTCGCTGCGAACTTTCAGCAGCTTGATTGCAGACTCAAGCGTTAACGCTCCTGCAGCACACAGCGCTGTATATTCGCCAACTGAATGCCCACAAACATATTTAACATTGTGATCAGTGAAAAGAGATTTGCCAAACACATGCTCCATAACACGTAGCATTGCAATTGATACTGCCATTATAGCTGGCTGAGCGTTTTCTGTAATGGTTAATTCTTCAATAGGACCGTTGAAGATTAAATGAGACAGCTTTCCATCCAATATGCTATCTACTTCATTAAATACTTGTCTTGCAACAGAAAACTCACTATATAAGCTCTTTCCCATTCCTACAAACTGAGAGCCCTGACCGGGGAAAGCAAAAATCATGATAGTTATTATTTATTCCTTATTAAATATACTACTTTATTTATTTTTTGTCAATATTTTAGAATAATGATTGACTTAGTGAATTAAGTTCACTAGAATATTAACTGACTAAAAGTTTATAAACAACAATGAATTATCATAAAATTATTATAGTTATGACAGACGGTCAAGAGTTTGAAACTCGTTCCACTTATGGAAAGGAGGGAGATAGGGTAAAACTTGATAGAGATCCTCTTACTCACCCTGCATGGACTGGAAGTTTGACAAGCGGGTTAGCAAGTAAAACTAGCAAATTAGCTAAGTTTAACGATAAATATGGAAGCATTTTCTAATTCTCCTCCTCTTTAAGTTTTAGAGAGTTTACTGAAGCATGCATAAATACAAAAATATAGGCTATGTTGCTTCTCCATCACCAAAATCGCAGGAAGTATCTAAACTATTAAAGAAACTTAATTTTATCAATATAACAGAAGAAAATAAGTCCGAAATCGATCTATTGATAGTTGTTGGCGGTGATGGCTTTATGCTACGCACTTTGCACAATTACGTCATAGAAAATAAAAACATGCATGTGTATGGGATAAACACTGGCAATGTTGGGTTTTTGATGAATAAATGCTTTAGCTGCAGTGAAGATTTAATTGATCATATAGAGCATGCAACTTCAACTCAGTTAACTTTGCTAAAAATGGAAGCAACAGACACAAGTGGCAAGAGATATCATTACATAGCAGTAAACGAAGTATACGTTTTTAGAAAAGCGAACCAAATAGTAGAGATGAATATTACTATTAATGATAAGCTAAAAGTAGAAAAATTTAGAGGGGACGGAGTAATATTATCTACCCCCACAGGCAGCACTGCATACAACTTCTCTGCCGGTGGCCCAATCTTGCCGCTAAATTCAAATTTACTTGCACTCACTTCTATCAATAGCTATTACCCAAGGCATTGGAATGGAGCGTTAATATCAAACGATACAATCGTACAAATTGACATTAACGACACAAAAAACCGTCCAGCACTTGTAGTATCAGATTACAAGGAGTTTCATAATATATCACAGATAAAAATACAAAAAGACCACGAAAACACAATAACTTTGCTTTTTGACAAAGATTACCCTCTGAATGAAAGAATCTTTGATAGACAATTTCTATACTAATAATTATCCGTAAATTGGTATTTACTATATCTTAATAACTATAGCGTAATCAATGCAGCATAGTAATTAATTTTGGAGTGAATATGCCTGGACCAGTAAATGAAGAACAAACAGTAACATTAATTTCTTCCACATCAATAAGTGAAGATGGCGAGATAACACCAGGAATTTTACCAATACCAGCACTTAGGACAAGTACTCCGAAAAAAAATGATGAAAATACAGCTTTAAAAGCTTTGTTAGAGGAAGAATTTAAAGAGAAAAAAAACAGCAATGCTAATTCAAGAGATCCGTTAACTCTTGAGACTCAAGTATCACCTCCTTCCCTAGAAGAAACAAAAGGTGAAGAAACTCATGTTGACGTGCCACAAAATTCAACTCTAAGCAGATCCCCTTCTCAAGAGACAGTATTTGATGATCCTGATGATCTTGATAAAACATTAACACGGTTAAGCAGAGAATCAAGTAACAAACTTAGCAATGTACCTTCAACTTCTCCACCATCATATAAGACAGATGACTCTGAAGAGTCTTTGTCACTAAATTCTGATGTAGGTGGCACAACAAATAAAAAAACAAACAGATTCTTGCCAAGAGCAAAGTATTCCATGCAGCAGAAGGGCTTTATAATTTTTACTGCAAGTGCTATTATACTCAGTATATCTGCAGCTTTATTATATTTACAAGATAAAGCAAAATTTATTGCATTTTTTACAAACAGCCCAAAATATATCACTATACCAGTTATCGCACTTGCTGCATTGCTTGCAATTGGTCCAATATTTTTTGCAACAAGGCAATTTATAGATACTGAAGAACATTCCATTCAAAAAAAAGATGCGGATAAAATTTTAGCTGAGGTGTTGGAGCACCAGCCAAAAGATAAAGCTATAAAATCTGTAAGACTGGAATATAGCAATGGCACTCATTCAAATTTTGTACTTAATGCTTGGGAAGCTAAACAAGGCTTCACTAACATTGACGAAAAAGTAATTACTAGAACTAATAAAATAAAATCAGTAATTAACGACAGACCAATATTTACTGCATTATTTACTGGTGTAGTTGCTGCAAATATAGCGTTTCCTCTAGGGCTACTTGCAACACATGGTGTTAATGGTGTACAAAAATTTTACCAAAACCCTTTGACTAATAACATAGGATTATCATTACTTATAGGTTCTGGTATACTTGCATTACTCATTGTGGGTTTTGGCATACATTATTATAGAAAAACAAATTGCACTAATCTTATATATTCGCAGGAAAAGATTGACCCTGAAAGCGTTAACAAGAAATTCATTGAAGAAATAAAACACGAAAGAACAAATGTTCTTGGGGAAAACCACGGTAAAGACGCTAAACGCAGCAGCTTAACGCTTGAGCAAGTTGTGGTTCAATCTCATAATTGTAAGGATGTTGTTTATAGTGTCGGTTAATAAAATGCATGATATAGCTAGTGCAGCCCTACGTCATACCGCCGCAGACCGTCATACCGCGATTCATTCGCGGTATCTCTAGATCCCGCTAACACGTAGCGGGATGACGATTGTCAGGGTAGCACCTCCCTCCCCTGTCATCCAAGTAGCTGACTGACCTTACCCAGAAAAAGTGGAGAGAAAGTTTGGAATGTTTTTCACAAAGAGAATGATGAATCAAAATGCTCAGGAATGCAATAGTTAATAGTGACGTTGTTTGTTATAAAAAATTTCTATGTATTCAAATATTGCAGTTCTAGTTTGTTGAGCAGAGTGTTGTGAAGTATCAATAAGTATTTCTCTTTTCAATGAGCTAAAGAAGCTTTCCACAACAGAATTGTCGTAACAACAACCTTTATGACTCATCTATGTTTTTTATGGATAAGAGATATTGATAACCTTGCGAAGTATATTGTGAACCTTGATCACTATGTAATAGTAGATTTTTGGCAGGTTTACGCTTGTTAACGGCCATTAATAAAGAGTCCATAACCAATTGTTTATTTATTGAACTGCTCATTAACTACCATGCGTGAATATAGATCGATTATTGTTGCCAAATATAGCCATCCTTCTTTGGTTTTTATATAAGTAATCCCATACTTTATTTGGTTGATCGACAATAAAGTTTTGGTCTAATATATTGGGAGCTACTGTCCGTTTGTTGTTTCTTAATTTTAAATTTTCTTCTCAATATAGCCTGAATACCATTTTTCTGCATAATACTTTGCACTGTTTTTAAGTTGCAACTTTTACCCAAAGCCTTTAATTCAGCATGAATTTTAGGAGCTCCATATCTACATTTAGAAGCTTGATATATTTTTTGAATATCTGCTAATAACTCTTTATTTGCTGATTCTCTACTGCTTATTTTCCTTGTAGTCCACTTATAGTAGCCACTAGCAGAAAACCCTACATAATTCCTGCACTTTATAGTGTTTACTATGCTCTTTTATGAAAAAATATTTTACTCTTTTTGACTGGCCAGGGCTTTTTTTAAAATGTCTCTTTCTCTTGTTACTTTTGCTAACTCTTTCTGTAAATCAAATCTCTCTTTGTCATAAGGTGCTACATCTGGAAATGCATTTGCCGCTGACTTTTTTCGTTATATTTCTTCATCCATTTTCCTAATACACTATCCCTTATTCCTAGATCTCTTGCTACTTTTGCAACTGGTTGACCTACCTTTCTTTGTTCATTTGTCAGCTTAACAGCTTCCAATTTGAATTCTGCCGTATATTCTCTTGCCATTTCTAATCCTCCAAAATTTTATTTTACCCGAAAAAACTCCTTTCTTTCTCTCCACTTTTTCTGGGTAAGGTCAGTCTGTCCAGGTTCCAAGATCGGTGTCAAAAATTGCTCAAACCATCCATTAAAAACATCCATATTACAGTGGCCTTCAAAGGTTAACGGAACAACTATCTTTCTTCCACTTAAGGCTGCAACCATACTGATTCGTTGAGTTTTCTTTCCAGATTTTAAGGCATAAAACCGCTGTCCTTTCTGGCAATATCCGTAGTTCGGTGTTATCAATGCCAGACTCATCTATATACACTAAGTTTTTAGGTTCTTTTGTCGCTATAATTTTCAAAAATTCAGCACGTTTTTCTTCGTTTCTTTCCTTGTATCCATATGTCTTTTTTTGCGCGTAAATCCAATTTTTTTAAGGGCTCGATAGATCGTTTGGATACTAACGTTGTTCCAAAGTTTAGCCATTTCCGATAGAGTCTTTCCTCCGTGTTCTCTGGCAAATTTGGCAAAGGTATCCCAGTCGGTAATTTTGTGATTGTAACCCCCATTTCCAAGTTTTTTTGATTGAAAGTCTCCTGTTTCTTTTCTTCTTTGCTGCCACTCCCATAAAGTAGTTCGTCCAATCTTAAATCTTGCTGCCACTGTTTCTCTGCTTTCTCCTTCGTCTAGCGCTTCCATTGCTTTTTTTCTTAAATCATAACTATATGCTGCTGGCATTCAACCTCCTTATCATCATCTACCCTTATCCTATCACATCCGGACTTTTATGGAAAGAGCTATATTTTTATCAATTCTGCAATCATTTATCTTAATATTAAGTTTCTTAAACCTTCTTGATGCTTGTGAATAGCTGATAACTGCCAAATCTCTTCCTATTTGTTGCAAATACCCTTTTATAAACCCGACTGTTTGTCTTAAACCAATTCTAAAGAAACTGACGATTATATGCACCAAAATCACAACTTTATCACTATAAATATAGTTGCCGCCCTGCATTTTTGGACAATTCTCGTACTAATTTTCTATGGCGTCATTGATATAACAAAAAATGCTTCCTCTTTCTTGGAGAAATTTGTTATATTCATGGCAGTTACTGACTCTCATTTTTTGTGGCATATTTTTTCTTCAACAGTTAAATGGCTATTTATAATGAATTTTGTCAGTAACTGCCAGTTCTTTTCACTTGAGCGATGCAACAAAGCCATCCCAGTGTCAAGCACTGGGATGACATCATCCTTTTTTTGGGATTCCAGCGTCACGCGCTGGAATGACACCTCTCTTGGGCTCTCTTAGCTATAAATATTAAGGAATTTACCAAACGAAAAAAAAGGCAAAAGAAGCCCCGTGGTTGGCTAATTACTTACATTATACTTTCAAGTATGGCGTTTTTTTATTCTAAACGCTTAATAACCGCGATTTAGTTGCTTTTAAGCCGCAACTAATCTAAATTATAAACATTAAGAAATTTACTAAACAGAAAAAAAGGCAAAAGAAACCCTAGGGTAGCTAGTTATTCACTATCCATTTTTTAAATCGGCGTTTTTTGATGTTTTAAATGCTTTATAAGCGCATTTCAGCTTATATTAGGTAAAAACCTAGAAATTTTATAAAGACATAAGGTGCACATAGTGCAAAAAATTAAACATGGGACGCCAGATACGTGAGTTTTTTTGTCATTTAATCTGTACAGAGAAGATAAATAAATAGCTTCACTTTCATGATAAGGGGGCTGGCGGAGTTTGTCAAGGGATTTTTGACGAAATGATTTTGAAAGCAAAGAGCGGGAGAAGGGGTTCGAACCCTCGACCTCAACCTTGGCAAGGTTGCGCTCTACCAACTGAGCTACTCCCGCAATTAAATTAACCTAAATTTACTTAATTATAGGCATATACAGCGATTTGTAAACCCCGTGTACACGAAAAATGTGAGAGCCCATAAATTTGCGTGGTTCCTTCTATGATCTTTTCGTATACTTAAGACTCATTTTTGATTATCATAGGTTTTCAATTGTGCCAAAAAATGTATTAATTTTATGGGAATATTTTTATATAAAGACGACTTGCCAGCTAGTTCAATACCAGATGATATAAGGTCTATAGCTGTTGATACCGAGGCAATGGGGCTACTTCATAGCAGAGATAGATTATGCCTTGTGCAGCTCTCTTTTTATGATGGCAACGCTCACTTAGTTCAACTCAAGAACGATTATACAGCGCCAAATTTAAGAAAAATATTAGAGGATAAAAATATAACTAAAATATTTCACTTCGCGCGATTTGATGTGAGCATAATACGTTATTACTTGGAAACTTGGGCACTTCCGTGCTATTGCACAAAGATAGCTTCACGTTTAGTTCGCACTTACACAGATAATCATAGCTTAAAAGAGTTGTGCTTAGAGCTGCTTGATACCAAACTAAATAAGCAGCAGCAATCTTCTGATTGGGGAAATGAAAATTTAACAGACAAACAAAAAAGTTATGCTGCATCTGATGTTTTGTATCTCCACAGGATAAAGGAAAAGCTAGACTTAATGCTGGAACGTGAAAATAGAAAAGAATTGGCCCAAAAGTGCTTTGAATTTCTTCCTACTCGTATTGAATTAGACTTAATGGGTTGGGAAAACGTGGATATCTTTAACCACCAGATGTAATAGAAGTTTTTTGTTTGTGCAAAACACTTTAGGGCAATTTTTCAAGCTCTGCGGTAAGAATTTAGTTGATTAACTGCTAATAGATACGCTATATTTTACAAGCAATCGTTTTAAGTTTAGGTATTTTATGAGTGATGATATTACACCGGTAAATGATCAAAATTTCAAATCTGAAGTCACTGACTATAAAGGGTTTGTTCTGGTAGATTTTTGGGCAGAATGGTGTGGGCCATGTAAAAGTCTAATGCCGCGTATTGAACAGTTGGCTAAAGACAGAAAAGGCAAGATTAAGATCTGCAAGTTCGACATAGATGAAGGGACTGAAGTGCCAAGTAAGTATGGAGTGCAATCTATACCCACTTTAATCATATTTCAAGATGGTAAGGAAATTGCACGCAAAATTGGTGCAACAAATGATTTGCCAAGTTGGGTTGATAGTGAAATAAGCTAATAGACAAATTTGCTTTTGTGTGTATTATAAATCTTGATAAAAGGGATTGTAGCTCAGTCGGTTAGAGCAGTTCGCTCATAACGAATTGGTCGTAGGTTCGAGTCCTACCAATCCCACCATTGTTAGCATGATCGTAACAATGAGAAAACTATAGTATATGAACTATATATTAATGTAATGGGGGAAATGATGGAATTTACTAAGTCTCTAAATAACAAGTTAGATGAATTGCACTTACTAAATCATCCATTTTACCAGTCATGGAATACAGGAAGCTTAAGCTTGCAAGCTTTACAAACCTATGCTAAAGAATATTATCACCACGTTGCTGCGTTTCCTCGTTACATCAGTGGTATACATTTTCTGTGCCCAGATCTAAAAATGCGACAGGTTTTACTTGGTAATTTAATAGAAGAGGAACAAGGTGATGAAAATCATCCAGAATTATGGCAACGTTTTGCTGAAGGGCTTGGCGTTGCGCGATCTGATCTTCGTGAAAGTGCACAGATTAAAGAGACACAGGAGTTAGTTGATGGTTACTTTGATATTGTAAGATCAGGTTTTGCGGCAGGTCTTGGAGCCTTGTACGCTTACGAACGTCAAACTCCAGAGGTTTCCAAGTCTAAAATTGAAGGTTTAAAAAAACACTATTCAATAAGTGATGAGCGTTCTCTTCAATTTTTTACGGTCCATATGCATGCTGATGAATGGCATTCTGAGGAATGTGCAAATCTTATTGAAGATCTAGATGAAAAAGAGCAAGATAAAGTTATGCAGGGTGCTCAAAAGGGAGCAAGGCTCTTGTGGGGTTTTCTTGATGGAATGATGAATGCTAGCGTGTGTTAGTAGTTGTAAGTAGCTTAAACTCAGTGATGTTGGAATGCAATGTCTGCATGTAATCTTCTTATATCTGACTTACGGCTTTGGGTTCATTTAGGCTATAGTGCAGAAGAGAAGTATCATTCTCAATTAGTTAGTGTTAATATTGATTTTACCTTTAAATCTCCCCCTTTAGGACTTACAACTGACCGGCTTGAGGATACTATATGCTACTTGGAGGTAGTTCAGAGTATTCAATCTCTCGTTCAAAGCAAGCAATTCAACTTAATCGAGCATTTAACTCATGATATATACAGGACCATTAATAACCTTGTGATGCAAAAAAAGCTTATTATTTCTTCTATAGGCGTAACTATTCACAAAGTTGCACCACCTGTCCCCAGTGTGCATGGAGGTGTTTTCTTTACTTATCGTAATGCGTTGCAAGAATGATTTACATTTCTATTGGCTCAAATATGGGGAATCGCTTTTCCCATTTACAAAAGGCTGCTCAGTTACTGCAGGAGCGCTATTTTAAAAATTTAAAATCTTCAATTATTCTGGAAACTAAGGCTATTTTACCAAATGATGCTCCACCTCAGTGGAATAAGCCATTTCTAAATATGGTTGTGTATGGAAGTTGTTCTTCTTCTCCTGAAGAGCTGTTAAAGGGCCTTAAACAAATTGAGTGTGACATTGGCCGCCCGCAGGTCTATGAAAAATGGGCACCTCGCATTATTGATTTGGATATTTTGTTATGGGATAACCTGACACTTGATACATCCTACCTTAAGATTCCTCACCCAGAATTGATAAACAGACCATTTTTGCTTCACTTGATGGCAATGCTGAGTCCCATGGCAGTAGTTAACAAAACGTTTGGTACTATTAACCCTAACATTAAGGATTGCTTTTTAAGGAGTTTTACGCTTTCACCAGAGCTTGTAGGTATTGTTAATATTACTCCTGATTCATTTTCAGATGGTGGTCTTTATTATGATGCAGATCAAGCAACCAAGCAGGCACTGCGGCTGTTATCAGATGGTGCAAGCATAGTTGAACTTGGTGCTCAATCAACAAGACCTGGCTCCTCAATACAAACTCCAAAAGCAGAATATGCACGCTTAAAACCAGTGCTTGATGACCTTAATCAATATATGAAAGTTGGTGACATTAAAGTCAGCATTGATAGCTTCTGGTCAGACGTTATTTTAAATGTTTTGGAACACTACAACATTGCCTGGGTAAACGATCAGAAGGGAGACCTAGATGATAATACCTTAAAAGCGATTGCTAGCAGTGGATGTAGTATCGTTATTATGCATTCACTCTCCATACCACCACATAGTGACAACATTATCCCAAGTGACATTGATCCAATTGATACCATAAATAATTGGGCAGAAAAGAGCATTAACAGGTTACTTGCCCTAGGTTTTGATCAAAGCTCGATCATTATTGATCCTGGTATTGGTTTTGGCAAATCTATGTACCAGAATATCCAGATTTTACGCAGTATAGAAACGTTACAAAATTTTGGCTGCAAAGTTCTGGTTGGTCATTCTAGAAAGTCATTTATTTCTTCTTTTTCTACAGAACCTGTCTTTAACCGAGATTTAGAAACAATTGCTTTATCATCTGCATTGCACAACAAGGTTGATTTCCTTCGAGTGCATAATGTGCGTGATCACATGCGATTCTTTGTAGCTCAAGCTGCTTTACAGGGATGATAGTTATCGGAATTATGGCTGTTGATCCCAAGGGGGTAATTGGAATAAATAATGGATTGCCCTGGCATTATCCAAGTGAGTTAGATCATTTTCGTCAGGTGACTGACAAACAAGTTATTGTTATGGGAAGAAAAACATTTGAAACTATGCCTCAAAACATATTGAAGGATCGTATCCCTGTTGTTTTTTCTCGTAACAAATTAAATTCTTGTTTTAACAGAGGAGTAAAATGCACTATTATTTCTTCTATGCAAGAGTTTTTGTCAATCCAAAGTAATTCTAAAGTCTTCATGATTGGTGGAGCACAAATAGCGCATCTTTTTTTGGAGTATGATCTAATCTCAGAATTTATCATAACAGAAATTCACAAACCCTATAAAGGTGATGTATATTTCAACTTAACACTTCTTGATGGATGGCATAAAACTATTCTCACCAAAACGAAAGATTATACTATATGTAGGCTAATACGTTAATATGCATGTTAAAGCAATTTATACCCACCGCATTGAATGTGGGGAAGTATTAGAGCAGGTTCTTGATCGCTATGTTTCAGAGTTGCTAGGAGAGGAAGTTGTTCTTGCTATCACATCAAAAATCATTTCTATTTGTCAAAAACAAGTGGTTTGCAAAACTGCTTGTTCTAAAGAAGAGCTAATCAAAAGAGAAGCTGATGCAATTGTTGATGTAGACCATAATTCTTACGGCATCTATTTAACAATCAAAGACAATATCTTAATTCCATCTGCTGGTATTGATGAATCAAATGGTAATGAAATGTATATTTTATACCCAAAGGATGTTCAGAAAACAGCTCTATCAATATGGAACTATCTCAAGACAAAACACTGCATAAAACATCTTGGTATTTTGATTACAGATAGTAACATAACACCTATGCGCCTTGGGGTTACGGGCGTTGCTCTTGGTTGGTGTGGATTTGAACCATTTTATTCCTATATAGGCAAGCCAGATCTTTATGATCAACCACTGCAAGTAACACAAGTCAATCTTCTTGATGCGTTGGCAACGTCTGCTGTTTTAGTTATGGGAGAAGGGGCGGAGCAAACACCAATGGCAATAATTAGTGGCGCACCAAAGATTCACTTTCTTACTCGTCCGCCAACTACAGAAGAAGAAAAAAGTGTGAAGATATCTATGGAAGAGGACCTTTACTCTCCTCTCCTCATGCGAGCCCGCTGGTTAAAGAGAAACTTAAAAATTTGCTATTAGACTTCTTGCATAACCATATAACATTGGGAATAGAAACAAAAAACTTGCTTGACACCCTTCGCCAGCCCCCTTATCATAAAACTGAAGCTATTGTATTTGCTTTCGCCAATCTGCAGATTAAAGGGTAAGGATTACTTAATGTATCGGCGTCTTATGTTTAATTTTTTGCAGTACATAGATACTGTATGTCTTTACAAAACTTCATCTACATCTAGATTTTTATCTAAATAAGCTGAACGCGCTTATAAAGCGTTACAAGACATCAAAAAATGCCAATACTCGACAGAGATAGTAAAAGACTAGCTAACTCGGGGATTCTTTGTCTTTTTTTCTGCTTAGTAAACTTCTTAAACATTTGCAGCGTAAGTTAGTTGCAATTAAAAGCAGCTTAATCTTGCTTGTCAAGCGTTTAAAACATAAAAAACGCCAATATTTTAAAGCGGATAATAACCCCAGGGCTTCTTTTGCCTTTTTTTTCATTTGGTAAATTTCTTAACGTTTGTAGCTAAACGACAACCGTCATCCCGCTACGTGTTAGCGGCTAAGAGATACCGCGGCGGTATGACGGTTTGCGGCGGCATGACCTCGTCATTCCCCTACGTGTTAGCGGGATCTAGAGATACCGTGACGGTATGACGGTTCGCGCGGTGGCATGACCTCGTCATCCCGCTACGTGTTAGCGGGATCTATGCTTTGAGATACCGCGAATGAATCGCGGTATGACGGTTCGCGGCGGCGTGACGATAAGCTCGTCATCCCGCTACTTGTTAGCGGGATCTAGAGATACCGCGAATGAATCGCGGTATGACATAGGGAACCCTTTCTTGGGTTAGCTATAGATTTACTTCGCATATTCAGCTAATTTTTATTACAATTACAACAAAATAATTTTGGCTTTGATGAAAACTGTATATGTATGTCAATCCTGTGGTCATAGCACTGGCAGGTGGGTAGGGAAGTGTATTGCATGTGACAATTGGGATACAGTTGTTGAGGAAATAGCAGTAAAAACGAGCAAAAGAAGTATATCTGCACCAATTTTAATAAAGACGTTATCGGGTAGCGAAATTATCACTCCAAGTCGTTTTTTAACAGGAATAGAAGAATTAGATAGAGTTTTTGGTGGGGGTATCGTTCAAGGTGCTAGCATTTTAATTGGTGGCGAACCTGGAATTGGGAAATCCACCCTTTTGCTTAGAATTGCAGCTAATGTTGTGCAACTTTCCTCTTTTGAATGTCTTTATGTATCTGGCGAGGAATCTTTAGAGCAAGTGAGTCTCAGAGCAAAGCGTCTTAAGATAAATGAACCTAAAATTAAGCTTTTATCTACAGTGTCTTTAACTGATGTAGTAGCAACAATAAAGGAAAATAAAAGTATTAAATTCTTAGTAATTGACTCTATACAAACAATGTATGATAGCAGAATTACATCAGCACCAGGAACTGTAACTCAGGTCCGCACTTGCGCACATGAATTAACCATTCTTGCGAAACAATATGGTATTTCCCTCTTAATAGTTGGCCATATAACTAAGGATGGACAAATAGCTGGACCTAAAACTTTGGAGCATATGGTGGATACGGTATTATATTTTGAAGGTGAAAATAGCAATCAATACCGCATTTTGCGTACTATTAAGAATAGATTTGGCCCTGCAAATGAAATTGGTGTTTTTGAGATGTCTGAAGCAGGACTTGTGCCTGTTGATAACCCATCATCATTGTTTCTGATGGCCCATGACAGAGAAGTAGTTGGCAGCGCCGTATTTGCAGGAATTGAAGGTTCAAGACCAATTTTAATGGAAGTGCAAGCATTAATAGCAGGAACTAATATGGCAACCCCAAGAAGGGCAGTAGTTGGGTGGGATATTAATAGATTGGCTATGATCATCGCAGTGCTAAATGCTCGTTGCAAAATGTTTTTGCATGATAAAGAGGTATACCTAAACATTGCAGGGGGACTCAAAATACAGGAACCATCGGCTGATCTTGCTGTTGCTGCTTCCCTTATTTCAAGTGTAGTAAATTTACCGCTGCCAACTTCTTCAATAATCTGCGGTGAAGTTGCACTTTCAGGAGAAATTAGGAATGTCTCGCATGCTGATCTCAGACTAAAAGAAGCACAAAAGTTAGGATTCAAAAAAGCAATTATGCCTAAAAATGGTAATTACTCTTCTCACGATATTGAGATAATTAAGCTTGGTCACGTAAGGGAATTAAGAGAAATTTTTAATTACAATTAAATAACGCTTCAGCAAATTCTTTGCTAGTAAACTCCCTTAAGTCCTCTATATTTTCGCCAATTCCTATAGCATGTAACTTTATCTTATAAGCTTCTGCAAGTCCAATTACCACTCCACCCTTAGCAGTGCCATCTAGCTTTGTTACGATTAGCCCGGTAACATTAACCATTTTGCTAAATGCTTCTAATTGGCTATAAGCATTTTGGCCGGTAGTTGCATCAAGAACTAAAATAACATCATGAGGGGCAGTGTCATCCAATTTCTTTATCGTTCTATATATTTTTGATAACTCCTCCATAAGGTTCACATTATTTTGCAGCCTTCCTGCTGTGTCAATTAGAACAACATCAACGTTATCTTTTATAGCTTGACTTACAGCTCTGTATGCCACACTTGCAGAGTCGCTACCGTACTCTCCAGTAACAATTAAGCAATCAGAACGTTCTGCCCAAATGTTTAATTGCTCACTAGCAGCCGCTCTAAATGTATCGCATGCAACAAGCATAACGGATTTTCCCATTTCCTTATATTTATATGCAAGCTTACCTATAGTTGTGGTTTTACCGTTACCGTTTACTCCGCATACCATTATTATATGTGGTTTTTTGTTTAAAATTAGCGGTTGCACAGCAGGGTTCAATATCGATTCTATTTCGCTCATTAGCTGCTGTGTGATGGTATTATACTCAACTTCCTTGTCAAATTTGATGCTTGTGAGCCTATCGATAATCAACTTGGAAGTTTTATGACCAATATCCATGCTAATTAGCAATTCTTCTAATTCATCTAAAAGCGACTGATCTAATTTTTTTTTGCCAGAAAAAATACTTTTCACCCCGTCGCTAAAGCGAGAAGAAGTTTTTAACAGGCCCTGATAAAGGTTACTAAACAAACTCAAGGGATACTCCTTTTTAAATTATAAACTTAATTACAATATAAAGAATGACATGCACTACGTGAATTTGTAAAGTAAAATGCACTCAAAAACTACAATTTTACCTTACAAAAATTACACTTTTTGAGTGCATTTTACTTTAGTTTTTAACCTAAATATGTTATAATGTAGAATAGCGGTTCACAGGTAATTTTATGAGTTATAATGAGAAAATTTTAGATCATTACGAAAATCCAAGGAATGTTGGCTCTCTGGATAAAAATGATCCAAATGTTGGTACTGGCCTAGTTGGTGCACCATCGTGCGGTGATGTAATGAAATTGCAGATAAAGGTCAATGACAAAGGTGTTATTGAAGATGCAAAATTTAAAACTTTTGGTTGTGGTTCTGCCATTGCTTCAAGTTCCTTGTTAACAGAGATGATAAAGGGAAGAACCATCAGTGACGTTACACAGATAAAGAATACTCAAATAGTGGAAGAGTTGTCTTTACCTCCAGTGAAGATACACTGTTCGGTACTTGCTGAAGATGCTATAAAGGCTGCTATTCATGACTATCAAAGTAAACAAAAGAATTAAGAAGCTACGAACATGGGTGAATATCAAGAAGTAGGCGGAGGTGAAACTGTAAAAAAGAATAAAAAACTTATCACTATAACTGCGGAAGCAGTAGAAAGGATAAGGTATTTATTGGACCAAAAGAAGCATACTAACCTTGAGAAACCGGAAGAAGCAATAGGAATAAGAGTGCTAATTAAGCAAAAAGGATGTTCTGGTTTAAAATATGATATTGAATATGCATATGATACTCGTCCTTTAGAGTCGGTAATTGAAGAAAACTGTAGTGATGGCCAAAAAGTTAAAGTGTTGATCGACCCAAAATCCGTCATGTTTATTCTTGGCTCTGAAATGGATTATGTAGAAGAAAAATTTTCATCGGGTTTTGTTTTCAAAAATCCTAATGAGAAAGGAAAATGTGGTTGTGGAGAGAGTTTTCATGTCTAGCAACTATTTTGCATTGTTTGAAATTGAACCAGCTTTCAATATCAGCTTTGATGAGTTAGAGAAAAAATATATCGAGCTAAGCAGGACTGATATAAATGAAAGACAGTCCCAAAACATGGAAAATATTAACAGAGCTTATCAGATACTAAAGTCACCGCTAAAGCGTGCTGAGCATTTGCTGGATTTTTTTGATGTGAAAAGCCAAAAGGACCACTTAAATTCTGAAATATTAAGTGAATCAATGGAAATAAGAGAGTATTTGCTGGACTGCGACGATCTACAATTTGCAAGCAGGATGATTGATGAAAAAATAAAAGATTGCGTTAAAAACCTAATTAACACTTTTGCTGTAAAGAATTTTGATGGAGCTGCTACACAAGTCTTAAGATTGAAATATTTATATAAGTCATTTGAGGAGGTGAAAAAGAATGCAACCAATTCAAATTTCTGAACCAAATTCAAGTGAAGTAGTTTTTGGTATAGACCTTGGCACCACCAATTCTTTGATTGCTATGGTAAATAAAGCTGGCAACGTGGAGATATTTAAAGATGAACAAGGAAGAGAACTGCTGCCTTCTGCTCTTTCATATGAAAATAATACATTGAAAACTGGCTACGATGTCGGTCAAAATGCAATCTACTCAATAAAGCGTTTAATGGGTAAAAGTGTTGAAGAATTAAATAAAGAAGGCGTCAATTTTGAAATAGATCATGAAAGCGAAAAAGTTATTAGAATAAAATGCGCAGAGGAAAAGTATCTTACTCCTATTGAGATTTCTGCTGAGATATTAAAAGCTTTATGTGAGAGGGTAAAAAAGTCTAAGGGGCTGGAAGTAAAAAAAGCAGTGATTACTGTGCCAGCTTACTTTGACGATTCAGCACGTAACGCAACCAAATATGCGGCAAAATTAGCTGGAATAGAAGTTCTTCGCCTCGTTAACGAGCCAACCGCTGCAGCGCTTTCTTACTCCATTGAAAAGAACAATAGCAGTGGAATATATGCAGTTTATGACCTTGGTGGCGGAACGTTCGATATTTCGATATTGAAATTGCACCAAGGAGTGTTTCAAGTCCTTGCGGTTGGTGGTGACACCAAACTCGGCGGTGATGATTTTGATCATTTGCTGAGTTCAATTGTGATTGATAAGTATAGAGAAAAGACGGCTAAGCAACTAAATTCCTTACTTATCGAATCACGCTCTGTGAAAGAGTACCTAAGCAATCACACTATAGGTATCTTTGAATTTAATGTTAACGGCAAGCCATTTGAGTGCGAAATTACCAGAGAAGAATTCGAGCAGGCAATCAGTTCTTTGGTCAATAAGACTATCAATATAGTCACTCGTACTATAAGCAACATAGATCTTAAAATTGATAATATAAAAGGAGTAATTTTAGTTGGTGGTGCAACTAGAACACCATTGGTTCAAAATTCACTAGTCAAACTCTTTGGAAATAAAGTACTAAATGACGTGGATCCAGATAAAGCAGTTGCCATTGGGGCAGCTCTGCAGGCTCATGATTTAACTTCGAGCTCAAAAGATAGGAATATTCTCCTGGATGTTCTACCTTTATCACTTGGCATAGAAACTATGGGAGGCATAGTTGAAAAAATCATACCAAGAAATACACCACTACCAGTTTCAGAGATAAAAGAGTTTACAACTTATATTGATGGGCAAACAGCAATGAAAATTCATGTTTGTCAGGGAGAACGTGAAATGATAGAGGATAACAAATCTCTAGCGCAGTTTG
Source organism: Wolbachia endosymbiont (group A) of Cydia strobilella (assembly GCF_964026745.1). Taxonomy (NCBI): domain Bacteria; kingdom Pseudomonadati; phylum Pseudomonadota; class Alphaproteobacteria; order Rickettsiales; family Anaplasmataceae; genus Wolbachia; species Wolbachia endosymbiont (group A) of Cydia strobilella. Next base: position 1,105,002 of record NZ_OZ034694.1, read on the forward strand.
AACTAAAAGGTATACCTCCACTGCCTGCAGGTTCTGCAAGAGTTGAAATAGAATTTACAGTTAACGTTGACGGAATCTTGACTGTTACTGCAAGAGAAAAAACTACTGGAATTGAGCAGACAGTTAAAGTAAATTCAAGTTTTGGCTTGAGTGAAGCTGATGTTCAAAATATGGTTAACCAGTCAATAAACAGTTTTGACGAAGATATGAAGGCTCGTTCCCTTGCAGGTGCTAAAATTAATGGAAATAAACTCATACACTTGGTTGAAAACAATAATAACCTTTCCACTGATCAAAAGTTGAAAAACCTATTACAAAATGCAAAAAACGCTTTACAAGGCAATGACTTGAATGAAATTAACAACACTATCGCCGAGTTAGAAAATTCTTCTTTAGAGTTGTGTGAATTAACAAATAGGTAGAAAAAGCTTACACAACCTTGTGCAATACCCTATTTAATCTCAAAGCAACAGGTAACCTGAAATTAAATGGTAACCAATCGACCTTTCCTAATTTAAATGATAAACCAACTATGCTTACACGCCCAATGATATTTTCCATTGGTACAAAACCAACTTCAGGAAACCTACTATCTAAAGAATTATTTCTATTGTCTCCCATAACGAAAAATTGATCGTTAGGTACATAATAAACCGGAGTGTTATATGATAGCTTATTAGAAATGTCATCTACCAAAATCTCATGTTCCTTGCCACTTAAAAGCGTTTCTATATATCTTGGTATGTTACGATTTGACTCATAATCAAAAAAACTTTCAATTTGCCTTCGCTCTACTTTCTGATCATTTAGGTATAATTCTCCCTCTATCATTTGCACTTTGTCACCTGGTGTTCCTATTACTCGCTTAACAAACCTGATGCTGTCATTTCTTGTGGGTTTGAAAACTACTATGTCGCCACGCTTTGGAGGGGTATAAAAAATCCTGCCGCTAAAAATGTTTGGAGAAAATGGAAAGGAGTGTTTACTGTAACCGTATGAATATTTACTAGTAAAAATGTAATCCCCTTCAAGTAGGGTGCTTTTCATTGAACCAGAAGGTATATGAAATGGCTCGAATAAAAAACTACGTATTGATAGCGCAATCAACAGTAAAAAAAACAATGAAGATAAAAATCTTCCCGTTCTTATCACCCAGTTTTTGCTTAGTTCTTCCAACTTTTCCAACTTTGTTTTTCTTATAGATTAAGCTTATTATAATACATAAATTAAAAAATGGTAATATGAAATTTTACTTGTGAATGTTATTCCTCTATTCAAAACAATTTTGAAAAGGCGGTTCATTTCTTTCAACGGTGTCATCCAAGTAGCGTGACACATAACTGTACGAACATTGCAATTTGCAGGTGGCAGATGAAAGTAGCTGATGCACATCTGTACGAACATTTGCTTTTGTTAAGGTAATATGGTGTTATAAAAGTAGCTGACACTGGAATGGCTTTGTTGCATCGCTACTTATGAAAGGCTAACTATAGTTAGGATTATAAGCAACCTATTGAAAATCTTGTTTTTTTGCAATCAATCTGATCAAATTTAAGAATAGTAATTTGTTATTTATATTAATAAATTTAATTCTATTGAAAATAGCTAAAGCATTGAAATTCTTGAATTTTAGCCGGATTGGTAAATGGTAGTGAAATTTCTTTTACTCAAATTTAGGTATTCATTGACCGTTCTTGTTATAAATACCAGAATAATAAGCTACTGATATTCCCTATCTTTTTTATCTTTAATCCATCATAGCTAGCGATGCAACAAAGCCCACTGGAATCTAGGTTGTAACCGTTCACGGATTGTGAGAATGAATAAAGAACTAAGCAGTCGTAACTTTTGGAAGGGATTTTGGCCATTGAGACGTGATGTCAAAAATATCGACAACATTCTTTCCACAAATCTTTCTCCATGTTCCGACCAGGTGAAAAAGCTGTTTTTACGATAGCCGTCTAATTTGCCGTTCTGCAAGGTTGTTGATTGACTTCAGGCTTTCGTAAAAACTTCCACACCATATCCTCGGCCTTAACATCTTAATGGCCATTCTCAAACCATTTACAAGCCTTGTCATTTCATGCCCCCCTTTTTGCATTAGTTGTGTAGCATCTTTTAATATTAGCAAGGCCTATAATAGTGCAACACTGCCTTACGTATTGCCAATCCAAATTCTACTTGCTGTAAAATAACACAATCTGCTACATCGCTGCTAATCTCAATCCCTCTGTTTATTGGCCCTGGGTGCATAACAATCGCATCTGGTTTTGCGTATGATAGCTTTTGTGAATCAAGTCCATACAAATAAAAATATTCTTTCTCTGAAGAACTATTATTCATGCGCTCTTTCTGCAATCTCAAAAGCATAATTACGTCAGCATCCTTTATACCTTCAATTAATGAATAATGGACTGAATCTACTTCAGGAAAATGCTTACAAATCAAAGTTGGTGGTGCGACCAAGTTTATCTCTGCTCCAAACATTTTTAGCAATCTTATATTTGATCTTGCAACTCTACTGTGCAGAATATCTCCACATATCACAACTTTGAGGTCCTTTATTTGCTTTTTGTGATTGCTGATTACAAGATAGTCTGCAAGAGCTTGAGTTGGATGTTCACTACTTCCATCGCCTGCATTGATTAGCGAGCAGTTAACATACTTTGCCAGTGTATTAATGATACCACTACTTTTATGCCTGATTATTATGTAATCAGGATTCATTGCATTTAATGTTTTGATCATGTCTTTTAGATCTTCTCCCTTGTTAATAGAAGAAGATCTTATTGGCAAAGTTACAACATTTGCTCCAAGGCTTTTTGCTGCTATTTCAAAAGACGCAAGTGTACGCGTTGAATCTTCAAAGAATAAATTTATTACTGTCTTATTTTCCAAGATATGACTATTTGCAACTTCTTTTTTAAGGTACTGGTTGGCCAACTTAGTTATATTTTCTACATCATCGACTGTAAGGTCTGAGATGTTTAACAAATTCCTTCTCTTGTTCATAGTTTCCTTTTCAACTACTTGAACCTATTCTACTTTCTTATTACCTTTTTTCAATAGACTTCTTGTGCAGCAATTGTTTTGGTGAAAGAACGGAAAAAGATAGTAAAGTCAAAATTAAGTTAGAAGGAAGAAAAAGTTCAGCGAGTCAAGAGTAAGGTATATTAGCATAAATCTTTCATCCCAATGTTTAGTGGCGCTGGGGATTACTTCCACTTACACTCATCCGCTATCATAACAGCCTCAAAAAGATGCTTCTCAAGTTCACTTAGAGGCAAATCACTTTGTGAATAATTTCCCCAAGATTTTAGTATATCGGAAGTTTCAACGCCTTCAATAATAGGATATTCTTGGTTTTTTTTAGCGTATAACTCTTGAGCCTGCTTGCTTACTAAAAATTCCAATAAGACTATAGCATTTTCCCTGTTTTTTGCGTTTTTTGTTACTGCTGCACCACTGATGTTTACCATTACACCGTGATCGTTGCGATTAGGAAAAAAAGCCCCTAGCTTGTCTGCAACATTCTTTTTATTTTCTGATGAAAGAATTCTCGCAAAGTAGTAGCTGTTTACTATTGCAACATCTCCCTCACCCGCTGCTACGGCGTAAATTTGATCAGTATCACCACCACTTGGTTTTCTTGCCATATTGCTCACAATTCCGCTTACCCATTCTTTCGTCTTTTCAAAACCATTATTTGCAATCATAAAAGCAATTAACGATCTGTTATATGGACTTGTAGAAGAACGCACTAATATTTTTCCTTTCCATTTTTCACTTGCTAAATCTTCATAAGTACTTAAGTCCTTAGGGTCTACTGACTCTTTATTGTAAACCAATATCCTAGCTCTTTTTGTAAGACCAAACCAATAATCTTCACTGTCTCTAAATCTTGCAGGTATAACACTTTTTAAAACCTCTGAATCTACTTGAGATAAAAGTCCTCTTTTTTTTGCTAGAATTAAGTTGATTGCATCAGCAGTCAAAAATAAGTCAGCTTCACCACCGTTTTCCATTCGTGAAAGTAGCTGAGAATAATCATCAATGATGTAACGTACTTTAATACCTGTATTTTTCGTGAATTCATCAAACAAAGTACGTACTAATTCTTCTTTGCGCGATGAATAAACATTTACCACTTGTGAGTCATTAGTTCCGTCGTTTCTGTATAAATAAGTAATAACTATCAATATAATTGCTATTAAGGATGTGAATATAAAGGCTTTTTTCATATTGGATAAAAAATAACTTCTTTCAGTTAAAGTTACCAAGATGGTACAACTTTAGCAAGTGTAAAGTTCGTTAGATAAATCATAAAAACTTCCTTGACAAGCTTCGCCAGCCCCCTTATTATAACACTGAGGCTATTTATTTATCTTCGCAATCTCTGCAGTGGATTAATGACAAAAAACTTAATGTATTTGGCGTAAATCATGCTTAATTTTTTGCACTATGTGCACCTTATGTCTTTATAAAATTTCTAGGTTTTTACCTAATATAAGCTGAAATGCGCTATTTAAAACATTAAAAAACGCCAACTTAAAAAATGGATAGTGAATAACTAGCTACCCTAGGGTTTCTTTTGCCTTTTTTTCTGTTTAGTAAATTGTATCCGTTCAGCGGAGTGGTAGAATAAGGTAGACAAAGCAAGATAATAAAGATAATCATAGAGCAAAAGTGAGGTAATGTGGTAAACCTTTGAGAACTTTGCAAAAATTTACAGCAAAAAATAGAAAAACTGAAAGCAGAGATAGAAAACTTAAAAGCAGAAAATAAAGCTTTAAAGATAGAGAACGCTGAATTAAAGGAAAGGCTCGGTTTAAATTCAAAAAACTCATCCCTGCCCAGCTCAAAAGAGCTATACAAAATAAAAAAGGACAAGCCAAAAAGCGAAAGGAATGTTGGCGATCAGGTTGGGCATAAAGGAAATTTTCATGCCACAATGGAAGCGGATAAAGTAGTAAAAATAGAGTTGCCTAATATTTGCGAATGCGGAGGAGAGCTTGTAATATGCGAAAAACCTTATGTTCACCAAAAAGTTGATCTTCCGGAAATTAGGCCTTATGTAGTAATTGGAACATGGTCGTTGTTGGAGATGCAGAAAAAGAAAAAGTAGCAAGTTACCAGAAGGTGTTACGCCAGATACATTTGGTCCAAGGGTTAAGTCTATAATTGCAGCACTCAGCGGATTTTACAAAAACTCAAAGCGTGAAGTGGCTAGTATCATAAATGACATTTTTAATTTGAACATAAGTGTTGGCAGCATATCAAATCTTACTATTACCCACAAATATGAGGTTCGTGAGCAAGTCGCCATCCTTCTGCTAAATCAAAGAGACGTTTATATCCTTTCCAAAGAGTAATTGGTCCTGGTTTTGGGTCATTTTTTCTTGCTAAATGGCCTCCAAGTTCATGAAACAGCTTCTTTTATGTTGGGAACTACACTTGGACATGGTTTTCTGTGTATTTTAACGTATAAAACTTTCCATTCTTCTTCAGCTAATAAGGTAGTACATGGTAATGTTGGGTTAGCTCTTGCAATTGATGTAATAAAGAAGATCCTCCAAGCAATAATACTCATAACTGTTAGATATCTCATTAGTCTTTCTGCTATTCCAAGCCTACATTCTTCAACTTTGAGACCGGATTTAAAATTTTATGTAATATCTCTATTTTCCATCTAAGGCAATTGTAAGTTAAAAACGTGATATAAAAGAGATAAGAGAGAAAGATAACCCTGCTCACTAGGAATAGCGGGCGTGCGCGACCGAAAGGAAATTGGTATTACAACCGTTGGTATCAAGGTACGCTAGCCCTATCTCTCGATACGTTTGAATAGTTGCTTGGGACATATATATGCACCCGTTTACAATCTTAAATTAACTAAAACTATCGAGGTTTATTATGGTTACATCTTATCAAAATTTTATTGGCATTGACATCGGAAAATTTAAAAATGTCGTTGCAATTCACAAACAGAAGAATGCTGTCGAATTTGATAATAATGCTTCTGGTTGGCAACAATTATTTCAAGAGTTTTCAGATATTCTACCTAATGCTTTAGTGACTTTAGAAAATACAGGGAAATATGAGCTTGGCTTATCACATTTTCTTACCGACAAAAATATTGCCGTGCATCGAGCTAATACTCGTAAAGTAAAAAGCTTTATTTTATCTCACGGAACTTTAGCAAAGTCTGATAGATCAGATGCAAGAGCTCTTGCTCAATATGGATTTGAACGCCATAGAACTATCTCTCTATTTGTACCTACCTCTACAGAACAATCAACTTTGGCTGCACTTTGTCAACGTCGTGATGATATTACGCAAATGAGAACTCAAGAAAAATGCAGACTTGAAGCACTGGAAAATGATCATATAAAAGAAAGCTGTCAAAAGACCATTGAGTTTTTCGATAGTCAAATAAACGAACTCAATGATACTATACAAAAGATTATTGATGAAAGCCGCGAATTACAACAACGCCAAAAAATTCTTAAAACAGTTCCTGGAATAGGTAAAAAGTTATCACAAGATTTTTTGTGTTTAATGCCAGAGCTTGGTTACTTAAATAGAAAAGAAGTAGCAAGTCTTGCCGAAGTTGCACCGCATCCAAAAGAAAGTGGTAAAGCTGTTGGTTACCGAAGGATTACAGGTGGTAGAAGTAACGTTCGTTCAAAGCTCTTTACAGCCGCTATGGCTGCTACAAGGTCAAAATCTATACTTGGCGCCTTTTATTCTAAGCTTGTTGAAAGTGGTAAGAAGAAGATGGTGGCTATAACAGCCCTAATGCGTAAAATTATAGTAATTGCTAATACAAGACTTAAAGAAGCAATTAATTTGCATACTTAAAAATCTTCACAACGGTAACTGAAATTGGCTAATGAATATGTGCGTCCACACAGACTTAAAGCACATATTCATTAGCTTAAGCAGAAATTGCTGTGGTAGCTGTTTGATATAAAATTCTATTTCTATGACAAACGGGTTTTTATTGCCCATATAATTTGCAAAATTACACAAATAAAAAAATTTTTAAAAAACATAGTTGATACCAACTAATTTTTTCAACAGCTTCATCGAAAGTATTAACTGAAAGATTCGTTAATAGCATCCATTCTAGCGGTTTTTTTTAAGGGAAGGGGAGTTTTCTCAACAACATAAACTGCATAAAGTGGTAATTTAGGTAGTTCTTCCGTCTTATGCCTAATATTATTCTTAGATGGATTCATCATAAACTTTCCAAATCTAACTTCCAAACGTGCTGTTCTTTTTGGCTTATTATCTTTTACAGGAACTTCAACTTCTACCGTACCTGCACAATGAGAGGATTTAATAAATGCCCATAACTTCTGCTCACCTTTTTCAGGATATCGAGATTTTCTATTTACTGCTCTATCTCTGCATGCTCTAACTAGCACTGCCGAATTAAGATTATGTGCAAGCTCAAAAAAGTCATATATATCTGCTTCTCTATCGCATACAGTTATAGTCTCAGTTTGAGTTGGATCAATAATATTATTTGTTTTTCTTAAAGTTTCCAACCACTTTACGCTTTCTTTATCTTCAATGCGATCGCTCTTTTTTTTAAGGTTCTCAGTTTCTTCAGGTCTTGAATAAACTTTTTGATCTAGTATCCCTAGTACCAAACCTTCTATACTAACGGCAAGAGCTGTATGCATTATAATACCTTTTGCAGTATCATAACTGGACAAATTTGCTAATCCGCTTGTTTTTTTATGGTTATTATATACAATGTAACTGGTATCTTGAATGACAAGAACCCTCTTGTGAGCTTTTGTTCTCTCAACCGTCTTATTAATATGTGTAGCTAAAATATCACTTTCTTTTACATTCTCATTTTGAAAAAAACGTTATGCTGTTTTTGCTTCTGACCAACTTTCACATGCTTGATTAATCTAACTTTCAGGTAATTTTGTCAAACATATCAGCAATCTTTACTAATCGCTCAGTTAACCTTTTATCTCCAAATTCATTTTTAGCCCATTCACTACTTTTACTTGCCATTTTACACCCTCAATATTTGCAAACTTTAATATTGTAATATTTTACTTTTTAGTCCATTTATATTTGTGGGTAATAGTAAGGAATGACACCGTCTTGGATGGAAACCAGTGTCAGCTACTTTCATGACACCATCACAAGGTGAAACTGGATCCCAGTGGGCTTTGTTGCATCGCTCAAGTGAAAAGAACTGGCAGTTACTGACAAAATTCATTATAAATAGCCATTTAACTGTTGAAGAAAAAATATGCCACAAAAAATGAGAGTCAGTAACTGCCATGAATATAACAAATTTCTCCAAGAAAGAGGAAGCATTTTTTGTTATATCAATGACGCCATAGAAAATTAGTACGAGAATTGTCCAAAAATGCAGGGCGGCAACTATATTTATAGTGATAAAGTTGTGATTTTGGTGCATATAATCGTCAGTTTCTTTAGAATTGGTTTAAGACAAACAGTCGGGTTTATAAAAGGGTATTTGCAACAAATAGGAAGAGATTTGGCAGTTATCAGCTATTCACAAGCATCAAGAAGGTTTAAGAAACTTAATATTAAGATAAATGATTGCAGAATTGATAAAAATAATATGGAAGATATCGAAATTGCTATAGACAGTACAGGAATTAGTATATACAACAACACTCCTGGTCACAGCAAGGAAAATAGCACTGACAGAAAATATCGTGGCTATGAGCAAACGAGAAAATTGCACGTAATGTTGAATATAAACAACAAAAAAGCCATAGCTGTAAAATACAGTAACGGTGTCTACTCTGATCACTATGGAGCTTGTGATTTGCTAAAAGAAGTCGATTTTCAGTATGTCATAAAAGTACTATATGCAGATAGGGCATATGACAGAGAAAAGCTCTATAAGCTGTGTAATCAATATGGTATAAAAACGAAAATTCCTCCGAAAAACAACGCAGCAGAGCATCCAAAGTTAGACTATATGGCTGAGAGAAATTCTGCAGTCAAGCTCATAAAGTCATATGATGAAGATGGTATAAAGAAGTGGAAAAAAGAGATGAGTTATGGAAAAAGATCTTATATAGAAAGTTTTTTCTCGCGACTGAAACAAACATTCGGGTTTAGTTTTAGGAATAAATCTGAGACAAATAGAGAGAAGGAACTACTTGTTAAATGCTATTTGCTCAATAAGTTCACTGATATTGGTATGGCTAAATTTGAGATAGCTTCATAAATTTATTGTGCGTTACCTACTATCCGAAGAGCGATGCAACAAAGCCATCCCAGTGTCAGCTACTTGGATGACAGAGGGGGGTGGGATGACAGAAGATGATGGAGTGACAGGGAGTAATACAAAAAGTTTCGTCATCCCCATTGAATCGGCTTTAAAATCGATGTTCAAAGTTGAAATTTCCCTAGAAGATGCGGGGAAAATCAGAAAAGGTCAGGAAGTTGTATTAAATAACTTGCGTAATTTAAAGAATCATGATATTTGTTGTACGGTGGTGGGTAGTGTACCTATTGCAATCTGCAGTTTTATTTATGGTTGTGTGAAACCTATTCGTGTTTTTAATATTTAAAATGAGGTTTAGATGTCGATAACATCCGAAAAGAAAAAGAGTTTGATAAATATATATGCAATTAAAGAAGATGATACAGGTTCATCTTTTGTACAATGTGCAATTTTGACCGAGAGGATCAGTAACTTAACTGAGCATTTTAAAGTGCACAAGCATGACCATCACTCTAAGCGTGGTTTACTTATATTGATAGGTAGAAGACGCAAGCACTTAAATTATATAAAGCGTAAATTTGGTAATGAAGCCTATCAGGAATTAATAGAGAAGTTAGGCATTAGAAAATAATCGAGGAATTTAATATGTTTAAAATTATAAAAAAATCTATAGAGTGGGGTGGTCGTGCCTTATCTTTAGAAACAGGAAAAATAGCACGCCAAGCTCATGGTTCAGTAGTTGTAAATTACGGTGATACTTCTGTTTTAGTAACTGTTGTACGTAAAAAGAAGGAAGAAAGCGTTGATTTCCTACCTTTAAATGTGCAGTTTATCGCAAAAAGCTATGCCATGGGTAAGATCCCTGGCGGGTTTTTTAAAAGAGAAGGCAAGCCATCTGATAGAGAAACTTTAATCTCAAGAGTAATAGATAGAAGTATAAGACCACTATTCCCAGAAGGATTTCATGATGAAATTAGTGTGGTGTGCAATCTATTAACTTATGATACAGTCAATCCTCCTGAAGTGCCAGCATTGATTGGTGCTGTTGCAGCTCTTGCAATTTCTGGTGTTCCCTTTCACTTTACTATAGCTGGAGTGATGGTTGGTTGTGATGAAAATAATAACTATATACTCAACCCTTCTGTTCAAGAGATGAAAGCAAGCAGCTTGGATCTGTTTTTGTCTGGTGATGAAAATTCAATTTTAATGGTTGAATCAGAAGTGAAAGAGCTCTCTGAAGAAAATGTTTTTAATGCAATAAAATTTGGCCATGAACACCTTAAGCCTGTCATTAAGCTCATAAAAGAGTTTGCTGATACAATTGGCAATAAACCTGAGAGCTTTGCCCCTATTGATGCATCAGATATAACACAAGAGCTCGAAAAATACGGTAAAGATTTTGAAAAAGCATATTCGCAAACAGTAAAACAAGAGCGAGTTCAAGCTCTAGAAGCGATCAGAGAGAATATATTGAATACTCTTAAAGAAACTGGAAAAGACGAAAAGTTAATTACGTATGCAGTAAAAAACTTTGAAAGATCTTTAGTACGTGAAATAATTAGGAAGAAAAGTGTAAGGATAGACGGTCGTAAGCATGATGAGATACGTCAGATAGAAGTTGAAGTTGATATTCTGTCCAAAACTCACGGTTCTGCACTATTTACAAGAGGCAATACTCAGGCACTGGTTGTTACTGCTCTTGGCACCACTCAAGATGAGCAAATTGTGGATGATATTGAAGGGGATAGACGTGAGCATTTCATGTTGCATTATAACTTTCCCTCATTTGCTGTTGGAGAAACTTCTGCTGCGCGTGCACCAGGAAGAAGAGAAATCGGTCATGGCAAACTTGCTTGGAAAGCAATTCATCCTGTTTTACCCGATAAGTCTGAATTTCCTTATACAATAAGAGTAGTGTCCGAAATTTTGGAGTCTGATGGTTCTTCTTCTATGGCAACAGTTTGTGGGACTTCTCTTGCTTTAATGGATACGGGTGTGCCAATAAAGGCCCCTGTTGCTGGAATTGCTATGGGTCTCATCAAAGATAAAGACGAGTATGTAATACTTTCCGATATACTTGGTGATGAAGATTATCTTGGTGATATGGACTTTAAAGTAGCAGGAACTAGTGAAGGGGTTACGGCGCTACAAATGGACATGAAAATTTCTGGTATAAGCTTTGAAATTGTTGAAAAATCTTTAGAACAGGCAAAAGCTGGAAGATTACATATTTTAGAAAAAATGAATGCAGTGATTTCAGAACACAGTGATGATGTCAAAGACCATGCACCAAGGATGTTATCATTTTACATAGATAAAGACAAAATTTCTGCTGCTATAGGTTCTAAGGGGAAAAATATACGCAGTGTGTGTGAAAGAAGTAATGCAAAAATTGAAATAGGAGATGATGGTAAAGTTTCTGTTTTTGCTACGAGTGGCACTGAAGCTGAAATTGCAAAGAGTATGATGATTGATTCAATAACAGAACTAGAACAAGGTTCTATAGTTGATGTCAAGGTTGTAAGAATAGAGAAGTCTATTGTAGAGCTTGAATTTCTTAATGGCAGAAAAGGAAAAATGCACATAAGTGAAGTAGCTAATGAACATATAGATTCTATAGAGAGCGTACTTAAACAAGATGATACTTTCAAAGCACTAGTAATTGACTTCGAAAAAGGTGGGTGTCCAAAGTTGTCAAGACGTCGGGTTGATCAAGAGACGGGAGAGTTTTTTGAAGGTGAGCTTTACAACGAGGAAAGGAAAGATGGTCCAAATGACAGGGATAATTATTACAATAATTCATTTAGTAGAAAACCTGGAGGAAGTCACCATAAGAGGCCTCCTCGTCCTCGTTCTGGTTTCAGCAACAGAAATAGGCCGAAATTTGGTAATAATGATTCATCATCAGGTTTTTATTAAGAGTAAACTTCTTGCGTTACCTCTCGTCATTCCAGTGCTTAACACTGGAATGACACCCTTTCTGGTGAAGGTTGTTCTCAAATCACAATGTTAGTACAATTGTGGTGTTAGCTATAGCTAACCCAAGGTATCCGTTCAGCGGAGTGGTAGAATAAGGTAGACAAAGTGATCTAAAAAGATAATCATAGAGCAAAAGTGAGGTAATGTGGTAAACCTTTTAGAACTTTGCAAAAATTTACAGCAAAAAATAGAAAAACTGAAAGCAGAGATAGAAAACTTAAAAGCAGAAAATAAAGCTTTAAAGATAGAGAACGCTGAATTAAAGGAAAGGCTTGGTTTAAACTCGAAAAATTCATCTCTACCGAGCTCTAAAGAATTGTACAAAACAAAAAAGGACAAGCCAAAAAGCGAAAGGAATGTTGGCGATCAGGTTGGGCATAAAGGAAATTTTCATGCTACAATGGAAGCGGATAAAGTAGTAAAAATAGAGTTGCCTAATATTTGCGAATGCGGAGGAGAGCTTGTAATATGCGAAAAACCTTATGTTCACCAAAAAGTTGATCTTCCGGAAATTAGGCCTTATGTAGTATAGCATTTCTCATAATAGTCCGAACAGGTCATAGGAAGGCAGAATCAACAGCACGACGAAAGGATTCGAATAGAGGAATGTTTTTCCTGGCTCTGTTTTTTATAGCAAACCAATGATGCTCAATTTTGTTGAAATCTGGAGAATAAGGCGGCAGATACAAAATTTCTGCACCAACCCCTTTAGCAAGCTCGATAATCTTATCAGACTTATGAAAAGTAGCATTGTCAAGAATGACAGTCTGTCCAGGTTCCAAGATCGGTGTCAAAAATTGCTCAAACCATCCATTAAAAACATCCATATTACAGTGGCCTTCAAAGGTTAACGGAACAACTATCTTTCTTCCACTTAAGGCTGCAACCATACTGATTCGTTGAGTTTTCTTTCCAGATTTTAAGGCATAAAACCGCTGTCCTTTCTGGCAATATCCGTAGTTCGGTGTTATCAATGCCAGACTCATCTATATACACTAAGTTTTTAGGTTCTTTTGTCGCTATAATTTTCAAAAATTCAGCACGTTTTTCTTCGTTTCTTTCCTTGTATCCATATGTCTTTTTTTGCGCGTAAATCCAATTTTTTTAAGGGCTCGATAGATCGTTTGGATACTAACGTTGTTCCAAAGTTTAGCCATTTCCGATAGAGTCTTTCCTCCGTGTTCTCTGGCAAATTTGGCAAAGGTATCCCAGTCGGTAATTTTGTGATTGTAACCCCCATTTCCAAGTTTTTTTGATTGAAAGTCTCCTGTTTCTTTTCTTCTTTGCTGCCACTCCCATAAAGTAGTTCGTCCAATCTTAAATCTTGCTGCCACTGTTTCTCTGCTTTCTCCTTCGTCTAGCGCTTCCATTGCTTTTTTTCTTAAATCATAACTATATGCTGCTGGCATTCAACCTCCTTATCATCATCTACCCTTATCCTATCACATCCGGACTTTTATGGAAAGAGCTATAAGAGGTTGTCCGGAAACAAGTAAAAGGCTATAATATCTGAAATTTTAGTACGGGGTAAAGATGAGAAAAAAGTATCCAACAGATCTAAGCGAAAGGGAATGGGCAAGAATAGAAAAACACTTCAGAGTATCATACAAGAAAGGAGGAAGGCCGCCAAAGTATAGCAAAAGAGAAATATTAGAAGCAATTTTCTATGTATTGCGTACAGGGTGTCAATGGCGGTATTTACCAAATGATTTTCCGCTATGGAAGACTGTGTATGAGCAGTTCAGGCAATGGAAGAAGCAGGGAATTTTTGAGAAAATGAATTATGAAATTACAAAATATAGTAGAAGAAAAATAGGAAGGAATGAGCAGCCGAGTGCCTGTATAGTAGATAGTCAATCTGTAAAGACTACAGAAAAGGGGGGATCAAAGGCTATGATGGAAGTAAAAAAGTAAAGAGTAGAAAAAGGCATATAATTACAGACACTCAGGGTTTTATACTAGGTTGTTACGTAGGCGCTGCTAACGAAAATGATAGAGATGGTATTAAAATAGCATTAAACAATATGAGAACAAAATATACTAAAGTTAAAAAAATGTGGGCTGACATGGGATACCAAGGAAGAAATTTAAAGAATCACATAAAGGAAGAATATGACATAGATATTGAAATTGTTAAAAGGCCTCCATGTAGATTTTGGGTGCACAAAGATACGCCACCTGAGCTACTACCAACAAGAGAACAAGGGTTTAAAGTACAGCCAAGAAGATGGGTTGTAGAAAGGACTTTTGCTTGGGTTAATAGGAATAGAAGGCTATCGAAGGAGTATGATTTACTCACAACATCCACTGAGAATTTCATATACCTAGCTATGAGTAGGGTTATGTTAAAGAGGGAATATGCTTGAATTTACTAGTTTCCGGACAACCTCTTAATGCGTTTATGTCAGACGATGAGTTGGATTGGCAAAAAAATGTTAAGCCAATAGAATGTAGAAAAGTTACTTTGAAAGTTGATCATAAAGTAAATATAAAGTCTATGGTTGATAAAGGTACCTCCGACTTACAAGGGAATTTTCTTAATACCAATAATGGTAACTCATCATTTTGTCTTGACTACAACACAAAATCAAAGATTGATAGGGGTAAATATTTTATAAGCGATAAGCTCGATTTGCATGGCTATAATATAGAGGATGCTTACTGTAAATTGATAGATTTTATTATCAAAAATTATCGAGCAGGAAATAGATGTTTATTGGTAATTACGGGATACGGCAGTGCAACAAATAAAACAGACACTATAAAGAATAACTTAAATAAGTGGTTAAATGATACTAAAATCCAGTATATGGTTCTATACTACCAACAAGCTACGAAAAAACATGGTGGTAAAGGGGCTTTTTATGTTTTATTAAGAAGGAATAAAAACCTTGAGTCCTGATACTTAAAATTCCTTTTAAGCCTTAATTTTTCTTGTATAACCATACAGTGTTCGGCAGCGCGTGACGCACAACTGTGCGAACATTGTGATTTGGGTCTACCAGGAAGGATGTCTCCCAGTACCTCTTTTCCCGTCATCCCGCTACGTGTTAGCGGGATCTCATTTCACTTTATGAGGGTGTCATCCGAGTAGCCCCTTTCTCGTCATCCCGCTACGTGTTAGCGGGATCTCATTTCACTTTATGAGGGTGTCATCCGAATAGCTTGACTACTTGGATCCAGATTGGATACTGAGTTGGTGAGTATAAAAGTATAGCTTCTACGTCATACCGCCGCGGTATCTCAGCCGCTAACAAGTAGCGGGGTGACGAGTTACTATACCGCTGCGAACCGTCATACCGCGATTTATTCCATAGCTGTACGAACATTCATTTTTGAAGGTAAACTGCACAGCAAATGGTGTCATTCCAGTGCTTGACACTGGAATCCAGCCGGCTTTGTTGCATCGCTAGCTATGATGGATTAAAGATAAAAAAGGTGGAGAATATCAGTAGCTTATTATTCTGGTATTTATAACAAGAACGGTCAGTGAATACCTAAATTTGAGTAAAAGAAATTTCACTACCACTCACTAATCCGGCTAAAATTCAAGAATTTCAATGCTTTAGCTATTTTCAATAGAATTAAATTTATTAATATAAATAACAAGTTACTATTCTTAAATTTGATCAGATTGATTGCAAAAAAAACAAGATTTTCAATAAGTTGCTTATAATCCTAATTATAGTTAGCCTTTCATAAGTAGCGATGCAACAAAGCCATTCCAGCGTCACGCGCTGCCATGTGATATACAATTTCCTTCGAATTACAACGTACGTGCGCTCTATATGCACTTGATTGACAAATGCTCTCTTATCAAAATCTCAAGAATCTGCACTATATTTAATGCTGCGCCTTTGCGCAGGTTGTCAGCCACTATCCACATATTTAATCCGTGCTCAACAGTATTGTCTCTTCTAATACGCGATACATATACAGCATTCTCCTGTACAACATCAATTTGAGTTATGTATTCACTATCTTCACGCCTGTTGTACACTAAAACTCCACTATCTTCGGCTTCACTTAGCACTTCACGAGCTTGTTCTTCAGTGATATGTTGATCAAATTCCACATTTACTGCCATAGCGTGACCGATAAAGACGGGTACCCTTACACAAGTTGCAGTAACTTTTATATCTTCCTCTAAAATTTTTTTTGTCTCCTCTTGCATTTTCCATTCCTCTTCTGTAGAGCCATTTTCCATGAATTCTCCTACATGGGGAATGCAATTGAATGCTATTTGCTTAGAGAATATCTTGGGTTTTTTAGCTTCGTTCATAAAGATTTTTTTTGTCTGGTCATAGAGCTCATCCATTGCTGCTTTGCCTGCACCAGAAGTTGATTGATAAGTTGAAGCAACGATTCTCTTTATTTTTGCTTTTTGGTGTAATAGATGTAGTACTAGCAGCATCTGTATTGTAGTACAGTTTGGATTGGATATTATGTTGTGGTTTTTATGTTCCATAATTTTTTCTTTATTAATCTCTGGAATAATGAGTGGCACACCCTCTTTCATTCTAAAATGGGAACTGTTATCTATCACGATGCATCCAGCCTGTGTTGCAATTGGTACATACTCTTCAGAAACATGAGATCCAGCACAGAAAATGGCTACATTAGTTCCAACGAAGTCATAATCCTCAAGGCATAAAACTGTTAACTCTTTGTCACCAAAGCTCACCTTCTTCCCTTCTGATTTTTTCGATGCAAGTGCAATAACGCAATCTATCGCCTCATCTTGAAATTCAGCAAGCGTGCTTAATACCTCACGCCCTACTCTTCCGGTTGCTCCAATAACAGCAATTTTGTATCTCATATAGATGAACCTCTAATTTTAAAGTTCTATTATATTTTTACTGACAAAATTTACAATTGTTTTAATATTTTTACCTTGCAATTAATTGTAATTTAGCTATTATTATGCAATATTAGTAATATTACATAATGAAATGAAAGATGAGTAAGGAATACGATGAAACTAAGGTTAAACCTGCAATGTCTACACCTCAAGGGCCTGAAGGAACCAATGGATCAAAGGCCCAAAGTGTTCTTTCGAATAAAAGAAAGCCTACAATAAATTTTGATGATAAAAAGTATGGTGTAAAAACCTCTAAAATAGACCAACAGTCTCTAAACAAAAGACAAGAATCTTCAAAGCTAAGAGATCTCTTAAGGTCAATACCAATAATAAGGAGATTTTTAGCAAGGATTTTCACACCTGAAAAAATAGAAATCATCAGTAACCCTATATATGACAACATGGAAGCATATAAAAAATCGCAGGAAGATTACCCTAGTAAGATAAAAGATGAAACTAGTATAGATGATGAACACACAAAAGAAGTAGATAGTAAACTTGAGAAGGGTAATGTTGAACAAGTGGACAACAAGAAAAGTCGTAGTTCATAAATATCAATCATTTAAAAATTATCTCTAGTTATAACATTGTATCTGTTCAGATGCATGGCTCATGTACAAATATTGAAACAAAAATTCCAGTGCTCCTTTCTCGTCATCCCAGTGCGTGACACTTGTATCTTTATGATGTGAGGCATTAGAGCTAAAATACCTCACAGGGAGGGTGAAGCTGATGCGACACTAATGCCATTAAGCCAGATTTTGCTTCCCTCCCATAGAGTTAAAGACTGAACAGTATCTTTTGGAATTATATCCCGTATTACAAGGTTAGTCTAAACTCTCAGTTTATTTATAGTCTTGGAGGCAATTTTATGCAAGTAAATGCTATTTTGGGTGTGGATATTTCAAAAAAGAAATTTGATGTTTGTTTGTTAGTGGACAGTAAAAAACGACACAAAGTCTTTCAAAATAATCAAGATGGTTTTGCAAAACTTGTAGTTTGGTGCAATGGCCATGGAGCAAATCTTACTCATTTATGTCTTGAAGCAACTAGTTGGTATGGAGAAGATTTGGCTACTTTTATGCACGATTTAGGACATAATGTCAGTATAGTAAACCCAGAAAGCTTTTGGCAAAAGTGAGCTGCTCAGAAATAAGACAGATAAATCAGATGCAGCTATGATAGCTAGATTTTGTATCGCCAACAAACCTGCTCTTTGGAAGCCCATTGCACCTGAAATGAGGCATTTGAGGGAGCTTTACCGTTGCATGCAATCGCTAAAAGATGATAAGGTGCAACAGACAAATCGCTTGGAAAACAAAAATATGCATTCCAGTTGCAAAGAAGCTATATCTAAAGTAATTTTGGCAATAGAGGAGCAAATTATTGTTCTCGAAAAAGAAATTAATGAGCATATAAATAACTATCCACATCTAAAAAATATGGTGGAAAACCTTAAGACTATAAAAGGTATAGGATATCTTACTGCTGTTGCTGTTGTCGCAGAAATGCCATCAGTTGATAACTTTGACAATGCTAAACAATTTACAGCTTTTGCTGGTCTAAATCCAGGACATTATCAATCGGGATCGTCAGTAAGTAAGAGAAGTTGCATATGCAAAATAGGATCTGAGCGTATTCGAAAAGCTCTTTATATGCCAGCTATAGTAGTCAAAAACCATAATAATCATTTTCAAAAGTTTTGTCAGCGTCTAGCAAGTAAAGGCAAATGTCCAAAAGTCATAGTTCTTGCGTTAATGCGAAAATTAATGCATGTCTTTTTTGGTATTCTTAAAAATAATCAACCATTTAATTGTAATTTTGTTGGATAATTTGTTTGACAGCAGAGACAGTATCTGGGATCCAGATTGGGCACTAAGTTGGTAAACACGAAAGCGATTAATCCTTTACAACGTTTTTGATGGAACTGCGCGAAAGAACTGGATGCCAGTGTCACGCACTGGCATGACACCCATTTCTTCCTATAGTTGTCTTTTCTCGTCTACCTTATTTTGCCACTCTGCTGAACAGATACATAACATTTGCTATACAGAAACTCTGCGATACCAAAATAAATAAAGAGGTACGCCACTTGCAGTGAATAAGCTTGCGATCAGCAAGGTATTCACAGAAGTTTCAAATATTACCCAGCAGCAAAAGGTTGTTGCTATACTGCCAATTAAAAATTTGTAACAACTCTTTTCTTGCACAATAACTTTGAGAAAAGCAAGACTGCATGCAAGGTAAACAAATAAAAATGAAACTACAGAAAAGTCGATAATTGATGTGATCTGCTTAGCAAAATTGTTGCTTGAAGTGAGGATTAGTAAAGTTGCAGTTCCAACTGAGCTAGTTGTTATGCCCCAGAAAGGAGAACCGTGCTTGTTTCTTTGAGCAAAAAACTGTGGCATCAGTTTATCTTTTGCAAGGCCAAGGGCCACTTGTCCACTAGCTAGTACCCAAGCGTTTAAAGTACCAACACAAAAAATGAACGCAGTTATAGAAATAATCAAGTGCCAATTGCCAGAGGCCATAATTTTTATTGCGTCAACATATGGTGCTCTTGAACTTGCTAAATCATTGCCATTTATTAATCCCATAATTGCAAGATTGTTGATAAAATACACAACAGCAACAGAGATTGTTCCAAGTACCACAGCTCTTGGTATTGTTCTAGCTGGATTATCAACTGACCCTGCAGGTGCTGTTGCCAATTCAACTCCAATAAAACCCCATAGAGTAATAAGTGTAGAACGGGCAAGAATCTGCGATGTTGTAAGATTTGATATTTCTTCACTTATGATGAAGTTATTTCTATCAAAAAAAAACAATGCTGCTATAGGTATTACAAGCAATACAGAAATTTTTATCACCGTCAATAAAAACTCAACACGTCCAGCAGTAGCTACTCCTCTAAAATTTATTAGTGTAATAATTGTAAGTAATAACATCTCTAAAAACAGATGTACGTTTTGAATATCTTCATGGAAAAATGGTGTAAGATAACCAACACCCACAACTATTACGGCTGTTGTGCTAACCCATGAGATCACCCAATACGT
The DNA here is from genome assembly GCF_964026745.1 of Wolbachia endosymbiont (group A) of Cydia strobilella. Classification (NCBI taxonomy): domain Bacteria; kingdom Pseudomonadati; phylum Pseudomonadota; class Alphaproteobacteria; order Rickettsiales; family Anaplasmataceae; genus Wolbachia; species Wolbachia endosymbiont (group A) of Cydia strobilella. The sequence continues at coordinate 1,125,142 of NZ_OZ034694.1, forward strand.
CCAACCAACAAAAAAAGCTGCAGCAGGGCCAAAAGCATGCTTTACATAGACGTGAGGGCCACCCGTTTCCGGAAATTTTGCGCAGAGTGAGGCAAAAACTAAAGCAAGAGATATAGCACCAAGCCCTGATATTATCCAGCTTATAAGGCTATACATGCCATATGGAGCAAGGCTAATTGGAAGCATAAAAATTCCAGAGCCAATTTGGCTGCTAATCACTAAGGCAAAAATAGCCCAAAAACCTATTTTATTTGACACAATAATTCTTATCTAAATAGATTAACAATATACCCTAAACTCAGAAATTTCAATTGATCTTTTAACATAAAAACTTGCATTTTTTTCAATTTATTCCTAAAATAGATTATATTAACAGATTATTAAGAGGGGGTTATGAATCCGAGATTAAAAGCATTTTTGGTTGTTTGTAGTATTATTGCATTTTTGATTGCACTTTTGTTTCTCGTGTATTATTTAAATCTTCTTGTTAACTATATCCTTGACCCGATTCTAGTTCGTCCCTTTGAAAGATTATACAAAAACTTAATTGTTGATGGTCTTTATGCCTATTTATCTACAAGCACTTCTAGCCCTGCACTAGCATTTTTGGCTACAGGTTTTATTGTTATTGCTGCGTTTATTTGCCTGAATAAAATGCTTCTTCCCTTGCAAGAGAAGATCATAAACAACTATACCTCCTTTAAAAACAACAATATTGATAGCAATAGCATGTTGTTTGAGGTTTATAAAGATCCAACAATAAAATTAAAGGACAAAATATTATTCTTCAGTATACACTTGATATATTACCTACAGCTTCCATTTTTGTATATTGCATCAAAGGTATCAGCTCTACGTGGGTTTCTTATATTTAATTTTGGTTTATTATTGTTAAATTATGCACTGCTAATTCCAGTAGCACTTCTTGAGTTAATAAAATATCCATCAGTAAAACTCTTTTCACCTTTGGGTTTGAATGTAAAGCAGCTAAGCTTTTTGTTTAATGTAAGTGATGTGGGCACTGGTAGTCAAAGTGTTCATACTAGAAGTTTTGAGGAAAGTGTCATAAACTGCGCTGAAGAACTAAAACAGAAATTTGGAACTCAACCAAATGTACTCAATAAAGAGTTTGAAGACTACATAAATAATTCAGATGAGCTTACAACTGAGCAAAAAGAGCAATTAAAACTTTATCTTAACTTTAATGGTTCCAATGAAGCAGCTTGGCAAGAATCAAAAACTGGACTAACTCTCACACAAGCTGCAAACTTAGTTTCAACTGCTGCTAAGAATCAAAAATCAGATGTGAATTCACTATTACTAATGAATTTAAAGGATGGACTTGGTTTATGTACTCTGGGAATGTTCGATCGTATTATTTATTCGCTTAGTTGTCTTGAAGCGAAAAATAATTTCTTGGTTCAAATAAATGGAGCAGTGAACGTATTAACACCTAAATTTACTGAAAGATTTTTAAAAGAATATTGCAATTATAAAAAATTAAAAATTTTGGTAGACAAGTTTGAAGATCTTTACTCCGAAGATTATGCGGATAAAAATAATATAAGCGATGAGGTGAAGAGCAACATTAACCAATCAATAATAGAAATAAGAGAATTTGTCTTTAAAGAGCTTTACATAAAATTTTACGAAGAGTATGGAAAAAGTATTCAAAGAGGTGCCATAAAGCAAAAATTAAGGGAATTAGTTACAGATGATAGTATAAAGGAAGCAGTGTATTATTCAATGTATAATATAGAAATCCCTGCAGAACCACCTACTTATCTTGAAAGAGTAAAAGCATTTTTTGGAGGTCATGCAAGGTCTCCTGCTGCTTAGTGGTGGGCTCATGTCATGGTAGAAAATTTTGACTTTAGCTAAAAAAATTACTTCCGCATACTTGAAACCTCATTATAATGACAATTAGAGATGTTTCTCGAGCTCAAAATTTGTCTCCGTCTGCAGACTTTTCATTTAAATCTCAGTTAAAAATGTGGCGTATCTTCTTCAGTGTATGTGGGTGCACACGCATACTTAATCTCTGCCCAATGTGCGTTGCATTTTTTCTGAATCTTGTTCATATGGGGGATTCTATGCCTAAAATTCCAGACACTTGACTTTAGCTAAAAACCAACTGGCGCCTATGGTTTTTTATAGTTTTATCTTCCCTTTTCTGAATGGCTTGCAAGCTGCTATCTCTACAAAAACTATGTTTTTCTTCAGAAGAGAGTTATATTGTAACTATGGACAAAATAATCATAAAAAAATTTGGTGGGACTTCGCTAACTGATTTAAACCGAGTTGCAAATTTGATAAAAAACGATATTGAGAAAGGTTGTAATGTAATCGTTGTTGTATCTGCTGTTGCAGGATTTACTGACCAAATGGCTTTTCAGGCTAGGCAAATCTCAAATTTAAGTTGCAGACAAGAGTTATCAGAGTATGACGTTATGCTTTCAGCAGGAGAACAAATCTCTTGCGGTCTATTAGCTATCACTCTCCAATCGATCGGAGTTAATGCTAAATCGTGGCTTGCCTGGCAGTTACCAATTGTAACTGATGATTTTTATTCTGAGTCTAAAATAAAAACAATAAAGATTGACCGTGTGAAAAGATCTTTTGCTGAGGGTTATACTGCTGCGATCATTGCTGGTTTTCAGGGTATAAATGATGATAGAATCACTACTTTTGGAAGAGGAGGCTCTGATATATCAGCAGTTGCCTTCGCGGTAGCCTTTGGTGTTAGAATTTGCGAAATTTTTACTGATATTGATGGAATATATACAGCAGACCCGAGAATTGTTCCAAAGGCACGCAAGCTCAAATTTATCTCTTACGATGAAATGTTGGAAATGTCGTCATCTGGTGCTAAAATACTGCATAATCGTTCAGTACAACTTGCAATGAAACATAACATTAAAGTGCAAGTGCTATCCACTTTTAAGGAAGTAGAAGGCACCACAGTGCTACACAAAAGGGATGTACTAGAGAGATACTTAATTACTGGAATAACTTATAGCACTAATGAAGCTCTTGTAACTTTCACTAACCTTGCAAATAACTTGCGTACTTTAAGAGATATAGCAGGAGCAAACGTTAAAATTGATATGATACATGGGTCAAGTTTTGTTATCTCCAAATTTGATATTGATTTAATGGAAAAGTTACTGAATAAGAATGAAAATTATGCTATAAACGATAATGTAGCTAAAATTTCAATAATTGGTATTGGTGTTATGTCTAACACTGAAGTGATGCACCGCACACTCAAGGTTTTAAGCGAAAAAAAGATAGAAATACTTGCTATCACAACATCTGAAATCAAAATCAGTATAATTGTTCAAAAAGAATGCGCTGTAGCTTTAGTCAAAGATTTACATACTGAGTATGAGCTTGATATGCAGCACTAGGATAGGCTTGACGTCCAGTTGTCTAAGAGTATGTCTTGAAAAGGAATGAGGAAAAAAATATGATAGTGTAAGTAAAAAATAGGAGGGAAAATTGTATCCAAGTGATATAAGTGATAAGGAATGGGAAATTTTGGAGCCACATGTTGCACAAGGAAAGATAGGGAGGCCAAGAAAGCACAATATCAGAACAATTATTAATGCAATAAGGTATATAATGAGAGGTGGTTGTCAATGGAGAATGCTGCCGAAAGATTTTCCTCCATGGAAGACGGTGTATGACTATTTTCTCAGGTGACGTAGTAATGGCAAATTGGAAAAAATACATAATATGCTAGTAAAAGAGGTAAGAAAAATGTTTGGTAAAAATGAAACACCTTCAGTAGGAATAATTGACAGTCAATCAGTAAAAACCACTCAAAAAGGGGATCCAGAGGATATGATGCTGAAAAAAAATAAAGGGTAGAAAACGTCATATTGTTGTAGATACAGTGGGCTTAATTATTGCGGCTGATGTTCATAGTGCAAGTGTTCAAGATCGTGATGGTGCTCTAAATCTTTTCACTCAAGCTAAATACAAGGCTCCAACTTTACGTAAGTTTTTTGCTGATCAAGGATACATAGCAAAACCGCTGTTTATTGGAGACAGGATACGATTACCAAGAAAGCTGTTGATGTTACAGGATTTTTCGACAATCTGGACCACAATTTAGCACTGCAGGCTATCAAGAAGCACACAGACTGCAAATGGGTCATACTGTATGTTGAAAGGTGGATGAAATCCCCTATTCAGCAAGCAGATGGCAGTAAGGTAGTTAGGGAAAAAAGGAGTTCCGCAAGGAGGTTCAATAAGCCCAATCATTTCAAACATATTTATGCACCATGCATTTGATATATGGATGAAACAAAATCACCCAACAGTACCATTTGAAAGATATGTGGATGATGCGATAGTGCACTGCAGAACTAAAAGACAGGCAGAATTTATGCGAGCAGCAATTGAAGAAAGATTGGCACAATGTAAGCTAAAATTGCAACCTGATACCAATGCCATTCCAAAACTCCATCATTATACTGCCTTAGTATAACCTTCTCACTTCTATTGTCTATTTGTTTGTTATGTAATAGAAATTGGTATGAGATTGAAGAATTAAGTGTGAACGGTTACAGAATTTTTGCCAGGAGAAACATATAGTTAAAGTAATTCAGATTTGTAAGATATGTTTATCTGCAATTATAGCTTCAACAGTAGGCAATGTTGCTTTTAATTACCTCAACATTTTCTCTTGGCAATTCTTTAATGAACCGAGAAGTGCGCATCGGTTGCCACTGGTTGTTAATTTCCCTCCTATCTGCACATGAAATGATTAACCTTTCTTTGGCTCTGGTTATGCCAACATATGCGAGTCTCCTTTCTTCTTCTAAAGCTTTACCACTTTTGTCATCAAAAGATCTTTGATGAGGAAATAATCCCTCTTCCCAACCAGGTAGAAACACGCACGGGAATTCAAGTCCTTTGGCTGCATGAAGAGTCATAACATATACGGTGTCATCGTTATTCATATTATCCACTTCCATCACCAGACTTATATGCTCCAAGAAAGTTGTGGCATTATCGAAATTTTTTAAAGATGAGATGAGCTCTTTAACATTTTCTATTCGTGCTAAGCCTGTTACCTCCTCATTTTCAAGCATTTCAATATATCCTGATTGGTTTGCTACGATTTTAACGAATTCATGCAGTGGTTTTACGCTTACTATTTCTTCCCAAGCTTTAATTTTATTTAAAAAATCGTTGAGTGAGAGTTTAATTCTTTCGGTTACCTGATTACTATTAACTAATATTTTTGCTGCCTCAAAAAAAGAAATTTTGTTATCCTGAGCAGTCGTGTATATTTTCTTTAGAGTTGTAGCTCCTATGCTTCTTTTTGGCCGATTTACTATCCTTTCGAAAGCTAAGTCATCGTTATTGTTTGTAACAAGTCTTAAATATGCAATTATATCCCTGACTTCCTGACGTTCGTAGAATTTTACGCCACTTATAATCTTGTAGGGAATTGAATATTTTATAAAATACTCTTCGAGAACTCTAGTTTGAAAAGTGGCCCTTACCAGCACTGCAATGTCACTAAATCTGTATTTATTGAGTTTCAATATCTGTTCGCTTATGAACCTTGCTTCAGCTTTCCCATCCCATAATTTTATTAGATTTACCTTTTCCCCTTCAATGTTTGTTGTCCACAATTTTTTTTCTAAGCGAGTCTTATTGTGATTGATAACATATGACGCAGTTGCAAGTATGTGGGATGTTGACCTGTAGTTACACTCTAGTTTAACGGTTTTTGCATTTTTAAAATCATCAGAAAACTTCAAAATATTTTCAACTTCTGCACCACGCCAACTATATATCGACTGGTCATCATCTCCTACACAGCAAATATTTGAGTGCTCTTTTGCAAGGTATTTTAGCCAAAGATATTGTATCGCATTTGTATCTTGATATTCATCTACCATAACATATTTAAACTTGTTTTGGTAGTAGGACAGAACTTCGGTCTTTTGATTAAAGAGCTGTATGTTATATAGCAATAAGTCACCAAAATCGACAGAATTAAGGAATTTCAACCTTTCCTGATACTGGTGATAGACTTTGAGTGCAGTTACATATACTGGCCTAAATGATTGAATATCTTCCACTTCAGATGGCAATAAGCACTTCTCTTTCCATTGCTGAATAATATTCATAATGGTCTTACATTTTTCTGATAGGTAATCAGGATTTATTTCATTGATAATATTTTTTATTACCTGTAATTGGTCATCCACACCAATGATTGTAAAATTGGGGTTTAAGCCCACAATTTCTGCGTGCAGGCGCAAGATTTTTGCTGCAATTGCATGGAAAGTGCCAAGCCATGGTATGTTTGTGCCCGTTAGCTCAAGTACCCTTGATACCATCTCATTTGCTGCTTTATTTGTAAATGTAACTGCTAATATCTCATCAGAATAAGCGTGACCGTTTCTAATTATGTGTGCTATTCTTGAAGTAATCGTTCTTGTTTTTCCCGTCCCGGCTCCTGCCAGTATCAAAACTGGTCCATCTATGTTAGTTACAGCTGATTGTTGTTCTGGATTTAGCAGTGAGAGATAATCGTTCATCGTAGCCCTATAGATTATAACTTCGTAAAGTTAAACCTATGATTGAAATATTGTAAAGGTTTTATTGAATAGAACAGTTAAAGAATGCTTCACTCAAGTACTACATATTTAAACGTAGGTTTTACATCTATTTTGTTTTAGTAGTTTCAGGTGTATGTCGAGTAACAACAACTTGATTTGAGGTATTGGCACCAGAACTTCTGCTTGTTGGGTGGATAAGTGGAGTTTGGAATGGCTTATATGTACGGTTTAGTTCCTTCATTTCTATTTCTTCAACTTCAACAAGGGGTTTTTCTTTTGGGGTATAGCGATTATGCGTTGCAGGTCGTTCAGTGAGATTTTCATATGTTTCTTTCAACCAAGTTCCGATATCATACATAAATCCATACGCTTTTTCTTTAAATTCTCTCAATGATCTACTGAAACTTGCTAGTGTGTTATTAAAGTAAATTGTCATATAGTCTCTTGTGGTGTATTGATAACTTTCTCCATCTAGTCTGCTACTTTGTGCGTTAGAACTATTGTTGCTTTTAAAATAACCAAATATGTTGTACATTTTGAGCCGCCATTAATTACTAACATACACATATTATATATTGATAAATTAAGGACTTAGTGTATTGATTAAGCACTTAGAAAGCGCTCTGTATAATAATTTAAAATGGAGCTGGAGCTTTGTAGTACAATGTTTTCAAACGTTTAATATAATATTGACTTTACAACGATAGTCACTTTAAATTAGTAACTATTGTTGCAGTTAAAGTATCAATGCCTTTTTTCTTTTATTTTTTTGCAATTCTTAGCATTTTATCTGCTGTATGCGTAATTAGTGTAAGAAATCCTGTGCATGCAGTATTATTTTTAATTTTCACCTTCGTTAACTCTGCAGTGCTTTTCATTCTCCTTGGAGCTGAATTCATCGCTATGATGGTACTGATAGTATACATCGGTGCAGTTGCAGTGTTGTTCCTCTTTGTAGTTATGATGCTCGATATTGACTACATAAGATTGCGCCAGGGTTTTGCGAAGCATTTCACTCTTGGTGCTATATTGTGTGGTGTGTTTTTTTTGATTATCAGTTTTGTAATCCGCAGCTCAACGCTGAATATAAGTAATGTTATAAACTATAATGCCAATAACGTGAAAGCTATCGGTAATTTGCTCTACACTGACTACATGTACGCTTTTCATCTTTCTGGAATTTTGCTACTTGTTGCAATTGTCGGTGCAATTGCTCTTACTTTGCAGGACAAGAAAAAAGGAGTTAAAAAACAGAATGTATTAAAGCAATTGACGCAATCTTCATCTGTAAAATTGGTTAAGGCTAAATTTGGAAAAGGAGTGGAATGGAAATAGGATTAAATCATTTTTTGATAGTTGCTGCTATTTTGTTCACTGTTGGGGTGTGCGGTATTTTCATCAACCGTAAGAGCATAATCAATATATTGTTATCAATAGAAATATTATTGTTGGCGATTAACATCAATCTAGTTGCTTTTTCTGCCTTTATGAATGATATAGTTGGGCAAATTTTTGTGATGTTTGTGTTGACTGTTGCGGCAGCAGAGTCAGGAGTTGGGCTTGCAATATTGGTTGTATATTATAGAAGCCGTGGCAATATAGATGTTGAACAAGCAAATTTAATGAAAGAATGAAAGTATGATGGATATACTGAAATTAATAGTATTTTTGCCACTTTTTGGTTCGCTATTTGCAGCACTTTTTAGAAAAAGTCAGTTAGTTACAACGGCAGGGATTGGAATATCTGCAGTTTTATCTTGGTATGTTTTTCTCACCTTCTCTGAAAATTATCACTTGAGTTTATTTCCTTTGTTTTCATTGAGCATCTTAAAAGTAAATTGGGCAATTAGTGTGGATGCTCTCTCATCCTTAATGCTTATTGTTATTACCACCGTTTCACTGGTAGTACATCTCTACTCTATCGGTTATATGGAGCATGATAAGGGGAAGTCGAGGTTTTTTTCTTACCTATCGCTATTTACGTTTTGCATGATTGTGCTGGTTGTAAGCGATAATTTCGTGCAGCTTTTTTTTGGCTGGGAAGGGGTTGGCCTATGTTCTTATTTACTCATAGGATTTTGGTTCCAAAAATATTCTGCAAATAATGCAGCAATTAAAGCATTTGTTGTGAATAGGGTAGGAGACTTTGCACTATTGATTGGAATCTTTCTTATTTATTATACATTTCACTCTTTGAATTTTACTGAAGTTTTTGACACAACTGATCTTCTTGGCACGCAGAACATTAGGGCATTCTGCTGTGAATTCAAAGTAACTCATATAATATGCATATTACTTTTTATTGGCTGTATGGGTAAATCTGCACAGCTTGGTTTACATGTTTGGTTGCCAGATGCAATGGAAGGGCCAACTCCTGTTTCTGCACTTATTCACGCAGCAACGATGGTAACAGCAGGTATATTTTTAGTAGCAAAGTGTTCTCCATTGTTTGAGTTATCAAATGTGGCACGAGAATTAATAGTTATCGTTGGAGCACTCACTGCTTTTTTTGCAGCCACCGTTGCAATTACTCAGAACGATATAAAGAAAATAATTGCTTATTCAACCTGCAGTCAACTTGGTTATATGTTCATGGCATGTGGGCTTTCTGCTTACAATGTTGCTATTTTTCATTTAATGACACACGCTTTTTTTAAAGCTCTACTATTTCTTGGTGCTGGCAATGTGATTCATGCAATGCATCATGAGCAAAACATTCAGAAAATGGGAAATTGCTGGAAGAAAATCCCTTGCACTTACGCTCTCATGTGGATTGGATCTCTTGCGCTTTCTGGGATATTCCCATTTGCAGGTTTTTATTCAAAGGATTTGATAATTGAACATGCTTATAGCACGGATAGCTTTGCTTTTGTAATAAGCTTAGTTGTTGCATTCTTCACAGCGTTTTACTCTTGGAGGTTATTGCTTCTTGTGTTCCACAGCCAAAAACAAAGTAAAATTAATATACATGAGGCACCAAAGATTATGCTTATACCATTACTGATACTCGCTTTTGGATCAGTATTTTCTGGAATATGGGGAGCAAATATTTTGAACATAACTAGTAATGCGTTTTGGAAATCAAGTTTAGTGATGATTGATGAGCATGGAGTTCATAATTTCTTTATAAAACTACTGCCAACCTTAGCAAGCCTAAGTGGAATAGCACTTGCGTACCTAATTTACCAATATCAAGTAATTAGGCAAATTAAGAGTAAATTTTTACTTAAGTTTTTGCAGAATAAATGGTACTTTGATGAGGTGTATGAGTTTGTTATAATTGCACCGATAAGGTTTATATCTAGGCTTCTATGGAAGTTTGATGTTAAGGCTATTGATTCATTTGGACCAAATGGTGTTGTAAGGTTGGTTAATGAATGTTCAAAAAGTTCTATAAAGTTACAAACTGGTTATATATTTGATTATGCATTTATTATGTTTGTTACTCTAATAATCGGTGCTTTATATATTATTGGAATTAAATAGAAGGTGTTGTTACTTAGTATATTCTTGCTTCCACTGATAGGAGCGTTGATTTTATCCTTAATCAGGATTAATCATCAATCTATACACTTAAGATTCCTTGCTCTATTTTTTGCTGTACTTCCATTTTTGCTTAGCATTGTAGCTTGTATAGAATTTGATTATAACAATGCGGACTTTCAGTTTGTCAGCTACCCAATTAGAAATGTTGGAATAGGGATAGATGGTATATCGTTGCTTTTCCTTCTGCTTACAACTTTCTTGTTTGTAATTTGTATACTCTACAACTGCAAAATGAGTTATACGACCCTAAAAGCCTATATGGCATTGTTTCTACTGCTTGAGAGTTTTGTAGTCGGTTTTTTCGTTTCACTGAATGCTATAAGCTTTTATGTGTTTTTTGAAGCTGTTTTAATACCAATGTTCTTTATTATTGGCATCTGGGGAGGAAAACACAGGGTATATGCAACGTTTAAGTTGTTTCTTTATACATTAACTGGCTCATTATTATTTCTACTTGGATTGGTTTACATCTATAACATTTTTGGAACGTTTAATATACAAAAATTAGCTACATTAGTGCCAAGCCTTGATCTTGAAGTGCAGTCATTGCTGTGGATTGCATTTTTTATTTCTTTTGCAATAAAAGTACCGATGTTTCCATTTCACACTTGGCTTCCTGATGCACATGTGCAATCACCAACTTCTGGATCTGTGATTTTAGCTGGCTTGCTTATTAAAATGGGGGGATATGGATTTTTAAGGTTTTCTATTCCAATGCTTCCTCAGGCAAGTTTGTATTTTTCAAATTTCGTTGTTGTGCTGAGCATTATTGCGGTGATATATGCTTCTCTAGTTGCGTTTGCTCAAGATGATATAAAGAAGTTAATAGCTTATTCTTCAATAGCACATATGGGGATCGTTACTGCTGGCCTCTTTTCATTTTGTGAGGAAGGAGTACTGGGTAGCATATTTCAAATGATTAGTCATGGCCTTATTTCTGCTGCTTTATTTTTATGTGTTGGAATGCTATATACTCGAACTGGAACTTTGGAGATTGCAAAATATTTTGGCATAGTAAACACAATGCCAAAATTTGGTTTTATGTTCATTTTATTTTCAATGGCTTCAATAGGGCTACCTGGAACATCTGGGTTCGCAGGTGAGTTTTTGGCTATGGTTGGAATGTTTAAGAGCATAGGGTTTTTTACAGGATTTATCGCACTTGGCACTATTTTAAGCGCAGTTTATATGCTGAATTTATGTAAGCAAATAATATGGGGGGTTAGCTATTCTAAATTATTAAATAACCGTTTGGATAGCATAGAATTTTCTGTCTTAATTCTGCTTGCAGTGTTTGTTATTTTGCTTGGATTTTACCCAACCCTTGCACTGAATTATTTGAAGCCATGTATGGCAAATTTGTTAGTCAAATATAATGCGCTATGAATTATATACAGATATTGCCGGAAACGTTCTCTATTATCTCCTCGTTAGTGTTGCTGCTGCTTGGGATTATATTTAACCGCAGAACTATCAACTTATTAGCACTTGGCTGCACAGTGGTAACTTTGATTATTTTAATTCTTTCGGCAGAAAACAATGAAATTTTTCTCTTTAATTCGTTGTTAAAACTCAATTTATACATCAGGTCAGCCCAAGGGTTAATTCTCAGCACAGGAATTTTAATACTTTTGATGCTGAATTTATCAAAATATGACTATAAGTATGAATTTTCAATGCTGATTCTTTTTGCGCTATTTGGCATGATAACTTTGGTTTCAGCAAATAGTCTGATTTCTTTTTATTTAGCTTTTGAGTTGATGAGTATATCTTTGTATGTTCTTGCGAGCTTTAATAAAGATTCGATTTATTCATGTGAAGCAGGAGTGAAATATTTTACACTCAGTGCATTATCTTCCTGCATTATGCTATATGGAATGTCGCTGCTTTATGGATATACAGGACAAGTCAATTTCTCTGAGCTCGGTTCATTCTTGCAAAACCATCAGATAACTTATGGAATAGTTTTTGGGTTAGTCTTTGTCCTAATTGGTTTGTGTTTCAAGCTTGCTATTGCTCCTTTTCATATGTGGGCTCCAGATGTCTATCAAGGTGCACCTACCATAGTAACTGCGTTTTTTTCTACGGCCCCAAAAGCTGCACTTGTAACATTTTTAATTCGATTGATGAATGAAGAGTTAGTAAATGTAAAAAGTTATGTTCAGCCTATTTTCTTATACGTTTCAGCATTGTCTGTGCTTATCTCAGCTTTTGGGGCCTTACGTCAGCAAAACTTAAAAAGGCTGCTTGCTTACAGTTCAATTGGTCACATTGGTTTTATATTTGCTTCACTTTCTATTTTTACACAAGCAGGAACAGATAGTGCCTTAATGTATCTGGTGATATATATCATCACAAGCATAGGGCTATTCTCATATCTCGTACAAATTGACGATGACGATTGTGATATTGCAAATTTATCTGGTATAGGGAAGAAACGCCCAATTGTAGCATTTCATCTTTCTGTGCTGTTACTCTCAATGTCGGGAATACCTCCACTTGCTGGGTTTTTCGCTAAATTTTTTATATTCAAAAGTTTAATAAATTCTGGCTTTATCAGCCTGTCCTTGATCCTTGTAATAGCGAGTGTGATATCATGCTACTATTATTTAAATATCATGAAAGTTATGTATTTTGATAAAGCTAGTGGTAATAAGGTTGCTTATTCTAAGGGTCTATTCATTATCACTTCAGTGGCTTCACTGATCAACCTCGTTCTTTTCTTGTATGTAGAAGATCTTTACTCACTCATTGAACTAAAGGGCTGACAAGGTGATCCCTGAGGGCTTTCATATTCATCATTACAAAGAAGTTTCAAGCACTAATAAAGAAGCGTTGGATTTAATTGATAAAGGAATATCAAATGAAACCGTTATTATTGCCGATAAACAAACAGAAGGCAGGGGGCGCACCGGAAAAAGTTGGGTTTCTCCAGAGGGTAATTTTTATGCGAGTTTGGTGATAAACCTCTTTAACGATTATCTGAATGAAAGCCAGCTTTCGGTGTCATTCCAGCGCGTGACGCTGGAATCTAGAAAAAAAGAAGAATGGATCCCAGTGTCAAGCACTGGGATGACATCAGAGGGCATTGGGATGACAGAGAAGGGTTTGGTGAATAAAATTGCGGATGTTAGCAAATTAACAGAATTGACTTTTGTTACTGCTCTTGCTGTTGGAAATACTATACTGTCATTTATAAATGGTCTAAATCTCCAGTATAAGTGGCCAAATGATGCCCTTATTGATGGCAAGAAAATAAGTGGAATATTGCTTGAAAAAAGATCCAATTCGAATTGGCTCATTATAGGAATTGGAATTAATGTCAGTCATGCACCACTTCCAGGAACAACGTGCATTAGCAATTACGGTGAGTCTGTGTCTAACATAGATCTGTTAAAGGAATTAATAATAAATTTTAATAAGCTAAGAAAGCAATGGCTATTTGATGGGTTTTATGCTATAAGAGGAATGTGGTTAAAAAAAGCATTCAAAATGAATGAGCAAATCAGTGTAAAGTTAGCTGACAAATTGTATGAAGGAATTTTTGCTGATATAGATAAAAGTGGTAAATTGGTGTTGCAGCAAAAGGATGGAAGCTTAATTTATTTTGATGCAGGTGAGTTATTTATTGGCAGTGCATTATGAATACATATGTAATTTTTGCTTACCTTATTAGTTTCACGCTGATTGTTGGAGAGCTAATTTTTACCATTTCTTGCTATACTAAAAGTAAAAAAATTCTAGAAAGCCTGAAAGATAATAATGAAGAAGAAACATAAGCGATTACTTATAACTTCAGGAATTTTCTGCTTTTTAAGCTGCATAGTCTTTTTTATTTTAACAACGCTCAAAGAAAATATCTCATTTTTCTATACAGTAAGTGAGGCAATAGTTTTACCAAATAGTCAAAAGCCAATCCGTGTTGGTGGAATGGTTGTTGAAGATAGTGTGATACGGAGCGAAAGTGAAGTAGTTTTTCAAATGACAGATTTTAACAAAAGCGTTGTGGTAAAATACCAGGGAATACTTCCACCGATGTTTTCAGAAAAAAGTGGTGTTGTTGTGCAAGGTAAAATGTCTGATAATAATACCTTTCTTGCAGATACGGTGTTTGCAAAACATGATGAGAACTATATGCCGAAAGTTTTAAAATAGATTCCTTAATCTGGCTATATTGAAATAGTATGTAGAGAGAGTAACAGCCTGCTAGCAAGCTGTGACTTTCCTAACTACTACAATATATCAGAGTGAGTTGGTGCTTCCCATTCATCATATTATCACCACCAATTGTTCCTGTTTTTAATTTTTCAACCTCTTCTTTTAGGTTGTTAAGGTTTCCTTCCAAAATTTTATAATCCTTCTCAGCCTCTATAGCTATCATCTCAAGCCTATCTAAATCTTTATACAATAGATCCACTTCATCTTGACGATCCTTCAGCTCATTATTCAATTTAGGAACAAATGTGTCGTTTAAATCTGCGATTAGTTTATCTAGAATTTTGTGAACGTAATTGACCGATGCATTCTTTTCTTTATCGCTCTCAAAAGATTTAGGCTTAATTTTGACCTCTATGTCGTCTATTACTCTAGGGTTATCTCCGCCTATTTCGCTTATTAATTCAAAGTTGCTTTCGCTTTCTTTTACACTGTAATTACTCATATTAACTTCTATAAAAAATTATACTTTTAAAATCAACTCAGCTACATTGAAATGGTATGTGGAGAAAGTAATAGCCTAGAGACTATTACTCTTTCCAGTTTAACCCCAATCTGGTTCACTAGTGGTATTGTCTTCTAATTCTTTTACTCTTGTCTGTAAGTTATTCAGGCTCTGTACTAAACCACTATCTACATTACCAACGTCTTCAATCAGTTGATTGACTTTTTCTTGTTCTCCATGCAAGTTAGTATTTACTTGCACAACAAGTCCGTCATTCATACTTTCAATCAGTTTATCAATAACACTATGAGTATAACTAACTTTCGCATTTTTATCTTTATTCGTTTCGTAATTTGTCGGTTTTGCAAGGGTAACTTTACTTATAATTTTTGGTTCATTGGCCATATAAACTACCTCATTAAAATTTAAAATTTCAAATAAAATCAACTATAGAAATATAAAAAGCTCTTTTCAAACCCATAAATATTTAGCTCAACAATACTTCGTATCCAGTCTGAAAGTACTCTTCCATTACCATTAGTTCAGCATTGGCGTTTTGAAGAGGGCCCTCCCATTTAGGTTCATCAGCAGAATCTCCAAGTTTCTTAATCAGCTCAAGGATTTCCTTTTGTTTTTCATTTTGTTCATCAAGTTTCCCTTTTAATGCATCAATAATAGCTTTAGACTGATCTTGATTGCTGAGATCACCAATCACAGCTGTCACTTTCTCATAAGGCAGTTTGTGAATAATCTCTTTAAGCTCTTCTGCACCTACGTTATCCAAAAGTTCTTTAAACTGCTCATTAGACATATTGCGAGCAAAAGCTTGAAGTTTGTCTGGGTTATCAACTAAAGACTTAATGATAATCTGGATCCTATTAGAATCAGTTAAATCCTGAGCAATTGCTTCGAGTTTCTCAGGATCAAGCTTATTAACTAAGTCTTTCAGTTGGTCTTCTTGCAGACTATTTACTAAAGCTTTCAACTGATCACCTTCTAATTCTTTGGAGAGTATTGTCAAGTGGTGCTCAGCCAAGTCTTTTGCAAGCACTGTAAATTGCTCGTCATTTAAAGTTTTAATAAGTGCTTTGAACTGATCCACTTTTAAGTGAGGTAAAATTTCTTTTACTTGCTCTGAATTTAATTTTCTCACTAGAGCTTCAAGCTGAGTATCATTTAAAATAGGAACAATTATTTGTAACTTTTCTGGATTTAGTTCCTGAGCGAGGGTTTTTAGCTGGTGATTGGTTAGATGATCCACTAAAGCTTGGAGTTGTTCATCTGTTAAGTTCTCTGCTAAGGCCTGCAACTGGCTTGAGCTCAGTTCAGGAATTATTTTTTGCAGTTGCTCGTTACTAAGAGTATTGGCAAGAGTTTTTAGTTGGCCGTCTGTTAGGCCCTGAATAAAAACTTTAGTAAACGCGTTTGATAGCAACAGTAGCACATCTCTTATATGTCTCTCACCGTAGTATAACATAATGTCTTGTAATACCTCATTGTCAGGTGAATCGATTATATTTCCTGCCTCGTCTGAAAAATAATATTTATTGTTGCCAGTATCTGAATCTTCCCATGTTACATATTTGTATTCCAATTTTTTTGATTTAATAGAACTGCTACACATAGTTTTGAAAGGCTGCACAAGCTCTCTTGTATATGATAACTTAGCCAACTCATTACCGTAATATACAAATGTATGGTTACTTTTTACATAATCTAAGTTAGAATCACTTTTATAATCTTTGGCTACCAGATTTCCTTCATTTTCTTCCTCCAGACATATGTAACTGTCTAGGCAAGAACTGCTGCAAAGTTTTATAGGCAATAAGCCTAGTACTACATCGTTTTTATCATCCAGCGATACAAGCTCAACTTTTTTAATAGGCATTGTAGGATCATTACCTTCAGGCCACTTTATCCTTGTAGTCGGAGTTTTTCTAAACACCTACTTTTCCAGGTATCATCTTAAAAACATGCTTTTTTCCACTCATAGGCGTTACCAATAAATTAATTGTTAGTATTCTAACATTTATTGATTAATTTATTGTTAAGTTAGTATATATTACAATTGTAATAACCAACATTACTTGTGTAGAGAAAAGTTACGAAAAGAAATAGAGATTTTCAGGGAAATAGTATAAAATCCTCATAGATTAAAATAAGCTGCTTTGACAGGTTTTGTGGCGGCTAGAGCTGTATAGACTGGTGGAGGCAAGCGGGATCGAACCGCTGACCTTCTGCGTGCAAAACAGATGCTCTACCAGCTGAGCTATACCCCCAGGTAATTCTTGCTTAAAGCATAAATCACTCAGGCTGAAATGCAAGAAATATTTATCTATTAGGCTATTGCTAAATAGTGTACAAATTCTGCAGGGTGTACACACTTCTCTATTTTTTTGTCTCCTTAGC
This sequence comes from Wolbachia endosymbiont (group A) of Cydia strobilella, assembly GCF_964026745.1. Classification (NCBI taxonomy): domain Bacteria; kingdom Pseudomonadati; phylum Pseudomonadota; class Alphaproteobacteria; order Rickettsiales; family Anaplasmataceae; genus Wolbachia; species Wolbachia endosymbiont (group A) of Cydia strobilella. The sequence goes on from NZ_OZ034694.1 coordinate 1,142,344, forward strand.
GTTATACGTCACACCATCCAAATAAATCTGTGAACTGAAAATTAACAAGAAGTTTTCCTTTGGAAATTTTTTTAAATTATTCATAGATTTTTTAACTAAATTATCACTAACGCAGTATATTATATAATTTATTTAACCACACATGAAAATTTTAGTTTGATTAAAACGGATAAAAACTGTATTGATGTTTAGTATAGCTGAAAAATGAAATGATCCCGTAGCTCAGCCGGTAGAGCAACTGACTTTTAATCAGTGGGTCACGCGTTCGAATCGCGTCGGGATCACTCACAAATTTTGAAAAACATGCTAAAAGAACAAGACAAAATATTCACCAACCTAAATGGTAAAGGAACTCCACTACTTGAGGGTGCAAAAAAACGTGGTAGCTGGCAAAAAACAAAGGAATTACTGGATTTAGGATCAGAAAAGATCATTGATGAAGTAAAGAAATCTGGTTTGAGAGGTCGAGGGGGTGCAGGATTTTCCACCGGCCTTAAGTGGAGCTTTATGCCCAAAAATCTCCCAAAAGCATATTTAGTAGTCAATGCAGATGAGTCAGAACCTGGTACATGTAAAGATAGAGATATATTGCGATATGAGCCACATAAGTTACTTGAGGGAATTCTCCTGGCCGGCAAAGCGATCAGCGCATCAGTTGCATATATTTATATCAGGGGTGAATTTTATAATGAATATTTAGTTCTAAAAAAAGCACTTGAGGAAGCCTATAAAGAAGGTTTAATTGGAAAAAATGCCTGCAAATCAGGTTATGATCTTGATGTGTTTATCCATAGGGGCGCAGGAGCTTACATATGTGGGGAAGAAACAGCTCAACTCGAATCAATTGAAGGAAAAAAGGGCTTTCCTCGCATGAAGCCTCCATTTCCCGCAGGTGTTGGACTTTTTGGCTGCCCAACCACAATAAACAACGTTGAAACTATAGCCATGGTTCCAGATATTCTGAATCGCGGAGGAGAATGGTTTGCATCTCTTGGTAAACCAAATAATACTGGTACCAAGGTCTTTTGTATTTCAGGGCACGTAAACAACCCGTGTAATGTTGAAGAAGAGCTCGGAATTCCATTACGTGAATTAATTGAAAAATACGCAGGTGGAGTGCGAGGAGGTTGGGATAATTTACTTGCTGTAATACCTGGTGGGTCTTCAGTGCCATTAATTCCAAAATCTATATGTGATACTATTGAAATGGATTTTGATTCATTAAGAACTGCACAATCAGGGCTTGGTACTGCTGCTGTAATAGTGATGAATAAATCAACTGATATAATAGCTGCAATAGAGAGGTTATCACACTTTTATATGCATGAGTCCTGTGGACAATGCACACCATGCCGTGAAGGTACTGGATGGATGTGGAGGATTATGAAGAGGATGGTGGCAGGAGATATTAAGCCTGATGAAATAGATAAGCTGCTTGACCTTACAACTCAAATAGAAGGACATACAATTTGCGCACTTGGCGATGCTGCAGCTTGGCCGATTCAAGGATTAATAAGACATTTTCGCCATGTTATCAAAGAGAGAGCGATAATTTAACTTTACTTATACTTCTTAAGCCGTTTTGCTACTTAGCAACCAGAGCTAAAAAATATTGATTCCCTTCTCTTTTAGGTGCCAATTCTACCTTTGCGATATCTTCAGTGTCTCGAATTAGCCGTTCTAATTTTTCCAGTCCAACTTCAGTGTTTATAAGCTCTCTCCCTCTAAATCTCATTGTGACTTTAATTTTATGTCCGTGGGCAAGTAAGTCTCTTGCTTGACGCAATTTTGTTCCGTAATCGTGATCACCAATATTGGGACCCAGTTTAATTTCTTTTATAGTTAATGTTTTTTGTTTCTTTTTTGCTTCACTTGCTTTCTTTTTTATATCATACTTTTGCTTGCTATAATCCAGAATTTTACATACTGGAGGGGTTGAATCAGGTGCAATTTCCACCAAGTCTAAACCAACACCCTGTGCAAATTCCAAAGCTCGTTCTATTGGCACGATTCCGACCATTTCACCACTATGATCAACTAAGCGTACCTCCTTAGCTGTGATAAATCCATTAATTCTGTTTTTATTGTTCTTTTTAACTTGCAAACTTTAACTCCCTTAATTCAAATTAATACTTTTTAACAGCGATTCATTAGCCTTTTCCAAAGAAAAAGACTCCTGTCTTTCCGATCCTAAATTTCTTACTGACACAGTTTTACTTGTAACTTCATTTTTGCCTACAATCCACAATATAGGAACCTTGTTTGAACTATGCAAACGTATCTTATAACTAATTTTTTCATTGGTCAAATCAGTCTTGACTCTCACACCTTGTTCTTTTAAAATATTGCTAATTTCTGTGGCGTAACCGTCAGCTTCATTTGTAATGGTCAGAATAGCAAGTTGCGTTGGAGCAAGCCAAACTGGAAATTTTCCTGCATAATTTTCTATCAAAATTCCGATAAAACGCTCAAAAGTCCCAAGAATTGCCCTATGTAACATGACAGGGTGATGCTTGTGCCCATCTGCCCCTATATAAAAAGCTCCCAGACGTTCTGGTAAAATGAAATCAACTTGTAATGTTCCACATTGCCAATTTCTGCCTATTGCGTCTTTCAAAACGAACTCTAACTTTGGACCATAAAATGCACCTTCACCAGGGTTAAGTTTATAACTCAAGCCCGCTTCTTTAACGGCTTCAAGCAGCGCTTTTTCAGCTCTATCCCACACTTCATCATTACCTGCTCTAATATCTGGACGGTCTGAAAATTTCACAGAAATTTCATTAAATCCAAGCTCTGAATATACTTCTTTTAAAAGGTCACAAAACTTTATAGTCTCAGAATTCACTTGTTCTTCCATACAAAAAATGTGTGCATCGTCTTGCGTAAAACCACGCACTCGCATCAGTCCGTGCAATGAGCCTGAGCTTTCATTTCTATGGCATGTGCCAAACTCTGCCATACGTATTGGTAAATCACGGTAGCTCCTGGTGTGAGAATTAAAAATCTGCACATGACAAGGACAATTCATGGGTTTTATTGCTAACTTTTTATTCTCAGATTCGTCAACAATAAACATATTTTCACGAAACTTATCCCAATGTCCAGATCTTTCCCACAGCTCTTTACTTACTAAAATAGGAGTTTTTACCTCAAAATAGCCATTATTTATTAGCTTCTTTCTGATGTAAGACTCAAGAACATTATATAGAATATATCCTTGTTCATGCCAAAAAACCTGCCCAACAGCTTCCTCTTGAATGTGAAATAAATCCATATCCTTAGCAATTTTGCGGTGATCACGTTTTTCTGCTTCTTTGAGGCACTCAAGGTAAGCGTTTAATTCATCCTTATTTCCCCATGCTGTGCCATATATTCGCTGCAACATTGGGCCCTTAGAATCACCACGCCAGTATGCACCCGCTACTTTCATAAGTTTAAACGCTTTAACTCTACCGGTTGATGGTGAGTGCGGACCACGGCATAGGTCAACAAAATCACCTTGCCTATAAACAGTTAGGTTTTCACCCTCTGGTATGGATGAGATAATATCAACCTTATATTTTTCGCCTATACCACTAAAGAAATCAACTGACTGCTTGCGAGTCCAAACTTCTCGAACAAATCTGTGGTTACTTTTTACAATCTCTTTCATTTTCTTTTCTATTGCGGTAAGATCGTCCGTAGTGAAGGTACGATCTGTAGCAAAATCATAGTAAAAACCGTCCTGAATTGTTGGGCCGATAGTAATCTGAGTATTAGGAAATAGCTCTTTCACTGCCTGCGCCATTATATGAGCAGCATCATGCCTTATTATATCTAAACCCACTTCGTCACTCAGTTGTATCACCTCTATCTCTGCATCAGCTTCAATTTCACGTGAGAGGTCATATAGCTCACCATTTACTTTCAATGCAACTACTTCTTTCAAAGCATCCGGTTGTAATATATCAAAGCCAGTGACTTTACCACTGTATTCTTTTACTTTTTGTTCGGTTGAAAAAGTAACCCTAACCATAAATAAACCTATACGGACATGTAGCTTGAAGGCGGTTTGCTTCTTCCAACGGTGTCATCCCAGTGTCACGCACATAGCCATACGAACATTCATTTTCGAAGGTAAATTGCACAGCAAATGGTGTCATCCCAGTGCTTGACACTGGAATCCAGCTTTTTTGTAATTTCATTGAAAATGTTGCATAGTGTGCTTGTTCACAATCAATTTTACTGGATCCCAGTGTCAAGCACTGGGATGACACCTTTGTGTTTGAGGCAAAACAGGCTATAACATTTAACATACTGCCCTCGCAAACAAATGTTCGTACAGTTGTGTATCAGCTACTGGGATGACACCACCCCTAGTGGGCACTGCCCCTAAATCATAATGGATAACAGGGTTATAAGCTCTGAACATTAATAATAAGGCCTATTCTTTTTTAACCTGAGTGCAATTACGTCTTCCCAAACTTCACCATTACGCAATAACTTTTCTTTATTGTACATTAGCTCCTCTCTTGTTTCAGTAGCAAATTCAAAGTTAGGACCTTCAACAATTGCATCAACTGGACATGCCTCTTGGCAAAGTCCGCAGTATATGCATTTTGTCATATCAATATCATAGCGCGTGGTGCGGCGACTACCGTCTTCTCTTTCCTCTGCTTCAATAACTATTGCTTGAGCAGGGCAGATAACTTCACATAATTTACAAGCTATGCATCGTTCTTCACCGTTTGGATACCTACGCAACGCATGCTCACCACGAAACCTTGGACTTAAAGGGCCCTTCTCCATAGGATACCTCAAAGTAACCTTTGGCTTAAACATATATTTTAATGTAATAACAAACCCTTTAATTAACTCTACAAAAGACCAGTACCAAGCTAATTTCTTGAGCATAAAATATTTAAAACTTGTGTCAGTCATTATAAATCATATTATCAGTTTTCAAAATAAATATTTTCACCTGGGTGACTTTTTAGGTATTTTGGTTTCTTAAGTGTAATATTGCTAAGTAGTTTATATAAATAATGACAAACACAAATGAAACTATTTTCGCTTTATCGACCGTATTTGGTAAGTCAGGAGTTGCAGTAATCAGAATTTCAGGCAACTACGCGCTTAAAGCTTTAAATCATTTTCATATTAAGAAAGAAATTAAACCAAGATTTGCTACTTTAGTTGATCTATATGATGATTCCAGTCAATTGATAGATAATGGAATAATCATCTATTTCCCTGCTCCAAACAGTTTCACTGGCGAGGACGTTATAGAGTTACAAGTGCATGGAAGCAAGGCAGTTATAAAAATCATCTTGGAGGAATTATCAAAAGTTTTCGTTATGGCCAAGCCTGGAGAATTCTCACTTAGGGCTTTTCTAAATGGTAAATTTGACTTAACGCAAATAGAAGGGATTGCAGACTTAATTGATGCTGAGACGAAAATGCAAGCTAAACAAGCGATTAAGCAGATATCAGGAGAATTGGAGAGACTATACAGCAATTGGAGGCAAAGATTAATAACGATACAATCCAAAATCGAAGCATATATAGACTTTCCAGAGGACATTTGGGCAGAAAAAAGTGAATTGGAAAAAATTAATAATGAAGTGCAATCTCTCGTGCAGTTGATACAAGAGCATTTAAATGATAATAGACGGGGCGAAAGGTTGCGTGAGGGTTTACATATTGTAATAACTGGTGAACCAAATGTCGGTAAATCAACTCTGTTTAATTTCTTAGCCAAGCGTGATATTGCTATTGTTTCTGAATATGCAGGCACAACAAGAGATATACTTGAAGCTCATATTGACATTGGCGGATACCCAATCATTCTCTCTGATACTGCTGGAATTCGTGAAAGTTCAGATCCAATAGAATTAGAAGGTATAAGTCGAGCGAAAAAGAGGTCTTTTGAAGCTGATTTAAGAATAGAGCTATTTCCTTTTGAACAACGACACGATGTCAATTATCAAGCCACAGGCAATATACCATCTGTCGTTGACACACAACTATGCAAATATTGTAATCAACAAACGGTGTCATCCCAGTGCTTGACACTGGGATCCAGATATAAAAATACTTGCAAATTATGCAATAGACAATGGATTCTAGAAACATGTGCTGAAAACAATGTTCATAGCTGGATTCCAGTGTCAGCTACTTGCATGACATCAGACCAAAATGACACCATTTATGTATTGAGCAAAGCTGACGATGTTATCAATAATCACAATATAAAAATTAATGGCATAGATCTTTTACCCATTTCTATTCTAAAGGAAATAGGTACAAACAAGTTGATCTCCCTCATAAAAGAGAAGGCAGAGGAAAAATTTGGGCATGATAGAGACACTCCTGTGATTACTCGGCAAAGACATAGGAATCACATGAAGAAAGCACTGGAACATTTACAACGTTTTAATATCGATAATCCAATTGAGTTGATATCTGAAGATTTGAGGCTTGCTGCATTTGAACTTGGTGCGGTGATTGGAATTATTGATGTTGAGGAAATATTGAGTAGTGTGTTTAGCAACTTTTGCGTGGGCAAGTAAAGCTTTTATAGATTGCTTAAAATCAAATGTTGTGATAGAAAAGAAATGGACGGATGGCCGAGCGGTTTAAGGCACCAGTCTTGAAAACTGACGTACGTGATGAGCGTACCATGGGTTCGAATCCCATTCCGTCCGCACAGCATCTCGCTATGCTAGCTGATTTTTAGAGCTTATTTGGACTATGTGGTTCATAACGCTGGAAATCTTGTCTAATCTAGCCACATCTTTTAAAAATACATCCCTTTGTAAATTGACCTTGTTAGCAAAGAAAGCTAATATCTATAAATAGATCACCATCTGAATATGAAAACCGATATAGTAATAATAGGTGCAGGACCTGTTGGAATATTCACTGCTTTTCAAGCGGGAATGCTTGATATGAGATGTCATATAATAGATGTTTTGGATCAAGCAGGAGGACAATGCACAGCTCTTTACCCAGAAAAGCCAATATACGATATACCTGGTTATCCTGTAATTACTGCCCAAAAATTAATTGAGCAGCTAATGGAGCAAGCTTCGCCATTTAAGCCTATTTACCATTTAAGTCAAAAAGTAGAAAAGATTTCAAATAACGAAGGTGAAAACTTTACTATCATAACGAGCATAGGTACAGAGGTAAAATGTAAGGCTGTTATTGTTGCTGCAGGTAATGGAATGTTTGAACCTAACCGTCCACCCTTAAGTGGTATATTAGAATATGAAAATAAATCTGTATTTTACAGTGTAAATAAAATTTCTGATTTTCAGGATAAAACTATAGTCATTGCAGGGGGGGGTGATTCTGCGGCTGATTGGACTGTAGAACTTTCTAAAGTTGCAAAGAAAATTTATGTGATACATAGGAGAAAGGAATTTCGCTGCACTCCTGAAACTAGAAATAAATTAGAATCACTTGAAATTGATGGAAAAATAGAACTGGTAGTGCCATATCAATTACACGAACTAGCAGGAGGTAATGGGCAGTTGAGCGCAGTGATAGTAAAAAACATTGCCTCTAAGGAAGAAAAAGAAATATTCGCTGATTTTTTGCTGCCATTTTTTGGATTGTCAATGAATCTTGGTCCAATAAACAATTGGGGTATACAGTTAGAACATAGCCGCATAGTTGTCGACCCAGCTACACTTAAAACCAGTAGAGATAGGATATATGCAATCGGAGATATAGCTATTTATTCAGGCAAACTAAAATTAATACTAAATGGTTTTGCTGAGAGCGCCATGGCTTGTTATGACATATACAAAGTAATCCACAACTCTCCAGTCAATTTTCAATATTCAACTTCAAAGGGAATTCACGGGAAAGAAAAACTTCCTTGACAAACCTCGCCAGCTCCCTTATCATGAAACTGAAGCTATTGTATTTGCTTTCGCCAATCTGCAGATTAAAAGGTAAGGATTACTTAATGTATCGGCGTCTTATGTTCAATTTTTTGCAGTATATAGATACTGTATGTCTTTACAAAACTTCATCTACATCTAGATTTTTATCTAAATAAGCTGAACGCGCTTACAAAGCGTTACAAGACATCAAAAAATGCCAATACTCGACAGAGATAGTAAAAGACTAGCTAACTCGGGGATTCTTTGTCTTTTTTTCTGCTTAGTAAATTTCTTAAACGTTTGCAGCGTAAGTTAGTTGCAATTAAAAGCAGCTTAATCTCGCTTGTCAAGCGTTTAAAACATAAAAAACGCCAATATTTTAAAGCGGATAATAACCCCAGGGTTTCTTTTGCCTTTTTTTTCATTTGGTAAATTTCTTAAATATTTGTGGCTAAACGACAACCGTCATCCCGCTGCTTGTTAGCGGGATCTAGAGATACCGCGAATGAATCGCGGTATGACGTAGGACTGCTGTCATTCCAGTGCTCCTTTTTTTGTCATCCGAGTAGCTGACACTGGGATCCAGGAAACTTAACTTTACACCAGGTGAATGCACAATAAGAACTGGATTCCAGACTGGAATGACACCGAAGGGGCTACTGGGATGACAAAAGGGGGCACTGGGATGACAGGAGGTAATGCAGGAAGTCTAATAGTGCAGCAACACAGAACCCCAGGTCAGGCCTGCACCTATTGAAATCAGCAGTACCAGATTTCCTGATTTTATTTTTGATTCTTGTATTGCATAGTCTAAGGCCAGTGGAATTGATGCCGCTGAGGTGTTTGCATGCTTATCAACGGTATTAATCACTTTCTCTATAGGAAAATCTAATTTCTTTACTACTGCTTCAATAATACGAATGTTTGCTTGATGGGGAATTAACCAGTCAATATCAGTGATTTTCAAATTATTGCATTTCAGAGTTTCCTCTACTGAGGCTGTTAACTTATCCACTGCATGTTTAAACACTTCTCTTCCATTCATGCATATTTTTCCAGAATCACCAGTTGAGGATATCCCTCCGTTCGTACATAGTATGTCCACATTGCCATCAGAATATAGGCTAGTTGAAATTATACCTTTTGTAACCCCCTTCTCTGCCACCCAAGTATCAGCATCATTTGTTGGAATGACGTTAAAATGACATGCTGATTTCATTATTACTGCACCAGCACCATCACCAAAGAGTACACAAGTTGACCTATTTTCCCAATCAACAATCCTAGACATTATTTCAGCACCTATAACCAATGCATATTTAATTCTATTGTTAGATTTTATGAGCGAATCAGCAACTGTAACTGCATATATAAAACCAGAGCATGCTGCTTGTACATCAAAAGCAAATGCGTTTTTACATTTTAACTTACTTTGTACAATCGTTGCACAGCTAGGAAAAGTTTTATCAGGAGTTGTTGTAGCAACTATAATCAAGTCAATTTCATCTACTGAAATTTTAGCTTTTTCTATAGCACTTTTTGCTGCATTCACAGCTAGATCTGACGTTAGTTCTCCTTCATCTGCTATATGCCTTTGAACTATTCCTGTTCTCTGCCTTATCCATTCATCGCTCGTCTCAACTATCGATGCAATTTCGTTGTTACTCAACATTTTTCTTGGTAGGTAAGATCCAGTGCTTAATATGAAACTTTTATTCAATATGACTTACCCCGTTAATTATCTTTTGATTTAAATTTTCACTAATTGCATCTACTGCAAATTTTATGGCATGGGCAAAAGAAATAGCATCAGAATTTCCATGACTTTTAATGATGATACCATTCAGCCCTAAAAACATAGCTCCACTTCTAATTTTAGGATTAAAACGCGTTAAAGCTTTATTTAGTTTGGATTTTAACAATATACCAACAAGCATTTTCGCTATCCACGAATTGAATACTTCCTGCTTTATTAGATTGATAAAGGTACTAGCGGTTGCCTCAGCCGTTTTGAGCATTACATTGCCAACAAAACCATCAGCAACAATCACATCTATATTACCCTCTAAAAATTCACTTGCCTCTATATACCCTTTGAAATTAATGCCTGGAGCGTTTTTAAGCAACTCAAAAGCGCCGCGCACTGAGTCATTACCTTTAACTTCTTCTGTGCCGATATTTAGCAAAGCAACTTCAGGATTGTCAATTTTTAATGCTATTTTTGCAAATATACTACCCATTAACGCAAATTGAAATAATGAGTCGGCATTACAATCAACATTTGCACCAAGGTCAAGCAAAGCGAAGCTTTTTGTCTTAGTTGGACAGATAGAGGCAATAGCAGGACGATAAATGTTTGGTAATGTTCCTAAAATAAATCTGGAAATTGCCATCAATGCTCCGGTGTTGCCTGAAGACACCACTCCGAAAGCTTTACCTTTTTTTACTGCCTCAATGGCAGCTTTCATACTTGAGTCTTTACGATGCCTCAGTGCAAAAGATGGCTTATCATTTGCAAGGACATTGTCAGAACAATGAGTAAATTCAGAATTGTTACTTACTTTTTTATATTTCAAAAGCAAAGGAGATACTTCTTCCTTATCTCCATAAATATGAAAAAAAACTTTAATGCCTGGGTCAACAAGGTTGTCTAAAAAAAAACCAGCACCCTGAATTACGGAAAGAGGCGCAAAATCGCCCCCCATAGCGTCAAGTGCAATAACTATATTATTATTGACCGTAGGTAACATATCATAATAGTCACTCTGCCTGTTGCTTGATGAAAACCCGTTTTCCTTTGTAACTGCCATCAACTGCTACGTTATGAGGCAACATGAATTCCCCAGTTGTTGAACATACCACAACATTCTTAGGCTCAATAGCATGATGAGAACGATGCATATTACGCCTTGACTTTGACTTTTTTCTTTTTGGAACTGCCAAAATTTCCTCCATTCTACTACAAAATACAATACATTAGTAACATGTTTTTTACAGGAAGTAAACAGGGATAGTAAAATAAGTAAGGTTTGCTTATGTAATTGAGTTCTATAGCTAAAGTGGCTCTACAATTTGAAAAACCGTCATTCCGCTACTCGTTAGCGGAATCTATACCGCGCATAGCTGTACGAACATTCATTTTTGAAGGTAAATTGCACAACAGATGATGTCATTCCAGTCTGGAATCCAGAAATTTTGCTTATAACTGAGCTGATGAGCTAAAGGTAGTTGTCTTACGCTAAAACAAACGTTTTTAATTAAGTTGCATAAAAGCTGGATCCCAGTGTCTGGGCACTGGCCCACTGGTGGGAATTGCTCCCAAACTACAATGTTCGTACAGTTGTGGATACCGTGGCGGTATGACGTAGGGAAACCTTTCTTGGGTTAGCTATATGAGCTTTAAATTAAAACATCAAGTATGTTGAACTTAAAACATATCTCAGCTATACTTTGCGATAAAGTTAATAAAAATTTTAATAAAATCAGTAAGACTAACCTCTAGCTAAAATGAATACAAAGTGAGCTTTTTTGATATAAATAGTGTTAGAATAATTGGTAGGTACTTTATCAATTTTTTGTTAAGGCTTGGTAGTGCATTCATATTTTTTATTCAATCTCTATACCACTGCCTTGTGCCACCATATTATTTTAGCAACATAGCAAGACAAATTATAGAGATAGGCTTTTTCTCTCTGCCAATTGTTGGGCTCACTGGAGTTTTTATAGGAGCGGCAATAGTTTTACAAAGTAGCTTGAGTGACCCATTAATTAACCAAGAACAGATAATACCCAAACTTGTTACGATCACTATCATTAAAGAGTTAGGACCAGTTTTGATCAGCTTAATAATGGTAGGAAAGGTTGGATCATCAGTTGCAGCAGAAATTGGTACAATGCGCATCACCGAGCAAATAGATGCACTTACAACCTTGAACATCAACCCTTTTAAATATTTAATTGCACCAAGGATTTTAGCGTCAATCATAGTATTTCCCATACTTACAGTATGTGCAGATTTAATAGGAATATTTGGAGGATGTATCACTGCAGTCTTCGAATTTAACCACAATTTAAATATATACATTAAACACACAGCTCAGTTCTTTAATACGTATGATTTTATAACTGGGCTAATAAAAGCAACTGTATTTGGCGCCATAATTTCTGTCTCAAGCTGCTATTACGGTTACCATTGCAAAGAAGGTGCACGAGGAGTAGGTGTTGCTACAACATCAACTGTTGTTTTATCGTCCATACTGATCATTTTAGCAAACTACATGATTACTTTGATACATGCGTAACCCCATAATATCAATATTGAACTTAAGCTTATCTTTTGATGATAGGACAGTACTAAAAGATCTAAATTTTGATATATTAAAAGGGGAATCATTAGTCATACTTGGTGGCTCAGGAAGCGGCAAATCTGTATTAACAAAAACAATGATCGGCTTGCTTGCTCCAGACTCAGGGTCTGTTAAAATAAATAGTAAAAGCAAAAATAAATTTGGGGTTTTATTTCAAAATTCCGCTTTATTTGACTACGTTACAGTGTGGGAAAATATATCTTTTAATTATAAAAAGCGCTTTAATATCAGCAAAAAAGAGGCAAAACAGCTAGCAATCGAGAAGTTAAATGATGTTGGACTGGAGGAAAGCATAGCAGATATGTTTCCAATAGAGCTATCAGGTGGAATGAAAAAAAGAGTGGCACTTGCAAGGGCGATTGCACACAATCCAGAAATCATTATTTTGGATGAACCAACTTCAGGATTGGACCCAATTATGTCAGATATAGTAAACGAGATAATAATAAAATTATCTAGAGATCTTAACCCTACAATTATCACGATTACACATGATATTCATAGCGCATTTAAAATAGCTGATAAAATAGCAGTATTATATGAAGGGGAGATCATTTCCCATGGAACTGTTCAGGAAATACAAAATACTAATAACGAATATATAAAAAAATTCATTCATTATATATAGCTAAAGATATATACACTATTGCTAACAGTCATATTTTTAAGTTTTAACTTTGTAAAAGGTAGTGAACATTGGAATTCAGATTTTTTTCAAACTGGATCTTATAGCTAACACGTCATACCGCGATTCATTCGCGGTATCTCGGCATAGATTCCGCTAACTAGTAGCGGAATGACGAATTTGTCGTTTTTCAAATTGTCGTAAGTCAGTTTAGCTATATATAGGATGACAGAAATTGTTTGTATTAGCTATATTCAAAAGCTCTATTGATATTTTGCAATATTTGTGATAAAATAATAGCTTAAGGTTGAGAGTAAAAATTTATGAGTGAAGCTCAAGGTCCAAACATTGCAGAATGGCAAGCGCAGCAGCAACACCAAGAGGCTGCTGGTGAGAAAAGTGGTTTTGGTCTTGGTCATAGTGACTCTGTTTCAACAGTTGTCGATGGAATGAAATGGTTGTTCAACTTTCATGAAGGAGCAATTGCTGCTTATAGTAACGTGTTTGAAGGTTTGGTGAGTGGCAGTAGTCTAGTAACATTGTTTGGAAAGTCAGGTAATATGTTTGGCATAAAATTTCTTGAAGGCCTTGCAGAATATTTTTCAGGTGGAGGTGGGGAAGATATGCCATCAGAAGGAATGGATATGGCTCATGGTGATGAGGGACCTCACTCAGATGATTACCCTCATGCCAATAATGAAATGGCTCATAATGCTGATGGTTTGCAAGACATGCATGATGCAGGTGATCACCATGGTCAATCTTTTTCACCTGGTCCTTCACCATCTGTTGGCGATGACCACGGACATGAACTTGGTTAAACACTTAAAAACTATTGAATAGTTGGAAGAAGGCCTAATAAGAAAAGTTGCTGTTGTTATGAGTTTGTCTTAGTGAAAAAGGTTTCAGTTTTGGGATCAACAGGAAGTGTTGGAAAAAAGACTGTAGATTTGCTCTCAAAGAGAAAAGAAGAATACCAAGTGGAAGCACTAAGTGCCCATTCGAACTTTGCTCTACTGGCACACCAAGCAAAACTGCTAAATGCAAAATATGTTGCTATCTCCGATGAAAGGCTTTACAAAGATTTGAAAGAAAGTTTACTTGGTACAGATGTAAAAATAGCAATTGGTGCTACAAATATTGCTACCATACCTGTTGATCTCTCAGTTGTTGCAATAGTTGGCATTGCAGGCCTTGGGCCAGTTATGGAAGTTATAGAAAGCGGTACCAAAGTCATTGCATTGGCAAACAAAGAAAGCATTGTTTGCGGTGGAAAGTTATTACTCAAAAAAGCTAAAGAAAAAAATGTACAAATAATCCCTATTGACTCTGAGCACAATGCAATTTTTCAAATTTTGCAAAATGACGACAAATGCGTAGAAAAGATCATACTTACTGCTTCTGGTGGACCATTCTTAAATTATAGCCTTGAGCAATTAAGAAATGTTATGGTAGATAAGGCGCTTAGTCACCCCACTTGGAATATGGGAAAGAAAATCTCGGTTGATAGCGCAACAATGATGAATAAGGCACTAGAGATAATAGAAGCACATAACTTGTTTAATATCAGCCCGGATAAAATTGAAGCAATAGTGCATCCTGAGTCAATAGTACATGGAATTGTAACTTATAAGGATGGGTTCAACTTTGCTGTGCTTGCAGAAACTGACATGGCAATTCCTATTTCATATGCTCTATCTTGGCCGGAAAGATCAGCTTTAAATCGTAAATTAGATTTAACAAAGCAAGGAAAATTGACCTTTCAAGAACCAGACCATAAGCGTTTTCCTGCGCTAAAGCTTAGCATGGCAGTGTTAAACTCTTCTGCTCCACAAACAAACAGTATTGTGCTCAATGCTGCAAATGAAATAGCTGTTAATGAATTTTTGAAGTCACGAATCGGCTTTTTAAAAATAGTAGAGGTAGTGGAATCAACAATGGAAAGTTTTGGTAGTTATACTGATATTAATTCACTATCTGATATAATAAATATTGATTATGAAAGTCGTATTATTGCTCACAAAATTGTTGAAAGTAAAGTTGTTGCGTATAGCTAGAGTAATGTAACCAGACTGCATTCTGTGATTTTTAGCAAAACACGATACACAATCGTCATTCCGCTACTTGTTAGCGGAATCTATGCCGAGATACCGCGGCGGTATGACGGTTCGCGGCGGCATAGCTATCTTCAAAAATATGGTTGAATAATTGTTAATAATAGTGTATAATTATTAATATTTTTAAGCACTTTGGCTATGGCTTTATCTAAGTTTCTCGACCCTAAGCTGGATTTAACCTTCAAAAAAATATTTGGCACTGAAAAAAATAAGAATATTCTCATACATTTTTTGAATGATATTTTAGGGTTTACCGAGATAAATACTATACAAGAAGTGGAATTCCTCAGTACTATAATGGATCCTGAAATTGCCTCTGATAAGCAAAGTATAGTTGATGTTCTTTGCAGGGACTCTAGTGGGGCTAGGTATGTGATTGAAATGCAGCTCACTCGCGATAAAGGCTTCGAAAAACGAGCTCAACTATATGCTGCTAAGGCTTACTCAAGGCAAGCTGATAAATCTGGTAAGTACATTGATTTAAAGAAGGTTTTCTTTATTGCTATCTCTAATTGTAATTTATTTCCTGATAAGCTTGATTATATATCCAGCCACACTATAAGAGATGAGAAAACCAATGAGCATGACTTAAAAGATTTTCAATTTGTATTTATTGAACTACCTAAATTTCCTAAGAATAAGGAAGAACAGCTAGAAAGCATAGTGGATCGTTGGTTATTTTTCTTCAAATATGCAGATGAAACTACGGAAGAAGACTTAAGGAAAATAGCAGAAAAAGCACCAATAATAAAGTTAGCCTACGATGAATTAGACAGGTTTAGCTGGAATGAAAAAGATTTAGTAGCTTATGAAGAAAGAATAATGGATCTACGGAAAGAAGAAGCCATTCTTGAATACAGACTTGACCTTGCTACTGAAAAAGGCATCCAAATTGGCGAAGAAAGAGGCATCAAAATCGGTAAAGAGGAAGGGAAAATTGAAGGAAAAATC
The DNA here is from genome assembly GCF_964026745.1 of Wolbachia endosymbiont (group A) of Cydia strobilella. Classification (NCBI taxonomy): domain Bacteria; kingdom Pseudomonadati; phylum Pseudomonadota; class Alphaproteobacteria; order Rickettsiales; family Anaplasmataceae; genus Wolbachia; species Wolbachia endosymbiont (group A) of Cydia strobilella. The sequence goes on from NZ_OZ034694.1 coordinate 1,158,281, forward strand.
GAAGGAAAAATCGAAGTCGCAAAAGCAATGCTGGCTAACAATGTTGATGTCAACACTATTGTCAAATTTACTGGCCTTTCTATTAGTGAGATTGAAGAATTAAGTGTGAACGGTACAGAGTAATTTCAAAGTGCATTTGCAGTTGGAACGGATACATTTAATGAGAGTCCCATTTCACGGTGTTCAAATCTACTCCTTCTTGTACCATCTCCCAAAGTGGGCTCATTTCTCTCAGTCGGCCAACATTTTTAGCAACAAGATCTGCTGCATACAAAACTTCTTCTCTAGTTGTAAATCGGCCTAGGCCAAATCTAATTGATGAATGCTCAAGGTCATGGCCATTATTTAGCGACCGTACTACATAGGAAGGCTCAAGAGACGCAGACGTGCACGCAGAACCAGAACTTACTGCTAAATCCTTGATTGCCATGATGAGAGACTCACCCTCAACATAGGGAAAGCTCAAGTTTAGGTTGCCAGGAATTCTATTTTCATAATCACCATTTAAAACGATATCAGGAAACGCTTCTTTTATCTTGTTATACAAAATATCCCTTAATTCTTCCACTCTAGTTGTTTCTTTTTTCATTTCTTCTCTAGCAATACGTGCCGCTTCACCAAAACCAACTGCAAGAGGTGTTGGAACTGTTCCAGAACGCATGCCTCTTTCCTGTCCACCACCACTAATTAGTGGTATCAGCCTAACACGAGGATTCTTTCTACGTACATATAATGCGCCTATTCCCATAGGTCCATAAATTTTGTGGCTAGAGAGACTCATAAGATCAATGCACATCTCATTAACATCAATTGGAACTTTTCCAAAGCTTTGAGCTGCATCTGTATGGAAAAATATATTATGCTTTCTGCATATTTTACCAATCTCCTTTACAGGCTGAATTACTCCGATTTCATTATTTACCATCATTACTGAAATCAAAATTGTTTTATCAGTAATTGCTTCCTCAAGCTTTGATAAATCTATAATTCCGTTTTGCTTAACAGGCAAATATGTAACTTTAAAGCCTTCATTTTCCAGATGCCGACAAGAATCCAGAACACACTTATGCTCCGTGCAGACAGTGATTATATGATTTCCTTTATTTTTATAAAAGTGAGCAACGCCCTTGATTGCCGTATTATTTGACTCAGTTGCACCTGAGGTAAAGATAATTTCTTTGCTATCTGCGTTCACCAGATCAGCGATGTGTTTCCTTGCTTTTTCCACTGCTTCTTCAGCAGTCCAACCAAATGAATGGCTGCGAGAGTGTGCATTGCTGAACTCACCAAAGTAAGGTATCATCACCTCTAAAACACGGGGATCTACTTTAGTAGTAGATTGATAATCAAGAAATATTGGTAATTTTATTTTAGCATCGTGTATTTTTTTACTTTCAACATTCATAAAGCTACCACGGAGACAAAATTTACAATTATTTTATAGCATTAAAACTTAATTTTTTCAAGATATAATCTTGCATCAAGTACAAAAGTGTCATCCAAGTAGCTGACACATAACTGTACGAACATTTATTTGCGAAAGCAGTGTGTTAAATGTTATAGCCAGTTTTGCCTCAAACACAAAGGCAGTGCCCAGACACTGGGATGACACCCTATTGGTGGCAATTGCTTCCAAATCATAATGTTTGTACAGCTGTGCGCCGTGCGCTGGAATCCGTTTTAGCCCTTATCTATATCTCAGTTCCACCAACAGTTATTGCGTCGACTTTGAGTGTCGGCTGACCAACTCCAACGGGCACATTTTGTCCATCTTTCGAGCATGTGCCAACACCAGGATCTAACTTTAAGTCATTACCAACCATAGATACTTTTTTCAACACTGTTGGACCGTCACCAATTAGTGTTGCTCCTTTTACTGGCTGTGTAATTTTGCCATTTTCTATTAGGTAAGCTTCCGAAGATGAAAAAACAAATTTTCCTGACGTTATATCAACCTGCCCACCACCGAAATTTACTGCATATAGACCTTTCTTTACGCTAGATATTATTTCCTTCGGTGTATACTTTCCGGGCAACATATAGGTGTTTGTCATGCGCGGCATAATAACTTCTTTATAACTTTCTCTTCTACCATTACCAGTTGGGCTTACACCCATGAGTTTAGCGTTCATATGATCCTGCATGTATCCTTTTAGGATCCCATCCTCTATCAATATATTATAACTGGGTGGAGTGCCTTCATCGTCTACGCTGATAGAGCCGCGCAAATTGGGCAGAGTTCCGTCGTCAACTACTGTGATGTCACTAGCTGCTACTTGTTTACCCACAGAATTTGAAAATGCTGAGACTTTTTTGCGATTGAAGTCGCCCTCAAGTCCATGACCCACGGCTTCGTGTAACAATATTCCTGGCCAGCCTGGACCTAAAACGACTGTCATTTCTCCGGCTGGAGTTGGAATTGCTTCAAGATTTACCAGTGCTTGTTCTAACGCTTGGTTTGCAACTTCTTTCCACTTTTTCTCAGAAATAAACTTACTATAAGAGTCCCTTCCACCATGCCCTGCAGAACCTCTTTCGGTACGGCCATCTTTTTCTACAATGACTAGCACATTAAAACGTACCAGAGGCCTGATATCGCTTAATCTGTGATCACCCTTTATTATTTGTACAACTTGCCATTCTCCACTTAGAGTTATTTTTACTTGCTTCACGCAGTTATTTTTGGACCTTACATACTCATTAACCTCATTGAGTAGCTTAATCTTTGAATTCAGATCCATTTCATTTATAGGGTTAATCCTCGAATATAGGCTTTTTGTCTCTTCGTTTAAATTTATTGAATTTGTCTTGTTTAAAGACACTGAGCTTTTTACCATAGAAGCAGCATTACTAATTTCTTTTTCGCTGATCTCAGAAGAACAAACGAAAGATGTACTATCTTCACAAAAAGACCTTAAACCAAATCCCCTTCTAGTATTCAAGTCCATGTGTTTTAATATGTTATCCTCAAAAACCAGGGACTCCGACTGGCAAAATTCTAGAAACAGCTCACCACCATCGCTATTGCTCAAAGCGTTATTGACTATTTTATATACGTTATTAATATTAACATTGTTTTGAGCAAAAAATATTTGATCTAGATTTGGCATTACCTTTGAACTAAAAATTGTTTAAGTATATTATTTAACTTTAACATAGTAAACTATAAAAAGCCCGGGTGGCGGAATTGGTAGACGCTCTAGCTTCAGGTGCTAGTAACTTTTTAAGTTGTGGAAGTTCAAGTCTTCTCTCGGGCACTCTTAGCTTCCATATTGCTTATTGAATTAATTAATGTTATAATATAACATATTAGGTAATATTTATGCTATGTATGGTGAAAAAGATAAGTTAGCCTACAGAAAGAAGGTACGAACTTACTCGAAACGCTTAGTTACTACACTATCTACTATCTCTTTCATTGGATACATAGCGGCATTGGTCTTGAATATTCCTGTCTTAAGTCTGTATTTTAGTATTGCCGGCACTATATTCAGTGCACTTTCGTTTGCTTTAAATATATGGTCACTAAATGATCATTCCCGACAACAGAATCTTAATAAGAAATCTGGCATAAAAAACACTCCAGGACAAAAAAAGTTAACAAAGATCTATCTTGATATAGCATCCAGTGCTTCATTTCTAATAGGAGGTATTGCATCTATGTCGCTTTTTGAGTCTTCTGTTATTTATTTTGTTTCTACGCCTTTTTTTATTCTAGGCTGTGTTATTATGGCAGCTAATATCGTTCAAACTATGATTAGTGAACCACAGACAAAAAACGTCCTTGAGAATCTCTCTTCAAATACTGCAAGAGTACAAGCTTAAGTATTAACTTATTTAACTTATACAGGAATATTAGCTATATAATTCCACTGAAGGAAGCCATTCAAAAGAGTTCGATGTAATTAGCGTCAAAAAAGTGTAAGCAGAAATTGTGGGCTTATTGGGGTAGGAGCGCTTAGTACTCCTACTTCCACATCAATTACTTGAATAATTGCTCAAGCTATCAAAATAAAAGTTTTTATTCAGTAATTTGTGTATAAAGGGTACTATTTTACTAGTAGTGAAATAAATCAGAATGAAGTCTATTTTATTAACGAGGCCTTTATTGGACTCGTTCAATACAAGAAATATATTGAGAAAGTATGGATACAAAGTTTTTATAGAACCAGTATTCACAATAAAGTACTTAAATCCTGATATATCTGCGTACGAATTTGACGTTGTGATATCTACAAGTAAAAACAGTGTAAAGGCTCTTAGTCAAATATGCAAAGAGGATGACTTTCCGATTATTACAGTTGGTAATTCAACCATGCAGGCTGCAAAAAATTTGGGATTTTCTGATATAATCTCAGCAGACAGCAACGTTGATGGTCTGATATCATTCATAAAAGCTCATTATTCAAACGCAATAAAGTTCTTGTATATAAGGGGACAAGAAGTATCATGTGACCTAAAAAAGAGATTATCTGAAGAAGATTTTAACGTAAGAGAAGTTGTACTCTATAAAACAATTATAAAAAGGAATCTAACTAATAGGTGTAAAAATTTACTATTGGATGGTAAAATTGATAGTGTTGCTTTTTTTTCCTCACAGACAGCAAGGATATTTTGTTCATTAGTTCTAAAAAGTGGGTTATCTCATGTGATGAATAATGCAGTTGCATATACCATGAGTAAAAACATTGCTGATAGTTTAAAGTTAATCAAATGGAAAAAAATTATAACATCGAGGTTGCCTACTGGGGAGAGTTTAATTGATATAATTAATAAGGATTGTTGATGCTAAAGATTGCAACTTGGAATGTAAACTCCATACGTAAAAGAGTTAACCAACTTTGTAGTTTTATAGTTGATAGTCAGATAGATATAATTTTGCTGCAAGAGATAAAATGTATGGAAGAGCAATTTCCTTATGCAGAGATAGAGAAGCTGGGATATGAATGTGCTGTCTATGGACAAGTTGCAAGAAATGGCGTTTGTGTTTTATCTAAATATCCGATACTGGAGAAGTTTAAGATTGATATCGTAGAAGGTTATCAAGAAGCGCGTTATATAGAGTGCATAATAAAGCACAATAATCAGAAGGTAAGGGTGGGAAGTGTATACGTTCCAAACGGTCAAAGCCCGGACTCTCAAGCATTTGAATATAAACTCAAGTTTTTTGATAATCTATATGAAAGGATGAGCACTTTGTTAAAGAATGAAGAGTTAACTATTATAGCTGGCGATTATAATGTTGCACCGGATGAAATTGATGTCTTTGATTCAAACTTATTGAATGGCCAAGTGTGCTTTCATATAAGAGAACGTGAGAAGTTAAGAGCGATCTTGAATCTTGGGTTTAAAGATGCGTTTAGAATATCTCACCCAAATTTGCAACAATTCACTTGGTGGCATTATCAAGGCAATTCACTCAGAAATAATCAAGGAATGCGAATAGATTATATGCTGTTATCACCACAAGCTGTAGATAAATTGGAAACATGCTACATAGATGATAGATTGCGTAAGCTAGAAAATCCGTCTGACCATACTCCTGTTGTATGTGCTATAGAATAATAGCAGATCTCTTACACAATTCACTTTTAGCAAACCTGAGTGGTCTTACCTTTGCTGCTCTGTGGTTTTTCCCTTCGTTTGTTTTCCTTTCCTGTCCAAGATTGATCGTGCTGCTCACTTTTTTCGTTTCCTACCTGGGAAATTTGCTCAGGAACAGGCTGTTGTTCACTCTTTTCTTTTCCTTGGGAAATTTGTTCAGAAACAGAGGTGCCTTTCTCAACTTCTGTAACTGGGGTTTTTAAAATATCATCAATGCCCTCGAGAATTTTTCCATTCAGTTTTGCTCTCTTTTCTGTATCATCTTTATCTTGTGAGCTAGGGTCATACAAAGTACCTTTTTTGTTATTTGAAAAAAGAACCTCCACTCCTCCTTTTATGGCAAATATTGTGCCGATAGCAGTAAGAACTACTCCGAGTGTAGTAGGACCAAAAATTAACATTGGAATAGTGGAAAGAAGGACAGGAAAAAAGATCTTGCTTAAGAACGTTGTTACCATCTCTTCATCACTGAGTGGTGGTTCATCCTCTTCTTTCTTGTCTTTACCTAAGAATGGTATTTTTTCTTTCATCCCATCCATAAAGGAGCCAGAAATATTTTTCGGGTCTATTTTGATCCCTCCAATTAGCAGCAGCAGCATTTCCAATACAAACTTTATGGATGAATCTTTAGCTTCTGTACCCCGTATATCAGCTACACACTTGGTTATTATTTGTTGTATTTTATCATTATTTAATTTCTCTTCTCTAGCTAAGCCTTGCTCTCTAATTTCTTTAAACATAGAAAGTAAAAACTGAGAAAAATTCTCTTCACTGAGTGGTTTTATATCTTTTGGATTGACATTATTAAGTAGTATGTCCTTATAAGCTGATATAAAATAATCAGTTATTTCTTTGTTCTCCTTTAATTCGGCTTTACCTTCTAATACTTTTACAAAGTAATCATAGATTACCTGATGTTCCTCTTTTTCAAAAATTTTCTCATCTTTGTTAGTTACCTGATTTGAAGGTTCCAAATTCTTTGTTTGTGGAGTTAATATTTTTGTCATAACTGAGTTACTCACATTTACTATACTTCAATTGTAGCATATTTTTCATATTAATTCAAATAATCTATACTCCTAGAATTCACGATGTTTAAGTCATAATTAAGGGAATTTAGACCCCAGTTGTCGCCAATTTTTATTTCTACTTCAAGTGGTATAGAAATTTCTATTGCATTTTCCATTATATCTTTTATAAGTTTTGCTGTTTCTTGCACCTTTTCGTCTTCTACTTCAACCAGTAGTTCATCGTGAACCTGGAGGATTATTTTACCTACTTTCAATTGGTCAAAAAGCTGAATTGTCGCACGTTTTATTATATCAGCAGCGGTTCCTTGCAGTGGTGCGTTTATTGCTGCCCTTTCTGCAAATTGTCTTATATAAGGAATTGTATTGTTTATGTCTCTTACAAAGCATCTCCTGCCAAACAAAGTTTCTACATAACCATGCAATCTTGCGATAGACACTGCTTTTTCCATATAGGCCTTTATTTCTGGGTAACAGGAAAAATAGTAATTAATGTATTCAGCAGCTTCCGCAATGGTAATTCCAAGCCGCTTTGCAAGACCAAATGGGCTAATGCCATATATAATTCCAAAATTGATGGATTTTGCTTTGCGTCTTAATTGCTCATCTATTTCTTGCACTCCAAAAACTTGCCTTGCGGTGATCTCATGAATATCTTGTCCGTTTGCAAAAGCTTCTTTAAATGCTGCAACGTTTGCAACGTGTGCCAGGAGTCTTAATTCTATTTGCGAATAGTCAGCAGAAATTATCTTATGCCCTTTTGGCGCAATAAATGCTTGTCTGATAAGATTTCCCTCTTCGCTTCTGATAGGAATATTCTGTAAATTAGGATTGCTGGAGCTCAGCCTTCCAGTTGCAGTTGCAGTCGTTGAAAAGCTTGTGTGTATTCTACCATCAAGTGGATCAACTTGCTTTATTAATGCATCAGTGTAGGTGCCTTTTAATTTACTTAAATGTCGCCAATTTAAGATTTTACTTGCGATTTCTACCCCTTCTTCTTCGAGTGCCTCTAGAACTTCATAATTGGTGCTATACGATCCAGATTTTTTTGACTTTTTCTTTTTATTAAGCCCCATTTTGTTGAATAAAACATCACTTAATTGTTTTGGCGAAGCAATATTAAATCTTTCTCCTGCCAAATTATATATCTCATCTTCAAGCACGGCAATTACCTGCTGAAATTTATCGGACAGCTCCTGTAATTTTTGTATGTTCAGTAATATCCCATTTTTCTCCATATCAAATATTACTTTCATAAGTGGCTTATCGAAGCGCTCGTAAATTGTGAGCAATTTTTCCTGAAATAACCTTTGCTTTAGCTTTTCATGAATTGCTATTAAAGTTTTTGCCGAGAAAATTTCTGCATTTTCACTCAAATTATGCGCAACTATGTTTGGAATACTGTGATCATGCTTTCCTGTATCCAAGCTATACGACATTATCATCAAATCATCAACTGAATCTAACATCTTCTCTATTGCAGGGAAGATTTTCCTGATCTCTTTAATGTTATGTATTATTTTAAGCACTCCATTTGAGAGCAAAGTTAAGTTAATTATAATGAGTGCATCTTGTATGCTGTCTTGCTCTATATAAAAAATATTACTTTCGCTATAAGATAGACTTAATACATTGTTTTCAAGGTGGTAATGAATTGCAATTTTGCCTTCATATCTACAATGCTCCAAAAATTTCTCTAACTCTTCACTACTATATTCTATTTTCTCTTTTGTGCTAGACCCATTATAGGAAAAAAGCTTTTCCACTTTCCCTATTAAGGAATTGAATTCATACTTCTTTAAAAAGGATAATAGTTTTTCCATATTTGGAGAATGGACTTCATATTTTGCAATATCATGTTGAAGGTCTACTTTTTCGCATAGTGATAAAAGTTCTCTTGAAATTAGAGCTTTTTCCTTATGTTCGGTGAGAATATTACGAATCCTCGTTTGCTCGATATTATCAATGTTCTCTATAATATTATTCAATGAATCAAATTCATCCAGTAATTTAGCTGCAGTCTTCGGACCTATTCCCGGAACGCCTGGAATGTTGTCAGATGCATCACCAGTTAGAGAAAATAAATCAAGAAGCTTGTGTGAGTTTACACCAAATTTTTCTATTACTTGTTTTTCATCTATATATATATTTTTAATGGGGTCGAATATTAAAATATTGTGGTTCAAGAGTTGAAATAAGTCTTTATCTGATGAAACGACTACCACTTTAAAGTCTTGGTGGTTGGCGTATTTTGCAGCTAGTGTTGCAATTATATCATCTGCTTCATAACCTTCAATCTCTTCATAGCTGAGGTTAAAAGCTTCTACCGCTTCCCTCAGTATGGTGAACTGTGGAGTTAGATCCTCAGGAGGCGTTACTCTGTTCGCTTTGTACTCAGGATATAAATTGTGCCTAAAATTCTTTTTCCCTGCATCAAGTGCTATAGTTAAGTAGTCCGAATGGGCAATGTACTTAAGAACCATATTCAGAAAGCCATATACACCACCTATTGGCATTCCTGTTGTGGTAATTAAGTGAGGTAGTACATAGTAAGCTCTGAAAAGAAAACCATAGCCATCGATGATTGTGAAAGTTTTTTCTTTCATTGTAGATATTTATGCGTGCTTTTGATGGTCCACTATTTAGCTGAGAAAATCAAGTTTTTGTTTTTCTGCTTTTGAGCGTTGTAAGAGATTTTACCGAAAATAGCATTCATGATGGGGATGTACACATATGACCTTACCCAGAAAAAGTGGAGAGAAAGTGTGGAATGTTTTTTACAAAAAGAATGATGCATCAAATTGTTCTGGAATGCAATAGTTAATAGTGACGTTGTTTGTTATAAAAAATTTCTATGTATTCAAATATTGCAGTTCTAGTTTGTTGAGCAGAGTGTTGTGAAGTATCAATAAGTATTTCTCTTTTCAATGAGCTAAAGAAGCTTTCTGCAACAGAATTGTCGTAACAACAGCCTTTATTACTCATCTATATTCTTTACAGCTAAGAGATATTGATACCCTTGCGCAGTATATTGTGAACCTTGGTCACTGTGCAGCAGTAGATTTTTAACAGGTTTACGCCTATTAATGGCCATTAATAAAGAGTTCATAACCAATTGTTTATTTATTGCACTACTCATTAACTACCATACGTGAGAATTATTGCTGCCAAATATAGCCATCCCTCCTTGGTTTTGATGTAAGTAATCCCATACTTTATTTGGTTGATCAACAATAAAGTTTTGATCTAGTATATTGGGAGCTACAGCTCTATTATCTGTTTGTTGTTTTTTAATTTTAAACTTTCTTCTCAGTATAGCCCTGATGTCATTTTTCTGCATAATACTTTGCACCGTTTTCAAATTGCAACTTTTACCCAAAGCCTTCAATTCAGCATGAATTTTAGGAGCTCCATATCTACATTTAGAAACTTGATATATTTTTTGAATAGCTTCGAGTAGCTCTTTATTTGCTGATTCTCTACTGCTTATTTTTCTTGTGGTCCACTTATAGTAGCCACTAGCAGAAAATCCTACATAATTCCTGTACTTTATAGCAGTTACTATATAAAAAAATATTTTACTCTTTTTGACTGGCCAGGGCTTTTTTTTAAATGTCTCTTTCCCTTGTTACTCTTGCTTTGTAAATCAAACCTCTCTTTGTCGTAAGGAGCCATGTTACCTCTACCTGGAAATGCATTGCCGCTGACTTTTTTTCGTTATATTTCTTCATCCATTTTCCTAATAAACCACCCTTTATTCCTAAATCTCTTGCTATTTTTGTAATTGTTTGACCTGCCTTTCTTTGTTCATTTGCCAGTTTAACAGCTTCCAATTTGAATTCTGCTGTATATTCTCTTACCATTTCTAATCCTCCAAAATTTTATTTTACCCAAAAAAACTCTTTTCTTTCTCTCCACTTTTTCTGGGTAAGGTCAAACAATGACTATGCAAAAAACCTAATAACATGTATAATCTATAAATAATTTCTGAGGTAGATTGTGAAACTAGGTGTTAATATCGATCACGTTGCAACCCTCCGCAACGCACGCGGAACTTCTTATCCAGATCCATTGAAAGCAGCAGAAATAGCCATTGACGCTGGAGCAGACTTTATTACTGTACACTTACGAGAAGATAGAAGGCATATTAGAGATGAAGACGTATTTAACCTAAAAAAAAGCATTAGCACTGAGTTAAATCTTGAAATTGCAGCCACGGAAGAAATGCTTGAAATAGCAAAAAAGGTAAAACCCTATTCGATTAGTATAGTACCAGAAAAAAGAGAAGAATTAACAACCGAAGGTGGCCTGGATATCGTGAATATGCACAGTAAACTTTCTAGTATAATAGAGGAAATGCATAGCTCTAGCATAAAAGTCTCACTGTTTATCGATCCAAATATTGATCAACTAAAATATCTTGAAAAGCTAGGGACAAAACCTGACATAATAGAAATTCACACAGGGGATTACTGTGATAATCCATCAGAAAAAAAGTTACAGTTAATTACTAATGCTGCAGAGTACGTCAATAAATTAGGAATAGAATGCCACGCAGGACATGGCATAACTTATAAACACGCTAAGAAGATGACAAGAATACCTCACATCTCAGCTCTTAACATAGGCCACTATTTAATTAGCGAAGCTGTATTTTACGGCTTACACAGCGTAGTAAAAACAATGAAAATGACAATGTCTAACTAACTGCTGCTTTTTCCTTCTCATTTAAAATACTTAAAAGAGTTTGGCTTGCTTTAAATTTTACCCTTGTCTTTTTAGGAACAGTCATGATCTCACCACTTTGGGGGTTACGACATTGTTTTTCCTGACTGATAGCAGTAGAAAATGTTCCTATTCCATGCAAACGTATTTCACCTTTCCCATGCAGCTCATTCTTTATTATTTTAATAAATGCATCATGAATCTTGCTCAAATCAGATTTTGTTATATCTATATTCTGACTAGAACAATCTTCCTTTAATTGTTTTATTATATCTTCTTTACTCATAAATTACCTTAATATTGAAAAAATCACATAAATAGCATATTATGTTGACACCGATAGTCAACTAAATTCATCACAAAAATAGAGGATATCATACATTTTTGCAAATATTTGTATAATACTTACAAAAAAACACCCCTATAAAATAACTATCTCTTAGAAAATTGACACTTTTTCCGAGCTTTATGTTGACCATATTTCTTACGTTCAACAACACGTGAATCTCTAGTTAAGAACTCACCATTACGTAGTATAGAATGCAAATCTTGGCTTACACTACTTAAAGCTCTGCTTATTCCATGAGCTAGAGCACCTGCTTGACCAGATAGCCCTCCACCTTTTACAGTTGCAAATACATCGTATTTATCCAATGTGGAAGTTGCAACAAATGGCATTTTTACTATTTGGCACACTGACTCTCTTTTAAAATAAGAAATTAGATCGCCTTTTTTGTTAACACTAAATTTTCCACTCCCCGGCTTTATCCATACTCTTGCTACAGATTCTTTTCTTCGGCCTGTAGCATATAAACGACCAAGCGAATCAACTGCTGATTTAATTGTCTTTTCTGACCAATCATTGTTATTTATTGTAGAACTCTTCATTTTTACTCCATTACTTTTTATTTTTACGATTCAAAGAGGCAAAATCTATCTTTTCAGGTTGCTGTCCTTGATGCTTATGCTCTGAACCAGAATAAACATACAAATTTTCAAAGCGTCTACGTGCCATAGGCCCATCATCAAGCATCCTTTTCACTGCCATTTCTATTACACGCTCAGGAAATTTGCCATTTAAAATATTATCTGGAGTAGTTTTCTTCAAACCACCAGAATAACCTGTATGCTTATAGTAAATTTTATCTTTAAGCTTCTTTCCGGTGAAATGCACCTTTTCTGCGTTGATAATAATTACATTATCGCCACAATCCATATGAGGTGTATACTCAGGTTTATGCTTTCCACGTAATAGTGTCGCTACAAATGCTGCAAGCCTCCCTACCACTAATCCTTCTGCATCTATGACAAACCACTTTTTATTGATTTGTTTCTCCTTTAAGAAAAAAGTCTTCATTATTTGATCCAACAATAGTAAGCTATGATATACTTAATTTCTCAATAGTGTCAACAATATTAGTTATTGATTATTAAAGTAATTTATGTTAGTAATTGAGCTGCGCAACCAATATGCATAGGAATTAGAATGTTTCGATTGATTATCACACTTGCGATCATTTTTAATACTATAAGTTGCTATGCAACCGATGTGGGAGAAGTGATAAGCAAAGCCATCAAAAATAGCTCAAAAATAAAGTCTCAATTTTACCAATATAAAAGCGCAGAAAAACACTATAAATCTTCTGGGTTAGCTGGATTTTTACCTGACATTAATTTGCAATACAATTTCGATAGTAACTTTAATCTTGATACATCTGAAAAAAAACTTACATTGCGCCAGAAATTAATCGATGGCGGTGGTACCTTTGCCACATTCAGTCGATCAAGCCATCTTCTCAAAGCAGAAAAGATGCGATTTCAGCAATTAAAACAAGAGCTTGCACTTAATGCTGTGAAAGCATATGTTAATGTTTTACAAAAGACAGAAATATTAAAGCTCAGAGAACATAAAGAACGCGTTTCTTTGGAACATTTGTCAGCTATGAAAAAACGCTTTTCCCTTGGAGAGGTAACCAATGCTGAAGTTTTGTTAGCAAAAGCAAAATTTTCGTCTTCTATATCCGAAAGAGTTGATGCTGAAGGTAAATTAAAGTTGGTAAATATTGCTTATTATCATTTGATTGGCGAAGATGCTGATGACCTTTCTGAAGCTAATGATAAACTACCTTCTGTTCCAGAGCTAAATGAATGTTTACAGTTAGCAAAAACCAATAATTTATCTCTAAAAGCAGCAGTTTATCAAAAAAGAGCAGCCGGAATGGAAGTGATTGCTGAAAGCTCCAAGTGGCTTCCTTCTTTAAATCTAAGTGCAAGCAAAAATTTTGGGGAGGATGGTATGAAGGTAGACAAACTATTAGAAAATGTTCATGTAGTTTTTACTCTTGATGTTCCAATCTTTAAGAGAGGAGTTAATGCTTTTGGTGTCAGTAAAGCTAAAATGGATGCAAAAAAATCTACCTACGATTATTATGAAACGGTAAAAAATATAGAACAAGCAGTTGTAAATGCTTGGAATAATGTGTTGACAGCAAAGGCCATTATCAAAGCAAGTCAAGAAGCGGAAAAAGCAGCAGCTCTAGCATTGGAAGGAGTTGAGCAAGAAGTAAACTTAAATTTAAAGAGTACATCTGACCTTTTGGACACTGAAGATGCATTATTTAAAGCACGTTCAGACTTAGTTGAAGCAAAAAGCAATTATGTGATTAGTGTTTACAACTTGCTTTTTATGATAAATAGTATAAACCTCTAAATTTAATGGTATTAGCACTATGCATGATGAACAAGGTAATCAATCTGTAAAAGATATCCTAGAAGATATAAAAAAAGCTATATCGGGTAAAAACGCGAGTAACGATAAAGCAGAAATAAAGGATGAAAATGATGATGTGCTATACCTTGAGGAAGAGTATCCAGAAGAAATAGAAGAAGATGGCAAAAAAGAAAATAATGAAAAAGAGGACATTGATAATGATGACCAAAGTGAGGAAATGGCTTGCAACAATAACCAATTTAATGGCCATAGCTACAATTCAGAAGAAAAAAAAGATATTTATTTGTACGATAATATCCAAATGAGTAATAACAAAGCGAGTAATAGCGGCTTACAAGCGCAAAATAACGATCATCTAATTTTAAAAGAGAATATGGAAGAGATCAAAGCGTTGCTTGGAAAAATGCAAAACGAATTACAGCATAAACAACAAAAAAAAGCGAACCTTACTGTTGAAGAATTAGTTACATCTCTTTTAAAACCTCAGCTCTCAGAATGGCTGAATAAATATCTACATGCACTGGTAAAAGAAGTAGTTGAAAAAGAGCTTAAAGATATAATCAATAATAAGTAGGGTATTAGCAATAAAAACTAGAGTAAAGACGGCTAGAGGCAGAAAACTATCTTCAACAAGGTGGCTACATCGTCATTTGAATGATCAGTATGTGCAAAAAACTAGCAAGGATGGTTATAGGTCACGCTCAGCATATAAGCTGGTAGAAATGGATAACAAATTTAAATTATTCCAAGAAGGGCAAAAAATTATTGATCTTGGTGCTTCTCCTGGTGGATGGTCACAAGTTGCATCTCAGAAAGGTGCAAATGTGGTTGCTCTTGACGTAAAACCAATGAATGCAATTAATGGAGTAGAGTTTATACAATGTGATATTATCAATGAGTTTGAAATTTTAAGAGAAAAATTCAAGGATCAAAAATTTGATGTAATTTTATCTGACATGGCGCCCGAATCTTGTGGTTTAAAATCGTTGGATCATATCAGAATTATGCTTTTATGCGAAGCAGCGCTCAATTTTGCAAAGCATTTCTTGAGCCATGGTGGCACGTTTGTAGTAAAAATTTTCCAAGGAGAATCTGATAAAGATTTTTGTAACGAGCTAAAAAAAATGTTTAAAACAGTAAAATACTTTAAACCAAAGTCAAGTAGATCTGAATCTACAGAAATGTATTTGGTAAGTTTAGGCTTTATTGGCAGCAAACCTTCTATATAATATTAATCCAGGTAGTTCGCAGAAACGAAAAACTTCCTTGACAAACTCCGCCAGCCCCCTTATCATAAAATTGAAGCTATTGTATTTGCTTTCGCCAATCTGCAGATTAAAAGGTAAGGATTACTTAATGTATCGGCGTCTTATGTTCAATTTTTTGCAGTATATAGATACTGTATGTCTTTACAAAACTTCATCTACATCTAGATTTTTATCTAAATAAGCTGAACGCGCTTATAAAGCGTTACAAGACATCAAAAAATGCCAATACTCGACAGAGATAGTAAAAGACTAGCTAACTCGGGGATTCTTTGTCTTTTTTTCTGCTTAGTAAATTTCTTAAACATTTGCAGCGTAGGTTAGTTGCAATTAAAAGCAGCTGAATTTCGCTTGTCAAGCGTTTAAAACATAAAAAACGCCAATATTTTAAAGCAGATAATAACCCCAGGGCTTCTTTTGCCTTTTTTTTTATTTGGTAAATTTCTTAAATATTTATAGCTAAACGACAATCGTCATCCCAGCGGGATCTGGAGATACCGCGGCGGTATGACGGTTCGCGACGGCATGACGATAAGGTTTATATCTTGTCATCCCAGTGCTTGACACTGGGATCCAGGAATTTTATTAAGTTGGTGAGCATAAAAATAGCTGTTTTACGTTAAAATACAATGTTTTGATGATTATGGAAAGGCTGGATTCCAGACTGGAATGACACCATAGGGGCACTGCCATCATAAAGGAACCAGTGTCGGCTACTCGGATGACATCATAGGGGCGCTGGGATGACACCCTGACAATCGTCATCCCGCTACTTGTTAGCGGGATCTGGAGATACCGTGACGGTATGATGAGGGAGAACAGTTAGCGGATGAGATATCGCGAATGAATCGTGGTATGACGGTTCGCGGTGGCATGATGTAGGACTGCTGTGACACCATTATAGAGTGAATCAGTGTTAGCTACTGGGATGACAGACAAGAAAATGTTTGTGACTAATTTTTAGATCAAACATGGAATTTCGACAAACTTAACTTTTTTGTGAGACTGTTCAGCAATAATAAATAAATTGAGAGGAAAGGTTATGGCAATAAAAAAGGAAAAGTTTTTTGAAATAATAAATGAGGTAAGCAAGAGTGAAGGTTTAAATGAGAATAATTTACTTGAAAGAATAGGGAGTGAGCTAAAAGATGCAGACTCAAAAGTATATAGCACTTGTAACAATTTGAAGATAGATAAGATATTCAGTATATTAGATTCAGACAAAATTGTAAATTATATGTTGGTACATCTTGCTGTGGAATGTAACAGTGTACCAATAGTAAAACTCCTACTAGCAAAGGAAGCAAAAGTTAATGAACCAATATATGAACTTGATGGAGCTAAGTCTCAATTAACTGCTTTGCACATTGCTGCTTTGCATGGTCATCAAGAGATAGCTCAGCTTTTATTGAACAATAACGCAAATCCTTCACTAAAAGATAGTCAAGGCCAAACTCCAAGGGATGTTGTTGGCAATGTAGAAGGTAAAAAGGCTATAATAAAAACGTTAGAGGAAGGAGAACAACGCTATGCTGAGGCAAGAGCTGCGAGAAGACAACCTTATAGACAAGGCACTTTACTGCAGTCTAATAATAAAACTCCAGGAAATTCAGCTGTGGGCGGAAATAGAATAACTGCTGCAGTGCAAGCATGGAATGCAAGAGATCAGAAAGAGAACAACGGAACTACACCAAACAGCAGAGAAATCTATGTACAAGATGAGGATGAACAGACTTCTTCAAACTCAATCACTAATGAAAACAATATAAGAGGTTGTCCGGAAACTAGTAAATTCAAGCATATTCCCTCTTTAACATAACCCTACTCATAGCTAGGTATATGAAATTCTCAGTGGATGTTGTGAGTAAATCATACTCCTTCGATAGCCTTCTATTCCTATTAACCCAAGCAAAAGTCCTTTCTACAACCCATCTTCTTGGCTGTACTTTAAACCCTTGTTCTCTTGTTGGTAGTAGCTCAGGTGGCGTATCTTTGTGCACCCAAAATCTACATGGAGGCCTTTTAACAATTTCAATATCTATGTCATATTCTTCCTTTATGTGATTCTTTAAATTTCTTCCTTGGTATCCCATGTCAGCCCACATTTTTTTAACTTTAGTATATTTTGTTCTCATATTGTTTAATGCTATTTTAATACCATCTCTATCATTTTCGTTAGCAGCGCCTACGTAACAACCTAGTATAAAACCCTGAGTGTCTGTAATTATATGCCTTTTTCTACTCTTTACTTTTTTACTTCCATCATAGCCTTTGATCCCCCCTTTTCTGTAGTCTTTACAGATTGACTATCTACTATACAGGCACTCGGCTGCTCATTCCTTCCTATTTTTCTTCTACTATATTTTGTAATTTCATAATTCATTTTCTCAAAAATTCCCTGCTTCTTCCATTGCCTGAACTGCTCATACACAGTCTTCCATAGCGGAAAATCATTTGGTAAATACCGCCATTGACACCCTGTACGCAATACATAGAAAATTGCTTCTAATATTTCTCTTTTGCTATACTTTGGCGGCCTTCCTCCTTTCTTGTATGATACTCTGAAGTGTTTTTCTATTCTTGCCCATTCCCTTTCGCTTAGATCTGTTGGATACTTTTTTCTCATCTTTACCCCGTACTAAAATTTCAGATATTATAGCCTTTTACTTGTTTCCGGACAACCTCTAAACAAAGTAGATGATACATTAGAAAGAGAACCGGCTAAAAGAGATGCTGTGGCGCAAAAGTTGCAAGAGGCAGAACAAAGATCTGCCAATAATCAGAAGCGCATAGAACATAATGACTTGCACAGTCAACATCCAGAGCAGTATACTACATATAATGGGGAACAGACCTTTTTAAATAAAAGTAATAGTGACGATAGTGGAATATATTTTGATGCAGATGAATCTGAAGCTTTAGGCAAATCTATATTAGAAAATGAAGAAAACATTGATGGAGAAGACATTGATGCACAAGATGAAAATGGATTGACTTTTTTACATCGTGCTGCTGCAAGAAACAATAAAGAATCAGTGGAACTTTTGGTAAAATGTGGAGCAAAAGTTGATGTACAGGATAAAGATGGACTGACCCCTTTACATTATGCTGCTGTATATGGTTGTGTAGAGATTGCAGAATATCTAGTAGAAGGTGGAGCAAATGTTAATGCACAAGATAAAGCTGAGTATACTCCATTATGTTACGCTCTTGCAAATGACAAAAAAGAATCAGCCAACCTTTTGATGAAATATGGAGCAGATCGCTCATTGATAAAGGATGAAGGCCTAATAGATAGACTAAACGGTATGTATGGTCAGCTATCTGAGGTTGTATCTGGTACTTCTTCCCATTCCAAAACACACAACGCAATGGAAACTCCAGAAGAAGCAGAAAAGGTTAAAAAAAGTAAAGTTAAGTTAAAAGAATTACGTACTCAGCTAAAGGATAAGCAGAAAAAGAATGAATTGCTAAAACAACAAATACAAGATCTAGAAAGTGAAAAAGCAACGCTTAAGGATAAATTAGACAAAACAGAAAGTCAGCATTCTAAAACAGAAGTGTTGTTAGAAAAAGCGCAAAAAGAACTAGAAGAATCAAAAAGTTGTATAGCTGGATATGGGACTAAGTTGAAAGAATTCAATAAAGAGAATGAATCACTGACACAAAAAATAAAAAGTCTGGAGAATGAAAACACACCACTTGAGGGTGAACTGGGCAAAACTAAAACAAATGAAGTGTCACTAGAAAAAGTAGGAAAAAGACAATTTTCCCCAAAAGTTGCCTACGCGAGCCTTGCAGCTATGTTAGCAGTAGGTGCTGCTCTTAGTATTGCTTCCGGATTGTCTGCTCTATTAATAGTTGCAGCTTCTGTGGTATCTGCACTGATAGCCGGTGGCATTACATACACAATATCAAAACCCATCGCTCCTGACACTGAATTGAAAGAAGTGGATATTCAAGGTTCAGCACAACGGTGTTTGTAAAACTTAGCACCCACAGTTGTACGAACATTGCAATTTGCAGATGCAAGTAGCTGCACTGGAATCCCAAAAAAGGATGATGTCATTCCAGTCTGGAATCCAGCCTTGCCGTAATCTCATCAAGAACGTTGTGTTTTAACATAAAACGGCTACTTTTATGCTTACCAACTTAATAAAATTCCTGGATCCCAGTGTCAAGCACTGGGATGACAAGAAGAGGGTACTTGGATAAGAGTCATTGCCCTCCTGGTAGGCCCAAATTGCAATGTTCGTACAGTTATGAGTTACACAGTAGTGCGAATTTTTTACTTTGGTAGTTTTTTTATTACAGTTATAATCATAAAAGTAGTTGAGTTTAATTAATATGAAAACTTTTACGAAAAGCTCTAAGAGTAAGGGAAAAAAGCTGGAGGAGTTTGATAAGGAAATTGAAGATATAACAACTATAGCTCAAGATAAATTTGCACATGAACTTGAGAACATCGCATATGACAGTGTGCAAAAATTTCGCAGTCTGCTTGCTAAAGAGTTAAACTCCACCTTCAATAATATTCATTCTCAAAATGTCAATCTACTAAAATCCAGCCTAGTTGAATATGCTATAAGTTCAAATTTTATTAACAAAAAAGGAGAAACAGCTTTAATACGTTCTCTTCTTAATATATTCATACGATAAAACACTCAGAGTTGTTGCTGCGCCAATTTAACTTAATGTTGCATGCAAGCTGCATAGCTAAAGTAAGTAAGATTTGCCCCACGCTGTCACGAGGTAAACCTTACTTATTCTAGCTATATCAAAAAGGAGGGTTATTATGTCAATAAGATCTACTTCACCAAGAATATCTGTGCAACGTAAATTTAAGCCTGAATCTTTTCCAGTTACTTTAGAAGAGGTTAAATCTTTTTTACGCATTGAGAACGACCAGGATGATAAGTTGATTTCAGATCTAATTTTTATGGCAACTGATTACGCTGAATGGCATATGGAAAAGTCACTGGTGAAACAAACATGGCAAGTTTCATATGAAGATTATGTACCTCGTAGGATCTATTTAAGCTATGGCCCTGTGAGTAAGATAGTATTGGCTACTGCAATGATGTCTAAAAATCAAGAGAAGAGTACACTTAAGTATTATTTTAGTGATGTAGGGGGCTACGTTGAGTTTTTCAATTGTTTGAATGCAATAAGAGTTGATGTTGTATACGAAGCTGGTTATGACAATGTTCCTGAGCAGATAAAACTAGGTATTATGCGGCATGTTTCTGCTCTTTACAAAAATCGTGAATCGGAGGTAAGTAGCCATTTATCTGAAGTGAAGAAGGTATATTCTCCATTTCGCGAACCAAAGGTTGTTTTGTAGCTCTTTCTGGTCATTCAAACTGGGCTACTACGTCATACCGTTACGGATAGATCCCGCTAACAAGCAGCGGGATGACGAGTTTCTATATATCTTTCGAGGGTTAATTATGAAAAAAATTCAAGCTATAAACGAGTTGTACAGTAGCATTTATGAAGCACTAAAAGCAAACTCTGATTTAAGGAAATATGTTACTAACATTTATGACTACTTACCTAAACAGGTCACCATTCCTTACCTGAGATTGCGTGTAGTGAATTATAATAACCTGCATATGCTGTCCAATTTTGCTACAAAGGCAAGATTTTCATGCGACATATATACTTATCATATAGACAGTATGTTTGCCATTATAAGGCATATTAACTTGATACTTAAGAGCATTGAAGGTTTTAATAATGAGGCCATTTTAGAAAGTAATTGTGCTATGGATCAGCACGATGAAATTTTACATTCAACAATTAATTTTGATATTTTAATAAAAGGAGGTGATAATGAGCAAATTACAGCTAAAAATTAAAGATCATGACAATAATTTTATTGTGTTAAATAATATAAGAAACCTAAGGTTTACTTTGCGTAATAACAGAGAAGAGGTGAAAGATATTTCTTCTTTTGGCTGGAGGAAAGTGCTCGATTGTGCTGGAAGCAGACACATTACGATAAAAATTAATGGAATTTTAGACTCTGTATTAGCTGATGAATTATTACGTAATTCTGCTATGCTAAACTCTAATAATGATTATGAAATTAGTTTTAATGCTAAGGAAAAGATAAGGCTTAGGTGTTCAGTTGAATTGTATGAGAGGTATTATGATCCTGTTACTTTTGACAGCTTTACTGTCGTTTTAGTCAGTGCTGAAGTTGTAAACGCTTTTCATTAATGTTAATTTAATCTTTTTATATACAATAGTAACTGGTGAGAATTTTAACTAAATTAAAAAAAATCATGAACGACAAAGACCTTTTCGAGGAAGACGGTGATAATATTGAAGAAAATAACGATGATAAAAGAGAGAGAAGTTTAGAAAATGAAAATCAGCAAAATCAAGAAGAACAACACAAAGAGGAAGATAAGCAATACATAATACAGTATATTCAAGAATATTTAAAAGCTTTTGAGGATATTCTAAATCAGATCGACGAAGGAATTGACAATTTAGATAGTTACGAAAGGACTATGCAAATAAAGCGAAGTATAGATAGGCTCATAGAGACTTTATATAGTCAGGCTGCGTCCGAAGATATTGATGCAGAACTTGAAACCACAAAGCATACTCGCGATAAATCAGAATCTATGAAAAGAGTTAGAGAAAAGAGAAGAAAGCAAGTGATAGAAGAAGTATTAAGTAGCATGTTTGCCCAGCAACAAAAGGAGCTAATGAACGCTAAACACTTAAGTCATGGACATGAAACAGCAAAAGATGGGGATGTCCACGAAGCAAAGGAAAAAGTGAAGTCTTCAATCAGGGGAGTGTTGTTTTCGGTGATTGCTCATAGGATGGATCCAAGAAGGAGGGCAGGGGAAACTGCTGACGGTAACGAAAAGCAAGCTCATATATATGGCAGGGAAGCAGTTGGTGGAGCTTTAGGTGCATTGTTAAAAACGTTTTTAACAGCAGTTATTGCCGTTGTGCGTGAAATTGCTAAGCCACTTCAGAAACCGGAAACATCTTTTGCAAAACAAGTTGAAGAAAGCAGAAACGCAGATTCACAAAAGGGTCGATCTGTGTAGATTTCTCCTTGTAATAATCTTTCGATTCTACTGTCTGTTAATTCAAATTAGGGTTATAAAATTTTAGAAGCCAGCTCTTATATAACCAATTTATAGCAAGAAATTACGATACAAAAATCAGCGTCCGTTAGAAAATAAACATAACACAGGGTGATAGAGTTGCCCCTATCCATAAGCGTCAGTTAAGCTCAAAATTGTAAGCTTAAAATATGGTTGAATAATTATTAATAATAGTATATAATTATTAACGTTTTTCAGGCATTTTTGTTATGGGTGCGCCAAGTAAGCGTTTAGAATACAGTTGGTGAAAATCCAACTTAGGCAAAGTCTAGCCAACAGCCTAGAACAGACCATTATGCTGCGTGAGGTAACGAGCGTAGTAAAGCTAATGGAATGGACAATATAGGGTGCAATGAAAAATGACCTTACCCAGAAAAAGTGGAGAGAAAGTGTGGAATGTTTTTTACAAAAAGAATGATGCATCAAATTGTTCTGGAATGCAATAGTTAATAGTGACGTTGTTTGTTATAAAAAATTTCTATGTATTCAAATATTGCAGTTCTAGTTTGTTGAGCAGAGTGTTGTGAAGTATCAATAAGTATTTCTCTTTTCAATGAGCTAAAGAAGCTTTCTGCAACAGAATTGTCGTAACAACAGCCTTTATTACTCATCTATATTCTTTACAGCTAAGAGATATTGATACCCTTGCGCAGTATATTGTGAACCTTGGTCACTGTGCAGCAGTAGATTTTTAACAGGTTTACGCCTATTAATGGCCATTAATAAAGAGTTCATAACCAATTGTTTATTTATTGCACTACTCATTAACTACCATACGTGAGAATTATTGCTGCCAAATATAGCCATCCCTCCTTGGTTTTGATGTAAGTAATCCCATACTTTATTTGGTTGATCAACAATAAAGTTTTGATCTAGTATATTGGGAGCTACAGCTCTATTATCTGTTTGTTGTTTTTTAATTTTAAACTTTCTTCTCAGTATAGCCCTGATGTCATTTTTCTGCATAATACTTTGCACCGTTTTCAAATTGCAACTTTTACCCAAAGCCTTCAATTCAGCATGAATTTTAGGAGCTCCATATCTACATTTAGAAACTTGATATATTTTTTGAATAGCTTCGAGTAGCTCTTTATTTGCTGATTCTCTACTGCTTATTTTTCTTGTGGTCCACTTATAGTAGCCACTAGCAGAAAATCCTACATAATTCCTGTACTTTATAGCAGTTACTATATAAAAAAATATTTTACTCTTTTTGACTGGCCAGGGCTTTTTTTTAAATGTCTCTTTCCCTTGTTACTCTTGCTTTGTAAATCAAACCTCTCTTTGTCGTAAGGAGCCATGTTACCTCTACCTGGAAATGCATTGCCGCTGACTTTTTTTCGTTATATTTCTTCATCCATTTTCCTAATAAACCACCCTTTATTCCTAAATCTCTTGCTATTTTTGTAATTGTTTGACCTGCCTTTCTTTGTTCATTTGCCAGTTTAACAGCTTCCAATTTGAATTCTGCTGTATATTCTCTTACCATTTCTAATCCTCCAAAATTTTATTTTACCCAAAAAAACTCTTTTCTTTCTCTCCACTTTTTCTGGGTAAGGTCAGTCTTTAGGCACCCAAACAAAGGGAAATGCTGGATAAAAAGAAAATACTTTAAAAAGTATAATAACGATAACTGGCGTTTTATGACAAGTAACAAGATACATTTTATTATACACAGCGATCATGTTATTAAACGACATATCAAAGTGCAAAAAACCAGATCTCCATATGATGGTGATTGGGTTTATTGGGGTAAACGTCTGAGAAAAATACCAGATAAGTCATTAAGAGTAATAAAACTATTGAAGTTACAACAAAGTAAATGTGATAATTGTAGACTATGGTTTAAAAGTGATGATACAATAGAAATACATCACAAAGACCGGAATAGACGAAACAACATGATCAAAAACTTATCTTTGTTACATGGACATTGTCACGATGAATTACACAGGAGGTGTGCATGAAAAGCTCCAAATTGGAGAGAAGCCGTATGAGGCGCAAAGTCTCACGTACGGTTTTGAAGTCGAGTGAGGAGGGGCGACCTTCTTCACTTAGACAACAATATGCAGATGAAACTACGGAAGAAGACTTAAGGAAAATAGCAGAAAAATCACCAATAATAAAGTTAGCCTACGATGAATTAGACAGGTTTAGCTGGAATGAAAAAGATTTAGTAGCATATGAAGAAAGAATAATGGATCTGCGGAAAGAAGAAGGCATCCTCGCTAAAAAACTTGATGAGGGAAAGATTGAAGGAAAGATTGAAGTAGCAAAAAACCTACTTAAGGCTGACATCTCTATTGATATTATCTCTCAGACAACCGGCCTTCCTCAAGCTGAGATTAAACGACTTCAGGAAGAAATCACCTAAAAGGCTAATGATCAACGAAAAAATTGTAAGAGAGAACTTAAAAAAAGTCATAGAGCAAAAAAGCGGTAAAGATGTGATCGCTCTTGGCATAATATCCTCAATTATTATTAAAGGTCAAGATGTTGGTTTTGTGCTTGAAGTTGCCGGTAACACGCAAGCAAATGAAGAATTAAGAAGAAATTGTGAGCAAGCTGTTAAAGCTATACCGGGGGTGACAAAAGTGACCGTGGTTGCTACTTGTCAAAAACAAACTGGGCAACAAAAAGCTAAATTACATATCGAAGGAGTGAAAAATATAATCGTTGTGGCCTCTGGTAAAGGCGGTGTGGGCAAGTCCACAGTTGCGCTAAATCTTGCTCTCTCATTAGCAAAGTTAAAACACAAAGTTGCGCTGGTTGATGCAGATATATATGGTCCTTCAATTCCTAAAATGCTTGGCGCTGAAAAATTAAAGCCAGAAATACAGGATAGTAAAGCAATGCCTATAGAAAAGTATGGACTGCATACTATTTCAATTGGCTATTTTATCGATAAAGATCGTGCAGCAATATGGCGCGGACCTATGATTACAAAAGCACTTTATAGTCTGCTAATGGGAACAAAATGGTCCGATATAGAGTATTTGATAATTGATACACCACCTGGAACTGGCGATGTGCATTTAAGTCTTATGGAAAATTTTAACTTAACTGGGGCGATAATAGTTTCAACTCCACAGGAGCTCTCTTTAATCGATGCTCGCAAAATTTATGATATGTTTACAAAGCTCAGCGTACCGGTTATTGGCATTGTAGAAAATATGAGTTATTTCATTCAAAGCGGCTCAAAAATATACATATTTGGAAAAGACGGTGCAAAAAAAATGTCTGAGGAGCTGGGCATCAAACTTCTAGGCAGAGTTCCTCTAGATCCACAAATATGCCATGCTTCTGATTGCGGAAATCCTTTAATGTTAAGTGAGGATTTGGCAGAGATTTATGAAGACATTGCTCAAAGTATAGTTAAACAATAGAATAAGCGTGAGAAACATGCGAATCAAAGTCCTCTTTTGTTAGTTACAAAATAGACTGCTTGCATAACCATTATTTACATGAAAAATTAGCAGCTTTTGTCATTCCAGCGCGTGACGCTGGAATTCAGAAAAAAAGAAGAATGGATCCCAGTGGGCTTTGTTGCATCGCTCTTCGGATAGTAGGTAACGCACAATAAATTTATGAAGCTATCTCAAATTTAGCCATACCAATATCAGTGAACTTATTGAGCAAATAGCATTTAACAAGTAGTTCCTTCTCTCTATTTGTCTCAGATTTATTCCTAAAACTAAACCCGAATGTTTGTTTCAGTCGCGAGAAAAAACTTTCTATATAAGATCTTTTTCCATAACTCATCTCTTTTTTCCACTTCTTTATACTATCTTCATCATATGACTTTATGAGCTTGACTGCAGAATTTCTCTCAGCCATATAGTCTAACTTTGGATGCTCTGCTGCGTTGTTTTTCGGAGGAATTTTCGTTTTTATACCATATTGATTACACAGCTTATAGAGCTTTTCTCTGTCATATGCCCTATCTGCATATAGTACTTTTATGACATACTGAAAATCGACTTCTTTTAGCAAATCACAAGCTCCATAGTGATCAGAGTAGACACCGTTACTGTATTTTACAGCTATGGCTTTTTTGCTGTTTGTATTCAACATTACATGCAATTTTCTTGTCTGTTCATAGCTGCGATACTTTCTATCTTCGCTATTTTCTTTGCTATGACCAGGAGTGTTGTTGTATATACTAATTCCTGTACTGTCTATAGCAATTTCGATATCTTCCATATTATTTTTATCAATTCTGCAATCATTGATCTTAATATTGAGTTTCTTAAACCTTCTTGATGATTGTGAATAGCTGATAACTTGCAAATTTTTCCCAATTTGCTCAAGGTATCCTGCTATAAACCCAACTGTTTGCCTCAGGCCTATTCTAAATAAACAAGTTATTATGTGCACCAAAATTACAACTTTATCGCTATAAATATTGTTGCCACCTGGTATTTTTGGACCATTCTCGTACCACTTTTCTATGGCTTCGTTGATATAATGAAAAATATTTCCTCTTTTTTCTAGAAATTTGTTATATTCGCTATGGTTACTGACCCTCATTTTTTGTGGCATATTTTTTCTTTCAAGGTTAAATGGCTATTTTATAATGAATTTTGTCAGTAGCCACCAGATTTTTTCAGTTGCTATGCAACAAAGCCATTCCAGTGTCAAGCACTGGGATGACACCTTTATGTTTGAGGCAAAACCGGCCATAGCATTTAACACACTGCCTTCGCAAAATGTTCGTACAGTTGTTCGTTACGTGCTGGAATGACAAGGTGGAGTGTCTTTAGATGTCATCCAAGTAGCTGACACTGGGATCTAAAAAATTTAATTTATATATAAAGTTTGTTTAAACTATTTTCAAAACAGATAAAATATAATTTTACAATTAGCGTAAATAAAATGAATTATGATGTAATCATTTCAGGTGGTGGGTTACTTGGTCTTATTACTGCCATTGGCCTCAGTTGTGACTCTGTGTCTGTAGCTGTGATTGAAAAAAATAGTTTACCACGTGTAGTAGATGACAACCGAGCATTTGCTATTTCTCAAGGTTCGAAAAAAATATTGGAAAAATTAGGGATTTGGCAGTTTATAGAAAGCGAAGCTGAGCCAATACTTGATATATGCATATTAGATGCGGTTACTGTGCATTACAATCATAAAATGGTTGGTGAAGAACCAATGGGTTATGTTATTAACAATGCCACTATATGGAATGCAATCAACAATAATTTTTTGAATAAACTAAATATATACTCTCCACATTCCTATAAAACAATTGCTTGTGATTCAGGATATGTGGAAGTTATTCTTGATAATAACCAGGAATTAATATCATCGCTACTTATCTGCGCTGAAGGCAAGAACTCTAAACTACCAGAGTTATTTTCTATACCGACAGCGAAATTTGATTATAAACAAAGTAGCATAGTATTTAATGTAAAGCATGAACTGCATCACCAAAACTTAGCTGTAGAGCGTTTTTTTCCTGGCGGTCCATTTGCAATTCTACCGATAAAGGATGGCTATACTTCTTCGATAGTTTGGACAGAAAAATCTGGAATTTCAAAAATGCTAATGGATCTGTCTGAAGAAGAATTTATTATAGAGCTTAAAAAAAGATTTGGTTCTTATTTAGGAAAGATAAAACTAGAGGGTGAAAGAAAACTTTATCCTTTAAGTTTTGTTTTCGCAAAAAAGTTATATAAGGGTAGAGTTTTGCTTATCGGCGATGCAGCACATTCAATTCATCCAGTTGCAGGTCAAGGGCTTAATCTTGGAATTAGAGATGTAGAAAGTATTATAAAGCACGTAGTTGCCGCAAAAGCATCTGGTATTGATGTTGGCAGTAGTTATTTATTAAAGAAAATTTCACGTAACAGATACTTTGATAATTTTACAATGGCGCTTGCAACTGATGGATTAAATAGGATGTTTTCCAACAGAATATTCTGCGCTAAAGCACTAAGAAATCTTGGCTTGATTGCAGTTGAAAATTCAAATTTCCTCAAAAAACGCTTCATTCGGCATGCTATGGGATTTATATAAATCACTATTTTATAGCTAATGCAAGTCAGGTTTCCCACGGCATACCGCCGCGGTATCTTGGCCGCTAACACGTAGCGGGATGACGAATGTATCTGTTCAGCAGTTGTGTTAAAAGTCAATAGAAAAATTGATGTAGCTGTGGATAAGTACTTTTATCTGTATAAACGTGCTTATCCACAGCTATACTGGCTCTTAGATAGAAACAGACAGAGAGTTATATTCCTCAGTAAAAACCCTGTCATCTCTGACTAAAGAGTTAGCAAGAATAAGCAATTTCCTCATGGCAGCAGTGGAAGCAATTTTATATGGCTTTTTATATTGACTATATAATCTAGTAAAGAAAGGTTTGATATCGGAATTAGGGGGGGAGGGGGGGATGTATGGTCCCAGAGTGTGATGGTATGATAAAATATGAGAAAACAATACCATCAAAGGAGGAATTATGGGACAAATATTACATGGGTGCGCCAAAACAACAGAGACAATTCGTAGAGCAATACAAAATAGTAAAGAGAGCATAGCAAAACTCTCCAGGTACTATAACCTTAATCCAAAAACTATCATTAAATGGAGAAAACGGTCTTTTGCCAAAGACGCTGATATGGGTCCGAAGCATGCAAGATCAACTGTTTTAACTTTAGAAGAGGAGGCTGTAATTGTTGCATTTCGTAAGCATACTCTATTGCCATTAGATGATTGTCTCTACGCTTTGCAAACCTCAATCCCACACTTGACTCGCTCTAGTCTACATCGTTGCTTACAGAGGCACAGCATTAGCAGACTACCAGATGTTGATGGCGAAGTTAAACCAAAAAAGAAATTCAAACAATATCCTATAGGCTATTTCCATATTGATATTGCAGAAGTTAGAACAGAAGAAGGAAAGTTATATTTGTTTGTTGCAATAGATAGAACATCCAAATTTACGTATGTTGAGTTGCATAAAAGTGCTACAAAACCTATAGCTGCTGAGTTTCTACGTAATTTGATTAAAATTTTACCATATAAAATCCACACTATTTTGACAGATAACAGTGTACAATTTACCAACCAAAAACGCCATAAATACGCTTTTCAACATATATTTGATAGAGCTTGTGAAGAAAATGACATTGAACACCGTCTAACAAAAGTTAGCCATCCTTGGACAAATGGGCAAGTTGAGCGTATGAACAAAACTTTAAAGAATGCCACTGTTAAGAAGTATTACTATCAGTCTCACCAGCAACTCAAAGAGCATCTTTATGACTTTGTTATGGCCTACAATTATGCTAAAAGACTCAAAACTCTTAAGGGTCTTACACCTTTTGAGTTTATATCTTTACAGTGGACAAAATCTCCTGAATTGTTCATACTAAATCCACACCATCACACTCTGGGACCATACACTTCCTGTGTTTCGTAATATTATACAATCAAATTGATAAAAGCTGTATTATCTCCTTGCAGCATTAAGTGTATATTTTTTGCTATTTTTTCCACTAAGGGAGTAACATTATCAAAATTTGAAAATTTTGATAACACATAATCTGCTAAGCTTCTTTGATCTTCAGGTCTACCCACTCCAAATCTCAAGCGCCAATAATCGTTGCCAATAAAACTATCTATGGATTTAAGTCCATTATGTCCAGCAGAGCTACCACCTTTCTTTATTTTTATTCTTCCAAGTTCCAAATCAGCGTCATCGTGTATGACAACAATATTATCTAGCGATAATTTGTAAAAATTTCGTATTTTTGCAACAGGGATGCCTGAATTATTCATAAATGAATAAGGCTTTATTAACATGATTTTATTATCATTAATTATGCCAGAGGTTATTAGATAATCGGCTTTTTTAGAGAACGACTGGAAATTCCAATATTTGCAAATTGTATCAACTACGATGAAGCCGATATTATGATAAGTTAACTCATATTGACCACCAGGGTTACCAAGCCCAACTATCAGGTGCACTATTCCTCTGTTTCTGCTTGAGGTTCTTCAACGTCACTATCGGCAGCAGAAATTGTAACAATGGTAAAATTTTCTTCTTCATGAGCTACAAACTTAACACCTTCTGGTAATTTTACATCATTAATATGTATAGACTGGCCAATCATTTTACCGGATAAATCAACTTCAATAACCTGAGGTATTTTATCAGGAGAGCATTTAACAGCAATAGAACGACACAAAACATTAAGCACTCCACCTAATTTGATTCCTGGAGCTTTACTTTCATTCACAAATGATAGAGGTATGTCTATTTTAATTTCACTGCCTTTATCAACAAACTGAAAATCAACATGTTGCACAGTATCCTTTACTACATGCAATTGGATATCGCGAACAAGAGCATATTCCTTTTTGCCCGAAATATTCAGCTCTATCAAATGTGCAGAAAGAGAGCCTGACTTATATTGCTTTGTGAATTCCTTTGCAGACAATGTCAAATTTACATTATCATGGCCCTTTCCATATATGATTCCAGGGATGTTTCCTTTCTTCCTTAGAGAATGCATCGCTTTTGTTTTTGTTATATCACGTAACTCTGCATTAATTGTTACTATTTCCTGTTGCGTCATCGGTTACTCCTATTCAGCTAATCCTTTTAATATAATTTAATAATAATATAACATAAAAATATTTATTTCAAACTTCATTCTTTCATACTAATTGTTTGTGAAAGGATTTATTTAGATATATATTTAAGCTTATTTAACAAGAACTATGGGCATTGACGATAAAGTAGTTTTTAGGATTTATAAACCAACAAGAACTGCAACACAATCTGGTTTAGGTAATACAAATTTCTGGCACCTAAAAATTGAATCTGGCTCTTACTACATTGAACCTTTGATGGGGTGGGTTGGCTCAAAAGATCCAAAAAAACAGATTGTATTAAAGTTTGATTCTCTTGAAAAAGCAGTATTCTACGCAAAAAAACGCAACGTTAAATACATAATTGAAATGCCAAAAAATGTTAAGAGGCTGCCAAAATCTTACGCAAGCAATTTCATACTAAAGTAAGTTGCACAACAAATGGTGTTATGCAAGTAGCTGACACTGCTCTCCTTTGTCATCCCAGTGTCAAGCACTGGGATGACACCATTTGTTGTAAACTCACTTTTACTCTATGGTTATACTACCTTGCCGCTATCCTGAACGGATACAAAGTAAGTTTTATTGTGATGTGCTCATCTGTAAAAAATAAGACTTAATCTCACTGTTGATCATGGATTTTAAGTTGTGCTAGCACACTGCGGCCATTTAGAGAGTCAAGATTTTTAACCTGGCTAGCCAGTATTAAAGAGTTATTTTTCAGGTATTTCTTTACAAGGCTTGCAAGTCTTTTTGGATTATTCAAATAGCTCCATTCTGCTTGTAAAACTTTTATATCACTTTGTACTAAATTAATTTCACTTTTTATTTTTATTAGCTCTCTATTTAACGACTGAACATGTAATTTTACCTTAAATAGTCCTACAATGCTAAGAAAAAACATAACTATTGAGATGATGCAGAAAGTTCTCACGACAACCTCTGTATAGCTCTTAGTTTTGCTGAGCGTGAACGCGGATTTGCACTTACTTCTTCTATACTTGCTTCGATCACTTTTTTATTTAGCAGAGAGAATGTCTTGCAATCAGTAGCACATAAATCTTTAAAAAAAGTTTTGACTATACGATCTTCTAAGGAATGAAAGGTGACGACAATTAATTTGCCATTCTCACTTAAAATCTCAGATGCAGCTTTAATACCCTTTTCAAGTTCTCCCAGCTCATCGTTTACCCATATTCTGATTGCCTGAAATGTTCTGGTTGCAGGATCAATTTTGCTTTTTCCACGAAATACCACGGAACGTACAATATCCGCAAGCTCAAATGTAGTTTTGATAGTTTTCTTCTTCCGTGCATTTATTATTGCTCTTGCAATTTTGCGAGAATGACGTTCGCCTCCGTAGTTATATATAGTATTTGCGATTTCTTCTTCGCGTAAAGCGTTAACAAACGTTGAAGCGTTTATATAAGAAGAGTTATCCATGCTCATATCGAGTGGACCATCATGTAAAAATGAGAACCCTCTATCTCCGTTATCAAGCTGCATAGATGAAACTCCGATGTCAAAGACCACTCCATCCACCCCGTTTGATGTCATTCCAGCGCGTGACCAGTTATTTTTTCCAGTATCAAGTACTGGGATGACAGGAGATGGCTCAACGCTGCTTAGTATACTTTTAATATTACTAAACTTCTCAATGAATAGTTTTATTCTATCTGGATATCTAACGCTTAAATCATCATAAAACTTAGTTACCGTTTCATCTCTATCAATTGCATATACTTTGCAATCAGCTGACTCCAATATTGCTTTGCTATACCCTCCAGCTCCAAATGTGGCGTCCACGTATATGCCACCATCCTGCGGTGATAGTAGTGATAGCATCTCTTTTAACAAAACTGGAGTGTGTGTCATATCAAAAAATTTAAGTACAGTTGGTGTAGATATCCTACTCTACTCTACTCTTCACATCAATTTTATTTATGTACATAGATTTTCTTGCCAAAATATGGTATCTTATCGGAATATATGAGCAATAATATTAAAATCAAGGTTTAATATTGTTAATATAATATTCACATAACGTTCACATTTTTTTTTATATATAAGATCAAACAGGCTATAGGGAAATTATGCAGCAAATAACAAAAGTAATATTTTCAAGTTTGATTTGTAACACTTTATTGTGGTATGACCACATGCTTTTTGGCCACTTAATAAACATAATAGGTGGTGTGTTTTTTCCATCGGATGATCAACTAACCAGCGTATTGAAGGCTTTTGGAGTGTTTGCAGTGGGTTTCTTAATGAGACCAGTCGGTGCTGCTATATTTGGTCACATTGGTGATAAACATGGCAGAAGAGTTGCCTTATTGCTCTCGATTATATTAATGACTTTATCAACCGTATTAATTGCTTTTGTTCCAGGTTATCAAAGCATTGGAATACTAGCATCAATTCTGGTAGTTTGTTTAAGGCTATTGCAGGGTATATCCCTTGGAGGAGAAGCAGGAAATGCACCATTTTTAATAGAACATGCTCCTAAAAACAAAAAAGGATTTTTTGGCAGCATTGAAGTATTAAGCGCAATTTTTGGTTCAGTATTAAGCCTGATAGCGGTACTCATATGCAAAAAAGTATCTGATTTTGAATCTTGGGGGTGGAGATTACCTTTCATTTTCAGTTTAGCAATGGGATTAATTAGCATATATATGAGATATATACTTGATGAAAGCCCAGAGTATAAAAGACAAAAAAATCCGTCTAAATTGCCACTAAAAGAGTTATTAAACAATTACAAAAAGCCTGTTCTAATATCAATAGGTATTGACTTGGTTGAAAATGCGTCTCTCTATATATATTTGGTATTTTTCAATGTGCTTACGAATAAAATATTAACAGTAAATACTCATTTTAATCATATAGTGGAAATACTGAGTCAAATTGCGCTCGGAGGATTGACAATATTGTTTGCAATACTTTCTGATAAGGTAGGAAGAGAAAAAGTTATGAAATTTGCATTTATAGCTTTTGTAATAGTGAGTTATCCAGTTTTTTCAATGTTATGTAGTGGCAATTACTTGCTGGCACACATTCTTTTTATAATTCCAATAGCTGCATCGCTTGGTCCTGTCAGTGCACTTATGTGCGAATTATTTCCAACAAAGGTTCGGTACAGTGGATTTGGTTTATCAAGAAATATAGCTGCTGGATTTTTTGGCGGCCTTGCACCATTTATATGCACAACAATTATCAAGGTTACAGGACAAGAGACTTCAGCTAGTTTTTACATGATTTTCTGTGCATTAATTGGGCTAGTTGCTATATCGCAAATTAAGGGTGAGCTTTCTTCAAAATTACCCAAAGTAAACCAAGTATAGTTGCAGTATAGCAGAATTTAAAAAAATCTAATTATAAGGTGGGAAATGCCAATTCTTAGGTGATAATGTGAATATTTCAGCACCATCTTTTGTTACTCCAAGTGTATGCTCAAATTGAGCAGAAAGTGAAAGATCGCGTGTTGTTACTGTCCAGTCATCGAGTTTACTGAGCAGAGTCTCATGTTTTCCAGCATTAATCATTGGCTCTATTGTAAAAAACATACCTTCCTTTAAGACAAGATCTTCATCTTGATCATAGAAATGCACTACATTTGGTGGAGCATGAAAGACTTTTCCTATACCATGTCCGCAGTAGCTGCGTACGATAGAATATCCAAAATCTCTAATATATTTCTCTATAGCAAGCCCTATTTCATTTAACTTATTGCCGGGCTTAACTTGTTTGATTGCTTCCATCAACGCATTATAAGTAGCGTCACATAAACGTTTTGCTTTTATTGATGGCTTGCCAACCCAAAACATGCGACTTGTATCACCATGCCAGCCATTTAAAATCACCGTAACGTCAATATTCAAAATATCCCCATCTTTAAGCGGTGTATCATCAGGAACACCATGGCACACAACGGCATTTTTTGAAGTGCAAATTGATTTTGGATACCCCCTATAGTTTAGTGGTGCTGGAATTGCACCTGCATTAATTATAAAGTCATGGCATAGATCATTTAATTCATTAGTTGTCACCCCTACCTTTACGTACGGTGCAATGAAATCAAGAGTTTCAGCAGCAAGCCTGCCAGCCTTGCGCATAAATTCAAAATCTTCTTGTGAGTGTATAGTTATGTTCATATTTTCCATGTCTTATTGTAATTGGTACGCTTACTCGCAAGTACATAAACATAACAATTTTACATATTATAAAAATAAGTCCTATGGATCCTAGTGTCAAGTCATTTGTATGAAAGGTGGTAAAACAGAAATCTAGACTGTAACTTTTGATTTAACCCAATTATACAATTTACTCATTTTACCATCCTGACCTAAAATACCAGAGTTATTTTTATAAAAAGTGTCAACTATTAGCTTTATAGAACCTATAGCAGCAGAAAATACAGGATTTTTATCATATTCGCCATCAAGACCGCTACAAGACTCAGGGCACCCAATTCGAACTTGCTTATTGAATATATAGCCTGCAATTTCCTTCATGCTTGTGAGTTGACTAGTTCCACCTGTGATCACTACTTTATTAATTGGATCTTTCTGCTCTTGAAATTGCTCTCTTACCATTTCAAGTATTTCTTCAACTCTTGGTCTTATAATGTTAATAAGCTCAGATTTGAATACTTGAGTAGGTTCATCATTTTCACTATTTTGCACTGTAATATATTCGTTCTCATCTATTGAAGTTACGATAGTGCTACCATACAGTATTTTTATA
The DNA here is from genome assembly GCF_964026745.1 of Wolbachia endosymbiont (group A) of Cydia strobilella. Lineage (NCBI taxonomy): Bacteria > Pseudomonadati > Pseudomonadota > Alphaproteobacteria > Rickettsiales > Anaplasmataceae > Wolbachia > Wolbachia endosymbiont (group A) of Cydia strobilella. Next base: position 1,194,120 of record NZ_OZ034694.1, read on the forward strand.
TACTCTGCACGTTCTATGCTTGTGCATAGCCCGTAAGCAATATCTCGAGTGATATGAACACCACCAATTGGAACGCTGCTTGCATACACAAGTTTCCCTCTTTTGAAAATTCCAATTGCAGTGCATCCACCGCCTATATCAACAATAGCAGTCCCGAGCTCTTTTTCATCTCCACTCAGACAGGCAAGACCTGCAGAATATGCAGAAGCAATACAACCTGCCATATTTAATCCACCATTATTGGTAATACAGTTTTCAATATTGGTAAGCGCTGGACGCGAAGCAGTGACAACATTAACATCAGCAGATAGTCTTTTTCCGTACAATCCACCAACTTCTTTTATGTCAGTCATGTCATCTAAGTGATATTTTAGTGGTATATTGTGAATGATAACATTGTCTTCAATATATTTCTCAAATGTTTGAAAAACTACACGTCTTATATCACGCTCAGAAATCTCATGGTTAGCTGCAATAATTTCATTATGTACATTGAAAGATGAGATGCCACATCCAGCAATGTTCACATATATCTGATCTATGGTTTCTTCTGATACTTGCTCAGCTAAACCTATAGTTGATGAGATGGAGTAATTTGCGTGTTTTACATTAGTTATCGACCCACCGTTTACACCTTCTGCAATCTTATAGCCCGTTCCTGTTACTTTATAGCTGAAGTTGCCATTTATTTTAACGATTAGACAAATAATCTTTGTTGTACCTATGTCTAAAACAGCAAAAACGTTTCTCTTTGGTTTTGCTATTACTGCAGAGTACATTAGTTAACCTTATTACGCAATTTCATTTAAATTGTAGCTTCCTTTAATAATTTATATTTCTATTATAGATATAGCAACATTTTAATATACACTAAATTCTGGACAAAAGGAAAAGCAAAACATAGAATTATAATTTTTATGTCCATATTACCAATTGTAATTGCCCCTGATGAAAGACTAATCACACGTGCCAGTGAAGTAACAGATATAAACGATAAAATTAAAGAATTAGTAAACGACATGTTCGAAACTATGTATGATGCAGAAGGTCTTGGCCTTGCTGCAGTGCAAGTTGGAGTGTTAAAGAGAATTTTTGTTATGGATATTCAGCTAGAAACGATTGAAAATGAGCCAGCAGGATATGGCTCAACTGGCAAATTTTACATGATTAATCCTGAGATTACAGAATTATCCGATGAACAAGTAATTCTCAAGGAAGGATGCCTTTCAATTCCAGAGCAAAGTCATGAAATTAAGCGTCCAAAGTATCTAACTGTGAAATATAAAGACTTAGATAATGAAGAACAAACACTAAAAGCTAGTGGTTGGCTTGCAAGGTGTATTCAGCATGAATTAGATCACTTAAACGGCATATTATATATTAGACATTTATCTAAATTAAAGTATGATATGGCCATGAAAAAAGCACAAAAGGTTAAAAAGCATTATGAGCAATAAAGACCTAGAATTATTAAAATTTTACCATGAAGTGGGCGTTGATTGCACACTAATGGAGGGTGAAGAGGAAAAAAAATTGGAGAGCAAAGAGAGTGTACAACCCTCTGTTATCCAAACTGGGACCAAGAAGAAAGATGCAGATACGCGCTGGGGTGACACTAAAGATGGAAAAGACATGTTTCCAAGTGACTGGATAATCGAAGCAAGGAAACTTGCAAGCAAATGTAATAGTGTGGATGAACTAAGAAGTGCAGTTGAATCATTTGAAGGTTGTGAGATAAAAAAAACTGCAACTAATACTGTCTTTTCCGATGGTAATCCAAACGCAAAAGTTATGCTCGTTGGTGAAGCTCCAGGAGCAAATGAAGACCTTCAAGGCATACCATTTTGTGGTGCAAGTGGAATGTTGCTCGATAAAATGTTAAATGCAATCAATCTTGATCGCACTAAGGTATACATAAGCAATACTGTATTTTGGCGTCCACCTGGCAATAGAAAGCCAACCGACCTAGAGCTTGATATGTGCAGACCATTTGTCGAAAAACACGTTGCACTAGTTTCACCACAAATTTTAATTTTGGTCGGGGGAATCGCATGTTATAGCCTTCTTGACAGCACAAAAACTATATCGAATTTGCGTGGCAGATTTCATACGTACACTAACCAATATTTGTCCAATTCAATCACCACAGCCGCTATATTTCATCCAGCTTACCTACTTCGCCAACCAGCACAAAAACGTTTAGCCTGGGAGGATTTGAAAAAGATTAGGGAGTATCTTGATAACACCAATAACTGCACAAATACCTAATAAAGTGGTAGACCTCTTGCATAGTTTTTTGCAGCATGTTAACAATCGTTAGAAACGAAAAAACTTCCTTGACAAACTCCGCCAGCCCCCTTATCATAAAATTGAAGCTATTGTATTTGCTTTCGCCAATCTGCAGATTAAAAGGTAAGGATTACTTAATGTATCGGCGTCTTATGTTCAATTTTTTGCAGTATATAGATACTGTATGTCTTTACAAAACTTCATCTACATCTAGATTTTTATCTAAATAAGCTGAACGCGCTTATAAAGCGTTACAAGACATCAAAAAATGCCAATACTCGACAGAGATAGTAAAAGACTAGCTAACTCGGGGATTCTTTGTCTTTTTTTCTGCTTAGTAAATTTCTTAAACATTTGCAGCGTAGGTTAGTTGCAATTAAAAGCAGCTGAATTTCGCTTGTCAAGCGTTTAAAACATAAAAAACGCCAATATTTTAAAGCAGATAATAACCCCAGGGCTTCTTTTGCCTTTTTTTTTATTTGGTAAATTTCTTAAATATTTATAGCTAAACGACAATCGTCATCCCGCTGCTTGTTAGCGGGATCTATGCTTTGAGATACCGCGAATAAATCGCGGTATGACGTAGAGCTCGCGTTAGCTATACTTTTATGCTTACCAACTCAGTATCCAATCAAAATCCTGGATTTCAGTGTCAAGCACTGAAATGACACCAAAAGGGCTACTGCTGTTTTGGATGGAAACCAGTGTCAGCTACTTGAATCTGCCACGCAAATTGCCTGCAAATTGCAATGTTCGTACAGCTGTGCGTCATGCGCTGGAATGGCATCAAGGGGTAACTTTTTATTTAAACAATGATTGTAAAATGATTATAATAAGAGATCTATTGAAATTTTAAAGTTATTAAATATTGACGCTATATACTTAAGTGTTAAAATAGAATGAAAAGTTTTTAGGAGTTTATATGGCAGCAGGTGGGAAAGCAAAGACAGCTAGTAAAAATAACCCTACTCAGCGTAAGAAAGCTGAGCAAAAAATGTATAAAGATAAACCGGTAAAACCTGTTAGATATATAGATCGTGATTCGCGCATGAATTATATGTCTGCTCAATATGACAACGGCAATCTGGTTGAAGATGAGGTAAGCGGCAATCCTATAAAGTGGGAAGCTGTATAATAGTTGTGGTTAAAGTTACTATTAATTCTAAGGAATGTGAAGTAGAGCATGGGCTCACTATAATTCAAGCTTGTGAAGTTGTGGGCGTTGAAATTCCACGTTTTTGTTATCATGAGCGTTTAGCAATTGCTGGTAATTGCAGAATGTGTTTGGTTGAAGTGGAGGGTGGACCTCCAAAACCAGTAGCCTCTTGTGCAATACCAGTTGCAGAAGGGATGGTTATTCACACTGATACCCCTAAGGTTAAAAAAGCACGTGAAGGTGTGCTTGAGTTTTTGCTAATTAACCACCCGCTTGATTGCCCAATTTGCGATCAGGGTGGTGAATGCGATTTGCAAGATATCACGATGGCTTATGGGAAAGGAACCAGCAGACTTGATGAGCATAAGAGGGCTGTGCCAAAAAAACACTTCGGACCACTGATTGAGACCGCGATGAATCGATGCATTCATTGCACTCGGTGTGTTAGATTTTTGTCCGATGTTGCAGGTACAAATGAACTTGGAGGAATCGGAAGGGGAGAAAATGTAGAGATTAGCACTTACATAAAAAGGCATATTAGTTCTGAATTATCTGGAAATATCATAGATCTCTGCCCGGTAGGGGCTTTAACTTCAAAGCCTTACTCCTTTACAGCGCGTCCATGGGAGCTATCACATTGTGAGACTATAGATGTGCTAGATGCTGTGGGAAGTAGCATTAGAGTTGATTATCGTGGCCTGGAAGTTATGCGAATATTACCAAGGCTGAGCGAAGAGGTAAATGAAGAATGGATATCAGATAAAACCCGCTTTGCCTATGATGGACTAAAAGTTCAGCGTCTTGATCGACCTTATGTAAAAAAAGATGGTAAATTAGCCCCAGTTGATTGGAATGAAGCATTAACTGTTGCTGCAAAGAAATTAAAGAATACAAAATCAAATAAAATAGCTGCAATTACAGGTGATTTAGCAGATTGTGAGTCTATGCTTCTACTCAAAGAAGTGATGCAGAAGCTTGGCTCGGGGAATATAGACTGCAGGCAAGATGGTGCAAAGCTTATACCAAGTAATCGTGGATCGTATGTGTTCAATACCACTATTGAAGGTATAGAAAATGCAGATTTATGCCTGCTTATAAATACAAATCCAAGGATAGAAGCACCGATCATTAACGTAAGATTGAGAAAGAGATATTTACAGGGCAACTTTCCTATTGCAAGTGTTGGTCCTAACATTGAATATTTATATTATGTCGAGAAATTGGGCGATAATCCTGATATTTTGAGTGAAATAGCAAATGGAAGTCATAAATTCTGTGAGCTGCTGGTGGCTGCTCAAAACCCTATGCTGATCATTGGTCAAGATGCATTAATAAGAGATGATTCTGAATCAATTCTAATTCTAGTTGGCAAAATTGCAGAAAAATTTAACATGGTCAGAGATGACTGGAATGGCTTTAATGTGCTGCATAAAGCTGCAGCAAGAGTTGGTGGGCTAGATATTGGGTTTGTTCCTAAAAAAGGCGAAAGGGATATTAATCAAATATTGGAACATGCAGAAAGTGGTGAAATAGAAGTGGTTTATCTTCTTGGTGCAGATGAAATTGACACATCAAAGTTAGAAAACACATTTGTAATTTATCAAGGTCATCACGGTGATAAGGGTGCACATGTGGCAGATGTTATCTTGCCTGGTGCTGCATATACAGAAAAATATGCAACTTATGTAAACACTGAAGGTCGAGTGCAAAGAACAAATTTAGCTGTATTTCCTCCAGGTGAAGCAAAGGAGGACTGGTTAATTATTAAAAATCTCTCGCAATATTTGGATCTCTCCTTACCATATGATAGTTTATTTGACGTGAGAAAAAAATTAGATACTATCGGTCCACAGTTTAGAAATGCTGATCAAGTGATAAAAAACACATGGGTGCCAATTAGCAATGGTAAAATAAATTTAAGTAATACACCTTTTACTTTAAAGGAGTGTAATTTTTATATGACGGATTCAATAAGTCGCGCTTCAAAAATAATGGCAGATTGTACTAAAGCTTTTTATGAACACGCTAGTTAATATTTTATTTATTTTAGTACCGCTACTACTTTCAGTTGCATATTTGACATACTTTGAGCGTAAGGTCCTTGCTGCAATTCAACTGAGGCACGGCCCAAGTGTAGTTGGACCTTTTGGGCTATTGCAGCCATTTGCAGATGCTATTAAACTACTGATTAAAGAGCCGATAATACCATTTAGAGCGAGCACCATACTGTTCATTATGGCTCCAATGCTTACCTTTATCTTGGCATTAATTGCCTGGGCAGTTATACCGTTTGGTGCTGAAGTAATTGTAGAAAATGGCCAGCAAGTAGTTATTCCTAAGGTTATAGCAAATATTAATGTTGGAGTGCTTTACGTGCTAGCTATATCGTCGCTGGGAGTATACGGCGTGATTATTGCAGGCTGGTCAAGCAACTCCAATTATGCATTCCTTGGCGCTATACGGTCGGCTGCTCAGATGATTTCATATGAAGTTTCAATAGGCTTAATAGTTGCTGCAGTCGTTATTACCACTGGAACATTAAATCTTGGAGAGATGGTGGTAGCGAAACACAATATGCCATTTTGGGTTGATTTGCTACTAATGCCTATAGGAATAATATTTTTTATTTCTTTGCTTGCAGAAACTAATCGTCACCCATTTGATTTACCAGAAGCTGAAGCAGAGCTTGTCTCTGGATATAACGTTGAATATTCATCCATGCCTTTTGCCCTCTTTTTTCTTGGAGAATATGCAAATATGATTCTAGCAAGTGCTATGATGACGATATTCTTTCTAGGAGGATGGTATCCGCCGCTGGAGTTCAGTTTACTTTACAAAATTCCAGGTTTAATTTGGTTCATTTTGAAAATAGTTATACTTTTGTTTATATTTATTTGGATTAGAGCAACAATACCTCGTTATCGATATGATCAGCTAATGCGCCTTGGTTGGAAAGTATTTCTACCAATATCGGTGCTTTGGGTGATACTCATTTCAGGGGTGTTGCTCTTTACTGGGAATTTGCCTGGATCCAATGTTTAATTTCCCAAATACAAGATTAAGACGCAGGCGCTCGAGCAAATGGGTTCGCAATTTAACAAGTGAAAATAGTTTATCAGTAAATGATCTGGTTCTTCCTCTGTTTGTTCATGACAGAGAAGAAACAACTGAACCAATTTCTGGCTTACCAGGCGTAAAGTGTTATTCAATAGATGGATTAGTGTCTATAGTTAAGGAAGCTAAAGATTTAGGAATTAATGCTGTTGCAATTTTTCCTGTAGTTGATAGTAAACTAAAATCTGAAAACGCTGAGGGAGCATATAATTCTGACAACTTAATCTGCAAAGCAATCCGTGCTGTAAAATTAAAGGTACCTGAAATTGGTATTATTGCAGACGTTGCACTGGATCCATACACTATTCATGGCCATGACGGCATTTTAAAAGATAATCAGATGGATGTAGAAAACGATGAAACTATATCAGTACTGTGTAAGCAAGCACTTGCTTTAGCGAAGGCAGGATGTGATATAGTTGCTCCTTCTGATATGATGGATGGTAGAATAGGAAGAATCAGAAAATCATTAGATGATAACAACTTTCAAGACGTATTAATATTATCTTATGCAGTGAAATACTGCTCTAGCTTCTATGCTCCATTCAGGCAAGTCGTTGGTTCATGTGGGCTATCACATTCTATAGACAAAAATGGTTATCAAATGGATTATAAAAATGCGCACGAAGCAATGTGCGAAATTGAAATGGATATAAATGAAGGTGCAGATTTTATTATGATTAAACCAGGTATGCCATATTTAGATATTATCAAAACAGCAAGTGATAAGTTTAATTTTCCGATTTTTGCTTACCAAGTAAGCGGTGAGTACGCAATGATAAAAGCTGCTGCAAATAATGGCTGGCTAGATTATGACAAGGTGATTTATGAATCTTTGATTGGTTTCAAACGTGCGGGTGCAAGTGCAATATTCACTTACGCTGCACTTGATATTGCAAAAAATTTAAGTGCATAAGCCCTATAAAATTATTAAATTTTTGGCGCACGTTCTTCTACTGTTGCTGCATATTACTTAAAGTTTTCCAATACATGTTTTAAGTTGTTGATAAGTCCGTTACAATACAGTATTATAAATAATATAAACCAAGTGTTACTTAGAACATGGGGATTTTTTTTAAATTTTTGGGGAAGATGCTAGGCAAGGTTTTTCCTGCTAAAACAGTAAGCTCTCTTTTAGGAATAGGATATTTACCAAGTTGGCAGAACTATTGGTCTTCTTTTTTAATATTATTTATTGTCGATGTTATATTAATTCTTACATATGGAGGCGAATACTTACTATATAAAATGCCAGACTCAGGAATAGTTGTAGCTGCTGTTTTTACAAAATTGGCAATAGTTATGTTAGTAATGCAATTAATTGGAATATTTATTTTTCATGCTCAAGACCCTTCAGCAAACAGTGGTGAAGAAATAGTAATACAAATAGCGTCAGGGCAAGTACTGACTGTAGCACTTTCAATGCCAGCAATAATGTCAATTTATTATGCTGTAAGTAAACTCTATGGGAATATATGTAAGCAGATGTTTCAATGCCCATTTTGGTTTAATGATTTTATGCACTTTTTCTTTTTTCTTATGATACCTTACGTATTTTTTAATGTCGTAGAAGTGATAAAACCATGGCCAATAAGTTCAATACAGCTCAGCTATAATAATGCAATGTCAATTACATTTGAGGGGATTTTTCACACATTTTATGCGGTGATTTTACTGTATTTAACAGCATTTATATTCTGCGATTTAACTATGCATGATGCAATTGTCCTAAATAAAAGCATAATTCAGTATGTGAGGGAAAGTTCAGCAGTTTTAGGTGATTATTTACATGATACTGTTAAAAAAATAGGTATTGAATAGTACTTATTTATTTATATATTTAGTATAAAAAGTGTGCAATTTGTGTGAACTTACAAAGTATAATAAAAGAGTTACAAGATTTTTGGGCTAGTGAAGGATGTGTTATACTTCACCCATACACATCTGAAGTTGGTGCTGGCACATTACATCCTGCAACAATTATGTCTGCAATTGATACAAAACCGGCAAAAATTGCATATCTACAACCAGTAATTAGGCCAGCAGATGGGCGCTATAGTGATAATCCTAATCGTTTGTATCAACATCACCAATATCAAGTTATAATAAAGCCATCTGGTAATAATTTACAAGACGTCTATTTAGATAGCTTAAAAGTTCTTGGCATATCTACAGAAAAATATGATATTAAGTTTGTTGAAGATGATTGGGAAAACCCAAGTGTTGGTGCATCAGGACTTGGATGGGAAGTTACATGCAATGGAATGGAAGTAACACAGCTTACTTATATACAGCAAGTTGGAGGGATTGACTGCAAGATGATTCCTGGTGAGGCGGCATATGGGTTGGAACGTTTAGCAATGTGCATACAAGGTGTAGATAATGTTTACGATATAATTTGGAACGATAACGGTGTAACTTACGGAGATATTTTTAAACAAAGAGAATATGAATTTTCTTATCTAGCATTAGATTATTATGATACTAAAGTGGTACAGCAGCAATTCGAAGATACGGAAAAATTGTGTAAGTTCCTTATTGAAAAGGAGCTACCAATGGCAGCTTATGACCAATGTATTAAAACTAGTCACCTACTTAATCTGCTTGATGCAAGAGGTGTGCTTGGTGTGAATGAACGTACAGCTTATATTGGTAGAGTTAGAGAGCTGACAAAAAAATGTTGCGCATTGTACATGAGTAAATAGCATATGTCGTTGCAGTTGTTATTTGAGTGCCTTTCAGAAGAAATACCACCGAGAATGCAGAATGTAGCTGCAACTCAAGTTAAGAGCTGTATTGCCAATGTTTTTAACAAAAATAATGTAAAATTTACATCAATGGAGGTTTTTGTAACGGCACGTCGCATTACTCTATTTGTTGACAACATAAATGCTTTGGAGCTAAAGGATTCCAATAACGAAGTTAAGGGACCAAACATTAACGCACCAAAAAGTGCTATCGAAGGTTTTTTAAGAAAATATCAGAAAAATGAAGAAGATTTGCTCGTTCGAAAAGTAAATAATGAGGATTTTTACTTCATTAAAAGAGAAAGCTGCTCATTTAACATTCAAGAGTTTCTTAAAAATCAACTAGGAGAAATATTAAAAAATTTCTCTTGGCCAAAAAGTATGAGATGGGGCAAAGGAAAAGAAAGGTGGGTTAGGCCAATTAAAAACATTTTATGCATTTTAAATGATGAAATAATACCTGTATCTTTTGCAGGGATTACAGCATCTAACACAACATATGGCCATCGATTTCTCTCAAGTGGTACGGCGCTTACTGTTAAAACACCTAAAGACTATTTTGAATTGCTAGAAAAAAACAGTGTAATTCTCCAAATGGACAAAAGAAAGCAATTTATACTAGATCAGATTAATAAATTCACAAAAGAGCAGAATTTACAACTTGAGAAAAATGATTATTTACTAAATGAATTGACAGGGCTTATAGAGTGGCCAATCGTACTGTTTGGTGAAGTGAATCAAGAAAAGTCATTTGGATTACCGAAGGAAGTAATACTTAGTATAGTTAATACACAACAAAAATACCTTGCTTTAAGTAATGGAAAGAGAATTTCACACTTTGTCACTGTTGTCAACGTCAACAATGGTGAAGTTGTTAAAGGACACGAAAGAATATTAGAAGCACGTCTTGCTGATGCCCAATTTTTAATATCTCAAGATAAAAAGGAAAATCTAGATTATTATGTCAAAAGATTAGGTTCAATATTATTTCATGCTTCACTTGGCAGCGTGGGGGAAAAGGTGAAGCGTATTACGGCTTTGTCAAAGTATATAGCTATATTTATTCCACATGCTTCGCTGATAAAAGTTGAACGTGCTGCATATTTGGCAAAAGCTGATTTGGCAACATCGATAGTAAGAGAGTTTCCAGAATTACAAGGAGTAATGGGTGGATATTATGCTTCTTATTTTCAAGAAGATAGAGAAATAGTGGAAGCTATAACTGAGCATTATAAGCCAATCGGGCCAGAGCAGGAGTGTCCTAAATCTCCTTCTGCAATTGCTGTGTCAATTGCAGACAAAGTGGATAGCTTAGTTGGTTTAATTGCAGCAGGTGAGAAAATCTCTGGTTCGTATGATCAATTTGGTTTGCGGAGAATGACAATTGGTATAATTAGGACAATACTTGAAAATAATTTGCATGTTCCAATTAGGCTAATGATAGACAAGTCAGTATCTTTATATTCAAGGCTTCTATTTAATAAAAATACAGCGTCAGTTGATAAGCCGAATAGAAAACAAATTTCAGAACTAGTATTTAGATTTTGCTTAGAAAGATTCAAGGTTATTTTAAAAAATAGAGATATAAGGCAAGATGTTGTAGATTCAATACTATATAAAATCGATATTAATGATCTGCTGACAGCAGAAAAGCAAACTGTTATATTGGATCGTTATCTTAGTACTCCAGAAGGTGAACAAATTCTAAGCACTTACAAAAGAGTCAGTAACATGATGAGCAAAGCAAGGAAAAGTGATGGCACTACTTATAGTGCATCTTACGGTAAGAGGTTTTTGATTGAAAGTGAAGAAATTGCGCTATCAAATTGTGCTATAACTGCTTGTAAAAACATAAAACAAGCGATAAAAAATAACCACTTTAATGTAGCACTTGATGAACTTGCTGGTTTTGCTCCGTTTATCAATCAGTTTATGGACAGTATAAAGATTAACTGTGATTCTGATAAGCTGAGAAGAAACAGATTATCTTTGCTTGAAAATGTAGTTTCCATCTTTCATTTAGTAGCAGATTTTAACCTCATACAGGTTAAACAATGGATAAATGCTCAGGCAATATAAAGAACAAATCAAATCATCTCCACAATCCTGTGGCGTGTATAAGATGGTTGGAGATAAGAATAAAGTTTTATATGTTGGAAAAGCAAAAAACTTAAAGTCAAGGTTATCCGACTACCTTCAATTCGAAAACCTTTCTGAACGAATTAGAGTTATGCTCTTACAGGTTATTAAGGTTGAAATATTCATCACTGAGAATGAAATCGAAGCACTGCTTCTTGAAGCACAGCTAATAAAATCATTGAAACCACTTTATAATATTGTGCTCAAGGATGGAAAATTTTATCCTTATATAACAATTTCCAAGCACGATTATCCAAGAATAGCAAAATATAGAGGCAAATTTAAGAAAAATGAGTTTCATTATTATGGTCCCTTTACATCTGCCGCTGCTGTTAAGCAAACTATATTGTCATTGCAAAAAGCTTTTCTCCTAAGAGTATGTTCAGATCAATACTTTTCCTCAACAAAAAGACCATGTATTGAATATCAAATTAAGCGCTGCTCAGCACCATGCATAAACAAAATCACAAAAGACGACTACTGCCAATCAGTAAAACAGGCACGAAATACATTGCTTGGAAGAAATAAGGAAGTGAAAGAACAGTTACTTTTCACAATGAGAAAGTGCAGCAGTGAAGAAAACTATGAGCTTGCTGCTATATATAGAGATCGGGTAAAGTTTCTTGAGCAAATTCAAATACAGCACACGGATTTTTCTTTTGAAAAAGATGCAGATTTCTTCAGTATTGTACGTGAAGAGGATCTAGCATGTATTAGTGTGTTATCGTTCAGAAATAAAGACAACTACGGCAGCACTCCTTACTTTGCCGAGAACTGTGGTGATCACTCAAATGATGAAATTTTATCCACCTTTTTGGTCAATTTTTATAATTCAGCTAACATACCTCCAATACAAATTTACGTTCCAGATTCTATTGTGGATAAGGAAATTATAGAACAAGCACTATATAAGGTTGCTCAAAAGCCAGTAAAAGTTCTGCATGCAAAGAATAAAAAAGAGCGTGATTTATTGAAATTTGTTTATGATAACTCTCAGCATAGCTTAGAGCAGAAGCTTATCGATTATAGAAATAACCTAGAAAAGCTTGAGGAGCTTAGCAAAATCTTCTTGTTACCAAATATTCCAAAGCGTATTGAGGTTTATGACAATAGCCATATATTTGGAAACCAACAAATTGGTGTAATGGTTGTTGCAGGGCAGGAGGGTTTTTTAAAAAGTGAGTACAGAAAATTTACTATAAAGGAAAAATTTTCAGGCGATGACTATAAAATGATGAGGGAAGTGCTAACCAGACGTTTCTCCGGCAATATAAAAGGCATAATACCTGATTTTTTACTGATTGATGGTGGACCAGGACATGTTTCCATAGTACAGAATGTACTGGAAGTATTGAATATAAACGTTCCTTTTGCTTGTATGGCAAAAGGTCCTGATCGTAACGCAGGAAATGAAAGATTTTATATGCTGGGCAGGGAAGAATTCAGTCTGGCAAATGACAGCAAAGTCATGCTTTACTTACAATCGCTGCGTAATGAAGCCCACCGTTTTGCGATAACTTCACATAGAAAAAAACGCGATAAACAGTTTATAGTTTCACAATTAAGCAAAATACCCGGCATTGGCAACAAAAGAAAAAAAGCGTTGATGTCTTATTTTGGTTCAGTGAAAAATATAAGCAAAGCTTCTCTGGCTGAAATTCAAAACATACCTGGAATTAGTAAAGGTTTAGCAGAAGTTATTCTTAAACACGTAAATTATAAGAGAGGAGTACTGGAATGACACAAAACCCGTTTTATTATTAGGGAATTTATATCTTAAAACCGCAAAAAAAGGTGTGCGTATTTGTGAAAAAAAATCTCCATAAAATTTGTGAAGCAATGTGGTGGGACTAGTGCGATTCGAACGCACGACCTTCAGATTAGGAGTCCAACGCTCTATCCTGCTGAGCTATAGTCCCGTATTTCCTACCATTCATGTAAAGTTATAGCAAAAAATCCTTTCTTTTCTAGATTTCTTGCATAACCAATTTATGACGACAAAAAACATTTCTGTACTTCTTGAGTATAATGCTATTATATTTAATAACATGGTTTAAGTAAGATTAATGCTAGTTAACAATATTGGTTATTTCTATAACAATCAAAACGACTTTGCTTTAAGCAATATAAACATTAAAGTAAAGAAAGGAAATGTTGCATGTTTATTGGGGCATTCTGGCTGTGGCAAGTCAACAATTTTGAAATTAATTGCGGGGATAGAAAATCCAAAATCTGGAACTATTTTTATAAATGATAGGTTAGTTGCAAGTAATAAGGCATCAGTCGCTATAGAGCATAGAAATATCGGATTGATTTTTCAGCATTCTGCATTATTTCCTCATAAAACAGTAGTAGAAAATATAACCTTTGCTATCCGCAGCTCTTCCAAGAGAGAAAAGCACCTAATTGCATTGGAAATCTTGAAGTTACTCAATATAGAAAAATATGAAAATATGTACCCTAACGCCTTATCTGGAGGACAGCAACAATTAGTTGCAATAGCAAGAGTGATGGCACAAAACCCTGATGTTGTGTTGTTAGATGAACCATTTTCTAATTTAGATATACTGCTCAAGTGCCGAATAAGACAACATATATTGTCCCTTTTTAGAAGTAAAAATATCCCTGTGCTAATGGTAACTCATGACCCGCAAGAAGCATTGAAAGTTGCAGATTTTATCTACGTAATGAAAAATGGTAAAATTATTCAATCAGGAGTTTCTAGCGATATATACCATAAGCCTAAAGATGATACGCTAGCAAAGTTTTTTAGTGAGCTCTCTTCTACTCTACAGTTAAGCGAAAAGTTTCCACTTATTCGCTGCAAGAAAATAATCTAGTTTGGGATTGTTATAAAATAATTAAAAAACCTTGATTTATAATTAAATAAAGGTGATATAATCTATGTGTTACTTGACTTCAGTCAAGTTTTAATATTTAAAGGTCAATATTTTAAATGGAGGTGAAAATGAGTTTAGGACCATGGCAATTGTTTCTAGTCTTAATAATAATTTTAGTTCTGTTTGGTGCAGGCAGATTACCGCAAGTTATGGGTGATTTAGGAAAAGGCATCAAAAACCTTAAACAGGAGCTTAAGGACTCAGAAAAATTATCGTCTAATGAACCAGATCGTTAGCGTCCTCATACTTCGTGACATGCACCTTAGTGCATGTCATCTGTTTAAAAACTTAGTCAGGTTAAAGAATGAAAGAGATGAAGTGTTGGTATGAAATAAATAACAAATATTGAAATACAGCAACAACTATGTTAGCTTAAGAGGAATATTTTATTAAAGGATAATTGTGCAAAAAAGTGAGAAACTAACTAAAGATAAAAAACTAGCTTCTGATATTCTAAAAGAGGTTGCAGATACCAATAACAATGATAGCAATAAAGTAACTTTGTTTGACATTAAAACAGCTTTGCATGAGCGCGGTTTTGGTATTTTAATAATCATCTTCTCCTTGCCGCTATCGGTGCCTATACCGGTTCCACCTGGTTATACAACTATTCTTTCTATACCTTTAATCTTATTCTCACTGCAGCTTCTATTTGGATTTGATTCTCCTTGGATGCCCAGTTGGCTAGAAAGAAGATCTTTTCAGCGTTCAACACTAGCTCTTGTGGTAGAGAAAACTTCCCCTGTATTAGAAAAAATAGAAAAATTCATGAAGCCAAGACTGTCTTTCATTTTCTATGGGCCTGGTGAGAAGATTCTGGCTTTTATGATGTTGCTTTGTGCAATAATAATAGCTCTTCCATTACCTTTTACTCACTTCCTTCCTGCAATTGGCACAACTCTTATTTCACTTAGCATTATGAGTAAAGACGGGTTTCTATCCATATTGGGAGTTTTAGTATCATTGTGCGCGTTGTTGCTTACTCTTGTTGTAATAGTCAAAGGACCACAACTTATAACCGGAGCACTTTCTCTTCTTAAAAGCTTTACAACACTTTAACAAAAGAACGAATTACTAGCGCAAAATGAATAATGCATATTGAAATAAAACAATAATTGTGTTAAGAATTATTTTTATCAAAGGTTTTTCGTGTCAAAAAATGATAAGTTGACTAAAAGTGATAAATTAGCTTCTGATATTCTAAAAGAAGTTGCAGATACCAATAACAATGATAGCGATAAAGTAACTTTGTTTGACATTAAAATAGCTTTGCATGAGCGTGGTTTTGGTATTTTAATAATCATCTTCTCCTTGCTGCTATCGGTGCCTATACCGGTTCCACCTGGTTATACAACTATTCTTTCTATACCTTTAATCTTATTCTCACTGCAGCTTCTATTTGGATTTGATTCTCCTTGGATGCCGCATTGGTTGGAAAGAAGGTCTTTTCAGCGTTCAACACTAGCTTTTGTGGTAGAGAAAACTTCTCCAGCATTAAAAAAAATAGAAAAGTTCATGAAACCAAGAATGTCTTTTATTTTCTATGGGCCCGGTGAAAAGATTTTAGCTTTTGTAATGTTGCTTTCTGCATTATCGATAGCTCTTCCATTGCCTCTTACTAACTTCCTTCCTGCAATTGGTACGACTCTTATTTCGCTTGGCATTATGAGTAAAGATGGGTTTCTATCCATATTGGGAGTTTTAATATCATTGTGTGGGCTATTGCTTACTCTTGTTGTAGTAGTCAAAGGGCCACAACTTATCATTGGGGCATTTTCTTTTCTCAAAAGCTTCGTATATGGTTAGGCTTTACAACACCTTAACAAAAAAAAAGGAGCTTTTTACACCTATCGATAAAGATCATGTGAAAATGTATGTTTGCGGACCAACAGTATATGACACAGCACATATAGGCAATGCACGGTCTGTTGTTGTGTATGATGTGTTATTTCAGCTACTTAAGTTTTGTTATGGCAAAGTTACCTATGTGCGTAACATAACCGACATTGATGATAAGATAATTAATGCAGCAAGTGAAAAAAATAGCAACATAGAAAGTATAACCACATATTACATTAAAGCTTTTCATGATGATATGGAAAGCATAAATTGTAAAAAACCAACATACGAACCAAAAGCAACGGAAAACGTAGATTATATTATAAAATTAATTGAACATTTGCTGCAATCAGGCCACGCTTATGAATCTGACAAACACGTGTATTTTAATATAGAATCTTACCATGAATATGGTGCTTTATCAGGAAAAAAAACTGATGAATTGGTTCCAGGTAGCAGAGTTGAAGTTAATGAAAATAAAAAGCACCCGGGAGATTTTGTGCTGTGGAAGCCTGCAAGTGATATTGACTACAAACTTTCAAGTTATTGGGATAGCCCATGGGGAGAGGGCAGGCCTGGATGGCATATAGAATGCTCAGCAATGTCATATGCTTACCTTGGCAAAGATTTTGATATTCATGGTGGCGGCATAGATTTACAATTTCCTCACCATGAAAATGAAATTGCACAGAGTAAGTCTGCATTTGCTGGATCAATGTTTGCAAAATACTGGATACATAACGGCTTTCTTACAGTAAATGAAGAAAAAATGAGCAAGTCCTTATTTAATATAGTCAAAGTAAGAGATTTGCTAGATAGTGGAATAAAGGGTGAAGTAATACGCTATGCACTGCTCAAAACTCACTACAGAAAACCACTTGATTGGACAGAAAACGTTATTTCTGATGCACAGGAAACCTTAAACAAATTTTATCGGTTATTACGTGGTTTAGATATAACGAATATTGATGAAAGTAACGCAGAGATTTCTAAAGATTTTATAGACGCTTTAAAAAACGACTTAAACATTCCTGAAGCTCTAGCTATATTACATGAAATGGCTACAAAAATTAATAAAACGAGTAATGAAAATGAGAAGCTTAAATTAACTGAGAGTTTTGTTAAAAGTGCCAGATTTATTGGTCTTCTTGAGTCAAGTTATGAAAAGTGGTTTGCTGTGGATGTAAATCATCAAGAAATAGAAAGGTTGATAGACTTAAGAAAAATTGCAAAAAAAAATAAAAATTACGATACTGCAGACAAAATAAGAAATCAGTTGAAACAAATGGGGATTACAATTTCTGACAATGAAGATGGTACAACAACCTGGTAAACTCATATGGAAAATTACTTTCTGTTATTCACAGATAGTCTAGTATCATCATTAGTCTTACCCATACATCAAGGTTTTGTGTTCAATACCATGCTTTATTTCAGGTCGTATCACACTCCACTACTTATGTTATTTTTTGGAGTACTAGGATCAAGCCTTGGTGGAATAGTTAACTGGTACTTAGGTAGAATAACAATCTCTATACGAAAATCATACCACAAACTAGAGAACGAGCATAAAACACCAAAAATCGTAAGAAATCTACTGATTTGTGCAGTTGCATTACTTTCATGGGTGCCAGCACTTGGAAGTGTGATTCAAATTTTATCAGGTTATTTTAAGTTAAACCTTTATATCCTTGCCCCTTTAATCATTCTATCTAATTTCTTCTATTTATTATATCTAATACTTACTTTTGGAGTATAACAGCTATAGTACTACAGCCATTAAAGCCCACTTCTGTCATCCTATGCCCTGATAGAAGCGGAGCTATAAATTAAATGCAAAATTTCAGTAGTCACAGGATGGATGCACCATGAGCTAAAAGCCATTCCACAAGATCCCTATGATCAAAAAATCAGTGGCATAATGTAATGCTGTCATTCCCCTATTATTCTTAGCATTAACATCTGCTTTGCGTTTTAGTAGCACTCTAGCCGTGTCAAAATTTCCCATAATAGCAGCAAAGTGTAGCGGAGTGTTGCCATTTTCATCTTTAGCGTTAACATCATCCCCTTCTTTAATGAAGTATTTTGTTAATTTTTCACTTCCAATTTTAGCAGCATGGTGCAGTGGAGTTTTATTGCATTCGTTCTTAACACTAACATTTGTGGTGTGTTTCAATAGTGTCTTAGCTAAAGCAACCATACACATCCCATCGTCAATAGAATTTGTATCACGAGCTGAAAGTAACTCCACAAGTTCTTGGTGATCAAAATCAGTGGCATAATGCAATGCTGTCATTCCCCTATTATTCTTAGTATCAACATCTGCATTGTGTTTTAGTAGCACTCTAGCCGTGTCAAAATTTCCCATAATAGCAGCAAAGTGTAGCGGAGTGTTGCCATTTTCATCTTTAGCGTTAACATCGGCACCTTTTTCAATGAGGCATTCTATCGTTTCTATACTTCCACTTCTAGCAACATAGTGCAGCGAAATTCTATTTTGTTCGTTCTTAACATTAACATCTACATTATGTTCTAATAGTACCTTAGCTACGGCAACCCTACCCATCTTAGTAGCAAGATGTAGCGAAGTATCGCCATCTTTATCCTTAGCATTAACATCTGCATTATGTTTTAATAGTACCTTAGCCACGTCAACCCTATACATCATAGTAGCCCAGTGTAACGCAGTGAAGCCACTTTCATCTTTAGCATTAACGTCCGCCCCTTTGCCTATAAGGTATTCTACTATATCAACCCTTCCATCATAAACAGCCTGATGTAACGGAGTGATACCATATCTGCTCTTAGCATTGACATCTGCACCCTTATTGATAAAATATTGCACTATGTCCAATCCTCCACTCTCAACAGCTGAACACAATGGAGTGCTGTCAGATCCATCCCTAGCATTAACAACACAATTAAATTTATCTGGGTGTTTTTCTTCCATATGTGTTAATACGCACCTAACTGCCTCATAACTGCCACTTTCGGCAAGTGAATGCAACGGTGTATATTTCCATTTACCATAAATAGGATTAAAGTAAAATTCGTCAATTAACTCACCATACTTACTCACATATCCCCAAACAGATGCAACAATAGAATTATCTATTAATACATCATAACTGTTTATCAATTCTAGAGCTTTCCTTAAGACCTCTTCTTCTCGGCCTTTCTCTTGTAATTTTAATCTAGTCACCTTTCGCACTAGTCTGTAAATATTTACTACTCCTTCCCTTAATTTAATCATTGAATATCGATTAAGTAACTCAACAGCATTCCACAACGCTTCTTTATCATTAGCTACTTGCTGTGAAAAGATTTCTTCTATATAAATCTCATTAGGAGAAAAATAGGCAATTATCTCGAGAATGCTCAATGCTTCCGGCCCAAATTTTTTTTGCGCTATAGCATCAATTGTAATTTTCCAAGTTATGAAAGTTGCCTTAGCATAACGATCACTTTTATATTCGGACTTAAAGTCAAGTAGCTTCTCTGCTATCTTTTCACACTTTTTCAGATAGCCACCAACTCTAATCCTTTTTCTACCCCTATGACTAAATACAATATTTTCTTCACTAATATATGTAACCGCTAGTTTTAAAGCCAATTGGGAATATTGTAGTTCCTGTGCTAGCTTTTTTATTTCCTTATTCTGTAAATTGTTTTCTATATTCAAAGCCCTTTTAACAAATTCTAAAGCTTCTATTTCATCAAATTCATCTGATTCTTCTATATCTCCTTCTTCTCTTGCTTTCGATTTTTTGTCACGAGGACCATAAGGTTTCTTATGGGGTCTTTGCTTGTTATTTTGCGCTGTTACAGCTGCATGTATTTCATTCAGTGTTTTACTATCCTTATGCTGTTGTTTTGCTATTTTATCAATTCCTTTATTCCCTTTCTTTACCCCTCGTTCTATCCCACATAGAGTGCTGGCCCATAGCTCCACTTTTTGGAAAAATTCTTTTCCTTCTTCTGGCGAAAGAAAACGTCCTTTTATATCTTTCACCCAGTCTGATATTTTCTCCAGAAGGTCATTGCAAAAGATTTCATTGTCACCAACATAGCCAAACTTTTTGGCCAATCTACCACTCATCTCACCTTTAAACAATTCTTTTAGCTGACTTTCATTGGGCAAATTAACCGCAAACACTAGTTCATTTAAAAAGTCTTCGACTTCTTTATCACTGACTTCTCTACCTACCTTACCCTTTATAAAATCCTTATTTTCCTGCAAGTATGAGATAATACTATTATCAAATTTATATCTTACACCATCACCTACATCCAGAAACTCATCTTGTGTGTCTATTCTTATAACTGAAATTTCCTTTTCTTTATTCTTTCCACTCGACATCATTCTCAGCTTTCTCACTTCATGTTGTGCTGAATCTGTGAAATCAAAATCAATATTCGTAACAATAGCAAAATACTTCATCTCACCCTTAAACTTTCCATTACTTTTGATCTTTAAATAAGCAATAAAGTATTTCAACAAATTAAACTCACCACTCTTTGTTAATAAGCTACCTACACTGATTTTTTCAGTTCCATCTTGTTTGTGTTTGACTTGCACAAACCTATGTATTGTTGTTTTATTTTGCTTACATTGGAGAACAACATCATCAAAGCCTGCAGCTGACTTCAATTCTGTAGCTAAGCGGAAAGGACATTTTTTATCCATCACACGCATGAGAAATAATATGAGCCACAACTCTTGATAGTCAATACCATGGCGAGAACATTTTGCCCCCCAAACAGGATGATCTTCAAGCATCCTCAACCTCACATAATTTTAAAAATAGTACCAACAAATGGTAAAAAAGTTATATGTCATGATATACAGATATCGTAGCGTAAATCTGAGAATATCTACGAGATGTGCTGTTATGTAAATAAAAAAATGTGACTAATTACTTAATCTCTCACTCAAAATTGAATTCACCACATCAGGGCTGGCTTTTCCTTTGGTAAGTTTCATAACTTCGCCGACAAAGAATCCGTATAACTTTGTTTTACCGCTTTTGTATTCTTGAACTTTATCTTGGTTGTTATTGACGATTGTGTCGATAACTCCTGATATTTGACCTCTATCGGTTATTTGTTTTAGGTCTTGCTCTTCTATAATTAAAGATGCAGGTTTGCCAGTTTCAAACATACTATCGAATACCTGCTTGCCAAGTTTAGCAGAGATTGTTCCATCAATGATAAAATCTAAGAGTTCTGACAAAGCATTTGCTTTGATTGGGGAGCTCACAATATCAATACCTGCTTTATTCAAACGACCAAAAAGCTCTACGGTTAACCAGGTAACGGCGAGCTTTGAATCATGTTTTTTTATCAATTCCTCAAAATAATCAGCAATTGCTTTATCGGAGGTAATGACGTTTGCATCGTATTCGTTGATACCCAATTCCTCAATGTATCGCAGCTTTTTTTGATCTGGCAACTCGGGTAAAGATGATTTAATAGAATCGATTTTATCCTGGCTTACCTCAACAGGTAATAAATCAGGCTCAGGGAAGTATCTATAGTCGCTTGCATCCTCTTTGCTTCTCATCACTTTTGTTTTTCCCAAAGCAACATCAAATAATAAGGTATCTTGACTTATTTCTTCTCCACTTTCTAAAATTTCAATTTGTCTTTGTATTTCATAGTCTATAGCTTGCACAATATAACGTATCGAGTTCAGATTTTTTATCTCACAACGAGTGCCAAGTGCGCTACTGCCTTTTAGGCGGACAGAAACATTTGCATCACAACGAAGTGATCCCTTTTCCATATCACCATCACACGAACCAATGTAACGCAAAATCTGCCTCAATTTTTTCATGCATTCTGCAGCTTCCGCAGATGAACGGAGATCTGGCTCTGAAACAATTTCCATTAAAGCAACCCCTGCACGATTTAACTCTACATAAGTTCTGCTTTCCTCATGAACGCTCTTTCCTGCATCTTGCTCTAAATGAATTCTCGCAATTCTTATTTCTTTTTCATTGTCGTTGATAAATACTCTACCGTTTTTAACTATTGGCTCAAAAAACTGAGTTATCTGGTAACCTTGCGGTAAATCAGGATAAAAATAATTTTTCCGATCAAAGTAAGAATACTTATTAATTTCTGCAGAAAGTGCAAGACCAGTGCGTATTGCTTGCTCTATGCAGTAATAATTTAGTATTGGCAGCGTACCTGGCATTGCCGCATCAACTAGAGAAACTTGAGTGTTATGCTCAGCACCAAATTCCGTTGATGAGCTAGAAAATAGCTTCGTATTAGAAGAAACTTGAGCGTGTACCTCAAGCCCAATTACCGCTTCCCAATCCTCTTTCGTCATGTATTTTATTTAAATGATAATCTTAATATTCTGCAAAATTAGCACAAAAAGTCAAAACAAAACTCATGTTAGCTAAGTGGTATGCAGATTGTTTTACCCATAGAAACGGGTTAAATGCAAAAGATTACTTGACAAGCTTCGCCAGCCCTCTTATCATAAAATTGAAGCTATTTATTTATCTTCTCTGTACAGATTAAATGACAAAAAAACTCACGTATCTGGCGTCTCATGTTTAATTTTTTGCACTATGTGCACCTTATGTCTTTATAAAACTTCTACCTACATAAGCTGAAACGCGCTTATAAAGCGTTTAAAACATAAAAAAACGCCAACTTAAAAAATGGATAGTGAATAACTAGCTACCCTAGGGTTTCTTTTGCCTTTTTTTCTGTTTAGTAAATTTCTTAACGTTTATAATTTAGATTAGTTGCGGTTTAAAAGCAACTGAATCGCGGTTATTAAGTGTTTAGAATAAAAAAACGCCATACTTGAAAGTATAATGTAAGTAATTAGCCAACCACGGGGCTTCTTTTGCCTTTTTTTTCGTTTGGTAAATTTCTTAATGTCTGTAGCTAAACGATAACCGTCATCCCGCTACTTGTTAGCGGCCGAGATACCGCGAATGAATCGCGGTATGACGTAGGATTGCTGTCATTCCAGTGCCAAGCACTGGGATCCAGCCTTTATTATTTGGTTGAAATTAAGTCTTCTGGATCCCAGTGTCAGCTACTTGGATGACACCATTCTTTTTCCTGGATTCCAGTGTCTGGGCACTGGAATGACATCCTCCCTTGTGGAGATTGCTCTCAAATCACAATGTTCGTACAGCTATGCAAACACAAAGGTGTCATTCCAGCGCGTGACGCTGGAATCCAGTTGAGCTATTTCAACAAAAATACTACATTTTGAGATGAACGTTCCAGACTTATTTACAAGTATAACAATTGAAGTCTGGATTCCAGTGTCAAGCACTGGAATGACATCATAGGGGCACTGCCCTTTTGGATGGAAACCAGTGTCAGCTACTTAGATGATACCTTTTTTCTACTTAGTTTGGGTTATGCAAGAAGTCTATTGCATTCCTGAGCAATTTGATTCATTATTCTTTTTGTAAAAAATTTTCTTAACTTTCTCTCCACTTTTTTGGTAAGGTCACTTTAAAGGAAGTCTAATAGATGCTACATAGAAATCCAGATGAGTTTCTAAAGTCTATTCCAAAAGATAAGCGCATAATGTGCCTTGACATGGGAGAAAAGCAAATAGGCATAGCATTTAGCGATAAAACACAGCTCATAGCCACAGCTCATAGCATATATCACAGAAAAAATATGAGCAAAGATTTAGGTTATCTGCATAGAATATTCAAAGAAAATGAATCTGGATCAATGGTAATAGGACTACCGTTAAAAATGGACGAGCAAGAAACTAAATGGTGTAAAACTATAATCCAATTCGCAAATAAAATAATAAAAAAATATAAAGTAAATATATACTTACAAGACGAAAGCTTCTCAACATCTATCGCAACTCATACACTAAAAATTACTGGAATATCAATCACAAAATCGAAAAAAATAGATGATAAAATCTCCGCATGTATTATTTTGCAACGAACGTTAGACAAGATAAATACAATCAAATAGTTTTTCCAGATCTGGAAATCTTCAAACTGAATCCCATATAAAAGTTACTCAACAAAACAAGAACCTTTCGTATAAGCATGACAAATTGCTACAGCAAGAGCGTCAGCAGCATGGTGGCATTTTATACTCAAATTTTTAACTATTTGCTTCACCATAAATATCATCTGATCCTTATCAGCATGGCCATTTCCGGTAATGCTTTTTTTTACATAGTTTGCATCATATTCATTCATAGTTAGCTTTGTTATTTTTAACGCTAAAATTACAACCCCTCTTGCATATCCTAAAGTTAGTGAAGATTTAGGATTTTTATTAACAAAAATTTTCTCCACCGCAGCTTCATTCGGAGAGTATAGGGAAATTACTTTCTTTAATTGTTCAAAAATTATATGTAGGCGTTCACCTGTACCCAATTTACCATCAGTTGATATGGTACCGCCGCCCAAAAATTCAATATTATTTTTTTCGTTCAGGCTGATAATGGCCCACCCAGTCTTGTTTATTCCTGGATCTAGACCTATTATTTTAACCACTTAATAAACGCTTAACCAATAGACAAACAAAAATAAAAATATCCAGACTACATCTACAAAGTGCCAATACCAGGAGGCAAACTCAAAGCACAAATGGTCCTGAAGTGTAAATTGGCCTTTCCGTGCTCTAAATAAACACACTGATAAAAATATTATTCCTATTATAACGTGTGCGCAGTGAAAACCGGTAATCATATAAAAATTGGATGTATAAATAAGCTTTTCTCCTGTTTCTTGTAGAGAAAAACTCGCTTCATGATACTCTATTGCTTGCACTATTATAAAAAAAACTCCAAGCAATATAGTTATGGACAGCATTTTAATCATGCTCTTTTTATCATTTTTAAGTAAAGAGTGATTTGCCCAAGTAATTGTTGTACCAGAAAGCAATAATATTAATGTATTCATGAATGGTAGTGACCACGGATCAGGTGGCAAAATTCCCTCAGGGGGCCATTCAACTTTTTTTGCAGGAGAAAACGCCTCAAATAAAAAAACTGGATCAAGCCAGGCTTTAAAGAATGAACAAAAGAACACTATAAAAAATACGACCTCCGAGAGAATAAACAAGTACATTGCAAATTTGAGTCCATGTTTTACAATGGCAGTGTGACATTTGTCATAAATGGCCTCCCTTATTACATCTCTCCACCAATAAAACAGCACCCCTGATACTGCGGAGATTCCCAAAACTAAACAAAACATTCCGACAATTTGTTTATGAAGCGCGCCAACTAATCCAAGTGCAAGAATAAGAATTGCTGCTGATACAGCAATTGGCCAAGGGCTTGGATCCACTAAATGAAAATCATGTTCTTTACTTTTCATAGCATTTTAAAAAATACTTATTAAGGATACAAATTAGCTTAAAATTGTCAATGTTCCTTAGGAAATTGATTGAATCTTGAAAAATTATATGCACCGTTCAAAAAATCTAACACAAATTGTGCAGTTATTCTAAACAACTCAAGCATTCTGCTCTTTTCGTTTTCTCTTGCTCTGCTGCAATATCCATCAACAATATTTTCCAAAATAATGCATCCAGACTTTACTGAATCACTGTAACAAAAATTAAACCAATCCCTATATCTATTATTTTTCTTGAATCTATTTTTCATGCTATCAACGACAGTCTCGTATATAAACATGCAAGAATACAAAACCGTCATAGCCTCATAGGTATTACTATGCGAGATGGATAAAAGAAAATTAGTGAAATTAAAACACTCAAGAGATTTCTTTTCGCGACTTATACCGTACATAGTAAAGTAGTAGTCATATAGCATTCTATTAACAGTCACTACTCTTTGGGCTACTTCAGCAAGCGAGATAATACTACTATAATCTTCCATTTTGGATGCAGTAATTAAGGTGGTACGAATATAATCACCTAAGAACAACGTCTTTTGTTGAGCATAGAATTTGAAGTTCTCTATATTTAGGGTGTTATTCGCTAACTCAACATTAAAAGGATGCTCAATTATATCCTTTAAAAGATTTGACCCGTAACAGCTCCTAATTATGCCACTGAACATTGTAGTTACCGATAAAAGATCAAGTTAACGTAAATAATCCGCTGCTAATATTCTTTGCTAGATATATTAGAGTAATATGCCTCATCCCAAAACATTATTTCTAATTCCAGCCCTTTCTTAAAAAACTCATACATCCTCTTTTTTTCACAGTCACTAGCTTTTTTATATAGCTTATTTGTAATATCAGTAACCTCATCAATTACAGCATTTACTGTTTCGCTACTATAAATGTTGATCCACTCTTTGTATTTGTTATTTTTAACCCCTTTAGTTGTTATCTCATTTACCATATGGCGTATAACGATTTGGTATATGTTAAAGCAAGAATAAGATGCTACTAAAGCTTCATTAACAGAATTGTGATATGCGGCACTCATGAAAAAGTCAGTAAAGGCAGAACAAGCTCTTGACTTTTTGTGATCATCAGATAGATCACAATCTTCAAAATATTTTTTATACTGTTCTCGAACATAAAATGCTCCTTGTGCCAAATTGATTAAACTACTCATCATTTCAATATCATCAACTCTAGCTGCAACAATTAAAAAAGCACGAGCGCAATCTATACAATACAGAAAATCCTGCTGAAGGTAGAATTTGAATTTTTCATAATCTAATGTATTATTTATCAATTCAACATTAAAAGGGTGTTCTTTTATTTTATCAATAAGATCAGAAAACTCTTTTAGAGGTTGTCCGGAAACTAGTAAATTCAAGCATATTCCCTCTTTAACATAACCCTACTCATAGCTAGGTATATGAAATTCTCAGTGGATGTTGTGAGTAAATCATACTCCTTCGATAGCCTTCTATTCCTATTAACCCAAGCAAAAGTCCTTTCTACAACCCATCTTCTTGGCTGTACTTTAAACCCTTGTTCTCTTGTTGGTAGTAGCTCAGGTGGCGTATCTTTGTGCACCCAAAATCTACATGGAGGCCTTTTAACAATTTCAATATCTATGTCATATTCTTCCTTTATGTGATTCTTTAAATTTCTTCCTTGGTATCCCATGTCAGCCCACATTTTTTTAACTTTAGTATATTTTGTTCTCATATTGTTTAATGCTATTTTAATACCATCTCTATCATTTTCGTTAGCAGCGCCTACGTAACAACCTAGTATAAAACCCTGAGTGTCTGTAATTATATGCCTTTTTCTACTCTTTACTTTTTTACTTCCATCATAGCCTTTGATCCCCCCTTTTCTGTAGTCTTTACAGATTGACTATCTACTATACAGGCACTCGGCTGCTCATTCCTTCCTATTTTTCTTCTACTATATTTTGTAATTTCATAATTCATTTTCTCAAAAATTCCCTGCTTCTTCCATTGCCTGAACTGCTCATACACAGTCTTCCATAGCGGAAAATCATTTGGTAAATACCGCCATTGACACCCTGTACGCAATACATAGAAAATTGCTTCTAATATTTCTCTTTTGCTATACTTTGGCGGCCTTCCTCCTTTCTTGTATGATACTCTGAAGTGTTTTTCTATTCTTGCCCATTCCCTTTCGCTTAGATCTGTTGGATACTTTTTTCTCATCTTTACCCCGTACTAAAATTTCAGATATTATAGCCTTTTACTTGTTTCCGGACAACCTCTTACAATTACGTTGTACAGTTTTCCTTCTATTTCGTTATACACTTTATAAGCCTCACAATAAAAATTGAATATAAAAATTATTACTAATGTGGTATAATTATTATGAAAAAGCGTGCTATGCTTTAACAATAAGCTAGTATATAAATATGGGGCTGTAAATCAAAAATTTTAGCAATCTAAAGAAATTTTACTATTACCTTCTATATTGAATTCTCTACGAAGATCAGCAGATAAGTCCATGTTTTCCCAAGAAAATCCACCGTCCCTTTCCGACTGTTTACCAAAATGTCCATAACAGGCTGTACGTTTATATATAGGATGATTAAGCGATAAATGCTTGATTATGCCTTTTGTTGATAAATCTATATTATTCTCGATAAACTTTTTAATTACTCTTTCCTCTACCTTATTCGCACCAAATGTATCAATATAGAATGAAGTAGGTTTTGATACACCAATTGCATAAGAAAGCTGCACAAGACAACGTTCAGCCAAACCTGCAAAGACAATATTTTTAGCAAGATATCTTGCCATATAAGCCGCAGATCTATCAACTTTGGTTGCATCTTTTCCGGAAAACGCTCCTCCACCGTGTGGAATATAACCTCCATAAGTATCAACCATAATTTTTCGTCCGGTTAATCCACAATCACTAACCGGTCCACCAATAACAAATCTACCAGTTGGATTGACTAAGAGATTTTCCTCAGGACACATCCATCCTTCAGGTAAAGATGAAACTATGTAAGGGTAAATTATTTCTTTTACTTTTGATTGATCCAAATCCTCAGGGTGCTGTATTGAGACAATAATACTTTCAGCACGTACCGGGAGGTTATTCTCATATGCCAAAGTGATTTGTGACTTTGCATCTGGACCAAGTTTTGCTTCTTTAACTGCGCTCATGATATTTTTCAGAATCGAGTGTGCATAAAAAATGGGTGCCGGCATAAGGTTTTCTGTCTCTGTTGTTGCATAGCCATACATTATGCCCTGATCTCCAGCACCTTGATCCAACCCTATTGCAATGTCATTTGATTGCTCATGCAGCAATATATTTACTTTCACTTTTCTCCAGTGGAACCCATCGTGCTTGTAACCAATATCTTTTATTGTATTCCGTACAATACTTTCAATCCTGCTATTTTTGATGTTAGGCCCAAACACTTCCCCAGCTATAATAACGTTATCTTTGGTGACTAAAGTCTCTATTGCAGCTCGCGCAAAAGGATCAGTAAAAAGGTACTCATCAAGTATTGCATCTGAAATTTGATCTGCTACTTTATCTGGATGACCAGCCGCCACTGATTCACTGGTTACTAAATTTTTATATAAACTCATGTTTTTGCTTATACAATATCAAAACCGCTATAGAAAACACAGTTAGTAACTACTAAATGGTGGGTCTGGGAAGAGTTGAACCTCCGACCTCACGCTTATCAGGCGTGCGCTCTAACCACCTGAGCTACAGACCCATGATTTATTCAAGCTGAAGCTTTCATATTATCTGTAGGCACGATATCAATAAAAGTCTTTTTATTTGCTGATCTTCTAAAGCTGACCCAGCCTTCTATTTTAGCAAAAATCGTATGATCTTTACCTATACCAACATTCTTCCCAGGATGGAATTTTGTGCCTCTTTGGCGCACAATTATGTTACCAGGAATAACCTTCCCATTCTTCTTTATTCCTAACCTACGACCCGCTGAATCTCTACCATTACAGGAACTACCACCTGATTTTTTAGTTGCCATATCTTACCTCTTACTTTTGAAGACTAATTTCATTTATACGAAGAACAGTTATATACTGCCTATGACCAGTTTTCCTACGGTAATTTTTTCTTCTTTTCTTCTTAAAGATTATAATTTTTTCCCCCCTGCACTGCTCCAACACTTCAGCTTTAACAGTAGCATTAGATGAATAAGATAAGCCATTATTTGAAATACAAATCACCTTATCGATTTCCACCTCTTTTTTTTCTTCAGCTTCTAACTTCTCTACCTTTATTATACTACCTTCTTTTACTAAATATTGCTTTCCACCAGTCTCAATTACTGCAAACATGATAAATATAAATTATTGTTATTAACTTTAATCGTAAACGATGTCATATACGCTGTCAATATAAATAAAAAGCATGACTTAACGTTCTTTTTGAGCTACTAAAATACTTCTATCTGTTTTCATCTTTTATCTACCTTTTCTCAGACAGTAGACTTCTTGCATAACCTAAGCAGAAAAAAGGCAAATAGTTATTATAGCTCTAAGTTTACCGACACCGTCATGCAAGTAGCCCCTTCTCCTGTCATCCGAGTAGCTTGACACTGGTTCCTTTATGACGATGTCATCCAAGTGTCAGCTACTCGGATGACAAAAAAAGGAGCACTAGGATGACATCATCCTTTTTTGGGATTCCAGTGTCACGCACTGGGATGACAGCAGTCCTACGTCATACCGCCGCGAACCGTCATACCGCGATTCATTCGCGGTATCTCAGCAATAGATCCCGCTAACAAGCAGCGGGATGACGATTGTCGTTTAGCCATAAACATTAAGGAATTTACCAAATGAAAAAAAAGGCAAAAGAAACCCTAGTCATTGTCTATTTTCAGTATTGGCGTTTTTTAAGTCTTAAACACTGCAATTTAGCTGCTTTTAATTGCAACTAACCTACGCTGCAAATGTTTAAGAAATTTACTAAGCAGAAAAAAAGACAAAGGACCCCCGAGTTAGCTAGTCTTTTACTATCTCTGTCGAGTATTGGCATTTTTTGATGTCTTGTAACGCTTTATAAGCGCGTTCAGCTTATTTAGATAAAAATCTAGATGTAGATGAAGTTTTGTAAAGACATACAGTATCTATATACTGCAAAAAATTAAACATAAGACGCCGATACATTAAGTAATCCTTACCTTTTAATCTGCAGATTGGCGAAAGCAAATACAATAGCTTCACTGTTATGATAAGGGGGCTGGCGGAGTTTGTCAAGGAAGTTTTTTTGTTTCTATTCCCAATAAAAGTTTGTTATATGGTTATGCAAGAAGTCTAATATTAAAAATGACACAACAACATAATTAAATTAGACTACTTTATTCTCTTAGTTACTTGCTTTTCTCTTGCTATTGCAAGGCTTTTTTCTGGTACATCCTCAACTATAACACTACCTGCTGCAATTACAGATTCATCATGAATATTAAGCGGCGCAATTAGTGAGCTATTGGCGCCAACAAAGCAATTGCTCCCTATATTCGTTTCATGTTTATTTTTCCCATCATAATTACAAACAATAGTGCCTGCTCCTATATTACTCTCCTGCCCTACTTTAGCATTTCCTATATAACTTAAGTGTTTTATTCTAGTGTTTTGACCAACTTCACTTGTTTTCACTTCCACAAAATTTCCTATTTTTGCCTTATTACCAATTGTTGTGTTTCCGCGTATTCTGGTAAATGGACCGACCTCAGCATTACTTTTAATTAAGCAGTTTTCTAAATGCGAAAATGGCAGTATTTTCGCACCAGACTCTATTTTCACTCCAGTACCGAAAAAAACATATGGGTAAATCACTGAATCTCTGGCAATTTGCGTATCAAGAGAAAAGAAAACAGTCTCTGGTGCAACAAGCGTTACTCCGGAGTCGGTAAAAATTTTTCTTTTATTTTCTTGAAAGTAAAACTCAGCTTTTATAAGGTCATTTCTGTTATTTATTCCCGTTGCTTCTTCTCCACCGGTAATAACGTAACCGACATTTAAATTACTCTTCACTGCAATGGAAACTATATCGGTCAAGTAATATTCATGAGTTGAGCTATTGCACTCTATTTTCTCCACCAATTCACGTAAATTCTTTGCACATGCAACCATTATTCCAGCATTTGCAAGAAATTCTTCATGATTATTTTTATCACTCTTTGCTTCTACGATTTCTCTTAAGGAACCATTCTCAATAATTAACCTACCGTATTCTTTATTGCTTGTCCTAAAACCTAGGCAAACTAGAGCCTTGCCTTCTAAATAACTAATCATTTTAGTTATTGTGCTGCTTTTTATGAGCGGAGTATCCCCATACTGCACAACAACTATGCTTGAATCTGGCAATTCTCTTAGGTTTCTCATCGCAGTTTTGACCGCATCTCCCGTGCCAAGTGTTAATTCTTGTGTAATTAACTGTATATCCTTAAAACACTTTAGTCTTTCAATTAAAGGCTGATCAACTACAACAGCAATATTTTCAGGATTTAACTGTTTTGCATTGTAAATGACATGCTGGAGCATGGAAAAACTGCCTATTTTGTGTAGGACCTTAGGCAAATCTGAATTCATCCGCCTGCCATGCCCTGCAGCAAGTATAATGAACGTATGAGTTTTACTTATCACTTATCTTAAAGATGAAAAATGAAAACCGTAATGATCAAGCCAGCTGATTTTGTTGTCATAAAAGCTCCTCAAGTCGCTAATTTGATATTTTAGCATTGCAAGCCTTTCTATACCAATGCCAAACGCAAAACCGTTGTATTTAGTATGGTCTATTCCAACATTTTGAAATACATTTGGATGCACCATACCACATCCAAGCACTTCTATCCATTTACTACCTTTATAACTTATGTCCACTTCCGCAGAGGGTTCAGTAAAAGGAAAAAAACTATTACGAAAACGTATCTTCAGCCCTTTATCTCCAAAAAACTTATTAAGGAAGTGATGAATAGTAAATTTTAACTGGCCCATATTGACGTTTTCATCGACATATAACCCTTCTATCTGGTGAAACATAGGAGTATGAGTTGCATCAAAGTCATTTCTGTATACCCTACCAGGGGCTACTATTTTAATTGGGAATTTTTTTGTTTTTTCCATGGTTCTAATCTGTACAGATGAGGTGTGAGTGCGCAGTACCATTCTTTTATCATCTATTTTATTCTTTAAGTAGAAGGTATCTTGCTCCTCTCGTGCAGGATGATGACTTGGAGTATTCAGTGCATCAAATACATGAAATTCATCTTCAATGTCAGGGCCATCAACTGCCTTAAAACCCATATGTGCAAAAATAAGCTTTACTTCATTTAGAACCTTACTGAGTGGATGGACCTTGCCAATTTTTTCTGGCCTCGCAGGCAACGTGATATCAACTGCCTCGTTCTGCAATTTAAAGTTAACTTCTTCGGCTTTTAGTATATTCTCCTTATTCATTATAAGCTGATCTAGCTTATTACGTAAAACGTTGATAACTTCGCCTAAATTGCGCTTTTTTCCTGCGTCTTCTATCTCTTTTAAGTTGTCAAAATAAGCTTTAATTACACCCTTTTTTCCCAAATATGATAGCCTAACTTTTTCTAAATCTTGTAAAGAAGAAGCATTCTCAATTTCGGAAACTGCTTTATCTTCAAGTGAAAGTATGTCATCTAATAACTCTTTATTCATCTTAAAAACGCTGGCTTAAACTTTCATTATAGTGAAATTTTAAATATCATCAACAATCCGAAAAATTGCCCTATTCTGATTATTAATTTATTGACTGATTAATCTTTTTTATTTACCTTTGCGTTGATGAATTTGCTGTATCAACTATGCACAACAGTAATACTGAAACTAAGAATAAGTATAAAATAGAGGATTTACCTAAGCTCTTTAAGGAAAAATCCAGAAACATAAGTAAAGCATTTTCTAGCGAAACAATTAAGATCAGTACTATTCGCTCGAGAAGTATTGAAAGTAATATACAAGAATTTTCATTTGAGCTAACAGCAACAGATAAAGACACCTTTAATATAAGATTATTTCGAATAAACTCTTTAATTAATTTTTTCAAAATCTGCCTTTCCCGGGAAAAAAATTTTACAGCCAACATAAAAGTGCCCAAAGAAAGCAGTGAACTATATAATAACTACTGTAAAACTAACAGTTATAAAACTGTAGAAGAATTCGTAAATAGTGCTCCGCCTCAAATCCTTCTGCAGGGCACAACGATAACGCTACAAACAGACGTTGAAAACATTAACCTGGACAACTTGTACCAAATCGAGTTATTTCTAAATGAAAAGCTACAACATGCAGAAAAAACTGAAAATGAAGACAAAAAAGAACAGAGTGAAACTAACCAAAAAAATGCACAAAATAAACAAATCGTACCAGTTACAGGCTCATTTGGCTTCGATGTAACAAATAATGGAAAACAAGTTACACGTGTTTCGATAGTAGTTGCTGCAATGCATGAAAACGTTTTCTGGTTTAGATCTTTTTTCTGTCTACCCAATTTTTTTAATACGTCACAATTCTTTTCCCAACAATTGCCAAAATTTTCTATACAGAGCAACAATATACCATTTGGTGTTATTCCAGCGTTTGACCAGGAAAAAAGAAACATGGATCCAAGTAGTCAAGCTACTCGGATGACAGGGGGTAGTATAGAAAATCCAATACCTCAAGAAGCAGAACAGAATGTAGGTCAAACTACTTCGCACACAGAGTATTTTAAGGCTAACAGAAAAAAGAAGTCAAAAAAGCAGACCAAAGAACTATCAGAGAAAGAAAAACCATTAGCCATAAAACAAGCACAAAATGATGCTAGAGTAGCTATGATAGATAACCAAATTGAGCACAGGGGGAAAAAACTCGATAAAATATTTATTGAAGTGATGAGTGGATACAAAAATCAAGATCCAGAAACATTTTGCAATATTTTCAGCTCAGTATTCAATATTGTTTACTTTCAAGATAAACAATTACATGCAATATTAGAGCCAGGCGAGATATCAGAAGTATTACAGATACTCGAAAGGCCACAACCTCTTAGTAACTCACTTTTAGGTAAAGAATATTTACAAAAACAAGTATATAGAAAAAAAGAGCAATTGCTTAAATTAGTTTCAGGTGTTTATATACAACAACCTTCTCCACAACATGAAAATACTCCTCATAAATCTACAAACCCTTTACCAATTAAAGATCTTTCACCAGCAACAAATGAAGCTAAAACTCTACCACCTACTAACATTACACTCAAATCATCATTAAAAACTGTATTTTCCTCAAAAAAGGCTTATTTTTGTCTATTTATAATAGTAGCATCTGCATCAACACTTTGCTTATGGCATTTTCCGTTAGGAAAAGTGTCAATGTTAAAAGGATTAGTGCCACCAGAAAAAAGAGAAAGTATTGGGCTAGCATTGAACATAGGGTTACCAATATTAACTGCATTATGTGTTCTGAGTTTGGCTTATTTCATATATTCTGAATATTCTATAGAATCTATTGAACAAGTAAGTGAAAACGATCCCCTTTCTCGCGCCTATAGCTAGTGCAGGCTCAGTTTTCCTACGTCATACCGTCACGGTATCTCTAGATCCCGCTAACACGTAGCGGGATGACGAATTTGTCGTTTTTTAAATTGTCGGTAAACCAGAATTACTTTAACTATAACAAAATAGAAATAAGTTGTTGTAAAAAATTTTTCATGGTAAAATTATTTATTTTCACCATATGTTTAAAGGAATTATCACGGATATCGGGACTATAACTGATACTACCACTCACTCCAACTCTGATCAAATTTTCCATATCAAGACACAAAATTTATCCTCTATAAATAAAGGAGATTCAATAGCTTGCTCTGGTGTGTGTTTAACTGTTGTTGATATAATGAGCGATACATTTACAGTCCAAGCATCTCAAGAAACTATGAAGGTTGCTAACTTAAATACGTGGAGAATAGGAAAAAAAATAAATCTCGAACAAGCAATGAGATTAAGCGATAAGATCGATGGCCACCTGGTTCAGGGTCATGTTGATGGGATAGTAAAATTTTTAACAATTAATCAAAATTTAGATTCTCATGAAATCAAACTATCGTGCCCACAAGAATTAATTAAATTTGTTGCAAAAAAAAGCTCCGTTACACTAGATGGGGTTTCCCTCACAGTGAATTCAGTTATTAATCAGGAATTTACAGTAAATATCACTCCCTATACATGGGAAAATACAACTTTTCAGTACAACAAAGTAAATGATTATTTGAATTTAGAAATTGACATGATCGCTAGGTATTTAGATCAATTGATGCAGCATAAATACAATTAATTTTACAACCTTGTTATTTACAACTATTATATCTTGAAAACCATATAGATATAAAACATGCTTTTCGATAGCCTAATTATCTTCATTGTTGTTCTATGCGTAATAATCTCGGTAACTAGAGGCTTTATAAAAGAGCTATGCGCACTAATGTTTCTATTTTTATCGGTCTTTCTGACAGCTAATCACTATGATTTTTTCGCTCCAAATTATAGTAAATATTTTGATTCTAAAGTTACACTAAACATACTTTCTACAATCTCTGTATTTATTATACTTAATCTTATATTCATGATAATAAATAACTGGCTAATGTACATATTATCACCCATAAGGTTGGGGTTTATCGATAGAGTTACTGGAATCTTTCTCGGAGTGCTTAAAGGAATATTGCTCTCTTATGTATTATTTTTTGCTGTGCACTTATATTGCTACACAGTATATGACAAAAAAGAGGGAGAGTATAAAATAGAAGCAGAAGACATATTGCCTAATTGGATAATAAATTCACACTCTTATCAGGCTTTATTTGTGACAGCAGAAGAAGTAATTGACATGTATGTACCAGAGTCGTTGATACTAAAAATAAAAGAGATCGGTGGAGAAATGGTTGATCAAGAAAAACCTAAAAACAATAAAAAAGAAGAGTAAATATTTATTTATAAATATTTTCATTGGGAGTATTCAAAAAGCCATATGTGTCAGGTTAAGAGCACAGAATTTTTTACTGGAAATATTAATTTTGTTTTAGCAATAAATCAACTTAAGGTCATAATATCTTGACATTTATTTAATGTTGCTATATAATAGCTATGTACATTTTGTATACTATAGCAATAAAATTACCTTGTAATAGGTGTATTGGACCCGAGGGCAGTACTCGGCGCCTCCACCATGTTTTTTAATTATACGGGGGCGATTAAGGATCGACATGCATAGTAAAGATGGTAGCTTTGCTCGGTTAGACACCACCGCTAAGAGTTCATAATTTAAATGCAAACGATAATTTTGCTGCTGAAGACAATGTCGACGCAATAGCTGCTTAATTTAAGCACTATAACTTCATTGCTATAAGCACGGTTCAGGGAACGCCGGGTAACAGAAGTTCCCCAAAATTTACGTATGTGAAAGTTATATGGAGCAAACAGATTACAAAAAACTGCTTAATTCTGCTAAGTTTCAAGTTATCAAAAAGACTTTAGATGTTATATCAGGTAATGGTTTTATCCCTCACTTAGAAATATTATTTTTCACATATTTTAATGGTGTGACCATGCCAGATCGTTTGAAAAAGTCATACCCTACTCAAATGCTTATTATATTACAGCATCAATTCTATGATTTAAAAGTTTCTGAGGATAAATTTAGCGTCAGTTTGAGTTTTCAAGGAAAACAAGAGCGAATTACTATACCGTTTTTTGCTATTAGTGAGTTTCGTGATAAAATTTCAGGAGATGTTTTAATATTTGACAAAATCAGTATCGACTCTGATAAAGAATACAAAAGTGAAAAATGTACTGAAAAACTATCAAACGGTAGTATTATATCCATAGATCAACTGCGTGATGAGTAACTGCTCATCTTTATAAACAAAAAATATTAATAGAAAAAAGTGGTCTAACTTAAGTAATAGAATAGAGGGTAGATAAATATGCTAAATTTTTAATTATTTATTAACGCAGGTGGCAAAATTTTTCTTACGTATCATCAACTTTCTTTATTGAAAAATTAAAAAAAATGTTGTATACTTGTTACAGTAGTAGAGTTCGGTAAAACATATGGCAAATTCAGGCATTAACATAGCTCTTAGCGAAGAAACTTTAAAGCATCTTGCTGAATTATCTGAATTTACTAAACAGCCCGTTCAAGAATTAGCAGGAAAACTATTTAGAGAAGCAGTTGAGCTTGAAATGGAGGATTTTTTAGTATCTAAAATTTCTGATGAGCGTGATGTTGAAGGTGCAGAAACAGTTGATTTTGAAGATATTAAGTGGGATTAGAGCGTTACAAGGTTAAGTCTCTAAAGAGTGTTGTTGAAAAAGATTTACCAAACCTTCCAAAGATAATAAGGCTAAGAGTTCAAAAGGCTATAAAAGAACGTCTTACAGTTGACCCAATAAATTTTGGTGAACCACTACATCATAACTTAAAAGGATGTAGAAGGCTAAGAGTTAGTGACTATCGTGTAATTTACAGAGTAAATCAATTAGATCATATAGTAACTATCACAGAGATAGGACATAGAGATGATATTTATAAGAAATAAATATCAACATTAATATATATTATACACCCCTCCTTCCTTGTCCATTCTCTACTTTAGGTGGCTTTGCGCAGCTCAAAAAATGAAGTTTTTTTTGGTTCAGCAAAAACAACATTTTGAGTTTGAAAAGGCTAAATACTTGTCTTTTATATAACTTTCGTGTAATAGATATGTATGCATCCAATCATATATCTACTCAATACGTTACTTGATCTTTATAGCTTCATTCTAATATGTTGGGTTGTCCTAAACTGGCTGGTTAAACTTAATATGGTGAACATATATAATGAAACTGTCAGTAGCATAATGCACATCTTGAACCAATTGACATATCCACCACTAAAGATTATTAGAAGATATATACCACCGTTCAACGGATTAGATTTATCTATAATGATATTGCTAATAACAATTCACTTTGTAAAATATACAGTAGCTTACTACTTTAGGTAGATGTTAAAAAAATATCTAAAATCAGCAATATATCTATCCCTTTTAATATATATATATATATCAGTTTTTAGCTATAACTATAAAGATCCTTCCTTAAACACGGCTACAAATGAGGAAGTGACAAATTTAGGTGGAATAGTAGGTTCATATTTAGCTGATATATTGGTTCAATTTCTTGGATTAACTAGTGTTACAATAGCTACAACCATAGTTTACTTGTTGATCTTCAGGTCAGCAAAAATACTGCTGAAAATTCTCTATTTAATATTAATCAATTTAGGGGTATGTGCTATATTACCACAACTTTCGCTAGGCATCACAGCAAGGTACAGACACAGTGGAATGATAGGGAATGCACTCGTTAATAACTGCCCGTTTTATGTATTTGTGATAGTAACATTAATAGGTCTTGTAGGATCTGTTGGTTGGAAGAGAGCAATTTACTCTCTATTCTTCTTATGTAAAAAAATAGCTTGCTTATTTGTAAATGTTCCATTCTTCAGATCACATAAAACTACTGAGTATTCAATTGCACCATTAGTAGTAGAAGAAAAACATAAAACTAAAATCACTACTAAACAACAACCAAAAGAAAGACAGAAAAAAGCCACCAAAGAAATTTTCAGTGAGTTCGAATTTCCAAGCATTCATTTACTTTCCAAAGCAGAGGAGTCTTTGCAGAGAAAACAGCTGAATGAAATGGAGAGCAATAAAAATTTATCTCTGCTGGAACAAGTCCTGAGTGATTTTGGCGTGCAAGGAAAAATTATCAGTGTATGCTATGGGCCGGTTGTGACTTTATACAAACTTGAACCACAAGCTGGTACGAAATCTGCAAGAGTAATTGGCCTTGCAGATGACATTGCACGTTCGATGAGTGCACTCTCTGCACGTATTTCAATAATTCGTGGGCAAAATGCTATGGGAATAGAGTTGCCGAACAAGGAACGGGAAATTGTAATGCTGCGTGATTTGCTTGAATCACCAGAATACCAAAATGCAAACTTAAATCTTCCAATTGCGCTTGGCAAAGAAATAAGTGGAAAACCAGTTATTGCAGATCTAACTAAAATGCCTCACTTGCTCGTTGCTGGAACCACAGGGTCTGGTAAATCAGTTGCGATTAACACTATGATTCTTTCACTCGTTTATCGATTAAGTCCTGACGAATGCAAGATGATAATGATCGACCCCAAAATGCTTGAGCTTTCAATATATGATGCAATACCACATCTAATAACGCCAGTAGTAACAGAGCCAAAAAAGGCTGTAGTCGCTCTTAAGTGGATCGTGAAAGAAATGGAAAACCGCTATCGCATGATGTCGTATTTGAATGTACGCAATGTTATAAACTATAATCAAAAAATCACAGAAGCGATGAATAGTGGAATAGAATTGGAGCGCGTTGTGCAGATTGGCTTTAACTCAACAACAGGCAAACCTCTGTTTGAAAAAATACCAATCAAGATGGAAACATTTCCATATATTGTAGTGATCGTGGATGAAATGGCAGATTTGATGCTTGTTGCCGGCAAAGAAATAGAGTGCTCTATTCAACGCTTAGCTCAGATGGCTCGTGCTGCAGGAATACACATCATAATGGCAACACAACGCCCATCTGTGGATGTGATCACAGGTGTGATAAAGGCGAACTTTCCAACGAGAATCAGTTTTGCTGTTACTTCTAAGATAGATAGCCGTACAATACTTGGCGAACAAGGGGCTGAACAATTGCTCGGCATGGGTGACATGCTCTATATGGCCTCTGGTGGTAAGATCATTCGAGTTCACGGCCCATTTGTAAGTGATAATGAGGTGCAAGATATAGTTGATCATCTGAAAATGCAAGGTGAGCCAAACTACATGGAGGAAATCACTAAAGAAGATGAAAATTCTTCTACAGAGTCACACGATGAAACGGAGGATGAAGAAAATGACCTCTATAACCAAGCAGTGGCCATCATTCAAAGAGATCAAAAAGTTTCAACCAGTTACATTCAAAGGCAGCTTAGAATAGGCTATAACAGAGCAGCAAACATCGTTGAAAGAATGGAAAAGGAAGGTATTGTCAGCGCTCCAAATTACTCAGGGAAAAGAGAGATATTGGTTGAATAACAATCTTGTAATACCTTAATTTAAGTTTCCGCACTTTCAAAAAGCAAGTCAAACAAAATTATTAAAAGGTCAATACATAATGACAGTTAATTTAATAATAATTTAAACATTTGGAATGTAAAATTATAATATATTAATTAGCTAGGAGGTTAAAAATGTCTTTGTGGGAACGTATTATGTATAATTTTAAGGGTCTTGATAAGTTAGCAATAGAAGAATTGCAAAAAAGAGTGGGAGAACTAGAGAAGGTATCAGGGAACTTCGCAGGTTTGGAACAAGAAGTAATCAAACTGTCGGGTGAATTCACGGGAAATTTTAAAGAGCTATTAGGTAAATTCGACGGTTTGAACGATAAATTCGATGGTTTGCAAGAAAAGCTTACAGGCTTGCAAGAAAACTTCACAGGTTTAGAAGAAAAAGTGAAAACACTTACAGAAGCAGTAGCAGATCAAGAAAAAATAATGGCAACTTGTATCATAGTCAGTGCTGTTGCCGCAATAGCGGTCGCTTCTTTTGTTGCATTCTGTATCTATCAGGGAGTTAAGCTTGATAAAGAGAAGAAAAACGACTTATCTAAAGATACGCCAGACGCAAAACTTAGTAATGTAGATACTACCGATGGTACTGAAAAACTACAGAATAACTTAAAAGTTGCAAACATATAGCTGCATAACACTTTTCTTGAAAAGGTGTTACGCAACTTGTAACACCTTACTCTTCTCTTAGTCTGCGTAGGTTTTTTTGATAGCAAACATATCACTTTTTAGAAAAATATTTGTATTGTAAAGTTAGTAAAGATTCTGGTTTACTTAAAGTTTGTTAATTGCTATCTTTTAAAACACGATATTTACTATAGCACCATATGCTTAGGGTTTTTTCTAAAATTTTATTTATATTAATGTTTTTGGTTTCTAGCTTTTTTACTGTGCATAGTGCTGAAGCTAAATCTAAGCTCAGTAAGAGATACATACCTCCTGGTAACCCTGGTGGTGCAAACTTTCATACAGATGAGGATTTTGCTGAGTCATATAAACTGTATGAGAAGCGTAGGGAATTGCTCAAGAAAAAAAAATTACAAGATCGAGCTATAAATAAAGAAGATCTAAT
Source organism: Wolbachia endosymbiont (group A) of Cydia strobilella (assembly GCF_964026745.1). NCBI lineage: Bacteria > Pseudomonadati > Pseudomonadota > Alphaproteobacteria > Rickettsiales > Anaplasmataceae > Wolbachia > Wolbachia endosymbiont (group A) of Cydia strobilella. The sequence continues at coordinate 1,235,971 of NZ_OZ034694.1, forward strand.
CAAAAAATTAAAAGAGAAAAAAATTGCTAGTCTTGATAATGAGCCAAATGACATGGAAGCTTGCATAGTCGACGATGAAGAGAGCACTATGATAAATCAGCATGGTATTAATATCGCACGTTTAAGGGGTGCTGTATTTATAGATCAAGAGTCAGTTTTCCAGTATGAAAATAAGCAGCATGAAAGTGAACAACAAGAAGAGAAGAAAGTTACTTCAACACGAGAAAAGAAAGTTTCTCCTATAAATGTCACTATAAAAGAAACTCCATCAAGAAGAACGTGCTCACATGATTCTATTGCTAATTTGGATAACGTAGATGCTTATAGTTTGAATGGTTCAAGTTCATTTGGCAGTGTAGCTGACACAGTAAAATAGTATCACAATATTGGCCATTAATAATATGCTAGATAAAGACCTGATATTGAATGATAATACATATGAATTATCGCAGATTTCCAGGCACAAAACTCATGTTGTAGAAGTTGGAAAAGTAAAGATAGGCGGAAATAATCCTGTAGTTGTACAATCTATGGCGCTTGGCGTGCATATAGATGCTGATAATATAAAAAGTAGCGCAAAACATTATGCAAAAGAGATAACAGAACTAGCGCGTACAGGTTCAGAATTGGTGCGAATTGCCTTGAACTCAGAGGAGGTAGCAAGAGCAATACCTTATATAGTAGAAGAGATAAATAAAGAAGGTTTTGACGGTAAAATATTGGTAGGCTGCGGTCAATATGAGCTAGATAAATTAGTTCAAGATTATCCAGACAACATCAAAATGCTGGGTAAAATTAGAATCAATCCAGGCAATATAGGCTTTGGCGACAAACGTGATGAGAAGTTTGAAAGGGTGATAGAGTATGCAATAATGCACGATCTTCCGGTTAGAATTGGGGTAAATTGGGGTAGTCTTGATAAATACCTTTTGCAAAAATTGATGGATGAAAACTCTTCGCTTAGTAATTCAAGGCCTTCTGATGTTATACTGCGCAAAGCACTTGTAATGTCTGCTCTTGATAGTGCAAAAAAAGCTGAAGAAATTGGTCTAAATTCAAACAAAATAATCATTTCATGTAAAGTTAGCAAAGTACAAGATTTAATTTTAGTTTATATGGCACTTGCAAAATCTTCCAATTATGCGCTGCATTTGGGTTTAACTGAGGCTGGTATGGGCAATAAAGGTGTGGTAAATACCGCAGCAGGGCTTACTTATTTATTGCAAAATGGCATTGGAGATACAATACGGGCTTCTTTGACTCAACGTCCTGGTGAATCGCGTACTAATGAAGTGGTGGTGTGTCAGGAAATATTGCAGTCTATAGGCTTGCGACACTTTAACCCTCAGGTTAATTCATGTCCTGGTTGTGGGCGCACGAGTAGCGATCGTTTTCGTATATTAACTGAAGAGGTGAATGGCTATATAAAAACTCATATGCCGATGTGGAAGAAAAAAAATCCAGGTGTAGAGCATATGAACATTGCTGTTATGGGATGCATAGTAAATGGTCCTGGAGAAAGCAAACACGCAAATTTGGGAATCAGCTTACCTGGATATGGAGAAAAACCTGTTTCAGCAGTCTACAAAAACGGCAAATATTTCAAAACTTTACAAGGTGATAATGTCTCTGAAGAATTTAAGGCAATTATTGATAATTATGTGAAGAAGCATTACACGTAACCTTTCACGGTTAATTAATAGATAAATCGCAAATAAAAAAGAAAATTAAACCTTGTTTTTCTTTTTTCGTTGGGAATGTTCAAAAAAGTGTGTCAAACCGAAAAAAAAGTAATAAATTGATATAAAAAAAATGGAGGTTTGACTGACCTTACCCAGAAAAAGTGGAGAGAAAGTTTGGAATGTTTTTCACAAAGAGAATGATGAATCAAAATGCTCAGGAATGCAATAGTTAATAGTGACGTTGTTTGTTATAAAAAATTTCTATATATTCAAATATAGCAGTTTTGATATGCTGTTTAGAGTGCCGAGAGGTGTCTATTGGTAACTCCCTTTTTAGAGAACTGAAGAAGCTTTCCACAACAGAATTGTCGTAACAACAACCTTTATAACTCATCTATGTTTTTTATGGATAAGAGATATTGATAACCTTGCGAAGTATATTGTGAACCTTGATCACTATGTAATAGTAGATTTTTGGCAGGTTTACGCTTGTTAACGGCCATTAATAAAGAGTCCATAACCAATTGTTTATTTATTGAACTGCTCATTAACTACCATGCGTGAATATAGATCGATTATTGTTGCCAAATATAGCCATCCTTCTTTGGTTTTTATATAAGTAATCCCATACTTTATTTGGTTGATCGACAATAAAGTTTTGGTCTAATATATTGGGAGCTACTGTCCGTTTGTTGTTTCTTAATTTTAAATTTTCTTCTCAATATAGCCTGAATACCATTTTTCTGCATAATACTTTGCACTGTTTTTAAGTTGCAACTTTTACCCAAAGCCTTCAATTCAGCATGAATTTTAGGAGCTCCATATCTACATTTAGAAACTTGATATATTTTTTGAATAGCTGCGAGTAGCTCTTTATTTGCTGATTCTCTACTGCTTATTTTTCTTGTGGTCCACTTATAGTAGCCACTAGCAGAAAATCCTACATAATTCCTGTACTTTATAGCAGTTACTATATAAAAAAATATTTTACTCTTTTTGACTGGCCAGGGCTTTTTTTTAAATGTCTCTTTCCCTTGTTACTCTTGCTAACTCTCTTTGTAAATCAAACCTCTCTTTGTCGTAAGGAGCCATGTTACCTCTACCTGGAAATGCATCTGCTGCCGACTTTTTTTCGTTGTGTTTCTTTATCCATTTTCCTAATAAACCACCCTTTATTCCTAAATCCTTTGCTATTTTTGTAATTGTTTGACCTGTCTTTCTTTGTTCATTTGCCAGTTTAACAGCTTCCAATTTGAATTCTGCCGTATATTCTCTTGCCATTTCTAATCCTCCAAAATTTTATTTTACCCGAAAAAACTCCTTTCTTTCTCTCCACTTTTTCTGGGTAAGGTCACTTGGCAACAGTTGCTCTACTTTCTCCTTCATCCAATGCTTCCATTGCTTTTTTCCTTAAGTCGTAACTATACGCTGCTGGCATACAAACCCCTCTACCATAAATCCATTCTTACCTTATTGGGATTATTATGAGAAGAGCTATAACTCTATGGGAGGGAAGCAAAATCTGGGATTCGGCCTTAATGGCATTAGCGTTGCATCAGCTTCACCCTCCCTGTGAGGTATTTTAGCTCTAATGCCTCACATCATAAAGATACAAGTGTCAAGCTACTTGGATGACAGGGGAGGGAGGCACTGGGATGACAGGAGAAGGTAGTGGGATGACACCCTGACAACCGTCATCCCGCTGCTTGTTAGCGGGATCTAGAGATACCGCGAATGAATCGCGGCATGACGTAGGACTGCTTTCATTCCAGTGCTTGACACTGGAATCCAGCCTTTCTGCAATCTCATCGAAAACGTTGTAACCACTTTCTATGCTAGTTTGCTTGTGAGCAACCTGGATTCCAGTGTCAAGCACTGGAATGACACCGTTATAAAGGAACCAGTGTCAGCTACTTGAATGACACAGTCTTTGCTTAAACCCGTAACGTTCGTACATTTTGCTAAAAGTTCAAATATCAACATCATGCACATTAAGTGCATTGCTATTAATAAAATCACGGCGTGGTTCAACTATATCACCCATTAATATTGAAAATATGGAATCAGCTTCTTCACAATCTTTTATTTCAACCTTTAATAAAGTTCTAGCCTCAGGATTTAACGTAGTATCCCATAGCTGATCAGCATTCATTTCACCAAGACCTTTAAATCTCTGCAGAGTTAAACCTTTTTTACCATAGTCCATTATTATTTTTGCAAGCGTACTTGGAGAAGTGATTCTTATTTCAGTTTCTTGTGACTTTAAAAATGAATCACCATTAAATAAATTACTTATACCATCAAGCAAACTTAATATGTTTTGCATATCTTTGCCTTCAAGCATACTAAGTGCAAATATATATTTGTCTGCCAATCCTTGAAACAATTTAGAGATATGAATTTCTTTTTCTTCATCTTTTATTTCCACTTCCCAAGTGTATTCGCTGTACATTAACTTCAAATACTTTAATATCTCATCAGCCGATGATAGAGCATTCTTTTTACTTAAAATTAGCAATGACTCTAAGAGATTTTGTGGTATTTCTCTATCATAATTTTTGCTAATATTAGAAGTGCTAACGCATTTATTCAAAATAAGGCGCAAGTTGTTAAATTCTGTAGCTGTACCACTTAGTGTTAATCTTTTAACTGCTGAGTTTATTATATACTCTTCAAAAGTTTCGTCATCTTTAATATAAGTGTCTTTGGCATTCTTTGTAACTTTATAGAGGGGTGGCTGTGCTATGTATAAGTAACCTTTTTCAATAACTTCACGCATATGTCTAAAAAAGAAAGTTAGAATCAAAGTTCTTATATGTGAACCATCAACATCTGCATCTGTCATGATGATAATTTTATGATATCTAGCTTTTTCAATATCGAAGTGTTCACTCCCTATTCCAGCACCAATTGCAGTAATTAAAGAGCCTATTTCTGCAGATGAAAAAATACGATCTAAACTTACACGTTCTACGTTTAGAATTTTTCCTCTTAAGGCAAGCACTGCTTGTGTTTTACGATTACGCCCCTGCTTTGCAGTACCACCTGCTGAATTACCCTCTACTATAAATAATTCCGATAACTCAGGAGCTTTTTCCTGACAATCAGCAAGCTTTCCTGGCAGAGTTGCAATATCAATATTGTTTTTGCTTTTAACTAGCTCGCGCGCTTTTCTTGCAGCTTCTCTTCCTTTTGCTGACCTGATTGCTCTTTCTACTATGCTTGCTGCCAATTTGGGATCAGTTTCAAGGATTGTGCTCAATTTATCAGAAACTATACTTTCTACAACTGCACGTGCTTCAGAACTAACTAGTTTATCTTTTGTTTGTGAAGAAAACTTAGGATCAGGCATCTTAAGAGATAAAACACAAGTTAAACCTTCTCTAACGTCCTCTCCAGTTAAATTTACTTTTGCTTTCTTTAAAAACCCTTCATTAGTTGCATAGGTATTGATACATCTAGTTAGTGCAGATCTAAATCCTGCCAAATGCGTACCACCATCTCGTTGCCGTATATTATTAGTGAAACACAACATATTCTCATAGTAGGAATCATTCCATTCCATCGATATTTCCAAGCTGATGCCAAGATCTTCTGCATCTCCTTTCATACTGGCAATTTTAGTTACATGTGTCTTATTCTTATCTAAATACTGCACAAAATTTGCTGTACCAAAATTGTCTTTAGATTGATTGCTCTGATTGAAATGAGATTCTGTATATGGTTCATTGCGCAGATCACGTAAAGTAATGTCGATATTTGAATTTAAAAATGCTAATTCTCTTATACGACTTTCAAGCGTTGAGTAACTGAAATTAATGCCATTAAAAGTCTCTGTTGATGGCATGAACGTGACTTTAGTTCCTCTTTTGTTTGTATTTTCGTTGACTACCTTTAAAGGTTCAATAGACTCACCATCTTCAAAACGCATAAAGTGTTCTTTCTTATTGCGCCAAATAATTAATTCCAACCAGCTTGATAATGCATTCACAACTGAGATTCCAACACCATGTAATCCCCCAGAAACTTTATAGGTATTGCTGTCAAATTTACCACCAGCATGGAGTTGAGTCATTATTACCTCTGCTGCTGATATTCCTTCTTCTTCATGAATGTCAGTTGGAATGCCACGACCATTATCAGTTACAGATACTGAACCATCTTTATTTATGCTAACTTCAATTTGATCACAATATCCAGCTAAAGATTCATCTATTGCGTTATCAACAACCTCATATACCATGTGGTGCAAGCCAGATCCATCGTCAGTGTCACCAATGTACATACCTGGACGTTTCCTTACAGCATCAAGACCCCTTAAGATTTTTATTGCATCGGCATTATAACTATTTTCCATGGTATTGCTTCGTTTATGAATGTTAATTAATATTACATTCATATATGCTGATTAGCAACATTTTTAAACTGATAACCCATATTAAAAGTACAACTTTACGAATGTTTATTTTTGAAGACAGCAAATAGTGTCATTCCAATGTGTCTTCCATAACTGTACGAACATTCATTTTTGAAGGTAAATTGCACAACAGATGATGTCATTCCAGTGCTTGACACTGGAATGGCTTTGTTGCATCGCTAGCTATGATGGATTAAAGATAAAAAAGATGGAGAATATCAGTAGCTTATTATTCTGGTATTTATAACAAGAACGGTCAGTGAATACCTAAATTTGAGTAAAAGAAATTTCACTACCACTCACTAATCCGGCTAAAATTCAAGAATTTCAATGCTTTAGCTATTTTCAATAGAATTAAATTTATTAATGTAAATAATAAATTACTATTCTTAAATTTGATCAGATTGATTGCAAAAAAACAAGATTTTCAATAGGTTACTTATAATCCTAACTATAGTTAGCCTTTCATAAGTAGCGATGCAACAAAGCCCACTGGAATCCAGAAATTTTGCTTATAACTGAGCTGATGAGCTAAAGGTAGTTGTCTTACGCTAAAACAAACGTTTTTAATTAAGTTGCATAGAAGCTGGATCCCAGTGTCTGGGCACTGGGATGACACCCCACTGGTGGGAATTGCTCCCAAACTACAACGTTCGTACAGTTGTGTGTGTCTTCCCATGGAGATTGCTCTCAAATCATAATGCTCATGCAGTTGCATGCTCGACTAATTAACAGAAAAATCTATAATTCAGTTTACGTATTTTCTTATCTCAGCCAAAATCTTATCAGATTGACTTTCGTCTGAATTTAAATCAGCTGCAAAGTGTGTAACATATTTTCCTCCAGGGCCAATAAGGTACATTATTGAAGAATGGTTGATTTCTTCTTCTCCACCAACTTTGCTAGCATATACTTTATACTTTGCAATTACTTCGTCTATTTTTTCTCTTTCACCAGTTAACATTTGTATTCTGTGGTCAAATTGCTGCTGAAATTCTTTAAGTCTTTCCGTGCTATCGCGCTCAGGATCGACTGTGATGAAGAATGTTTGTAGCTTGTTGTTAGTTTTCTCATCTAACTTTGCAAGTGTTTCTGAAATTATTCCAAGGTTCATAGGGCAAATTCTTTTGCATGAGGAAAACCCAAAGAAAATCATCATGTATTTATCTTTAAAATCACTACTGCGCAAGATCTGTCCGTCCTGATTAATTAAAGAAAAATCTCCGCCTATCTTAACTTCTGCGTTGTGAATCGCTGCTGGGGCAAATATGCCTTTTTTAGTGAAATAACAATAACCTAAAAAAACAACTGCTAATGCTGCTAGCACATTAGATAATAATCTTATAAACCTTACCATTAGAATGCTCTCAGTAAAATTGAATTGTATCTTTATTGGTTAACCTATTCAATATATTTATTCCAAAGTGTATTGTTAATTTTGTCTAACAGTTTCTTATGTTCATCAATTTCTTTACTATTTGGTAAATGTTCTCTGGGAGTTAGATTACGTACTTTATGCTGAACGAATGTGGAGTTACTGTCCTGATTGTATTCATTATCAAACAGAAAGGTTTGTAACCCTCCTGTAAGTTCAACATATACCTTTGCAAGCAATTGAGCATCAACTAGTGCTCCGTGCAATTCTCTATTCTCTAGCGATATATCAAAACGCTTACATAATGCATTCAAAGAAGCAGGTGATCCTGCGAATTTTTTCCTCGCAAGAGGTAATGTATCTAGCACTCTGTCTGAGGAAATTAACCTAGCATTCAGCTTGCTTAACTCCATGTTAAGGAACTTAACATCGAATTCAGCGTTGTGAATTACCAAAATATCATTAGATATAAAGTCAAGAAATTCAAGTGCAACATCTGAAAATAATGGTTTATCTTCTGAAAATTCTTCACTAATACCGTGAATCTTAAACGAGTGATAAGGTATATCTCTTTCTGGGTTAAGGTACCGATGGAATACTTTACCTGTTGGAATGCGGTTAATTAATTCCACACACCCTATTTCAATAATTCGATGACCAGATTCAGTGTCAAGACCTGTCGTTTCAGTGTCAAGTACTATTTCGCGTAGCTTGCTTTCCATTTCAAATAAAACTCATCTTACTTATCATTTGTCTTATCGTTACTTGTCTTTTTATAGTGAATAGAAACAAGCAACCAGCTTGGGTCTGATGAATTAACATTTTTTTTGAATTGCCATACATCCTCAACTTTATTAATAGTGGATGTACTACCTGATATTATATCTCCTTCATTGTTCTTAACGAAGTTAATTTGCTCTGAAAGGAAATATACTGCAATAAACACTGCGTTTTTTACTAGCTTTATTTCTAAAATCTTTTGTGAAACGATAGAAACAATTATAGACTCGTGCACCTCTTTACGATGTTTAATCTTCCCTGCAAAATTATCATATAAGTCTTTATCGAGAAGTGGTTTTAACTGAGACA